>NZ_JAGINP010000004.1 GCF_017876155.1 Azospirillum rugosum
GGGGCGGCCCCTCCCCACGCCCACCCACCTTTTTTCGGTCGGCGGGTTGGTGGGGGGGGCCCCCCCCCCCCCCACCCCCCCCCGCGGGGGGGGGTGGGGGGGGGGCCCCCCCCCCTCCACCCAACCTACGATGTCACACCGCCTGCGCCGCCCGCTCCCGCACCAGATCCAGCCAGCGCTTTGAGATCGTCCGGGCGACGGTTTCCGCAGCCGGCAGGTGCTGGTCCAGCGCCTCGTCCAGGCCGTCCAGCACCGCGCGGTTGCGTTCGCGCGCTTCCTCGCCGAAGCGGGAGGCCCAGCCGCGGACGATGGGGGCGGTCGCTTCCGGGTGGAACTGGAAGGCGTAGAGCGAGTCCCCGAGTCGGAAGGCCTGCCGCTCGCAGGCCTCGTTGCGGGCGAGCGGGACGGCGCCGTCGGGGAACTGGAAGGTGTCGTAGTGCCACTGCACCATGTGCAGCCGCTCCCCCAGCCCGGCGAGCAGCGGGTCGTCCCGGCCGGCGTCGGTCAGGTCCACGGCGGCGACGCCGAGTTCCGCGCGGTCGTGGCGGTGGACGCGGGCGCCGAAGGCGCGCGCCGCAAGCTGGGCGCCGAGGCAGATGCCCAGCACCGGCCGATCCTCGGCGTGGAAGTCGCGGATGAGATCCATCACCTGCGGGAAATGCGGCCCCTGCGCGTCGTCCCAGGCGTCCTGCGGCCCGCCGAGCACGAGGAGGCCGTCGTAGCCCTGCGGCGTGGCGGGCAGCGCCTCCCCTTCGTTCGCGGCGACGGTGACGAGGCTGGCGCCGAGGCCGGCCAGGGCGTCGCCGACGAGGCCGGCGGGCGCGGTGCGGCTGTTCTGCACGACCAGGATGCGCATGGGTCGGTCGGTCCGTTGCGGTTGGCTCAGGCCGCATTGATGTGCAGGCGGGCCCGCGAAATCAAGACGTGCAAGGCCGCTATGCGCCGGCGCGCGGGAATGGGATACAGTGCGGCGATGCGGGGGGCACACCCCCGAGAACCCCCAGGCGAATCCCCAGGGAGACGAGACTTATGCTGATCGGGCTTCGTACGCTGGCCGGCGCCGCCGCACTCGCCGGCGCCTTTCTGATTCCGGCGACGGGCATGGCGCAGAATGGCAGGCTGACCTTCCTGCACATCAACGACATCTACGAGATTGCGCCCATCAAGGGCCAGGGCGGCTTCGCGCCGCTGATGACCCTGCTGAAGCAGGCCCGCCAGCGCGACGCCAACGCGATGACCACGGTCGGCGGCGACTTCCTGTCCCCCTCCCTGCTGTCGGGCACGACGCGTGGCGACCAGATGATCGCGCTGTTCAACGCCATCGGTGTGGACGCGGTGACCTTCGGCAACCACGAATTCGACTTCGGCGACGACGTGCTGAAGATGCGCATCGCCGAATCGAGGTTCCCCTGGATCGGCACCAACGTCCTGTCCAAGGCGGACGGCAAGCCCTACGGCGGCGCCGTCGCCACCTGGACCAAGACGGTCGGCGACATCAAGGTCGGCTTCCTCGGCGTCATCACGCCGGAAACCGCGCGCCTGTCCAGCGCCGGCCCGGAGATCCGCTTCGCCGACGTGAAGGAGACCGCCACGGCGGCCGTGAAGGCCCTGCGGGACGGCGGCGCCAACGTCGTCGTGGCTCTCACCCACCTGACCATCGAGGAGGACCGGGAGCTGGCCACCAAGGTCAAGGGCATCGACCTCGTGCTCGGCGGTCACGACCACGACCCGATCAGCTTCTACGAGGGTTCCACCCTGATCCTGAAGGCCGGCCACGACGGGCAGTATCTGGGCGTCGTCGAGCTGGCGGTCAGCACCAAGGCGACGGACAAGGGCCCGGCAACCACCGTCCTGCCGACCGAGTGGCGCTTCACCACCACCGCCGGCGTGGCGCCGGACGCGGAGGTCGCCGCGATCGTCGGCAAGTACACCGACAGCCTCGACACCACGCTGGCCGCTGTCATCGGCACGACGGAGACCCCGCTGGACAGCCGCAAGGACGTCGTCCGCACGCAGGAGGCCAGCATGGGCAACCTGATCGCCGACGCGCTGCGCGAGGGGCTGAAGGCCGACGTCGCCATCACCAACGGCGGCGGCATCCGCGCCGACGCGCTGCACCCGGCCGGGTCCAGGATCACCCGCAAGGACGTCTTCGCGGAGCTTCCCTTCGGCAACGTCGGGGTGCTGACCGAGCTGAAGGGGATCGACCTGATGGCCGCGCTGGAACACGGCGTGTCCAAGGTGGAGGAAAAGGCCGGGCGCTTCCCGCAGGTGTCGGGCGTCACCTTCACCTACGACCCGAAGCTGCCCTCCGGCACCCGCGTGACCGAGGCCAAGGTGGGCGGCAAGCCGCTCGACCCCGCCGCCGTCTACCGCGTGGCGACCAACGACTACATGCTGAAGGGCGGCGACGGCTATGCCGCGCTGACCCGCGGCAAGGTCGTGGTGGATCCCTCCGGCGCGGTGCTGATGGCGACCATCGTCATGGACTACGTCGAGGCGAGGAAGACCGTGGCGCCCAAGGTCGAGGGGCGCATTATCGCGAAGTGACGGCGCCGGCAAAAAGACGCCCCCGGCCCTGATGGACCGGGGGCGCAAGGCCAGGATGGATCGTGGGGGGCGTCAGGCGCCGTGGCGTGCCTGCCGCGCGGCGCCCTCCGCCCGGGCGTTCAGCCGGCGCACCGCGTCGTTGGCGGTCCGCGCCGAAAGCTCGGAAATCTTGACGCTGCGGTTCAGCAGCAGCGCCATCTCGTCCTTGATCATGTCGCTCTGCGCGGCGTAGAGGTCCTGGACCGACCGGCTGCGCATCATCGTGTTGACGCCCTCGACGTTGCGGGCCATCGCCTCCTGCGCGAAGCTCATCCATTCGCGCATGATCGACTGCATGCCTTCCATCAGCACGCCGCCGCACTGGGCCATGACGTCCATGTTCTCGCGCGCTTGCTGGGCGACCTCGCCCTGGGCGTCGGCGGAAAAGCCCATCAGCCGGTTGAATTGCTCGGCGTTCTGCCCGGCCATCTGGGTGGCCTTGCCCATCATGTCGCGCGCGGCGTTGGCACCGGTGTCGGCCATGCGGCGGCCGGTGTCGGTTCCTTCGTCCGCGATCGAGCGGGCCGCGTCGGCGGCGCGCCGGGTCGCGGACTCACCCATGCGGGCTGCTTCTTCGGCTGCGGACCGGGCCCGGGCGGCGGTATCGCGGGTTACCGTCTGCGCGTCCTTGTCTGATGCCATATCCCTTGCTCCTGATTTCATTTCGTCCGAACCGGACGCTTCCTCCATGTTTTTGTTTGCGGCTTTGTCTTTATCGCGTTTGTTTTTGTGCACCGCGACACAATGACCAGCCCTATATCACGCCAAGCAATGGCCAATCCACAACTCTAAAAACTACCCCCATACACTTTATTGCAGGGGATGGAGCTTTTAGGGGACAAAAGACTGCGACGAAAATTGCAGCGTTTTTTATTTAACGACGGGGTGTCGCGGTGCAAGCGCGACCAAGGTTCGCGGGGGGCTGCGGGCCGGGCCAACGCATCCTAAATAAAGGGGCAACAACAAGCGGCCGGTGCGATGCGCGGGCGTGCGGGTCCCGGCCATGACCGCGGAGGTTGCGATGCTCATCGGAGTGCCGACGGAGATCAAGAACCACGAATACCGTGTCGGGCTGACCCCGGCCTCGGTGCGCGAATTGACGCACCACGGCCATTCCGTGCTGGTGCAGGCGGGCGCCGGCACCGCCATCGGGCTGGAGGACGAGCAGTACGTAGCGGCCGGGGCGGAGATCGCGGCCGACGCCGCCACCGTCTTCGCCCGCGCCGACATGGTCGTGAAGGTGAAGGAGCCGCAGCCCCAGGAATGCCGCCTGCTGCGGCCCGGCCAGATCCTGTTCACCTACCTGCACCTGGCCCCCGACCCGAAGCAGACCGCGCTGCTGGTCGAGTCCGGCGCCACCGCCATCGCCTACGAGACGGTGACCGACGCGCGCGGCGGTCTCCCCCTGCTGGCGCCGATGAGCGAGGTCGCCGGGCGCATGTCCGTCCAGGCCGGGGCCCATTGCCTGGAAAAGGCCCAGGGCGGGCGCGGCGTGCTGCTGGGCGGCGTGCCGGGCGTTCCGGCGGCGAAGGTGGTGGTGCTGGGCGGCGGCGTGGTCGGCACCAACGCGGCCCGCATGGCCATGGGGCTGGAGGCCAAAGTCGTCGTCATCGACAAGTCGCTGGCCCGCCTGAAGGAGCTGGACCTGCAGTTCGGCGCGAAGCTCCAGACGCTCTATTCCACGGTGGACACGATCGAGGAGCATGTGCTGGACGCCGACCTCGTCATCGGCGCGGTGCTTCTGCCCGGGGCGGCGGCGCCGAAGCTGGTCACCGCCGGTATGGTGTCGCGGATGAAGCGCGGCGCCGTGGTGGTGGACGTCGCCATCGACCAGGGCGGCTGCTTCGAGACCTCCCGCCCGACCACGCACGCGGAGCCGACCTACGTGGTCGATGGGGTGGTGCACTACTGCGTCGCCAACATGCCCGGCGGCGTGGCCCGCACGTCGACCTTCGCGCTGAACAACGCCACCCTGCCCTTCGTGCTCGACCTCGCCGACCACGGCCACCGCGCGGCGCTGGCCCGCGACCCGCACCTGCGCAACGGCCTGAACGTCCACGCCGGCACCGTCACCTGCAAGGCGGTGGCGGAGGCGCAGAACCTGGCCTACAGGCCGGCCGAGGAGGCTTTGGGATTGTAGGTTCAGGCAAAGAAAAAGGGGCCGGAAGGCCCCTGATTTCTTCATCGGAGATGGTGCGGTCGAGAAGACTCGAACTTCCACAGCATTTCTGCCACAGCGACCTCAACGCTGCGCGTCTACCAATTCCGCCACGACCGCATCGCCGACCCTTGTGAGGGTCAAAACCTTGGAGAGAGATGGTGGAGCCAAGGAGGATCGAACTCCTGACCTCTACAATGCCATTGTAGCGCTCTCCCAGCTGAGCTATGGCCCCACTGTACCTCTCAACCAAACACCGAAGTGCCCAACACCAGGATGTTGGTGCGCTTGGAGGGAGTCGAACCCCCACGGCCTTTCAGCCACTAGGACCTGAACCTAGCGCGTCTACCAGTTCCGCCACAAGCGCGTTTCTTCAACCTCGACCCGCGTCCCTTGGGGCGACGCGGGAGCGCTCGTATAGCCGGCCCGCCGGCGGCGCTCAAGAGAAATTTTTCACGAATGGCATTTTCTTTTTTCCAGGAACCGCCGCCCCGCCAAAATGGGAAGGCGCAGGAGTTTCCGGAGATCCGGCGTCCAACCCGCAGCGTATGTCCGCGCGCTGGCAATTCACCCCGACCGGGACCATTCGACGCAATCCCCGTCCGTGGCGAATGTCCGGCTGGAAGGTGTACAATGGACGACAGGCACGGGAAGGAATGCGGTCATGGTTGAGCCGCCGACGGAAGAACAGCTTCGTCAACTTCGTCGCGTCGTGAAGCAGGCGCAGGCCCTTGGGGTCCCCAGCGTCGGCGGGGTGCGCACCGACACGCTGGCCTGGCTCATGGAGCGGGCCGGCCTGCTGGAGCCCACGGCCCCGCCGAAGCACGGAGCGGCCGCGGAGGATTGATCGCCCACCTTCGAGGAGGAAAGGCGCCCGCCTTCGGCGCACCCCGAACGCGCCGCCGCCCTAGCCTTTCCCACTTTCGCGCGGGTAAGCGGGACTTGCTACTCTGTCCTTGCCCTTAAAGGCGTGTGCCTCCCTGTTTAGAACTTCGCCGCCCGCCGTCCTCAACCGACGGCGGGCGTTTTCTTGCGTTCAGGGCGTTCGGCTCAACCGGTTCGCGCGGCGCGCTTGCGGCGCAGCTTGGCCTTCCGCTTGCCCTTGCGCTTCTCGGCCCGGGAATCGTTGGCGCGTCGTTGCTGCGGCATGGCGTGTCCTCCTGTTCGCGATACGACCGATGGTGCGGGAAACCAATCAGGTGGTGCCCGGTTTGATGGCGGACAGTCACCCATTCGATCAGGGCCGGCGCAGCGGCGACCGGCCGGGAGGTTCCATCATGACAGCACACATCCGGGGGTGGGCGGCGTCGGCCGCCCTGACGGCGGCGTTTCTGGCCGGCTGCGCGGACCTGACGGCCGGCCTGACCCCGCCGGCCCAGGCGACGCCGGAGCCGGGGGCCGTCGCCAGCCTCGACCGCCTCAGCCCTGGCGTCTGCAACCCGGTGCTCGCGCGGTCGCTGGCCGGGGCGCGCATTCCCATCGACGACGTGCGGGACGTGGTCTACGGCCTCTACCGCGACGACCGCCGCGGCAAGATCGTCGGCTACGACGCCTGGGTTTACCTGAAGGACCAGCCCGGCTCGGTGATCGTGCAGATGGACGAATACTGCACTCTGCGGCAGATCTACACACGCGACGGCGCCAAGCTTCCCAACCGGCAAGCCTGATACGCGTTACGTCACAGGCTGCGCCCCGATCGCCTGGGCGTAATGGCGCAACGCGCGCAGGAACTCCACGGCGACGGCGCCGGGCACCTCGCCCTTGCGCGTCAGGATGCCGAAGCCGGTCAGGTTCTTGCCGATGACCAGCGGCAGCCGCCCCAGCAGCCCGGCCCGCAGGTGGTCGCGCACCACCGATTCCGGCAGCACCGCCACCGCGTCGCTGGTCTGGAGCAGCTGGAGCGTGGCGAAGATGGAGCTGGCCTCCACCACATTCGCCGGCGTCGCCATGCGGGCCTGGGCGAATTCCTGCTCCAGAAGCTGGCGGGCCGGGCTGGTCAGCGGCTGCACCACCCAGGGCAGGTCGGCGAGGTCGCGCAGTTCCAGCGCCGGGATGCCCGCCAGCGGGTGGCCGGCGCGGGCGACGACGTAGAGCGTTTCGTTGGCCAGCGGCTCGAAGTCGAATTCGTTGTGCTGGAGCGGTCCGGCGAAGCGCCCGACGGCGAGGTCGATCTTGCGCTCCGCCAGCAGGTCCAGGATCTCGTCGCTGGTCTCCCCCAGTAGCCGGACCACCAATAGGGGCCGCTTCGCCTTCAGGTCGGCGACCGCCCGCGCGACGAGGTCGGGGGCCGCCCCCATGATCGCCCCGACCACCAGCTGCCCGTAGCCACCGCGCCGCTTGTCGTCCAGATCCTCGGCGAAGCGGTCGAAGTCGGCGAGCAGCCGCACGGCGAAGCGCACCACCTCCCGCCCCAGCTCCGTCGGCTGCATGCCACGGGGCAGCCGTTCGAACAGCGGGAAGCCGAAAACCAGCTCCACGTCGTGCAGCATCTTGGTCGCCGTCGGCTGCGTCACGTTGATCGCCGCCGCCGCGCGGTGGAGGTTCCGCTGCTCCCCCAGGGCCGCGACCAGGGCCAGCTGCTTCAGGCGCAGGCGGTTCATCAGCGTGGGCAGCAGGGGGGACGGGCGCATGGGCTCTCACTGTTCGGCTTGCGATAGAAAAACTCGATCGATCCGCGACGACATTCGATTGGAATGGCATCACGGCTTTGTCTTACGCTGCCAACAATTCGTCAATGAACAATCGGGAGGACATCATGAAGCTGCTGCGCGTCGGCCAGCCCGGCCGGGAGACGCCGGCCCTGCTCGACAGCCAGGGGCGCCTGCGCGACCTGTCCCGGCAGGTGCCGGACATCACCGGCGCCACCCTGCAGCCGGAGACGCTGGACCGCCTGCGCCGCATCGATCCGGAAACGCTGCCGGAAATCCCCGGCAACCCGCGCATCGGCGCCTGCGTCGGCGCGGTGGGCAAGATGGTCTGCGTCGGCCTGAACTACTCCGACCACGCCGCGGAGTCCGGCATGGCCGTGCCGACCGAGCCGGTGCTGTTCCTGAAGCCCTCCAGTTCCATCTGCGGCCCCTTCGACGACGTGGAGATCCCGCGCGGCGCCGAGAAGACCGACTGGGAGGTCGAACTGGGCGTGGTGATCGGCAAGACGGCCAAGTACGTGCCCGAGGAGAGCGCGCTGGAGCATGTCGCCGGCTACTGCATCGTCAACGATGTGTCTGAGCGCGCCTACCAGCTGGAGCGCGGCGGCACCTGGGATAAGGGCAAGGGCCACGACACCTTCGCCCCGACCGGCCCCTGGCTGGTCACCGCCGACGAGATCGAGGACCCGCAGGATCTCGCCATGTGGCTGGAGGTGGACGGCAAGCGGTTCCAGGACGGCAGCACCCGGACCATGATCTTCGGCGTCGCCCACCTGGTATCCTACATCAGCCGCTTCATGAGCCTGCAACCGGGCGACATCATCTCCACCGGCACCCCGCCCGGCGTCGGCCTGGGCCAGAAGCCGCCGCTCTACCTGCGCGCCGGCCAGACCATGCGGCTGGGGATCCAGGGCCTGGGCGAGCAGCGGCAGCGCACCGTCGAGATTTGACCTCAGTCCCCTCTCCCCTCCGGGGAGAGGGTTAGGGTGAGGGGGCAAACCCTCTCCCCCCTGGGGAGAGGGTGGTGCGAAGCACCGGGTGAGGGGGCCCCGCGACGCAAGGACGTCCGGCAGAAGCGCAACCCCCTCACCCCGACCCTCTCCCCGGAGGGGAGAGGGAGAAGAAGAACATACAGGGAGTGACAACCATGAACCGTCTCGATCTCAACGGCCGGGTGGCCGTCATCACCGGGGGTGCGCGTGGCATCGGCTATGCGGCGGCGGAGCGCATGCTGCGCTCGGGTGCTGCGGTGTGCCTGTGGGACGTTGACGCCGGCAAGCTGGAGGAGGCGCGGGAGCGCCTGTCGGCGCTCGGCGACGTGGCCGGCGCGGTGGTGGAACTGACCGACGAGCGGTCCGTCGCCGACGCCGTCGCCACGACTCTGGCCCGCTTCGACCGCATCGACATCCTGGTCAACAACGCCGGCATCACCGGCGGCAACGGCCCGACCTGGGAGCTGGAGCCGGAGGTCTGGCGCCGGGTGATCGACGTGAACCTCGTCGGCCCGTACCTGACCTGCCGGGCGGTGGTGCCGCACATGATCCAGCGCGGCTATGGGCGCATCGTCAACGTCGCCTCCATCGCCGGCAAGGAGGGCAACCCCAACGCCTCCCACTACAGCGCGTCGAAGGCCGGGCTGATCGCCCTGACCAAGTCGCTGGGCAAGGAGCTGGCGACCAAGGGCGTGCTGGTGAACTGCATCACCCCGGCCGCCGCGAAGACCGACATCTTCGCCCAGATGAAGCAGGAGCACATCGACTACATGCTGTCGAAGATCCCGATGAACCGCTTCGTCCAGGTGGAGGAGGTGGCCGCGATCATCGGCTGGCTGGCGACGGAGGACTGCTCCTTCACGACCGGCGCCGTCTTCGACATCTCCGGCGGCCGCGCCGTGTACTGACGCCCCCACTGACCGGAGGGCGCACAAGAAGAACAAGCGCCCCCGGCAAGCCCCCCGAGGAAACGCGACATGCCCATCTCCGCGACCGCTCCGCCGGCGTCGCCGGCGCCTGCCCTGCTCGACCACACCGTCGCCAAGGTGACGGCCCGGCTGCTGCCCTTCCTTCTGCTGATGTATGTGCTGGCCTTCCTGGACCGGGCCAACATCGGCTTCGCCAAGAAGGCGTTCCAGGTCGACACCGGCCTCAGCGACGCCGCCTTCGCGCTCGGCGCCGGCATCTTCTTCATCGGCTACGCGCTGTTCGAGATCCCCAGCAACCTGATCATGCACCGCGTCGGCGCCCGCGCCTGGATGTGCCGCATCATGGTCACCTGGGGCCTGATCTCCGCCGCCATGGCCTTCGCCCATACGGAGACCGCCTTCTACTGGCTGCGCTTCCTGCTGGGCGTGGCGGAGGCCGGCTTCTTCCCCGGCGTGATCCTGTACCTGACCTACTGGATCCCCGCCCACGCCCGCGGCCGGGCCATGGGGCTGTTCTACTTCGGCGCGCCCATCGCCTTCATCTTCGGCAGCCCGCTGTCGGGCCTGCTGCTCGACCTGCACGGCGCCGGCGGCTTCGCCGGCTGGCAGTGGATGTTCCTGGTGGAAGGGCTTCTGGCCTCCGTCGTCGGCGTCTGGGCCTTCTGGTACCTGGACAACCGCCCGAACGACGCCACGTGGCTGACGCTTGAGGAAAAGGCCGCCCTGAACGGCGCCATCGGCGCGGAGGAGGCGAGCAAGCACGCCCACGGCCCGAAGAGCGTCCTGGCCGCCCTGTCGAACCCGAAGCTGCTGTATCTCTGCGCCATCTATTTCCTGATCCAGATGAGCGTCTACGGCGTCGTCTTCTACCTGCCGACCCAGGTCGCCGGGCTGCTCGGCCAGAAGGTCGGCTTCACGGTCGGGCTCGTCACCGCCATTCCCTGGGTCTGCGCGCTGGCCGCCGCCTATTTCATCCCGCGCTATTCCGACCGCACGGGGGAGCGTCGCGTCCCCGCCGCCCTGACGCTGGCCGTGTCCGGCATCGGCATCGCCGTGTCCGTCGCCACGCCGTCGCCCTTCATCTCGCTGCTGGCGCTGTGCGTCGCCGCCGCCGGCTTCATCGCGGTGCAGCCGCTGTTCTGGACCTTCCCCACGGGCTATCTGGCGGGGGCCGCCGCGGCCGGCGGCATCGCGCTGGTCAATTCCCTGGGCGCGCTCGGCGGCTTCGTCGCGCCGAACGTCAAGACCTGGGCGGAGGGCGCCTTCGCCTCCGGCGCCGCCGGCCTCTACCTGCTGGCCGCGACCACCGTGCTGGGCGCCCTGCTCTTCCTCGGCCTCAAGGCGATGGGCCTGTCCGAGCCGGAGCGCATCACCGCCTCCCCCGACGCGCTGCGCGCCCCGCGCGCCGTCTCCCCGCAGCACCAGCCGTAACACGAATCCGGGAGTTTTCCCCATGGCCGTTCCGACCATCCGACAGCTCCGCGCCTTCACCGTGCGCGGCGGCGGAGCCGACTACCACGACCAGGGCGCCGACCACTGGATCGACGACCACATCGCCACCCCCATGAGCAAGTACCCGGAATACCGACAGAGCCGCCAGAGCTTCGGCCTGAACGTGCTGGGCACGCTGGTGGTGGAGGTGGAGGCGTCCGACGGCACCGTCGGCTTCGCCGTCACCACCGGCGGCGAGATCGGCGCCTGGATCGTCGAGAAGCACCTCGCCCGCTTCGTCGAGGGGCAGAAGGTCACCGACATCGAGAAGATGTGGGACCAGATGTACAACGGCACCCTGTTCTACGGGCGCAAGGGCATCGTCCTGAACGTCATCTCCGGCGTCGACCTGGCGCTGTGGGACCTGCTGGGCAAGGTGCGGCAGGAGCCGGTTTACCAGCTGCTCGGCGGGCCGGTGCGGGACGAGCTGCAATTCTACGCCACCGGCGCGCGGCCCGACCTCGCCAAGAAGATGGGCTTCATCGGCGGCAAGCTGCCGCTCCACCACGCCCCGGCCGAGGGCGAGGAGGGTCTGCGGAAGAACCTCGCCCTGCTGGCCGACATGCGGGAGCGGGTCGGCGACGGCTTCTGGTTGATGTACGACTGCTGGATGAGCCTGGACGTCAACTACGCGACCAAGCTGGCGCTGGGCGCGCAGGAGTTCGGGCTGAAGTGGATCGAGGAGGCGCTGTCGCCCGACGACTACTGGGGCTACGCACAGCTGCGCCGCAACGTGCCGAAGGGGATGCTGGTCACCACCGGCGAGCACGAGGCCACGCGCTGGGGCTTCCGTATGCTGCTGGAGATGGGCTGCTGCGACATCATCCAGCCGGACGTCGGCTGGTGCGGCGGCATCACGGAGCTGGTGAAGATCTCCGCCCTCGCCGACGCCCACGGCGCGCTGGTCGTCCCGCACGGGTCGAGCGTCTACAGCTACCACTTCGTCGTGACCCGGCATAACAGCCCGTTCGCCGAGTTCCTGATGATGGCGCCGAAGGCCGACGAGGTCGTGCCGATGTTCAACCCGCTGCTGCTGGACGAGCCGGTTCCGGTGAACGGCCGGCTGAAGGTGCCGGAAACGCCGGGCTTCGGCGTCCGGCTGAACCCGGACTGCGCGCTGAACCGCCCGCACACGCACTGAGGGCCGTTTCCCGTCGCCCCTCCCGCCGCAAGGCCCGGGAGGGGCGTTCGGCTGACCGGTCCTACCATTGGTATCGACAACGGCGCCGCCCAACGGCATGATTCCGTTACGACACATAATAAAAGGGAGATTGTCGTGACGATTCTGTCCATGACCCGCCGCAAGGCGCTTGCGGCGGTGGCGGGTGCGGTCGCCATCGGCGCGGCCACCGTCGCCATTGCCCAGACCCCGGCCTTCTTCCGCATCGGCACGGGCGGCACGGCGGGCACCTATTACCCGGTGGGCGGCCTGATCGCCAACGTGATCTCCGGCAACAACGGCGGCGTTCCGGGCCTCGTGGCGACGGCGGTCGCCTCCAACGGGTCGGTCGCGAACATCAACGCGATCAACGGCGGCAGCTCCGAGTCGGGCTTCACCCAGTCCGACGTCGCCTATTGGGCCTACACCGGCACCGGCCTGTTCGAGGGCAAGGGCAAGATCGAGTCCCTGCGCGCCATCGCCACGCTCTATCCGGAAACCATCCACCTCGTCGCCCGCAAGGACGCCGGCATCAAGTCGGTCGCCGACCTGAAGGGCAAGCGCGTGTCCATGGACGAGCCGGGCTCCGGCACGCTGGTGGACGCGCGAATCGTGCTGGGCGCCTACGGCCTGACCGAGAAGGACGTGAAGGCGGAATACCTGAAGCCCGGCCCGGCCGGCGACCGCCTGCGCGACGGCGCGCTCGACGCCTATTTCTTCGTCGGCGGCTACCCGACCGGCGCCATCTCCGAGCTTGCCACCTCGTCGGGCATCTCGCTGGTGCCGATCAGCGGTCCGGAGGTGGAGAAGCTGCTGGGCCAGTACCAGTTCTTCGCCAAGGACACCGTCCCGGCCAACACCTACAAGGACGTGCCGGAGACGCAGACCATCTCCGTCAACGCCCAGTGGGTGACCAGCGCCAAGCAGCCGGACGACCTCGTCTACAACATCGTCAAGACGCTCTACAACGAGAAGAGCCGCGCCGCACTCGACGCCGGCCACGCCAAGGGCAAGCTGGTCACCCTGCAGAACGCCACCAGCGGCCTCGGCATCCCGCTGCACCCGGGGGCGGAGAAGTTCTACAAGGAGCAGGGTTTGGTGAAGTAAGGGGGCGCTTGCCCCCACCCTCCCGCGCTCGCGCGCGGGTCCCTCCCTCCCCCGCTTCGCAGGGGAGGGCAAAGTTCCCCTCCCCTGCGAAGCGGGGGAGGGTCAGGGAGGGGGCAATAGGTCGACGACGACCACCCCCTCCCCATTTCACCGGGAGCATCCATGACCGACACCCATCGCGCGCCGGCGGACGAGCCGCGGCTCGATCCCGCCACGATGGAACTCGACGAGGCCAAGACGCGGGAGCTGGAAGAGAAGTTCGATTCCGAAATCCGCTTCCGCCCGCTGGCGCCCCTGGCCGGGCGGCTGGTCGGCGGGCTGCTGATCCTGCTGTCGCTGTTCCACTACTACACCGCCGGCTTCGGCCTGCTTCCGGAGATGGAGCATCGGGGCATCCACCTGTCCTTCGTGCTCGGCCTCTGCTTCCTGGTCTTCCCCTTCACCAAGCGCGGCTACGACCAGCCGGCCGGGGGCAGCCTGCTGCGCCCGCTCGGCATCGCCTGGTTCGACTGGCTGCTGGCGGCCGGCGCCGTGGCGGCGGTGCTGCACGTGCCGCTGATCCCGCTGGACGACCTGGCCTTCCGCGTTGGCAACCCGACCACCACCGACGTCATCCTGGGCGGCATCCTGATCGTCGTGCTGCTGGAGGCGACGCGGCGGTCGGTCGGCTGGCCGCTGCCGATCATCGCGCTGGTCTTCATGGCCTACGCGATCTGGGGGCCGCAGATGCCGGGCCTGCTGACCCACCCCGGCGCCACCTTCCCGCAGCTGGTCGACCACCTCTACCTGACGACGCAGGGCATCTACGGCATCGCGCTGGGCGTGGTGGCGACCTACGTCTTCCATTTCGTGCTGTTCGGCGTCTTCGCCACGCGCATCGGGCTGGGCCAGCTGTTCCTGGACTGCGCCGCCTGGGTGGCCGGGCGCTACGCCGGCGGGCCGGCCAAGGTGTCGGTCTTCGGGTCGGCGCTGTTCGGCATGATCTCCGGCTCCTCGGTCGCCAACACGGTGACGGTGGGATCGCTGACCATCCCGGCGATGATCCGGCTGGGCTACAAGCGGCACTTCGCGGCGGCGGTGGAGTCCACCGCCTCCACCGGCGGGCAGATCACGCCGCCGATCATGGGGGCCGCGGCCTTCCTGATGATCGAGTTCCTGAACCTGCCCTACACCACCATCATCATCGCGGCCATCGTGCCGGCCTTCATGCATTTCTTCGGCGTGCTGGTGCAGGTGCATTTCGAGGCCAAGCGCAACGGCCTGCGCGGCCTGCGCCCGGACGAGATGCCGGACGTCAAGGCGGCGCTGCGCCGCGACTGGCCGACGGTGATCCCGCTGGTGGCGCTGATCGGCATCCTGATCGCCGGCTACACCCCCTACATGGCGGCCTTCTGGGGCATCACGCTGTGCATCGCGGTCGGGCTGCTGAACCCGCGCAAGCGCATGACCATCTGGGAGGTGCTGGACGGCCTGCGCGACGGCGCCAAATACGCGCTGGCCGTGGGTGCGGCGGCCGCGACGGTGGGCATCGTCGTCGGCGTGGTGACGCTGACCGGCGTCGGCTTCAAGATCTCCTTCATCGTCACCTCCACGGCGGCGGAGATGGCCGGTTACGTCGGCGCGATCCTGCCGGGCGGGCTGTTCGACGCCAAGAGCCTGACGCTGCTCTTCACCCTGATCATGACCGGCGTGGTCTGCATCCTGATGGGCTGCGGCATCCCGACCACCGCCAACTACATCATCATGGCGACCATCGCCGCCCCGGCGCTGGGCATCCTCGGCGTGGCGCCGATCGTCGCGCACTTCTTCGTCTTCTACTACGGCGTGCTGGCCGACATCACGCCGCCGGTGGCGCTGGCCGCCTACGCCGCCGCGGGCATGGCCGGTGCCGACCCGTTCAAGACCGGCAACACGGCCTTCCGGCTGGGGCTTGGCAAGGCGCTGGTTCCCTTCGTCTTCGTCTTCTCGCCCTCGCTTCTGCTGGTCGTGCCCGGCTTCACCTGGCCGGACTTCCTGATCGCCTTCCTCGGCTGCATCATCGGCATCACCTGCCTCGGCGCCGCGCTGTCCGGCTGGCTGCTCACCCGGACCCAGGCGTGGGAGCGGCTGGTGCTGGCCGTCGCCGCCATCCTGCTGGTGGCGCCGGAGATCTACTCCTCGCTGATCGGGCTGGCGCTGATCGTGCCGGTGCTGATCCGCCAGATGAGCGCGCGCAAGCTCACCCCGCACGCCGCCTGAACGACACCCCCCGACAAGGATCCGAAGCATGGACATCCCCCACCCCTACCTGATGTTCGTCGGCGACGTGCAGGACCAGCTCGCCGCCAAGACGGCGCAGGGCATCGTCGACTGGCGGCCGGAGTGGTGCCTGGGCCAGCTGCGGCTGGAGGGCTGCAAGGCCGACCTCGGCATTCCCGACCTGACCATCGCGGAGGCTGCAAGCCGCGGGGCGAAGACGATGGTCGTCGGCGTGGTGAACGCCGGCGGCGTCCTGCCGGAGCATTGGACGAGCGCCATCGTCCAGGCGCTGGAGGCGGGGATGGAGGTCGCCAGCGGCCTGCACGCCCGGCTGGAGAGCGTCCCGGCCATCCGCGAGGCCGCCGCGGCGCACGGCCGCCGGCTGTTCAACGTCCGCCATTCCGACCAGCGCTTTGCCACCGGCAAGGGCACTCGGCGGCCGGGCCTGCGCCTGCTGACCGTCGGCACCGACTGCTCCGTCGGCAAGAAATACACCGCGCTGGCGCTGGAGAGGGAGATGCGCGCCCGCGGGCTCGACGCCGACTTCCGCGCCACCGGCCAGACGGGCGTCTTCATCTCCGGCCGCGGCGTCGCCATCGACGCGGTGGTGGCCGACTTCATCTCCGGCGCGGTGGAGTGGATCGCGCCGGCCGCGGCGCCGGGGCACTGGGACCTGATCGAGGGCCAGGGCTCGCTCTACCACCCGTCCTTCGCCGGCGTGTCGCTGGGCCTGCTGCACGGCGCCCAGCCCGACGCCTTCGTGGTCTGCCACGAGCCGACGCGCACGACCATGCGCGGGGTGCAGCACCCGCTGCCCTCCATTCAGGAGGTGATCGACCTGACGATCCAGTGCGGCCGGCTGACCAACCCGGGCATCCGCCCGGTCGGCATCGCCATCAACACCAAGGCTTACGGCGAGGATGAGGCCCGCGCCTGCCTGGAGGCGGCGGAAAAGGCCCACAACCTGCCGGCGACCGATCCGATCCGGTTCGGTGTCGGCAAAATCGTGGATCGTTTGATGGAAGATTTTCCCGCCTGAAGGATCCGGGCGGGGCCGAAAGGCTCCGCCTTTGCTGACCGAAGGGCTCCGCCCTTTGTCGTAGTTTCGCGCTCAAGCTTGCCTTTTGCCGAATTGGATTTGGGGTTCAACCTGCCCACTTGCAGATCATGAGCGACCGCACGTCCTGCATCCAATACGCCGCCCTTCCCTTCCGCCTGCGCAGCCGCCGGCCGGAGGTCCTGCTCGTGACCTCGCGGGAGACGCGGCGATGGATCATTCCCAAGGGCTGGGCCGAAAAGGCCGTGAAGCCGCACGCCATGGCGGCGCGGGAGGCCTATGAGGAAGCGGGCGTGCGCGGCACCGTCGACCACAAGCCCTTCGGCAGCTACCGCTACGTCAAGCGGTTGACCGCGTCCAAGTCCGTCCTCTGCTCCGTCACCGTCTACCTTTTGGAGGTGGACGAGGAACTGGACGACTGGCCCGAGAAATCCGAACGCGAACGCCGCTGGCTGTCCCCCAGCCAAGCCGCCCTGACCGTGGGCGAGAGCGGCTTGGTGGAGATGCTGCTGCGCCTGGGCATTCCGCCGGGGTGAGGTTCTGTTGGGGATGATGGGGCTGAGTGGTCGCGTTGGGCCCCCCTCCCGACCTCCCCCCACTTCGCGGGGGGAGGAGTTTAGCGTCGAAGCGGCGGAGTTCCCTCCCCCGTCGAAGATGGGGGAGGGTTAGGGTGGGGGCCCAACGCGACCACTCCCCCAAAACCCCGTTACCCCCGGTTCTTCAGCGCGGCCAGACGGTCCGACAGGTTGGTCGGCGCGGGCTTCCCACCGGACGCGGCGGCCAGGGCCGCCTTGATGTTGGGGTCCTCTTCCTCCGGCTTGCTGGGCTTCAGCAGACGGGCCTTGCTGTTGGCCGCTTCCGCCGACGCGAGGTCGCGGGCGGCGGCGTCCTGCATCGCCTTCAACGCGGTGCCGAGGCTGGAGGTGGCGCCGCTGAGGCCCGCGGCCTGCCGGGCGGCTTCGGCGCGCTGCTGCGCCATGTCGCGCTGCTGCGCCGCGCGGCCCATGTCGCGCTCCGCACGCTGCAGCTCCGACCGCGCCTGCTTCAGCTTGTTGCCGGCGTCGGAGTAGGTCTTCTCCAGCGTGTCGAGGAAGTCGCGGGCATCGCGGGCGTCCTGCTCCTCGCGGTCGATGTCCGGGGCCATCTGCTCCAGCATGCCGACCAGCGTCTCCAGGCTCTTCTCCAGCTGCGCCTTGCGGCCGGCGTCGGCCTCCGTCTCCAGCTGCTTCTGGAGGTGCTCGGCGGCGGCCATGCGCTGGCGGGACAGCGCGGTGATGGCGTCGGCCTCCTTCTGCTCCTTCTCATAGGCGGCGCGCGCCTGCGCGACTTGGAGGCCGAGCTGGTCGAGATTCTGTTCCATGGAGCGCAGTTCCGCTTCGGTGGCGGACTTCGGGTCCCAGCGGACCAGGGCTTCCACCGCGGACTGCACGGCTTGGTCGGTCTTGACGCCAACGAGGTTGCGGATGAACGAGATCATGGCTGCGATTCCCCTGTGTTCTGTGCCGTGCTTCGACAGCTTCGGTCCGCCATAGGTGGTGGCGCGCCCGTCGGCCCGCCAGAGTGCCGCCTGCGGCCTTTCGCCCGCCCTGGTCCCAAGCGGGCTTTCAGCCCGCCCTGGTCCGACACGGGCTTTCAGCCCGCCATGGCCCCCGCGTTCAGCAACGCGACGGCGATCTGCAAGCCGGCCAGCGCCGTGCCGGCCGCCACGTTGCCGGATTCGATCATGGTCCGCAGGTCGCGGAACAGCCAGATGGCCACCAGGAAGGTCAGCAGCTGGAACACCAGCGCCACCGTGCCCCAGATGATGATGTCGATCAGCGCGCTGCTGGTCGCCAGGGTCGCCGCCAGCGGGATGGCCAGCGCCACAACCGTGCCGCCCAGCACGACGCCGGCCGCCTTGTTGCCGTCGGCCAGAAGCTCGCGCTCGTGCATCGGGGTCACGGCGACGTAGATCGCCACGCCGATGAAGAACAGGAGGAGCGTCGCCCCGAAATGCAGCACCAGCAGCGGCAGGCCGGATTCGAGGCTTTGCAGGATTTGCGCGAGGCTGGTGTCCATAGTGGGGTCCGTCCGGTCTTCTGGCTCAGAATTTGTCTTAGGCGAGGGAAAGGGTGGCGGGGTTGATGTCGATGCCGGCGCGGACGTCCACCCAGGCCTGCTGCATGTCCTCCAGCGCGGCGACGAGCACATATTCCGTGGCCGGCGCGGGGTCGGCGGCACCGGTGGGGGCGGCGTAGAGCATGGTGGACAGGCGCCGGCTGCGGCTGCCCCGGTGGTCGGTGATCGTCTCTTCGAAGACCACGGGCCGGATGCGCGCCTCGCTCGGCGCCCATTGCCGGTCGTAGAGCTTGCCGTCCTTGGTCTGGAACTGCGGGTAGCCGATCATGCCGTCGGCGTCGGCCAGCCAGAAGCCCCACTCCTCCGCGTCGGCCGGGTGGATCTCATCCAGCATGGAGAACCAGCGGCATTCGTCCGGCGTGCCGTCTTCGCCCAGGTGCAACTGAAAGAAGCCGCGGCCGCCCTGGAGGTACAGGCGGTGCAGCGTGACGCCGCCGCCTTTCAGCGTGCCGACCGCCTCCACGCTGACCAGCGTGTCGCCGCCGGCCCCGCTGGGCGCGGTGACCTTCGTGGCCGTCCCGGCGAGCAGGAAGGGCGTGGGGTCCAGCGTGATGGTCATGCCGACGCGGAACAGCGACGGCTCGTACTTGGCGCCGGTGACCTTGTTGCGGATGATGTCGGCGGCGGTACCCAGCGGCGAGCGGTTCATGGCGGATGTCCCCTGTCCGGAGGCGGCGGAGCGGCGGCGCAGGACCATCACGGCCACCACGCCCGCCCCGCCGAGCAGCACGATCACCAGCAGCGTCCCCATGCCGAAGCCGCCGGACCGCTCCGCCGGGGTGCGGTCCGCGTTTGCGTTCGTCTCGGCCGTTGCGTCGCCCTGGGCGACCTCCTTCGGGACGTCCGGCGGCAGGTAGTTGGGGTCGCGCGGCTGGTCCTGCTGCGCGCGCAGGCGGCCGTCCAGCTCGTCCAGGCGCCGCTTCAGGTCGGCGTCGTCCTGGGCGCGGCGGTCGGCCTCGGCCCGCCATTGCTGGTAGCCGGGGTCGTTCTGGTGGTTGTGGAACCAGTCGGCGTAGCCGGGCCGCGTCAGGTTGTCGAGCAGGAACCAGAGGAACAGCCCGTCCCAGATCCCGAAGCGCGGCGCGCTGCGGTAGGCCCAGCCCGGCGGGTTCCAGCCGCCGTACCAGCCGCCCGGCGCGTATCTCCCCGGCGGGTAGGCCCCGCCCGAGCGCCGCTGCCCCCAGCCGCCGGTTCCCCAGCTACCACCGCCTCCCCCGCCCCATCCCCAGCCGGAGCCCGAATTCGGCCGCTGCGCGGTGGAGGGCGGCGGCGCGGTGACCGGCGGTGTGCGTTCGCGCTCCTGCTGGGCGCGGTAGCGGTCCAGCGCCTCGCCGCTGGAGCGGCGCGACACCGACAGGTCGCCGCCGCTCTGGGACGGCGACATCGCTCCCGGAAAACCGAAGGACGGCGAGGTCTGCGGCCGTGCGTAGCCGCCGCTGGACGGGGGCCGCGCGTAGCCGCTGCTGCCCGCCGAGGGCACGCGGGAGGTGGACGGGCCGGTGGAGAAGGACGGCGTGCGCGAGGGCCGGCTGTAGCCGCCGCTCGACGGACGGCTGTACCCACCGCTGCTGCGGGAACGCGCCTCGGCCTCGCCGGGCCAGGCGGTGACCACCCCCGCGACGGTCGCGGACACCGTCACCGACACAAGGGAGACGGCCGGTCCGGGCAGGACCGGGGTCAGCGCCAGCAGGGCGCTCAACAGGGAGGCAACGATCCGGGTTCGGATGGGCATCGGGACGTTCGGCCGGCCGCTTCGGTGAATTGGCGTACACCACAACGCCCCCGGCGCCCAAAAAGTTCGCCGGCAGGCCCTGTTTGAGGCTTAAGCTCTAGCGTTGCCGGCCCGCCGCGTCAAGGCGCCCGAGACCGCGGCCACAGCCGATCCTTGCAAAGGCGATGTGGCAATGGCGATGTGTTGGCCAGGAAATCGCGGGCGCCGGACAGGGCCGTCCGGAGCAAGTTGTAATACCACTTCTATGGCTGCGGCTGAAAACCGCAGCGGGAATCGCGCGTCAACTTGACGATGACGAAGCGACGACGTAAGACATCGGCGTTCCGCGGTGGATCCTTCGCAGAAGAAGGGTCTGCGGCGTGGGGTGCGCGTCTTGCCCTTCCGCTTTTTGTCCCAGGCCATCTCTTGTCCTGGTGCATGGCCGCGCAATTGCGCGCAAGTGGACGGTGGCCGGTCGGAGGGAAGAACCGGGACAAGGCCGCGGCGCCCCAAGTCGGGGGGAACGGATGTCGATTGAGAAACCTTGGATGAGAGGATCGAACCGTGCTTGAAGCTTACCGCCAGCATGTCGCTGAGCGTGCCGCGCTCGGAATTCCGCCCCTGCCGCTTTCGGCCAAGCAGACCGGGGAGTTGGTCGACCTCCTTCTCAATCCGCCCAAGGGCGAGGAAGACTTCCTGGTCGACCTGATCACCCACCGCGTCCCGGCGGGCGTGGACGACGCCGCGAAGGTGAAGGCCGGCTTCCTGGCCTCCCTTGCGAAGGGCACGGAGTCCTCGCCGCTGATCTCCCGCGTCAAGGCGACGGAGCTGCTGGGCACCATGCTCGGCGGCTTCAACATCAAGCCGCTGATCGACCTGCTGGAGGACGCGGAGTGCGGCGCGGCCGCCGCGGCCGGCCTGAAGACCACGCTGCTGATGTTCGACTATTTCCACGACGTCAAGGAGCTGGCCGACAAGGGCAACGCCAACGCCAAGGCGGTGATCCAGTCCTGGGCCGACGCGGAGTGGTTCACCTCCCGCCCGGCCGTTCCGGAAAGCCTGACGCTGACCATCTTCAAGGTGTCGGGCGAGACGAACACCGACGACCTGTCGCCGGCCCCGGATGCCTGGTCGCGCCCGGACATCCCGCTGCACGCGCTGGCCATGCTGAAGAACCCGCGCCCCGGCATCGTGCCGGAGGAAGCCGGCGTCCGCGGCCCGATCAAGCAGCTTGAGGATCTGAAGGCGAAGGGCAACCTGGTCGCCTACGTCGGCGACGTGGTCGGCACCGGCTCCTCGCGCAAGTCGGCCACCAACTCCGTGCTGTGGTGGACGGGCGAGGACATCCCCTACGTCCCGAACAAGCGCTTCGGCGGCGTGTGCCTCGGCTCCAAGATCGCCCCGATCTTCTACAACACGATGGAAGACGCCGGCGCCCTGCCGATCGAGCTGGACGTCTCGCAGATGGAGACGGGCGACACGGTCGAACTGCGCCCCTATGAGGGCAAGGCCCTGAAGAACGGCGCGGTCATCGCGGAGTTCACCGTCAAGTCCGACGTGATCTTCGACGAGGTGCGCGCCGGCGGCCGCATCCCGCTGATCATCGGCCGCGGCCTGACCGCCCGCGCCCGCGAGGCGCTGGGTCTCGCCCCGTCGACCCTGTTCCGCCTGCCGTCGGCCCCGGCCGACAGCGGCAAGGGCTTCTCGCTGGCCCAGAAGATGGTCGGCCGCGCCTGCGGCCTGCCGGAGGGCAAGGGCGTCCGTCCGGGCACCTACTGCGAGCCGAAGATGACCACGGTCGGCTCCCAGGATACCACCGGCCCGATGACCCGCGACGAGCTGAAGGACCTGGCCTGCCTCGGCTTCTCCGCCGACTTGGTCATGCAGTCCTTCTGCCACACCGCGGCCTACCCGAAGCTGGTGGACGTCAAGACCCACCGCGAGCTGCCGGCCTTCATCTCCACCCGCGGCGGCGTCGCGCTGCGTCCGGGCGACGGCGTCATCCACTCCTGGCTGAACCGCCTGCTGCTGCCGGACACGGTCGGCACCGGCGGCGACAGCCACACCCGCTTCCCCATCGGCATCAGCTTCCCGGCCGGCTCGGGCCTCGTCGCCTTCGCCGCCGCGACCGGCGTCATGCCGCTGGACATGCCGGAGTCGGTGCTGGTCCGCTTCAAGGGCGAGTTGCAGCCGGGCGTCACGCTGCGTGACCTCGTCAACGCGATCCCGCTCTACGCCATCCGCCAGGGCCTGCTGACGGTGGAGAAGAAGGGCAAGAAGAACATCTTCTCCGGCCGCATCCTGGAGATCGAGGGTCTGCCCGACCTGAAGGTGGAGCAGGCGTTCGAGCTGTCCGACGCCTCGGCCGAGCGTTCCGCCGCCGCCTGCACGGTGCGGCTGAACAAGGAGCCGATCATCGAGTACATGCGCTCCAACATCACCCTGATGAAGTGGATGATCGCGAACGGGTACGAGGACGCCCGGACGCTCGGCCGCCGCATCAAGGCGATGGAAGCCTGGATCGCCAACCCGTCCCTGCTGGAGCCGGACGCCGACGCCGAGTACGCGGCGGTGATCGACATCGATCTGGCCGACATCAAGGAGCCGATCGTCGCCTGCCCGAACGACCCGGACGACGTGAAGCTGCTGTCCGAGGTCGCCGGCGACACGATCGACGAGGTCTTCATCGGCTCCTGCATGACCAACATCGGCCACTTCCGCGCGGCCGGCAAGATCCTGGACGGCAAGAGCGACATCCCGACCCGCCTGTGGATCGCCCCGCCGACCAAGATGGACGCCCAGATCCTGACCGAGGAAGGCTATTACGGCGTTCTCGGCAAGTCGGGCGCCCGCATGGAGATGCCGGGCTGTTCGCTGTGCATGGGCAACCAGGCGCAGATCCGCAAGGGCTCCACGGCCATCTCCACCTCGACCCGCAACTTCCCCAACCGCCTGGGCATCGACACCCGCGTCTATCTCGGCTCCGCCGAGCTGTCCGCCGTCGCCGCCCTGCTGGGCAAGCTCCCGACCCCGGCCGAGTACCTGGAGCGCGTGACCGTCGTCAACCAGAAGGCCGGCGACATCTACCGCTACATGAACTTCGACCAGATCAAGGACTTCCAGGAAGTCGCGGATACGGTTGCGGCGTAACGGAGACCTGCGCCCTTTCCCCTCCCCTCGCGCAAGCGGGGGGAGGGGGGAGGAGGGCGGGTGCGTGCGCGTTTGTTGAAGAGAACAGCCCCGCCGGAGCGATCCGGCGGGGCTGTTCTCTTATATGGTCAAGCTCGTTAGTTTTAGCTATTATACTCAGAACAGCAATTTGAGATATTCAATCCTTAACTGCAACAACGAAGATCCATACAATCTTCCAGTAAGAGAATGCGCCATGAAAATATTTATTAGTTACAGCCACAAGGACAGACTTTTTTTCGACGATCTCTGCACTCACCTTAAGGCTGCAACTCGTCTATTTCCTGATATCAAGTCATGGGAAGACACACAAATCCGCGCAGGAGAGGAATGGCGCCATGCGATCAAATCGGAGCTCAATGCAGCAGAGATCATTCTTCTTTTAGTCTCACCTGATTTTATGGCATCAAAATTCATTTGGGACGAAGAGTTGACACCGGCATTGAAACGACAGCAATTAAGAGATTGCGTCGTAGCTCCCATTATCCTCCGCTCTACTCCGTTCTGGCAAGAAAGCGCGTTCGGCCATCTTCAAGCGTTGCCCACGGGCGGCAAACATGTCAAGTCATGGGCAGATCAAGACGAAGCCTGGACCGATGTTGTAGAAGGAATATGCAATTTAGCAAAAGATAAAAGAATTCAGCAACACCAGAACGCAAGCAAAACTTCTTCAGATCCCTTGCTATCTTCAGTTCAAGATTTACGCTTATTTTCTTCTGAGGAAATGAGAAGCCGTGTAGCTAACATATGCGCACGAATGCGCTCTTTTGAAGCAGCCGCGCGAGACGTTTCGAGAGGAATATTTTTCAACGAATCTCTCAGTTTTGAAGAACACTGCAGAAAGATGTCTGCAATTTCAAATGAACACAACAATAGATGGAGATCAGAGCTGTGCCCTGAAGCCGTCTCTCTATGGAATGAGCTGAGACGGCGTCTTTATGGCCCACCACCATATCCCGATGACCATCGTACTAGAGCCCTAAACCATGGCATGCTCGCGGGAGTAGCGCCGTTACATGAAAGCGCTTTGGTGCTTGAAGAATTAGCACGTCGCCTGCCCTGATTCGTAGGTTGGGTGAAGGCGCAGCCGGAACCCAACATACGTTGCATAACGATGGTGTTGGGTTGCGCTGCGCTCCACCCAACCTACGATTTACTTCGTCGCTCAACCATTCCCCGCCAAATACGCCCTCGGTGCGGCGCCCAGGGTGCGCTTGAACATCGTCGTGAAGGCGGCGGGATTGTCGTAGCCGAGGTCCAGGGCCACGGTCGTGACCGGGGTTCCGGCGACCAGACGCGGCAGGGCGGAGACGAGACAGGCCTGTTGGCGCCATGCGACGAAGCTGAGGCCGGTTTCGCGGCGGAACAGGCGGGTGAAGGTACGGCGGCTCATGCCGAGGTCGGCGCTCCAGTCCTCGATGGTCGCGCGGATCGTCGGTTCCTGGAGGAAGCGGCGGCAGCGCGCGGCCAGCGCCGCGTGGGCGGGAAAGGGCAGCGATAGCGGCTGCGCCGGCAGGCGCCGCATCTCGTGCTGGAGCAGGGCCATCACCGCGCCGTCGTGGCTGTCCGGCGCGTAGTCCACGGGGATGTCGAGGGCGCGGGCGATCAGGCCGCGGACGAAGGGCGACAGTTCGACGACCTCGCAGCGGGCGGGCATGGCGTCAGCCAAGGCGGGGTCCAGGTACAGGCTCTGGGTGGTGACCGCGCCGATCATGCGGACCTCGTGGAGGACGCCGGGTGGGATCCACAGGCCGCAGTGCGGCGGCATCACCCAGCGGCCCTGCGCCGTGGACAGGACGAGTGTGCCCGTCGCGCCCGAGATCAGCTGTCCGCGCCGGTGCGAATGGGCAGCCAGCCAGCCGCCGTCCTCGTAGTCGTGCCCCAGGGCGATCAGCGGGCTGGGGCACCCCTCGACCTCGTTGATGCGGACGTTCCGGACCATGGCCCAGTCTCGTAGGAAATCGACCTGACCGCGGTGGCAGGCCCTTGCGGCGCACCATAGGCTTGCGGTGGTTTCCAAGCAACGCAGCGTCTCGCCGGAAAGCCCGGCGGGCGTCAGAGAGGGTCCTTTTCGTGACCGACACCACCTTAAGCCGGCCAAGGGCCAGCGCGACCGCCCTTCCCGTCCTCGGCGCGATCAGCGTCTGCCACCTGCTGAACGACATGGTCCAGTCGCTGCTGCCGGCGATCTATCCCATCCTGAAGGGCGGCTTCGACCTCAGCTTCGCGCAGGTCGGCTTGCTGACGCTGACCTACCAGATCACGGCGTCGCTCCTGCAACCGCTCATCGGGCTCTTCACCGACCGCCGGCCGCTGCCCTATTCGCTGGCCGCCGGCATGGGGGCGTCGCTGCTCGGGCTGGTCACGCTGGCCTTCGCGCCGAACTTCCCGGCGCTGGTGGCCGGGGGGATGCTGCTGGGCCTGGGCTCGTCGGTGTTCCACCCCGAGGCCTCGCGCATCGCGCGGCTGGCGTCGGGCGGGGCGCACGGGCTGGCGCAGTCGCTGTTCCAGGTCGGCGGGAACGCCGGGTCCGCGCTCGGCCCGCTGCTCGCCGCCTACGTCATCCTGCCGCGCGGGCAGGACAGCCTCGCTTGGTTCGCCCTGGCTGCGCTGGGCGGCATGGCCATCCTGACCGCGCTTGGCCGCTGGTACGAGCGCAACGGCCACGCCCGCCCGGCGCGACGCGGGGCCGCGCTGCACCGCGAGGGGCTGAGCCGTGGGCAGGTCGGCCGGGCGGTGGCGGTGCTGATCGCCCTGATCCTGTCCAAATACGTGTATCTGGCGGGCATCACCAGCTACTACACCTTCTACCTGATGGAGCGCTTCGCCCTTCCGGCCGACACGGCGCAGCTCTGCCTGTTCGTCTTCCTGGCGGCGGTCGCCACCGGCACGGTGATCGGCGGTCCTATCGGCGACCGGATCGGCCGCAAGACGGTGATCTGGGTGTCCATCCTCGGCATCCTGCCCTTCACGCTGCTGCTGCCCCACGTCGGGCTGACGGCGACGGTGGTGCTGAGCGCGGTCATCGGGCTGGCCCTGGCCTCGGCCTTTCCCGCCATCGTGGTCTACGCGCAGGAGCTGATGCCCGGCCGGGTCGGCATGATCTCCGGCCTGTTCTTCGGCCTGGCCTTCGGCATCGGCGGAATCGGCGCCGCAGGGCTGGGCGTCGTCGCCGACCGCATGGGCATCGCCTTCGTCTATCAGGCCTGCGCGTTCCTGCCCCTGCTCGGCCTGCTCGCCGTCTTTCTGCCGAACGTCCCGCCGAAGGACGTGGGCCGATAGCCGTGTCGCGGTGGCGGCATCCTCCACCATCCGGGAAAATTCGGATGCGCCATCGACGGCCCCACCCTCGCCGTCCAACATTGCTTCAAACAAAACAGGGAGGCGACCATGGCGACGGCAGCATCGGCGATGATCTTCGAGAACCCGGCGAACGGCCAACGGGAGGCGGTGTCCAACCGCGACGGCGTCCGGGCCTTCTTCGGCGGTCCGTTCTACTTCGCCATGAAGGGCGAGTGGATGCACGCGGCGATCCACGCCGTGCTGACGGTCATCGGTCTTCTGCTGTGGCCCAGCGGGATCCTGATGGTGCTCGGCGCTTGGTTCGGCTACGCCTGCGCGACGCCGACCATTCTGGAATCGCGCTTCCAGCGGTTGGGGTGGCGGAAGGTTGCGGGGTGATGAGGGGCGTTGTCGCGTTGGGCCCCCACCCTAACCCTCCCCCATCTTCGACGGGGGAGGGAACTCCGCCGCATGACGCAAAACCTCCGCGACGCACGCCTCGACCGAACGGCCGGCGGTGTCGATGACGAGGAACGGCCGGTCCCAGGGCTCGTAGTCACGGCCGGTCACCTCCGCCCAGCTGGGCAGGCGGAAGCCGTCGATGTCGGGTCGGCGGGTCTCGACGCGGTGGCGGTGCTCCTGGGGGTCGGAGCAGACGACCTCCACCTCGACCAGCCGCGCGCCGGCCCGTTCCGCCGTCGCGCGCCACGCCTCGCGGGTGGCCCGGACCGGGTTGACGCAGTCCGCGATCACCCGGTTGCCGAGCCGGAGGTTGTCCGCCGCCACCCCATAGGCCACCACATACCCATGCGGCCCAACCTCGGCGTCGGCACCGCCGCGCAGCGCGTGCTCGATGGTGTCGATCCGCAGGTGGAGCGCCCCCAGCCGCGTCGCCAGCGCGCGGGCGATGGTCGTCTTGCCGGTTCCGGGAAGCCCGCCCAGAACGATCAACATGCCGTGCCTCACCCGGCCGCGCCGAACTCCGCGGCGGTCAGCACCAGGACGCCGTCCTCGTCGGCGAAGACGAGGTCGCCGGGGGACACGCGGATGCCGGCGATGGTCACGGGCAGGTCGCGCTGCCCCTCGCCGTTGCGCACGGTCTTGCGCGGGATCGCGGCCAGCGCCTTGATGCCCAGGTCCAGGGTGGCGAGCACCGCGGCGTCGCGGACGCAGCCGTGGATGACCACGCCTTCCCATCCGTTCTTCACCGCGTCCTTGGCGATCAGGTCGCCCATCAGGGCGGCGCGCAGGCTGCCGCCGCCGTCCACCACCAGCACCTTTCCCCGGCCCGGCGTGCCCAGCGTCTCCTTGACACGGGAGTTGTCCTCGAAGCACTTGATGGTCACCGCCTCGCCGGCGAACTTGCGGCGTGCGCCGAAGTCGCGGAAGACCGGGTCGGCGACGCGGGCGGTCTTCTCGAAGCGGTCGTAGAGGTCGCAGGTGCTGTCGAACGCGGTCATGCGATTTCGCTCCCCAAGCGGAGTTCGGTTGTGTTTGCGGGGAGCATAATCCACCGACCGTAGGGGTCAATCCTCCGCGGCGTCCACTGCACCCGTGCTGGTGCGTTCCAGGATCGCGTGGCGGCGGAAGCGGTGGAGTTCGGCGGGGCGCCCGCCGGTCTGGCTTTCGAACCGGCCGGTCGGCTCCACGAGGCCGCCGGAGATCATCAGGCGGCGGAAGTTCTGCTTGTGCAGCCGCTCGCCGGACAGCGCCTCCACCACCTGCTGGAGCTGGTTCAGGGTGAAGGTGGAGGGCAGAAGCTCGAAGACGATGGGACGGTACTTCAGCTTGCCGCGCAGCCTCTCAAGCGCCGTCGCCAGGATGCGGCGCCCGTCGCGCGCCATCGGGCGGCCGAGCGCGCGCGGCATCTCCAGGCGGGCCGATGCGGTCTCCACCCCGGCGCGGCGCGCGAGGTCGTGGTCGCGGAAGGCCTCCACCACCAGCCCGGCCTCGTACAGAAGCTCGTACCGCTCCAGCACCCGTTCCGAATCCCACGGCGCCCCGTCCAGCGCGAAGGCCATGCCCGCGCGTTCGCCCCGGCGGGCGCGGGAGGGCTCGTCGGGGGCGGCCGCGACCCAGCGGGCCAGCGCCGGGCGGATCACCGAGTCGAGCAGATGAGGCCTTTCGTCGCGCCAGTCCTCCCAGGGGAAGAAGTCGTAGAGGTCGCGCCATTCCGCCCCCGCTTCGCCGTCCCCCATGCGCAACGGGGCCTCGCGCACCAGCGCCAGATAGCCCACCACCAGGGAGCGCGCGCCGCCGAACAGCTCGTGCGGGTCGCGGTAACGGTCGCCGAAGCTGTAGAGCTGCTCCACATAGCGCAGGGCCAGCCCCGCCCGGCCTTCCGCCACCGCGCGCACGCCGTCCTGGAGCGTGCGGAACTGCCGCGGGTCGAAGGGCGCGCCGGGCAGGGAGTCGCGGTGCGGCAGGGGCTCGTCGCCGCGGCGGTGCGACTCGGGGATCTCGAAACCGCTGCGCACGGTCACGACGCGCGGCACGGCGCCGGCGGCGGACGCCCCGTTCACCGCGACAATGGCCACCGCCAACCCCACCTGTGTCCCGTCCGCCACGCGCCGCACCACCCCCTGTTGAGCCGTCCCGGCAAGATAGGCGCGGCGGGCGCGCAAATCACCGGTCATCGCGCCGCATGGGGTCCGTTCCGGCCCGGATAAGGCGTCCATGATACTTTTGTGACTCCCCTCGGGCGCCGGGAATGATACATGACGCGCGACACAGGCCCGCGCCTCCTCCGCCACCACACCGATCTGATCCCCATGGAAGCCGCAACCCTCGCCCTGCCCATCGTCGTCGGGCTGATCGGCGTCGCCCTCCTCTTCGACTTCCTGAACGGCCTGCACGACGCGGCCAACTCCATCGCCACCGTGGTCTCCACCCGCGTGCTGAAGCCGCAGGCCGCGGTGGCGATGGCCGCCTTCTTCAACTTCATCGCCTTCCTGTTCTTCGGCCTGCATGTGGCGACGACCATCGGCACCGGCATCGTCGGCGGTGGGGTCGTGGACGCCAACGTGATCTTCGGCGCGCTGATGGGGGCGATCGTCTGGAACCTGATCACCTGGTGGCTGGGCATCCCGTCCAGCTCCTCCCACGCGCTGATCGGCGGGCTGGTCGGCGCCGGCGTGGCGAAGGCCGGCTGGGGGGCGGTGGTCGTCTCCGGCCTGGCCAAGACCGCCTCCGCCATCGTGCTGTCCCCCGTCGTCGGCTTCGTCCTGGCGAGCATCATGATGATCGCCGTCTCCTGGGGTTTCCGGCGCAGGGCGCCCTTCGCGGTGGACCGGCTGTTCCGGCACCTGCAGATCGTCTCCGCCTCGCTCTACAGCCTGGGGCACGGCGGCAACGACGCGCAGAAGACCATGGGGATCATCGCCGTGCTGCTCTATTCCCAGGGCATGCTGGGGGCGGAGTTCTACGTGCCCTTCTGGGTGGTGCTGAGCTGCCAGGCCTGCATGGGGCTGGGCACGCTGTTCGGCGGCTGGCGCATCGTGAAGACCATGGGGTCGAAGCTGACGGAGCTGAAGCCGGTCCAGGGCTCCTGCGCGGAGACGGGCGGCGCCCTCACGCTGTTCGCCGCGACCTGGCTGGGCGTGCCGGTCAGCACGACCCACACCATCACCGGCGCCATCATCGGCGTCGGCGCCACCCGCCGCACCAGCGCGGTGCGCTGGGGCCTGGCGCACGGCATCGTCATCGCCTGGGTCGTCACGCTGCCGGCGACGGCGCTGGTCGGCGCCCTGTTCTACGAGGTCTCGCTGCTCCTCTGGTGAGGGGCAGCACTGAACAAGGGGTGCAAACGAAAAGGGCGGCCAGACGGCCGCCCTTTTTCGGTGTCCTCCGTGACTGGAGCGGGCGAAGGGATTCGAACCCTCGACCCCAACCTTGGCAAGGTTGTGCTCTACCCCTGAGCTACGCCCGCGCCGCTCCGTCGGAGGAGCGCCCGTATACCCGCTGGCGCTCACGCTGGCAAGGACCTTTTGACAGGACGCATCATTTTTCCATCGAAACGAGGAGCCATTGACGTGAGGATCCATTGAAATGAGGACTGCCGCCGTGCCGACGCCGCCCGACGCGGAGTGGAGCCGCGCGATCGACTCCCTGGTCTTCACCCCGGACGGGCACCGGGGACGGTGCGTGGTGCACCGGCTGGCCTTCCGCGCGCTGCTCGGCCTTCGGCAGCCGGAACCGGCCGATGGGCTCGCCCATTTCGCCGCGCACCGTGCCGCCTACCAGCGGGCCGCGGCGCGGAAGATCGTCGACCGCGGCTTGCCCCCCGACGCCAGCCTCCACCTGACCAGCCGGGCGGTTCAGCGGGCGTTGGAGGAGACCGCTTCGGCGTGAAGGAGCAGGGCGGTCTCCGGCCGCTGCTCCGGCAGCAGGATGCCGGTCTGCCGCAGCAGCGCGCCGGAGGACACCAGCCCCTCCCCCGTCAGCCGCCTCTGCGCGTCGGAGGGGGCGTAGCCCCGCACCGCCTGCGGCCCGGGCAGGGTCAGCCGGTAGAGCTGTGCGTCGTCCAGCCCCGGCAGGGTCAGCGGGGCCGGGATGGCGGCCGACGGGCTGGTCCGCTGCGCGACGAGGTAGACGGCCTCGCCGCCGTCCGGGGCGACCACCCCCTGTACGCGCCGCCCGTCCAGCTCCGGCCCGGCGTGGTGCAGGCCGCCGTGCAGCAAGGGGCGCAACCGCTTGTGCAGGGCGATCCACTCCGCCAGCTCCGCCGCCTGATCGGGCGGCAGGGAGAGCGGGTCAAGCTCCACCCCCATGTGCCCGAACAGGGCGACGGCGGCGCGGAAGCCCAGGCTGTGGCGCCGGCCGGTCTGGTGGTTGGGGCTGGCGGACACATGCGCGCCCATGATCTCCGGCGGCAGGAAACGCAGGAAGCCGCGCTGGATGTCCAGCCGCTCCAGCGCGTCGGTGCAGTCGGACGGCCAGACGCGCAGCGCGCGGCCCAGAATGCCGAGGTCGGACCGCCCGCCGCCCGACGCGCAGCTTTCGATCTCCAGCGCCGGGTGCGCCGCCCGCAGACGGTCCATCAGCGCGTAGACGGCCAGCGCCTGACGCCGGTAGGCCGGTCGGCCGGCGGCGTCGCCGGCGTCCGTCAGGTCGCGGTTCATGTCCCATTTCAAGTAGGCGATCGGCGCCTCGCGCAGCTGGCGGTCGATGGCCTCGAACAGGTACTCCGTCACCTCCGGCCGGGTGAGGTCGAGGACGAGCTGGCGGCGCGAGGTCACCGGATCGCGTCCGCGGACGCCCAGGGCCCAGTCGGGGTGCGCGCGGAGCAGGTCGCTGTCCGGGTTGACCATCTCCGGCTCGACCCACAGGCCGAACTCCATGCCCAACTCGTTCACGCGGCGGGCCAGGGGCGCCAAGCCGTTGGGGAAGATGGCCGGGTCAGGCGTCCAGTCGCCGAGCCCGGCGCGGTCGCTGCGCCGGCCGCGGAACCAGCCGTCGTCCAGCACGAACCGCTCCGCCCCCAGCCGTGCCGCCGCCTCCGCCTGCTGCATCAGGCGGGCCTCGTCCAGCTTGAAGCCGTTGCCTTCCCAGGTGTTGAAGGTCACCGGACGCGGGCGCATGGTCCCGCCCGGCCAGCGCAGCACTTTTTGGCGCGCGTGGGCGTGGAAGCGGCGCGACAGCCCGCTCCAACCCTCGGCCGACGCTGCGGCGTGAGCGGTGGCGGTCTCCAGCCGCTCGCCCGCCCCCAGGATGACCTCGCCGGGGTGGAACAGCTCCCCCACTGTGACCAGGACGCGCCCGTCGGTCACGCGCTCCGCCGTCAGGCGGTGGCCGCCGCTCCAGCCCAGCTGGACGCCGAAGACGGTCCCGGTTTCCTCGCCGCTGCCGGGAAGGCCGGCCAGCAGGCCGGGGAAGTGGGTTTGCGTGCGGTTGCCGCGCGTCTCGATGGTCAGGGCTTCGCGGGCCAGCGGGACGCTGGTTTCCTGGAACTCCCGCGCCCAGCGCCCCTCCAGCGCGCGGAGGTCCGCCACGGCGGCGGGCAGCAGGAAGACGCCCGACGCGATGCGGTCCACCACCAGCCCCGAATCGCCCTCGTTCACCAGGACGCTGCGGCTGGTGAGGACGTCGTCGTCGCCGAGATCGAGGTGAAGCTCCAGCGACAGGCGCGCGACCGGGTCCTGGGCGACGACCACGCAGGCGCTGCCGTCCCGGCGCACCTCCCGCACGTCGAAGGCCGCGGTCCAGTCCAGGCCGCCGCGGTGGGCGACGAGGGCCGGCGTGGTCTGCACGTCCAGCCCGACCGTCGGCATCAGGGTCGCTTCGGGGACCTGCCGGTCAAGCCGGTTGTTGGGCCGGCCGGCCGCACGGACGTCGCGCAGCCACGCCCCGTCCAGCGCGTCCGGCAGGCGACTGCCCCACCAGGCGATCTCCGGCAGCCCACGGGCGTGTCGGAGCAAAAGCAGCGTCGTCCCCGGCCCGTCGAGCCGCAGGATCTCGGGCGCAGGGGGCGCCGCACCGTCGGGAGTCGATCCCGCAGCGACACGAGGCCGCAGCCCCGCCAGAGTCGTTGCGGCGGCGACGCCGGCAAGCAGGCGGCGCCGGGCAATGCCGGCTCGGGTCCCGCTTCGCCCCCCGGTTCGCTGTCCCATCCTCCCATCCTTCCGCGGTTTCGGGGAGGAAGGGAGGTGTCGCCGAAAGCGGGCGGCGGCAAGGCGCCGGGTCGTCAGCCCGACTTGCGGCTCAGTTCACCAGGGCGGGAAAGGAGGTGCCGGCGGTGCGGAAATAGTTCAGCACATAGACGCGCACGCTGGTGGCGAAGGGGATGCCCTGGGTGCGGCTGGCGTCGATGTCCGCGCACAGCGCCTCCACCGACTTGCCCTCGCGCTGGGCGATGTCCTTCAGACCGTCCCAGATCGTCGCCTCCAGGCGCAGGCTGGCCCGGCGACCGCCGAGCGACACCGAGCGCGAGACCACGACGGGCTGCGCGGAGAGGGAGCTGAGGTCGGCCATCTCGTCGAGGGCGCGGGGAATGCGGCGGTCCATCTTCATGGGAACGGTCCTGTCTCGGCCTGGCGCCGGGCGGCGCCGAATGCCGAATTTTTACCCCTGGCACCACCTCTCGCTGTGTGAAGAACTTCACAGTGCGGACCGTCGCCAGGGTCCAAAGCTGTGGCATACCGCGGTATTCACGCCATCCCGGCGCGGCCTCTGCGGCGGGGGACCGGGCCGGCCCGGCCTGGGCATCCTCCACCGTTCGTGGTACGCCCTTCACCTTCAGCCGAAGCGGATCGCCGTCCCGGCGCGCCCTTTCCCGAGCCTCTTCCATGCCATTCGAGCGCAAACGGACAGCCATGGACCTCCGCACAAGCACCGAGCAGGCCGTGAAGGTCCACACCACGGGCACGCACCGGATCGTCGCGCCGGAGCAGACGCTCGCCCGCGTGGCCCCTTTCCTTCCGGTCATGGGCATCACGCGCGTGGCGAACGTCACCGGGCTGGACATGGTCGGCATCCCGGTGGTGATGGTGACCCGGCCGAACTCCCGCTCCGTCTCGGTCGCGCAGGGCAAGGGCGTGACGCTGGCCGCCGCCAAGGCGTCCGGCGTCATGGAGTCGGTCGAAAGCTACCACGCGGAGCGCATCACCCTGCCGCTGAAGTACGGCAGCTATGAGGAGCTGCGCTGGTCCCACCCGATCGTGGACGTGCAGCGCTTGCCCAGGCTCGCCTCCGGCTTCACCCCGCACACGCCGATGCTGTGGGTGGAGGGGACGGACCTGCTGGGCGGCGGCCCGAAATGGGTGCCGTTCGAGATGGTGCACCTGAACTTCACGCTGCCCCTGCCGCCGGGATCGGGCAGCTTCGTCGCGGGGTCGAACGGGCTGGCCTCGGGCAACTCGCTGGCGGAGGCCATCGGCCACGCGATCACCGAGTTGGTGGAGCGCGACGGCGCCACCCTGTGGCGCCTGCGCGGCCTGGAGGCGCAGGAGGCGACGCGCATCGACCCGGCCACGGTCGCGGACCCGGTCTGCGCGTCCCTGCTCGACCGGTTCGACGCGGCGGGCGTGGACGTCGGCCTGTGGGAGATCACCAGCGACATCGGCCTTCCGGCCTTCCTCTGCCGCATCGTGACGCGGGAGGACGCGCCGCAGCAGTCCATCCGGCCGGCGCTGGGCATGGGCTGCCACGCGGCGCGCGAAGTCGCGCTGTCCCGCGCCCTGACCGAGGCGGCGCAGAGCCGCCTGACCTTCATCGCCGGGGCCCGCGACGACATGCCCCGCGCCGAATACGAACGCCACCTCGACCCGGTCCAGCACGAGCGCTGGAAGAGGCGCATCACCGAAGACACGGGCGTGCGCGACTTCGCAACCGTCCCCACCTTCTCCGGCCGCACCATCGAGGACGACCTCGCCCACCAGCTCGACCGGCTGCGCGCCGTCGGCATCGAGGAGGTGGTGGCCGTGGACCTGACCAAGCCGGAGTTCGGCATCCCCGTGGCCCGCGTCGTCATCCCCGGCCTGGAGGGGATCGACGAGTCGCCGGACTACCTGCTGGGCGCGCGGGCGCGCGCTGTTATCGACCTGGGCGCCGGAGAGGAATCATGAGCACGAGCGGCCTGTACGTCTTCCTCGGCCCCACCCTGCCCCGCGCGGAGGCCGCGCGCGACCTGGACGCGGCCTACCTGCCGCCGGTGGCCCAGGGCGACATCATCCGCCTGTGCGCGCGCAAGCCGCGCGCCATCGGGATCGTGGACGGCTTCTTCGAGAACATCCCCTCGGTCTGGCACAAGGAGATCCTGCACGCCATCGACCAGGGCGTGGCGGTGTTCGGCGCGTCCAGCATGGGGGCGCTGCGCGCGGCGGAGTTGCACCCCTTCGGCATGATCGGGGTCGGCGCCATCTTCGAGGCCTTCCGCGACGGGCGGCTGGAGGACGACGACGAGGTCGCGGTGATCCACGGCCCGGCCGAGCTTGGCTACCCGAGCCTGTCGGAGGCGATGGTCAACATCCGCCGCACCCTGGCCGACGCGGTCGCCGACGACGTCATCCCGGCCGCCACCGCCCGGCAGCTGGAGGGCATCGCCAAGGCCCTGCCCTACCGCGACCGCGGCTATGGGCGGGTGCTGCGGCTGGCTGCCGACCAGGGCGTGCCGGAGGAGGAGCTGGCCGACCTGAAGCTGTGGCTGCCCAACGGCCGCTTCGACCAGAAGCGTGACGACGCGCGGGAGATGCTGCGCGTCATGCGCCGCTGGGCGGCCCAGGGGGTGGCGGCGCCGGAGGCGCGCTTCCACTTCGAGCGCACCGTCCTGTGGGACCGGGCCGTCCGCGACGCGGCATCGCTCGCCGACCGGGAGCGCTTGGGGTAGAGTGACGGGCGAGAGCGACCGCGCGCCCCCGTCGGGGCGCGGGCAAGCGGACGACAGCTTGAACGAGCATGGGATTACTCAAAAACGTCGGCACGGTTCTGCGCCGCAACCGGCTTCTCAGCGGGCTCGATGACGCCCAGATGGCCGAACTGGTGGCGCTTGGCCGCGTGTCGCGCTTCATCGAGGGGCAGACCGTCTTCACCAAGGGCGATCCCGGCGATTGCCTGTACGCCATCCTGAAGGGGCAGATCGCCGTCTCCACCTCCTCGGTGGACGGCAAGACGATGCTCCTGAACATCCTGAATCCGGGCGACGTGCTGGGCGAGATCGCCCTGATCGACGGTAAGGAACGGACGGCCGGCGCCGCGGCGCTCCGCCCGTCGGAACTGTTCCGCGTCGACCGGCCGGAATTCATCTCCTTCCTGGAACGCCACCCGAAGTTGTGCATTGGCATGATGGCGATGCTGTGCGAGCGGCTGCGCTGGGTGTCGGAGAACATCGAGGACGCCGTCTTCCACGACGTCCCCCGGCGGCTGGCGCGGCGAATCCTGCTTCTGGTGGACACCTACGGCCAGCGCAGCGCCTCCGGGATCCGGGTCAACCAAGCCGTGTCCCAGGAATCGCTCGCCGCCATGCTCGGCGTCACCCGCGAGATGGTGAACAAGAGCCTGCGCGCGTTGCGGAATTCAGGTGCGATCACCTACACCAAGGGCTTCATCGTGGTGACCGATCTTCATCTGCTGAAAGACATGGCCGGAGAGTCCGACCGCGTGCCTTGACGCATAGGGGCACACACAATTAGTTTTGTCATCGCAATCTCTTTCAATCGCGCTATAGTGCGGCTGAGCATGAACCGGGCGGTATTGGGGAAGGTTATGGTCATGTCTGATCAGGGGTCTCAGGAAACCAGCGCGCTCCCGCCGCCGGCCGGCGTCGTGCCTCTGGAGGCGCGAACGGTGAAGCTGTTCGGCCACGCCACGCAGATCCGCCTGGAACCGTCCTACTGGGAAGCGCTGGACGAAATCTGCCGCCGCGAAGACCTGACGGTGGACGAGCTGTGCAGCGACCTCAAGGACCGGCTCGATTCGCAGTCCCGGCGGTCGCGCCGCGTGTCCAGCGTGTCGCTGTCCAACGCGGTGCGCGTCTTCATCGTCGGCTATTACCGCAAGGCGGCGACCGAAAAGGGTCACGACCGCGCCGGCCATGGCCGCGGCGACCCGTTCGTCAGCACGCCGTTCGACCTACCCCCCGCGCCCAAGCAGCTCTGATCCGTCAGCCCTGATCCACGCGTCCGCGGGCTGTGGCGGTGGCTGTGGTTTCCCGGGGCGCGACAAAGAGGCTGCTGGCGCAATTCGTCTGAAATTTGCGAGACTGCGGCTCCCGCCCCGTCGCAGAGCCGCCCAGCGCATGAGCACGGCCGAGCCGTCCCTTTCCAGCCTTCCGCCGCCCCGCCGCCCGTGGGATCGCTCGGCCTTGCCCGAGGTGGCCTTCATCGTGGCCGCGATGGGGGTGCTGTTCCTGGTCATGCGGCAGAACTACCTGCTGTTCCACCTCTGCGCGGAGCTGTTCGCCGTCGTCGTGTCGGTCTCGATCTTCATGATCGCGTGGAACACGCGGGAGACCAACCAGTCGCCCTTCCTGGCCTTCGTCGGGCTGTCCCTGCCCGCGGTGGCCCTGCTGGACCTGCTGCACAGCGTCGCCTTCCAGGGCATGAACGTCATCGGGGAGGGCAGTCCGAACCTGGCGACGGAGCTGTGGATCGCCGCCCGCTACGTCCAGGCCGCCATATTCCTGGCCGCCCCGCTGCTGGCCGAAACGCGCCTGCGCACCGGCGACGTCCTGCTGGTCCAGGCCGGCGTCATGGCCATTTCCCTGCTGGCCATCTTCACCTTCGACATCATGCCGGACTGCTACATCCCCGGCCTGGGGCTGAGCCCCTTCAAGGTCGGCAGCGAGTATGTGATCAGCGGCATGGCCGCCCTGTCCTGCCTGCTGCTGATCCGGCGCCGGCGGCAGTTCGATCCCGGGGTCTACGGGCTGACGCTTGCCGGATTCGCCCTGCTGATCCCGCAGGAGATGGTGTTCACGCTCTACAACGACCCGCACGGGCTGCTGAACGCGGCGGGCCATTTCATCAAGATCCTGTCCTTCTATCTGCTTTACAAGGCGATCGCCGTCACCGCCCTGAAGAACCCCTACGACCTGGCCTTCTACCGCATGCGCCGCAGCGAGGAGGCCTTGCGCGACCATCTCGGCGGGCTGGAGTCGCTGATCGCCACCCGGACCGGCGAGCTGCGCGAGAGCGAGGGGCGCTGGCGGGCGCTGCTGGAATGCTCCAACGACTGGTTCTGGGAAACCGACGCGCGCGGGCGCTTCACCTCCCTGTCCCCGCGCGCCGAGGAATCGACCGGGCGCGGCGGCGCGGAGCTTCTGGGCTTCACCCACGCCGACCTGCTCGACACCGGCCGCCCGCCGGAGGATTTCCCCGCGCTGGCCGAGGCGCTGCGCCGGCGGGAGCCCTTCCGCCGGCTGACCTTCCCGCTGGCGTCGCCAGGCGGGTCGACCCGCTGGGTCCTGGTCAGCGGCATGCCCCGGCACGACGCGGACGGGACCTTCCTCGGCTACCGCGGCACGACCAGCGACATCACCGGCCGGCGGCAGGCGGCCGAAGCGGCCCAGCAGAAGCAGACCATGGCCGCGCTGGGCAGCCTGGTCGGCGGGCTCGCCCACGAGATCAACAACCTGCTGCAGCCCATCATCGGCCTGTCGGAGCTGGCGCTCGGCCGCGTCGGGGAGGACGCCAAGCTGCGCCTCTACCTGAACGCGGTGCACGAAAGCGGCCTGAAGGCCCGCGACATCATGCGCGACGTCCTGCAGTTCGCGCGGGTCGAGGTCACCGAGTCGCCGCCGGGCGACCTGGAGGAAGCCGTCCGCTCCGCCGTTCAGCTGGCTACCCCGTCGCTGTCCGCCGGCCTGCGGGTGAGCACGCGCGTGGGCACGGGGCTCGCCCCGGTGACGATCACCGCCACCGAGCTGACCCAGGTCCTGCTGAACCTGATCCAGAACGCCAACGACGCCATGCCGGACGGCGGCGCCCTGACCATCGCCGCCGACGGCGTGGCGGTGCGGGAGCCGGACGCGTCCCGCCGCCAGATCGCGGAAGGCGCCTACATCCGCCTGACGGTGGCCGACACGGGCTGCGGGATGGACGAGCAGACGCGCCAGCGCGTGTTCGACCCGTTCTTCACGACCAAGCCCGTCGGCAAAGGGACAGGGCTTGGGCTTTCGGTTGTGTATGGTATCGTAAGGAACGGCGGAGGCGATATCCTGGTCGACAGCGCGCCCGGCCGGGGTACAACCTTCATCATCGACCTGCCCGTCGCCCACGCCGGCGCCACGGGCGAAACGACACATGGGATGGCGGTTCATGGCGAAGGTGCTGGTCGTTGAGGACTCCGCGGCGGTTCGGCTGGCCGTGACGGAGGTGATCGAGCAGGCCGGCCACACGGTGTCCTCGGCCGAGAACGGCCGGGTCGCCATCGAACTGCTCCAGGGGGAGACCTTCGACCTGATCGTGACGGACGTCCTGATGCCCGAGGCCGACGGGCTGGAGGTCATCAAGGAGGCGCGCGCGCGCCATCCGAAGACCCAGGTGCTGGCGATGTCCGGTGGCGCGCCGAACCTGCCGGCGGGCTATGCCCTGAAGATGGCGGAGATGTTCGCGGCCGACGCCGTGCTCTTCAAGCCGTTCCTGAACGAGGAGCTGAAGAAGGCCGTGGCGCGCCTGCTGGCGGAAACGGCCGACAACGGCCATTGACCACCGCCACGGCCGGCGCGGCCCGCTGGTAGGACCACAGCGTCCGAAGGTCGCACCCCGCCGTCTTGACAGCCCGTCTCTGCCCCGGTAAAAGTTACGTCTCTAAACCGTAAGGTTTGGATAGGAACCGGCGGGCCGGGGCGTGGGAGGGAATTCCACAACAATAAGCGCCCCGCCCGCCCTTCCAGCGCAGACCTATCGAGCACAATTGGAATCGGGAAGGCGGCCGGATCAGGCCGCGGCTTGGCGCTTGTTCAGAAGCCCGCGCAGCACCCGCGACAGCAGATCGGCCAGTTGCAGCTGGTCCGGCCCCGGCAGCGCCGCGATCACGCCGGCGAATTCCTTCAGCGGATCGTTCTCCAGCAGCTCCAGCGCCTTCGGCGTGGGGTGGAGCTGGATCACGCGGCGGTCTTCCGGCACCGGGACGCGGGTCAACAGGCTTTTGGTCACCAGCACCTCGACCATCTGCGAGGCCGCACCGCGCGTGGTCGCGTGGAACTCGGCGAAGGCGGACACCGTCCGCTGGCTGGGGTTGGCGCGCGCGAAATAGCGCAGGGCGGTCCATTGCGACGGCTTCAGACCCTGCGTGTAGCCCATGCTGTCCGCAAGATGGCCGATGTGCATCATGACCTCGGCGATCGCTTGCGCCGACGCCTGTGACGATGGGCTTTTCGACATGACGACCGGGTCTCGATGGTTACTGTAGCGTGCAGAACCCGTAAACGGCGCCGCGCAGTGCCTTGACGCTGCCGGAGTCTACACCATTTAGAGGCTATACGACCACCAGACTATCAGCCGAGCGAAGCGAAGTCCAGCGCGGCCACGGTCACGGTGAAGCCAACACTAAGCCATGCGCGCACAAAACGAAACAGCGGCGTCGGGCGGCGCCCTACACATGGTGTCGCACCCCCGCGCCGCAGGGCAGCTACCACCTCCTGTACGAACGGAGCCATGCGTTTTGGCTGGCGTTGCACCCCGACTCGCCTATATATGCGCGCCATGACCAGCACGCCCCTCTCCATCCCCGGTTCCAAGACCAGCGCCGCGACGACTCCGAAGGTCGGCATCGTCAGCCTGGGCTGCCCGAAGGCGCTCGTCGATTCGGAGCGCATCCTCACCCGCCTGCGCGCCGAAGGCTACGAGATCTCGCCGTCCTACGACGGGGCCGACGTCGTGCTGGTGAACACCTGCGGCTTCCTCGACTCGGCGAAGAAGGAGTCGCTGGAGGCCATCGGGGAGGCGATCAAGGAAAACGGCCGGGTCATCGTGACCGGCTGCATGGGCGTGGAATCGGACATGATCCGGGAGGTCCACCCCGACGTGCTGGCCGTCACCGGCCCGCACCAGTACGAACAGGTGGTCAACGCCGTGCACGACGCCGTGCCGCCGGTGCACGACCCCTTCACCGACCTGGTACCGCCGGAAGGGCTGCGGCTGACGCCGCGCCACTACGCCTACCTGAAGATTTCCGAAGGCTGCAACAACCGGTGCAGCTTCTGCATCATCCCGTCCTTGCGCGGCGACCTGGTCAGCCGCCCGGTTGCCTCCGTCCTGCGCGAGGCGGAGAAGCTGGCGACCGCCGGGGTGAAGGAGCTGCTGGTCATCTCCCAGGACACCAGCGCCTACGGCATCGACCGCAAATACGCGGAGGAGGACTGGTACGGCCGCAAGGTCAAGGCCCGCTTCCTCGACCTGTGCCAGGAGTTGGCGAACTTCGACGTCTGGGTGCGCCTGCACTACGTCTATCCCTACCCGCATGTGGACGAGGTCATTCCGCTGATGGCGGAGGGGCGCATCCTCCCCTACCTGGACATCCCGTTCCAGCACGCCTCCCCCACCGTGCTGAAGGCCATGCGCCGCCCGGCCGCGCAGGAGAAGCAGCTGGACCGCATCAAGAAGTGGCGCGCGGAATGCCCGCATCTGGTGCTGCGCTCCACCTTCATCACCGGCTTCCCCGGCGAGACGGAGGAGGACTTCCAGTTCATGCTGGACTGGCTGCAGGAGGCGCAGTTGGACCGCGTGGGCTGCTTCAAGTACGAGCCGGTCGAGGGTGCGGCCGCCAACGCCCTGCCGAACGCCGTGCCGGAAGAGGTCAAGCAGGAGCGCTGGGAGCGCTTCATGGAGACCCAGAAGGCGATCAGCGCCGAGCGGCTGAAGCAGAAGATCGGCTACACGCTGGGCGTCATCATCGACGAGGTCGACGAGGAAGGCGCCATCGGCCGCTCCTACGCCGACGCGCCGGAGATCGACGGCAACGTCTTCCTGAACGGCGAGACCAACGTGAAGCCCGGCGACATCGTGGACGTGACCATCGAGCACGCCGACGACTACGACCTCTGGGGCTCCATCGAGCGTCCCGAGTAAGCAAGCTCGTCGGTCGGGTGGAGCGCAGCGAAACCCGACGGTTCCTTGCACCGGGAAGCGTGTTGGGTTGCGCCTGCGGCTCCACCCAACCTACGATGGCTGCGAAGGAGGCCCGCGTCGTGCCCGTGACACCCGACGACACCCGGCTGATGGACGTGCTTCAGGGCGGGCGCTGCTTCCACTGCGGCGAGCCGGTCGGGGCGAAGGCCACCTTCGACCACCTGATCCCGCAGGCCTACGGCGGCGCCGACGAGCCGGCCAACGTCGTGCTGGCACACCGCCGCTGCAACCAGAAGAAGGGTGACCGCCTGCCCACGCCGGAGGAGATCGAGCGCTTCGCCGCGGAGCGCCGGCGCAGCCGCCTGGGCGTCTGGCCACCCCTCCTCGCGCTCCTGAAGGCCGAGCCCGGCGACGAGTGGATGACCGTGGCCCGCGCCATCGCCGACCTGCGCTGACGGCGCTTCGCCGCGGAACATGCCGGTATGCGGGCGGTTGTCATGGGTGACCCTTCCGAACGGAAACGAGGCCACATCATGAAGCAGCCGCACACCGAAGAAACGATCAAGCACACCGACGACCAGCAGAACACCGGCAACCACAAGAAGCCCGACGCTCCCGACGCCGGCGGCGCCGACCGTTTCGGCGGCACCCGCAAGGGCGCGGAGAATGTCGAGAAAACGGATAAAAAGACGTCGTAGTCTTTGACCCCGGGGCTGCCATGGCCTCGGGGACTTCTCAAGCCGTTTCTTTTCAGCTGGTCGGCGCTCTGTTGGAGCAAAACGGCCTCCCCCGCGTTCCGGTCTGGATGCGCTGAGCGCGCCCAGGCTTTATGCGGAGGCCTTCCCATGCTGACGCTCGACCTGACCTTTGGGCAGCCCTTCGGTTTCACCAGCACCCTCGGGGGTCCGGTGATGCCGCTCAACCCCGGCCCGGTCCCGACCTTCACGTCCGACCCGGTGCCGCCCTTCACCTCGAACCCGGTGCCGCCGCTCACCGTCCTTCAGCCGCCACCGACCATCATCACGCAGCCGGTCTTGCTTCCGCCGGTCATCACCGGTCCGACCATCGGCCCGACGGGATTCGTCGGGACGGGCCCTGGCGCGACGCTCGTCGGCGGCTTTGGCGACGACACGCTTCTTGGCGGTCCGGCGCCGGATTTCATCGACGGACGCGGGGGCAACGACCTGCTCGCCGGCAGCCTTGCCAACGACACGCTGGTGGGAGGACCCGGCCAGGACATCCTGACCGGGAACGCCGGCGCCGACCTCTTCCTGTTCGCGCCGGGCGACGGGCTCGACGTGATCTCCGACTTCAACGCGTTCGAGGGCGATCACATCGCCCTGCCCTTCGGCAGCGCGGCCAGCGTCACCACGGACGCCGTCGGCAACGCGGTGATCGCCTGGTCGCCGACGGAGTCCGTGACCCTGGCCGGCGTGAATCCCGCCTTCGTCAGCCCGTCCTGGTTCACCTGACGCGAGTCAAACGTCCCGCTTCAGCCGTTCCGTCTGGCGTTCCATCTGGCGTTTGGCCGGCGCCATGACGCCGCGCGAGGCGTGCAACGCGATGTCCATCAATTGCGTGCCCGCGTCCAGCCAGGACCGCATGGCCTCATGGATCAGGCGCCGCTGGATCTCCGTGGCCTTCATCGGGCTCGGCGCGCCGGCCAGTTCCCGCGCGCCGTCGAGCCAGGTGCGGGAGGTGGCTTCGGCCCACGACATCCAGACGCGCCCGGCCTCGTTGCCGGCGGAGACGACGGCGGCGGGGATGGAGGCCAGCGTTTCAAAACCATCGACCATGGGCGTGGCCATGGGCCGAGTGCCCGCGGGACGGACGACGGCCGCGGTCACCTCCGACACGTCGCGTGCCATCGCCTCCGCAGCGGCGCGCACCGACGTCTCCGCCGTGTCGGACGTGTTTTCGACCGCCTTCCCGGCCATCTCGGCGATCGCGCTGCTCGCCTCGCGCAGGCCGGTGGCGTCGGGGTCATGCTCCGGTTCCGGGGACGCCTGTGGAGGCCGCTTCACCTTCTCGGCCTCCTTGCGGCGGGCCTCCTCGATCTCTTCCCGCCCGGTGTCCATCCGCTCGGCGATGGCCCTGGTCTCGTCGTCGCTCAGCAGCTTGCGCATGGCGGGCAGCAGTTCCTTGCGCTCGTCACGGATGTGCTGCTGGAAGACCCGGCGCAGCTCCGCCAGCTTGCCGGCGAAGCCCTCGTCGTCCTTGGGCATCCGCTCCAGCTCCGCCAGCAAGGCGCGGGCGGTCTTGTTGTCGGCGGTCGCGTCGGCGACCAGCTCCTTCAGCTTCGGGTGGCGGCGCAGGGCCGGGAACAGGTGCTTCGTCTCCAGCTCCATCTGGAGGTGCAGCTCGTCCCGCAGTTCGGCCAGCAGGCGCTCGCGTGTCTTCACGGCGCGCACCGTCGTGTCGGACAGCTTGGCGAACAGCTCGTTCGCCTTGGCCGGGGCCGCCTGGATCAGTTGCGCGATGGTCATGATGCTCTCCTTGCCATGGGGCACGCCGCGTCGCAGCGTGGTCATGTTGCGCTGCGGCATAACCAGTGAAACTCGGCAGCGGCCGAAGGGTTCCCGATCCCTGGGATTTTACCGCGCGAAGCGGCGGTCGCACCGGCGGGACTTGCGCGGACGGGGGTGGGCGTGCCACATCCCAGGACCGATCCCCACGGCTGTTCCCGGTGCCTGCCATGGCGCACGCCATGTTCAAACGCTACAAGGTGATGTTCACCCGCCCCCTGCCCGGCCTGCGCCCCGGCCGGCCGGAGCGCGACGCCATGGTGGAGCGGGTGAAGCGCTTCGCCAGCCAGAACGGCATGGCCGGCGACCTGCACGCCATCGCGCCCAACGCCGGCTTCGGCATCCTGGAAATCCAGTGCACCGACAAGCTGGCGCGGCGCCTCAGCGACCTGTCCGAGGTGGAATCGGTGCTGGAAGGCTGAACCGTCCTCTACCTCCCGTCCAGTTGACGTGGGAATGGCTTGCCGCGGGGGCACAAGTGGCCATCTGCTGTGTTTCACAGCGTAGACGCCGTTTGGAGCCTTTAACCCCATGAACCCCCGGTTGCTCGCCGAGGTGCTGGAGCCCGTGCTGAACGCCGCGGAGGAAGACGACGCGGCGATGCTGGACGCCGTCAACCTGTCGGCGGAGGCCCTGGCGGCGCTGGGCGCCGTCATCCTCGATCGCGAAGGCCAGCCCGCCGACGGCGTCACCGACGAACGCGCGGTGGTCGCCGCGCTGAACACCCACGCCCACACGCTGATGCAGTGCGGACGCCTCGACGACGTGGTCGAGGCGCTTCAATTGGCGGAGCGGATCGGGAAGCTGGGCCGCCTGCCCCACCACAGACGCATGTCGGACGGGTAGGACCGACAGGACGGGCGAGAGGAACACGGCCCCGTTCCCGTTGTTGTGCGAAGCCGAGCCGCTCAACACCGGAGACGTGTCTTGCCGACCGCGCCGAAACCAAACGCCTTCCCCGGCCCGATCGAGGGTGAGGCTCTTTCACTCCTTCAGGACGACCTGCTGCCGGCCTTCCTGACCGGGCGCCGCTGGTACGCCGCCAAGGACGCCGGGGCGCCCCGCGTCCGCATCGTGGACGCCCTGCCGCTGCCGCTCGCCTCCGGTTCCGCGCAGCTCTGCCTGCTGCGGGTCGAGCCGCCGGGGCGGGAGCCGCAGCTCTACCAGCTTCCGCTCGTGCTCGACCGCAGTGGGGAGATGAGGCCCGACGACCCCTTCTCCATCGCCGGCCCCGACGACCTGCCCTGGGCGGGCAGTTTGCGCGACGGCTACGGCGACGAGGAGGTGGTGCGCGCCCTGCTGGACGGCATCCGCAAGGGCGCCAACGGAACCAAGGAAGCGCGCGGCAAGGACGGCGCCGGCGGGCTGAGCTTCGGCCGCAGCCGCGCCTTCGCCGACGTCGAGGGCGCGCTCGGCGCCGACACGCCGCTGCGCTGGACGGGGGTGGAGCAGTCCAACACCTCCATCCGCGTCGGCGACACGGCCATCCTGAAGGGCCTGCGCAAGCTGGAAACCGGCGTCCATCCGGAGCTGGAGGTCGGCCGCTTCCTGACGGAGGTCGCAAACTTCCGCAACACGCCGCCGCTGCTCGGCTGGGTCGAGCGGTCCGGCGACGGGGAGACCGCGGCGCTGTGCATCCTCCAGGGCCTCGTGCCCGACTGCGAGGACGCCTGGAGCCACGTCACCGCCCGGCTGAACGACCGCATGGCGCGCTTCGACGACGAAAAGGCCGACGACGTCGCCCTGATGGCCTTCATGCGCCGGCTTGGCCGCCGCACGGCGGAGATGCACCGGGCGCTCGCCACCCCCAGCGACGACGCGGCCTTCACGCCGGAGCCGGTCACGCCGGAGACGCTGGCCGACTGGGCCGACGGCGTGCGGCGGCTGGCCCGCCGCGTGCTGGCGCAGCTGCGCGAGGGCATGGCCGGGCTGGATCAGTCCATCATTCCCTACGCCGCCTCGCTCGCCGACAGCGAGGCGACGGTCATGAGCCAGATCGAGGCGCTGACGCCTGCCAGCGCCGATTTCCACGCCATGCGCCTGCACGGCGACTATCACCTGGGGCAGGTGCTGGCGGCGAAGGACGACGTCTACATCGTCGATTTCGAGGGCGAGCCGATGCGCCCGCTGGCGGAGCGGCGCGCCAAGCACGGCATCCTGCGCGACGTGGCGGGGATGCTGCGCTCCATCGCCTACGCCGCGGCCTCGGCGCGCGACGCGCTGCCCGCCGACCTGGACGAGACCGCGCGCACCGCCCGCGAATCCTGGCTGCGCTGGTGGGAGGGGGAGGCCTCCTCCTGCTTCGTCGCCGGCTACCGCGAGGCCATCGAGGACTGCCCGGGCTATCCGGCCGACCCGACCGTCGCCTCGCAGCTTTTGAAACTCTTCCTGCTGGAAAAGGCCTTCTACGAGATCGGCTACGAACTGGCGAACCGGCCCAATTGGGTCGCCATCCCGCTGGCCGGGGTGATCGGCATCCTCGGCGCCGACGCCGGGCCGGAGGTGGCCGACCGCGTGTCCGGCCCCCAAGGTGAAATGATCGGGCAGGCCGCCCCCGGCGCCACCCGCATCGGGGAGGCGCGCGCCCACGCCATGCCCTTCGGCGCGCAGGTCCAGCCCGACGGCTCCGTGCGCTTCGCCCTCTGGGCGCCCAGCGCGGAGCAGGTTTCCCTGTGGCTGGAGGACACGCAGGCGCTGCTGCCCATGGTGCGACGGGGCGACGGCTGGTTCGAATGGACGACCTCCCAGGCCCAGCCCGGCAGCCGCTACCTGTTCGACCTCGGAAACGGCACCCGCGTGCCCGACCCGGCGTCGCGCCACCAGCCCGAGGACGTGCACGGGCCGAGCGAGGTGATCGACCCCACCGTCTACCGCTGGGCCGACGAGGCCTGGACCGGCCGGCCCTGGCACGAAACGGTGCTGTACGAGCTGCACGTCGGCACCTTCACGCCCGACGGCACCTTCCGCGCCGCCATCGACAAGCTGGACCAGCTGGTGGACCTCGGCGTCACGGCGATCGAGCTGATGCCGGTGGCCGACTTCCCCGGCACGCGCAACTGGGGCTACGACGGCGTGCTGCCCTTCGCGCCCGACGCCGCCTATGGCCGGCCGGAGGACCTGAAGGCGCTGGTTGACGCCGCCCACGCCCGGGGGCTGATGGTCTTCCTGGACGTCGTCTACAACCACTTCGGGCCGGAGGGAAACTACCTCAACGCCTACGCCAAGGCCTTCTTCACCGACCGGCACAAGACCCCCTGGGGCGACGCCATCAACGTGGACGGCCCGCGCAACGCCACGGTGCGCGACTACTTCATCCACAACTCGCTCTACTGGATCGAGGAGTTCCACCTGGACGGGCTGCGCTTCGACGCGGTCCACGCCATCCTCGACGACAGCGACAAGCTGTTCCTGCAGGAGCTGGCGGAGCGCGTGCACGACGCCGTGCGCGGCAAGCGCCACGTCCACCTCGTCCTGGAGAACGACGAGAACGAGGCCCACCTGCTGGAGCGCCACCCCGAGGGCGACCCGCGCTGGCACACCGCGCAGTGGAACGACGACCTGCACCATTGCCTGCACAGCATGGCGTCGGGTGAGTCGAGCGGCTACTACGCCGACTACGCCAACGATCCGGTGAAGCTGGCCCGCGCGCTGGCGGAGGGCTTCGCCTTCCAGGGCCACGCCTCCTCCTACCGCGGGGGCGGCGCGCGCGGGGAGCCGTCGGCGCACCTGCCGCCTACGGCCTTCGTGAACTTCATCCAGAACCACGACCAGATCGGCAACCGCGCCTTCGGCGACCGCATCACCGCCTTCTCCAAGCCGGAGGCGGTGCGGGCGGCGTCCTCGCTCTTCCTGCTGGGGCCGGGCATCCCGATGCTGTTCATGGGCGAGGAGTGGGCGTCCGACCGCCCCTTCCCCTTCTTCTGCGATTTCGGCGACGAGCTAGCCGAGGCCGTGCGCAAGGGGCGGCGGGAGGAGTTCGCCAAGTTCCCCGAGTTCCAGGACCCGGCGGTGCGCGACCGCATCCCCGACCCCACGGGCCAGGCCACCTTCCTGTCCGCCAAGCTGGACTGGGAGAACCGCGACCGGGGAGCCCACGGGGAGTGGCTGGACTGGTACCGCCGCATCCTGGCGCTGCGCCGTCAGGAGATCGCGCCGCGGCTGGAAGGCGCGCCGGGCGGCTCCGCCACGCACGAGGTGATCGGCGGGCGCGCGGTGCGCGTGTGCTGGCGCCTCGGCGACGGCAGCCGGCTGCACCTGCGCGCCAACCTGTCGGATGAGCCCGTGCCGGGCGTCAGCGACGCGCCGGGGCGCGTGCTGTGGACGGAGGGGCCCGGCCGCGGCGAGGTGATCCGCGACGGCACGCTCGGCCCCTGGTCCGTCGTCTGGTCGATCGAGGAGACCACCGCGCTCGACCGCCTTGCCGAGCGCATGGGGATCGAGACCGACTATTCCAACGCCGCCGGCGAGACCGTCCGCGCGTCGGAGGAGGCGGTGCGCGCCCTGCTGGCCGCCATGGAGGTGGACGCGAACGACCCGGTCCGCGCGCTGGCCGATCTCGACCGGCGGGAGCTGTCGCGGCCCCTGCCGCCGGTGGTCGTGCAGCGCGTCGACCGGCCGCCCTTCACCGTGACCGTCACCCTGCCCGAAGGCTCCGGCGAGCTGCGCTGGACCCTGGCGCTGGAGAACGGGGAACCGCGCAGCGACGCGGCGAACTTCGGCGACCTGCCGCTGGTCCGCAAGGCGACCATGGACGGCCGGCCGGTGGAGGTGCGCCGTCTCGACCTCGGCGAGGCGCCGGCGCCCGGCTACCACCGGCTATTGATCGAGGCCGACGGCACCCGGTCGGAGACCACGGTGATCGCCGCGCCAGGGCAGTGCCACCTGCCCACCCCGCTCCAGATGGGCGAGCGGATCTGGGGCCTGTCGGTGCAGCTGTTCTCCGTCCGCTGCGCCGGCGACTGGGGCATCGGCGACTTCGGCGACCTGGTCAGCGTCGCCGACATGGCGGCAGCGCGCGGGGCGGGCATCGTCGGGCTGAACCCGCTGCACGCCCTGTTCCTGGACGAGCCGGAGCAGGCAAGCCCCTATTCCCCGGCCAGCCGCCTGTTCCTGAACCCGCTCTACATCGACGTGATGGCGGTGCCGGAGCTGATGGCCTGCGCGGAGGCGCGCGACCGCGTCGCCTCCGACGACTTCACCAGGGCGGCGCAGGCGGCGGAAGCGGCGCCGCTGGTGGACTACGCGGCGGTGGCGGCGCTGAAGCTGCCCGTCCTGGAAACCCTGTTCGCCCATTTCCAGGAGCACGGCACGACCGAGCGCTGGAGCGGCTTCGCCGCCTTCCGCGCGGAGATGGGGGAGGCGCTGGAGCGCTTCTGCGCCTTCCAGACCCTGCGCGAGCATTTCGCGGAGATCGGCAATCCGGATTGGCGCCAGTGGCCGGAGGAGTTCCGCGACGCCGCCTCCGACGCCGTCCGCCGCTTCGTGGAGGAACACCGGGAGCGCGTGGACTTCTTCGCCTGGCTGCAATGGCTGGCCGACGGGCAGCTCCGCATGGCGGCGGACCGGGCGAAGGAACGCGGGCTGGCGGTCGGCTTCTACCGCGACCTCGCCGTCGGGGCGGACAGCGCGGGCGCGGAGACCTGGGCGGCCCCGCATGTGGTGGTGGCCAGCGCCCACGTCGGCGCCCCGCCCGACCTGTTCAACCCGGCCGGCCAGGACTGGGGCCTGCCGCCCTTCCACCCCCACGCCCTGCGCGAGGACGGCTACGCCCGTTTCATTGAACTGGTGCGCGCCAACATGCGCCATGCCGGGGCCATCCGCATCGACCACGCGATGGCGCTCCAGCACGTCTACTGGATCCCGGAGGGTCACCCGCCCTCCGAAGGGGCCTACGTCGCCTACCCGATGGACGACCTCCTCGGAATCCTGGCCCTGGAAAGCCAGCGCAACCGTTGCCTCGTCGTCGGCGAGGACCTGGGCACCGTGCCCGACGGGTTCCGGGAGCGCATGGAGGAGGCGGGCATCCTGAGCTACCGCGTGGTGTTCTTCGAATGGACCGACGACGGCGGCTTCAAGACGCCGGACGACTATTCGTACCTCGCGCTCGCCACCGTGGGCAGCCACGACCTCGCCACGCTGCGCGGCTGGTGGGAAGGGCACGACATCGACCTGAAGGAGGACAAGGGCCTCTACCCGGCGGAAGGCGAGGCGCAGCGCCAGCGCGACCGCCGCCGGACGGAGCGCAGCCGCCTGCTGGAGGCGCTCGCCGCCGCCTATCTGCCCATGCCCGCCAGCTTCGGCCCGGACAGCCCCTACACGGAATCGCTCGGCCACGCCGTGCACGCCTTCCTGGCCCGGACGAACGCCGCGATTTCCATGGTCCAGCTCGACGACATGACGGCGGAGCGGGAGCAGGTGAACCTGCCGGGCACCGTGGACCAGTACCCGAACTGGCGCCGCAAGCTGGGCTTGCCCCTGGAGGACATCGCCGACTGTCCGCAAGCCGGCGCTATCGCCACGATCATGGCCGCCGCAAGGCCGGCCGCGGTGGTGGATGGAAAGCGCCGGGAATAGCCCCCTATCCCCCGGCCAGCCCCCTCTCCCCTCTGGGGAGAGGGTTGGGGTGAGGGGGTCCCGCAACCTAGGTACGTCCGGCACACGCGCAACCCCCTCACCCTCCCCTCTCCCCAGAGGGGAGAGGGAACAACACCTCAGGAGAACCACCCCCATGTCGGCCGACGCCGAAAAGCCGATCCCCCGGGCCACCTACCGCGTGCAGCTGCGCGCGGAGTTCGGGTTCGACCGCACCGCCGAGATCGCCGACTACATGGCGCGGCTGGGCGTCAGCCACCTCTACGCCTCGCCCTACATGAAGGCGCGGCCGGGCAGCACCCACGGCTACGACATCGTGGACCACAACGCCCTGAACCCGGAGCTGGGCGACGCCAACGCCTTCCACGGCATGGTGGAGGCGCTGCGCCGCAACGGGTTGGGGCAGGTTCTGGACTTCGTGCCGAACCACATGGGGGTTGGCGGGTCGGACAACGGCTGGTGGCTCCATGTGCTGGAATGGGGGCCGGACAGCCCCTACGCTGGCTATTTCGACATCGAGTGGGAGCCCGACCGCCGCTACCTCCAGGGCAAGGTGCTGGTGCCGCTGCTCGGCGACCAGTACGGCGCGGTGCTGGAGTCCGGTGCCTTGGAGCTGCGCTTCGACAATGACACCGGCGGCTTCGCCGTCTGGGCCTACGGCACGCACAAGCTGCCGGTGCGCCCGGTGGACTACGGCACCGTGCTCGGCACCGACCATCCGGACCTGGAGCGCATCGGCGACGGATTCCTGCATCTGGATTATGTCCGCCCGCACCAGATCCGGCGCGCGGAATCGCTGAAGGCGGAGTTGGCCGCCCTGGTGACCGAGAAACCCGACGTGGCCGAGGCGGTGCGGCGGCGCCTGAAGCGCTTCCAGGGCGAACCCGGCGAGTTGGACAGCTGGAGCCGCCTGAACGAGCTGATCGCGCAGCAGAACTGGCGCGCGGCCTATTTCAAGGTGGCGGCGGACGACATCAACTACCGCCGCTTCTTCAACATCAACGAGCTGGCCGGCCTGCGCATGGAGGAGCCGGAGCTGTTCGACGTCTCCCACCGCTTCGTGCTGAGCCTCGTGGACAACGGCACGCTGGACGGCATCCGCATCGACCACATCGACGGGCTGTTCGACCCCAAGGGCTATTGCGCGCGGCTGACCCGTTCCGCCTCCCGCCCCTTCTACCTGGTGGTGGAGAAGATCCTGGCGCGGCACGAACGCCTGCGCGAGGACTGGCCGATCGACGGCACCACCGGCTACGAGTTCGCGAACCTGCTGGGCGGGCTGTACGTCGACCCGAACACGGAGGAGGCCTTCACCCGCCTCTACGGCGACTTCACCGGCCGGCGCGAGAGCTTCGAGGAGGTGGTGCGGATGAGCAAAATCCGCATCATGGAGAGCGAGATGTCGAGCGAGCTGCACGTGCTCGCCCGGCAGGCCTCCCGCATCGCCCGCTGCAACCCGCGCACGGCCGACTTCACCGCCAACATCCTGCACCAGGCGCTGAAGGAAACCATCGCCCGCTTCCCGGTCTACCGCACCTACGTCGACTGGAACGGCTTGACCGATCTGGACCGGCGCGACATCGATTGGGCCATCTCCCAGGCGCGACGGTCCGAGCAGGGGCCGGACGCGTCCGTCTACGACTTCCTGCACCGGCTGCTGACCGGCGACCTGGTGGCGGAGCCGCACAGCGGCTACAGCCGCCAGCAGGTGCTGCGCTTCGCCATGAAGCTGCAGCAGTACAGCGGCCCGGTGATGGCGAAGGGGCTGGAGGACACGGCCTTCTACCGCTACAACCGGTTGGCCGCGCTGAACGAGGTGGGCGGGCATCCCGAGCATTTCGGGGTCAGCGTCTCCGCCTTCCACCGCGCCAACCAGGACCGCGCCGCCCGCTGGCCGCACGCTATGCTGGGCACCACCACCCACGACACCAAGCGCGGCGAGGACACGCGCGCCCGCCTCTACGCCCTGTCCGAGATGCCCGAGGAGTGGGAGCGGCAGATCCAGACCTGGAGCCGCCTGCTGCGCGCCCGCCGCGGCGACGTGGAGGGCACCGCACCGCCCGACCGCAACGACGAGTACCTGTTCTACCAGCTGATCCTCGGCGCCTGGCCGGCGGAGCTGACCGGGGTGGAGCCGTCCAACCTCGACCCGCAGGCCCTTGCCGACTTCGCGGAGCGCATCGCCGGGGCCATGACCAAGTCGATGCGCGAGGCCAAGGTCCACACCACCTGGGCCGCCCCGAACGAGACCTACGAAAGCGCGATGACCGGCTTCGTGCACGACGCGCTGGACGCGGCGCGCAGCACCGCCTTCTTCGACGCCTTCCTGCCCTTCCAGGCGCGTGTGGCGAAGCTGGGCATGCTGAACGGGCTGAGCCAGGCGCTGCTGAAGCTGACCAGCCCCGGCGTGCCCGACATCTACCAGGGCTGCGAGCTGTGGAACTTCAGCCTCGTCGATCCGGACAACCGCCGGCCGGTGGACTACGCGGAGCGCCGCCGCCTTCTGGACGAGGTGGAGGGGGCGGACATCGCCGGCCTGCTCGGCCGTTGGCAGGACGGCGCGGTGAAGCTGGCCCTGACGCGGCGCATCCTGGCACTGCGCGCCGACAAGGCCGCCCTGTTCCGCGACGGCGCCTACGAGCCGCTGGACGCCGCCGGAACCCGCGCGGAGCATGTGGTGGCCTTCGCCCGCACGCTGGACGACGACGCTGTGGTGGTCGCCGCGCCGCGTCTGGTCGGCGCGCTGGGCGAAGCCCCAGACTGGGGCGACACGTCCGTCCCCCTGCCCCGCGGCCAGCGCTGGCGCAACGTCCTGACCGGGGAGGAGTTGGAGGCCGAGGGCGCCATCACCGCGGCGGCGCTGTTCCAGGGCTTCCCCGTCGCCCTGCTGGTGCGGGAGGGGTAAGGTGACGCCACACCATCTCATCCCGCTCGACCCCCGGCTGATCGACCGGGATCCGGGCAAGCCGGCGGTCTTCGGGACCGTCCTGTCCGGAGACCCGCAGGAAACCTTCCTGAACCTATACGACGACCGCGGGGGGCGCTTCGCCTGCGGGGTGTGGCAATGCACCCCCGGCGTGGTCGCCATGACCGACTGGCCCTACGACGAGTTGTGCGTGCTGCTGGCCGGCCGGGTGGTGATCACGCCGCAGGGCGGGTCGCCCACCGAACACCGGCAGGGCGACGCCTTCGTCATTCCCAAGGGCTTCACCGGCACCTGGGACATCCGCGAGACGATCCGCAAACACTACGCGATCCAGAAGCACACCGGCCGCGCCGCGGCGGTCAAGCGCCTGCTGAAGGCGCCGTTAAGGCTGATGCGGAGCGCCTGACGCGGCGCACTGAAATCCCTCTCCCGCCCCGGGAGAGGGAAGGGTGAGGGTCGCGCAAGGATCAAGGCGCTGATCCTTGGCTTTACCCTCACCCGGCGCTTCGCGCCACCCTCTCCCGGGGCGGGAGAGGGATTTGGGGTCACTGGCCGCCGCCGGCTCCACCGCCACCACCGCCGCCGTTCGACATGCCGGTGCCGCCGGAAGTCGAGGACGACCCGCTGGTGCCGGTGCCCATGGACGGGTTGGTGGTGCCCATTCCGGCACCGGAGTTGCTGCTGCCCGGCGACGTGCCGCCGTTGCTCGTGCCGAGGCCGGTGGTGCCGCCGCTGCCGGGAATGCCGCTGCCGGTGTTTCCGCCCATGGTGGAGCCGGCCGTTCCGTTTGTACCGGTGCTGTTCGTGCCGCCGCTGTTCACGCCGCCGGTGCTCATGCCGGAGGAACCGCTCGTTCCCGTGGTGCTTCCGGTGGCGCCGGAATTGCTCGGCATCGTGGACGTGGATCCGCCGCCGGTTCCCGACGATCCGCCGATTCCGCTGCCGCTCCCGCTGGTCTGGGCAATGCCGCTGCCAGCGCCCGCCGCCGCAAGAACCAACGCCGTCGCGGCACCGATCATCCACCGATTCATATCGTCATCCTTTCGCGAAGCGCCCCGTTCGCCGGGGCCTTTCCGATGACGCAGACAACAGGACCCGGCGTGGATGATTGCGGACCGCAGGACCAAATGCGGCCAACACGTGTTATCCCAAAGAATCCAGAAATGTTTCTGTGGTGGCAGCGTTTTTTGCCCTGGGCCTGTTCTGTCTTCAGGGTTGTTGTAACCCAATGAGTCATAGCCGAGGAGGGGAGACGACCATGAGCAATCATCGCCAGTGGGTGGAGTTGGATCCGAACAACGGCGCCGACGCGCGCAAGCCGCAGGATATGCCGGCCGGCGCGGTCGAAACCGCCGCCGGGCAGCCGGCCCAGGACAGCGCCGCCACCCCGGAGCCGGACACCGAAGCGGAACGCTGAGGCCGGGGGGCTCCGGCCTCTTCCCATTCCACCAGTCCCGACCGATCCTTCCCCTCAGCCCCGCCGCAGGACGGCGCCCGGCTCGTCCGCTTGCGGCCGGGCCGGGCGGCCGAACAGCTCCAGGGCGGGCGGGATGGACGACGGGCGCATGCCCGCCAGGATTTCCCCGACCGCGCCGACGGCATCGACCAGGGCGTCGGGCATCACCGGCTTGCGCAGCAGGCCGAGCGCGAAGTCGCGCGCGTCCTCGCCCCGGTGGTCGAAGCCGGTGATCAGCAGCGACGGGACGGCGTTGTCCTCCCACAGCTTGCGGGCGAGCGACAGCCCGTTCTCGCCCCCGGCCAGATACACGTCCACCAACGCCAGGTCCGGCCGTTCCCGGGCACCGATCCGCGCGGCCTTGTTGGCATCGCGCAACGGCCCGACGACCGTGTAGCCGGCGTTCTCCAGAACCGCCTTCACAGCCGGCCCGATCAACGGATCGTCCTCGACGACAAGCACCTTCACGACATGCAATCCTTCAAACGGCGGCCTTATGGTACGGCCTTTGACGCGATTCCTCTCGGGGCGGCGGCGGGACCGTCCGGTCGTTCCGAACTTTGGTGGTCCCCTCCGGCGTAATGCCCAGTGCGCCCATGTTTGTCGATGCGGTGCATCAATCAAGGGGGCGAACGGGGAAGGTCTTCAGGGCAGGGGAAACACTCCGGCCTCCCGCGTGTTTGAACGGTCCGGGATGGACCCGTCTTGCCATGACGTCCGCCTTCGCCACATCACGGAGAGCCGTGCATGAGATTTGTCGAATTTCCCGACCGCGCCGGTGCGACCGTCCTGGTCAACCCCGCCGGAATCCTGTTCCTGCGCGAAGCCGACGGCAACCGCACCGAACTGACCTTCGCCGGCCGGGCCGAGCCCCTGCTCGTCGCCGCCCCGCTGGAGGAGGTCGCCCGCGCGCTGGAAAGCGCGGAACCGGAGCCGCCGGACCCGACGCTGGCGCTCCTCGCCTGACCGGCGGATTCGCGATGCGACTGTGCCGGGGATCACAGCGGCCGTCTGCGCGCCGGGGCACCATGGCGGCAACCCGACGCCTTCCCGGAGATCCGCCATGCTCACGCCCCTGCTGTTCGCCATGATCGTGGCCCTGCTGACGACCGTTCCCGCGCGCGCCGAACCCTGTCCGGCCCGCCGGACGCCATCTCCCGCCGGCCGCCGTGAAGCCGCCCGCGGGAGACGCTGATCCATGCCCTACACGTCGTAGATCGGGCCGGGCGAGCTCTTGTTCTTGCCGCCCTGCTTCTGCTCCTCCTTCTCGGTCAGTTCGGCCTCGCCGCCCTGGTCGGGCTTGACGGTACCCTGCTGGCTTTCGTCGATCCGGTCCGGCTGCTTGTCGGTCTCGTTGCGGTCCTGGGCCATGATGTTTCTCGCGGCTGTTGACGTTCACAGGGATCAACATGGCCGGGAGCCCGGCGTTGCGCCGTTACGGCGGTGCCCGCCCGCGGGAACCGGAAGGCTGCTCCGCGCCCGCCGCGGGTTGCCCGCGCCGCCGCGATCCTTCACCTTTCTGGCAGCCGAAGCGCCAACCAGTAAGGACCGCCATGATCGACCTTTATTACTGGCCGACCCCCAACGGGCATAAGATCACGATGTTCCTGGAGGAAGCGGGCCTCGACTACACCATCCATCCCGTCGACATCTCCGCCGGCGACCAGTTCAAGCCGGACTTCCTGGCCATGTCGCCGAACAACCGGATGCCCGCCATCCTCGACCGCGCCCCGGCCGACGGCGGGGAGCCAATCTCCGTCTTCGAATCGGGCGCCATCCTGACCTACCTGGCCGAAAAGACCGGCAAGTTCCTGCCCACCGACGTCCGCCAGCGCAAGACGGTGCTGGAATGGCTGTTCTGGCAGGTCGGCGGGCTCGGGCCCATGGCGGGCCAGAACCACCACTTCGTCCAGTACGCGCCGGAGCGGATCCCCTACGCCATGGACCGCTACGTGAAGGAAACCAACCGCCTCTACGGCGTCCTGAACAAGCGCCTGGCCGGCCGCGCCTTCATCGCCGGCGACGCGCTGTCGATCGCCGACATGGCCTGCTATCCCTGGATCGTCCCGCACGAGCGCCAGCAGCAGGACCTGAACGACTTCCCCGAGCTGAAGCGCTGGTTCGAGGCCATCAAGGCCCGCCCGGCCACCGTCCGCGCCTATGAGAAGGGTGCGGCCCTGTCCGCCTCGCGGCCCACGGTGACCGAACAGGGCAAGTCGATCCTGTTCGGCCAAACCGCCGCCAACGTGAAGGGCTGAGGGTAATCCCCTCTCCCCTCTGGGGAGAGGGTTAGGGTGAGGGGGTCCCGCTCTTGCCGAACGTACCAAGGTGGCGGGGGGGGGGGGGGGGGGGCCCCCCCCCCCCCCCCCCCGGCGGGGGGGGGGGGGGGGGCCGCCCCCCCCCGCTCTTGCCGAACGTACCAAGGTGGCGGGGCCCCCTCACCCCGACCCTCTCCCCGGAGGGGAGAGGGGGTTTTTCTTCTACGCTCCCGCGCCGATGCCCAGCGACATCATCCGCTCGTAGAGCGACGCGCGGGAGATGCCGAGCAGCTTCGCCGCGCGCGCCTTCACCCCGCCCGTCTGCTCCAGCGCCGACGCGATGGCGGTGCGCTCCGCGGCGTGCAGGACCTCCGACAGGGGGCGCCCGTTGAAAGCCTCGGCCATCGCCGCCGGAGGGGCGGCCTGGGACGGTGCGGCGGGCAGGACGCGGCGCAGATGCTCCTCCGTCAGGACCGGGGCGTCGGTCAGGGCGGTGACGCGCTCCAGCGTGTTGGTCAGCTCCCGCACGTTGCCCGGCCAGCCGTGCCCGCGCAGCACCGCCAGCGCCCCGTCCGTCAACTCCCGCGGCGCGCCACCCTGCTGGAGGGACAGCTGCTCCAGGATGCGGTCGGCGAGCCCCTCGATGTCCTCCGTCCGGTCGCGGAGCGGCGGCAGGGTGATCGGCACGACGTTCAGGCGGTAGTAGAGGTCGGCGCGGAACTGCTTGTCCCGCACCAGCGCCTCCAGGTCCCGGCTGGTCGCCGCGACGATGCGGACGTCCACCCGCACCACCTTGTTGGAGCCCAGCGGCTCGATCTCCCGCTCCTGGAGCACGCGCAGCAGCTTGGCCTGGAGCGGCAGCGGCATGTCGCCGATTTCGTCCAGGAACAGCGTGCCGCCGTTGGCGAGCTGGAACTTGCCCTCGCGCAGCCGCCGGTCGGCCCCGGTGTAGGCGCCGGGCGCCACGCCGAAGAACTCCGCCTCCAGAAGGTTTTCCGGGATGGCCGCGACGTTCACGCCGACGAAGGGCCGTCCGGCCCGCGGGCTGGCGGAGTGGATGGCCTGGGCCAGCAGCTCCTTGCCGGTCCCGGTCTCGCCCAGCAGCAGCACGGTGGAGTCCAGCTGCGCGGCGCGGCGGCCAAGCCGCTTGATCTCGCGCACCGCGTTGCTGACGCCCAGGAACTGCGAGAAGGAGTATTTGGCGCGGCGTTCCTGCGCCAGCTCCTGCTGGGTGCGGGTCAGCTCCTCCTGCACCCGCTGGTACTTGGTGACGAGCGGGCGCAGCTGCTCCGCCCGCTCGAACAGCACGAAGCCGAGCGCGCCGATCACCGCGCCGCCCGCGTCCTTCAGCGGCAGGCGCGACACGACGAAGGAGCGGTCGCCGAACTCCATGATGTCGATCATCGAGGGCTGGCCGGTCTCCACCGCGCGGCGCAGCTGGCTGGCGGGGATGACCTCCTCCACCGGCTTGCCGGCGGGATCCTCGGTCAGGGCGAGCAGGGCCTTGTACTTGTCGTCCATCCAGGCGATGCGCGCGGTGCGGTCCACCGCCACCGTGCCGACGCACATGCCTTCCAGATGCCCGAACAGCGACGCGACGGCGCGCTGCTTCAGGGACTCGAAGTCCAGGTCATTGGTCACACGGACCCTCCCAAAGCAACCCAATCATTTTTTGGGCCGCCCTATGCTGCGACGCAGCAAGGCGCGGCGGTGTTTTCTACGAAATTCATCGTAGCGCACCGCCGTGCAATGGGGGAAGTCATCCAACCAGCCGGTCAGGCCAGTCAGGGCCGTAGGTTGGGTGGAGCGTCAGCGAAACCCAACACCCGCTTCAACGCCGACGATGTTGGGTTGCGGCTGCGCCTCCACCCAACCTACGCGCCCTTCGTTACGTCACTGGGCGGTCCAGCCGCCGTCCATGGTGAGGTTGGCGCCGGTCATCTGCGCGGCGGCGTCGCTGCACAGGAAGACCGCCAGCTGCCCCAGCTGGTCCGGCGTGACGAACTCGCCCGACGGCTGCTTGGCGCCGAGAAGCTCGGCCTTGGCCTGCACCTCCGGGATGCCCTTGGAGGCGGCCAGCGCGTCGATCTGCTTCTGGACCAGCGGGGTCAGCACCCAGCCGGGGCAGATGGCGTTGCAGGTGACGCCCGTACCGGCCGTCTCCAGCGCCACCGTCTTGGTGATGCCGACGACGCCGTGCTTGGCGGCGACGTAGGCGACCTTGTTGACCGAGGCGACCTGCCCGTGCACCGAGGCGATGTTGATGATGCGGCCCCAGCCCTTCTGCTTCATGCCGGCCAGCGCGTGGTGGATGCCATGGAAGACCGCCGACAGGTTGATGGCGATCACCGCGTCCCAGCGCTCCGGCGCGAACTCCTCCACCGGCGCCACATGCTGGATGCCGGCGTTGTTGACCAGCACGTCGACCGACCCGAACTCCTTCGTGGCGTAGCCGATCAGGTCGGCGATCTCCGCCGGCTTGGACATGTCGGCGTTGTGGAAGCCGACGCGCACGCCGAAGTCCTTGGCAAGGCTGGCGCGGAGATCCTCGATCGCGCGCGCGTCGCCGAAGCCGTTCAGCACCACGTCCGCCCCGGCACCGGCCAGGGCCCGCGCGATGCCCAGCCCGATGCCGCTGGTCGACCCGGTGACCACGGCCACCTTCTGCTTCAAAGTCATCATTTCCCCCCAATTCGCGCAATGTTCATTGTCGTTTGGCGATGTGCCGTGGATGGCAGGGGGTCACCACAGAGGCACGGAGACACAGAGAGCGTCACGACGACGTCCCGGAATTCTCTCCGTGCCTCTGTGTCTCTGTGGTGATCGCCCCACCCGATGCGGTTGCTTAAGACCCCGACAGCTCCGGCCGGTCGATGAACTGGTCCAGCGCCTGCGGGTTGGACAGCGCCTCGGTGTTCTTGATCGGGCGGCCGTGCACGGCGTCGCGCACCGCCAGTTCGGTGATCTTGCCGGAGCGGGTGCGCGGGATGTCGCTGACCGCGACGATCTTCGCCGGCACGTGCCGCGGCGAGCAGTTGTCGCGGATGCGCTTGCGGATGCGGTCCTCAAGCGCCTTGTCGAGAGTCGTGTCCTCGCGCAGCACCACGAACAGGACGACGCGCACGTCGCCGTCCCACTGCTGGCCGATGCACACCGCCTCCAGGATCTCCGGCAGCTGCTCCACCTGCCGGTAGATCTCCGCCGTGCCGATGCGCACCCCGCCGGGGTTCAGCACCGCGTCGGAGCGGCCGTAGATCACCCAGCCGCCGTTCGCCGTGCGCTCGATGAAGTCGCCGTGCGTCCACACGTTCGGGAAGCGCTCGAAATAGGCCGCGCGGTACTTCGCCCCGTCCGGGTCGGCCCAGAAGCCCACGGGCATGCACGGGAAGGGCCGCGTGCAGACCAGCTCGCCCTTCTCGCCGCGCACCGCGTGGCCGGCGTCATCGAACGCCTCCACCGCCATGCCCAGGCCGGCCGTCTGCAGTTCGCCCGCATAGACCGGCGCCGTCGGGTTGCCCAGCACGAAGCAGGACACGATATCCGTCCCGCCGCTGATCGAGGCCAGATGCAGGTCCTGCTTGATCGCCCGGTAGACGAAGCCGAAATTCTCCGGCATCAGCGGCGAGCCGGTGGAGGCCAGCGCCCGCACCGTGGACAGGTTGTGCGTCTTGATCGGCTCCAGCCCCGATTTCTCCAGCTGCTGGATGAACTTGGCCGAGGTGCCGAACAGCGTCATGCGCTCCGCGTCGGCGTAGTCGAACAGGATGTTGCCGTCCGGCGCGAAGGGCGAACCGTCGTAGAGCAGCAGCGTGGCGCCGTTGGCGAGGCCGGAGACCAGCCAGTTCCACATCATCCAGCCGCAGGTCGTGTAGTAGAAGACGCGGTCGCCCGGCTTCACGTCGGAATGCAGCCGGTGCTCCTTCACGTGCTGGAGCAGCGTGCCGCCGGTGCCGTGCACGATGCACTTGGGCTTTCCGGTGGTGCCCGACGAATAGAGGATGAACAGCGGGTGGTTGAAGGGCACCCGCTCAAACTCGATCTCCTCCGCGGCCGGGAAGGGGGCGAGGAAGTCGGGGTAGGTCACGCCATGGCGGATGGCCGAGACGTCCGGGGCCGCGTCCACGTAAGGAACGATGACCGTGGCCTTGACCGTGGGCAGGCTGTCCAGCACCTCCGCGATCTTGGCGCGGACGTCGTGGGCCTTGCCGTTGTACCAGTAGGCATCCGGCGCGAAGAGGACCGTCGGCTCGATCTGGCCGAAGCGGTCGGTGATTCCCTGAACGCCGAAGTCGGGCGAGCAGGAGGACCATATGGCCCCCAGGCTGGCCGTGGCGAGCATGGCGGCCAGCGTCTCGGGCATGTTGGGCATGACCGCGGCGACGCGGTCGCCCTTCCCCACCCCGGCGGCCTTGAGCGCCTGCTGGAGGCGGGAGACGTGGTCCTTCAGCTCCGTGCCCGACCAGCGGCGCTTGACCTTGTCCTCCGCCCAGAAGACGACGGCCTCGCCTTCCGGCGCTTTGGCCAGCAGGTTCTCGGCGTAGTTCAGCCGGGCCTCGGGAAACCAGCGGGCGCCGGGCATCTTGTCGCCGTCCACCAGGGCCACCGGGCCGAGGTCACCCTTCAGCCCGGCCCACTCCCACAGGAAGCGCCAGAAGTCCTCCTTCCCGGCGACGGACCAGTTGTAGAGATCCTCATAGCCGGCGAGCCGCAGCCCGAAGCGGGCGTTGGCGGCCTCGCGGAAGGCGGTCAGGTTGGAGGCGGCGATCCGCGCCTCCGACGGGCTCCAGAGCGGCTGGTCCATGGGTGTCGTTCCTGTTCTTGGTTCTTCTTACGCTTCGACCGGCTCTACGACTTCCGGTGGCGGGCCATCAACGCCTGCAACTCACCGACGATGCCGCGGCGGAAGACCAGCACGCAGACCACGAAGATGGCGCCGATCACCACAGGCACCGGCAGGTTCGTGCCGGCGAGGTAGCTTTCCAGCGTGACCACGATGCCGGCACCGACCACCGGGCCGAACAGCGTGCCCATGCCGCCGAGCAGCGTCATCAGCACCACCTCGCCCGACATCTGCCACGTCACGTCGGTCAGCGAGGCCAGCTGGAAGACCAGCGACTTGGTCCCGCCGGCCAGCCCGGCGAGGCTCGCCGACAGGACGAAGGCCAGCAGCTTGTAGCGCTCCGTCCGGTATCCCAGCGAGATGGCCCGCGGCTCGTTCTCGCGGATCGCCTTCAGCACCTGGCCGAAGGGGGAGTGCACGGTGCGCCAGATCAGCGCGAAGCCGACCAGGAACACCGCCAGCACGAAGTAGTACATGGCCAGCGGGTCGTTCAGGTCGAACACCCCGAACAGGTGCCCGCGCGGCACGCCCTGGATGCCGTCCTCGCCGCCGGTGAACTTCAGCTGGAGCGCCATGAAGAAGACCATCTGCGACAGCGCCAGCGTGATCATGGCGAAGTAGATGCCCTGCCGGCGGATCGCCAGCGCCCCGAAGGCGAGGCCGAGCAAGCCCGCGAAGACGGTGCCGAGCAGGATGCTGATCTCCGGGCTGAGGCCCCAGACCTTGGCGGCGTGCGCGGTGATGTAGGCCGCCCCGCCGAAGAAGGCCGCGTGGCCGAAGCTGAGCAGGCCGGCGAAGCCGATCAGCAGGTTGAAGGCGCAGGCGAACAGCGCGAAGCACAGCACCTTCATCACGAAAACGGGGTACAGCACGAAGGGGGCTGCGACCGCCGCCGCGAGGCCGAGCCCGACCAGGATCAGGCGGGTGGTGTTGTCCTGGCCCGGCTGGCGCACGGCGATGGTGGCCTGGGAAGGGTTCCCCTGTGAAAGATTGACCTGGGATTTGGCGGCCATGGCTCAGCGCTCCCGTCCGAAGAGGCCCGCGGGCTTGATGAGAAGGACGATCGCCATCACGACGAACACCACGATGTTGGAGGCCTCCGGATAAAAGACCTTGGTCAGGCCCTCCAGCAGGCCCAGGCCCAGCCCGGTGACGATGGCGCCCAGGATCGAGCCCATGCCGCCGATCACCACCACGGCAAACACCACGATGATCAGGTTGGTGCCCATCAGCGGCGACACTTGGTAGATGGGGGCCGCCAGCACGCCGGCCAGCCCCGCCAACGCGACACCGAAGCCGTAGGTCGCGGTGATCATCACCGGCACGTTGATGCCGAAGGCCTGCACCAGAACCGGGTTTTCCGTGGCGGCGCGCAGGTAGGCGCCGAGCCGGGTGCGCTCGATGGCGAACCAGGTGCCGAAGCAGACGATCAGCGACGCCACCACGACCCAGCCGCGGTAGTTGGGCAGGAACATGAAGCCCAGGTTCTGGCCGCCCTTCAGCAGGTCGGGGATCGGGTAGGGCTGGCCCGACACGCCGTAGAAGTGGCGGAAGGCGCCCTCGAAGATCAGGGCCAGGCCGAAGGTCAGCAGCAGGCCGTAGAGGTGGTCGAGCTTGTAGAGGCGCGACAGCATGGTCTTTTCCAGAAGCACGCCCACCACCGCCACGACCAGCGGCGACAGCCCCAGCGCCCACCAGTAGCCGAGGCCCAGCTTGTTCAGCAGCAGCCAGGCCACGAAGGCGCCGATCATGTAGAGCGCGCCGTGGGCGAAGTTGATGACGTTCAGCATGCCGAAGATGACCGCCAGCCCAAGGCTGAGCAGCGCGTAGAACGAGCCGTTGATCAGGCCGAGCAGCAATTGGCCGAACAGGACCTGGGGCGGCACCCCCAGCACGTCAAACATGACCGTCCCTCCCTGTGTGTCGAGCGTGTTTTTGGGTTTTTGTTGTCGTTGGAGTGCTTGAAGCGGGTGCCCCCACCCTCCCCACTTCGTGGGTCCCCTCCCTCCCCCGCTGCGCAGGGGAGGGCCAAGTCCCCTCCCCTGCGCAGCGGGGGAGGGTTAGGGTGGGGGCAATACGCCTATGACGTCTTTACTTCACCAGCGAACAGCCGCTCTGCGCCGGGTCCAGGTAGGCCTGCTGGGCCGGGATCGTCTTCACGATCTTGTAGTAGTCCCACGCGGCCTTGGACTCGGCCGGGGTCTTCACCTGGGCCAGGTACATGTCGTGGAACATGCGGCCGTTCGGGCCGATCTTGCCGTCCTTGGCGAACATGTCGTTGACCGGGGTCTCGCGCATCTTCGCGGCGACCTTGTCCGCATCGTCGGAGCCCACGGCCTCGACCGCCTTCAGGTAGTGGCGGACGGCGGAATAGACGCCGGCCTGCACCATCGTCGGCGCCTTGCCGCCGTTCTTCTCCATGAACTTCTTCGACCAGGCGCGGGTCTCGTCGTTCATGTCGTGGTAGAAGCCGGTGGTCAGCATCAGGCCCTGCGCCGCCTGGAGGCCCAGCGCGTTCACGTCGCTGATGAACAGCAGCAGGCCGGCCAGGCTCTGGCCCGACTGGGTGATGCCGAACTCCGACGCCTGCTTGACGGCGTTGGTGGTGTCGCCGCCGGCGTTGGCCAGCCCGATCACGTCGGCCTTGGAGGCCTGGGCCTGCAGCAGGAAGGACGAGAAGTCCGAGGTGCCCAGCGGATGGCGGACGGTGCCCGCGACCTTGCCGCCCAGCTGCTTGACCATCTTCGTGGTCTCATCCTCCAGCGAATGGCCGAAGGCGTAGTCGGCGGTGACGATGAACCAGTTCTTCTTGCCCTGCTCGACCAGCGCGCGGGCGGTGCCGGCGGCCATGGCATAGTTGTCGTAGGTCCACTGGAAGCCGTACGGGCTGCAAGCCTTGCCGGTCAGGTCGGTGGAGCCCGGGCCGGACATCAGGAAGATGCGCTTCTTCTCCTTGGTGATGCCCTGGACGGCCAGCGCCGCGGCCGAGTTCGGCACGTCGGCGACGACATCGACGTTCTGCGCGTCCACCCACTCGCGCGCCGTGTTGGCGGCGATGTCGGCCTTGTTCTGGTGGTCGGCGACGACGATCTCGATCGGCGCGCCGGCGACCTTGTTGCCGAACTCCTCGGCGGCCATGCGGGCGGCGATGGCCGAGCCCTCGCCGGCGAGGTCGGCGTAGATGCCCGACCGGTCGTTCATGACGCCGATCTTGACCACGTTGTTGGTCACCTGGGCGTGCGCCGCACCCGCGGTGACGGCCAGCAGAGCGGTTCCGCACAGCAACGACTTGAGCATTTCAGTCTCCCGTATTCTGGCTTTTTGGTGTGGTTGTTCTGGGGTTTGTTGGGTTCCGGCTTCGCCTGCACCCAACCTACAAAGTCACCCGTAGGTTGGGTGGAGCGCAGCGCAACCCAACACTCACACCCCGAGATAGGTGTGCAGCTTGTCCATGTTCTGGGCAAGTTGGTCGTTGGGGATCATGTCGACGACATGCCCCTCCTCCATCACATAGTGCCGGTCGGCGATGGTCGCGGCGAAGCGGAAGTTCTGCTCCACCAGCACGATGGTGAAGCCGCGCGCCTTCAACGCCCGCACCGCCACGCCGATCTGCTCGATGATGACCGGGGCGAGACCCTCGGTCGGCTCGTCCAGCAGGATCAGGTTGGCGCCGGTGCGCAGGATGCGGCCGATCGCCAGCATCTGCTGCTCGCCGCCCGACAGGCGCGTGCCCTGCGTGGAGCCGCGGCCCTGGAGGTTGGGGAACAGCTCGTAGATCTGCGGCACGGTCATGCCGCCCGGCTTCACCACCGGCGGCAGCGTCAGGTTCTCGTCCACGCTGAGGGAGGAGAAGATGCCGCGCTCCTCCGGCACGTAGCCGATGCCGAGGCGCGGAATCTTGTGCTGGGCCATGCCGATCAGCTGCTGCCCCTGGAAGCGGATGGAGCCGGTGCGCTTGCCCATGATCCCCATGATGGCCCGCATGGTGGAGGTCTTTCCGGCGCCGTTGCGGCCGAGCAGGGTCACCACCTCGCCCTGGCGCACGTCGAGCGACACGCCGTGCAGCACGTGGCTCTCACCATAGAAGCCGTGGAGATCGCGTACCTCCAGCATCGCCGAACCGGCGCCCTGGGCGGCGTTGGTCTTGGTCATGACGGCGTCAGGCATGACCCACCTCACCGGTGCCCATGTAGGCTTCCATCACCTGCGGGTTGCGCGATACGACGTCGTATGGCCCCTCCGCCAGGATCTCGCCGCGGCGGAGCACGGTGATGGTGTCGGACAGGTGGGCGACGACCGACAGGTTGTGCTCCACCATCAGGATGGTGCGGTCGGCCGACACGCGCTTGATCAGTGCCGCGGTGCGCTCGATGTCCTCGTGGCCCATGCCGGCCAGCGGTTCGTCCAGCAGCATCACCTCCGGGTCGAGCGCCAGGGTGGTGGCGATCTCCAGCGCGCGCTTGCGCCCATAGGGCAGCTCGGCGGCGGTGTGGTTGGCCCAGGGAGTGAGGTTCACCGCCTCGATCAGCTCCATGGCGCGGTCGCGCAATCCGTGCAGGCTCGATTCGGGCTTCCAGAAGTGGAAGCTGGTGCCGAGCGGGCGCTGCAAGGCCACCCGGACATTCTCCAGCACCGAGAGATGCGGGAACACCGCCGAGATCTGGAAGGAGCGGACGAGGCCGAGCAGGGCCACGTCGGCCGGCTTCATGGCGGTGATGTCACGGCCCTTGTAGACGATCTGGCCGCGGGTGGGCGTCAGGAACTTGGTGAGCAGGTTGAACACCGTGCTCTTGCCCGCCCCGTTCGGGCCGATCAGCGCGTGGATGGTGCCGCGGCGGACCTGGAGGTTCACCTCCTTCACCGCGATGAAGCCTTTGAACTCCTTGGAGAGTCCGCGCGCTTCGAGAATGACGTCCTGGCTCATCGTTGCCCTGTGCCCTCCCTGTCGGAACCGCCCCGTCGCCGCGGGGCTTCGTGTTTTGGCCATCCAAATGCATGCGGCGTGCCAAATGTTCGCGCGGCCAGCAAAGCGTTGAAAGCACTGATGATCGGCCACGGGACCGATGGGCGGCATCCCGCCGGCGGTGTCAGGATTCCGGACAGCGTGTCGCCCCTGTCCGACACATAAACCGAATGCACTCCCGAAACAGTCTTTCACCGGCGGATCCAAGCCGCTTTGCCGCTTGCCAAATCGGGGCCGGCCTGCAATTCTGCGCGTCCGATGGTGCCCCGCCGCCGCAAAGGCGCGGGGATAATAGGGAATGCGGTGCGGACCTCGGATGGGGGTCCAACGCCGCGGCTGCCCCCGCAACTGTAAGCGGCGAGCTTCCCTCCCGATAAGCCACTGGCCTGCGATTCACGTCGCGCACGGGCCGGGAAGGCGGGAGGCGAAACGATGACCCGCAAGCCAGGAAACCTGCCACCGGACCCACGACCAATCCAACCCGCCGGGTGTGGCGGAGAAGGGAACCGTTATCATGCTGAATACCCCCCTGAACGCTGGCGTCCGTTCCTCTTCGACGACGTCGCTCCAGACCGTCGCCGCCGCCTTCGGCGCGATGCTGCTGGGCGCCTTCATCCTGTTCGGCGTCGGCTTCGCCCAGCCGCAGGCCATCCACGACGCCGCCCACGACGGCCGTCACTCCTTCGCCTTCCCCTGCCACTGAGCGTCTCTCCATGACGCTGTTCCGGCGGCTGTTTCTGGCCGCCGTGGTCGCGGGCGTGCTCTCCGGCACGGCCGCGTCCGTCGTTCAGCAGGTGACCACTGTCCCGCTGATCCTCGAAGCCGAACGGTACGAGACCGTCCCGGCGCCCGTTGCCGCGCCCGCGGCGAACGCGGAGCACGCGCACAACCAAGCGGGCCATGCTCACAGCGCCCCCGCCCCGGCGGAAGCGGTGACCACCGCGGAGGCGTTCCAGCGCGTCGGCCTGACCGTGGTGGCGAACCTGCTGGTGGGCGTGGCCTACGGCCTGCTGCTGGCCGGGACCATGCTGCTGGTCGGGGCTCCGGTGGACGCCCGGCGCGGCCTCGTCTGGGGCATCGGCGGCTTCATCGCCTTCGCGCTGGCCCCGGCCGTCGGCCTGCCGCCCGAGCTGCCGGGCATGGGCGGTGCGGCGCTGGAGGCTCGCCAAGCCTGGTGGATCGCCGCCGCACTCTGCGCGGCCGGCGGGCTGCTGGCCCTGGGATTCGCGAAGAACCGCTTCGTGATCGCCGCGGGCGTCGTGCTGGCCGCCTTGCCCCACGTCATCGGCGCGCCGCATCCGGAAAGCCCGGAAGGCGTCGTTCCGCCGGAGATGGCGGCGCGCTTCGCCGTGCTGTCCATCGGCGTGGCCGCCCTGTTCTGGGCGGCGCTGGGCAGCGCCTGCGGCGCCCTGATGCAGCGGGTCATGCCAGCCCGCCGCTGATTTTTCCTCTGTTGGGAGACGGCCGATGAAGACCGGCCTTTCTGGTAAGACCCCCGCCACCGTCATCACCGGCTTCCTCGGGGCCGGAAAGACGACGCTGATCCGCAGCCTGCTGGAGCAGGCCGCGGGGCGGCGGCTGGCGCTGATCATCAACGAGTTCGGCGACGTCGGGATCGACGGCGAGATCCTGCGCGCCTGCGGCAACCCGACCTGCACCGACGACGACGTCATCGAGCTGGCGAACGGCTGCCTGTGCTGCACCGTCGCCGACGACTTCGTCCCGGCCATCGAGAAGCTGCTGGCCCGGCCCGAGCCGCCGGAACACATCATCATCGAGACCAGCGGCCTCGCCCTGCCGAAGCCGCTGGTCCAGGCCTTCCACTGGCCGGCCATCAAGACGCGGGTGACCGTGGACGGGGTGGTCGCCGTGGTGGACGCCGCCGCGGCGGCGGAGGGCCGCTTCGCCCCCGATCCCGCGGCGCTGGCCGCCCAAGCTGCGGACGCCGGGCAGCTGGACCATGAGACCCCGGTCGAGGAGGTGTTCGAGGACCAGCTTCTCTGCGCCGACCTGATCGTGGTCAACAAGACCGACCTCGTGGACGCCGCCGATCTGGCGAAGGTCGAGGACCTGATCCGCGGCGCCATGGCCGAGGGTGGCGTCACCCGGCAGCCGAAGATCCTTCGCGCGTCGAACGGCAAGGTCGACCCGATGGTCCTGCTGGGCGTCGGCGCCGCCGCGGAGGACGACCTCGCCGCCCGCCCGAGCCACCACGACGAGGAAGAGGGGCACGACCACGACGATTTCACCAGCTTCGTCGTGGAACTCGGCCCCCAGCCCGACCCGGCGGCCCTGGCGACGGTGCTGGAGCGGGTCGCGGCCACGCACGGCGTGCTGCGCCTGAAGGGCTTCATCGACGTGCCGGGCAAGCCCATGCGCCTGTTGGTCCAGGGCGTCGGCACCCGCATCCAGACCCATTTCGACCGCTTCTGGAAAGCCGACGAGCCGCGCCGCAGCCGTCTGGTGGTGATCGGCGAGACCGGCCTGGACCGCGACGCCGTGGTCGCGGCGATCGGTTAGGCACTTCTCCCGCCCCAATCTCCCTCTCCCCTCTGGGGAGAGGGTCGGGGTGAGGGGGATGCCGGGGGACCAAAAGCGCAGCCAATGCGAGGCCCCCTCACCCTAACCCTCTCCCCAGAGGGGAGAGGGGATTGTTGGCGTTTTCGCAAAGTTCCTCAGTCATGCACCTGCTCGCCGCCCGCCAGGAAGATCTCGACGCCGGTCCCCAGGCCGTGGACCTGGGGCAGACCCCGGCGGAGCTGGTGGTGCTGTCCTTTTCCGACAGCGACCTGACGGCGCTCGCCGCCGCGCACAAGCGCAACCGCGACCGGTTGCCAAGCCTCCGTCTGGCGAACCTCGCTCGGCTGGGCCACCCGCTGTCGGTGGACCTCTACGTCGACTCCGTCATCCGCAAGGCCAAGTTCGTGATGGTCCGGCTGCTCGGCGGGGCCGGCTATTGGCGCTACGGCCTCGACCACGTCGCGGCGGCGTGCCGCGAATCCGGCGTCGCCCTCGCCGTGTTGCCGGGCTGCGCCCAGCCGAACCCGAGCCTGGACGGCTACGGCACCATTCCGAAGGACTCCGCGCAACGCCTGTGGCGCTATTTCACCGAGGGCGGGCCGGACAACATGGTCCACCTCCTGGCCTTCGCCGCCACCCTGGCCGGCCGGGAGACGCCCTGGCGTGAACCGGCGCCCGTGCCGCGCTTCGGCGTCTATGAGGGGTGGAGCGGAGCGGCCCAGGGACCGGTCGCCCCGGTCGTCTTCTACCGCTCCCACCTGCTGGCCAGCGACCTGGAGCCGGTGCACGCGCTGTGCGACGCGCTGGCCGACCGCGGCCTGTCGCCCCTGCCCCTGTTCGTGGCGAGCCTGAAGGAGCCGGACTGCGCCGCCTGGATGCGCGCCACCCTGACGGCGCGCAACGCCGCCGTGGTGATGAACCTCACCGGCTTCTCCGCCGCGCGGGAGGACGGGTCGCCGCTGGAGGCCAACGGCACGCCGGTGTTGCAGGCCATCCTGTCCACCACGCCGGAGGACGGCTGGCGCGCCTCGTCACGCGGGCTGGGGCCGTCCGACCTCGCCATGAATGTGGTGCTGCCGGAGATGGACGGCCGCATCCTGACCCGCGCCATCGCCTTCAAGGCGGAGGGGGAGACCGACCCCGCCCTGGAGTTCGCCCCCACCCTGATCCGCCCAGTGCCCGACCGCGTCGCCTTCGCCGCCGACCTCGCGCGGGCCTGGGTGCGCTTGGCCGCCACGCCGCGCGCGGAGCGGCGGCTGGCGCTGGTGCTGTCCGACTATCCGGGGCCGGGCGGCGGCATCGGCCACGCGGTCGGCCTCGACACGCCGGCGAGCGTTGTCGCCATCATGGACCGGCTGCGCAACGAGGGTTACGCCGTCGATGCCATTCCGGATGCGGGCGCATCGCTGATGGCCGCCTTGACCGGCGAATCCACGGTGTCCCTCGGCCTGGACGACTACCGCCACCTTGCCCCGCCCGACGCCCGCGCCCGCATCGCCGCGACCTGGGGCGCGGAGGAGGCCGACCCGCTGGCGGTGGACGGCGCCTTCCGCTTCCGCGTGCTGACCTGCGGCAACGCGGTCGTGGCGGTGCAGCCGAGCCGCGGCCACGGCCCCCTGACCACCCAGCAGCACCACGACCCGGAAACGCCGCCCAGCCACGGCTATCTCGCCTTCCACCTCTGGTTCCGCCACGCGTTCGGCATCCACGCGCTGGTCCAGGTCGGCGCGCACGGCACGCTGGAGTGGCTGCCCGGCAAGGCGGTTGCCCTGTCGGCGGGCTGCTGGCCGGAGATCGTCGCCGGCCCGCTGCCCTGCCTCTATCCCTTCATCGTCAACAACCCCGGCGAGGGCGTGCAGGCGCGCCGCCGGCTGGGCGCCGTCCTGATCGGCCACCTGACCCCGCCCCCGGTGGAGGCCGGGCTGCACGGCGACCTCGCGGCGCTGGAGCAGGCCATCGACGAGTACAGCCAAGCCACCGGCCTCGACCCGCGCCGCCTCGGCACGCTGCGCGAGACCATCCTGGACCTGGCCTGGACCTCCGGGCTTGCAGCGGACTGCAACCTGAACCCGGACGACGACCCGGACACCATCCTGAACCGGCTGGACGCGCAGCTCTGCGACATCAAGGAGCTTCAGATCCGCGACGGCCTGCACGTCTTCGGCACCACGCCGGAGCCGGAACGGCGCGCCCGCCTGCTCGCCGCCGTGGCCCGCTCCGGCGATCCCAAGGAAGCCGCCGGGCGGCTGGACGCCTGCGGCGAAGCCGAAATGACCGCCTTGTTGGCCGGGCTGGACGGCCGTTTCGTGAAGCCCGGCCCCGGCGGCTCCCCGGCGCGCGGGCGCGCCGACACGCTGCCCACGGGGCGGAACCTCTACGCGCTGGACCCGCGCGGGGTGCCGACGCCGACCGCCTGGACGCTCGGCTGGCAGGCGGCGGACGCGCTGATCACCCGCTACCTCCAGGACCATGGCGACTGGCCGAAGCGGCTGGTGGTCGACTGCTGGGGCACGCCGACCATGCGCACCGGCGGCGACGAGCTGGCCCAGGCCATGGCCCTGCTGGGCGTGCGCCCGCTGTGGGAGAACGGGTCCGGCCGGGTGATCGGCTTCGAGGTGATGCCGGCCAGCGTGCTCGGCCGGCCGCGCGTGGACGTGACGCTGCGCATCTCCGGCCTGTTCCGCGACGTCTTCCCGCAGCAGATCGCTCTGTTCGACCAAGCCGTCCGCGCCGTGATCGCGGAGGATGAGCCCGACGACGTCAACCCGGTCGCCGCCGCCGCCCGCGCCGACCGCGCCGCGCTGGAGGCCGGCGGCACACCGTCCGGCACGGCGGAACGCTGGGCCGCCGCGCGCGTCTTCGGTTCCGCCCCTGGAGTCTACGGCACCGCCCTGTCCGGCATGATCGCGCGCGGCGACTGGACCTCGCGCGCCGACTTCGGCGCCGCCTACCTGGAGGGCAGCTGCCACGCCTACGGCAAGGACCTGGACGGCCTGCCCCTGCCCGCCCTGTTCCGCCGCCGCGTCGGCGAGGCCGACGCGCTGGTCCACCACCAGGACCAGCGGGAGCACGACGTGCTCTCCACCGACGGCTTCATGCAGTATGAGGGCGGCTTCTCCGCCGCCGCCGCGCTGGCCGACAACGACCCGGCGCTCTATCACCTCGACAGCTCGGAGCCGGAGGCGCCGACCGTCCGCACCCTGGCGGAGGAGATCACCCGCGTCCTGCGCGGCCGGGCAGCGAACCCGCGCTGGATCGCCGGCATGATGCGCCACGGCTACCGCGGGGCGGCGGAACTGGCGGCGAGCGTCGACACCCTGTACGCCTTCGCCGCGACCACGGCGGCCGTACGTTCGCACCACTTCGACCAGCTGTTCGACGCGTACATCGAGGACCAGAGCGTGTGGGACTTCCTGGCGCAGTCCAACCCGGCCGCTGCGGGGCATATCCTGGACCGGCTGACCGACGCGATGGACCGCGGCCTGTGGCACCCCCGCCGCAATTCCACCGGCGAGGACCTGCGCCGTCGCAAGGAGACGGTCGCATGACGGACCAGACGCCCCCTCGCAATGCCCCACGCCGCCGCGGCACCTGCCCGGGCGTGCTGGCGCCAATGGCGGTCGGCGACGGCCTGCTGGTCCGCGTGCGCGTGCCGGCCGGCGTGCTGCCGAGCGCCGCCGCGCTGCGCATCGCGGCGCTCGGGCACCAATTCGGCAACGGCCTGATCGACCTCAGCCAGCGCGGCAACCTGCAACTGCGCGGCGTGCGGGCGGATGGGATGGTTGCCCTGATTGAGGAGCTGCGCGCGCTCGGCTACGTCTCCGCCGACGCGGAGAGCGAGGCGGTGCGCAACGTGCTGGCCTCTCCCACCGCCGGTCTGGACGACACGGCCGTGCTGGACGTACGCCCGTACGCGCTGGCTCTGGACGCCCGGCTGGCGGCCGACCGGGCGCTGCACCCGCTGCCCGTCAAGTTCAACTGGCTGGTGGACGGCGGCGGCCGGGCTCCGCTGTCCGACAGCAGCGCCGACGTGCGCTTCGACGCCGTGGCGACGGAGGACGGGCCGCGCTTCCGCGTCGGGCTGGGCGGCACGGCGGAGGGCTCCGCCTTGCTGGGCTTCTGCCGGCCGGAGGAGTTGGTGGAGGTCGCGGCGGCTGTGGCGCGGGCGTTCCTGGACCTGCGCGCGGCATTGGCGGAGCCGCCGCGGCGCATGGCGGGGCTGGTGACGGCGGTGGGGGTCGAGGCGGTGCGTGAACGGGTCGCGGCGGCTTGCCCCCACCCTTCCCATGCTGCGCATGGGCCCCTTCCCTCCCCCGCTTCGCAAGGGAGGGAGATGTCCCCTCCCCTGCGAAGCGGGGGAGGGTTAGGGTGGGGGCAAGTGCACCAGCCCCGCACCTTCCTCGGCCCCCATCCCACCTGGCTCGGTGTCGCCTTCCCCTTCGGGCGCCTGACCTGCGACCAATTGGCAGCGCTGGCCGCCCAAGCCAATGAGGTCCGCCTCACCCCCTGGCGCGCCCTCCTTCTGGTGGACGCCAATAACGCCGCCACAGAGACCGCCGAAGCCCTAGGCGGCATCCTCGATCCCGCGGATCCACGGCTGAAGGTCACGGCCTGCAGCGGGATCACCGGATGCGACGTCGGCACCACGGACACGCACGCGGACGGCCTCGCCATCGCGGCGCGTGCAGCGGGGTTGCTGGAGAGGGTCCGGATGGTGCATGTCTCCGGCTGCGCGAAGGGCTGCGCGCACCCCCAGGCGGCTGATGTCACGCTGACGGCGCGCGACGGCGTCTACGATGCCGCGCTGAACGCCGCCCCCGGCGCCGCCGGCTGGCGCACCGGCCTAACCCCGGCCGAGGCGGTGGACGCCGTAGCCGGTCTTACTGTCGAGGAGTTGTCCCGTGACTGAGCCGCTTTACGACTACATCCGCGATGGAGCGGCCATCTACCGCCAGTCCTTCGCCACCATCCGGGCGGAGGCCGACCTGTCGGCGCTGCCCGACGACCTGAAGCCGGTCGCCGTGCGCGTGATCCACGCCTGCGGCATGGTGGACGCGGCGGGCGACCTGATGTTCTCGCCGGACGTCGGCACGGCCGCGCGCAAAGCCCTGCGCAATGGCGCGCCGATCCTCTGCGACAGCGAGATGGTGGCGCACGGCATCACACGGGCGCGCCTGCCGGCGGACAACGCGGTGATCTGCACGCTGCGCGACCCCGCCGTCCCGGACCTCGCCAAACAGGTGGACAACACCCGCTCCGCCGCCGCGCTGGAGCTGTGGCGGCCCCGGCTGGAGGGCTCTGTCGTCGCCATCGGCAACGCGCCCACCGCCCTGTTCAAGCTGTTGGAGATGATCCGCGACGGCGCGCCGAAGCCCGCCGCCATCCTGGGCTTCCCCGTGGGCTTTGTCGGTGCGGCCGAGAGCAAGGACGCGCTGGCCGAACACTCCTACGGCATTCCCTTCCTGGCCATCCGCGGCCGGCGTGGCGGCAGCGCCATGGCGGCGGCGGCGGTCAACGCCCTGGCGAGCGACGTCGAATGACCAGCGAAATCCAAACCACCGGCAAGCTCTACGGCGTCAGCGTCGGCCCCGGCGACCCGGACCTGATGACCGTCCGCGCCATCCGCACCATCAAGGCCTGCCCGGTGGTCGCCTATTTCTGCAAGCGCGGAACCTCCGGCCAAGCGCGCCGCATCGCCGCCGACTGCATCACGGCGGAGCATGTCGAGCTGCCGATGGTCTACCCGGTGACGGTGGAACTGCCGCCGAGCCACCCCGACTACGGCCGCCAGATCGAAGCCTTCTTCGACGAGTCCGCGGAACGGCTGGCCGGGCATCTGGCCGCCGGGCGCTCCGTCGCCGCGCTGAACGAAGGGGACGCCTTCTTCTACGGCAGCTTCATGCATCTGTTCCTGCGGCTCGCCTCCCGCTTCCCGACGGAGGTGGTGCCGGGCGTGACCTCCATGATGTGCAGCGCCTCGCTGCTGCCGCGCCCGCTGACGCTGCGCGACGACGTGCTGTCGGTGATCCCCGGCACGCTGGGGGAGGAGGCGCTGGTCCAGGCCCTGCGCAACGCCGACGCCGCGGTCGTCATGAAGTTGGGCCAGAACCTGCCGAAGGTGCGCCGCGCCGTGATCGCCGCTGGGCTGGCCGACCGCGCCTGGTACATCGAGCGCGCGAGCATGGAGAACCAGCGCGTGATGCCCTTCACGGAGGCCCCGGAGGTCGCGCCCTACTTCTCGCAGATCGTCATTCCCGGCGAGGGGCTGCGGCGATGACTGGTTGGCTGAAGGTCGTGGGCCTTGGCCCGGGGACCGAGGACTGGCTGACGCCGGAGGCGCGGCGCGATCTGGCGGAGGCGACGGACCTCGTCGGCTACAAGCCCTATGTGGACCGCGTGCCGCCGGGGCCGCAGGTTCGCCACGCGTCGGACAACCGGGTGGAGCTGGACCGCGCCCGCCATGCCCTGCAACTGGCGTCGGAAGGGCGCCGGGTGGCTGTGGTGTCCGGCGGCGATCCCGGCGTCTTCGCCATGGCCGCCGCCGTGTTCGAGGCGCTGGACGACCCGGCCGCGCCGGAGGTCTGGCACCGCGTGCCGTTGCGGGTCGATCCCGGCATCTCCGCCATGCAGGCCGCCGCCGCGCGGGCCGGGGCTCCGCTGGGGCATGATTTCTGCGCGATCTCGCTGTCCGACAACCTGAAGCCCTGGGACGTGGTGCTGAAGCGCCTGCGGCTGGCGGCGGAGGCGGACTTCGTCATCGCGCTCTACAACCCGATCAGCCGCGCCCGCCCCTGGCAGCTGGGCGCCGCGTTCGATGCGTTGCGCGAGGTCCGGGCGCCGGACACGCCGGTGATCCTGGCCCAGGCCGTCGGCCGCCCGGACGAGGCGCTGATCGTGACGACGCTTGGAACCGTGGACGCCGCGCAGGCGGACATGCGCACCTGCGTCATCATCGGCGCCTCGCACACCCGCCTTGTGCCGCGCCAGGACGCGCAGCCGTGGGTGTACACCCCGCGCAGCTATGGGGTGCGGGCGTGAAGATTTCGTGGTCGCACTGGGCCCCCACCCTAACCCTCCCCCACCTTCGGCGAGGGAGGGAACTCCGCCGCTCCGCGACCAAAGCCCCTCCCCCCGCGAAGTGGGGGGAGGTTGGGAGGGGGGCCCAACGCGACCACGCTCTCCGTCAACCTTCGCCCTCACCCAGCCGCCAACCCCTCCAGCCAACGCAACGCGGCGGGCGCGTCGTGCACCTCCGGCACGCCGTTGCCGGGCGGCCGCTCCACCATCACCACGGGGACGCCCTTTCGCCTTGCGGCCTCCAGCTTCGCTTCGGTCGCCGTGCCGCCGCTGTTCTTGCTGACGATCACGTCGACGCGGTGCTCCTCCAGCAGGGCCAGTTCGCCGTCCAGCGTGAAGGGGCCGCGGTCGAGGATCAGCGTGTGGCGCAGGGTCGGCGCAGGCTCCGGCGGGTCGACGGCGCGGATCAGGTAGGTCTTGTCCGGAACTGCCTCGAACACGGCGACCTCCTGCCGTCCGATGGTCAGGAAGACGGTGCCGCCCAGCGGGCGCAGAGCCTCGGCCGCAGCATCCATGTCCGGCACGCCGATCCAGCGGTCGCTTGGGCCCGGCGCCCAGGGCTTGCGGGTCAGCACCAGCAGCGGGACCCCGGCCCGCGCGCAAGCCGCCGCCGCGTTGGCGGAGATCTGGTCGGCGAAGGGGTGCGTCGCGTCCACCACCGCCTGGATGCCGTTCGCGGCGAGGTGCTCCACGAGCCCGTCCACACCGCCGAAGCCGCCGATGCGCGTCGGCAAGGGCGGCAGCACCGGCTGCTTGGTGCGCCCGGCCAGCGACACGGTCGCCGCGATGGCCGGATGGCCAACGAGCAGGCGGGCGAGCGCCGTGGCCTCCGTCGTGCCACCCAGAATCAGCGCCTTCATATGGAAATCCCCTCCGCCGGTGAGAGGCGCCATGAATAGCACAGCTTCTTCGCGTTGGCTGAGCGTCGTCGGCATCGGCGAGGACGGGTGGGACGGTCTGTCGCCCGCCGCCCGCGCGCTGGTCGAGGGCGCGGAGCTGCTGGTGGGCGGCGCGCGGCACCTGTCGCTGGTCCCGGACATCGCCCGGCAGGAACGTCTGGCCTGGCCCTCGCCCCTGTCGGACGCCTTCCCCGCCCTGCTGGAGCGGCGCGGGCGGCGGGTCTGCGTGTTGGCGAGCGGCGACCCGTCCTGGTACGGCGTCGGCGCAACCCTGTCGCGGATCGTCCCGACGGCCGAAACCTTGGTCGTTCCGGCCCCGTCATCCTTCAGTCTGGCCGCGGCCCGCATGGGCTGGCCTTTGCAGGAATGCACCTGCCTGACCGTGCACGGGCGTCCCCTGGAGCTGGTCATTCCGCACCTGCACCCATCCGCGCGGCTGCTGGTCCTTTCCTGGGACGGAACGACCCCGGCCAAGCTGGCGGCCCTGCTGCGCGCCCGCGGCTTCGGGCCGTCGCGCATCACGGCGCTGGAGGCGATGGGCGGCCCGCGCGAGCGCCGCGTCGAGGCCACCGCCGACGCCTGGGATACGGAGCGGGTCGCCGACCTGAACACGCTGGCGGTGGAGTGCGTCGCCGCCCCCAACGCCCGCAGCCTGCCGCGCACGCCCGGCCTGCCCGACGACTGGTTCGAGCATGACGGCCAGATCACCAAGCGCGAGGTGCGCGCCGTCACCCTGTCCTGGCTGGCCCCGCGCCGCGGCGAGCTGCTGTGGGACGTCGGCGCCGGGTCCGGCTCCATCGGCGTCGAGTGGATGCTGAGCGATCCCACCAACCGCGCCATCGCCGTGGAGCACAAGGACGATCGCGCCGCCCGCATCCCGGCCAACGCCGCCGCCTTCGGCGTGCCGGGGCTGGAGCTGGTGCGCGGCAAGGCGCCGGACGCGCTGGCCGGCCTCCCCGCGCCGGACGCCGTCTTCATCGGCGGCGGGCTGACCAACGACGGCGTGCTCGACGCCTGCTGGGGCGCGCTGAAACCCGGCGGGCGCCTCGTCGCCAACGCGGTGACGCTGGAGAGCGAAGCCATGCTGATCGCCACGCACAAGCGGCTGGGCGGCCAGCTGTCTCAGATCGCGGTCAGCCGGGCGGCCCCCATCGGCGGCTTCACGGGCTGGCGCCCGCTGATGCCGGTCACGCTTTGGATGGTGGAGAAGCCTGCATGATCGCGGCGGGAATCGGCTGCCGCTCCGGCTGTCCGGGCGCGGAGATCGCCGGGCTGGTCCGCGCCGCGCTCGACGAGGCGGGCGTGGGCGCCGATGTCCTGGCCGCACCGGTGCGCAAGCGGTTTGAGGCCGGCCTGCGGGAGGCGGCGGACCTGCTGGCGCTGCCGCTGGCCTTCGTCGAGGACGCGGAGCTGGCCGCCGTGCAGGACCGGACGCAGACCCGCTCCGCCCGGGTCGAGGCCGCGGTGGGCGTCGCCTCGGTCGCGGAGGCCGCGGCGCTGGCCGCCGCCGGCCCAGGAGCGCATCTGCTTCTGCCGCGCCGCTCCACGCCGCGCGCGACCTGCGCGCTCGCCATTTCAGAGGTGTCAGCATGACCGTCCACTTCATCGGCGCCGGACCGGGCGCGCCCGACCTTCTGACCCTGCGCGGGCGCGACCTGATCGCGTCCTGCCCGGTCTGCCTCTACGCCGGCTCGCTGGTGCCGAAGGAGATCATCGCCCACGCCCCGCCCGGCACGCGGGTGGTCGATACCGCGCCCATGACGCTCGACCAGATCGTGGCGGAGTTCCAGGCGGCGCATGACGCCGGCCAGGACGTGGCGCGGCTGCATTCCGGCGACCTGTCGGTCTTCAGCGCGCTCGGCGAGCAGACCCGGGCGCTGCGGGAATTGGGCATCCCCTACACCATCACCCCCGGCGTACCGGCCTTCGCCGCGGCGTCGGCCGCGCTGGGGCGGGAGCTGACCCTGCCGGAGGTCAGCCAGACGCTGATTTTGACACGCACGGAAGGCCGCGCCTCGGCCATGCCGGCCAACGAGACGCTGGAGGTGCTGGGCCGGTCGGGCGCGACGCTGGCCATCCACCTGTCGATCCACGTCATCGACCGGGTGGTGGAGCGCCTTACGCCGCTGTACGGCGCCGACTGCCCGGCGGCGGTCGTCTACCGCGCCACATGGCCGGAGGAGCGGGTGCTGCGCGGCACGCTGGCCGACATCGCCGCCAAGGTGGCCGAGGCGCCGATGGAGCGCACCGCCCTGATCCTGGTCGGCCCGGCGCTGGGGGTGGAGGATTTCCGGTGCAGCGCGCTTTACGACGGCTCGCACGTCCGGCGTTATCGGGGGTTGGGGGAGTGAGGACGGGGCGGGCCGCGGATGGCGGACGTTGGGTTGCGCTGCGCTTCACCCAACCTACGAGTTGCTTTGTAGGTTGGGTGGAGGCGAAGCCGCAACCCAACACCGCGCCCCTCTCACGGCCCGCGCCAGTCCGCCTTTCCCACGATGTTGCCCTGGCGGTCGGTGACCAGAACCTCGACATCCACCGGAGCGCCCTCCAGCACGCCGAGCGCGGCGTCCTGGGCCAGCGCGGCCACGCGGTCGGCGAGCGGCAGGCCGGCTTCCGCCGCGATGCCCAGGACCTGTGCGGCGGTGTTTGCGGTGCGCGCCTGTGTGGTCACCTCCGGCCCGGCGCCCAGCTCCGCCAAGCGGTCGGCCAGCCAGTCGAGATCGACGCTGTTGCGCTTGGAATGCAGGTCCATCAGGCCGCGCGCCAGCTTGCCGAACTTGGCGAAGCCGCCGCACAGGGTCAGGCGCGGCACGGGATGCGACCGCAGGTACTTCAGCGTGCCGCCGACGAAATCGCCCATGTCCAACAGCGCGTGGTCCGGCAGGCCGTAGCGCGCGACAACCGCCTTTTCCGAGGTGTCGCCGGTGCAGGCCGCGACGTGCGTCAGCCCGGCCGCCCGCGCCACGTCGACGCCGCGATGGATCGACGCGATCCAAGCCGCGCAGGAGTACGGCACGACGATCCCCGTGGTCCCCAGGATCGACAAGCCGCCGACGATGCCCAGCCGCGGGTTCATGGTGCGGCGGGCGAGCGCCTCCCCGTTCTCGACCGAGACCTCCACCACCACGTCGGCGGGCTGGCCGGCCAACGCCGCGGCCTCCGCGACCGCCTGGCGGATCATGGCGCGGGGCACGGGGTTGATCGCGGGCTCCCCGACCGGGACCGGAAGGCCGGGACGGGTCACGGTGCCGACGCCCTCCCCCGCCCGGAAGACGACGCCCTGGCCGGGCTCGGCGCGCCAGACACGGGCGCGGACCAGCGCGCCGTGGGTGACGTCCGGGTCGTCGCCCGCGTCCTTCACCACGCCGGCCGCCGCCCAGCTATCGCCCGTCTCGCTCCAGGCGAGCGCGAAGGCCGGCGTCTGGCCGCCGGGCAGGGTCACGGTCACCGGGTCGGGAAACCGGCCGGTGAACAGCGCCTCGCAAGCCGCGCGCGCGGCGGCGGTGGCGCAGGTGCCCGTCGTCCAGCCCCGGCGCAACGCCTTGCCATCGCTCTCCGATTCATCGCCGTTCGCAGCTGAGTGCTCGTCCATGACCACAGAGCCGTTGCCCGACTCCCTCCAAGTTCCGTTCGACCCCGGCAGCGTCTGGCTGGCCGGCGCCGGCCCCGGCGACCCCGGCCTGCTGACCCTGCGTGCGCTGCAAGGTCTAAGGCAAGCGGACGTGATCGTCCACGACGCGCTGGTTGGTGAACGGATCCTGGCGCTGGCCTCGCCCGCGGCAAGGCTGGAGTTCGCCGGAAAGCGCGGCGGCCGCCCGTCCGCTCACCAGGACGACATCACCAACCGCCTGATCGAGCTGGCGCGCGAGGGGCACCGCGTGCTGCGGCTGAAGGGCGGCGACCCCTTCGTCTTCGGCCGCGGCGGGGAGGAGGCGCAGGCGCTGGCCGAGCAGGGCATCCCCTTCCGCATCATCCCCGGCATCACGGCGGGGCTCGCCGGCCCGGCCTACGCCGGCATCCCGGCGACTCACCGCACGGCCAACCAGGCGGTGATCCTGGCGACCGGCCACTCTTGCGCGGGCGGCCCGGACTGGAAGGCGCTGGCCGCCACCGGCGCGCCGCTGATCCTCTACATGGCGTGGAAGGGCCTGCCGGGCATCGCGGCCGGCCTGATGGAGGGCGGCCTGCCCGCCGACACCCCCGTGGGCGTGGTCACCGACGCGACGACCGAGCGGCAGCGCGTGCTGGTCACCTCCTTGGGCACCTGCGTGGAGGATTTGGCGGCGAGCGGGCTGGAGCCCCCGGCGATCATCGTGGTCGGCGAGGTGGTGCGGCTGCGCCCGGTGCTCGACTGGCTGCCGCAACAGGCTTTCCAGCAAGGGGCTTCCCATGGCTGAGGCGCCGCGCGGGCTGATCGTCGGCGCCCCGGCGTCGGGCACCGGCAAGACCACCGTGACGCTCGGCCTGCTGGCGGCCCTGCGGGAACGGGGCTTGCGCGTGGGCGCGGTGAAGGCGGGGCCGGACTACATCGACCCGGCCTTCCACCAGGCGGCCACGGGGCGGCCCAGCTTCAACCTGGACGGCTGGACCATGGGGCCGGACCTGCTGGACAGCCTGGCCCGCCGCGCCGGGGAGGGCACCGACATCCTGGTCTGCGAGGCCCTGATGGGCCTGTTCGACGGGGTGGCAAGCGTCGGCGCGACCGGCACCGGCGCCACGTCGGAGATCGCCGCGCGCACCGGCTGGCCGGTGGTGCTGGTGGTCAACGCCAAGGGGCAGTCGCAGTCCGCCGCCGCCCTGGTGAAGGGCTTCGCCACCTACCAGGAGGGCGTGCGCATCGGCGGCGTGATCCTGAACAACATCGCCAGCCCCCGCCACCTCGCGTTGGCGGGTGGCGCCATCGAGGATCTCGGCATCCCCGTGCTGGGCGCCCTGCCCCGCACGCCCGACGTGATCCTGCCGGAACGCCACCTGGGCCTGATCCAGGCGGAGGAGACGGCCGACCTTCAGGACCGGCTGGCTGCGCTCGGCCGCTTCATCGCGCAGCATGTGGACCTGGACAAGGTGGCGGCACTCGCCTCCCCCTCCCGCGCGCCGGAGGGGGCCTTCGCCCCGGCCCTGCCGCCGCTGGGGCAGCGCATCGCCATCGCCCGCGACGCCGCCTTCACCTTTGTCTACCCGCACCTGCTGGAGGGCTGGCGCGAGGCCGGGGCGGAGGTCGTCACCTTCTCCCCCCTGGCCGACGAGGCGCCGCCCGCCGGCTCGGACGCGGTGTATCTGCCCGGCGGCTATCCGGAGCTGCACGCCGGCCGCCTCGCCGCCGCCGAAAACTTTCGGGAGGGGCTGCGCCGCGCCGCCGAAACCCGCCCGGTCTATGGCGAGTGCGGCGGCTACATGGTGCTGGGCGAAACGCTGGAGGATGCGGACGGCGTGACCCACCCCATGCTCGGGCTGCTCGGCGTGCGGACCTCCTTCGCCAAGCGGAAGCTGCATCTGGGCTACCGCCGTGCCGTGCTGCTCGCCGACACGCCGTTGGGGCGGGCCGGCACCGCGCTGCGCGGGCACGAGTTCCATTACGCCTCCATCCTCGCGCGCGGGTCAGACGATCCGCTGGTCACCGCCACGGCGGCGGACGGGTCGGACCTGGGTCCGCTCGGCGGGCGGCGCGGTCACGTCTTCGCGTCCTTCTTCCACGTCATCGCCGCGGACCGGACATGAGCGACCACGCCTTTTCCGCGGAGGAGCGCGAGGCGCTTTACAAGGCGATTTTCTCCCGCCGCGACGTGCGCGGGCAGTTCGCGCCCGCCCCGGTGCCGGAGGAGGTGCTGACCCGCGTCCTGACCGCCGCGCACCACGCGCCGTCGGTCGGCTTCATGCAGCCCTGGAACTTCATCGTCGTCCGCGACCCGGCGGTGAAGGCCCGCGTGCACGCCGACTTCGCCCAGGCCAACGAGGAAGCGAAAGCGCTGTTCGAGGGCGAGCGGCAGACGCTCTACAGCCGGCTGAAGCTGGAGGGCATCCGCGAGGCGCCGGTCAACCTGTGCATCACCTGCGACCGCGAGCGCTCCGGCCCCGTCGTGCTGGGCCGGACGCACATTCCCACCATGGACCTCTACAGCTGCGTCTGCGCCGTCCAGAACCTGTGGCTGGCCGCCAGGGCGGAGGGGCTGGGCGTCGGCTGGGTCAGCATCCTGCACGAGGACCGGCTGCGCGAGGCGCTGGGCATCCCGGAGCGGATCGTGCCCATCGCCTACCTGTGTCTGGGCTACGTCTCCTACTTTCACGAGACGCCGGAGTTGGAGCAGGCCGGCTGGCGCAACCGCCTCCCGCTGGAGGACTTGGTTTTCCGCGACCGCTGGGGCGATCGGGGATGAAAACCGTAGGTCGGGTGGAGCGAAGCGCAACCCGACATCGCCCGCGATGCGAACCTGTTGGGTTGCGTCTTCGGCTCCACCCAACCTACGAATCCAACGCATCCACGATCCCAAACGGGCAAGAAAAAAGGGCCGCGGAAAGCCGCGGCCCTGAGTCTAGGGAGGAAACGCCCCGAGAATGGGCAGGGGCAATGTATGCCGCAGCGCACACCAAGTGGTATTACCAATGCGGCATGGGTGCGGTGCAGCATGCGCATAAGCCGAAAATTTGCTGTGATTTCAGGGTGACTTTGTTCTTTGCCGCGCGCCCGACCTGTGGGCGACAACCGGGCGGCGGTTGCATGCGCATGCGTCCATGATGACGCGCCCATGACGGCAACTCTTCACCACCGGCGCACGAACGGTCATAATCCCGCAGACGCGCTGGGGACGTCGGTCGGGGGAAAGCGGCATGGGGGTTGGCGGAATCGTGGGCTGGCGCGCAATCCCCGCCACAATCCCCGCTTTGGGCCGGTCCTTGCTCCCCGTCCTGGCGCTGGCACTGGCCGGGTTGGCAACGCCGCTCGCCAGCGCCCTGGCGGAGCCGTTCCGCTTCACCCTTCTCTACGCCCACAGCACGACCGAGCTGGAGGACACGCAGGGCCGCGGCGGGATCGCCCGGCTGGCGACGGTGGTCCGGCAGGAACGGGCCGCGCACGACACGGTGCTGGTGCTGCACGGCGGGCAGTCGCTGGCGCCGTCGGTGCTGTCCTTCTACGACCAGGGCGCCCATGTCATCGATCTGCTGAACGGGTTGGGCATCGACGCCATGGCCGCGCTGAACCGGGAGTTCCATCACGGCGACGACACGCTGATGACGCGCGCCTTCGCGGCAAACTTCCCGCTGGTGACCACCAACGCGGTCGATCGCGCGACGGGCAAGCCGCTGGATGGGCTGGAAAGCGCCGTCGTGCTGGACGCCGGGCCCTACAAGGTCGGCGTGCTGGCCGCCACGCCGACGCAGACGAAGGAGACCACCCGCTCCGGCCGCACGGAATTCCGCGACCCGGCCGGGGCTGTCGCCGACAAGGCGCGGGAGCTGCGCGCGCAGGGCGTGGACCTGGTGGTCGCGATGACCGCCAATTCCGGCAACACCCACCGCGACGTCATCGCCGCCCGCGCCGCCAACATCGTGCTGTACCAGGACCGCGGACGCGCCGTCGGCGTGGAGTATGACGGGAAGTCGCTGGCCGCGACGGTGGACGCGCAGGCCGCCTGGGTGCTCGCGCTGGACATCACAATCGAGCGCGGCGCGATCGACCGCAACGCCAAGACCGGCCCGTCCGGCGTTGCGTGGAGCGCCGGGGTGCGCGCCATCGACACGGCGCCGATCCCGCCGGACAGCGCGGTGGACAGCCGCGCCAAGGCCTATCTGGCGCGGCTCGACGGCATGCTCGGCATGCAGGTCGGGCGGCTGGAATCCCCCGTGGACACGCGGAGGGAGGCCGTGCGCGGCGGGGAGAACGCCTTCGCCAACGCGCTGGCCGACGCGCTGCGCGCCGCCATGGAGGCCGACGTGGCGCTGGTCAACGGCGGCACCATCCGCGGCGACCGTCAGTACGCGGCCGGCACGCTGTGGACCCGCCGCGACATCCAGACCGAAATTCCCTACCACGACACCGCCGTCCTTCTGGAGGTCACCGGCCAGCAGCTGCGCGACGCGCTGGAGTCCGGATATTCGGGGATCGAGCAGGCGCAGGGGCGCTTCCCGCACCTGTCCAACGCCCGCGTCCTGGTCGACGCGTCGCGGCCCGCCGGCCGGCGGATCGTGGAGCTGACCGTCGGCGGAAAGCCGGTGGAGCCCGCGGCGCGCTACCGTCTGGCGACCGGCAGCTACATCGCGCAGGGCAGCGACGGCTACACCGCGCTCGCCGCCGCGCCGCGCCTCGTGGACGACCGCGACGCGGACTTCCTCTCCACCATCCTGGCGGACCAGATCGCGCGGACGGGCAGCTTCGCGCCGCGCCTGGACGGGCGCCTCACGGTGACGCGGTAAGCGGCCGGGATGGATACGCTGTCCCCTCATCAGGCCAGCCCGGCCCACCGCGACGGCCCGGCGGCCGCGGCGGTCCCGCCCCGCCCGCCGGAGCGTCGGGCCGGCATCGTGCTGCGCATCACCATCGGCCTGGCGATCATGGCGATGCTGGTCCTGCTGATCGGCGGCGTCTCCATCTCCTCCTTCCGGCTGCTGCGCGCGGAGGTGTCGTCGCTGTCGTCGACGACCCTGCCGGAGGTCGTCGCCGCGGCGGAGCTGCGCGGGTCGCTGCAGCAGCTGGTCGCGCGGCTTCCCGGGCTGGCCGGGGCCGCGACCATGCCGCAGCGCCGGGGCATCCACGACGAGCTGGTGCGCGAGCTGGAGTTCCTGCACAGGCTGGTGGACCGCGTCGCCGCGCTGCAAAGGGCCGGCGCCGAACAAAAATCCGGGGCGCGGGAGGACACCGACGTCGCGGACGCCCGCCTTCTCGACCAGGTGCGCTCCACGCTGGTGATCCTGGCGGCCACCGTGGCCGACCTGAACGGCGAGGTCGGCCGCCAGATCGAGGCCGGCGACCGGCAGGCCGAAGCCATCCGCGCGCTCGCCCGCATGGCCGAGGATCTGGAGCGGCTGTCCGGCCCGGACGGGCCGAACACCCCCGCCCCCGGTCCCACCCCTGCCCCCACCCCCGGCCCCACCCCTGCCCCCGCCGCCGGCGCCTGGGCGGTGCGGACCGGCGCGCTGATGGCGCGGGCGGCGGGGGCCGTCCAGCTCGACCACCTGAACCGCCTGCGGACGGAGCGCGTCGCGGCCGAACGCACGCTGGCCGACCTCGGCCGCATCGCCGCGAGCACGCCCGGTCCGGACGGCGCCGCCATGGACCGGATCCGCGCCACGCTGGACGTCATCCTGGTCGCCCCCGGCGGCCTGTTCGACAGCTCCGCTGAACGGCTCCAGGCGCGCAACCGGGCCCAGGCCCTGTTCGGCCAGTCCCGCGTGCTGGTGGAAACAGTGGACCGGTCCACCCGCGCGCTGTTCGACGCGCTGAACGACCGCTCCACGCAGCGCACCGACGCGCTGACCACCCTGATCACCGACCGCACGCGCGCGGTGATGGCGCTGGGCGGCGCCTCCGTCCTGCTGGCGATCGGCGTCTACCTGTTCTTCCGGCGCTTCCTGACCTCGCGGCTGGTCGCGCTGAACGGCGCAGTCTTGGCGCGTCTGTCCGGCAGCGCCGCCGCCGTCCCGGCGGAGGGCGACGACGAGATCACCGACATCGGCGCCTCCATCCGCTATTTCATCGAGGAGATCGACCGCCGCCAGCGCGACCTCGCCGACAAGGAACGGCGCTTCCGCGACCTGGTGGAGGGCTCCATCCAGGGCATCGTCATCCACCGCGACTTCCGCCCGCTCTACGCCAACGACGCCTTCGCCCAGATGCTGGGGACCAGCCCCGGCCGGGCGCTGTCTGTGCCCTCGGTGCTCGACCTCATCCCCACGGCGGAACGCCCGCTGGTCGAGACGAACTACTACCACATCCTGGAAACCGGGCAGCCCAGCGAGCGGCGGCGGCTGCGCGCCTTCCGCTTCGACGGGACGGAGCTGTGGATCGAGCTGACCAGCCGCCGCGTCGACTGGATGGGCGAGCCCGCCGTGCAGTCCGTCGTCGTCGACGTGACCCGCGAGGTGGAGGCGGAGGCCGCGCTGCGCCGGTCGCGCGACGCGGCGGAGCAGGCCCTGCGCGAGCTGAAGGAGACGCAGGCGAGCCTGATCCAGGCGGAGAAGATGGCCTCGCTCGGCCAGCTCGTCGCCGGCGTCGCGCACGAGGTCAACACGCCCATCGGGATCACCATCACCGGCGCCTCGCAGCTGGTCGTCCTGATCGACGAGCTGGCCCAGAAGCACGCGGACGGCACGATCAAGCGCTCCGATTTCCAGCGCTTCCTGGCCGACGGGCGGGAGATGGCGCGGCTGATCCTCGCCAACGGCACCCGCGCCGCCGACCTGGTGCAGAGCTTCAAGATGGTCGCCGTCGACCAGTCGAGCGACGAGCGCCGCCGCTTCGAGCTGAAGAGCTACGTCGACGAGCTGCTGCGCAGCCTGCGGCCGACTTACAAGGACCTGAAGGGGCTGGACATCGCCGTGGACAGCCCGGAAGGGCTGGAGTTCGACAGCTACCCGGGCGCCCTGTCGCAGGTCTTGACCAATCTGATCATCAACGCGCTGACCCACGCCTTCACCCCGGACCGGCCGGGGCGCATCGCCATCACCGCGCGCGCCCTGACGCCCGACATCGTGGAGCTGGAGGTCGCCGACGACGGCATCGGCATCCCCACCGCCATCCAGCCGAAGATCTTCGACCCCTTCTTCACCACCCGCCGCGGCCGCGGCGGCAGCGGGCTGGGGCTGCACATCGTCTACAACCTCGTGACCGGCACGCTGCGTGGGACCATCGCGGTGACCAGCATCCCCGGCGAAGGCACCCGCTTCACCCTGCGCCTCCCCCGCGTCGCCCCGGCAGCACCCGGCCCAGCTGAATCGGGCGGGGTGGAGACGGTCGCGGTGTGAATCAGACCACCTCGCCCTCGAACCAATGACGGCCGTGGCGGTCCTCGACCTCGATGACCCAGACGTCGGGGTCGTAGCGGGTCTGGCGCGCGATGTAGGCGTCGGCCGTCGCCTCGTCCACCGGATCGGCGCCGGTGCCGCGCGACCAGCGCAGCCGCGACTCCTCGCGCACCTGGACCAGCACCTGGAAGGTCCGGTCGAGGCGGTTCAGCTTCAGGATGACGGTGCCGCGGCTGGGATCGCCCTTGCGCAGCACCATCATCGAGACGCCCTGCGAGTCGGCGGCGCGGATGTGCGCCATCACCCAGAGATGCGTCGGCAGGCGGTCGTCCATCATGGTTCCCGGTGGTTTCGGATGGCGGGGCTCGCCTTCGGCCGGGCCCCGGTGTAGACAACGGTCATGGCGACTCTCCTGGACGCTCTCGACGCCGCCGTCAACCACCACATGTCCGGCCGCCTCATTGAGGCGGCGGCGCTCTACCGGCTCGTGCTGTCGGTGGAGCCTGCCCAGCCCGACGCCCTGCACCTGCTGGGCGTGCTGGAGGCGCAGCGCGGCGCCTTCGAGGCCGCCGCCCCGCCGCTCCGCCGCTCGCTCCGCCTGCGGCCCGACGCGGCCCAGCCCTGGGCGCACCAGGCCGGCGTGCTGCGGGCGCTTGCCCGTCCGGAGGAAGCGGTCGCCGCGGCCATGCTGTCGCTGGCGCTCGACCCGGCGCTGGGCGACGCGCTCGACCATCTCGGCGCCGCACGGCACGCGCTGGCGGCCTACGATCCGGCGCGGGCGTGGCTGGCCCGCGCGGCGCGGCTGCGGCCCGGCCATCCCGACACGCTGCTGAACCTGGGCACGGTGCTGCGCGACCAGCGCCGCTTCGCCGAGGCGGAGGACTGTTTCGACGCGGCGCTTGCGCTGCGGCCGAACCACGCCGAAACGCATCTGGCCCGCGCCGTCGGGCGCCTCGTCCAGGGCGACCTGCGGGCCGGCTGGGAGGGGTTCGAATGGCGCTGGCGCCGTTTCCCCACGCCGCCCTGGGCCGGGGAGCCGCTGGAAGGGCGGACCATCCTGCTGCACGCGGAGCAGGGCTTCGGCGACACCATCCAGTTCGCCCGCTACGCGCCGCTGGTGGCCCGAGCCGGCGGGCGCGTGGTGCTGGAGGTCCACCCCCTGCTGGTCCGCCTGCTGAAGCCGCTGGAGGCGGCGGCGCCCGGCCTCCGGGTCGTGGAACAGGGCCCGACGCCGACGCCCCACGACCTGCACTGCCCGCTGATGAGCCTGCCGCGCGCCTTCGGCACCGACCTGGCGAGCGTTCCCGCCGCACGCGCCTACCTGTCCGCCGATCCGGAGGAGGCCGCGCGCCAGGGCCGGCACCTTCCCGCGGACGGAGCCTTCCGCGTCGGACTCGTCTGGGCGGGCAACCCGAAGCACCGCAACGACCGCAACCGTTCCATCGCCGTGGAGCGGCTGGGGCCGCTGCTGTCGATCCCCGGGGTTCGCCTGTTCAGCCTGCAGACCGGCGACGCGCGCGACCGGCTGCCCCCGGGCGTGCCGGACCTGATCGAGGGCGTGCGCGACTTCGCCGACACGGCGGCGATCCTGACCCACCTCCACCTCGTCATCGCGGTGGACACGGCGATCGTCCATCTGGCCGGCGCGCTCGGCGTGCCGACCTGGCTTCTGCTGCCCTACGCGCCGGACTGGCGCTGGCTGCTCGACCGCGTGGACAGCCCGTGGTACCCGTCCCTGCGCCTGTTCCGGCAGGCCAATCCCGGCGACTGGGACACGGTTGTGGCGACCGTCGCCGACGGGCTTCGTAATCTTTCGTAGGTCGGGTGAAGCGCAAGCGCAACCCGACACACCCCGCATGGCGAAGGCTGTTGGGTTGCGCTGCGCTCCACCCAACCTACGGGCCGATCCACGGCCCCGGACACGCGGGACGTGCGGGAGCTTTCTTCCCCCTCCCCTGCCGGGGGCGCTAGGCGAAAAATTCCCAGCGCCCGGCAAAATCGGTCTCCGCGCTTGGAAATCAACGGGTTGCCGCGCTCCCCAGGGTTGGCATCCGGCTTGCTTGGGAGGGTGCCAAGACACATGCACCTTCTTCGTGGAGATCCCTGGCCATGAGCATCTTCGGTTCGATGACCACCGCCGTCCTCGGCCTGAGCGCGCAGTCGAAGGCCCTCGGTCACATCTCTGACAACATCGCCAACGCGTCCACCAACGGCTACAAGCGGGTGAACACGGCGTTCGAGACGCTGGTGCTGCAATCCAACCAGCGCCTGCACGAGCCGGGCGGCGTCACCGCCGCTCCCGTCTTCATGAACAACATCCAGGGCAACCTGACCCAGGTGCAGAGCGCGACCAACGCCGCCATCCAGGGCCAGGGCTTCTTCAGCGTGTCGAAGCTGAGCCGCGGCCTGACCGGCCCCGGCCAGCAGGGCGAGACGGTGCAGACCCAGACCGGCACGCTGAACGCCGACAACGTCTACTACACCCGCGTCGGCGACTTCGAGCTGGACAAGAACCGCTATCTGGTGAACAGCGCGGGCTTCGCGCTGAACGGCTGGGGCGTGGACGACACCACCGGCCAGTTGAAGAAGGACGTGGTGCAGCCGCTCCAGGTCAACACCCTGACCGACAAGCCGCAGGCGACGCAGAACATCACGCTCGGCGCTAACCTGCCGGCCACGCCGACCCCGGGCGTCCCGATCCCGTCCTCCAGCATCCAGGTCTACGACACGCAGGGCAACGCGCGGACCATCCAGTTCAACTGGCGCCAGGACGGCGCCAACAACTGGCGCCTGGGCATCGACGCGCCGGGCAGCGCCAGCCAGCCCGTCGCCGGGTCCTTCCCCGGCGGCGACACCGGGATGACCACCGGCGGCGCGGTCGCCGGCGTCACGCCGGTGGCGCAGATCAACACCGTGCGCGTCGACGGCACAACCGCCGTTCCGAAGTCGTCCTTCACCATCAGCGGCCGCACCAACTACTACCCGGACGACACCTCGCAGGACAACCTGCGCGTCGGCGACACCTACAGCGTGACGATCAACGGCGCGACGGTGGCGACGCTGACGCTGGGCGTCCCGGTCGGCGCCCCGCCAACGATGCCCGCCGGCCAGACCAACATCAACACCTTCGCCACCTTCGGCGACGTGGCGGCCAACCTGGCCGCGCAGATCAACGGCATGTCGCCGGCGCCCTATGTCGCCAAGGTCGACCCCACGGACTCCCGCCGCATCCTGGTCGAGACGCTCGACGGCACGCCGGTGGAGGTCACCGGCACCTTCTCCAACGCCACGCCGCAGCTCAGCACGGTGAGCGGGCCGTCCACCAACCTGACCGGCACGACGGCCGGCCGCCAGCAGAGCACCTTCACCTTCTCCACGTCCGCCATCGACGTCGGCGACGAATTCCGCATCACCGTGGCCGGCAAGGAGTTCAAGACCCGCGTCACCACGGCCAACATCGCCTCGTTGGCGAACATCAACGGCGTGGTCGCCAACCTGGCGGCGCAGATCAACGCCTCGCCCGGCCTCAACGTCACGGCGGCGATCGGCACCGCGGCGACCGGCGCTGCCGCCGGCGGCACGGCGAACCAGCTGGTGCTGGACGGAACGGCGGGCGCGGCCACCTTCACCACGTCCTACGCCCTGACGCACGCGGACAGCCGCAAGAACGACATCTCCGAATACACGCCGACCGACTACACGGCGGCGACGAAGGTCACGACGCAGGCCCCCATCGCCCCGGCGGTCGGTCCGCCGGTCGTGGTGGGCCAGCCGGAAATCTCCCAGCTGACCTTCCCGACGGCGGCGACCCTGAAGGTTCCGGACCAGTATGTGGTCAACGTCCTGGGCACGGAGTTCAAGACGAAGGTCGCCTACAACAACATCAACACCCTTCAGGACATGAAGGGCGTGGTGAACGACCTGGCCAAGCAGATCAACAACGCCGGCCTGGCAGTGACGGCGTCGGTCAACACGGCCGGCGACCTGGTGCTGACCGGAACGACCAACGGCACCGCGCTTGCCGCGTCCGGCAGCAAGCTGGACATCACGGGCACGGACAACGTCCGCGTGGGCGACACCTACACCGTCCGGGTGGACAGCGTCGCCTACACGGTCTCCGTGACCGCGGACAACCTGCTGACGCTCGGCAACTACGCCGGTGTCGCCAACGCGCTCGCCACGCAGATCAACTCCGCCCGGCCGCAGGCGCCGGTCATCGCGTCGGTCATCAACTCCGAGTTGAAGCTGACCGCGCGCAACCCCGGCACACCCTTCAAGGCGGAGCAGGAATACACCTCCGGGTCCGCCTCCAACAACCAGGTGACCGGCCCGACGCGCAGCGATCCCAACGACACGCGCGGCCAGCGCCAGGAATTCTCCTTCCCGCAGACGCAGATCGACATCGGCGACCGCTTCACGGTGTCGATCGACGGCACGCCGATCACGGTCAGCGTCGACAAGTCCAACTACGGCAACATGCAGGACATCTCCGGCGTGTTGCAGATGATGGCCAACCAGATCAACTCGGCCAACCTGAACGTCGTCGCGACCGCGACCGGCGGGCGGTTGTCGATCGTCCACAACACCCCGAACACCGGCAAGTTCGCCGCGTCCGCCTATGTGGAGAACGCGATCGGCAACTCCGGCACGCTGACCGCCGGCTCCGGCACGCCCAACACCGCGGGCGTGCGCCAGAAGCAGTCGATCACGCTGACCGGCACGCCCGGCGACAAGGACGCCGAATACACGGTCATCGTCAACGGCTCGCCCATCACCTACCGGACGACCGGGGACGAGGCGTCGATGGAAACCATCGCGGCGAGCCTCGCGAACCTGATCAACAAGAACACCTCCCTGCCGGTGACGGCCAGCGCCGAAGGTGCGGTGCTGAACGTCGTCGCCAAGACCGAGACCGGCACGGCTGCCGACCAGTTCAAGCTGGACACCTATTCGCAGAAGGGCACCACCCCGGCCCACGTCCAGCTGAGCTTCGGCACGGACCCCAGCAACGTCGGCACCATCGCCAGCGTCAGCACGGCCAAGGTGGGCACGGGCACCGCGGTCACCTCGGCGAACCAGTCGAACGGGGCGGACGCCAACATCACCTTCACGGTGGACTACGGCTTCGGCCCGCAGCAGATCACGCTGAACGTCGGCAAGATCGGCAAGTCCGGCGGCGTCACCCAGTATGCCGGCAGCGAGATCAACGTCCGCGAGCTGGTCCAGGACGGCGCGTCCCGCGGCCAGTACAAGGAAGTGGTCTACGGCGACAACGGCGACGTGATCGTGAACTACGACAACGGCCGCAGCCGCGTCATCGGCCGCATCCCGGTGGTCACCTTCAACAACCCGAACGCGCTGCAGCGCGAGGCCGGCGGCGTCTACATCGAAACGGACGAGGGCGGCCGCCCGAACTTCAACGATCCGGACACCAACGGCGCCGGCGCGGTGGTCGCGAACAGCGTGGAAGCGTCCAACGTCGACATCGCGGACGAGTTCACCAAGCTGATCGTGACCCAGCGGACCTACTCCGCCAACACCAAGATCGTCACGACGTCCGACGAGATGCTCCAGGAAGTCCTCGGCCTGAAGCGTTAAGCGGCCTGGTTCCAGCGAGCCCGGCGGGCGGCTAAAGAGCCGCCCGCATTTCCCAGACGAAAGGTCCAACGACCATGTCCCTCTTCGGCGCCCTCGGGAGCGCGACGGCCGGTCTGCGCTCCGTCCAGTCCCAGGTCAAGCTGGTCTCGGACAACATCGCCCGGGCCGACGACCCCAACCGCACCCGGCACACGCTGTCCAACGTGCTGGACAGCGCCGGCTTCGTCATGTCGACGCAGTACCGGCGCGAGGTGGACACGGCCATGCGCGCCCAGGTCCAGGACCTGACCGCCCAGGAAGGCACCTCGACGACGAAGTCGGCCTACATGCAGAAGCTGGGCGACCTGCTGCGGACGACCGACGGGAAGCCGCTCCTGAACCAGTACGCCGCCGACTTCCAGGCCGCCTGGAAGACGCTGGAGACGTCGCCGGAAAGCGAGACCGCCCAGTACCAGCTGATCCAGGCCGCCAATACCTTCTCGCGCGAGATCGTGCGCGTGTCGCAGGGGGTGGAGGATCTGGACCACGAGATGAAGGGCGACATGACCACGTCGCTGGACAAGGTCAACAGCCTGCTGAAGGACATCAACACCATCAACAACAACATCGTGTCGCTGCAGGGCTACGGCTCCGCCGCGAACGAAGTCGCCGACAAGCGCGACGGGTTGATCAAGGAGCTGAGCACCTACATCGGCATCCGCACGGTGGAGCGGCCGGACGGCCGCGTCGCCGTCTTCACGCCGTCGGGCCTGGCGCTGGTCGACAGCGACGCGGCAAATCTTTCCTATGACGGCGGCAACATCAACCTGACGGTCGGCAATCAACGCACCACCGTCAACCAGCACATCCGCGAGGGCAAGCTGGCCGCGCTGATGGACATGCGCGCCGACGGTTCGGCCGCCAGCCCGCCCAAGCCGGCCAGCAGCGACCCGACCAGCGAGGTGATCCGCAAGCTGCGCTCGCAGCTGGACACCTACGCCGCGATGTTCACCGACCAAACCCAGCCCGGCCAGCCGACCAGCTTCCGCGATGCCTACGACAACGCCAAGCCGGTGGCGCCGGGCGAGGAGCCGACGAAGTTCTTCATGGGCAAGGACCGCTTCACCCTGGCGGTGAACGACAAGCTGCTGAGCGGCGAGACGAAGATCAAGGCCGCCGCCATCAAGGACGTGGTCGCCGCGGTGAACGCCACCGGCCGCAAGTTCAGCGCCGACGGGCTGGAGCTGGACGACGCGTCCTACACCACCATGGCCAGCAACATCACCGGCAGCTGGATGACCGCGGCCAAGACGGTGAAGGACCGCAGCGACTTCGCCACCAGCGCCCGGCAGACCCTGGACGAGCGCTACCACGGCGCCACGGGCGTGAACATCGACGAGGAGATCGCGAACCTCCAGCAGCTCCAGACCTCCTACGCCGCGTCGGCACGGGTCATGCAAGTGGCCAACTCGATGTTTGATGCGCTGGAGGCGGTCATCCGATGAGCTCGGTCACGCAACTTGGCAGCTACGCCAAATATCTGGGGCTGGTCCGCAACCTGACCGCCGGCCAGAAGCAAATCGACGACCTGTCCACGCAGCTGACGACGGGCAAGAAGTCGATCGACCTGAACGCCTACGGGGCCGAGACGCAGAAGCTTCTCGACCTCCGGGCGGAGATGGCCAAGCGCGACAACTACGTCCAGAACATCGACACCGCGTCCCCGCGCCTGAAGGCGACGGACACGGTGCTGAACACGCTGGAGAAGATGGCGTCGGACTGGCAGAGCAACAACCTGATGCCCTTCCAGCCGGGTCCGCCCAGCGTCACCTCGGCCTTCAACGCCAACCCCGACGGTATGAAGGTGACGGTGAACACGGACAAGTCCAGCTTCACCCAGAACGCCCGCTACACGGTGTCCGCGGTGCCCTCCAAGACCGGGGAGAACGGCACCTTCGACGTGACCGTGACCGACGGGCTGGGCGGCACGACGACGCGCGCCATCAACCTGAAGACCGTGCCGCCCAACGACGGCGGCGGCTACAACTTCAAGATCAGCGGCGGGCCGGGCGGCGGCGCGGTCGTGAACCTGAATTTCGAGCAGCTGGCCTCGGCCTCCACCAGCAACTTCACGGTGACCTGGCCGCAGGCCAACGACACGCGCGAACGCGTCGAAGGCGCGATGCGCGACATGCAGCAGCTGCTGAACGAGCGGTTCGGCGACCGCTTCCTGTTCGGCGGCGCGCGCTACGACAAGGAACCGGTCGGCGACCTGCTGGCCGCGCCGCAGAAGACCAAGGTCACGCTGAACGGGGCCATCGTCAACACCGACGACTATTTCGAGGTGACGATCGACGGCAAGCCCTTCAGCTATCAGGTCCAGGCGGGCGACCCGAAGTCGCTGAGCTTCGTCGCGGGCACGCTGAACAGCATGATCCGCTCGGCCGACCCGAAGCTGCCCTTGACCGCCATGGCCTCGTCGGACGGCGTGATCACGCTGGTCGGCGACGAGCCGGGGCAGACCTTCGACGTGCAGGCGCGGGTCGTGAACGCCATGACCGTGGACAACTCGATCAGCGCGCCGACGACCACCCAGCAGGCCACCCTGCCGGCCCCGGCCGGCACGGGCGCGAAGCAGATCGACAGCTTCACCCTGACCGGCCAGAAGGTCGACATCGGCGACACCTACGAGTTCTCGGTCGAGGTCGGCGACCCCGGCGACCCGTACAACCTCAAATACTATCAGCAGTATCCGAACGAGCCGAAGGACCTGCCGCCCTACCAGAAATACACCGTCAGCTACACGGTGTCGGAGCAGGACTACAACGGCGGCGTCACCGACGTGTCGAAGGTCGCCGACCAGCTCCGCCTGCAGTTCGCGAAGCTGAACCCGCAGCCGCCGGTGGCGATCGACGCGGTGGGCAGCGGGTCCAGCATCGCGCTGACCAGCAACACCACCATGGACCCGAACCACCCCTCGCGCGTCCAGCAGTTCGCGACGTCCGCGCGGGCCATCAACGGCTCCATCGACAACACCGCGCAGGTGTCGACCCTGCCGCCGGAATCCGACTCCATCACCGACCTGCCCTACGTCGATCCGCCGAACCTGCCCTTCTACGACAGCGAGGCGCTGACCAGGAAAGAGAACATCAAGGCCTCGCAGAAGCCGGCGGTGACCATCGACGACGGGCAGTTGATCACCTACGGCGTGACCAGCACCGACCGGGCCATCCAGAAGCTGGTTACCGCCTTCCGCATGGCGCGCGTCGCGGCGTCCAACCCCGGCCAGTACGAGCAGTACATCGCCAAGTCGCGCGAACTGATGTCGCAGGCGAAGGACGAGGTGCGCTCGGTCCACGCGAAGGTCGCTTCCGACATGGCGACGCTGGACCAGAAGAAGACCGAGCACAAGGACGCCATCGCCACCGTGACCCAGCGCATCGCCGGCATCGAGGGCATCGACGAGACGGAGGTCGCCGCCCGCCTGAAATCCTCCATGAACACCCTGGAAGCCGCCTACACCGTCGCCGGCCAGACCCAGAAGCTGTCGCTGCTGAATTATTTGGCGTAGGGGGTGTTGGGGGGTGGGGGAGTGGCCGCGTCGGGCCCCCACCCTAGCCCTCCCCCATCTTCGACGGGGGAGGGGACTGCCGCCACTCCGCGAAAAACTCCTCCCCCCGCGAAGTGGGGGGAGGTTGGGAGGGGGGCCCAACGCAACAACTCCCCAACACCCCCCAACCACCCGCCCAAAACGAAACCGGCGCCTTCTCTCGAAGGCGCCGGCTTTTGTTTGTGCCATCCTCAGATGGAGATGCTCAGCGACTGGCGCTGCGCCGGGGGGCCGTCGGGGGCCGGGGCCGGCGGGACCATGGGCGGGCGGCCCGGGGCGGCGGCCTGCGGCCTCGGTGCCGCCGGCTGGCCGGGCTGCGCCGGGACCTCGGCGTTTTCGGCGCGCATGGTCAGGCCGCTGGCGACGGAGCGGTTGATGGCGACCAGCGTTTCCAGCTTCGTCCCGTCCAGGTCGATCAGGCGGGCCGTCGTCTCGCGGTCCACCAGCAGCGACAGGGCCGCGATGTTGGTGCGCACCTCCGGCGGGTGGCCGCAGTCTTCCTCGGTCATGGCCGCCTGGAAGATGGTCCACAGGCGCTGGTTCAGTTGCAGCGCCGCGCGCAGGGCTTCCGCGTTGTCCGGGTTGCGGCCGGCGTCGATCAGGCGGCGCGCCGCCTCCGCCAGGGCCCACGCCTCCACGTCGCGCGGGTTGTCCGAGGTCGGTTTGTTTGCGTATGTCGGTGTCGGCTTCATTCCAAACCCTCGGGGCAGCCCGTCGGACAAATGTCTGTTCGCTCAGGTGCGAGTGACCGCGATTGTCCGGGATCCTCCGGGTTTTGTCAACTTAAGGGACCTGTCCGAAACCTTTAGCGAGCCTTTGTCACGACCTGTTCGAGACGGCGCGGCGCCTGCCCGATCAAGTCCTTCGCCGCCTGTTCCACCACCGCGACGGCGATGCCGTCCATCAGGCCGCTGGCCTGCGGGTCGGCCTTCTGCCGGGCCAGCAGTTCCGCCCGCGGGACGGTGCTGACCACGGTCCGCGCGCGCTGGCCCCAGGGGCCATAGGTCTCCGGGAAGCCCGGGCCGAACAGGCCCAGCGTCGGCGTGCCGGCCGCCGCCGCGATGTGCATGAGGCCGCTGTCGTTCCCGACATAGAGCGCTGCCCGGCGGATGCAGGCCGCCGCGGTCAGCGGGTCCGTGCGCCCGGTCAGGTCGATCGCCCGCGCGCCCAGCGCGTCGAGCAGCGGCCGGGCGCGCTCGCGCTCCGGCCCGGCGGCCAGGACGGCGACGCGCGCGCCTTCCAGCGGCCCGCCCGCGGCGGTGATCCGCTCCGCCAGTTCGGCGAAGCGGGGTGCGGGCCATTCCTTGCCGGTCCAGTTCGCCGTCGGCCCGATGGCCAGGAACGGGCCAAACCCAGCCGACTCCCCCGCCGGCAGCAGGCGGTCGGCCTCCGCGTCCGCCGCGGCGTCGATCCACAGCCGCGGGTCGGGCGGCGGCGACAGCCCCAGCACCCGGCCGATCTCCTGCACCTTGTGCAGTTCCGGGGCGCGGGCGTGGAAGACGCGCCGTTTCGCCGGGACCAGACGCCCGACCGCCGAGTTGCGCAGGTCGACCACGAGATCCCAGCGGATCCGCACGCACTCCAGCCAGAGGTCGATCCAGTGGCGCGCGAAGGAGCGCTTGGGCATGGCGATCAGCCGCTCCAGCCCCGGCACGGCGCGGAACAGTGGGGCGGGCAGCGGCCCGCAGGCGACCGTCAGGCGGGCGCCCGGATGGCGGTCCACCAGATGGGCGAGCAGGCCGGTGGAGAGGACCGCGTCGCCCAGGCGGTTGGAGGTGATGAAGAGGATGCGCACGTCCGGTTCCCGCCCCTACCGCGCCGCCGGCGCCCCGGCGCCGGGCGCCGGGCGGCCATCTCGGCCCAGGTTGCGGCCCAGAACCCAGGCGGCCGGCAGCAGCACCAGGACCGGCAGGACGTAGAGCAGCGGGACCAGCACGTTCGCCTTGGCAGCCAAGCTGCTGAGGCCCAGCACGGCCGACTGGATGGCCATGACGGTCAGCACAGCGGCCGTGACGCGCCGGGTCTGGCCGCGCCGGTTGAACTCGCCCGACAGGAGCGCCGCCAGCGACACCATGGTGTAGGCCAGCGCCAGCAGCGGCGAGGACAGGCGGTGGTGCAGCTCCGCCGTCAGGTCGCGCAGCACCTTGTCGTTGCCGGCCAGCTGCGGCGGCGGGTTCAGCAGCTCGTCGGTCGACCGCTCGCGCGCGTCGGGCCAGCGCTCCCCGCCGGAGCTGGTCAGCACCTTCAGGTCGACCGCGTAGCGTTCGAAGAACAACTGCGACAGGCGGTTGGTCTTGCGGTCCAGCTCCTGCCGGTTGCCGTTGAAGACGACGAAGCGCGCGCCGTCCGACCCGGTCAGCATGACCGCGCGCTCACCGATGATGGTGACCGGCTTCTCCGGCATACGCCCGTCGTGGATGACCACGTTGTGCATGTTGCCGTCGCTGTCGCGCTCGCGCAGGAAGACGTTGAAGCGGTCCCCCACCTCGTTGAACACGCCCTCGCGCAGGAACAGCTGCGAATAGTCGCTGCGCACGGCGTATTCCATGCGCACCAGCTCCTGGTGGGCGGCCGGCGTGATCCACAGGTTCAGCACATAGACGATCACCATGACGCCGAAGGCCAGCACCAGCGCCGGCTGGGCCAGCGCGAAGGGGCCGATGCCCGCCGCGCGCATGACGTTCAGCTCGCTGTCGGAGGACAGGCGGTTGTAAGTGAACAGGATGGCCCCGACCAGCGCCAACGGCAGCACGATGCCGAGGAAGGTCGGCACCGTCAGCACCAGCAGCCAGAGGAACATCCGCATCGGCGCGCCGGCTTCCACGACCATCTCGATCAGGCGCAGGGACTGGCTCAGCCAGATCGTCAGCGTCAGCCCGGCGGTGGAATACAGGGTGGCGATCAGGAGGTTGCGGAACAGATACCGTTGCAGTCGATTCATGAGGTGCATCGCGGGAAGCCCGGCGTGAAGCTGACGAGGTAAAGCGTCCGGGTCAAGTGTTGTTGTCGGGAGACGTCGGTACCGCGGCGTTTGGCAGCCCTTCAATCCCGCCTTCGTTTGCTCTAGACAGTCCGTCATGGCGACGATCAAGGACGTGCTGGCCGATGCGCTGGCCCACCACCGGTCCGGCCGGCTGGCGCAGGCCGCCGCCGGCTACGAGGCCGTCCTGGGCACGGTGCCCGACCATCCCGACGCGCTCCACCTCCTGGGCGTCGCCTATCTCCAGGCCGGCCACCCGCGGGAGGCGGAGGCGCGCATCCGCGCGGCCATCCGCGCCGACCAGGGTGTTGATGGCCAGGGCGTCGCCGACTATCACGACAACCTGGGCAGCGCGTTGCGGGCGCTCGGCCGGGCGGAGGAGGCCGTCGCCGCCCACCGCGAGGCGATCCGCCTGCGGCCCGGCTTCGCCCAGGCCTTCTACAACCTCGGCAACGCGCTGGAGGCGCTCGGCCGGCTGGGGGAGGCGGCGGACGCCTACGCCCAGGCGGCGGCGCTGCGGCCGGACTACGCGCGGGCGCGCTTCAACCTGGGCAACGCGCTGGCGGCGCTCGGCCGCGCCGGAGAGGCGGCGGACGCCTACCGCGCGGCGCTGCGCGACGATCCGGGATTCGTGGAGGCCTGGGCCAACCTGGGCGCGCTGATGTTGCAACGCGGGGAAGCCGCGGGGGCGGCGGGGGTGCTGCGCCGGGCGCTGGCCCTGCGCCCCGACCACGCCACGGCGCTGGCCAACCTGTCGGCGGCGTTCCTGGCAAGCGGCCCGGCGGAGGCGGCGGAGCCGGCCGCGCGGCGCGCCATGGTGGTGCGGCCGGACTTTGCCGAGGCGGCGCTGCGCCACGGCGACGCGCTGCAGCGCCGGCACCGGCTGGCCGAGGCCGGACGGACCTACGAACGGGCGGTGGCGCTGCGCCCGGACCTGGCCGAGGCCTGGGCCAACCTCGCGCTGGTGCGGCAGACCCAAGGCCTGCTCGATCCGGCGGAGGCCGGCTACCGCCGCGCCCTGGCCCTGCGCCCGGATTTGGCGGAGGTGCGCTCCAACCTCGCCTATCTGGAGCTGTTCCGACCGGGGGTGACGCTGGCCCGCGTGCTGGAGGCGCACCGCGCCTGGGACGCCGTGCACGGGGCGCCGCTGCGCGCCGCCTGGACGCCGCATCCACCTGACAACGAGGATCGCCCTCTGGTCGTCGGGATCCTGTCCGGCGATTTCCGGCGCCACCCCGCCGGGCAGTTCGCCATCCGCGCCGTGGAGGCGCTGCCCGCCCAGGGCGTGCGCCTGTTCCTCTACGCCAACCAGACGGAGGAGGACGATCTGACCGCCCGCTTCCGCGCCGCGGCGGAGCGCTGGCTGCCCGTGAGCGGCCTGACCGACGCCGAGCTGGCGGCGCGCATCCGCGCCGACGGCGTGGACGCGCTGATCGACCTGGCCGGGCACAACGCGCGGGGGCGGCTGGGCGTCTTCGCGCGGAAGCCGGCGCCGGTGCAGGTGGCGTGGTCGGGCTACATGGCGACGACCGGGCTCGCCGCCATGGACGCGCTGGTCGCCGACGACCACCACGTGCCGGAGGGGGCGGAGCGCTTCTACACCGAGCGGATCCTGCGCATGCCCGGCGCCTTCATCGCCTACGACCCGCCAGCCGACGCGCCGGAGCCCGCGCCGCCGCCCTGCCTGGAGGGCCGGCCGGTCACCTTCGGCGCCTTCAACATCCTGACCAAGCTGACCGACGCGGTGCTGGCGACCTGGGCCGCCGTGCTGGACCGCGTGCCGGACTCCCGCCTGCTGCTGAAGACCAAGGCGCTGTCCTGCCCGGAGACGGCGGCGCTGTGGCGCGGCCGGCTGGCCGCGGCGGGGATCGCGTCGGACCGGCTGACCCTGGTCGGCGCCACCAACAGCCTGGAGCACATGGCCTGGTGCGCCCAGGTGGACGTGGCGCTGGACCCCTTCCCCTTCGCCGGCAGCACGACGACGCTGGAAACGCTGTGGATGGGCGTGCCGGTCATCACCCTGCCGGGCGAGACCTTCTCCAGCCGCCACTCGCTGGCCTTCCTGGCCGCCGCCGGAGTCGAGGGCTGCGTCGCCCGCGACCCGGACCATTACGTGGAGATCGCCGCCGGCTGGGCCGCCGACCCGGCGCGTCTGGCCGCGCTGCGCGCCCGGCTGCGTGGACAAATGGCCGCAAGCAGCCTGTGCGACGGCGGCCGGCTCGCCGCCCGGCTGGCCCAATCGCTGCGCGATCTCCGGCACGGCCGGCCGTAGTCACGTCCATTCGTTTGTGTACTAACTACAGGCGCGCCGCGGCGGCGTTCCTGCGATTTATGTTGTCTCTGAACAATATATCAGTCACACATTCTTGACGATTTCCAATCTATAGTCGAAACCACAGAGCCGGACGCAAGGGGGTGCTGGATGCTGAACATCGCGGCCATCCGCCGGGCGATTGAGGATGTGGAAATCGCGGCTTCCACGACGGCGGCGGATCGATTCGACGGAAGCCCGCCGCTCCGCGGCACGCTCGCGCGGCTCTACGGCGTCTACGCCCAGCGCGTGCTGGAACTGCACGGCATTTCCGTCGACCTGGAGGAGCTGTGCACCCAGTGCTGCCGGCAATGCCCGGACGGCCGCTGCGTCCGTGACGAGGCCGCGGGCTGACACAGCCTTACTTTTCGCCGATGAACCGCACCCACGGGAAATCCAGCACGTCGAAGGCGCGCACGCGCGGCCCCTCGCCCCGCCGCTCCAGCGCGTCGAGCACGCAGGCGGGTGCGGCCTGGTCGAGCATCCAGTAGCCCCGCCCCCGCCGCAGGAACCACGCGATGTAGGCGGCCGTGCGCTCCAGATAGGCGCGGCCGTGCGGGGTCGGCTGGAACCAGGCGAAGCAGACGGTGATGTCCCGAGTCGGCCCCCGCCCGCGCCCGTCGCGCAGCAGCCCGACGTCGAAGCCGGCCATCGCCTCCTCCAGCGCGCCGAGCCCGCCGGCCCCCGTGCATTCGGTGAGCGTGCATTCGGTGAGCGTGCAGTCCGCGTCCACATGGGCCAGCGGCCGTCCCAGCCGGCCCAGCAGCTGGTGCCAGCGCAGGAAGCGGATGCAGGCGTAATAGGTGATGCGGCGGTGATCGTCCCAGCCCGTGAAGTCCACCCGCTCCCGGCTGGCGCCGAGCGGCAGGCGGGCGCGCCAGGCGGCGAGATCGGCCTCCGTCTCCGGCGAGGGATTGATGACGTGCACGTGCACCGCCGGCCCATGGGGCACCGCCGCCGACTCCAGCAACGCCCCGGCGAAGCGGCGGTAATAGCCGTCGTCGCAGGACAGGGCGAGAATCGGCCGATCTCCCTCCCCTGGCCCTGCCGGCGCGTCGAACAGCACCTCCAGCGGCGCGAAGGCGGACAGCTGCTCGTCGGCCGGCGGAATCCCGTCGAGGAACCCGCGCTCCGCCCGGACCATGGACCAGAGCCGCAGCTCGAAGTCCTCCGCCAGCTCCGCCGGGGTAAAGCGGCGGGAAAAGCGCGCCATGAAGCGCGCAGCGAGGTCCAGCCGGCCCCGCCGGTGCAGGCGGTAGGCGACCAGCGCCGCCGCCCGCGAATCGCGCGGGTTGCGCCGCAGCGCCGCCAGGGCCGCGCGCGCCGCCCGCTCCAGCAGCGCATCGTCCGCCCGGCCGGCCTGGAGGAGCGCCAGCGCCGCGCCGACCAGCGCGTCCCCCGCCGCGGCGTGGCGCGGATCCGCCGCGAGCGCGTGGCCAAGCGTCCGCACCGCGCGCGCGATTCGCGCATCGTCGAGGCGGCTGTGGTGGGTCACGGTGCGGTCCAGCCCGGCCTCCGCCAGGGCGCTGACCGCGGCGTTGTGCAGGGCGTCGGCCTGCGCCGGGGCCAGCGCGGCCGCCTGCCGGCGCAGCCGGGCAGCGGCGTCAGGCCGGCCGAGGGTGGCCAGCGCGTTGGCGCGGTTGATGCGCGCCTCCACGTCCTCCGGGCGCAGGGCCAGCGCCTCGGCGAAGGCCTGCGCCGCCTCCCCCGCCCGGCCGAGCGCCAGCAGCGCGGTGCCCAGGTTGTTCCAGGCCTCCGGGAAGCGGGCGTGCCGCGCCAGCGCCTGCCGGTAGCGCCCCACGGCCCCCGCCGCGTCGCCGTCGGCCAGCAGCAGGTTGCCCAGGTTGTAGGCCGCCTGGACCTGCCCGGGGTCGAGCGCCAGGGCGCGGCCGAGGGCGCGCACCGCCCCCGCGCTGTCCCCGACGGCGCGCAGCGCCAGCCCGAGGTTGCCGGCGACGTCGCCGTCGTCCGGCCGGAGCGCCACGGCGCGGCGCAGCAGCAGCACGGCCCGCCGCGGAAGCCCCCGCTGGCTTTCCAGCACGCCCAGCAGGTGCAGCGCGTCGGGGTGGCCCGGGATGGCTTGGAGGATGCTAAGATACAGCGGCCGGGCCTCGTCGAGCCGGCCGGCCTGATGGTGGCCGACCGCGGCGGCCAGGGCATCCCGAACTGTGACCATGCCGCCTGTCTACACGCGCTTCGGACCCAAGTCCATGCGACCTGAGTCCATGCAACGGGACGCGCTGCGACACACAGGACCGCCGAAGGAGGTTCCATGGCCGATCGGCCGCTCGTCAGCATCATCACGCCCAGCTGGGGGCGGGAGGCGTTCCTGCCGCTGTGCCACGCCCGCGTGCAGGCGCAAACCTGGCCGGAGGTGGAATGGCTGGTCTTCGACGACAGCCCGCGGCCGAACGCCTACCTCCAGCCCCTGGCCGGCCCGCGCCTGAAGTATTTCTACTCGCCCAGCCGCTACGCCATCGGCGAGAAGCGCAACATCCTGGCGGAGCACGCGCGCGGCGCCATCATCGTCCATTTCGACGACGACGACTTCTACGCCCCGACCTATGTGGAGCGGATGGTCGAACGGCTGGAGCAGGGCTGCGACGCCGTGAAGCTGTCGGGCTGGTTCCTATACAGCGCGGTGCACGGCGCCTTCGGCTATTGGGACACGGCGCGCGGCGGGTCGCACCACCGCTGGGGCCGCAACGCCCGCACCTACGTCGACGCGCCGGACAGCCCGGCGTCCGACGACAACCGCATGGGCTACGGCTTCTCCTACGCCTACCGCCGGGCGGTGTGGGAGGCGGTGCGCTTTCCCGCCGTGAACGCCTGCGAGGACGCCCCCTTCATGACCGCGGCGCGGGAGCGTTTCCGCGTCCAGGACTTCCCGGACGCCGAGGGGCTGTGCCTGCACACCCTGCACGCGCGCAGCACCAGCCTGTGCCTGCCCCAGTACGAGCTGCCCCCGGCCTTGCTGGACCGCCTGTTCGGGCCGGAGGTGCAGCCCTACACCCAGGCCGCCGCCGGCTGAGCATCCTCATCCGGTCCGGCGCGGCGGTCATCCGGTCCGGCGCGGCGGTCATCCGGTCCGGCGCGGCCGGCGGTCGGGACCGAAGCGCCCGCCCTGGTCGCAGGCCAGGATGCAGGCCTGGATCTCCTCCGGCCGCACGGGCTTGCGCAGGTACCCAACCCGTTCCGCCCGGGCGCGCCGGTACAGCTCGGTGGAGACGTCGCCGGTGATCAGCCAGGCCGGCACGTCCGCCTCCAGATCGGCGCGCAGGCGCTTGATCGCCTCCAGCCCGTTGCCGCCCGGCCCCAGCCGGTAATTCGCGATGATGACGTCGGGGCGGGTGGGCGCGCTCCGGACCAGGGCGACAGCCTCGTTCACGCTGTTGGCGGACAGCACGGTGCAGCCGAACTCCTCCAGGAACAGGCGCACCGCCAACGCCACCATCGGGTCGTCCTCGACGACCACCGCCAGGCAGGTCGGCGCGTCCGGCTGGCGTCCGGCCTCGACGACGACCGGCCGCGCCGGCGGCCCGGCCAGGTTGGACGCGGGCGGCATGGCTCCGGGCAACTGGGGGGACGGCTGGGTGGGCAGCAGGATGGAGAAGCGCGACCCCCGGCCGGGGGTGGAGGACACCTCCACCGGCACCTCCATCAGGTTGGCGGCCCGCTGCACGATGGCGAGCCCGAGCCCATAACCGTGGTCGCCCTCATGCCTTCCGTCGCCGCGGTAGGATTCGCGGAAGATCAGGGCCTTCTGCTCCGGCGCGATGCCGACGCCGGTGTCGATGACGTCGATCCGCAGCCGCTGCCCGACGCGGCGGCAGCCGATCAGCAGCCCGCCCCGGTCGGTGTAGCGGATCGCGTTCGCGATGAAGTTGCGCAGGATGCGCTCCAGCAGGATGGGATCGCCGTAGACCGCGCTCCCGCAGGGCACGGTCCGGAAGGACAGCCCCTTGTCCCGCGCCATGATCTCGAACTCGTCGCGCAGCCGGTCCAGCAACTCGTCCACCGGGATGGGAATCGCCTGGACCGACCGCTTCCCCGATTCCAGCTGCGAGAGGTCGAGCAGCGATTCGAACAACCCGGTGAGCGCCGCGAGCGTTTCGTTCGCCTTGTCGAGCACGGGGCGCAGCCCCGGGTCGGCCACGCGGCGGTTCATCACCTCCAGGAACAGGCGAAGCGCCATCATGGGCTGGCGCAGGTCGTGGCTCGCCATCGCCAGGAAGCGCGACTTGGCCACGCTGGCCTGCTCCGCCGTTTCGGCGGCGGCGCGCGCCCGCTCCTGCTCCGCCGCGGCAAGCACGAGGTCGGTCGCGTCGGCGTGCCGGACGATCGCCCGCGCGCGGCCGGGGCCGTCCACCGCCGAGGCCTGAAGCTGGAACCAGCGCTGCCGGGTCGGCGCGTGGCAGGGGTAGGTCACGAGGTGGTAGGATTTCCGCCCCGCCAGCACGGCGCGGATTCCCGCGGCGGCCTCCGCCGCCAGGGTGTCGCCCGCGGCGGCGGCACCGTCGCACGCGGCCAGATAGTTCTGCCCGACCGCCGCGTCGGCCATCTCCAGACGGCTGTCGCGGGCGAAGGCGCGCCAGGCCGCGTTGACCTGGATGATCGTGCCGTCGCCGCCCAGGATGGCGATGCTGTCCTGGAACACGTCGAGCAGTTGGACGGCCTGCCGTTCCCGCGCAAGCCCAAGGAATGCTTCCAGCCGTGATGCAAACCGTCGGCGCAGACTCATGGCGAGTCCATCGTTTTGTGTACTTAGGAATACTCAGGTATGCGAACGAAGACTGTCACCGGCTGCCTTTGACCGCAAGCAACCTTACGGAGACGCGAGTCCGTCTTTTGGAAGGGGCCCGTAGGGGCGCATCACCCAACCTGAGGTGGTGGCGCTGATCATTACACCTGGCCGATCATTACACCTGAACGTCGAGGAACATGCCGCGCCGGTAGTTGCGCGGCAGCGTCAGGATGCCGTTGACCAGCAGGCTGGCCAGTTCGCGGACGGTGGGGATGCGCTGGCGCCCGCCACCGACCGCTTCCGCCCGGCCGTGCACCCCGGTGGGCGCGGGCACCCGTCCGCCGCCGATGTCGGAGCGGATCGGTTCGTTGGAGCGGTCACCGGTGCGTCGGGTCTCAACCATACGCTTTATTTACCGCGAATCCCCGGCAACGGCAAGCCGATGCCGGCCTACGCACCGGCCACGCCACCGCTTGGGCCAAACTTATCCACAGAACGGTGCATAAGGCCGTGGATAAGCCTGTTGAACAGGCGGCCCCGCCTATGCGCCGGCCCACACGCCGGAACCGGCGCACGGCGGCGCGGGGTCCCCCGTCCGGTGGAGGCACGCCCCACCCTTGCCACGCCCGCTATCCCAAAGATGGGCTGTTTCCGGGCCGGTTGCCCGCCAACTATCGGGCAGGACAGCAGGGCTTACCAGACCTCGAAAGCCAGACCCCAGAAGGACGACGCATGGCGCATTACCTCGTGACCGGCGGATGCGGTTTCATCGGATCGCACCTGGCCGACCGGCTGATCGCTGACGGCCACCGGGTGACCATCCTCGACGACCTCTCCACCGGGCGGCTGGAGAACAAGCCGACGCTCGCCCGGCTGGTGGTGGGCGACATCGCCGACCAGCAGGCGGTGCGGGAGGCGATGGAGGGCGTGGACGGCGTCTTCCACCTCGCCGCCATCGCGTCGGTCCCGCGCTCGCGGGAATTCTGGGCGGAAACGCACCGCACCAACCTGTCCGGCACCATCACCGTGTTCGAGGCCGCGCGCGCGGCCCGCAACGGCGCGCCGGTGCCGGTCGTCTACGCCTCCTCCGCCGCGGTCTACGGCGACAACACGGCGACTCCGCTGCGCGAGGACGCCGCCACCCGCCCGCTCTCGGCCTATGGCGCCGACAAGCTGGGCTGCGAGCTGCACGCGCGGGTGGCCTGGGAGATCCACGGCGTGCCCACGGTGGGCTTCCGCTTCTTCAACGTCTACGGCCCGCGGCAGGACCCGGCCTCCCCCTACTCCGGCGTCATCTCCATCTTCGCCCGCAAGGTGTCGCGCGGCGAGGAGGTGACCATCTACGGCGACGGCCAGCAGGTGCGCGACTTCGTCTTCGTCGGCGACGTCGTCCGCTTCCTCGTCCGCGCGATGGAGCGCCGGCCGCAGGGCGCCGCCCAGGGAGCCGACGTGTTCAACCTGTGCACCGGCCGCCCGACCTCCCTGCTGATGCTGCTGGACGTGCTGCAGGAACTGTGCGGCAGCCGCGTGCGCCGCGTCCACCTGCCGCCGCGCCCGGGCGACATCCGCGTGTCCATCGGCGACCCCGCCCGCCTGCGCGCGGGCTTCGACGACGTCTGCCGCGTCGGCCTCCTACAAGGCCTGGGCGCCACCCTGACCGGCGAGATGCCGTAAGGGGATCGGGGGAAGTGGTAGCGTTGGGCCCCCACCCTAACCCTCCCCCACCTTCGGCGAGGGAGGGAACTCCGCTGCGCGTCTTGTAAAGCCCTCCCCCGCGAAGTGGGGGAGGGTTGGGTGGGGGCCCAACGCGACCACTTCCCTCTCAACCATCGAAACCACGCGCTCGACCGCGGCTCCGACCTCCTCCGACAGCCCTTCGCCGAAGTCGAAACACCGCCCTTCCACCCCGTAGACGACCAGCGACGCGGGCAGCCTGCCCAGCGCGCGGGCGGTCTCCACCGCCTCGGCGAGGCCGAAGCGGTGGGTGGAGTAGCGGAAGAAGGCGGCGGGCAGGGGCTCCGCGGCGGCGTCCAGGCGGCGGATGGTGCCGGGGGCGGCGCCCGACTGGGTGGCGTCCACCAGGATCACGCGGTCCGCCCCGTCCCAGGCCTCGATCAGGGCAGCGCCCTCGCCGCTGTGCTCCCGCGCCGGCAGGCCCAGCGCGGCGAGCCGGTCGGCGACCAGCGGCCCGACCGCGTCGTCCGACCGGTAGCGGTTGCCGATCCCGAGAATGAGCATGGGCCTCTCCCCTCCGGTTTTCCGGCAAGGATAGCGCGGCCAGCCTCAGACGTCGCGGCGTTCCAGGCGCGGCAAACCGACCACCTTCAGGCGGCTTTCGCGCAGCTCCCCGACCTCGTCCAGGATCGGGTGGGCGACGGCGGCGACGTGGGCGTTGATGCGCTTCAGGTCGCGTAGCACGTCGAGCACCAGCGCGCTGGTCTCCACGCTGTCGGCGACGCCCCGGCGCACGCGGTCGAGGTGGTGCAGCGTCGCCTCCCGCTCCAGCGCGCGCACGGCGTCCTTGCCGGCGATCAGCTGCCGGGCCAGCCGCCGGTCCTCCGCGATGAAGGTGCCGAGCGCGGTGCGCAGGTTCTCCACCGTGCGGCGGTGCAGCTCCTCCACCTCCCGGAAATCCTCCGCCGCGAAGTGCAGGCCGTGGCGCAGGCGCTTGGCGGCCAGCTCCATCAGGCTCTTGTCGATGATGTCGCCGACATGCTCCAGGTTGATGGCGAAGGCCATCATCTCGTTGACGCGGCGTGACTCCGCCTCGTCCAGGTTCCCGCGGCCGAGCTTCGCGAGGTAGAGCTTGATCGCCGTGTGCAGCCGGTCGACCCGGTCGTCGGCGCGGCTGACCTCGGCGATCGGGCGCTCGTCGTTCTGGCGCAGCGCGACGAGGCTGCGGCGCAGCATGTCCTCCACGAGGTCGCCCAGCCGCAGAGTTTCGCGCAACGCGCCCGCGATGGCGACGGACGGCGTCTCCAGCACCGACTCGTCCAGGTGGCGGGGCCGCGCGTCGTCGTCCTCGCTCAAGGCGTCGGGGATCAGCCGCTCCGTCAGGCGCGCCAGCGGCCCGACCAGCGGCAGGAAGACCACGACCAGCGCCACGTTGAAGGCGACGTGCATCGTCACGACAGCGGTGAAGGGCGCCATGCCCTCCAGCGCGGTGACGGCGGTGCCCAGGAACGGCAGCACGGCCAGGGCGCCAAGCGTACGCACGATCAGGTTGCCGATTTGCACCCGCCGCGCCGCCGCGTTCTCCCGCGCGGTCTCCAGCACCACGGGCAGGGCGCCGCCCAGGTTGGCGCCCAGCACCAGCGCGGCGGCCAACACCGGGTCCACGATGTGCGCGCCGGCCAGCGAGGCGGTCAGCAGCACCACGGCGAGGCTGGCGTGCACCGCCGCGGTCAGCGCGGCGGCGACCAGCATCGCGAAGAAGGGCTCCCCGCCCAGCGCCGCCAGCATGGCCTGCACCAGCTCCGACCGTTCGACCGGGATGGTGGCGGTGCCCAGCAGGCGCAGGGCCAGCAGCATCAGGCCCAGCCCCAGGAACACGCTCGCCAGGTCGCGGCGCAGCCGCCGCGCCTCCCCCAGCGCGTGCAGGACGCCGCCGAGCACCAGCAGGGACGGCGACAGCCAATGCAGGTCGACGGCGAGCAGGCGGGTGACGAGGCTGGTCCCGACATTCGCCCCCAGCATGACCGCCTGCGCCATCGCCGTGCCGAGCAGCCCCTGCCCGGCCAGCGCCGCCGCCATCAGCGCGGTGGCCGTGCTGCTCTGCAAGGCCAGGGTGGCGCCGGTGCCGGCCAGGAAGGCCACGACGCGGTTGCGCGTGCCCTGCGCGACCCAGCGGCGGAGCGCCGCCCCGCCGCAGCGGAACACGCCCGTCCGCACCAGACGAAGGCCCCACAGCATCAGGGCCACGGCACCGAGAATGTCGATCAGGACGAGCGTCGGGGAGACCGGGACGGGTTCGATGGCGGAACTCCTGCATCAGGCGGGGGCGATATTACGGACGCCGGAACAGACCTTCATAAAAGTGTAACAACCTCCATCCCCGACCTGATCCCTCGCGAAAGGGGTATGCCTCTTGATGGGGGAGCGCCGCGCCCGCCGCTACCCCCGGGTGACCAGCCGGATGCCCAGCGCGACCGGCAGGATGCCCAGCAGATCCCAGGGCTGCACCACCTCCCCCAGCAGCAGCCAGCCGAACAGCATGCCGAGCGGCGGCATCAGGAAATGATAGGCGCTGGCCTCGGTCGCGCTGGTCCGCTGCAACAGGCGGAACCACAGAAGGTAACCGCCGATGGAGACCGCCAGCACCTGGAAGGCCAGCGAGCCGGCCAACCCCGCGGTCAGGCGGATCGCCCCCGGGTCCTCGACCGTCAGCGCCACGGGCAGCAGCGCCAGCCCGGAGACCAGCACCTGCACCCCGGTCCCGGCGAGCAGGCCCGCCTTGGGCGCCAGCCTCTTGAACAGCAGCGTGCCGGCGGACAGGGCGACCAGCGACCCGATCACCAGCGCGATCCCGGCCGGCGCGTCCAGGCCGGTGCCGAGCCGCCCGCGCACCACCAGCGCCACGCCCAGCACGCCGAGACCCAGCCCAACAGCCTTGCGCCACGTCATCGCCTCCCCCAGCACCAGCGCGGCCAGGGCTGCGGTCAGGACCGGGTTGGCGCTGACGATCAGGGCGGTCAGGCCGGACGACACCAGCGTCATGCCGCTGTAGCTGAGCCCCAGATACACGGCGTGGTTCTGCAGGCCGATCGCCGCCAGGGCCGCGAAGCTCCGCCCGGTCACCCCGCGGTAATCGCCGCGCCACGCCGCCACCCCGACCAGCAGCGCGCCGGCGATCAGGAAGCGCAACGCCAGAAGAAGCAGCGGCGGGCAGTCGAGCAGCCCGATCTTTCCGGCCGCGAAGGCCGAACTCCAGGCCAGGCAGAAGGGCACCACGAGGCTCAGCGGTGCTCCGCCGGACTTCGGGCGGGCGAGCGGGCGATCGGCGTGCAGGACGGTGTCGGACATGGCCTTCGTTCCCTTCCTCGGTCCTTGGGTGGAGACAAGGATGGAACGCCGGCTTTCCATTTGGAAATTAAATGCTATGATCTAAGACATTCACATTTTGGATGATTGAGCCATGCGCGACATGGATCTCGGCCTGCTGCGCACCTTCGTCTCCGTGGTGGACGCGGGCGGCTTCACCCGCGGCGGGGAGCGCGTGCACAAGACGCAGTCCACCGTCAGCCAGCAGATCCGCCGGCTGGAGGAGCAGGTCGGCCTGTCGCTGCTCGACCGCAACAGCCGGACGGTGCTGCTGACCGACGACGGGGAACGGCTGCTCGGCTACGCGCGGCGCCTGCTGGCGCTGAACGACGAGGCGCATTCGGTTCTGTCCGGCCGCAAGGCGGTGGAGGTGGTGCGGCTGGGCGTGCCGGAGGACTACGCGGTGGAACGGCTGCCCCGGCTGCTGGCGGACTTCGCGCGACAGAACCGGCAGTTGCGGCTGGACGTGCGCTGCGACCTGTCGGTGCGGCTGCGCGCCGACGTGGAGGCCGGCGACCTCGACCTCGCCCTGGTGAAGCAGGAGCCCGGCCATCCCGGTGCCCGCGCGGCGTGGCGGGAACCGCTGTGCTGGATCGGCCCCGCCGACCACGACCTGCATCGGGAGGACCCGCTGCCGCTGGTCGTCTTCCCGCAGGGCTGCGTCTACCGCAACCGCGCCGTTCACGAGCTGGAGCGCGCCGGCCGCCCCTGGCGCGTCGCCTATTCCAGCCCCAACCACGCCGGCGTGCGCGCGGCGGTGGCCGGGGGTCTGGGCGTCAGCGTGCTGCCGCGCAGCGCCCTGCCGCCCGGCGCGCGGTTCCTGGACGAAGCGGACGGGCTGCCCCTGCTGCCGGAGACGGAGCTGGCCCTACTCGTCGGCACCGCCATGCATGGCGATGGCGCCGCCCTGGTCGCCCGCCTGCTGTCCGAAAGCCTGCCGGAGCCGGTGTGGGCGTGAGGGATCAGTCCCGGTCCACGGTCAGCGTCACGACGTGGGTCGCGCAGGAGATGCAGGGGTCGTAGTTGCGGATGGCCTGTTCGCAACGGTCCTTCAGCCGGTCGTCGGGCAGGTCCAGGTTCGCCTGGACGACACCGCGCAGGTCGGCCTCGATCTGTTTCTGGTTCTGCGAGGTCGGCGGCACGATGCTGGCCGAAGCGATGCGCCCCTCCCCGTCCAGGTCGTAGCGGTGATAACAGAGGCCGCGCGGCGCCTCCGTGCAGCCGGTGCCCCGGCCGGCGCGGGGCAGGATGGGCACGGCGGCCGGGTCGAATTCCTCGTAGCCCTCGGCCAGCCGCACCGCCTCGTCGCAGGCGTAGACCGTCTCCACCGCCCGGACAACGAGGCTCTTGAAGGGATTCCGCACCACCCGCGGCAGCCCGGCCTCGGCGGCCGCCTGCTTGGCGAGCGGGGACAGCTGGTCGAAGTTCAGCGCATAGCGGGCCAGCGGCCCGACCATGTAGGGCCGGTCCGCCCCGACCATCACGCCGTGCAGCGCGTTGGAGTGGGCGACATGCTCCTCCGCGAAGTGCGTTTCAAAGTCGGCGATGGAAATGTCCAGCCCGCGGTTGGAGACGATGCGCCCGCGGTCGATGGCGTATTCGTCCGGGTGATGCAGCGCGACGAAGGTGTAGTCGTCCTCGTAGTCCGGGAAGGCGAAGCCGGCGAACAGGCGCACGGACTCCACCGCCGCGTCGCGCGCCCGGCGCAGGTCGTCGAGCATCCCGCGCACTTCGGCCCTCGGCGGCGCCTTCCAGAAGCCGCCAACGCGGGTGTTGACGGGATGGACGGCGCGCCCACCCAGCACCTCCAGGATGCGGTTGCCGGTCTTCTTCAGGTCGAGCGCCCGCTCCACCACGCCCGGATGCGCCTTGGCAAGCTGGATGGAATCCTCGAAGCCCATGAAGTCCGGCGCGTGCAGCAGGTAAGCGTGCAGGACGTGGCTCTGGATCCACTCCCCGCAATAGAGCAGGCGGCGGGCCTCGCGGATCGGCTCCGGCACGGCCACGCCCAGCGCGTCTTCCATGGCGTGGCTGGACCCGACGATGTAGGCGACCGGGCAAATGCCGCAAATGCGCGACGTGATGTCCGGCGCGTCGCCGTAGGGGCGGCCGACCAGCAGCGCCTCGAAGAAGCGCGGCGGTTCGAAGATGCGGAACTTCAGGTCCTGCACCACCCCGCCCTTCACCCGAACATACAGCGCCCCCTCCCCCTCGACACGGGCCAGGGCATCGACCTTGATGGTGCGGGTTTGCATGGTCAGGCCTCATTCATCAGGGCGTTCCACACCGTCTCCGCGACGCCGTCGGGGTTGGCGAGGATGTCGGTGTTCCAGAAGCGCAGGATGCGCCAGCCGAGTGATGCCAGTTCGCGGTCACGATGATGGTCATGGGCGGAGCCGTTGTGCTGGCCGCCGTCGGCTTCGACCGCGACCTTGGCCTCCAGACAGGCGAAATCGAGGATGTAGGGTGGCACGGGGTGCTGGCGCCGGAAGCGAAACCCGGCAATCTGCTGGCCGCGCAGGAGCGACCACAGCTTGCGTTCCGCGTCCGTCGGTTCGGCGCGGAGCGCACGGGCTTGATTTTTTGTGGCGGCGGGGGTGTAGGCCATGGGTTATGGCCTCCCGCGGGTGGTCGCGTTGGGCCCCCACCCAACCCTCCCCCACCTTCGGCGGGGGAGGGCTTTCAGGAACGCGCGGCGGAGTTCCCTCCCCCGTCGAAGATGGGGGAGGGTTAGGGTGGGGGCCCAGCGCGACGACTCGGACGACCACTCACTCCGTCCGCTCATGCGCATCCCCCTCCCTCCGAAACTCCTCCGCGTCCGCGTTGAAGGAGCGGAAGGCGTTGGCGATCTCCGCATCCCCCCACCCCAGCGCGGTCAGCTGCTTGGCGAGCGCCGCGGTGTTCGGCGTCTCCTTCGGGCCGAAGCAGCCGTAGCAGCCGCGCTCGAACCGCGGGCAGAGGTTGCCGCAGCCGGCCTGGGTCACGGGGCCGAGGCACGGCACGCCGCGCGCCACCATCACGCACACCGTCCCGTGCAGCTTGCATTCGATGCACTGGCTGTGCGGAGGCACGACCGGGCGGCGGCCGTTCAGGAAGGCGTTCAGCACCTCCAGCAGCTGGGCCTTGTTGATCGGGCAGCCGTGCAGCTCGAAATCGACGGTCACATGGTCGCGGATGGCGGTGGAGGTCGCCAGCGTGTCGATGAAGTCCGGGCGGGCGTAGACGGCGCGGATGAAGCCGTCCACGTCGCGGAAGTTCCGCAATGCCTGGATGCCGCCCGCCGTGGCGCAGGCGCCGATGGTGATCAGGACCTTCGACCGGGCGCGGATGCGGCGGATGCGCTCCGCGTCATGCGGCGTGCCGATGGAGCCCTCGACCAGAGAGACGTCGTAGGGGCCCTGGATCGCAACGCGGGTCGCCTCCAAGAAATAGGCGATCTCCACCGCGTCGGCGACGGCCAGCAGCTCGTCCTCGCAGTCGAGCAGCGACAGCTGGCAGCCGTCGCAGGAGGAGAATTTCCACACCGCAAGCTTTGGACGTTTTCGGGCCATATGATTTGGGGGCATGTCACAGCTCCCGCACGGAGAAGACGTGCTCGATGGTGTCGTAGCGGTAGACGGGGCCGTCCTTGCACATGAAGGATCCGCCCATCTGGCAATGCCCGCAGAAGCCGACGCCGCACTTCATGTTGCGCTCCAGCGTCACGTAGATGCGGTCGGCGGTCACGCCGCGCTCGTACAGCGCCTGGACGGCGGGGCGGGTCATCGTCTCCGACCGGCAGACGTAGGCGGTGGTCTGCTCCGGGTCGAAGCGCGCGATCTTCACCAGGTTCGCCACGCTGCCCACCCGGCCGCGGTAGCCGGAGGGGGCGGAATGGACGGTGACGTGGACCTGCATGTCGAAGCGGCCGCGCCACTGGTGCAACTGCTTCTCGTACAGGATGTCGTGCGTCCCGCGGGAGCCGTAGCAGAGCACCACCTTGCCGAAGTGCTCCCGCCGGTTCAGCACCTCCATGATGAGCGGGCGCAACGGGGCGAGGCCGATGGTGCCGGTGACGAAGAGTACGTCATGGCCGTACGCCTCTTCGATCGGCCAGGGATGGCCGAAGGGGCCGCGTACGCCGATGCTGTCGCCGGGCCGCAGCGCCGCCATGGCGCGCGTCACGGTGCCGACCTCCCGCACCGTGTGGACCAGCCGGTTGGGGTCGCGGCAGTCGCCGGAGACGGAGATCGCCACCTCCCCCACCCCGAACACGTACAGCATGTTGAACTGGCCGGGCCGGAAGACGTACGGCCGCCCGTCCAGGCTTTCCAGCACCAGCGTGAAGCAGCCGTCCACCTCGCGCAGGCGCCGGACGATCCGGAACGGGCGCGGCACCATGGGGTCGGCCTTGTTTGAAAAGTCGGCGGCAGCGCCTGCGGGGGAAAGGAGCGCGGAGTCCATGGGAGTCCTCCGTCACTCGGCGGCGTCGGTGGTCAGCTCGACGATGCGCAGGCGCGCCTCGGCGATGCGGCGGCCCATGACGGGGATGAAGCGCTGGTAGAGGTGGAAGCCCAGCTCGTGGTTCTCGTCGATCTTGCGGCGCAGGCAGGCGCCGTCGATGGCGATGGCCCGCACCTGCTCTGCCGCGCGCGCGTCGAAGGTCCAGCGGTAGGGCGGGACCAGCCAGGACCAGCCGAGGATCTCCCCCTCCCCGATGTTCTCCACCACCACGCTCGGCCGGCCGGGCGCGTGCACCTCCACCGCCACGATGCCCTGGCGGATCAGGTAGAAGTGGTCGGCGGTGCCGCCTTCCTGGAACAGGAACTCGCCGGGGCGCCAGTGGGCGTTGGCGCAGCAGCCGACCACCACCCCGCGCACGTCGGGCGGCATGTCGCGGAAGAACGGATGTTCGGCCAGCAGCCGGCCCAGCCCCTCGACCTGCACCATGGTCAGCCCCTCCCCTCGCTGTCTTTTATGGCCCGCGCCTCTTCGGTGATGTCGATGCCGACCGGGCACCAGGTGATGCAGCGCCCGCAGCCGGTGCAGCCGGAGGTCCCGAACTGCTCCCACCAGCTCGACAGCTTGTGCGTCATCCATTGCCGGTAGCGGGACAGGCCGCTCTGCCGGATGGCACCGCCGTGGATGTAGGAGAAATCCACCGTGAAGCAGGAATCCCAGCGCCGCCAGCGCTCCACATGGTCGCCGGACAGGTCGGTGCTGTCCTCCACGGTGGTGCAGAAGCAGGTCGGGCACACCATGGTGCAGTTGGCGCAGTTGAGGCAGCGCGCCGCCACCTCCGCCCAGCGCGGGTGTTCCAGGTTGCGGGCCAGCAGCGGGCCGGCATCAGACACCATCGCGCGGCCCATCTGGGCGCGGGCGCCCTCGACCGCCGCCTCGGCCGCCGCACGGTCCTCCGCGCCGGCCGGACGCCCCGGCAGGCGGGCGAGCAGGGCCGCCCCGGCCGCCGAGCCGGCCGCCGCCAGGAAGGCGGGCGCTCCGCGGCCCGGCAATTCCGCCCCAGGCAATTCGGTAAGGGCGAGGTCGTAGCCGCCCGCGGCCTTCGGCCCCGTGCCCACGCTGTCGCAGAAGCAGGTGCGTCCAGCCCGCCCGCAATTCACCGCGACGATGAAGGCGGCGGCGCGGCGGGCGGCGTAGCCGGTGTCGGTAAAGCGCTCCTGCCCCGCGGAGCGGCCGTCGTGCGGAGTCACCCCGAAGACCCGGTCCTGCACGGCCATGGCCGCCAGATCGCAGGCGCGCACGCCGAGGAAGGCCTGGCGCGGCGCGGGGTCGGTCGGCGTGTCCACGGTGAAGCCCCGGCCGTCGCGCCGGCCGGTCCACAGCGTCTGGCGCGGCGGGTAGAGGTGCCGTTTCCAGCTCTGCGGGCCGACCGTGTGGGCGAAGGCGGCGTTTCCGTCGCCCGGCATCAGGCGGTAGCGGCCGCCGTCCTGTTCGTCGATCCAGCCCCAGGGAAGGTCGTCCGCGCTCTCCACCGGGTCGAGGACGATGGCGCCGTCGCGCAGCCGCGGCCCGATGACCGTGTAGCCGTCGCCGCGCAGCGCGTCGATCAGGGCGTCCAGCCCGTCCCGGTCCAAAACGACTGGGTCCGGAATGGTGGGATGGCCGGTCGTCGGTGCGGTGCGCTCCATGGGCAGCCCCCTCGCGTCTCGACGTGACGGGCGAAGTATACGCCCTTTGGCGAAGCGTTGAAGGTCCGGCCCGAACCACCTTAGTCGTGGGCGGCGAGCGTTTTGTCGCAGTCTGGCGTTCCGTGCGGGCCGTTCCGTCTGATAGGAACGCGCCCCCAACTGGGCAGACGACGAGGGATCGAATGGCGAAGTGGAATTCCGGGCCGGTCCGCCGCCAACCGCCGGGCCGCCAACCGTCAGGCCGGTCAGCGCGGCGCGGGCAGCCGCTGACGCTGGGCGGCCTGATTGCCGTGCTGCTGGTGCTCGCCGCCGTGTATCTGTGGGAGAGGTACAACCAGCCGCCGCGCCCCGCCCCGGACGCCTCCATCGACTACGCCCAAGTGACTCGGCAGCTCGACAGCATCCGCGTGGAAGAGGAAAAGCGCGGCGGCTACGTCCGCGAGGAGTGGCCGCACTGGCTGGGCACCGACGTCAAGTGCCTGAACACGCGCGAACAGGCGCTGATCCGCGATTCCGCGGAACCGGCCAAACTGTCGCCCAACGGCTGCTCGGTCGTCTCCGGCGTCTGGTACGATCCCTACACGGGGGAGACCTTCACCAGTCCCCGCCAGGTCGACATCGACCACCGCGTGCCGCTGGAGGAGGCCTACGGCAGCGGCGGCTACGACTGGCCGCGCGAGAAGCGCGCCGCCTACGCCAACGACCTGACCGACCCGCTGACCCTCATCACCGTGTCCATCGCCGCCAACCGGGCGAAGGGCTCCAAAGGGCCGGAGGAATGGTTGCCGCCGCGCCAGGAATACCTCTGCACCTACGTCGCCAACTGGATCGCCGTGAAGGCCCGCTGGGAGCTGACCATGGACGAGCGCGAGCGCGTGACGGTCGGCAACATCATCGCCGACTGCCGCGAGCGGTCCGGAGCGGTCCATTGATCACGGCCTGCGCCTAGGCAAGGCGCACGACACCATGTACATCGTGACAGCGTCGTGCCGGTGCTCCGGCATAGGGGATGCTGCGTGGTGTCGATCTGGAGCTTTGGATGAGCCAAAAGATTCATGACAACAATTTTGATGCGATGCGCCTCCTGGCGGCGACACTCGTTGTTTACAGCCACGCCTTTGCCCTGCATGGCTTGAGTCAGCCGCGTTTCCTAGGCTTCGCATTCCTGGGCGAGCTTGGGGTCTATATTTTCTTCATCATGAGCGGTTATCTCGTTGTTCAGAGCTGGATGAACGACCCGCATCCCCTGCGATTTCTCGTGCGACGCAGCCTGCGGATATTTCCGGCCCTGATTGCCGTCGTATTCCTAAGCGCCTGTGCGCTTGGTCCATTGCTGACCACCTTGCCGGCCGGCGACTATTTCTCGCACCCGATTACCCTTCGGTATCTCGCGAACGCCTATCTTGTGATCAGCTACGCGCTGCCCGGCGTCTTCGACACGAACCCCTACCCGGTTGCGGTCAACGGCAGCCTGTGGAGCCTGCCCATCGAGTTCCTGATGTACGTCTTCGTGCTGGCGTTCGGGGTTGTGGGGCTTGTCCGGATGAAATGGACCCTTCCTTTGACCGGGGCCATGCTGATCGCGGTCGGTCACTATTTCCGTGAGCACCAAGTCGATGCGATCGTGTTTGCCGGCACGGACTTTCGACAAGCCTTTTTCGTGGGCGTGTATTTCTTTGCCGGCGCCTCCCTGTATATGTTCAGGGATGCCATCCGATTCAGCATCTCTGGCGTGGCAATCGCCTGTGCCTTCGGCCTTGCGCTAAACGGCAGCCCATGGATTCAGTATTGGAGCGTGATCGGGCTGCCTTACATCGTCATCGCCGTTTGCGTGCAGAGCGAAAGCTGGCTGCAAATCCCGAAAAAAGTTGGGGATCTGTCGTACGGGATTTACCTGTACAGCTTTCCGGTTCAGCAGACCCTTGAATCGTTCCTGCATGACAAGCTCGGCTTCTTGTCCATCTTTGCACTGGAGCTGGTGATTACGGCTTTCCTCGCGTTTTGTTCGTGGCATGGGCTGGAGAAGCTGGCCCTCAGGCTCAAGCCGAAGCGCAGCGAAGGCAGGCGCCTCATTCCGGCCTCCGACGCCAGCCGCATCACTCCCTGAGGCGCCGGCGGCTTCCAGCGTTCCCCGATCTTCCCAGCGCCGTGACGTTCTCGTTCCCTCGCGTTCCGGCAGGCGTCCGACCCAGCGGCCGGCCAAGGGGCATCCCCGTCACCACCCCAGGAAAATGCCCACGTCGCCGGGCATGCCGCCGGGATAGTCCAGGATTTGCGCGCGGATCCGATAGCCCAGAGGGCGCAGCCGCGCGTCGAAAGAATCGTAGAGTTCGCGGGCGAAGCCGGTCAGGCTGGCCGGCCAGTCGTCGGACAGGTTGTTGATGGCGCGTCCGCCGTCCTCGCACCAATCGCTGGGAAAGCGCAGCACCAGGATGTCGTGGTCGCCGCGCTTGGCGGCCTCGGCGACCTGGTGGTTGAAGCGGTCTTCCACCTTCGGATCCAGGTGCCGGTGCAGGAAGGCGTCGTGCTGCCGCTTCAACTCCTCCTCGTGCTTGTGCTCCAGTTCCTCGGCGTCAAGCAGGAGTTGGCGGTGCTGCTCCTCCGCCATCCGGCGGAGGTCTTCCGGACGCAGGAGCGTGGTCATCGGCGCTCTCCCGTGCAGGAGGACTGGATCAATCAGCTTACGGGCAGCCTACGAAACCCGCCCGCCGAAGGCCAGGGCGCCCGTTGCCGCAGCACGGCGTCGGCTTGGCCGCAGCACGCAGAAAGGCGTCAGTGCAGGATGTTGCCGGCGACCCAGCGTTCGACGATCTGCTCCGCCTCGGGCATCGCCAGTTCCGGATGGTGCCAGCGCAGGACCACGGTGGCGGCTTCCAGCGCGTGGCGGTCCGGCCGGCCCCGGCCGACCAGCTCGCGGTAGGCGCGCTCCACGATGGGACGGCAGCCGCAGACGGCCGCCTCGCAGGCGGCGAAGCGCTCGGCGAAGTCCTTTTGCCGCTGATCCGATGAATGTCCGTCCGCCGGCATCAGGCGGGCTCCGTTCCCTTGCGCTTCGTCCGTCGCCCGAAGATCTCCAGGCGCTGGCCAATCATATCGAATCCAAGCTCGCGGGCAATGCGCGCGACGGCCTCCTCCAGCTCGCCGTCCTGGAATTCGACCACCTCGCCCGACTCGATGTCGATCAGGTGATGGTGGTGGTCGCCCCGGGCCTCCTCGTAGCGCGCGCGGCCGTCGCCGAAATCGTGGCGCTGGATGATGCCAATTTCCTCGAACAGCCGCATGGACCGGTAGACGGTGGCGAGGCTGATGCCGGAGTCGATGGCGGAGGCGCGGCGGTACACCTCCTCCACGTCGGGATGGTCGGCGGATTCCGACAGGACGCGCGCGATGATCCGGCGCTGGCCGGTCATCTTCAGCCCCCGCTCCGCGCAGGCGCGTTCGAGCCGCGACGGGAGGGCATCGTCGGGAGACATTCCAGGGTGCGTCGTCACAGGCTGATCCTTTCCGCTTCCATCCCCGGCCCCGCCGGGCTGTCCGCCGGCGTTGGCTGGAAAGGAGATGGAGAGCGGAAAGGGTCCTGGCAACGACTTTGTAATGCGGGAGAAGTAGCCTCAAAGGCTCCACAAGGAAACGTTTACTGGAAGTCGGCCTTCTTCTCTTCCACCTTCGTCACCAGCGCGCGGACGGCGTTGGGGTCGAGCACGGCCGGCGACGGCGGGACGGCGGTTGGGAAGGCCTTGGCGATCTCGTCCATGTTCCCGGTCACGGCCTTGAAGGCCTCGCCGTTCTTCGCGGCCAGCCCCTTGGCATGGGCCGAGACGTAGGCGCGCGCCGCCGTGACGAAGCCGCGCGCGTCCTGGTATTCCACGGCGTTGGCCAGCTTGTCGTCGACGAAGGCTTCCTTGTACTCCTCGGCCGCCTGCGACAGGACGCCGGGGGCGACCGTCATGGCGAAGGCCGGGGCCTTCTGGTCGGAGGCCTTCATGGCCTTTTCCAGCTTGGCGAGCACGGCGTCCTGCTTGGCGAAGACCTCGGCGGCCGGCTTCTTGGCCTTCACGAGCCCGGCCAGCGCCTTCAGGTCGGCCTGGAAGTTCGGAAGCTTGCGCTTCTTGATCTCGCCTTCGATCAGGCCCCAGATCTCCTCGGTCGGGTGCAGGTAGTGGGGGGCAGCGTCGTCCAGGCGGCCGGCGCGGTACAGTTCCTGCCCGACGAGCAGGTGGCCCTTCAGCATCAGCAGGCGGCCGACCAGGGCTTCGCCTGCGGGGTATTCGGTGAAGATGTCCTGCTCCGGCTCCGCTTCGGCGGCGGCGCCGGCCGGGGCGGGATGCTGGTGGTCCGCCTGCGCGACCTGCACCGCGACGGGGGCGTGATGGCCGTGCCCGTGCATCGACCCGTGCATCTCGGCGGCGTTCGCCCCGGCGCCCAGAAGCGCGAAGGTGCCGATCCCCATCCAAAGCGTGAGCGTCTTCGTGTGCATGCGGGGTTGCCTTTCCTGTTTCCCGTTTGGTGCGCGTTCGGCCTGCGCCTGTTCGGCGCGTGTCCATGCGGCGTGTGTCGCGGTGCGATGCTCAACCCGCTATACTGAAATTGCGACTGAATCGCAATAGCTGTGCGCGACAACCGTGCGCAACGAGGGCCCAGCGCATGACGGGCTTGCCGGATCGGGGGTGCCGGCCGTGGCGCCGGTGGTGGCATAGTGTGCGCCCAAAGGACGCACCCCCGACCGGACAGGACACCCCCTTGGCCACCGACCAGACGGCACCGCCGGCAGCATCCGCCACCGCGCCCAGCGCCGGCACCCACGCCATTGGGCCGTCCGCCCCGGAAACGCCGCCGGTGCCCTTCGCGCTGCTGCTGGCGGAGGTGACCAGCGTCCAGGCGATCGCCACCCTGTCGGTCCTGACCATGGCGACCGTGGCTCCGCTGGCGGCAAGCTCGCTGGGGGTGGGGGCGGAGGCGGTCGGCTACCAGATCAGCATCATCTACGGCGCCGGCGCGCTGGTGTCGGCGGTGGCCGGCCTCGTCGTGCGGCGCTGGGGGGCGGGCACGGTCGGGGTCGCCGCCATGGCGCTCGGCCTGCTCGGCTGCCTGGGGCTCGCCACCGGACTGCTGTGGGTGGCGGCGCTGGCGTCGGTGCTGATCGGGATCGGCTATGGGCTGGTCAACCCCTCCTCCTCCCACCTGCTGAACCGCTTCACGCCGCCGGCCCGGCGCAACCTCGTCTTCTCGCTGAAGCAGACGGGCGTTCCGCTGGCCGGCGTGCTGGCCGGGCTGATCCTGCCGGGCATCGGCCAGTGGGCGGGGTGGCGCGGGGCGGCGCTGGCCGTCGCCGCGCTGTTCGCCGTGCTGCTGGCGATCTTCGCGCCGGGCCGGCGGGTGTGGGACGACGACCGCAAGCCCGGCCTGATCCTGCGCGGCAAGCTGACGGAGGGCCCGCGGCTGGTCTGGCGGGAGCCGGCGCTGCGCGGCTTCGCCCTGATGGGCTTCTGCTTTTCGGCCATCCAGCTGTCCCTGATGGCCTTCACCGTCAACATGCTGGTGCACGACCTCGGCTGGCCGATCGTCACCGCCGGCCTCGCGGTGTCGGTGATGCAGTTGTCGGGGGCGGCGGCGCGCATCGGCTGGGGCCTGCTGGCCGACCGGCTGCGCTCCGGCACCGCGGTGCTGGCCGGCATCGGCGCCCTATCCATGGCGGCGGCGCTGGTCACGGCCACGCTGGCGCCGTCCTGGCCGTCCTGGGCGGTGGTCGCGGTGCTGGCGGTGTTCGGCGCCGGGGCCATCGGCTGGAACGGCGTCTTCCTGGCGGAGGTCGCGCGCGTCGCCCCGCCCGGCTCCGCGAGTGCGGCGACCGGGGGCGCCATGATGCTGACCTTCGCGGGCGTGGTGGTGGGCCCGGCGCTGTTCGCCACGGCCTACAACGCGGTCGGCAGCTACGGGCTGACCTTCGCCCTGATGGCCGTGTTCCCGGTGGCCGGCGCCCTGGCCGTGCTGCGGGCCGCCCGCCGGTCCAAAAGCGCCGCCTGAAGGCGCCCACCAACACCCTGGGTTGTAAAAACACCCGCACCGAATCGTTGGTTCGCCTTGGTCGCCGGTCCAGTGGGGCAGACGGACATAGCCTTCACCCCACCTCCTCCCCGCACGGTACCACGGGCGACTCCGACGGGTTCCCCCCTTGGAACATGGCAACCCGGCTTTCGCAATGGCGTTCTAAGGAAGGTGGTTCGTGCATAATGCACAGGCCGGGACAACAAGGGCGAATACAAATGAAATGCAAGGATTCCTTGCTCCCGGTGCCAACGCAGTCCCGATAAGAGCCTTTCGCCGCCTTTTCCGCCCACAAACGTCGGAAAGCCCGCGCCTATGGACATGCGGACTCGTGTTCAGGACGATCGAGTTGCGGTCGACATCGACCTTTTGCCCATCTCTGAAATCGAAAATTTGCGCCAACTGTGGACCGACCTGGAATCACGCGCCGACGGGTCGTTCTTTCTGTCCTGGTCATGGATCGGCAACTGGCTGGCCTTTCTTCCGGCCAAGGCGCGCCCTCATCTTCTGATGGCGACTTGGCGAGGCCGCGTCGTCGGCCTGGCCCTGCTGTGCCCGCGCACGCTCTGGCGCTTCGGCCTGCTGCGCACGCGCTGCTGGCTGCTGCATGAAACCGGCGAGCGGGTCTTCGACCGCCTGTTCATGGAATACAACGGCATCCTCGCCGACCGGGCTTGCGCGCCCGACGTGCTGACCGCCTGCTTCGACTGGCTGGGCAGCCGCTTGACCAACTGGGACGAGCTGGTGCTGGGCGGGCTGGAGCCGGCGGCCGAGGCCGCCGTGCGCCGCGTGGCGCAGGGACAGGGCCACACGCTCCAGGTGCGGGTCGCCGACAGCACCCAATGGGTGGACCTTGACCTCGTGCGCCGTCAGGGCGGGGACTACCTCGCCACGCTGGGCAAGAACACCCGCGCGACGGTGCGGCGCGCGTTGCGGCTTTATGCGGAGCGCGGCCCGCTCGACTACCGCGTTGCCGCCGACGCGGAGGAGGCTCTGGCCGATTTCCGCGCCATGGAGGTGCTGCACCAGTCGAGCTGGGCGGCCCGCGGCCAGTCCGGCGCCTTCTCCAACCCGTCCTTCCGCCCGTTCCACGAACGGCTGATCGCCACCGGCGTGCCGGCGGGGACCGTCCGGATGTGCCGGGTCAGCGTCGCGGGGCAGCCGGTCGGCTTCCTCTACAACTTCGTGCACCGCGGGCGGGTGATGAACTACCAGGGCGGCTTCGCCTACGAGGACGACAAGCGCGTCAAGCCCGGCCTGGTCAGCCACGTGCTCGCCGTCGAGGACACGCTGGCGAGAGGCGAGGGCTGCTACGACTTCATGTCGACCCCGGCCGGGCACAAGCCGCTGCTGTCCAACGCCGGGCAGCCGATGAACTGGCTGGCGCTCGGCCCGGACCGGCTAACCCGTCAGATCGACGCCCGTCTCCGTCAGGCGAAGTGCGGCCTGATAGAAAGGCTTAAGCGGTTGCCGCGCAGCCCCCTGGCCCCCATGAATCGGTGACGGAATCGGTGACCGATTCCGCAACGCCGCGACATCCGGTCCCCCCGTATTTGGCCGCAATCCATTGGCGAAGGTCGTCACGATGAAGAACGCGTTCTCGAATGCCGCCATCGCCTGCGTGATGGGCGACATGGACATGGTGCGCCCGCTGGGGCTGGCCGGCGTGCGCTGCGCCGTGGTCACGCACCTGGGCACCCCGGCCCTGCATTCCCGCTACACCAAGGACGTGATCCTCTGGGAGGACGCGACCAAGAACCAGGACGCGCTGGTGGAGGAGATGGTCCGCTGGGGCCGCGCCCAGGCGGAGAAGCCCGTCCTCTTCTACCAGGACGACAACCAGCTGCTGATCGTGTCGCGCTACCGCGACCGGCTGGCGGAGGCCTTCCGCATCCCCATCGCCGACGCGGATCTCATCGAGGATCTGGTGGACAAGGGCCGCTTCCAGGATCTCGCGGAGCGGCTGGACCTGCCCGTCCCGGCGACCCGGCGCCTGTTCCCGACGCGCGACCTCGCCCCCGTCGCGCTGGACCTGCGCTTTCCCCTGATCATCAAGCCGCTGACCCGCCGCAAGATCTGGGACCTGACGGAGGGGTTCGGCAAGGCGCTCCGGGTCAACGGCATCGACGAGCTGCGCGCCCTGTGGCCGAAGCTGGCGGCGGTCGGGCTGGACGTGCTGGCGCAGGAGATGATCCCCGGCCCGGAAACCCGGATCGAGAGCTACCACGTCTACGTCGACCCCCGGGGCTCCATCGCCGGGGAGTTCACCGGCCGCAAGATCCGCACCTACCCCCTGGAATACGGCCACAGCACGGCGCTGACCATCACCGACGAGCCGGACGTGGCGGCGCTCGGCCGCAAGATGGTGGAGGCTCTGGGGCTGACCGGCGTCGCCAAGTTCGACTTCAAGCGCGCCCCGGACGGCGGCCTGCATCTGCTGGAGGTCAACCCGCGCTTCAACCTGTGGCACCATCTGGGCGCGGTGGCCGGCGTGAACCTGCCGGCGCTGGTCTACGCCGACGCGCTGGGGCTGCCCCGCCCGGCGGTCGGCAAGGCGCGGGTCGGCGCCTGCTGGTGCTCCATGACCAAGGACCTGAAGGCCGCACGCGAGAGCGGCGTCCCGATGGGCGAATGGCTGTCCTGGATGATGCGTTGCGAGGCGAAGGCGCTGGTGCTGGACGACCCCATGCCGTTCCTGTTCAACCAGTTCAACCGCTTCCTGCCCTCCAACATCCGGCGCACCCGCCCCGTGGACGCCCTGAAGGCCTGAGCGGACGAAAGGCACGGGCGATGCGGATCGGCATCCTGTCGGACATCCACGCCAACCTGGAGGCCTTGCAGGCCGCGCTGGCCGACATGGGGTCGGCGGGTGTGGAGCGCATCGTCTGCCTGGGCGACATCGTGGGCTACAACACCGACCCGTCGGCCTGCATCGCCCTGCTGCGCGAGGGCGGCGCCCTGTGCATCGCCGGCAACCACGACCGGGCGGTGACCCGCCAGATCCCGACCGACGGATTCAGCGTCGGCGCCATCCGGGCGGTGGCCTGGACGCGCAAGCGCCTGTCGGCGGAGGAGATCGCCTGGCTCACAGCATTGCCGCTGAAGGCCGCGGTGGAGGACCAGTTGGTGGTGGTGCACGGCGCGCTGCATGTGGACGAGGGCTGCGAGCTGGTCCGGCTGAACAGCGACGACCGCCTGCGCCAGTCCGCCCAGGCGCTGCTGGAGCATCCCTCCGGCGCCCGCGTCTGTGCCTTCGGCCACACGCACCGGCTGGGCGTCTATGAGTACCGGGCTGGGGAGCTGTGGACGCACGAGGGCGACGAGGTGGGCTTGCGCGACGGATCCGTCTACCTGCTGAATCCCGGCACCGTCGGCGAGCCGCGCACGGCCGAGCGCCGCGCGACCTACATCGTCTTCGACACGGTGAACCGGGTGGTGAACGTGCGCCGCGTGCCCTACGATGATGCAACCGCCTTCGCCAAGACCCGCAAGGCCGGCATCCAGCCCCGCCGGCTGCTGGCCATCCCCGCCCCGATCCGCTCCACGCTGCAGGAGGGCCTGCGGCGAGTCGGCCTTTACGAAATGGTGCGGCGGGTGATCAATTCGTAAGGGCGGCGCAACGGGCCGCCCCACCGTCAGTGAACGGTGGCGAGCATCAGCAGCGAGGCCGAGAGCGGCAGAAGGGCGAGCAGAAGCTTGAACATGACCTGGGTTCCTGTCCCTGAACGGCCGGGACATTACCCTCATGCGCGGCGAATTTCTGTGATAAAGCGCACAGCCACCGCCGCACTTTTGTCACGGCAGATCTGCGCGAACGGGGCTCGGGATCAGGCCGGATACCGGTCCCGGTATTTCACGATGACCCACAACGCGTGGATTATGCCCGGGATGTAGCCGAGCAGGGTCAGCAGGATGTTGATCCAGAACTGGGCGCCGAACCCCACCTGGAGGAAGACGCCCAACGGCGGCAGCAGAAGCGCCAGGATGATGCGTATGATGTCCATGCCTGAACAACACACGGCGACGCCCGAGGTTCCAGCACATCCCCCATCATCCTTCGACGCGTGCGCCAGGAAAACGCAACCACCCCCTCTCCTGCCCCCGGCGGGAGAGGGAGGGGCCCGCCGCGCAAGCGGTGGGAGGGTGAGGGCTTGGTCATCCCGAGAAACCTTGCCCTCACCCTTCCCACGCTGGCGCGTGGGCCCCTTCCCTCTCCCAGCGGGGCTGGGAGAGGGGAATGAATGCTGCGTCGCTATCGCCGCGGCCCGAAGCGCTTGCGCGGGGCGCCGCGGAAGCCGGCTTTCGGCGGCGGCTCGCGCCGATTTCCGGCGGAGCGGGCGCCGCGGGTGGCGAGCAGGTCGGACAGGCGCCGGCTGACCTCGGCCCGGCGGGCACGCACGGCCTCGCGCTCCGGGAACAGGGTCGGGAACTTGCGCGCCGCCCAGTAGTAGAGGTCGCAGGCGCGCGATGCCGCCTCCAGCGCGGCGCCGTCCAGACCGTCGAGCCGCGCCGGGACGATCCGGCCGATGGGCATGGCCTCCCCCGACTCGACCGCGCCGATGATGGTGGCGAGGATGCGGGCCTCCGCCTCCTCGTCCAGGTCGGCGGGGGCGAGCAGCAGGTCGAGCTTGGCCGCCAGCGGCAGCCGCCGCTCGTCCAGCAGCACCGCCAGCCGCCTCAAGCCCGACAGGTCGCCGACCCGGTAGGGCGAGCCGCCCGTGCGCGCGTCGGCGAAGCAGTCCACCAGCAGGACCGTTTCCTCCGTCCCCAGATGGTCCGCCAGACGGGCCAGCATGCCGCGCGTCGGCCGCACGGTCAGCGGCGCCGTCGGCAGCAGGCGCGGGTCGCCTTTCTCAAGCAGGTTGCGCAGCGCCTGGGGCGTGCCGCGCCCGACGACTCCGAATTCCCCCGACTCGAACTTGCCGAAGCGGCCGGCGCGGCCGGCGATCTGCTTCACCTCGGTCGCGGTCAGGGGGCGGACGCTGCTGCCGTCGAACTTCTCCAGCGCGGTGAACAGGACGCGGCGGCAGGGCAGGTTCAGCCCCATGCCGATAGCGTCGGTCGCCACCACCACGTCGGCCTCCCCGGACAGGAAGCGCGCCGCCTCCCGCCGCCGCACCTCCGGCGCCAGCGCGCCGTAGACCGCCGCGACCGACATCCCCCTGGCCCGCAGCGTGTCACGCACGGCGTGCACCTCGCGGCGGGAGAAGGCGATCAGGGCGTCGCCGGGCTCCACCTCTTCCCAGTTCAGGCGGCGGTCGATCATGGTCAGCGGCACCTTGCGCTCCAACTCGACCACCTCCAGCCGCTCGCCCAGATGTGCCGCCGCGCGCTCGACCAGCGGCCGCGCCTCGGGCGCGCCCAGGATGTAGACGGTCTCCGCCGGGGCGCCCATCAGCGCCGCGGTCCAGGCCCAGCCGCGGTCCGGGTCGGCGAGCATCTGGATCTCGTCGATCACCGCCACCTCCACCGGCCGGTCGGGGTCCATCACCTCGATGGTCGAGGCGGTATGGCGCGCGCCGGGGGTGGAAATCGCCTCCTCCCCCGTCAGCAGGGAGGCCGGCGTGCCCTCCGCGTTCAGCCGCTCCATGACCTCCAGCGCCAGCAGGCGCAGTGGTGCGAGGTAGACGCCGTCGTAGGCCCCCTTCAGCGCCTCGATCGCGTGGTGCGTCTTGCCGGAGTTGGTCGGGCCGACCACCAGCACCAGCCGCCGCCCCAGCCCGCGCGCCACGGGGAACAGCCGCTCGAACCGCGCGAAGTCGAAATGCCGGTCCACATAGGCGCGCCCGCGCGCCTCCGCCCTCTCCCACCGCCAGACGTCGAACTCCCGGTCCCAGCGGTCGAGCAGCTCGTCCACGCCGTGCCGGTTGCGCGCCGCCCGCGACAGCCGCTCGGCCAGGCTGGCGAAGGTCCAGCCGTCCTCCGGCTCCCCCACCTCCGCCGCGTAGCGGTGCAGGCGGGCGGCCACACGCGACTGCGCCTCCTCCAGCGCGGAGGACAGGGCCGGGTCGCCTTCCAGCCGCAGCGTCAGCTCCTCGTCGGTCAGGTCGGCCAGTTCCAGCACGTCCAGCGTGCGGGAGACCTGGAGCCGCACCGGGGCGGCCAAGCCGGGCCAGGGCAGCTCGTCGGCGCGGACGGCGCGCAGGCGGGTGCGGTCGTCCGCCGGGTGCAGGCTGGTCGACCAGCCCTCCAGCGCGCGGCGCCCCTGGGCGAGCAGGTCGTTGCGCCGCCGGGCGCGGTCCAGAAGTCCCTCGATCTCCAGCAGGATGGCCTCCCGCCGCTCCGCCGGCACCAGCAGGTCGCGCTTCCCCCTGGGCAGCGGCAGGCCGAGCGGGACGAGGCCATGCCGTTCCGCATGCTCCACCCGCGCGACGCCGACGGCGGCCGGCGTCACCACGTCGGGGTGCGCAGAGGCCAGCTCGTGGACGAGGTTCGGGTCATGGGGAACGCTGTCATCGGGAAGGGACATCGCGGGTCTCGCACTTCACTACTGCTTTTCTTAAAACCGTTTTGGCTTTTCGCAAAATCACACTGGCGGTCGGGGGCCCATCCGTGTCATGAGCCTGACCCCGCCGGGCATTCCGGCCCGGGGCAGGCATCAAGCCATGACCAGACAACTCCGCGCAAAGATTCTGAGACCCGATCTCGATCCGGCCGACCGCAAGGGGGTATCGGGCACCGCCGCAGGGGGCACCGCCGCCGGAGAGACCCGCTGCCGCTGCTGCGGCCGGCCGGGCGGCGCCGTGGTGCGCTGCCTGCCGGACGGGCGCTGGTACGACCCGTCCGACCAGACCTGGCGCGACGGCCGCGGGCGCCGGGCCGCCTGGCCCGACGTGGTCGAATACGCGCAGACCCGCGACCTGAAGGTCGTCGTCCGCCCGCGCCAGCCCTCCGGCAACCCGGAGGCGCGGCCCAAGAGCCTGTGCCAGCGCTGCTACATGCAGGAGGAGGCGCTGCGCAACGCCATCCGCAACCGCATCCGCGCCCGCATGCGCCGGGCGCTGGGCGACCTGTTCCTCGGCGACTACTCCGCCCCCGGCATCCTGGAACGCGCCATGGAGCTGTACCGCCGCAAGCCCCGGCGGAGTTAGACGGGCTGGAATTATACCGGCTCTTGGGGCTCCCCCGGCATGGGCGGGACGCCGGGCGCCTCGTCGGGCGGAGCGTCCGGGGGCAGCGGCATCGGGATCGGCACATCCGGGTCCGGACCGGGCGGCGGATAGGGGCTCATGGTCGGCCTTTCGCAAGGGTTGGACTCCCCTGTCAACACCCGGGCAAAGCGTCCGGCACCTGACCAAAATCAACGCGACGCTTCCGGGTCCCGGCGATGATGGGCTGGAAGGACCGCCGCCCCCAGGACCGCCACCATGACCAAGAGCTTCATCATCACGCCGCTATCCCCGTCCCACGCGGACCAGGCGCTGCCCGTGGCGCAGGCCCTGCACCGGGACATGACCCTGGACCAGTGGCGCGGCGCGGTGGCCCCCTTCCTGGAATCCAATATTGACGGCGGGTGCGGCGCCATGGCCTGCGCCATGAGCGACGGGCACATCCGCGGCCTGTACTGCTGGCGCGTCAGCGCCGACGGCGCGGTGCGCGTGCTGACCGTGCCGATCTTCGTCGCCATCGGCCTGTTCGACGCGGCGGCGACCAGCGCGGCGCAGATCGAATCCATCGACCACCTCGCCCGCCAGCTCGGCTGCGGGACGGTGGTCGTCGATGTGCGGGGCTGCGTGGTGGCGGCCACGGCGCCGAAGCTGGATGCGGAAGGGCTGTTCACCCGGCTCGGCTACCGGCTGATCGGCGAAGCCCTGGTGCGGGAGGTCGGGGCCGGCTCCGCCGCCTTCACGACGGCGGGCGCGGCCTGAGAAAGCGTTACCGACCCCGGAACCACGCCACCGCGTCGGCCAGCGCCTCGCCCGCCGGGCGCGGGCGGTAGCCGAGCTTGGCTTCCGCCTTGGCGGAGCTGAAGAACATCCGCTTCTGCGACAGGCGCACGCCGTCCACCGTCATCAGCGGCTCGGCGTTCGCGCGTGACACGCGGGCGAATGCCTCCATGGCGTAGGCGAGCGGGATCAGCGCGCGGTGCGGCAGGCGGATGACCGGCGGCGTGCGGCCGACCAAGGTCGCGATGACCGCCAGGATGTCGCGCAGCATCAGGTTCTCCCCGCCGAGGACGTAGCGCTGCCCGACCTCCCCCGTGCGGAAGGCCTGCCAGTGCCCCTCCGCCACGTCGTCCACATGCACGATGTTCAGGCCGGTGTCGACGTAGGCCGGCATGCGCCCCGCGGCGGCGTCGGCGATCATGCGGCCGGTCGGCGTCGGGCGGATGTCGCGCGGCCCCACGGGGGTGGAGGGGTTGACGATCACCGCCGGCAGGTCGCGCTCGGCGATCAGCCGGTGCACCTCCCGCTCGCCCAGGAACTTGGTGCGCTTGTAGGGGCCGATCATGTCGTCGAGCGTGGAGGGCGTCTCCTCGTCGGCAACGCCGCCCGGCACGATGCCCAGCGTCGCCACGCTGCTGGTGTGCACGATGCGCGGCACGCCGGCGTCGAGTGCGGCGAGCATCAACGCCCGCGTGCCGTCGACGTTGATCCGCCGCATGCGCTCCGGATCCGGCACCCAGAGGCGGTAGTCGGCGGCGACGTGGAACAGCGCCTCGCACCCCGCGACGGCGCGGCGCAGCGAGGGCTCGTCCAGCAGGTCGCCCTCGACGACCTCGACGTCCAGCCCCTCCAGGTTGCGGCGGTCGGTCCCGCGCCGCACCAGCGTGCGGACGGCCAACCCCTCCGCCAGCAGCCGGCGCGCGACCGCGGAGCCCACGAACCCCGTGGCGCCCGTCACCAGCACAGTCATCGGTCGGTCTCCCCTGCGTGCGGGCTTACTGCTTAGTCGCGGCGGCGATCTCGCGCGTTTTCTCGTCGAGCCGCTTGGTCAGGCCGGCGACGCCCTCGTCCTGGATCGTCCGCGCGAAGTCGGAGCGGCGGGTGGCCAGCTCGCTGATCGTGCGGTCCAGGAAGACGTCGGTGATCTTCCAGCCGGCGCCGGGCGAACCGGCGTCCACCGGGCGCAGCAGGAAGTTGATGGCCACCGGCTTGTCGTCGGTCGGGACGATCTGCGTCTCCACCACCGTGCCGGCCTGGGTCGCGCGCTCGCCCTGCACCTCCAGCTTCTCGCCGCCGAAATCGTTGAAGTTGGTGGCGTAGTTGGCGACGCTGTAGCGGGTGAAGGCGTCCACCGCCTGGTCCTGCTGCTGCGGGGTCGCGGCCGACCAGGCGGTCGCCCCGACCACGACGCGGGTCATCAGCGGGGCGTTGAATGCCTTCTCGAAGGCCGGGCGGATGCGGTCGAAGCGGCCCTGGAAGCCCAGCTTGCGGCCGTCCTTCATGGCGCCGATCAGCACGTCGTAGAAGCCCTGCACCACGGCGCGCGGCGCGCCCGGCCCGCCGGCCGGTGGGGTCTGGGCCCGGGCCGGCGACATCCCGCCGGGATACAGCGCGGAAAAGGCCAGGATGGCGGCGAACAGGGCGAAGCGCCGCGACGCCAGGAGAGAAGTAAGCACCTTGCCGACGGCCACGGTGGCAAGCCTCCGGGAGTTGGATGGGGAACGGGACGGACCTGGGAAAACAGGTGCCGCGCCCGAGTGGCACTATGTATGGAGCAATCCCGCGAGGGCGAGAAGCCCCCTTGCAACCCGCCTTCCCCCAAAAAGGAATAGCTTGCCCAACGCGGAATACCGGAAAATTGGGCAAACGGGATACCAAAGCTATATTGTGCGCCGGCGCGTTGTGATGTTGTCTGTACGCCGCGCACCCACCTATGGCCGATGGCAGAAGCGAGGCGATGGACATTGTGACGGTTTTGGCGATCGTCTTCGCGCTGGTGACGGCCGTGGGAGCGGCGGCGCTGGCCGTCTCCGCTTGGGCAGTCTCACGATTTCGCGCCCTGCCGATGCCGGTCCCCGCCCGGCGCCCGCCGATCACCATCCTGAAGCCGCTCTGCGGCGCGGAGGCGGAACTGGCGGACAACCTGCGCTCCTTCATCCGGCAGGAATACCCGGCCTTCCAGATCGTCTTCGGCGTGCAGAACCCCGCCGACCCGGCCATCGCCGTGGTCGAACGGCTGATCGCGGAGAATCCCGGCGTGGACATGACGCTGGTGGTGGACGCCACGCGGCACGGCACGAACCTGAAGGTCGGCAACCTGCTGAACACGCTGTCCCGCGCCAAGCACGACCTGCTGGTCATCGCCGACAGCGACATCCGCGTGCCGCCCGGCTATTTGGACGCGGTCGCCGCTGATCTTGAGGGGCCGGGCGCCGGTTTGGTGACCTGCCTCTACACCGGGCGCGGCGCCGAGGGGCCCTGGGCCCGGCTGGGCGTCGCCTTCATCAACCACGGCTTCCTGCCCTCGGTGCTGCTCGGCCGCCTGACCGGGCGGCGCGACGGCTGCTTCGGCGCCACCATGGCGCTGTCCCGCGCGACGCTCGACCAACTGGGCGGGCTGGAGCGGTTCCGCGACCATCTGGCCGACGACTACGCGCTGGGCGCGGCGGTGCGGGAGCTTGGCCGGCCGCTGACGCTCAGCCCCTGCGTCGTCGCCACCACGGTGACGGAGCGCAACGCGAAGGACCTGATCGCGCACGAGATTCGCTGGATGCGCACCGTGCGCGCCATCGAGCCGTCGGGCCACGCCGGGTCCATCGTGACCTTCCCGGTCTTCTGGAGCGTCATCGCGCTTCTGGTGTCGCTGGCGGCCGGTCTGCCCTGGCTCGGCGTCGCCTCCCTCCTTCTCGCCCTCGGCGTCCGGTTCGCCGCGGGGCGGATCATCGACCGCGCCCTGGAGCAGCCGGCGACGCCGCTGTGGCTGCTCGCGGCGCGGGACCTGTTGTCGGCGGGCCTTCTGCTCGCCAGCTTCTGCGGGACCACCGTGACGTGGCGCGACGCGCGCTACCGCGTGGATTCCGAAGGGCGGCTGCATTTCTGCGGAGAAGAATCATGATGCGGACCCTGTTCCTCCAGCCCCCCTCATTCGACGGTTTCGACGGCGGCGCCGGGTCGCGATATCAGGCGAAGCGGGAAATCCGGTCCTTCTGGTTCCCGACCTGGCTGGCCCAGCCGGCGGCGCTGGTGCCCGGCAGCCGCCTGATCGACGCGCCCCCGGCCGGCCTGACGATGGAGCAGGTGCTGCCGCTGGCCAAGGACTACGACCTCGTCGTCATGCACACCTCCACCCCGTCCTTCGCGTCCGACGTCAAGGTCGCGGAGGCGCTGAAGGCGGTGAACCCGAACCTGAAGATCGGCCTGGTCGGCGCCAAGGTGGCGGTGCAGCCGGAGGAAAGCCTGAACGACGCGCCGGCGATCGACTTCGTCGCCCGCAACGAGTTCGACTTCACCATCAAGGAGGTGGCGGAGGGCCGCGACTTCGCGACCATCGACGGGCTCAGCTACCGCAACGCCGAGGGCGTCGTCGTCCACCGGCCGGAGCGGGCCATGCTGGAAAACATGGACGATCTGCCCTTCGTGACGGAGGTCTACAAGCGCGACCTGCGGATCGAGGACTATTTCATCGGCTACCTGAAGCACCCCTACGTCTCGCTCTACACCGGCCGCGGCTGCAAGTCGCGCTGCACCTTCTGCCTGTGGCCGCAGACGGTGGGCGGCCACCGCTACCGCACGCGCAGCGTGGAGCATGTGGTGCGCGAGATCGCCTACGCACGGGAGGCCTTCCCGCAGGTGAAGGAGTTCTTCTTCGACGACGATACCTTCACCGACGACCTGCCGCGCGCCGAGGCCATCGCCAAGGAACTGGGCCGCATGGGCGTCACCTGGTCCTGCAACGCCAAGGCGAACGTCCCGCGCGAGACGCTGAAGGTGCTGAAGGACAACGGCCTGCGCCTGCTGCTGGTCGGCTACGAGTCGGGCAACCAGCAGATCCTGCACAACATCAAGAAGGGCATGCGGATCGAGGTCGCCAAGCGCTTCACCAAGGACTGCCACGAGCTGGGGATCGCCATCCACGGCACCTTCGTGCTGGGCCTGCCGGGCGAGACGCCGGAGACGATTGAAGAGACCATCCGCTTCGCCATCGAGACCAACCCGCACACCATCCAGGTCTCGCTGGCCGCCCCCTATCCGGGGACGGAGCTGTACCGGCAGGCCATGGAGAACGGCTGGCTCGACACCGACCACGCGGAGCTGATCGACGCCCGCGGCGTGCAGATCGCCCCGCTGCACTACCCGCACCTGGCGCACACGCAGATCTTCGATTCGGTGGAGACCTTCTACCGCCGCTTCTACTTCCGCCCGCGCAAGATCGGCTCGATCGTCAACGAGATGGTGCGCAGCCCGGACATGATGAAGCGCCGCCTGCGCGAGGGCGTGGAGTTCTTCCAGTTCCTCAACGCCCGCAAGGCCGCCAAGGCCGCCGGCTGACATCGTGCGCCAACTGATCGTCACCGCCGACGACTTCGGCCTCGACCCGGCGGTGAACGAGGCGGTGGAGCAGGCCCACCGCACCGGCATCCTCACATCCGCCAGCCTGATGGTCGCCGCCCCCGCGGCGGCCCAGGCGGTGGCGCTGGCGAAACGGATGCCGGGGCTCGGCGTCGGGCTGCATCTGGCGCTGGTGGATGCCGGCTCCACGCTGCCGGCCGGGGAGATCCCGGACCTTGTCGATGCGCGCGGGCGCTTTTCCGACCGGCAGGCGCTGGCCGGCTTCTCCTACTTCTTCCGCCCGTCGGTGCGGCGGCAACTCGCGGCGGAAATCCGCGCGCAGTTCCGCGCCTTCGCGGCAACCGGGCTGCCGCTCGACCATGTGGACGCCCACAAGCACATGCACCTGCACCCGACGGTGGGGCGCATGCTGGTGGAGATCGGGCTGGAGTTCGGCCTGAAGGCCGTCCGCATCCCGGATGAACCGGGCCATCCCGCCCTGCTCTCCCCCTGGATCGGCCTGCTGCGCCGCCAGGCCCGCCGCGCCGGCCTCGCCACCCCCGACCGCGTCCACGGCATCCGCCACAGCGGCGCCATGACCGAGGAGCGGGTGCGCGAGGTCGTGCGCGATCTGCCGGACGGCGTGACCGAACTCTATTCACACCCCGCCACGTCCCAGACCCCCGCGCTCGCCGCCCTGATGCCCACCTACCGCCCCGCCGACGAGTTCGCGGCGCTGGCGTCGCCGGAGATCAAGGCGATGGTGGAGAGGGAGGGGATCCGCCTGACGACCTACGGGGCGCTTTCCCCTCTCCCGCCGCAAGGCTTTGTCCCCTCTCCCCTCCGGGGAGAGGGTTAGGGTGAGGGGGTCCCGCTTCGCTGGTACGTTCGGCAGAAGCGCAACCCCCTCACCCGGCCCTTCGGGCCACCCTCTCCCCAGAGGGGCGAGGGAGACCTCCCTCACCCTTCCTGCTTTGTCGGCACCGGCCCCAGCAACGCTGGCAGCACGAACACCGCGGTCAGCAGCGTGCAGCCGAGCGCGATGCACAGCAGAAGCCCCATGCTTGCCGTGCCGGGGTGGTGGGACAGCGCCAGCGTGCCGAAGGCGGCCGCGGTGGTCAGCGCGCTGAACAGCACGGCGCGGGCCGTGGGCGAGGCCAGCGGCTCGCCATGGCCGGCTCGCCAGTTCACGACGAAGTAGATGTTGAAGGCCACGCCGATGCCCAGCAGCAGGGGCAGCGCGATGATGTTGGCGTAGTTCAGCGACAGTCCGACCAGCACGCACAGCCCCATGGTCAGCAGCAGCGCCAGCACCAGCGGCGCCACCACCAGCACCACGTCCCGCACCCGCCGCAGCGCCAGCGCCAGCAGCACGGTCACCGCGACCAGGGCCAGGACGGCGGCGCGCAGGAAGGCCGCGCTGATGGTGTCGCCCGATTCCTGGATGGTCACCGCCACGCCCGTCGCCTGGGGCGCCACCGCCCGCACGGCGTCCACGAAGCGCACGATGGTCGCGTTGTCGTGGCTGTCCCCCTTGGGGAAGACCGTCACCCGAGCCCGCCCGTCCGGCGCCACATAGTCGCGGACGAGGTCCGGTGGCAGGCTGTCCAGAGTCACGGGCTGGGCGTCCAGGATGGCCGCGATACCGTCCAGCCGCGCCTTCAGCCCCGTGGTCATGGCCGTCGCGGCGCGCTGCACCGTGGCGTCGTCGGACTTGGCCAGCCGTTGCAGCGCCTCCGCCCTTTCCGGAGCGCCCACCCGCACGAGCCGCGCGGCGACCTCCGCCGCGGCCTTCCGGATGTCGTCCGTCGTCGGCGGCGGCTCCGTCCCGGCGAGCGCCAGGGTCGGGCCGATGAACTGCGCGGCGTCGGCCAGGAGCGCCAGCTTCGCCGGCTGGTCCTCCGGCACGAAGCCGCTGACGCTGATGACCTCCCCCACCTCCGGCAGCGTGGACAGCCTGTCGGCGAGTTCCGCGGCGGCCTTCACGTTCGGGGTCACCACCTCGATGGAGAAAGGCGAGGTGCGCGGGCTGTCCATCAGGTCGCGCATCGTGGACATCGCCTCGGTGTGCGGGTTCTGAAGGTTCAGCGGGTTGAAGTCGAAGCGCAGCTGCGTCAGCAGCGCGACCGACCCCAGTGCCGCCAGCCCGGCCACCGCCAGCACCGCGCGGCGGTGGCGCAGCAGCGCGCGGTCGAGCGGCCGGGCCGCCGCGATGCCCACATGCTCCCGTTCCGGCGACGGGTGGAACAGGGTCAGCAGCGCCGGCAGCAGGGTCAGGTTCAGCAGCACGGCGATGACCATGCCCGCCCCGGCGATCAGGCCGAGCTGCGACACGCCCACATAGGCCGTCGGCACGAAGGCCAGGAAGCCCGCCGCCGTGGTCGCCGCGGCGAGCAGCAGCGGCCGCCCGACCTCCCGCCCGGTGGCCCGCATGGCGGCGTCGGGCTCGCTGATGTTGAAACGCTGCTCGCGGTAGCGCACGCAGACCTGGATGCCGAAATCCACGGCGATGCCGATGAACATGACGGCGAAGGCGACGGAGATCGGGTTCAGCGTCCCCACGGCCAGCGCCGCGAAGCCCGCCGTGCACACCAGCCCGACCACCAGCGTCACCATGATCGGCACGATCAGGCGGGGCGACCGCACCGCCAGGAACAGGATCACCAGCACCAGAACGGCGGACAGCGCCAGCGACTCCCCGGCCCCCTCCGACACCGTTGCGAATTCTTCGTCGTTCAGCGCGACCGAACCGGTGATGCGCACCCGCACGCCGTGGTCCGGCGTCAGACCCAGTTGCCGCACCGTGTCGCGGATGAAGCCGGTCGGCTTGGCCGCCGCCTCCAGCTCGTCGAAATCCAGGATCGGCTGGGCCAGGACGAAGCGGCGCAGTTCCTCCGGCGCGGGATCGCGGCCGGTCAGCAGGGTGGACCAGGCCACCGGCTCCGTCCGGCCCTGCAACGCCGCGCCGACGGCCGCGCCCACGGCGTCGAGCGGCGCGGCGATCTGCGCCATGGTCGCCTGTTTGCGCTCCACCCCCTCCAGCATGCGGTCGAGCACGCCGAACAGGCCGCGCGCGCTGGGGTCGGCGGCCAGCACGCCGATCAGCGGCTGCGCCTCGATCAGCCGGTCGGTCAGGGCGCGGATTTCCTCGGTCGGCAGGAACAGGATGCCGTTGCGCTCGAAGAAGGGGCCGGAGCCCGGCATCCGCACCGTCTTGAACAGGTCGGTGCGCGTGCGCAGCCGCTCCGCGATGGCGGTGGCGGCGTGGTCGGCAAGATCCGGCGCCTGCCCGTCCACGACGACGGCCAGCAGGTCCACCTCCTGCGGGAACAGCCGGTCGAAGGTCAGCTCCCGCTCCCGCCAGGGCAGGTCGGCGGCGATCAGCTTGGCGACGTCGGTGTCCATGCCCAGCCGCGTCGCGGCCGTCCAGCCCAGCGCCCCCGCCGCCGCCAGCGCCAGGAACAGGACGATCAGCGCGTGCCGGATGCAGGCGCCGACCAAGCGCTCAACGATGCGGTCGATCATCGCCCGGTCACGTCTCGCGGTAGCCGAGCAGGACCAGCCCGACGAGCATGAAGCACACCGGCCAGACGATGCCCGGCAGGCGCCGCTCGCCCTCCGGCAGGCGGATCTCCAGCCAGCGCGCCCAGGCGCCGGCGACGCCGAACAGGGCCAGCGGCGTGTGGGTCATCTCGATCAGCAACTCCTCCCGGATGTTGGCGAGCTGGTGGGAGTGGGTGAGCAGCAGCCCCGCCCCCACGGCCGTCAACAGCGGGAAAACCATCGCGGTCCAGGGCGTCTTCAGCTTTCCCGTCCGCACGCCCCATTCGAAGGCGGCGAAGCCGATGACCAGAAGCACCAGCAGCCGGTGCTGGACCACCTCCGGGTCCCGGAAGCTCTCGAAGAAGCCGATGTCGCCGAGCGGCCAGCCCTCCGGGTCCGACCGCACCAGCAGGAAGACGGCGAGCGCCAGGAACAGCAGCGGCCAGTGCCGCGCGATGGGTACGCGGCCGGTCTTTTCCAGCAGTGCTGCGAAGCCGACCGCCAGCACGATCAGCCCGGCCCAGTGGTGGTTGTACTCCGACCAGGCGATGTCCGCGGCGTTGCGCGGCGGCGGGGCGCCGGCGCCGGGGACGAAAGCGCGCGGGGCGGCCTCCTCCTCCGCCTTGGCCTGGGAATCGAGCTTGGCCTGCAGGGCCGGGATGGCGAGGCTGCCGTGGTCCGGCGTGTTCATGCTCGGCCAGCGCGGCTCCAACCGCTCGGCGATCTCGTGCAGGGTGACGCGGTTGTCCTGAAGGTCCACGGCCGGCGGCAGCGACGTCAGCGACGCGGCGGCGAACAGCACGGTGAATCCGATGCCGATCTCCGCCTCCGCGAAGCGGCGCATGCGCAGGGCCGACGAGGGACCGCCGCGCAGCGCCCGCTCGATCATGCGGAAGTTCAGCGCGCCGAAGACGAGCAGGCCGGCGAACATCATGGCCTTGGACGACAGCATCAGGCCGTAGGCGGTGCCCCAGATGCCGCCGGGGTCGCCGACGAAGACCACCGCCAGCCCGACCCCGCCCACAAGAAGCGCCGCGACCGATCCCACCGCCATCATGGAATAGCGACGGCCGATCAGCGCCCAGGCGGGACGCAGGCCGACCTTGGACAGGGCGCTGACCAGATAGGGCAGCCCGCCGATCCACACCGCGGCCCCCGCCACATGCAGGGCGGTGAAGGCCAGCAGAAGGCCGCGCTCTTCCGGCCGGGCGGCGGAATGGCTGGTCGCCACCAGGGCGCCCAGAAGCAGCACCGACAGCAGGGCGAGCAGTCCGTTGGCGCCCCGCCCCGCCACCGCCGCCAGGGCCAGCGCGGCGGCGAAGGAGACCGCACCCGCCACCACGAATTCCGCACCGACGAGGTCGCGGAGCGGCAGCTCCGTCGTACCCTCCAGCACCGCCAGCCCCACCGCGGCGTCCGCGGCGACGACCAGGGCCAGCCCCAGCGCGGACCAGCGCAGGATGTGCCGGCTGCGCGTCTCGATCCCGTCGGAAAAGCCGGCCAGCGCCGGCCGCAGCGGCTGCGCCAGCAGCAGCAGGAAGGCGCAGCCGCCCACCGCCATCATGGTGCCGACCAGCACCAGCGCCCGCAGCATGACCGAAAGCAGGCCGAAGATATCGGTCAGCAGTTCCATGGCTTTACTGGACCCTTGCCTGAGGCGCCTGCACCTTGAAGGGCACCACGCCGCGGGTGATGTGCCCGTCCACCGACAGCACCTGCCAATGCAGCTGGTAGGCGCCGGGGGCCAGCCCGGTGGCGCGGCCGGTCAGCGCGTCCGCCGGGCTGTCCGGCGCGATGGGCACCACGGCCGGCTCGCTCTTCCCGGCCGACACGCTCAGCTTGCTGCGCGCGTGGTCGACACGGCTGTTGAAGCGGACCGACAGGTCCACGTCCGGCCCGGCGACGGTCCCGTTCTCCGCCGGGCGGGATTCCTTGATCACCGCGTGGGCGTGCACGGGCGACGCGAGCACGAGCGCCAGCAGCCCGCCCAGGGCCGCCAGGGAGGGGGCCTTCGCAACCGTCCGCATCATCCAATCCCCGAAAGACGGCCCAGCCGGGCGCCGCCCTGGTTCATGACCGCGCCGATGGAGGACGCCGTGCGGCCGTTGACCAGCGCCGACGCGGCCGCACCCAGCTTGCCTTCCGACAGGCGCGCGAAGGCGTCGCCCATCGCCACGGCCATGTGCAGCATCACGCTGGCGTCGCGGTAGCAGTCGGTCGTGCAGGCCTGGCAGCCGTCGCGCACCGTGCGGCTGGCGTCGAAGTCCCAGACGGAGCAGAGCGGCGCCGCCCAGTCCTCGCACCGCCACAGGTCGTAGTTCCAGTCCAGGTAGAAGTACTTGTAGCCGGCCAGGCAGACGAAGCGCTCCTTCTCGCCGCGCAGGCGGCGCTTCATGTCGGCGACGGAAGCGCGCGGGTTGTGCACCGGGAAGCGCTCGCGCTGCCGGTCCACCGCGTCGAAGGCGGCCAGCAGTTCCGTCGGGCGCAGGTCGACGAGGTCGCTGTCCTCCGACCACACCAGCGAGGAGGAGCCCAGCTCCGCCTTGCGCGGGTAGGAGAAGGTGACGCCGCTGAAGCCCAGCTCCTTCAGGAAGTCGACCAGCGCGTCGTAGTCCGGGATCAGCTTGCTCATGGTCACGGAGGCGACCGCGGACATGCCCAGCTTTTCCATGCGGGCGGTGGATTCCCGGATCCGCTCGCACACGCCCTTCAGGCCGCGGTTCTTCTCGTGCGTCTCGGCGTCGGCCGCGTCGATGGAGATGAACAGCGTCTTGAAGCCGGCCTCGGCCAGCTCGTCCAGCTTCTTGGGCAGCAGCCAGCCGTTGGTGACCAGCGTCGGCTGCATGCCGTGCGCCATCGCGGTCCGCGCCATGGCGCCGATCTCCGGATGAAGCAGCGGCTCGCCCCCCATGAAGGTGACGAAGCGGACGGACGCCCGGTCGCGCAGCAGGGCCATCGCGTCCGCGAAACGGTCGGCGTCCAGCCAACTGCGGTGCTTCACATAGCCCTTGTCGTGCGCGAAGTTGCAGAATCCGCAGGTCGCGTTGCAGGCGTTGGTGACCGAGATGTTGCAGATGGCCGGGCCGCCCCGCGGGATCAGCCGCAGCAGGTCCATCAGCCTCGAATCCTTTCCCGACATGCGTCTTTCCTTCAAGTGGCCGCCCTCGCGGCCGTAAGCCTTCAAGCAAGAGGCCGCTCTCACAGCCTTATATGGTCACGCGGCCGCCTTCACAGCCGAAAGTCGTTCCGATCGGCGCCACGCGACCAGCCCGGGCAGGCCGAACAGCACCTCCCGCGCGCGGCGGACCAGCGCCGTGGTCAGCGCCGGGGCCGGCGGCACGCCGACCAGCGCCGACACCGCCACCACCGCACCCTCCTGGACGCCGATGGCGCCGGGCAGCATGAAGCCGGCGTTGCGCAGGACCTGCGCCAGGCTTTCGATGATCAGGGCGTCGGTCAGCGACACCGGGTGGCCGAGCAGGGCCAGCACCCCGGCGATCTCCACCGCCCCCAGCATCCAGGCCGCGCTGTGCAGCAGCACGGCGGCGGCCAGCGCCTTCTTGTCCTCGTGCAGGCGCAGCACCGCCTCCTGGAAATCGGCGATCCAGGTCGGCTTCAGCGCCGGCCAGCGGCGCGACAGGCGGTTCAGCAGCGCCTCCAGCGGACGCAGCGGCAGCCGGCGCTGCAAGGCGACCATGGCGATCACGCTGGCCGCGGCGATGCCCAGTCCGGTGATGGCGAAGCCGGTCAGCCCGCCCTCCCCGTTGCCGCCGTCGCGGGTCAGCAGCAGGCCGAAGCCGGCGAGCGTGACGAACAGCTGCGACACCGCCTCCATCGTCAGGTCGACGGTCGCGGTCGCCCCGGCGACGCTGCCCGGCACGCCCTGGCGCGCCACAAGGCGCGCCGTCGCCGCCTGCCCGACCAAGGCCCCGGCCGGCAGAAGCGCGTTCGCCGCTTCCCGGTACCAGCGCAGCGCGGTCATGGCGAGGATGGACGGGCGCGGCTCGACGTTGATCAGAACCCGCCAGGCGAGCCCCGTCAGGATGATCTGCGGCAGGTGGACGGCGGCGGAGATGGCCAGCGCGGCGGGAAGGTCGGTCAGCACCCGGCCGATCCCGGACAGGTCGTCGCGGTTCAGCAGGACGATGGCGAGCAGCGCCAGGACGCCCAGGAGCGTCCCGTTCAGCAGGCCGCGCCGCAGCGTGCGCGCGTCCGCGTCCCCGGAAGCGATTCGAGTCGCCTCCCCCTGGTCGTCGATGCCCTCCCGCTTGCCTTCGACGGCGCGGCTGGCGTTGGCGGCCGGTGTTCCGTGCAGCAAAACGAGTCTTCTCCCCTCCGGTACGGTCCGTCGCCCGATACGATCGTCCATCATGGTCGCCGGAGCGCCCTGCACGGTGGTTCCAGGGAACCGGGCAGCCCGGCGTAACCCGGCCGCACCGCGGCCGGTGGGACAAGTATCGTACGGTACGCTACGCTCCGCCACCCCCAAACCGCCATTTGGGCAGCGACCCAAACCAAGGTCTGGGTCCAGCGCCGCACTCATGAACGCGATTTCATGGAAGGGGATACGCCGGCCGGCTGTTGGTTGCGGTGTCGCCGGCGCTTCGATCCCGCGCCCGGCAGCGCCACCGACTCCGGAAGGGAGCACAGGACCATGAAGAACCGCATTACCGCCGTAGCCGCCCTGATGATGCTCGTCAGCCCGATGGCCTACGCCGCCAACTCCGGTTCCATCACCAGCCCGCAAGCCGGCGCCGTAACGTCGGGGCCGGGCGTGTCCGACCAGACGACGACGGGTTCGACGGCCACCACCCAGGGCACCGCGACCCGCCAGCACCACGCCAAGGCCGGCAGCTTCCAGGCGATGGACACCAACCACGACGGCATGGTGGACCAGCAGGAATGGAAGGCGGCCGGGCGCAAGGATGCGTCCTTCACCCGAATCGACGCCGACCACAGCGGCACCCTGACCCAGGCGGAGGTCAAGACCTACCGCACCGCCCACGCCCAGACGACCCGCAAGCACAGCCAGAGCGCGGCGCCCACCAACATGGGCTCGGCCACTTCGGGCGCATCCCAGCAATAACCGAAAGCAAAAGCCCGCCCGACGAAAGCCCCCGCCGGCCCCGCGGCGGGGGCTTTTCGTTGCCGGAGGCGTCAGCGCCGCCGGCCCAGGAGGAAGCCGGTCAGCGCGCAGCAGAGCGCGATGACGATCACCCGGACCGGAGTCGGGTCGTAGCTGACCACGGCGACCAGAACCCCAAGGGCGCCCACCATCGCGATCGCACCGGTCACTCCACGCATGGTCCCGCCACCGACTCCGTTGCCGAATCAACCGCCGCGCCATCAAGCGCCCCGCACCGCCCGGCCGGGAACGGCGGGCCGGGGGCGGTGATCCATGGACCCGACGGCGTATGCACTTCGGACGTATTCCACGCCCCGGCGACGCCCCCAAAACTTCTGCGTGTTACAAAATCGACACGAAACATATACTCCGGTATGCAGCCTTACAGCGAATTTTTATAAAGTCGCTCGCAAAATCGTAATGTGTCTGTATTGTAATAGCACGCCTACGAACGACCGCCCCACGCGGAAGCCGCCATGACGTCGACACGCAGCCCAGCGCCCCCCGCGCCCAACGATCCGGCCATCCGGGCCATCGCCGCCTTGCGCAAGCACAGCCGCGACTGCCGGAGCATCGAGACGCGCCAGTATCTGGTGGCGGTGGAGCGGCGCATGGTCCAGCTCATCGATCTCGGCTTCCACACGCAGGCCGAGCATGACGGTCCCTCCTGCCTGGCCGCGGAATGAGCCGTGACAAACCTGCGACAAGCGACCGCGGGCGCGGCGGTGCAATGTTGCGCCGCTGAAACGCAGCGCGGTTGATCTGAAACAAGGCAGACACACGCCGCTGGTATAAGCCTTTGCGAATGCAATTGACGCGAGGCGAAGACGGCATATGGCGCCGCCGGAGGATCAGTACGGCAAACCGAAGGAACCATCCCTTTACCGGGAACCGCTTCACAGCCGCGTCCGACGGGTGCACCAGCGGGCCACGGCCCTGCTCAGCGAAGCGCTCGCTCCCTTCGGCCTGACACCGCCGCAGTGGGCCGCGCTGGTCGCGCTTCAGCAGTCCGGCCCGATGTCGCAGATCGACCTCGGCCGCAGCATCGCCATGGACCCGGCCACCATGCAGGGGGTCGTCGTCCGGCTGATCTCCCGCGGCTTCGTCGTGCGCGGCCCCGACCTCCACGACCGGCGCCGGAACCTCGTCAGCCTCGTCCAGCCGGGTCAGGAGGTGCTGGCCGCCGCCGCCCCCGCCGTCGCCAAGGCGGAGCGTGACCTCGCCGCGCGGCTGTCGGCGGACGAACAGGACCGCTTGCTGGACCTGCTGTCGCGTCTCGCCTCCTGATCGCCTTCCGATAGGGGCCTTCCCCCACCCTTCCTATCCTGCTGTCGCGACGGCCTCAGCCCAGGCCGGCGGCCCTACCCCATCGGGGTGCGGCCAAAGGTCCGATGCGACACAAGTTATGCACACGCACCGGAACGCCACGCTTGACTCTCACAGTGTTGCTTTTTTGTTTCTTGGGCAGTGAACAGCCCTTGAAAGACCGCGGGAACGCGTGGAAACAGGCCATTTTTCACGCGCCTAATTTTTAGGCAAATCGACAGACTCCGCGGAGAATCCGCATCGCGGGCGCGTTGCTCCCGGATTCGCCCACAGAGTTACCCACAGGTTCTGGGGATATCCGTTATCGCGTTCCCCAACGCGCACCCCGGATCACCGCGCCACGCGCCAACGCCCGTCCGGGTCGAGGCAGGCGGTGCCGCGCAGCGGCACGATCCGCCCGTCGATGGACCCGCGCGTCTGGAACTCTCGGCACGTGCGCCCGCCCGGCGCGAGGAAGGTTGGGGATGTCGCGGTCGCGGGGGGCAGGGCCGGCACCACCACGACCGCCGGCGGCGCGTAGCGGTAGGGGTAAGGGTACCGGTAGGGGTACGGGTAGCCGAAGGTCAGCGGCAGGGACAGGCTGAACCCGAAGCGGGTGCCGCCGTGCCATCCGCCTCCCCAGCCGTGGCCTCCCCAGCCGTGTCCTCTCCAACCATGGCCGCCCCAGCCGTGCCCTCCCCAGCCATGGCCACCCCAGCCGCCGCCATAGCCATACCCGCCACGCCCGCCCCAGCCGCCGGCCTGGGCCGGCAGCGTCAGCGACAGCAACGCGATGGCAAGGACCAGGACCGCGCGCGGTCCGAAGACCTGGATTCCGGTGAAGCGCAGCATCGCACACCTCCCCCATGGCCACGAGGGTCGTGGCTCATAGGGGAAAGATGGCGTCGGATCGCCCGGTCGTCGGATCGGCCGAACGGCTCATGTCCGTTCGGGGATGCCGCGTCTCACATGGACGCGCGGACGACCTGCGCGCGGGCGGTTCCGCTGCCCGCCGGGTTGCCCGCCTGGCCGGCGGTGGCGCCGTTGGCCGGGGCGTTCACGGTCCGCGGGCGGGCGCTGGACGACTGGGTCGGCAGCGGGTTGCCCGCGGGCACCGGGCGGACGGGCTTCGGCGGCTCCAGGCGCTTGGGCGTCGAGGCCGTGCCGGCCGTGGCCGGCGGCAGCGACGACGGGGCCGCGGACGGGGCCGAAGACGGGGGGTTGGACGGCTGCGACGCGGTGGGGATGTCGTCGTAGATGCCCGGGTGCACGCGCACCGTGCCCTCCGGCTCCACCATGGCGGTCCAGTAGACGAAGCGGACGGGCACCGCGGTCGGCAGGGAGACGGTCTTGGTCTTGCCGGTCTCCATCTGGCGGTCGATGGCGGCCGGGTCCATCTTCGCCGCGCGCAGCAGCAGCTCCGCCACCATGCGGGCGTCGGCGAGGCGGACGCAGCCGGAGCTGGCGGCGCGCATGTCGCGCTCGAACAGCTTCGGGTCGTTGGTGCCGTGCAGGAAGATGCTCTCGCCGTTGGTCAGGTTGAAGCGGAAGCGGCCCAGCGCGTTGTCGTCGCCCGGCCTCTGCACGATGCGGATGCGCTCCGGCGACACCGACCACCAGTTGATGCTTTCCGGCGCGACCTCGACCCCGTCCAGATAGACGATGGCGTCCTTGATGCCGGGGTTCCCCTTCTTGCGCAGGTTCGGCAGCTTGTCCTGCGCCATCACGGTCGGCGGCACGGTCCAGGTCGGGTTGATGGTGACGCTGACCACCCGGTCCTGCAGCAGCGGCGTCTGGCGGGACGGCCGGCCGACCACCGCGCGCATGGTGAAGACGAGCTTGCCGCGCTCGATGTAGGTGACGGTCTGGCTCGGCAGGTTGACGAACAGGACGGTGTCGGGGACGGACGCCTGCACGGCGCGCATGGACGTCGCGGCGCCGCGCATCAGCGAGGCCGCTTCCTTCGGCGTGCGGTCGAGCGCCTGGCGCGTCGCCTCGCCGACCTTGCCGTCGGGCATCAGCCCCTCGGCCACCTGGAAGGCGCGCACGGCCGTCTCCAGCGTGTCGTCGAAGCTGTCGGTCCACTGCTCCTGCGTCAGGAAGCCCAGCTCGATCAGTCGGGTGGCGAGGCGTCCGACGCGGTCGGCGCTCTTCGCCCGCACCGTCAGCATGAGCGGCGCCGGCGGCGGCAGCGGCGGCAGCATTTCCAAAGGCGCCGTTGCTGGCGCCGACGCGGAGTCGCCATCGCCCGCCGCGACGGCGGGGGCAGCCGGGGTCGCGGCGGGAGCCGGCACCGGAACCACGGCGGCCGGCTTGTCCGCAGGCTGGTCGGCCGGCTTATCGGCGGGCTGGTCGGTCGGCTGGACCGGGCCGGGTGCGACCACCTCCACCATGCCGCCGTCGCCCTTCTTCAGGACCATGCCGTAGCCGATCCTGGTCTGCTTCACGCGGGGGGCGGCGTCCAGTTCCCCCGCGCGCTGGTCGAGCCGCGCGATCCAGGACCCGACGACGTCCCGCGCCGCTGTCGATTGGGGCGCGGCCTGCGCGGCCGCCTGCGCGGTACGCCCCGGCACCGACAGCAGTCCGGCAAGGAGGCACACGGCCATCCCAGCCTTCAGCGACGGCCGAGCGTCGAAGCGGAAACGGTTCAGCATTGGCAAAGCACCCCATGCGGCGGTGAACAGGCGGCTGACGAAACATCTGCGGAAAACGCGACACGATGCCACGGCTCGCCCTTGGGACGGAGCGCCGCATCCCTGCGCTTTCGGAGTACGACATCTGACGTCGCAGGCTGTGAGACTCAAGTGACATCACGTGGACTGAGGCTTGCGTGCCACAATGTGCACAGCAGCGTTGCGCCCGTGACACATGACCCTAAGGCATACGGACATTTGTTGCGCATTATCGTCCCGTTTCAGTCCCTTCCGAAGATTCGACACATTTTTTGTTAACGGCTTCCGGCATACAGGAAGCGACCACCTTTCGATCTGGTCGCCAATATGCCGCGTTCGCCGTACGGTTTCGCCCTGCCGCTGCTCCTGTCGCTTGCGGTCGCCGCTCCCCTGACCCTTAACCCTGCCGATGCCGTCGCCGCGACGGCGAAGCACGCGCCGGCGAAGACGGCCAAGGCGAAGGCGCACAGCGCCAAGGCCGCCAAGGTGCAGCCCAAGGGCCATGCCAAGGCCCACCGGGCCGGCCGCAAGCACGCCGTCGCCCGCGCCGCGCGCGCCGGCAGCGTCTTCCGCCCGGTGCACGCCCACATCCTGATGGACGCGCACAGCGGCCGCGTGATCGAGGCGGAGAACGCGGACGTCGTCACCTACCCCGCGTCGCTGACCAAGATGATGACCCTGCTGCTGACCTTCGAGGCGATCGACCGCGGCAGCCTGCGACTCGACCAGGACCTGCCGGTGTCGCGCCACGCGGTGAACCAGAAGCCGTCGCGCCTGGGCGTCGTCCCCGGCGGTACCATCCGGGTCGAGGACGCCATCCTGGCGCTGACCGTGAAGTCGGCCAACGACGTCGCCGTCGTGCTGGGCGAGGCGCTGGGCGGCAGCGAGGCGAACTTCGCCGAGATGATGACGGCGAAGGCCCGCGCGATCGGCATGACCAACACCACCTTCCGCAACGCCTCCGGCCTGCCGAATAAGGAACAGCGGACCACCGCGCGCGACATGGCCAAGCTGGCCCGCGCCGTCGTCAGCCTGCCGCCGCAGGAATACGCCTACTTCTCGCGCCAGCGGTTCGAATGGAACGGCACGGTGGTGCCCGGCCACAACCGCCTGTTCGGCAAGGTGGAAGGTTACGACGGCATCAAGACCGGCTTCGTCAACCTCAGCGGCTTCAACCTCGCCGGCAGCGCCAGCCGCAACGGCCAGCGCATGATCGCCGTGGTCCTGGGCGGCGAGACCGCCAAGTCCCGCGACCACGAGGTCGCCGAGCTGCTGGAGAAGGGCTTCAAGACCACCGGCAAGCAGACCGTCGCCACCACCGACGGCAAGGCCAACTGACCCCATCCCCCGCCCGCCCCATACATCCGTAACGTCATTGTCATGGTTCTGGCGTAGACAGTGCGCTAGTTACGGGTAACGCTGGAGGCGAACGGCCGCGAACGACGGCCGGCGCCGACCATGGAAGGGACGGGAGAGACATGAGGACAACCTTTTCGGCGATCGGGGCGGCCTTCGGCGCCGCGCTCGGCGCGTTGCTGCTCGGGATGCCTGCCCAGGCGGCGGACTCCCTGTCGGGCAAGCTGGTGCTCTACACCTCGCAGCTGGAGGCCGACGCCAAGCAGACGGTGGAGGCCTTCAAGGCCAGGAACCCCGGCGTCGAGGTGGAGTGGATCCGCAGCGGCACGACCGAGCTGATGAACAAGCTGCGGGCGGAGATCGCCGCCGGGAGCCCGCAGGCCGACCTGCTGCTGATCGCCGACGCCGTGACCATGGAGTCGCTGAAGGCCGAAAAGCGCCTGCTGCCCTTCGCGGACGCGCCCGTCCAGGGCTACCGCCCCGGCACGCACGACCCCGACGGCACCTGGTTCGGCACCAAGCTGATCACCACCGGCATCGCCTACAACACCGCCGCCCCCTTGAAGCCGGCCTCCTGGCTCGACCTGCTGAAGCCGGAGGCCAAGGGGACGACCGTGATGCCCAGCCCGCTCTACTCGGGTGCGGCCGCCATCCACATGGCCGCGGTGAAGGCCCAGCCCAGCCTGGGCATGGCCTGGTACGAGAAGATGCAGGCCAACGGCGCCACCGCGGCCAAGGGCAACGGCGGCATCCTGAAGTCGGTCGCCAGCGGCGAGAAGCTGTACGGCGTGATCGTCGACTACCTGCCGATCCGCGAGCAGCTGAAGGGCGCGCCCGTCGCCTTCGTCTTCCCCAAGGAGGGCGTCAGCGCGGTGACGGAGCCGGTCGGCATCCTGAACACGACGAAGAACCCGGCGGCGGCCAAGGCGTTCGTGTCCTTCCTGCTGAGCAAGGATGGGCAGGAGCTGGCCTCCAAGCAGGGATTCCTGCCGGCGCTGCCCGGCGTGAAGCCGCCGGAGGGCTTCCCCGACCCGGCCGGCATCACGATCCTGCCCTATGAGCCGGCCAAGGCGTTGAAGGACGACGAGGACAACAAGAAGGACTTCGCCGACCTGTTCGGCGGCTGAGCATGTCCGTCACCACCCTTTCCGAGCGTCCGCCGGCCCGGACTGCCGGCCTGTTCCCCCGTCCGGGCATCCCGCTGCTGATGGCGCTGGTCGGGCTGGTCGTCCTGCTGCCGGTGCTGCGCCTGGCCTGGGAGGTCGCCGGGCCGGCGCTGGCCGGCGACCTGAAGGCGCTGACCCGCGTGCTGAACGCGCCGATGACGTGGCGGGCCACCGGCAACAGCCTCGCCATCGCCGGCGGGGCGACGCTGGTCGCGGCACTGCTCGGCGGCCCCTTCGCGCTGCTCGCCGGGCTGACCGACCTGCGCGGCAAGACGGCGCTGTCCTTCTGCCTGATCCTGCCGCTGATGATCCCGCCGCAGATCGTGGCGCTGTCCTGGATCCACCTGACCGGCGCCGGCAGCCCGCTGCTGAAGCCGCTGGGCCTCGCCCCGCCGCCCGGCACGCCAAACCCGGTCTATTCCTCCGCCGGGATGATCCTGGTCATGGGGATCGAGCACGCGCCGCTGGTCTTCCTAGCCTTGCGCGCCGCCTTCCGCGCGGTGCCGCGCGACCTGGTGGAGGCCGCCCAGGCCTCCGGCGCGCGGCGCTGGCGCATCCTGCGCACCGTGGTGCTGCCGCTCAGCCTGCCCGGCCTCGCCGCCGGGGTGGCGCTGGCCTTTGTGGCGGCGCTGGGCAACTTCGGCGTGCCGGCGCTGCTGGGCATCCCCGCGGGGGTGCCGGTGCTGCCGACGCTGATCTACCGCCGCCTGTCCGGCTTCGGCCCGTCGGTCCTGCCGGAGGTCGCGGTGCTGGCCGTGCTGATCGGCGCCATCGCCTGCGTCGGCATCGCAGCACAACTGGTGCTCCAGGCGCGGATCGACGCGCGGGTGATCGGCGGCTCGGCGCCCACCGCGGTGCTGCCGCTCGGCCGCGCCCGGCGCCCGCTGGAGTTGCTGTGCTGGACCGTGGTGGCCCTGGTGCTCGCCGCCCCGCTGGCCGCGCTGGTCTCCACCAGCCTGGTGCGCGTCTACGGCCTGCCGCTGGGGGCGGAGACGGCGACCCTGGCCCATTACGCGACCGTCCTGGGGCTCGACCAGGTGGGCCGCGCCTTTGCCAACTCCCTGCTGCTGTCGGGGGTGACGGCGGTGCTGCTGACGGCGGCGGCGATCCCCATCGCCCACGCCATGGCCGACCGGCGCGGCCCCGGCAGCCGCTTCGTCCGCGCCGTCGGCGTCTTGGTCGAGCTGCCAAACGCGGTGCCCGGCGTCGTGCTGGCCATCGGCTGCATCCTGGTCTTCCTGAAGCCGCTGCCATTGCTGGGGATCAGCCTCTACGGCTCGCTCGGCATCATCCTGGTCGCCTATCTGGCGCGCTTCCTGTCGCTGGCGCTGCGCCCGGCCCAGGCAGCCTGCGTGGCGCTCGACCCGGCGATGGAGGAGGCGGCGCGCGCCTGCGGAGCCGGCCGGCTGCGGCGGCTGCGCACCATCGTGGCGCCTCTGGTCGCCCCGGCCGCGGCGGCCGGCGGCGTTCTGGTCTTCCTGACCGCCTTCAACGAGCTGACCGTCTCCATCCTGCTGTGGTCGCAGGGGCGGGAGACGCTGGGCGTCGTGGTCTACGCGCTGGAGGAAGGCGGCAGCCCGACGCTGGCCGCCGCGCTCAGCACCGTGACCATCGGCGTGGTCGTGGCGGTGATGCTGGCCGTCGGCCGCCTGGGCCGCCGCCTGCCCCCGGGCATCATCCCCTGGCGGGGGTAACTCCCCTCGCCCGCCTCCGGCGGGAGAGGGGTTTGAAGCGCAATCGGCAGAAACTGCCGCCCGCCGCGCAGAATTTTCCGCCCCGGCCCAAGCTTGCCCTGATCCAACCCCTTGTTCTGCCGCAATTTCCGGTGGCGCGCTTCCTGCATCGTCATCCCGCGCGCCCGTCCCGGGTGCCGGTGGGAGGAAGGAACGATGGCGGATTTCAGCATCGGCGGCATGGCGCAGAGCCTTCAGGCGTCCATCGACGCGGCCATGAAGCGCGTGCAGGACCAGGCCAAGACCGCCACGGACGCCAAGCCCAGCGGCAAGGTCCAGGAATACGAGCAGAACGTCCGCAAGTCGTCGCTGAACGCCGCCCCCTTCGCGACCAACATCGGCACGCTGGTGAAGGACACCAGCCGCCTGAACGTCTTCAGCTCCCTGGCGGCGAACGACCCGGCGGACTTCTACAAGTTCTCCGTCACCACGAAGGGCGAGGTGGCGCTGGGCCGCGTCGGCGACAGCGACGTGCGCATCCAGCTGATGGACAAGCAGGGCAAGGTCATCGCCGACAGCAACAAGGACTCCGGTGCCGCCTACGACGCCTACAAGAACCTGGAAAAGGGATCGCAGACGCTCGACAAGGGCGACTACACGCTGCGCATCAGCCGCGACAAGGGCGTGGCGGCCAAGGACGACAAGAATTACGGCGTCCAGTTGCGCATGGGCGACTACAGCAAGGACTACGACACCGTCGCCAAGCAGCCGGCCAAGGGCGACAACCCCTTTGGCGACACGCCCAAACTCCAGAGCCTCGCCGCGATCCTGACCGGAAGCAGTTCCTCGTCGTCCTCGTCGGGCGCGCTCGGCATCCTGAACGGGACCAGCGGTTACAGCGGGCGCGGGTCGCTTCTGAACGGGCTGTTCTGAGCCCACTGTTCCGACGTGGGGTTGCCCATGCCCCCGTGGTTGCGCTAAGGGTGCGGGTATGTCGACCGAAACGCTCCTCGCCTCCACCCCGAAGCCGGATCCCCGGGTTGATCCACAAGTGCGCCGCGCCACCGCGATCGGCGGCACCGCGATCCTGCTGTGGTCCACGCTGGCGCTGCTGACCGCTCTGTCGCAGCGGATTCCGCCGTTCCAGCTGCTGGCCCTGTCCTTCGGCATCAGCTTCGTCATCTGCACGGCCGTGAACGCCGCGCGCGGCAAGGACGTGGTCGGCGCGCTGCGCCAGCCCTGGCCGGTCTGGGCGCTGGGGGTCGCGGGGCTGTTCGGCTATCACTTCTTCTATTACCTGGCCTTCTATCTGGCGCCGCAGGCGAAGATCGAGGTCAACCTGTTGAACTACCTGTGGCCGCTGCTGATCGTGCTGTTCTCGGCGCTGCTGCCGGGGGAGCGGCTGAAGCGCGGGCACATCATCGGGGCGCTGTGCGGGCTGGCCGGCACGGTGCTGATCGTCGCGGGCAACGGCCTGTCGATCCAGGCCGACGCGCTTCCGGGCTACCTGTCGGCGCTGGCCTGCGCGGTGACCTGGGCGGCCTATTCGGTGCTGTCGCGCCGGTTCGGCAACGTCCCGACGGAGGCGGTCGGCGGCTTCTGCCTTGCCACCGCGGTGCTCGCCGCCCTCTGCCACCCGATCTTCGAGACGACGGTCGTCCCCACAACGAACGAGTGGCTGGCGATGCTCGCCATGGGCATCGGGCCGGTGGGGGCTGCCTTCTTCGTGTGGGACCACGGGGTGAAGCGCGGCGACATCCGGGCGCTGGGCGTGCTGTCCTACGCGACGCCGCTGTCCTCCACCCTGTTGCTGATCCTGTTCGGGCAGGCGGTCGGCGGCTGGACCGTCTGGGCGGCCTGCGCGCTGATCATCGGCGGCGCCGTGCTGGCCAGCCGCGACGTTTTGCGCGGGTGACATAAAGAGCGCGTGAACGGGATTTCATAAGCGTTTCATGTGGTTCGGTGCTATTCGGCACGCTCGGTAACATAAAGCCCGAGGTCCGACCCGATGGCCAGCCGCATCGCCGTGATCAGCCGCTTCCTGAAGGACGTCTGGACGCTGACCCGCCCCTACTGGTCGTCGGAGGAGCGCTGGGCCGCCCGCGGCCTGCTGGCGGTCATCGTCGCGCTGAACCTGGGCGTCGTCTTCATCACCGTCCAGCTGACCGAGGTCAACGGCGACATCTTCAACGCCCTCCAGGAAAAGGACCAGGGCGCCTTCGTCCACCAGCTGCTGCTGTTCGGCGGGCTGGCGCTGGCCTACATCGCGGTGGCTGTGTACCGGCTGTACCTGAACCAGATGCTGCAGATCCGCTGGCGCCGCTGGCTGACGGAGCGCTACCTCGGCGACTGGATGGCCGGCCAGACCTATTATCGGCTGCAGGTCACCGGCAACGGCACCGACAACCCCGACCAGCGAATCGCCGAGGATCTGCGCGGCTTCGTGCAGCTGACGCTCAGCCTGACGCTGGGCTTCCTGACCAACCTCGTCACGCTGATCTCCTTCCTGGCGATGCTGTGGAGCCTGTCCGGCTCCCTGACCGTGCCGCTGTTCGGGATGGAGGTCGCCATCCCCGGCTACATGGTCTGGGTCGCCCTGCTCTACGCCGTCGGCGGCACGTGGCTGGCGCACAAGATCGGCCGTCCGCTGGCCCGGCTGAACTTCGACCAGCAGCGCTACGAGGCTGACTTCCGCTTCGCGCTGGTCCGCCTGCGCGAGAACGCGGAGAGCATCGCCCTCCAGGGCGGCGAGGCGCAGGAGCGGCGTCGTTTCACCGAACGTTTCGCCCGCGTCGTGGACAACTGGTGGTCCATCATGCGCACGCAGAAGGGGCTGGTCTGGTTCACCTCCGCCTACGGGCAGGTGGCGATCATCTTCCCGCTGCTGGTCGCCGCCCCGCGCTACTTCTCCGGCGCCGTGCCGCTGGGCGCGCTGATGCAGACCTCCCAGGCCTTCGGGCAGGTGCAGGAGGCGCTGTCCTGGTTCATCGACGGCTACGTCAGCCTGACCGACTGGCACGCCACCACCAGCCGCCTGATCGGCTTCCACCGCGCGGTGGAAGAGCTGCGGGAAACCACCCGGACCGCGCCGCAGATCGCCCGCGCCGCCGGACCCGACGCCGCCCTGCGGGTGGAGGATCTGGATCTTGCCCTGCCGCAGGATCCGGCGCCGCTGCTGCGCGCCGACCTGACGGTGCAGCCGGGGGAGCGCGTTCTGGTCACCGGCGCCTCGGGCTCCGGCAAGAGCACGCTGTTCCGCGCCGTAGCCGGCATCTGGCCCTTCGGCCGGGGCCGCGTCGGCCTGCCGAGCGGGGCCGAGGCGATGTTCCTGCCGCAGAAGCCCTACATGCCCATCGGCTCCTTGCGCGCCGCCGTCACCTACCCTTCCGCCCCCGACGCCTTCGCGGGCGAGGCGGTGCGCGAGGCGCTGGAGGCGGTCGGCCTGCCCGCGCTGGCCGACCGGCTGGACGAGGACGACCATTGGGCGCAGCGCCTGTCCGGCGGCGAGCAGCAGCGCGTCGCTTTCGCCCGCGCCCTGCTGCACAAGCCCGACTGGCTGTTCCTGGACGAGGCGACCTCCGCCTGCGACCCGGAGACGGAAGCGCGGCTCTACACCCTGCTGGCGGAGCGGCTGCCCGGCACCACCGTCCTCAGCATCGGCCACCGCACCAGCCTGACCGCCTTCCACGACCGGCGGGTCGAGGTGCGCCGCGGCGAGGATGGCGTGGGCGTGCTGCGGGCGGTTCAGGAGGCGGTGGGGTGAGATTGGGGGAGTGCCGGAGTTGGGCCCCCACCCTAACCCTCCCCCACCTTCGGCGAGGGAGGGAACTCCGCCGCTCGACGCTTAAAGCCCTCCCCCGCGAAGTGGGGGAGGGTTGGGTGGGGGCCCAGTGCGACCACTTACCCCCACCCCACACCAATCACGCCGCCAAAAAGTCCTTCAGCGCCGTCACGACCTCGCGCATCTCGGCTTCGGTGCCGATGCTGACGCGCAGGCAGCTGGGCAGGCCGTAGGCGGGCATCTGGCGGACCAGGATGCCGCGGCCCTTCAGGAACTGGCGGGCCGCCTCGGCGTCGTCCTTGCCGGGCGTCTGGCCGGCGAAGTCCACCAGGATGAAGTTGGTCACGCTGGGGTGGATGGTCAGGCCGAGCGCCGTCACCTCGCCCGCAAACCACTCCCGCCACTGGGTGTTGTGGGCGCGGGAGCGTTCGATGAAGTCCGTGTCGCCGATCGCCGCGACGCCGGCCGCCTGGGCGGCGGCGGACACGTTGAAGGGGCCGCGCACGCGGTTCAGCACGTCGGCGATCCCCGCCGGGCAGTAGGCCCAGCCGAGCCGCAGCGAGCCCAGCGCGTAGATCTTCGAGAAGGTCCGCGCCATCACCACGTTGGGGAAGCGGTCCACCAGATCCTGGCCGGCCGAATAGTCGTTGTGGTTCATGTACTCGGCGTAGGCCGCGTCGATGACCAGGACGACGTTCGAGGGCAGGCCGGCGTGCAGCCGGGCCATCTCCTCGGCGGTGATGTAGGTGCCGGTCGGGTTGTTCGGGTTGGCGACGAAGACCAGCTTGGTGCGCGGCGTCACGTGGGCGAGCAGCGCGTCCACGTCGGTGGTCAGGTTCGTCTCCGGCGCCTGCACCGGGGTGGCGCCGACCGACTTGGCGCCGATCGGGTACATCAGGAAGCCGTGCTGCGAGTACAGCACCTCGTCCCCCGGCCCGGCGTAGGCGCGGATGAGCAGGCTGATCAGCTCGTCGGAGCCGGCGCCGCAGACGATCCGCTCCGCGTCCAGGCCGTAGCGCCCGGCGATGGCCTTGCGCAGCGCGGACGCGCCGCCGTCGGGGTAGCGGTGCAGCTCCGCCGCGGCGCGCTGGTACGCCTCCACGGCTTTCGGGCTGGGGCCGAGCGCGCCTTCGTTGGAGGCGAGGCGGATGTGGCCCGCGTGCTCGCCGCCGACGTAAGCGGCGATATCGAGGATTCCCGGGCGGGGCACCGGGCCGTTCGGCTGGGTCATGTCAGGTCTCAGACCTTGCGGGCGTCGTGGGAGAGGTGGAGCGGGACGGCGTAGCCGCCCACGATGTTGACCCGCACCGGGATCTCCGCCAGCCGTTCGGCGAAGGCGGACAGGCGCGGGTCGGCGTGATCGACGAAATCGGCGATCTCGACCAGATGCAGCGACGGGCCGGACGGGTCCTTGGCGTGCCAGGTGCAGAAGCCGGTCGGGGCCAGCCCGCTGTGCTCCAGGTGGTCCTTCAGCCGGCCGCGGCTGAGGTCGTGGCCCAGCTCGATCGCCAGCAGCGTGCGGTCGTCGCCGGTCGGCTCGTGCGGGACCAGCGCGATGGCCAGCGCGTCGCGGTCCTCCCCGCGGGCGTTGCCGCGCCCGCCGAAGGGCAGCCGCGCCACGACCCGCGGCGTGCGCGCGTCCGACGACAGCAGGAAGCGCCACCAGGGGTCGGCGTCGTCCTCCGCCGGATAGGGCACCACGCCGACGGTGGCCGTGCCCTCCGACACCGCGCGGATGGCGGCGGCCGGGGTGTTGACGGCGGTCATGGACACGAAGCTGCCGAAATGGTCGCGCGCCACGTCCCAGAAGCCGCGCCGTTCCTCCGGCGCGTAGACGGCGACGGCGAAGGGCCCCTGGATCCGGGTCAGCGCCGTGATCATCTCCCGCCACATGCGGACGACCGCGGCGGCCGGGAAGGATCCGGCGTGGCGCGCCATCAGGCGGCGCAGGATCACCGCCTCCCTCGCCGGGCGCAGGAAGATCGGCGGGGCTGCCGCAACGGCCCCATTCTGGTCGTCGAGCTGCGCCTTCACGGCGCCGATTCGCTCGACCACCGCCGCGCGGCGCATCAGCAGGTCGTGGATCGCATCATCGATGTGATCGATCTCGCGGCGCAGGTCATCGAGCGGGGACTTGGGCGCAGGCATGGGGCGGGAAACCATCGAATCCAAAGCCGGATAGTAGTAGTCCGCACGCTCCCTAAAATCAAAGAAAACGTTGACACCTTCTCTCCCCGCTCCGTAGCTATACGCTCCCGTTTTCCAGAGGCCTTGCGAACCGCCATGCCCGCGTCGAATCCAGCTGTCGCCTTGCCAGCCGACGCCGCCGCCCTGCCCGGATATCGCGTCACGCTCGGCGTGGACCGCCCGATGCGGCTGGACAGCGGGGCGGAGTTGGGACCCTTCCAGGTCGCCTACCAGACCTACGGCACGCTCAACGCCGACCGCTCCAACGCGGTCCTGGTCTGCCACGCTCTGACCGGCGACCATTACGTGCTGGACCAGCACCCGATCACCGGCAAGCCCGGCTGGTGGGAGATGCTGGTCGGCCCCGGCCGGCCGGTCGACACCGACCGCTACTTCGTCATCTGCTCCAACGTCATCGGCGGCTGCATGGGCTCCACCGGCCCGAAGGAGATCGACCCGGCGACCGGCCGGCCCTATGGCCTGGGATTCCCGGTCATCACCATCGGCGACATGGTGCGCGCGCAGAAGCTGCTTATCGACCATCTGGGGATCGAGAAGCTGTTCTGCGTGATCGGCGGCTCCATGGGCGGCATGCAGGTGCTGCAGTGGGCGGTCGCCTACCCCGAATCGGTCTTCGCGGCGGTGCCCATCGCCACGGCGGCGCGCCATTCGGCGCAGAACATCGCCTTCCACGAGGTCGGGCGCCAGGCCATCATGGCCGACCCGGACTGGCGCGGCGGCAACTACCTGCTGGAGGACACGCGGCCGCACCGCGGGCTGGCGGTGGCGCGCATGGCCGCGCACATCACCTACCTGTCGGAGCCGGCGCTGCACCGCAAGTTCGGCCGCAACCTGCAGAACCGGCAGAGCGTCACCTACGGATTCGACGCCGATTTCCAGGTGGAAAGCTACCTGCGCCACCAGGGCATCACCTTCGTGGAGCGGTTCGACGCCAACTCCTACCTCTACATCACGCGGGCGATGGACTATTTCGACCTCGCCGCGGACTATGGCGGCGGGACGCTGTCCAACGCCTTCCGGGTGGACGGGCGCGGCACGCCGGTGCGCTTCTGCCTGGCCAGCTTCACCAGCGACTGGCTGTTCCCGACGCCCGAGTCGCGGGCCATCGTGCACGCGCTGAACGCGGTGGCGGCCAACGTCAGCTTCGTGGAGATCCGGACGGACAAGGGCCACGACGCCTTCCTGCTGGACGAGCCGGAATTCCACCAGGTCATCCGCGGCTTCCTGGAAGGCTGCGCGGAGCACCGCGGCCTGACCGCCCGCCGGCAACCCCGCTGAGAGAAGGCCGGATCCCATGAGCCCTCCCCTGGACGACGGAATCGACGGCGGAACGTCCCCTCGCGCCGGTGCCGGCAACGGCGCTGTGGGCGGCATCCGCTTCGACCTGAAGCTGATCGCCGACATGGTGGAACCGGGCAGCCGCGTGCTGGACGTCGGTTGCGGCGACGGCGCCCTGCTGGCCTATCTGGCCCGCCACAAGGGCGTGGACGGGCGCGGCATCGAACTCAGCATGGACGGCGTGCACCGCTGCGTGACGCAGGGGCTGTCGGTGATCCAGGGCGACGCCGAGACGGACCTGAAGGACTATCCGGCCGAGGCCTTCGACTACGTCATCCTCAGCCAGACGCTCCAGGCCATGCGGGAACCGCGGACGGTCCTGCAAAGCCTGACGCGCATCGGCCGGCGCGCCATCGTGTCGGTGCCCAACTTCGGCTACTGGCGCATCCGGCTGCAATTGCTGCTGACCGGGCGCATGCCGGTGACGGAGAAGCTGGGCTACCAGTGGTGGGAGACGCCCAACATCCATTTCTGCACGATCAAGGACCTGGTGTCCCTGACCGAGGAGATGGGGCTGACCATCGAACGCTGCCTGATCGTCAACCGCGCCGGCCGCATCACCGGCCACGCCCATTCCGGCTTCGCCAACCTGCTGGGCGAACAGGGCGTTTTCCTGCTGCGGCGGACCTGATCCCGGTTTAGTCGCCGCCTTTGGTGCAACCCTATGCCCGTCGGCGGTGTTTAGGGGGCAGGGTCCGTCCAACGGGAGCTTTGCACCATGCGTTTCAACGCCGCCGCTTTGGCCGCCGCTTTGGCCGTTTCGGCCGCCGCCCTTTTGTCGGCGACCGCGGCGCCCGCCCAGACCACCAGCCCGGCCCCAGAGGGCACGACCGCCCAGCAGGGGGCTCCCGGCGCGTCCCAGTCCCCGCTGATGACCGCCCCCCGCCCGGACGACAAGCCGACGACCGACCCGACCGCCTCGCAATCGGGCGTCAGCGGCTCGGCCCCATCGGACGAGATGAAGCGGATGGAGGCCCCGGCCGGCTCGGCCGCCGGCACCACGCCCGGGACCTCCCCCTCCGTCGCCGCCATCCCCGGCCCGATCGACCCGGAGCACGCCCGCGCCCTGATCGGTCAGGAACTGCGCAGCCGCGACGGCCAGGTGGCCGGCACGATCAAGGACTTCGCGCTCGACGACGCGGGCGACGCGATCACCCGCATCGTCCTGACCCCGGACGACGACGTCGGCACGCCGAAGAAGATGGTCTCCGTCCCCATCAGCATGCTGCAGATGGAGGTCCCCGGCCCGGCCGCCCCCGGCGTCGAGCTGTCCCGCCCGCCGCTGCTGAACCTGCCCGCCAAGGAACTCGCCAACGCGCCGGAATTCACCTACAGCGCGGACGTGAAGACCGTGGGCGGCAAGCCGTAAGTTCGTAATTCGTAGGTTGGGTGGAGCGCAGCGCAACCCAACACACGCCGCCGTGCCGACGATGTTGGGTTGCGCTGCGCTCCACCCAACCTACGCGTCTACGATTCTACGGTTCGATGTCCTTCAGCAGGTCCAGCACCAGCCGCTCGCCGTCCGGCCACGGCCCATGGCCGGACTCCGTGTTGATGTGACCCAGGTCGCCGGCCTCGATGAAGTCGGCGCCCCAGCCCACGGCGAAGCCGCAGGCGCGGCCGACGCTGCAATAGGGGTCGGTGCGGCTGGCGAGCACCACGGTGCGGAAGGGCAGCGGGTCGGTCGGCACCGGCCCGAAGCCGTGGACCTCCGGCGGCGTCAGGGCGGGCGACTCGACGTCCGGCGGAGCGACCAAAAGCGCGGCGGCGATCTTGTCCGCCGATCCGGTCTCCGCACCGCGCGCGGCCCAGTGGGCAACCAGGATGCAGGAGAGGCTGTGCGCGATCAGCACCACGGGGGCGCTGGACGCCGCGACCGCACGCTCCAGCGTTTCCACCCAATCGGCGAGGACCGGCGCGTCCCAGTCGGCCTGCTCCACCCGGCGGAAGGACGGGTGCCGCCCCTGAAGCCAGCTTTGCCAATGCTCCGGCCCGGAATTGCCGAGGCCGGGGAGAATCAGGACGGTCGCCGCCATGTCGTCTCAATCCCGCTGTTCGCTGTCGTGTGCATCGTAGCGGAACGCAGCGCTGGAACAACAAGGGTCAGGCCGGATCCGGGCGCTGCGGGTCCTCCGACACGCGCCAGGCGCCGGACCCCGCCGGGCGGCGGGCCGGGGCGGTGCCGCCGGGCAGCGGGACGATCAGCCGGCGTTTCGCCGGCTGCGTCTTGCGCGCCACGCCGGCAAAGATCTGCTTGGACGCCTCGATCATCGTCACGCCGGCGAAGGCCTTGAACCAGTGCTCCCCCACCTCTTCCCAGGCCGGCGCGGTCTTCAGCAGGAAGCGGGAGCGCAGCGGCGGAATGAACAAGGCGTGGCCGGTGCGTTCCGGCACGAACATGGTGTCGCGCAGCACCTGCTTCAGCTGCGAGGCGGAATAGGGGAAGCCGTGGCCGAAGGGCGTCCAGTCGGCGCGCGCCCACAGGCCGCGGCGGTTCGGCACCACGGCCAGCACGCGCCCGCCGCCGGCCAGCACGCGCCAGATCTCCCGCATCATGGGGCGCAGTTGCTCCGTCCCCTCCAGCCCGTGGACGAGCAGGACGCGGTCCACCGACATGTCGCCGAGCGGCAGGTCCGCCTCGTCGCCCAGCGCGACCAGCCCCGGCCCCTCCGGCGGCCAGAAGGTCACGCCCTGGGTGGCCGGCATGATGGAGATCACGCGCTCCGCCTCTTCCCGGAAGGGGCGCAGGTAGGGCGTCGTGTAGCCGACCCCCAGCACGATCTGCCCGCGCAGGTCCGGCCAGATCATGCGGATGCGCCGGCGGATCATCCGCCGCGCCGCCTGGCCCAGGCTGGACTCGTAGAATTCCCGGAGATCGACGATATCGGTGTACATGGTCCCCCGAGATTATCACATTTCCAAGACGGAGAGGCGTTCGGCCATGGAGATCCACCTCGTTCCCGCTTTTTCCGACAACTACATCTACCTGCTGCGCGATCCGTCCAGCGGTGCGGTCGGTGTCGTTGACCCAGGCGACGCCAACCCGGTGATCGAGGCGCTGGACCGCCGCGGCTGGACGCTCACCCACATCTTCAACACCCACCACCACAATGATCACGTCGGCGGCAACCATGTCCTGAAGACTCGCACCGGCGCGACCGTGATCGGTGCGCGCGCCGACGTGGCCCGCATACCGGATATGGAGACGTGCCTGGGCGAAGGCGAGACCATATCGTTCGGATCCCAGACGGCGCGGGTGCTTTTCGTGCCCGGCCACACCTCCGGCCACATCGCCTTCTGGTTTCCCGAGGCCAAGGCGGTCTTCTGCGGCGACACGCTCTTCGCGCTCGGCTGCGGGCGCCTGTTCGAGGGCACGCCGGCCCAGATGTGGTCGTCGCTGACCAAGCTGCGCGCCCTGCCGGACGACACGGCCGTCTATTGCGGCCACGAATACACCCTGTCCAACGCCCGCTTCGCCGTCACCATCGAGCCGGACAACCAGGACCTTCAGGCCCGCGCCACGGAGATCACCGCCAAGCGGGAGCGCGGCGAGCCGACCATCCCCACGACCATTGGGGAAGAGAAGCGCACCAACCCCTTCCTGCGCGCCGACCGGCCGGAGGTCCAGGCCGCGGTCGGCATGGCGGGGGCCGACCCGGTGGAGGTTTTTGCCGAAATCCGCCGCCGGAAGGACAATTTCTGATCGACGCCGGCGCCAACCGCGTTACCCTGCCGCCACCCGAACGGGAGGAGAAGGAAGAGATGAAGCTGCGCTGGAGCCCGACGTCGCCCTACGTCCGCAAGGTCATGATGGTGGCGATCGAATGCGGGCTGGAATCGGCCATCGAGAAGCAAACGACGAACGCCTGGGCGCCGGACACCGACCTGCCGACGGACAACCCGCTGGGCAAGGTTCCGGCCCTGGTGCTGGAGGACGGCACGACCCTGTTCGACAGCCCGGTGATCGCCGAGTATCTGGACACGCTGCACGACGGCCCGCGCCTGTTCCCGCCGACCGGCCCGGCGCGCTGGGCGGCGCTGCGCCAGCAGGCGCTCGCCGACGGCATCTGCGACGCCGCCATCCTGCGCCGGCTGGAGGCCCAGCGCCCGGACGGCGAGAAGTCCCCGAACTGGATGGAGCGGCAGCGCCGCGCCGTCACCCGCACGCTCGACGTGCTGGAGGCGGAGGCCGCCGGGCTGGGCGACACGCCGACCATCGGCACGCTGGCCGTGCTGGTCGCGCTCGGCTACCTGGACTTCCGCTTCGGCCACGAGGACTGGCGGGAAGGCCGCCCGGCGCTGGCCCGCTGGTTCGAGTCCATGTCGGCCCGCGACAGCTACCGCCGCACCGAGCCGCCGCCCGCGTGACAGTGACCGGCATGCCCGAACCGCTGACGCCCGAACGGATCATCGACCTGCTGGGCATGACGCCCCACCCGGAAGGCGGCCACTATGTGGAAACCTACCGGGACGCCCCGCCGGGCGGCGGGCGCGGTGTGAAGACGGGCATCTTCTTCCTGCTCCGCGCCGGCGAGCGCTCGCACTGGCACCGGGTGGACGCGGTGGAGATGTGGCACTGGCACGCCGGCGGCGCGCTGGAACTGTCCATCTCCGAGGACGGGCGGTCGGTCGACCGCCTGATCCTGGGCATGGACCTGGCGGCCGGCCAGCGCCCGCAAGGCGTCGTGCCCGCCCACACCTGGCAGGCGGCCCGCCCGCTGGACGGCCCAACCGGCGGCTGGGTCCTGGTCGGCTGCACCGTCTCCCCCGCCTTCGAGTTCGCCGGCTTCGAAATGGCCCCGGAGGGCTGGGAGCCGGGGTGAGGGGTGTAAGTGGTCGCGCTGGGCCCCCACCCAACCCTCCCCCACTTCGCGGGGGAGGGCTTTACGGGTCTTGCGGCGGCAGTTCCCTCCCCCGTCGAAGATGGGGGAGGGTTAGGGTGGGGGCCCAGCGCGACCACTCACCCCCATCACATTCCTACACCCCAACCAACTCAAACCTATCCACATCCACCAGCCCGCGATCCGTGATCTTCAGATGCGGAATCACCGGAAGCGGGAGGAAGGCCAGTTGCAGGAAGGGCTCGGCCAGCGGGCAGCCCATCTCCCGCACGGACGCCCGCAGGGTGCGCAACCGGCGCTCCACGCTCTCGAAGGGCTCCAGGCTCATCAGGCCGGCCAGAGGCAGGGCGAGTTCCCCCACCACCCGGCCGTTGCGCACGGCGACGAAGCCACCCTGAAGTTCGATCAGGCGGTTGACCGCGATGGCCATGTCCGCGTCGCTGGCCCCCACCACGCAGACATTATGGCTGTCATGCCCGACCGAGGAGGCCAGCGCGCCTTCCTTGAAATCGAACCCCTGGGCGAAGCCGCGGCCGACGTTGCGGTTCGTGCCATGGCGGGCGAAGACGCAGATCTTCAGGATGTCGCGCTCCGGGTCGGCGACGAGGTTGCCGCCCTTCGAGGGCACCTCCAGCCGCCGGTGCTCCGTGATGATCTTGCCCGGCAGCACGCCGATGACCGATTGGACGGACCCGCCGCCCGGCACCGCGAAATCCTCCGCCGTCACCGGGTCGAGCTTCACGGAGTTCAGCCCCACCGGCTCCACCGCCGGGCGGCCGGCGAAGCTGTCCTCCGTCACCACCCGGCCGCCGCGGATGACGCGGTTGATGGCGCAACTCTCCAAATCGTCCAGCAGCACGAGGTCGGCGCGCTGCCCCGGCGCCACCACGCCGCGGTCGAACAGGCCGAAGCCGCGCGCCGCCGACCAGGTCGCCGCGCGATAGACGTGGGCCACCGGCGCGCCGAGCCGAATGGCGCTGCGGATCAGGTGGTCCATGTGTCCCTCCTCGGCGATGTCGAGGGGGTTGCGGTCGTCGGTGCAGAAGCCCAGGAAGGGGGAGGTCTCCGGCTGGATCACCGGGGCCAGCGCGTGCACGTCCTTCGACACCGACCCGTCGCGGATCAGCACCTGCATGCCCTTGCGCAGCTTCTCCATCGCCTCCGGCACGCTGGTCGTCTCGTGGCAGTTGCGGATGCCGCAGGAGAGGTAGGCGTTCAGCTCCCGCCCGCTCAGCAGCGGGGCGTGGCCGTCGATGTGCCGTCCATCAAACGCCGCCAGCTTGTCCAGCACGCCGTCCACCTTGTGGAAGACGCCGGGGAAGTTCATGAACTCCGCCAGCCCCAGCACCTTCGGGTGGTCCTTGTGGCGATTGAGGTCCGGCGCCTCCAGCCGCGCGCCGGATGTCTCCAGTTCCGTCGCCGGCACGCAGGAGGACAGCTGCACCCGCAGGTCCATCACCGTCCCGCCGGCGCTGTCGAGGAAGTAGCGCAGCCCAGCCTCGCCCAGCACATTGCAGATCTCGTGGGGGTCGCAGATCGCCGTGGTGGTGCCGCGCGGCAGGACGCAGCGGTCGAACTCCTGCGGGGTGACGCAGGTGGATTCGCAATGGACGTGGGTGTCGATGAAGCCAGGCACGACGGTCAGGCCGCGCCCGTCGATCTCCTCCACCCCGTCGTAGGATTCATAGGTGCCGACGATCCGGTCGCCGCAGACGGCGACGTCGCCCTCGGCGATCTCGCCGGTCACGACGTTCAGGAAGCGGGTGTTCTTGATGACCAGATCGGCCTTGGCCTCGCCCAGCGCCTGCCCGATGCGCCGTTTCAGTTCGTCCCGGCTGACCGTCATGCCCCGCCCCCTCCTGGTTTCAGAGTCTGAAGGTGGAGGGCGGCGGAGCCTGCTTCAATCGGGTTTTCCGTAACTCTTGGTGACGGCGCGGCTCCAGTCCTTGCCGTCGCAGGCGGGCTTTTCCACCGACTGGACCAGAGCCAGCGCGGCGCCCTCCACCCGGTAGCGCCACTTCACGCCGCAGTCGCCCGCCCCACGCGCCAGTTCGAACAGTTCCACCACGTCGCCCTTCACCGACGGGGCGCCGAGCGGAACGGCCTGCGGGTCGAGCCGGCGCTTGCCCTGCTCCACCACCTCCACCGCCAGCCGCGCGGCGGTCCCCTTGGCCTTGTCGACCACGAAGGGCGTGGTGGAGCACTGGTAGGCGCCGCAGTCCTGCGCGACCGCGACGAACAACCGCCCGTCCGGCAGAGCCCCGGCGTAGGTGAAGCCGGCGTAGCGCTCGTAGGGCGACATCACCTCCGCCTCGCCGCCAGCACCAGGGACGGGCGGGTCGGGGAAGAGGCTGGTCAGGACATAGGCGACGAAGGCGATTTCCTCCTCCGCTCCCGGGCCGGCCTCGGCCAGCGGGTCGATGGGCTGGGCCTTGGCCAGCGCCGCCGGCAGGATGCGCGGCCCGGCCTTCGCGATGACCGCGCGCAGCCGCTGGTCGTAGAGCGTCACCAGAGCCGCCCGTCCATCGTTTCCATTGGCTTCATTCGCCGCTTTGTAGGCCCGCGCGCGCTCCAGCAGCCAGCGCACCTGGTCGCCCTTCAGCGACGCCGCCTGCTCCGCCGGCAGGCCGTCCAGCGCCATCCGGTAGGCCCGGTCGAGCAGCCGGTCCATGGCCGACAGGGTCGCGTCGGCGCACACCGCCTTCTCAGCCGGCTGGGATGCCTTCGCGCAGTCGAAGCTCGGCGGCTGCGCGGCCACAGCGGGCGCCGTCAGCGGCAAGAGGAGGAGAACGGCGACGAGGGTCTGGCGCATGGCGGTCTGGCCGAAGTCGGTCTGGGACTAGGGGTGCCCACCCTACCCCTCGCCGTCCGGCCCGGCCAAACTTTTCCGCAGCGTGAAAATCCCCGGCGGTCATTTCCGCCCGTCGCCGTACCTCCGGCAGTCCCGCTCGTCGGTTCCGGGATCGGCCCGGCCGCCGTTGGAGGTGCGGTAGCGGGCGTCGTCGCAGCGCCCGTTGTTGGCGTAGGACCGCTGATAGCGCGACCGCTCCCAGCCGTGGCGGCCCCAACCGCCGCCCCAACCGCCGCCGCCCCACCCCCGGTCGCTCGACCCGTAATAGTCGGGATAGCCCCAGCCCCGCGGGCCCCGCCGGTAGGCCGGCTCCTCATAGCCGTAGCGATAGCCGGGCACGACGTAGCCGCTGCCATAGCCGTAACCGTAAGGCGTTCCATAGGAACCGTAGGCCGGACCGCCGTCGTAGGTGGTGACCTGGAGTTCGCTGAGGTTGCAGGCCGACAGCGCGAGCATGGCCGCGGGAAGAAGGAACCGGGCAATCGTCGGGGCGGCGGTCATGGGGCACCAGCGGGTGGGTGGCGGTTGAGCGATGCGCTCCTCACACCCCCATGAACATCCTGGCCGCAGCTTTATTCCCGGCCGGTGCCAGCCGGGGACGAGGAAAAGCGGAATATATCAAATTGTATGCGTGCTGAACAATAAGACGTTGGGCCGCCCCTCCCCCAAACGTCACGCGGCAACTTGTCATAGATCAATTTAACATTTCGGAAACCTTGAGTGACCTCATTATCGTTGGCGAGAAAAGCGACGCAAGATCGCGGGCCATAGGGAAGACCCAAGATGCTGAACATTCTCAGAAGTCTGAAGATCGGACCCAAGGTGTACCTGCTCGTCGGCCTCCAGGTGGCGGTCGCGGCCGTCACCGGGTTGATGGGTCTTGTCGCGATGCAGGACCTCACGGCGAAGTCCGAAGCCATCGAAAAGGCGGCCAGCCGGCAGTTCCTGGGCGAACGGCTGAACGCGCTCGTCCTGTCGGTGGTGATGGACTCGCGCGGCGTCTACATGGCGAAGGACGCCGCGGAGGTTGAGAAGTTCGGCAAGCCCCTGCTCGCGACGCTCAAGACGTTGGGCGACCGGTTGGGCGACCTGAAGGCCCTGACCCCGCCGGACGCGCGGCCGGCGCTGGACGCCGTCGCCGCCAAGACGGAGGAGTTCGTCCGCTTCCGCACCGAACTCGTCCGCATCGCCCGCGACAAGGGCGCGCCGGAGGGGCGGCTGTACGGCGACAACGACGCGAACCGCAGCAACCGCCAGTCCCTGAACACTGCGCTGGAGGCGCTCGGCGCCGAACAGAAGGCGCTGATCGACCGCCTGCACGCGGATTTGGCGGCGGCGCAGAGCCGTTGGACCTTCCTGATGGTCGGCTTCGGCGTCGGCGGCGTGGCCTTCGGCCTGTTCCTCGCGGTGGTGGTGGCGCGCGGCATGATCGCCCGCCCGATCGGCGGCATGACCGCGGCGATGAAGGACATCGCCGCCGGCAACGTGGCGGCCGAGGTGCCGGGCACCCGCAACCGCGACGAGATCGGCGACATGGCCCGCGCGGTGCTGGTCTTCCGCGACGCCCTGAAGCGCAACCAGGATCTGGCGGAGCAGGAACGCCGGGACACCGCCCAGCGCCAGCAGCGCCAGGACCGGCTGGAGGCCCTGACCTGCGCCTTCGCCGACAAGGTCGGCGGCCTGTGCCGCACGCTGAACGGCGAGGCCGACAGCATCCGTTCCAACGCCGAGTCCCTGACCCACGCCGCCGACGACGCCTCCCGCCGGTCCTCGACCGTGGCCGCGGCGGCGGAGCAGGCGACCGGCAACGTGCAGACCGTGGCGACCGCGACCGAGCAACTCTCCTCCTCCATCGGCGAGATCAGCGCCCGCATCGGGGAGGCCGCCCGCATCGCCAGCGAGGCGGAGCACGAGGCCCAGCGCACCAACGTCACCATACAGGGCCTCGCCCAGACGGCGGAGAAGATCGGCGCGGTGGTCAACCTGATCACGGAGATCGCCAGCCAGACCAACCTGCTGGCGCTCAACGCGACCATCGAGGCGGCGCGGGCGGGGGAAGCCGGCAAGGGCTTCGCGGTCGTGGCGTCGGAGGTGAAGAACCTCGCCAACCAGACCGCCCGGGCGACCGAGGAGATCTCCGCCCAGATCGTCGCCATCCAGGCGGAGACGCAGCAGGCGGTGGGCGCCATCAGCGGCATCGTCGGCACCATCGAGCGCATCAACGACATCAGCGCCGGCGTCGCCGCCGCGGTGGAGGAGCAGGGGGCCGCGACCCGCGAGATCACCCGCAACGTCCAGGAAGCCGCCGTCGGCACGCAGGAGGTGTCGGTGACCATCTCCGGCGTGTCCCAGGCGGCCAACCGCACCGGCGAGGCGGCCGGCGGGCTGCTCGGCGCCGCCCAGGGCCTGACCGTCCACGCCCGCACCCTGCAAAGCGACGTGGACGACTTCGCCCGCCAGATGAAGGCGGTGTAAGGGGGCGCTCACGTATGAAGCCCCTCTCCCGCCTCGGGAGAGGGGCTTTTAATGTCCGGATCAATAATCCCGGCCGGGACGGCCGCGCGGCGGGAAGCGGCTGGAGGTGGCGCGGTAGCCGCCGGGGCCTTCCGATCCGGCCTCGCTTGAGGCCTCACCGCCCTCTTCCCCCGGGGCGCGGCGGGACTGGCGGTCCATCATGCGGGCGGCTTCGGCGCGGGTGACGTTGGCTTCCAGGTCACGGATGCGCGCCTGCAAGCTTCCGATCACCGCGGTGCCCGCCTGGCGGGCCTTGAACTGCTCAAGATCCTGTTTCAGACGCACCAACTGGTTTTTCTGCTCGGCGAGGCTTGGCCCGTCCTTGCGTTTCGGGACGCGATAGACTTTCTCGTCGAATCGATTCACAGCGTCTCTCCCAATCTGCTTTCATGCAGATTGTGCGCGAACGCGAAAACACCATCGCTCCATAAGGAATAGACCCGCGGCATTGGCCGAAGGTGGGGCCGAAGGTGGGGCCGAAGATGGAGGCGCCGATTTGGCCCCCGCTCAGGCGCCGTAACCTTCGTTCCCCCGCTCCGCCGCGCGTGCCGAGGCGAGGTCCTCGCGGTAGCGGCGCAGGCGCGCGTAGACCGGCCAGGCCATCCCGACCAGCGGGTCGCACCAATGGACCAGCACCATCAGGCCCAGCCCGGCGAAGCCGCCGAACAGCGCGCCGTACAGCAGCCCGCCCACAGCGCCCAACACCCACCCGTCGACGGAGCGCAGGCCGCTCCAGGCCTCCAGCGCGGCCATCCCGACGGTGGCGGCCAGGGCCAGAAGCGCGCCGACGCGGCCCGGCGCGTACCAGATGCGCAGGTCCGCGGGCGTCAGCCCGTAATCCTCCGGGATGGGACGGGCCGCGTCGTCGGACGCCGCCGCCGGTGCCGGCGCCCCGCCGCCCTGGATCACGCGCCAGCCCCGTCCGGGACGTTCATCTTGGTCAAGCCGTTCCATCGCGCGATAGTGCGCGGACGGCGCGGCTTCGGCAACGCCTGTTTCGCAACCGACCTCAGCCCGAGCCTCAGCCGGGGAATTGAAGCCCGGAGGCGCGCGGCGCGGCCGTCCCGGTGCCGAAGGCGGAACGCCGGCCGGCGTCGCCCGTGACGACCTCGCAGTCCTCCGCGGACGCGTATTTCACGATGGTGCCGTCGATCAGGCGCAGGTCGTAGGATTGGCTGCCGCCCAGCGTCCGGGCGATCACCATGGCCTCGCGCCCCTGGTGGCGGACTTTCGTTCCCAACCGCAACATGGTCTCCTCGCAATTTTGTTGCTTTGTTGAACCGACCTTAACCCCGGCCATAGGAAACGGCCCTGCAACAAAAAGCGGCCAACAAAAGGCGGGAATCAAACGTTCCAATACAGTACAAAACGCCGGCCCATGCCTGGCACTCGTTACTGCGGGATATGTGAATGGACGACGCCGTCGAACGCCGCCTGACCGATCTGGAAAGCCGGATCGCCCACCACGAGCGGATGGCCGAGGAACTGTCCTCGGTGATGTTCGAGCAGGGGCGGACCATCGACCTGCTGACGGCGCAACTGCGCCGCCTGCGCGACCGCGTGGCCGAACTGGAGTCCGGCGCCTCCCGCGCCCCACAGGACGAGCCGCCACCGCCGCATTATTAAAAATGGGGAGCCTCAGCGCACGCGCCAGCCGGCCTTCGGGCCGCCCCAGGTGATCTGCGGGCCGGGCGGCGGGCGGCGGGCGCAGTCGGCCTCGGCGCAGCCGCAGGCGGGGAACAGGCAACGGTCGCCGTTCACGTCGGTCGCCTGCACGGCCAGTTCATAGCGGGTGCCGCGCATCAGCTGCGCGCCCACGGCGCTGTTGCGCTCGTAATGTTCGACGACGGCCAGCAAACGGAGCATCCGGGCGCGCTGTCCTTTACTGTCGAGGCTCATCTCACTCTCCCGCCTTGGCCGTCCGCACGGCGCCGGTTGCATGCCGGGCCGGTGCGGATATGAAACGGCAAGACGGGGACTTGGCTCCATCGTGCAAGCGCCTTACCCACCGCTTTCCCCGGTTGTTCCGGACGCGGTTCCCCCTTGGGGATGGGCGAGGCTAGGCGGCACCGGCCGTGGCGGTTGTCGTCAGGCTCTCGGACCAGCGGACGGCCCGGTTGCGGCCGTCGCGCTTGGCCCGGTAGAGCGCCTGGTCGGCGAAGCGCAGGGCCTCCGCCACGTCGGCGGAATCGGCCGGCCACTGGGCCACGCCGATGGAGCAGCCGACCTTGACCGCCTCCCCCTTCACCACGACCGGTTCGTTCACCGCGGCGATGATCCGGGCAGCGAGATCATCCAGGTTCGGCGGCTCCGTTCCGGAGCGGGCCGGCAGGACCGCGGCGAACTCGTCGCCGCCGAGCCGGGCGACCACGTCGTCGCCGCGGAAGCAGGCGGCCAGCCGCCCGCCGACCTGGCGCAGCACGATGTCGCCGACGTCGTGCCCCAGCCGGTCGTTGATCGGCTTGAAGCCGTCCAGGTCGATGTAGAGGAAGGTGGCGGACCCGCCCCCGGAGGTCGTCGCCTCCACATACTGCTCGAAATAGCGGCGGTTCGGCAGGGCGGTCAGCCGGTCCTGGTAGGCGATGTCCTCCAGCCGGACCAGGGCCGCGTCGCGGTGGACCAGCCCGTCCACGAGGTCGCGCAGGGTCGCCGACAGCGAGGCGATCTCCGCAGACCCCGCGACGACCGGCATTTCCGCCGCGCGGTCGCCGGCGCGGATGCGCTCCGCGGCCACGGCGATGCGGCGCAGCGGGCCGGTGACGCGCCCGGCGGCCATCCAGGCCAGCGCGCTGAACAGCAGCACCATCGCGCCGCCGACCAGCACCGATTCCACGGTCTGCGCCGTCGCCGGCGCGTAGGCGACCTCCAACGGCTGGCGGGCGATGACGCTCCAGCCCAGGCCCTTGTAGGTCAGGTGCCCGCTGCCGAACGCGTAGCCGGTGAGATAATCGCGGCCGTCCGGCCAAGTCTCCACCGTCCAGCCGCGGTCGTCGGCCTGGGCGCGGCGCACCGCGTCGATCTCCAGCTTGGCGCCCAGCAGATCGCGCGGGCCCAGCAGCACCGTCCGGTCGGCCGCAACGATGAGCAGCTCCAGCCCCGGGCGGTCCTGCATCGTCTGCATCAGCGCCCGGCGCAGCTCGCGCGTCCATTCCCAACTGAGATGGGTGGCCAGCACCGCCGCCACCCGGCCGTCCGCGTCGTGCACGGGAATGGAGATGTCGACGAACTTCATCGCCTCGCCGCTGGGGTTCGGCAGCAGGTTGGCCAGCAGCACCGCGTCGTGCACGTCGCCGACGAACAGGCCGTCCAGCCCGTTCCGGTAGACCGGCCGGGCGGAGATGTCGGCGCCGTCCAGGATGCCGTCGGTTGCCGCCATCACCTTGCCCCGGGGGTCGACGACGCCCATCCAGGACATGGTCGGGAAGGTGGCCTTGAACTCGTCCAGCAGCCGGCGCATCGCCGCCGGGTCGTCCAGGACGTGGGATATGCCAAGCTTGGCGAGCATCGCCACCTCGCTGGAGCGCGCCCACATGGACACGTCGAGCTGGTCGGCCATCTGGTCGGCGGCTTCGGCCAGCGACCGGCCGATCGCGTTCTCGATCCGCACGCGCGAGCGCATCCCGGTCAGGCCGGCCAGCACTACGGACACGCCCAGCACCAGCGCGGCGCTGGTCAGCGCCACCGTCGTCCGCAGCCCGCGTTCCCTGGCGACCATCGCCGCACCCTCCTTGCCGTCCTCGCCGCGCAGCCGAACAAGGGCGCCATGCCGGACGACCCGCGTCCGCGCGGATGGAAAAGTTCGCATACCTACTTTGATTTTTCCAGGAACAGGTGTGACCGTGCGGGGATGGCAGGGTCCACGCAGCGCGGCGGCTCGCTTCCTATGGAGGTATATCCCTGTTAAAATTCCCCACACCGTCATCATACGCGAGCCGCTCTGACGTGCAGACCGCCATAAAATGCATCATCACACACTTTCTGGTTGCCTTGTTGGCCACAACGCCGGCGATAGCCGGCATGGCGTGGCAGGAGGCGGTGGCGCGGCTGGCGCAGGAGCGGACGCAGGCTGAAACCTGTGCGGCGCTGATCAAGGCGCGCGGCGACGCCCCGGCGCGGGACCGCGCTGCCATGGCCTACGGCGCCGCCAAGGCCGAGGTGGATGGGGTCATCGCCGGCCTTGTGGCGGCGCTCGCCAAGAATGCCGACCCGACCAGCCTGCGCGACCTGACGCCCCGGCTGGACCGGGCGGCCGGCGGCCGGGAGTCGCTGTGCCGCACGGCGCAGTCCCTGGTCCCCGCCGCCCCCGGCGCCAAGGGCGGCCCCGTCGCCGAGATCGTCGGCGCGGTGGTCGAGCCACTGATCGGCGCGATGAAGGACCTGCTCATCGACGCGCGGGATCGCGACGCCGCAGCCCGCCGCACCATTCAGACTCAGGTGGAGGCGGCGGCATGGACGCCCTTTTCCGACATAGCCCCCGCAACCTTCTGACCCGCAGGATCCGCCGCGTCGCCGGCCTCTTGCCCGCGCTGCTGGCGCTGACCCCGCTTCCGGCACTGTCCCAGAGCGACAAGGCCCTGTACGACCGCCCGACCCTGGTTGTCGATCCCGGCCGGCACACGGCGATCATCAAGCGGGCATCGGTTGACGCTGCCGGGCGTTTCGCCGTCACCGGTTCCGACGACAAGACCGTGCGCGTGTGGTCGATGGAGGATGGGACGCTCCAGCGCACCATCCGGCTTCCCGCCGGGCCGGGGCATGTCGGTAAGGCCTTTGCTGTGGCGATCAGCCCGGACGGAAGTCTGATCGTAGTGGGGGGATGGACAGCAGGGAGTGAGGAGTCACAGCAAATTTATATTTTCGACCGTGCCAGTGGCGCTCTTCTGAAACGCATCGGCGGACTGCCGAACGTGGTCCACCACCTCGTCTTCTCACTCGACGGCCTTTATTTGGCTGCTACGCTGGGGAAGACCGAGGGCCTGCGGGTTTATGACCGAGCAGCCGATTGGACCGAAATCGCCCGCGACACCGATTATGGTGGAGACAGCTACGGAGCCGCGTTCAGCAAGGACGGACGGCTAGCCACCGTGAGCTATGATGGACGCATCCGGCTCTACGGCCCTGATTTCGCCAAACCTGTGATTCAGGAGACAAGGGCCGGTCGCCGACCCTACGGTATCGCCTTTTCCCCAGACGGCAAGCGGCTGGCAGTTGGTTTCAGAGACTCCGCCAGCGTTGAAATCCTAGATGGCCGCACTCTCGCGCGCCAACCGGGACCGGATACCAGCGGCATGGGCGATGGCGCCCTTCCCAAGGTGGCTTGGTCGACGGATGGCCGAACGTTGCTGGCTGGCGGAAGCTATATTCGGACGGATGGGAAGTCCTCATTGGTCACGTGGAGTGGGGCCGGCTGGGCTGAACGCGATGTGCTAACCGCAACTGACGACATCTACACGAGCGTTCTGCCGCTGGCTGGCGGTGGGATGCTTGTGGCGGCGGCCGATCCTTATTTGGCGTCTCTGAATGCCGACGGCGTGCCGCTTTGGGTGCAAGGTTCGCCCAAAGCGGATTTCAGGATGCAAAAACGCACACTGTCGGCGTCGGCAGACGGCACAGTGGTAGATTTCGGCTACGAAGTGTGGGGCAAAGCCCCGGTCCGTTTCGATCTGCGCACGTTGCGCCTGTCCGCAATCAAACAGGACGGTACCACTGTACCACCGCGCCAGACCGGCCTGCCGATCGCGAACTGGGAAGGCAGCGATCACCCCACCCTCGACGGGATGCCGCTGCCCCTCATTCCCTTCGAGTGGTCGCGCAGCATGGCGATCGCGCCGGACGGGCAAGGCTTCGTGCTCGGGGCCGATTGGTCCCTTCGCGCCTTTGACGCCAAGGGGCAGCCCCAGTGGTCCCGCCATGTCCCAAGCGTGGTGTGGGCTGTCAACGTCACCGGCGACGGGCGGCTGGTGGTGGCGGCCTACGCCAACGGCACGATCCGCTGGCACCGGATGGACGATGGGCGCGAACTTCTGGCCTTCATGCCGCTGGTCGACCGGGTGAACTGGGTGGCCTGGACGCCGGAGGGCTTCTACGCCGCCACACCCGGTGCGCGCGGCGTGCTGAAATGGCACATCAACCACGGCTGGGACGCCGCGGCGGAGGCGATTCCCGTCGCCGACATCCCCAACCTTTACCGCCCCGACGCCCTGCCCCTGGTGCTGCGGGAGATGGAAACCGCCCGCGCCCTCGGGCTCGCCGACATGGCCGCCGCCCGCGAGGCGGTGAGGCGCCGCACCGGTGCAGCCCCCGGCGCCCGGCTGCATGTGCTGACCGTGGGCATCGACAATTACGGCGAGAAGGCGAAGGGCCTGGGCCTGACCTACGCCGCCAAGGACGCCCGCGACGTCATGGCCGCCCTGGACGGCGAGCAGGGCACGCCCTACGGCAAGGTGCTCGCCCAGTCCCTCACCGACAAGGACGCGACGCGGGGCGGCATCCTCGACGCGCTGAGCGCCATGCGGGCGGGGATGCGCGGCAGCGACCCCACGCAGGATCTGGTGGTGATCCTGCTCTCCGGCCACGGGGCGGTCATCGACGGGGAGTTCCATGTCATCGCCCACGGGGTGGACACCCTCCAACCCTCCCGCATGGCCGCGGCCAGCCTGTCCTTGTCGGAGCTGCGCCGGCAGGTGGAGCTGCTGGCGCAGAAGGGCCGGGTGCTGCTTCTGCTCGACACCTGCCATTCGGGCGCGGTCGGCGGCACCCGCGCGCCCAACGCCAAGGCGCTCAGCGCCGCCCTGGCGGGCAGCAACGTCACCGTCATCACCTCGTCGAGCGCCGACCAGAAATCCTACGAGAGCGCCCGCTGGGGCCACGGCGCCTTCACCTTCGCCCTGCTGGAAGCGTTCGGCAAGGTCGCAGACACCGACCGCAACGGCATGATCAGCGCGTCGGAACTGGTCGCCCATCTGGCGAAGCGCGTCCCCGACCTGACCGAGGGCGCCCAGACCACCGGCATGGAGATGCGATTCGAATCCGACCTGTTCGCCGCCGGGCTGTGAACGGCACGGCCGGCGGACCAGCCGATCGGCGTCGCCCGAACCGCGTGATGTGCAGGGAATTTGGGAAATTTGGAAAGTTGGTTGGGGGACTAGGATTCGAACCTAGGCTGGCGGAGTCAGAGTCCGCTGTCCTACCGCTAGACGATCCCCCAATGGTGGTCCCGGCTGGGATTGAACCAGCGACCCCTACGATGTCAACGTAGTGCTCTCCCGCTGAGCTACAGGACCAAACCGCGAGATACCGACAACCAAAAACTGTGGCCACACAGGGTGGCCGAAGAGAAAGTGGCGCGAGTGACGGGACTTGAACCCGCGGCCTCCGGCGTGACAGGCCGGCGCTCTAACCAACTGAGCTACACCCGCGTCGTAGGCGACCTTCTAAAGAACAAAGACCGCCGAAGCAAGCACTAAATTCAACCTTACCAAACTTACTCAAGTCAACCAACCAACCGCCGAAGAAGTTGGTGGAGCCGAGGGGGATCGAACCCCTGACCTCCTCATTGCGAACGAGGCGCTCTCCCAGCTGAGCTACGGCCCCATGGTGCTGCCAGAGAGGATTGAACTCTCGACCTCTCCCTTACCAAGGGAGTGCTCTACCACTGAGCTACGGCAGCATCGGCGGGAGCGGGTGAATAGCAATCCCCGGCCCCCCTGTCAAAGGGGAAAATATCGAAGGAGTGATTTCTTCGCGAAACCGGTCCCGGACTAGCCACCAAGGCCAGCTTGCGGCCCCCCGCCCGCCCCGCCAGACTGACCGCGTTCCGGGCCCGGAAGAGGCCCGTCATGATGGGAGGAACCATGGACAGGCTTTCCGGCAAGACCGCCCTGCTGACCGCGGCGGGCCAGGGCATCGGCCGCGCCACGGCGCTGGCCTTCACGGCCGAGGGCGCGCGGGTGATCGCCACGGACATCAACGCCGACGCGCTAGAGCGGCTGCGCGCCGAGAACGGCGCGATCGAGACGCGGCTTCTCGACGTCCGCGATTCGGCGGCGGTGACGGAGGCGGCGCGGTCGATCGGGCCGGTGCAGGTGCTGTTCAACTGCGCCGGGTTCGTCCATCACGGCAGCATCCTGGACTGCGCGCCGGCCGACTGGGACTTCTCGCTCGACCTCAACGTCGGCTCCATGTACCGGATGTGCCGCGCTTTCCTGCCGGCCATGCTGGACCAGGGGGCGGGAAGCATCATCAACATGTCGTCGGGCGCCTCCAGCATCAAAGGCGTGCCGAACCGCTTCGTCTACGGCACCACCAAGGCGGCGGTGATCGGGCTGACCAAGTCAATCGCCGCGGACTTCGTCGGGCGCGGCGTCCGCTGCAACGCCATCTGCCCGGGCACGGTCCAGACGCCGTCGCTCGACGACCGCATCGCCGCCCAGGGCGACGTGGAGACGGCGCGTGCCGCCTTCATCAGCCGCCAGCCCATGGGCCGCCTCGGCAAGCCGGAGGAGATCGCGGCGCTCGCCGTCTATCTGGCGTCCGACGAATCGGCCTTCACCACCGGCGCCATCCACGTCATCGACGGCGGCTGGACCCTGTAGCGGAAGCTTGCGTAAAGGGGGCCTTGCGCAAGGGGCCCGCATGACGGCACATGTCGCGCTCGATTCGCGAGCGACGGGTGGGCCCTTCCTTGGACGACGTCCTGACCACGGCGCGCGGCCTTCTGGCCGCGCGGCATTACAAGCACGCGCTGCGCCTGCTGGCCTCCTCCGGCCTGGCGGGGGCGGAGCATGACCGGCTGACCGGCGCCGCGGAGCTTGGCCGGCGCGACCATGCCGCCGCACTCCGCCACCTGCGCCGCGCGCTGGCCCAGGCGCCAGACGACCTGGAGACCCTGTTCCACCTCGGCCACGCCGCCCTGGCCGCCGGCGACCGGCTGTACGCCGTCCGCCTGTTCGAGCGCGTGGCCGCCGCCTCCCCCGGCTTCCCAGGCATTCTTGAGGCGCTGGCCGGCGCCTACCGCCGCGACGCGCTCTACCACGAGGCGCTGCGCGTGACCAATGAGGCGCTGGCCGCGGGCAACCGCGGTGCCGACATCCTCTACGAGCGGGCGCTCAGCCTCGCCCATCTCGGCGACGCCGCCGGCGCGCTCGCCACCCACGACGAGCGGCTGGCCGACGATCCGGAGCACGCCGCGGCCTGGTTCGGCAGCCACGCGGCGGCGCTGGACCTGCACGGGATCGAGGACGCGCTGCGCCGCCTGCGCCGCGCCGCCGACTGTCCGGGTGCGGCCGGCAAATACTGGGGCTTCCTGTGCGCCTACCTGCGGCTGCTGGGGCGGGACGCGGAGGCCGACGCGCTGTTCGCCGCGAAGGTCGCCGGCCACCCGAAGCGCCTGCCGCTGGTGGAGGGTGTCGCCGCGCTGCGCCCGCACATGGCCGCCGATGCGCGCCTGTTCGGCGTCGGCGCCAACCTGCTGCGCCACGCGCTTGACCTCGCGACGGGGGCGGGGCTGGTGCTGGAGTTCGGTGTCCGCCGCGGCACCTCGATCAACCAGATCGCGGAGGCCGTGCCGGACGACACCGTCCATGGCTTCGATTCCTTCGAGGGCCTGCCGGAGGCCTGGGTGAACGAGCCGCAGGGCGTGCTGTCCACCGGCAAGCAGCTGCCGCCGGTGCGGTCCAACGTCGTGCTGCACGCGGGCTGGTTCGAGGACACGCTGCCGCCCTTCCTGGCGGCGCACGGCGGGCCGGTGCGCTTCGTCAACGTGGACAGCGACATCTACTCGTCGGCCAAGACAGTCCTGACCGCGCTCGCCCCCCGTTTTCGGGCCGGCACGGTGCTGGTCTTCGACGAGTTCATCGGGAACCGGACCTGGCGCGACGACGAGTTCAAGGCCTTCCAGGAATACGCGGAGGAGCACCGCGCGTCCTACGAGGTCGTTGCCGTCAACCTGTTCACCAAACAGGTGGCGATCCGCCTGACGGGGATCGGGAAAGGATAAAATCCCACGTCTGACGCTCCGCACAACCGTCATCCCCGCGAAGGCGGGGATCCAGAGCGCTTTGGACACTCATCGGGCTGCCCTGGATTCCCGCCTTCGCGGGAATGACGATCGTGCGGCTGCGTTGCAGTGGCGCCCCTCTCGGAGGAGGGCTGTCCGCCCTCGTTACGACACGATGCGCCAGGAGCCGTCCGGCTGCTGGCAGGCGGTGCCGTTGGCCTGCTGGGCGCGGCCGTTGACGTAGACGGTCTGCTGGTACTCGCGGCAATAGGCGCCGCTGCTGTCGCGGCCGTCGCGGACCGGGGTGATGGTGCCGCGGTTGCCCGATTCCGGGTTGTTCCACTGGATGGTCGAGCCGATCGGCGCCGAATAGGCCTGGCTGGCCGCCTGCTGGGCGTAGCCCTCGTCCGCGCGGTCCAGCGACTGGCCGAGTTCGCTGCCGAGATAGGCGCCGAGCAGGGTGCCGACACCGGTGGTGATCAGCTTGCCGGTGCCGCCGCCGAACCGCGAACCGAGCGCGCCGCCCGCAACGGCGCCGCCGACGGTGCCGACGGTCTGCTTGGTTCCGTAGCCGTTGCCGCTCTGCGAGCAGCCGGCCAGCGACAGGGCGATGATGGCGGTAACAGCGATCTTCTTCATGGAAAGCATGCCTCTTGGTTCTTTGCGTACGCCTTCAACACGCGGGGCGGCCTCTTCTTCCATGGCCTTCTTGCGGTTTCGTGCGCACGGCTCCCGATGCCGCCCCACCTTCGCGGGGGGCGGCGGACGCGGATAGAAACACAGGAAGGCGTGACCGTGGCTGTTACCAAAAGCGGCCTCTTGCGTGTTACTAAAATGGCGCACAAATGTCGTACGTCCCTCTCCATGCTCGCGGCTGTTGAGCACACAATGAGGGAACCAACCGATGGCTACGACCACCACGGGCCAGAACGACGCCAAGATTGTCGTGAACGCCTATGGGCAGTCCGCCGGAGGCATCTGGCCGCACTTCCGCCTGTTGATCGACGGCGTCGACGCCGGCCAGGCAACCGTCAGCGCGACCAGCCCGTCTGCCTATACCTTCACCGCGCCGGTCTCCGCCGCCCAGGCCCACAAGCTGCAGATCGTCTATGACAACGACGGCAGCGCCGGTGGCCAGGACCGCAACCTCTTCGTCCGTTCCGTCGTCGTGAACGGCAACACGCTGTCCCCGAACCAGGGCACCTACGACAAGGGTGCGATCGACGGCAGGGACATCATCACCGGGCAGGAAGGCCTGTACTGGCCGGGCGCGCTGAACTTCGCGACGCCGGCCTCCTACTACCCGGCCAGCACCGCCTCCGCGGCCAAGTCCACCATCACGGTCAATGCGCAAGGGCTCGCCGCGGGCGGGGTGAACGCGCACTTCAACCTGCTGGTCGACGGCAAGAAGGTCGGCGAGGGCACGGTCGGCACCACCGCCAAGGACTACAGCTTCTCCGTGGACGCCACCCGCGGCACCGCGCACAAGGTGCAGGTGCAGTACGACAACGACGCGGTGGTCAACGGCCAGGACCGCTCGCTGATCGTCAACAAGATCACCATCAACGGCACCGCCCACAACCCGACCGACAGCCTCGTCACCTACGACAAGGGCGCGCTGGACGGCGTGGACGTGGTCAAGGGCCAGTCCGGCATGTGGTGGAACGGCACCCTCCAGGTCGCCGCCCCGGCGTCGGAATTCCCGTCGACCACCACCCCGACGGCCCCGACGACCGGCAACACCAGCATCACGGTGAACGCGCAAGGCAACGCCGCGGGCGGCGTCAACGCGCACTTCAAGCTGCTGGTCGACGGCAAGGCCGTCGGCGAGGGCACGGTCGGCACCACCGCCAAGGACTACACCTTCAAGACCGACGTCGCCCAGGGCCAGGCGCACAAGATCCAGATCCAGTACGACAACGACGCCGTCGTGAACGGGCAGGACCGCTCCCTGATCGTCAACAAGGTGACGATCAACGGCCACGCCGTGTCGGCGACCGACAGCAACGTCACCTACGACAAGGGCGCGCTCGACGGGCAGGACGTGGTTAAGGGCCAGTCCGGCCTGTGGTGGAACGGCACGCTGCAGGTCGCGGCCGACAAGTCCTGGTTCCCCGGCACCAGCAGCGGCGGCGATACCGGCGGCGGCACGGGCGGCAACACCGGCGGCGGCACGGGCGGCGGCGGCACGGGCGGCGGCAACACGCCGACCGGCCCGGCGATCTACGTGGCGGCCAACGGCAAGGACAGCTGGTCGGGCAAGCTGGCGGCCCCGAACGCCGACGGCACCGACGGGCCGAAGGCCACGCTGGGCGCCGCCCGCGACGCCATGCGCGCCGACCCGAACATCGACACCACCTACGTCCGCGGCGGCGACTACCACGTGAAGGACGTGGTCTGGCTGGATTCCCAGGACAGCGGCGTGAAGTTCCTGGCCTACGGCACGGAAAAGCCGGTGATCCACGGCGACGGCCAGGCCTCGGTCCTGATCGGGCTGGGCGGCGCCAAGAACGTGACGATCGACGGGCTGACGCTCACCGACACCCGCACGGACGGCCACGCGGTCTACGCCAACAACGCCTCGGGCCTGACCTTCACCGACAACACGGTGAAGGGCGGCGGCTACGGCATCACGGTGGAGGGCAGCGCCAACAGCCACGTCACCGGCAACACCTTCATCAGCACCGGCGCGGAGTCGATCTACGTCAAGGCCGGCTCCAACTTCACCGACGTGTCGGACAACCTGGTCCAGCGCCCCAACGCCGCGAACATCGGCGACGCCGGCATCTGGGTCAACGGCAGCTCCGACGTCAAGGTCACCCACAACCAGGTCGAAAACACCCCGGCCAAGGCCATCGCGGTCGGCTCGGTGGAGACGACGGGCAGCGACGCGACCTACCGCGTCAGCATCACCGACAACAAGGTGATCAACGCCAACCTGGCGACCAGCGACGGCGGCGGCATCTACCTGATCAACCGCCAGCAGGACCTGACCGGCAGCGTCGTCGCCCACAACGAGGTCACCGGCACGTCGGTGTCCGGCGGGGGCGACCAGGTCAGCTGGGGCATCTACCTGGACGACTGGACCAGCGGCGCCCGGGTCGAGGACAACCTCGTCCACGGCAACATCGGCGGCATCTTCCTGCACGGCGGCTGGAACAACACGGTCACCAACAACATCGTGGCCGACAACACCGGCGCCCAGATCGGCCTGCAGCAGAGCGTCGCCTGGGGCGGCTACAAGGGCCACGCGATGACCGGGAACTCCATCACGGAGAACATCTTCGACGTCGCCAAGGGCTCGGCCGTCCACATCTACGGTCCGGGCAACGTCGGCACCTTCACCGGCAACATCTACAGCCACATCGACACCTCCAAGCAACTGTTCGACGTGTGGCCGCAGGTGCTGGCGAGCGGGTCGACCGGCAAGCTGTCGGACTGGCAGGCGGCCGGCTACGACAAGACCGCGGTCGTGCTGGATCCGCACTTCACCGATGCCGCGCACGGCAACTACACGCTGGCGTCGGACAGCGCGGCCTACGGCCACGGGTTCGACCACTTGCCGACGGACATCATCGGCCTGCTGACGACCTGATCGGGTCGGGGGCGCGGTTGCCCCCACCCTCCCGCTTCGCGGGTCCCTCCCTCCCCCGCTTCGCAGGGGAGGGCCAATCTGCGGCGCCAGCGGCAGTCCCCTCCCCTGCGAAGCGGGGGAGGGTTAGGGAGGGGGCAATAACTTCTTCTCCCCCTCCCAACTTGGGCTGGGCCCTTTGCCTTTCGTGGTATTTCCAACACAGGTGCGATGCGTCATGTTCTGCGCCGGTTTCGACTCCCCCCGATCGGCAGGAACAGCATCCGCCCATGGTTGCAACGGCATCGGCGACACGGACCGTGGTCTTTTCCGTTTCCGGCAGGGTCCTCGCCCTGCCGGCGGACGCCGTGCGCCGTGTCCTGCCCCTGCCGCGGCTGGACAGCCCGCCGGCCGCCCCGCCGGTGGTCGCGGGCCTGTTCCGCCACCGGGACCGGACCGTCCCGGTCCTGCGATTCGACATCCTGCTGGGCTTTGAGCCGGCCCCGGCCGCGCTCTACGCACCGCTGCTGCTGATCGAGCGGGAGGGGCGGCCGCTCGCCCTGCTGGTGGACCGCGTCTTCGACATCGTGCCGGTGCCGGCCTCCGCGCTGCTGGAGGCCGACGCCGCGCTGTCCTTCAACGGCTGCGCCGTGGGGGCCTTCCCGTTCGGCGCCGGCAACGCCACGCTGCTCGACCCCGAACGCCTGCTGACGGAGACGGAGGGCCGGCTGCTCGCCGCCTTCCAGGCCCTGGCGGACGAGCGCGCGGCGCGGTGGCAAGCCACCGACTCCGAAGACGCCGCGGAGCCGGCACCATGAACCGCGTCGACGCTGTCCTGCGCGATCCCGTCTTCCCCCGCCTGAAGACGGCCGTGATCGAGACCACCGGGCTCGCCTACTACGCCGACAAGGACCAGGCGCTGGCGGAGCGCGTCAGCCGCCGGCTGGCCGAGCGGTCGGTGACGGGGCTTGCCGGCTATCTGGCGATCCTGAACAGCGAGGGGCCGGCCGGTCCGGAATACCAGGCGCTGATCAACGAGCTGACCGTCGGCGAGACCTTCTTCTTCCGCTACGCCGAGCAGTTCGAGGCGCTGTGCGCCGTGGCCATCCCCGAATGCCTGCGCCGCAACCGCGACAGCCGCATCCTGCGGATCTGGAGCGCGGGCTGCTCCATCGGGCCGGAAGCCTACACGCTGGAAATCCTGCTGAAGCGCCATTTCGCGGAACAGCTGCGCGACTGGCAGGTCACCATCATCGGCACCGACATCAACGCCACCTTCATCGATGCGGCCCGGCGCGGCGTCTACGGCAACTGGGCGGTGCGCGGTCTGGCCCCGGCCGTGCTGGAGGAGTGCTTCGACCGCCGCGGCGACCAGCTGGCGGTGAAGCCGAAGTTCCGGGAATGGACGACCTTCTCCGTCTTCAACCTGGTCGAAGGGGCGCTGCCCAACTACCCGCGCGGGCTCGGCGCGCTGGACGTCGTGCTGTGCCGCAACGTCATGATCTATTTCGACGAGGCCACGCGCGGCCGCCTGCTGGAAGGGCTGCACGCGGCGCTCGCCCCGAACGGCTGGCTGGTGGTCGGCCATGCGGAGACCGGGCCGCAGGTGAACGCCCTGTTCACCCCCGTGCCGGTTCCGGGCGCCACGCTCTACCGCAAGCCCCTGCCCGGCTGCGCTCCGGCGCCCGCGCTGCCCACCCCGGCGGCGGCGCCGGAACCGCCCGCCGCCGAGCCGGCGCCCCGCCCCGCTGCCCGGGCCGCGAAGCCGCCCGCCGCGCGCCGTGCGACGCCCGCGGACCCTCTGCCCGCGCCGGTCCCTGCCCCACCCCCTCCGCGGTCGCCGGAGCCGCGTCCCACCGACCTCATGTCGGAAGGGGACCGCGCGGCGGCGCTGGAGGCCTGCCTGGCCCTGGCGGAGCGCAACCGGCTCGACCCCGCGGTGCATTTCCGGCTGGGCCTGCTGGAGGAGGAGCTGGGGGTCGGCGACCCCGTCGTCGCCTTCAAGAAGGCGCTGTACCTGGACTCCGGCTTCGCGCTCGCCGACTACCACCTCGCGCTGGCCTACTGGCGGCGCGGCAAGCTGGGGCCGGCGCAGCGGCACTTCCGCAACGCGCGCGCCGCGGTCGCCGAACGCGACGGCACCGACCTCGTCGCCGAGGGCGGCGGGCTGACCGTGGCGGAGCTGCGCAGCATGATCGACCTCTGGTTCTCCGGGGAGGAGGCGTGATGGACTTCCCGACAGGAACCGACCGCGACGCGGACGGCGACATCGACTGGGCCGCCGTCCGCGACCGCCTTGCCCGCACCCGGCGCGAGGCGGAGGAGGCCGGGGCCTTCGGCAGCGCCTGGGCCGACGCGCTGCTGCGCCGCCGCGCGGACGAGCTGGCGGCGGGCGGCGACGGCGCGCAGGACGAATCGCCGACCCTGCCCCTGCTGGTCGGGCGCGGGGCCGACGGGCTGTACGGGCTGGAGCTGGCGCGGCTGGCCCGCGTGGTGCCGCTGCCGCGCGTGGCGCGGGTGCCCGGCGCGCCGCCGGACCTGCTGGGGCTGATCGCCATCGACGGGCGGGTCATGCGCCTCTACGACGTGGACCGGCTGTGCGGGCGCACCGCCGTCCCGGCCGGCGGCGGCTTCGCCGTGGTCCTGCGCGGCGGCGCGCGCCCGGTGGCGCTGCGCCTGCGCACGGTGGAAACCATCGTCGACCTCGATCTCGCCGCGCTGCGCGCGAAGGCCCCGCCCGAGGCCGGGCGTTTCGTCACCGCCGTCACGGACGGCCGGATCGCGGTGGTCGATGTGGCGGCGATCCTCGACCAGCTGAGGAGCACGAAGGACGAATGAAACTCAAGGTCAAGCACAAGCTCATCGTCAGCTTCGGGATCCTCTGCCTGCTGACCACCGCGCTCGCGGTGTTCCAGCTGACGCGCTTTTCCGACGCGCTGCGCGTGATGACGGCGATCTCCACCTACGACATCCAGGTCTCCGAATCCGTGCGCGAGATCGAGGTGATGCAGAGCAACCTGCGCAGCATCCGCGAGACCGTGACCAACATGGCGGCGATGGCCAAGCTGGAAGGCCGCCCGCTGGAGATCGGGCCGCTGCGCCAGCGCTACGAGGCGGGCGCCGCCCGCATGCTGGAGGAGTCCGGCAAGCTGAAGGCGCTGACCGCGGAGCTGGCCGGCCGCGGCGTCACGGAGGACCGGCGCCGCGTCTGGGGCGACCTCAGCGGCGAGGTCGACGCCTTCGACCGGATCGTCCGGTCGATCCTGGGCGAGGCCGTGGGGATGATGCAGCGCACCGACCAGGGCAACGGCGAGGAGTTCGTGCAGCGCCGCGTCCGGCTGGACGAGATGCGCCAGACGCTCAACGACCGGCTCGGCCGGCTGCACGACCACATCCGACGCCTGTCGGAAACCGGCCGGAACGACATCCGCGCCATCTACGACGAGGCGCAGCAAGCCTCCATCATCGCGGTGCTGGTCGTGGTCGGCTCCGCCATCGCGATCGCCTACCTGATGGGCAGCTCGATCACGCGGCGGCTCGGCACGGCGATCGGCTACGTCTCGCGCGTCGGCGACGGCGACCTGACGCGGGAGATCACCGTGGACGGCGACGACGAGCTGGCCGAGCTGGGCCAGCACCTCAACCAGATGACCTCCAGTTTGCGCAGCATGGCTGCGACGACCCGCGCGACGGCCGAAAGCGTGCACGCGGCGACGGCGCAGATCCGCGCCTCCACCCAGCAGCAGGCGGCCAGCGTGGCGCAGCAGCTGGCCGCGGTGGAGGAGACCACGGCGACTTTGAGCGAGATCACCGAATCCGGCGCGCAGATCAACCGCCGCGCCCAGGACGTCGCGGAGAACGCACAGTCGGCGGCGGCGACCAGCGAGACCGGGCTGAAGGCGGTGGAGGACACCAACCAGGCCATGGACGCGATCCGCGAGCAGGCCGAGGCGGTGGCCGAGAACATCGTCGTGCTGTCGGAGCGCACGCAGGCCATCGGCGAGATCATCCTGACCGTCAACGACATCGCCGAGCGCTCGCACCTGCTGGCGCTCAACGCCGCCATCGAGGCCGCGGCGGCCGGCGAGCACGGCCGCACCTTCGCGGTGGTGGCCAGCGAGATCAAGAGCCTGGCCGATCAGGCCAAGGAAGCCACCGCGCAGGTCCGCTCCAACCTCAGCGAGATCCAGCACGGCATCAACGCCTCGGTCATGCTGACCGAGGAGGCGGTCAAGCGCGTGGGTGCGGGCAAGCGGCAGACCGACGCCACCCAGGCGACCATCCGCGACCTCGCCGAGAGTGTCCAGGAGAGCGTGCTCGCCTTCCAGCAGATCGTCGCCGGCACCAACCAGCAGCAGATCGGCCTGGAGCAGGTGATCCAGGCGCTCCAGAACATCCGCGAGGCCAGCAGCCAGACCGCCGCCGGCACCCGCCAGTTGGAGGGCGCCGCCGCCAACCTCAACGACCTCGGCCAGGGCCTCGTCGAGGCCGTGCGGAACTACCGCGTGTGATGATGAATTTCGCATTCCCTTCGAAGCCCCTCTCCCCTTGTGGGAGAGGGGTTGGGGTGAGGGGTAAACGTCGGCACGGAAACACCTTTCCGGCCTTCGGCCGCCCCCTCATCCCAACCCTTCTCCCACACAGGGGAGAAGGGCTAGAGGCGTGCATGCCATGACCGACATCCGCGAACGGCTGCTCGCCGCCTTCGAGCTGGAGCACAAGGATCACCTCGCGGCGATCCGCGAGGCGCTGCATGCGGCGGAGCAGGACCCGGCCTATGTCCCCGACCTCGCCGAAATCCACCGCCGCGCCCACAGCCTGAAGGGGGCCGCCCGCGCCGTCGACCTGCCGGAGGTGGAACGGCTGTCCCATTGGCTGGAGGCCGTGTTCCTCGCCGTGCAGCGCGGCAGCGTGCCGCTCGACGCCGCGGCGCGGGCGGTCGTGCGCCACGCGCTCGACGCCATCGAGGACGTGGTCGCCTGGGCGACCCGCGGCGGCAATGCGGTGGAGACGGCCGGCGTGCTGGCCGACCTGGCGCGGCTCGGCGGCGAGGCCGGCGGGCCGGAGCCGGTGCAGCGCCGCCCGCAGGCGGACGCCCCCGCCGCCCCGCCGCCCCGCCCCGTCACCGCCGCGCCGGAAAACCCCGCCCCTGGCACCGTCTCCGTCCTGCGCGGTGCCGCGCCGTCGCTGGTGCGCATCCGCAGCGCCGGGTTGGAGCGGCTGTTCAACACCGCCGCCGGCCTGCTGCCGGAGATCGAGAACCAGTCCGCCCTGGTCGAGCAGCTGCACGAGTTGCGCGGCGAGTGGCGCGCGCTGGAGCGGAGCTGGAACGCCATCCGCCCGCAGGTCGGCCGCTCCCTGGACAGCCGCGGCGCCCGCGGGCGGGCGGACGACGGGGCGGCGCGCCTCTTGTCCTTCGAACGGCGCTTCCGCGCGCTGGGCGCCGCGCTGGACGCCGCGCACCGGTCGCACGACCGGCACCTCTGGTCGCTGCGCCGCTGGAGCGGCGGGTTGCAGGAGGAGGTGAAGCAGCTCCGCATGCTGCCGGCGGAATCGCAGTTCAGCGGCCTCGGCCGCATGATCCGGGAGATGAGCCGCGCCCAGGGCAAGGAGGTCGAGGTCGACATCCGCGGGCTGGAAACCCAGGCCGACCGCGTCGTCCTGCAACGGCTGAAGGACCCCGTCCTGCACCTCGCCCGCAACGCCGTGACGCACGGCGTGGAAACCCCGCGGGAGCGCGTGGCCGCCGGCAAGCCGGCCGCGGCCACCGTGGTCTTCGAGGCGTCGGTGACCGGCAGCCGGCTGGTCCTGCGGGTGGAGGACGACGGGCGCGGGCTGAACGCCGCGGCCGTCGCGCGCCGCGCCGTGGACCGCGGGCTGCTGACCGAGGAGGAGGCCGCGGCGGCCGCCCCCGACCAGCTGCTGGGCCTGATCTTCGAACCCGGCTTCTCCACCGCCGACCGCACGACGGAGCTTGCCGGCCGCGGCATGGGGCTGGCGATCGTCCGGCAGGAGGCGACGCGGCTCCAGGGCACGGTGACGCTGACGGACCGGCCGGGCGGCGGCACCGTCGCCACGGTGGCGGTGCCGCTCAGCCTGCTCAGCCAACGCCTCGTCTTCGTCGCGGTGGAGGACGACATCCTGGCCCTGCCGGGCGGCGACGTCGCCCGGGTGATGCGCCTGCCCGCCGACCAGCTGCTGACCGACCTGACCACCCCGACCGTCCGGCTGGAGGAGGAGGACGTCCCCGTGGCCTCGCTGGCCGGGCTGCTCGGCTACGACGCCCCGCCCATGCCGGCGGCGGGGACCGGCGCGGTGCTGGCGCTCGCCGTCGTGCGCGCCGGCGGGCGGCGGCTGGCGCTCCTGGTGGACGAGCTGCTGACCACCCGCGACGCGGTCGTCACCGCGGCGGAGGAGGTGGGCATCGACGCGGCGCGCTTCCTGGGCACCGTGCTGCTGGACGACGGCTCCCCCGCGCTGGTGCTGAACCCCGCCGGGCTGGCCCCGCAGGCCGGCGCCGCCCTGCCGCCGCTGGCCCGCGCGGAGGACGCGCCCCGGCGGCGCCACCACATCCTGGTGGTGGACGATTCCATTACGACACGGACGCTGGAAAAGAGCATCCTGGAAGCCCATGGTTACCGGGTCACGCTGTGCGTGGACGGCCGCGAGGCGTTGGAGACCCTTTCCGAGCTGGAGGACGTGGACCTGATCATCAGCGACGTGGAAATGCCGAGGATGGACGGCTTCGCGCTGCTGCGGGCGGTGAAGGGCAACCCGCTCACCGCCGACCTGCCGGTGATCCTCGTCACCTCGCGCGCCAGCGACGAGGACCGGGAGCGCGGGCTCGACCTCGGGGCCGACGCCTACATCGTGAAGACCCGCTTCGACCAGAACGAGCTTCTGGCGGGCATCCGGCGCCTGCTATGACCGGACTTGGATCATGACCGGGAACCGGAAAATCCGCGTGCTGGTGGTCGAGGATTCGCCCGTCGTCCAGCAGCTGCTCGCCCACGTCATCGGCGCCGATCCGCGGCTGGAGGTGGCGGGCATCGCCTCCTCCGGCGAGCAGGCGCTGCGCATGGTCGAGAGCGTGAAGCCCGACGTGGTGTCGCTGGACATCCGCCTGCCGGGCATCGACGGCTTCGCCGTGACCACCCGCCTGATGCGGGAGCACCCGGTGCCGATCGTCGTCGTGGCGTCGGACGTGCACGACCTGGACATCCCCATGCGCGCGCTCCAGGCCGGCGCGCTGGCGGTGGTGGAGAAGCCGGGCAGCATGGCGCGGGCGGACTACCAGACCGTGGCGCGCCACCTCTGCACCCAGCTGACGATCATGAGCCAGGTGAAGGTCATCCGCCAGCGCGGCCGCCCGCGCGAGGACGCCGCCACCCCGGCCGCCGCCGCTCCTCCGCCACCCAGGCCCGCCGCGCCGCCACCGGCGCGGACACCGGCCGGCGGCCGTGGGGGCTACCGGGCGCTGGGGCTCGTCGCCTCCACCGGCGGGCCGGCGGCGCTGGTCAAGGTGCTGAAGGGCCTGCCGACGACCTTCCCGCTGCCGGTCTTCGTGGTGCAGCACATCGGCGCGCCCTTCGTGGCCGGCTTCGCCTCCTGGCTGGGGTCGGTCTGCCCGCTTCCGGTCGTGCTGGCCCAGCACAACGCGCCGGCCCGGCCCGGCCACGTCTACGTGGCGCCCGGCGACACCCATCTGGCCGCCGATCCCGGCGCCATGCGGCTGGTCGACGGCGACATGGTGTGCGGCCAGCGCCCGTCGGGCGACGTGCTGTTCACCTCCATGGCCGCGGCCTTCGGCGCCGCGGGCATCGGCGTGCTGCTGACCGGCATGGGCGAGGACGGCGCCCGCGGCCTTGTGGACATGCACCGGGCCGGCGCCCACACCATCGCCGAGCACGCCTCGACCGCGGTGATCCACAGCATGCCGGGCACGGCGGTGCGGCTGGGCGGCGTTTCGGAGGAACTGCCCGTGGACCGGGTGGCGGCGCGGCTGCTGGACCTTGTTTCGATGGTTAAGGAGGCTTCATGACCGGCTCCCGCGCTTTGATCGTGGTGGCCTCGCAGACGCAGGGGCTGCTGCTGAAGCTTCTGCTGGAGGAACAGGGCATAGAGGCCGCCTGCGTGGACGCGCTGGAACCGGCGGTGGTGGAGCTGTACCGGCAGCCCGCCGACCTGCTGATGGTCGAAGGCGACAGCTCCGCCCCCCAGGTCCTGGCGGAGCTGCGGCGCTTCTCCCCCGCCCCGGCCATCCTGCTGGGCTCGGCGGAGCGCGCGGCGGCGATCCCGCTGCCCAACGACGCCCAGTGGGCCGACCCGGCGGACAGCCGCGCCGTCGTGCGCGACGCCATCGCCGTGCTGGAGCGGCGCAACGCCCCGCCGACCGTGTCCGACATCCTGAAGCGGGCGCGCATCCTGATCGTGGACGACAGCGCCACCTACCGCGAGTTCCTGCGCGCCGAGCTGGAGGAGGACGGCTGCCACGTCGTCGCCGCCCGCAACGCCGACGAGGCGGTGGCCGCGCTGGAGGACGGCGGGCTCGACTGCGTGATCCTCGACCTCGTCATGCCCGGCACCAGCGGCACCCAGCTGTGCGAGCGGTTCGACCGCTTCCGCCGCCGCCGCGGCCTGTTCTTCCAGATCGTCATCCTGACCAGCCAGGAGGGCGAGGACCGCCTGACGGCCAGCCTGACGGCGGGTGCGGACGACTTCATCGGCAAGTCGCAGCCGATGGAGGTGCTGAAGATCCGCTTGATGGCCCTTCTGCGGCGCAAATACATGGTGGAGGACCACCTCCAGCGGATGTTGCACCCCGTTCCTTCTGCATAGGAACATCTAGAGCTTTCGGGCGATTCCATCGTGTACGCACCAAAGGCTAAGGTGCGCGATATGACACCAGGGCGGTTAGGGGAATTTCGTGACGATTCGCCATCAGGACAGCACGGCCAACAGCGGGCCGCAGGACGGGACCGAGTGCGTCGCCAACGCGCGCCGGATCTGCCGCGCCTGCGCGGTGCCGGCCTTCGTGCTGTCCGGCGCGCCGGACAACCCCCTGCTCTTCCCCAATGACGAATTGGCCGCCCTGCTGGGCAAGGAGTTGGGCAAGACAGCGGGCGACGCCCTGCCGGCCGCAGCCTGGCTCGGCGCCGGCTGGCCCGCGGTGGCCGCCGCGGTGAAGCCGCTGTACGCCGCGGCGGCGATTCCGGCCAGCCAAATCCCGGCCGACGGCGTGCCCTTCGCGCTGGTGCCGCACACCAGCGGGGCGGAGCCGGTCCTGTTCCGCGCCGTCCCGCTGACCGAGGGCGGGCGCACGGTCGGCGCGTCGGCCATCGCCGCGCAGCCGATGCCGGATCACCGCGCCACCTCCCGCATGGAAAAGGCCATGCGCGCGGAGATCGCGCGGACGACCGCCGCGCGCTCTCGCTTCCTGGCCTCGGCCAGCCACGACCTGCGCCAGCCCTTCCAGGCCATGCGCCTGTTCCTCGACGCGCTCTGCTCGCAGATCACCGACGAGAAGGCGCGCCAAACGGCCGACATGCTGGGCAACGCCATGACGGCGGGGGAGCGGCTGCTGAACGCGCTGCTCGACATCTCCACGCTCGACGCCGGGACGGTGCAGCCCGACCTGCAGACCGTGGCGCTCGACGAGCTGCTCGGCCAGCTGGTGGAGGAGTTCCGGCCGCAGGGCCAGGAGAAGGGCCTGCGCCTGCGCGCCCGGCTCTGCCCCGGCAGCGCGGTGACCGACCCGGTGCTGTTCGGGCGCATCATGCGCAACCTGCTGTCCAACGCCATCCGCTACACCCAGCGCGGCGGCCTGCTGCTGGCCATGCGGCGGCGCGGCGACCAATGGCGGATCGAGGTGTGGGACACCGGCTTCGGCGTCCCGGACGAGCAGCTGACCGCCATCTTCGACGAGTTCCACCAGCTCCAGAACCCGAACCGCGACCCGACGCGCGGCCTCGGCCTTGGCCTCGCCATCGTGCGGCGCCTGTCGGACCTGCTGGGCACCACGGTGGACGTGCGCTCCCGCGTCGGGCGCGGCACGGTCTTCTCCGTCACCATCGACGCCGCGGCCCCCCTGGCCGCCGATCCGGTCCCGGACACCGCCGCGCCGCCGGACTCCACGCCGTCCGCGTCCGGCGGACTGCCGCTCGCCGGCATGACCGTGCTGGCCGTGGACGACGAAGCGATGGTGCTGACCGGCCTCCAGATGATCCTGGAAAGCTGGGGCTGCACGGTCGCCGCGGCCGGCGACATGCGGGAGGTCTTTGCCGTGCTGGACGCCCTGCCGGAGCCGCCCGCGGTGATCCTGACCGACCTGCGCCTGCCCGGTACCGTGTCCGGCTTCGACGTGATCGACCGCGTCCGCCGCCTCTACAACCGCGACATCCCCGCCGTCGTCCTGAGCGGCGAAACCGCCCAGAGCGCCCTCCTGGAAGGCCAGCGCCGCGGCTGCTCCTTCCTGCACAAGCCCCTGCACCCCGGCGAGCTGCGGCAAGTGCTGGAGCAGATCCGGCGGGGGTGAGAAGCGCAAGCGCCGGGCCCCCCTCCCGGCCTCCCCCCATCTTCGACGGGGGGAGGAGATATCCCCTCCCCCGCGAAGTGGGGGAGGGCTAGGGTGGGGGCCCAACGCGACCACTCTCCCCAATATTACCTACTCCGCGGCGACCGTGACGCGGTCCAGCCGCTTGGCGACGCCGGCGCCATAGGCCGGATCGGCGGCGTAGAAGTGCTTCAGCTGACGCTGCTGGATGGCGTCCGGGGCTTGGCCCAGCGAGCCCGCGATGTTGTCCATCAGCCGGTCCTGCGCCTCCGCACCGATCAGGCGGAAGAGCGCGCCGGCCTGCGCATAGTCGTCGTTGCCTTCCCGGTGGTCGTAGCGGGCGGCGTCGCCGGAAATGCGCAGCGGCGGCTCCGCGGCGGCCGGGCTCTGCGCCGGGCCGTTGACGCTGTTCGGCTCGTAGTTCGGGCGGCCGCCGCCATTGCCGTCGAAGCGCATCGCCCCATCACGCTGGTGGTTGCGGACATCAGCGGCGTGCGGGCGGTTCACCGGCAGCGCCTGGTGGTTGGCGCCCAGGCGGTAGCTCATCTCTTCAACTCCTCGGATGGTTTCTTGGCGGATCGCTTCTTTTCGCGACCTATCCAAGACATCATTCCAATCCGATGGATAGAACGTTCCTCTGAACATCGCCGGGCTCTCCGATCAGGCCCCCGGACCACGCGCCTACTCTGAAACACTCTCCGGCGGCGCCACGAAGGACAGGTGGTGCAGCACGATGCCGCTCGTCGTCGCGACGTTGAGGGAGTCGAAGCTGCCCGCCATGGGGATGCGCACCGTGCGCGTCCGCGCCAGCACCGAAGCCGGCAGCCCCGGCCCTTCGGACCCCAGCAGCAGGGCCGCCCGCTCTGGCCGCCTCAAGCCCGCCAGCGCGACCGATCCCGCCGGGCTCAGGGAGATGGTGGCGAAGCCGTGCCGCTCCAGCAGCCCCACCAGATCCGTTCCGGCGGCCAGCCGGACGAAGGGCACCATCAGCGTCGCCCCGACCGACACCCGGATCGCCTTGCGGTAGAGCGGGTCGCAGCAGCCGGAATCGAGCAGCACCGCGTCCACCCCGAAGGCCGCGGCGTTGCGGAAGATGCCGCCGACGTTGTCGTGGTTGCCGATGCCGCACAGCGCCAGCACCACCGCCCGCCGCCCCAGCCCGCTTAACAGCGCGTCCGGCTCCGGCTCCGCCGCGCGCCGGCCGAGCGCCAGGATGCCCCGGTGCAGCGGGAAACCCGCGACGGCGTCCAGCACCGCCTGCCCGGCCGTGTAGACGGGCACGCCCTCCGGCAACGCCTCCAGCATCGGCATCAGCGCCGCGACCCGCTTCTCCGCGATCAGCAGCGACAGCGCCTCGTGCCGGGAGGCGGTCAGCAGGCTGCGCAGTACCACCGCGCCTTCCGCGATGAACAGCCCTTCCCGCCCGACGAGGTCGCGCTCGCGCACGTCGCGGTAGGGGGCGATGCGAGGGTCCAGGGGATCGTCGATAGGGATGATGGCCGGCATGGCGCCCTGTGTAGCGCCCCGGCCGGCCGGCCGAAAGCCGGAAAGCTCCCCCGACTTGTGAAGCGGCTCACTTCGGCAATGGGCGCGGAGGTCTATCCCTGCACCAACCAGCCCCGCTGCCCAAAAAATCCGGAGGAAACGACCATGCGAACCACCCTGCGAATCCCTGGCGCCGCCCTGCCGCGCTCCCTCGCCCTGGGGGTGCTTGCCGTCTGCCGCGCCGTCACGCCCCGCCGCCGCCCCCGCCCCGCCGACCCGCACCGCTTCGACGACCGCCTCCTGCGCGACATCGGCGTCAGCCGCACCGACCTGATGTCCGCCAGCCGCCTGGGACGGCGGGGGGACGGCTGGAGCGACTGAGTGGTCGCACTGGGCCCCCACCCTAACCCTCCCCCACCTTCGGCGAGGGAGGGAACAGAGCCCTCCCCCGCGAAGTGGGGGAGGGTTGGGTGGGGGCCCAACGCAACCACTTCCCACTCCACCTCCAACACTCACCCCGCCCGCAGCGGCCAGAACAGCGCGATGGCCGCCGTGCCCAGCACCACCACGATGATCGACAGCGGCAGCCCCAGCCGCCAGTAGTCGCCGAAGCGGTAGCCGCCCGGTCCCATGACCAGCGTGTTGCACTGGTGGCCGATCGGGGTGAGGAAGTCGCAGCCCGCCCCGACCGCCACCGCCATCAGGAAGGCGTCCGGCCGCAGCCCCAAATGGTTGGCCAGGCTGGCGCCGATGGGCGCCATCACCAGCACCGTCGCCGCGTTGTTCAGGAAGGGCGTCACCGCCATGGCGGCGACCAGCATCAGGGCCAGCGCGCCGATGGGCGGCAGGCCCTGCGCCGCCATCGACAGCCAACCGGCGATCAGCTCCGTCCCGCCGGTGGTGCGCAGCGCCTCGCTGACCGGGATGAGTGCCGCGAGCAGCACCAGGATCGGCCACTCGATGGCGTCGTACGCCTCCTTCAGCGTCACGACGCGCAGCGCCGTCATGGCGACGGCCGCGCCGAAGAAGGCCAGCACCACCGGCACCGTGCTTGTGGCGACCAGCGCGATGGTGACCACCATCACCGTCAGCGCCAGCCAGCGCTTGCGCACGCGGCCGATGGCGAGGTCCCGCTCCGCCAGCGGCAGGCAGCCGAGCGCGGACAGCGTCTCCGACAGGCCGCTCGCCCGCGCCTGGAGCACCAGGAGGTCGCCCAGCTGGAAGCGCACCCGGCGCAGCCGCTGGCGGATCGGCCGGCCGCGGCGGCTCAGCGCCAGCAGGTTGACGCCATAACGCTCGCGCAGGCTCACGTCCTCCACCGTCGTGCCGACGAGGGCGGAGCGCGGCTCCACCACCGCCTCGATCACCGCGAGGTCCTCGTCGCTCTCCACCCCCTCCAGCGCCTTTTCGTGCATCAGCTCCAGGCCGGCGTACTTGACGATGTCGGCCAGCGCCTGGGTGTCGGCCTCCAGCACCAGCACGTCGCCGGCGAACAGCACCCAGTGGCCGGAGGGGACGTAGCGCCGGTGCCGCTCCCGGATGACGGCCGCGACGGTCACGTCGCCCTCGCCGAAGGCCTCCAGGTCGGCGACCGTCTTGTTGACGAAGGGCGAGGTCTCCGGCAGCCGCACCTCCGCCGTGTAGTCGTCGATGGAGAAGCCGGCGGCACCCGACGCCGCCTTCCGCCCCTTCGGCAGCAGCCGGTGGCCGACCGTCAGGAAGGCCACCCCCGCCACGGCGATGACCAGCCCCACGGGCGTGAAGTCGAACATGGAGAAGGGCTCGCCCACCATCTCGGTCCGCAGGCGGCTGACGATGATGTTGGGCGAGGTGCCGACCAGCGTCATCAGCCCGCCGAGCAGCGATCCGAAGGCCATCGGCATCAGCAGGCTGGACACCGACGTGTTGTTGCGCCGCGCCACCTGCAGGGCGATGGGCATGAAGATGGCCAGCGCCCCGATGTTCTTGACCACCGCCGACAGCAGCGTGACGGCGCCGGTCAGCACGATGATCTGCGCCGGCACGGTCTTCATGCGCCCGCTCAGCGGCCGCATCGCCTCCTCCACGATGCCGGACCGGCCGACCGCCGCGCTGACCACCAGGGCCGAGGCGACGATGATCACGATGTCGTCGGAGAAGCCGCGGAAGGCCTCGTCCGGTTTCACGATGCCGACGCCCACGGCCACCAGCAAAGCCAGCATGGCGACGAGGTCGTAACGCAGTCTGTCCCAGATCAGCAGCGCGATCACCGCGCCGATGATGCCGAAGGCGTAGGCTTGGTCGAGGGTCATGCGGCCTTTCGATGATGAACGTTGTCGGGGGATCGTGTTATCGGGACTTGCCGGACTCGCCGCCGCGCGGCGTCGGCGCCCCGGCCGAGCCGGAGCTGTTGTTCGTCTTCGACGGCGACCGCGCGTCCTGGATCAGCTGGCCGCAGTGCGGATTCTCGTCGCTGCCGGGATCGAGGAAGGGCAGCACGCTGGCGAGCGGGGTCAGCAGCACGCCCAGCGCCACCGCGGCGGCGCCGCGGGCCGTGGACTCCGTCGCGTCCACGCCGATGTCGGGATCACCCAGCGTGCCGCGGACTTGGACGGGCACGTGGGTGGCGAAGACCTGCGGCTTCTTGGCCCGGCCCAGCACGTTCAGGTTCAGCGCCTCGTTGCGCAGGTTGATCGTGCCGTCGGCGGTGACCAGCGTTTCCGGCGTGTCCAGCACCAGCGCCTCGCTCTTCACCACGCCCTTGTCCACCGACAGGTTGGCGACCAGGCAGTTGAACGGCAGCGGCTTGTCGCCCGACAGCACGACCCCCAGCGTTTCCAGGATGTTGGTCTTCAGCCCCTTGATGGCATAGCTGGTGATCTTCCCGCCGTCCACCGCAACGCCGAGCTTGCCGTCCGACGATCCCAGGATGTCGGCCACCGTGGCGCCGCGCCCGGCCAGCTGGATGCGCCCGCTCGCCGTGCCGCCCATCTCCTGCGCGAAGCGCGTCTCGCGGAACAGCTGGGCCAGCTTGACCTGCCGCACCTCCAGGTTGGAGCGCAGCGCCGGCACCTTCTGGCTGCCGTCCAGCACGGTCGTCCCGGCGATCTTGCCGCCGCCCATGCCCAGCGACAGCGGATCGACGGTCAGCTTGCCGTTCTCCAGCACGATGCGCGCGGTCAGGTCGTCCAGCGGGGAGAAGGGCGCCTCCACATGCTCGCCGCGGAATTTGACGTCCATATCGGCGTTGCGCAGCTTCTCCACCGGCACCTTGGTGGCGGGGATGATGCGGTCCGCCTTCTTGGTCGGGTAGTCGCCCTTGCCTTCGGGGGAGGCGCCGATGAAGCCCGCCATGTCGATGGCGGCCAGCTTCTTCGATGTCAGGTCGCCGGTGACCTTCGGCCGCTCGCCCCCGGTGTCCACGGCCACGGTGCCGGACAGGTCGCTTTCCCCCACCTTGCCCTTCATGCCGTCGAAGCGCCAGACGGTGCCGTCCTTGCCCAGATGGCCGGTCAGGCTGTATGGGCGGGTCTTCGGCGTCGGGATGCCCAGGATGGGGAAGACGTCGGACAGGTCGTCGCCGCTCAGCGCCACCGACAGATCCACGCCCTCCAGCTTCACCGGTTCGGCGATGGAGCCTTCGATCTTCCCCTTGGTCTTGCCGACCGCGGTCTCGACCTTGATCGGGTAGGGCTTGGGGTTGTCGCGCAGGTATTGCAGCGATCCGCCCTCGACCAGCAGCGTGAAGGGCATGCCGGCGAAGTTGCCGTTGCCGTCCAGGTGGACCTCCGCCTCGCCGTTGCCGCCGGTGGCGGTGTTGATGCCGCTGTCGATGTCGATCTTGCTGTTCGGGTCGCGGTAGCGGAGGCGGCCCTCCTCGACCACCAGCGCCTCGATGATGGGGATATCGCCGCGATCCTCGGGCTTCACCGTCTCCTTGGCCACCTCCTTGCGCGGGTCGGGGCCGCCGAAGTTCCAGTTCGGCTCGCCGTCCTGGTTCTTCTCCAGCACCAGCTTCGGCGCCGACAGGCGGATTTCCGGAAACTCGTAGTTGCCGCGCAGCAGCGGCCACAGGCGCAGCTGGGCGTCCAGCACCTTCAGCGCCGCCATGGTCTTCTCGTCGCTCCAGTCCGCGTTGGCGACGCGCACGCCCTCGACGTGGATGCGGATGGGGTCGCCCAGCGTCACCTTCAGGTCGCCGTCGATGGCGACCTCGCGGTTCAGGGCCTTGGTCGCCTGCCGGGCGATGAAGCCGCGGGCGTCGTTCCAATCGAACACGGCGAGCGCGATCCCCACCCCCGCCGCGATCACGACCACGAGCCCCAAGAGGCCGAGGCCGATCCATTTCAACACGGCCATATACCGCGCCTCCCGTCCTTGCATGATGCCTTAACGGGCAACAGGCCACGGGTGTGGCACGTTACCTCCAAAGGACCGGATTCCCGTTCGGGCGCCCCAAGGGACAGCATCAAACCCACTGGATTTAACGAAAAATTGATTCGATGATGTTTTGGTACGACCCTGATCAACCTCGCCCCGACAGCCGGTCCAGGACCATGCGCTCACTCACCAATTTCGCCCCCTCGACCTTTGAGGAGCGTGGCGCGGCCGTGGGTTTCACCACGCCGGTGCTGGCGCAGACCAGGGTCCGTAAGGACGACCGGGAGCAGCTGGAGGTGCTGGTCCCGAACCTGTCGGAAGGGCGCGGGGTCTACGTCGTGCCGTGGAAGGGCCTGCCGCTGGCCTTTCCGATGACCGTGCACGACCGCATGCTACAGGAACTCATTCACAGGGGCGAGGGCTGCTCCCCGGACGACATACGCAAGGCGGTGCTGGAGGCGGCGCGCTGCGGGCTGGCCGGACCGCTGGCCGTGGAGGCGGCGGAGGCAGCGCTGCGCGACGACGACGAACAGCGCCTCCTCATCAACTTCCAGTTGATCGTGGAGGTGCTGAAGGCCGCCGGCCTGGAATCGACGGAGATCCTGCGCGCCGGCCTGGGGTCGGAGGAAGGGCAGAGGCTGACCCGCTCCTACATGGTCAAGGCCGCGCAGAGCCTGTCCATCGAACCGACCGAGCTGTATTCCCGCGTCGCCGAACTGGCCGTCTTCATGGAGCCGGTCGGCATCGGCACCTCGCCCAAGCCGGCGCGGCTGCGCCGCCTGATGCGCGACCTGCTGCACTTCCGCGACAGCATGACGGAATGGTCGGTCGACAACGTGTCCGAATCGGCCCCGATCGGCAGCTTCTGCGCGGAGGTGGCGGAGCACACGCTGAACCATGTCCGCAACGTGGTGACCCAGCTCGACCAGTCCGTGGCGGCGTTCGAAACGCTTCTGCGCCAGTGGGACACCAAGCGCGCGACCGTCCGCCGGTCGACGACGCGGCTGTCCTGGCTGCTGGACGGTTGGGACTTCATCGTCAACACCTGGGCGGCCGCCCAGGAGAAGAGCCGGCACGAGCAGGACATGACCGTGCACGAGCTGTTCCGCGTCCTTCCCCTGCTTCCAAAGGACGAGGAGCGCGCCGACCACGCGCTGCAAGCCGATCGCGTGCTGGCGGCGAATCGCCGAACCGTACGGGCCTATGTTGATTGGCGCAGTGGTCAACTCGACATGGATCTTGTAATGCGGATCGAGGCGATCAAGGGAAAGGCGGCCTGACGATGGATCCGCAGGCAATCCTCGGGCTCGGCTCCAAGCTCCTCGACATCGACGAGGAACGCTTCCGCCAAGTCGTCGGCCTTCTGGAGCAGATCGGCGATCATCCGGAGGTGCAGAAGACCTTCTCCCTGATCCGTCCGCGTCTGGTGGAGGTGCGCCCCAAGCGGCGGCCAACCTTCAAGCGCCTGTTCTGCGAACCCTTCGAGGATCTGTTCGAGGTGCCGAACGGCAACCAGCCGGCGCCGCTGAACCGGATCGACCGCGCCGTGGTCAACAGCCTGTGGCCGCTGGTGGAATCGACCATCGGCAAGGACCGCCTGCGCGGCGTGGCCGGCGCGCTGCGCGACGGCGCCGCCCGTGCGGAGCCGGCCGCCGCCTTCTGGTCGATGAGCGCCGCGGCGGTGGCCGACATCCTGGCGCAGCTGGATCTGGGGCGCTACGTGGACGAGCTGGGCCTGCGCGTCAACCCGGACCGCCTGCGCACCATCCAGGACATCGCGCAGATCCTGGCGATCGCGCCGGCCGTGGACGAGATGAAGGCCGTGCTGGCCCCGAAGCCGGTGCAGAAGCTGCACAAGGACCATCTGGAGGGCGTCCAGGCGGCCGGGCGCACGGTGGCGCGCGGCCGGCCGGAGACGCTGAAGCTGTTCATCCTCCTGGCGGCGGCGCGCCTGTCCGACCCGTCGATCCTGCTGGGCGGCCTGTGGGACATGGATTTCGGGCAGAAGGCCAGCGAGCGCGCCGCGCTGTTCCTCGACCTCAGCGGCACGGTGGTCGCCCGCATCGAGGAGCGCTCGCGCGGCGCCGCGGCCACGCCCGGCAGCACGACCGACCGCATGGCCGCGGCCGATCTCGCCGTGGACCTGATGGCCAGCCTGGAGGCCACCCGCTCCGCCATGGAATACAGCCGCAACAAGGAGTTCGACCAGCGCCTGAAGGCGGTCCGGGAATCGGTGCACGACATGGTCCGCACCCAGGTGCTGGACGGCGCCGACGGCGAGATCCTGACCGCCGTCGCCACCCTGACCACGGGCGGCGGCGAGGACACCGGCAAGATGGTGATGGCGGAGAACCAGGCCCGCGCGCTCCGCAAATGCTCGACCATCGCCGACACGCTCGGCCTGCGCGGCGAGTTGAAGAGCGTGACGCAGAAGGCGACCGCCTCCCTGACCGACACCGCCCGCCAGGTGCTGGTGGACGGCAACGGCGACGCCCGCACCGGCTACACCGCCATCCGCATGATCGAACTGATCTCCGGCCCCGCCGAAGCCAGCCAGGTCATGGACCAGATCCTGCGGACGGGACGGCGGTAGGGGGACGTCGTCGCACTGGGCCCCCACCCTAACCCTCCCCCATCTTCGACGGGGGAGGGAACTGCCGCCGCTCCGCGACCAAAGCCCCTCCCCCCGCGAAGTGGGGGGAGGTTGGGAGGGGGGCCCAGCGCAACCAGTTCAGGCCCAGCGCAACCACCTCACAGAATCCCCACCATGCCCTACACCGGCTGGAAACTCCCCGACGACGAGCGCGCCCGCCTGCTGGCGCTGTTCCCGCCCGCCTACGCCACCGTCGTGGCCCACCACGTCACGCTGGCCTTCGGGGTCGGCCCGGGGGCGCCGCTCCCCAAGGAAACCCAGGGCACCATCACCGGAATCGCCGACGACGGGGCTGGCGTGCAGGCCCTAGTCGTCTCCATCGGCAACACCACGCGGCGCCCGGACGGCTCGACCTACCACGTCACCTGGTCGCTCGGCCCAGGCCGCAGGCCGGTGGAGTCGAACGACGTCCTGCGCGCCCGTGGCTGGACCCCGGTGCCGCCCGTGCCCGTCCGGCTGGAGCCGCGCTTCTTCCCCCGATAGATGGCCTGGAACCCTGCCGCGCCTTCGCGGGTTTCTGGCGAAGACCAAGGCAGTTGGCAAAGGCAGAAGGAGGACTGTGCGATGCGGATCGTTCTGACCGTCGCGGCGGCGCTGGCCGTCGGCGTTCCCGCCCTGATGACGGCACCGGATGCAGCCGCGCAAAACTCGGTGACCGACAAGATCCACGAGGAGCCCACCCTCACCACCAAGCGCGACCCGGGTGCGGCCCGCAAGAACTACGCGGAGAACGCCATGGCCCGGCAGGTGGAGCACCTGATCGGCCAGAAGGTGAAGGACCCGCAGGGCAACGACGTCGGCGACTTGGAGAACCTGCTGGTCCGCCCCGACGGCAAGGTGGCGGCCGTGGTGGTGGAATGGGGCACGCTGGCCGGGCTCGGCGGCAGCACGGTGGCCGTGCCGTGGCGCGACGTGGAGCTGTCACCGGACGGCAAGCGGGTGACCGTCAACGCCACCCGCGACCAGCTGAAGGACCAGCCGAAATACGACCCGGACGTGCCGGCCGCCGCCGGCATCGATCCCGACATCAAACCGTACCGTTAAATGGCCTCACCCGCCGGCGTTGCGCTTCAGCGTTTGCTCGCGGTGGAAGACGAACAGGCCGCTGCCGATGATCAGCAGCGCGCCGGCCGCGATGCGCAGCGTCGGCGGCGTGCCCCAGACCACGAGGTCGAGCACCACCGCCCAGACGATCGACACGTACTGGAACGGTACGACGACCGCCGCCGGGCTCAGCTGCAGCGACCGGTTCATCGCCGCGTGCCCGGCCAGCGCCGTGATGCCCAAGGCGCCCAGCAGCAGGAAGTCCATGCCCGGCGGCGCCACCCACACGACGGGCAGCGACGCCGCCCCCAGCAGGCCCGTGCCGAAGGTCTGGTAGCTGACCAGCGACAGGTTGCGGGCGTCGCGCAGCAGGCGGGTGGTGATCATGCCCGTGGCGAAGATGGTCGTCCCGATCAACGCCACCAGCGAGGGCAGCGGGTCGAAGGCGCCCGTCGGGTTCAGCACCACGACCACGCCCGCGAAGCCCACCAGCACGGCGGCCCAGCGGCGCCAGCCCACCTTCTCCCCCAGGATCGGCACCGACAGGGCGGTGACGAGCAGCGGGGCGGCCATGTAGATCGTCATGACGTTGGCGAGCGGCAGCCAGCGCACCGCCCAGTAGAAGCAGGCGACCTCCGCCGTCACGCAGCCGACGCGCAGAAGATGCAACGGCAGCCGCTCCACCGCGAAGACGGCGCGCACACCCTCCCGCCAAATCATCGGGGCCAGCAGCACCGCGCCGAACAGGCTGCGGATCGCCAGCAGCATGCCGACCGGATATTCGCTGACCAGCCACTTGCCCAGCGCGTCGTTGACGGTGAACAGCGACATGCCCAGCAGCATCATCAGGATGCCCATCCGGCTGTCGGACGCGGCGGAGGCAGGAGCGGCGATGGCGGTCATGGACCTTCACAAAAAAACTCCCTCCCCTGCTCTCGGCGGACCGAAGGTCCGCCTGTCGCGTCAGCGCAAGCTTTGCTTGCGCGAGAGCGAAGCGGGGGAGGGTTGGGGTGGGGGCTCGCAAACTGACCCGCAAGCGACCTCAGATCACGCCCTTATCCCGCAGGGCGGCGATGTCCGCCGCGCATAGGCCCAGCGCCTCGCCCAGCACCGCGTCGGTGTGCTGGCCGAGCGTCGGCGGGGCGACCCTGTGCTCGATCGGCGTCGCGGAATAGCGGATCGGGCTCGCCACCGTCGGTACGGTTCCGGCTTGCTCGTGCGGCAGATCCCGGTGGATGTTGCGGGCCTGGACGTGGGGGTCGGCGAAGACCTGCGCGATGTCGTTGATCGGCCCGCAGGGGACGCCCACCGCCTCCAGCGCGCCCAGCCAGTCGCGGCTGGTGCGCTGCTCCAGCAGCAGTTCCAGGATCGCCACCAGCTCCTTGCGGTGGGCGACGCGCGCCGGGTTGGTGGCGTAGCGCTCGTCCTGCGCCAGCTCCGGCCGGCCGGCGACCTGACAGAACTTGGCGAACTGGCTGTCGTTCCCGACCGCCAGGATGATGTGGCCGTCGAGCGTCGCAAAGGCTTGGTAGGGCACGATGTTCGGGTGCGCGTTGCCCAGCCGCTGCGGCGCCTTGCCGCCCACCAGGTAGTTCATCGCCTGGTTGGCCAACACCGCCACCTGCACGTCCAGCAGGGCGAGGTTCACCCACTGCCCCTCCCCCGTCCGGTCGCGGTGGGCGAGCGCGCCCAGCACGCCGACCGTGGCGTAGAGCCCGGTGAACACGTCCGTCACGGCCACGCCGACCTTGACCGGCCCGCCGCCCGCCTCCGTATCCGGCTGGCCGGTGATGCTCATCAGCCCGCCCATGCCCTGGATCATGAAGTCGTATCCGGCGCGCTTCGCATACGGCCCGTCCTGCCCGAACCCGGTGATCGAGCAGTAGACCAGCCCGGGGTTGATCGCCTTCAGGCTCTCATAGTCGAGCCCGTACTTGACCAGCCCGCCGACCTTGAAGTTCTCGATGACCACGTCGACCTCGGCGGCGAGCTTGCGCACCAGCGCCTGCCCTTCCGGCTGTTCGAAGTCGATGGTGATCGACCGCTTGCCGCGGTTGGTCGACAGGAAATAGGCCGACTGCTCCCCGGCCCAGGGCGGCCCCCAGGCGCGGGTGTCGTCCCCGGCCCCCGGCCGCTCCACCTTGATGACGTCGGCGCCGAGATCGGCCAGCGTCTGCGCCGCCCACGGCCCGGCGAGCACGCGGGACAGTTCCAGGACACGAACGTGCGAAAGAGGGCCGGGCATGGCACAAACATCCTTCCGGAATTGTGGAAGCACAAATGGGGCAAGGGGTTTTCACCACAAAGACACTAAGACACAAAGATTTTCACAAAGACGCTCCGGCACCTTTGCACCGGCCCAAGAATGGAACGCCCCTTTGTGAAATTCTTTGTGTTCTTTGTGCCTTTGTGGTGAATCCCCCTTCCTTCGCGTGACCTTAGGCGCTGAACGCCTGGATCCCGGTGATCGCGCGGCCCAGCACCAAGGCGTGGATGTCGTGGGTGCCTTCGTAGGTGTTGACGGCCTCCAGGTTCATCACGTGGCGGATGACGTGGAACTCGTCGGCGATGCCGTTGCCGCCGTGCATGTCGCGGGCGACGCGGGCGATGTCGAGCGCCTTGCCGCAGTTGTTGCGCTTGATGAGCGAGATCATCTCGGGTGCGGCCTTGCCCTCGTCCAGCAGGCGGCCGACCTGCAGCGCGGCCTGCAGGCCGAGCGCGATCTCCGTCTGCATGTTGGCGAGCTTCAGCTGCGGGATCTGGTTGGCGGCCAGCGGGCGGCCGAACTGCTTGCGGTCCAGCTGGTACTGGCGGGCGGCGTGGAAGCAGAACTCAGCCGCACCCATGGCGCCCCAGGCGATGCCGTAACGGGCGCGGTTCAGGCAGCCGAACGGGCCGGCGATGCCCTCGATGTTCGGCAGGCGGTTCTCCTCCGGCACGAAGACCTCGTCCATGACGATCTCGCCGGTGGTCGAGGCGCGGAGCGAGAACTTGCCCTCGATCTTCGGCGCGGACAGGCCCTTCATGCCCTTTTCCAGCACGAAGCCGTTGATCTTGCCCTCGTCGTTCTTCGCCCACACCACGAACACGTCGGCGATGGGCGAATTGGTGATCCACATCTTCGACCCGGTCAGGATGTAGCCGTCCGCGACCTTTTTCGCGCGCGTCTTCATGCCCGCGGGGTCGGAGCCGGCGTCCGGCTCCGTCAGGCCGAAGCAGCCGACCCACTCGCCGGTGGCAAGCTTCGGCAGGTACTTCTCGCGTTGGGCCTCGCTGCCGTAGGCGTAGATCGGGTGCATGACCAGCGAGGACTGCACCGACATGGCCGAGCGGTAGCCGCTGTCGATCCGCTCCACCTCGCGCGCGACCAGCCCGTAGGAGACGTAGTTCACGCCGGCGCAGCCGTAGCCGTCGATCGTCGAGCCGAGGAAGCCCAGCTCGCCCATCTCGTTCATGATCTCGCGGTGGAAGATCTCGTGCCGGTTCGCCTCGGTCACGCGCGGCAGCAGCTTGTCCTGGCAGTAGGAGCGCGCGGCGTCGCGGATCATCCGCTCGTCCTCGGTCAGCTGCTCGTCGAGCAGCAGCGGATCCTCCCAGCTGAAGGAGGCGAGCTTGGCGGAAGCGATACCGGTCTTGGCGGCCATTGGTTGAGTCTCCCCAGAAACTTGGGTGTCTGTTGATCTTGCGTGCAAGGTGGCGCAGTCCTTCTCATGGAGCAAATACATTTGTCTGGCGATATTCATCGATTTTTCATATAAGAGAACACCATGGATCTCCGCCACCTCCGCCACTTCGTTGCCGTCGCCGAGGAGCTGCATTTCAGCCGCGCCGCGGTGCGTCTGGGCATCGGCCAGCCGCCGCTCAGCCAGTCGATCCAGGCGCTGGAGGCGGAGTTGGGCGCCCGCCTGTTCGAACGCACCAAGCGCCGCGTCGAGCTGACCGAGCCCGGCCAACTCCTTCTCAATGAGGCCCGCGAGATCCTGGCGCGGGCGGAGCGTGCGGCGGTGCTGACCCGGCGCGCCGCGCGCGGCGAGGTGGGGGAGCTGCGCGTCGGCTTCACGGCGGCCGCTCCCTTCCTGCCCGTGGTGCCGCGAATCATCGACGCCTACCGCCGCGCCCACGCCGACGTGCACCTCACCCTGGTGGAGCTGCCGTCCAAGCAGCAGCTGACGGCGCTGGCCGACCACCGGCTCGATGTGGGCTTCATCCGGGAGCCGCGATTCGTCCCCGATCCCGCCGCCTACCGATTCCATGATGTGGTGCGCGAACCGCTGCTGGCGGTGATGCGCGCCGACCACCCGCTGGCCGCGCGCGACGTGGTGCCGCTGGCCGCGCTGCGCGACGAGCCCTTCGTCTTCTACCCCGCCGATTTCGGCACCAGCACGCACGAGCAGGTCTTCGCGCTGTGCGCCGCCGCGGGCTTCCGCCCCAATGTCGCGCAGGACGCGCGCGAGGCTTTCACCATCATCGGCCTGATCGCCGCCGGGCTGGGCGTGTCGATTCTTCCCGGTCAGCTACGACAGGTGGCGCTGGAAGGGGTGGTCTACCGCCCCCTGGACAGCGCCGACGCCTTCACCACGCTGCAATTGGCCCAGCGCAGCGGCGAGCGCTCGCCTTTGGTGCGGAACTTCACCGATATCGTCGCGCGAATCGCGCCCCGCATCGGCAACTGATGGGATGCCCCGGCCCTGCGGGGACCGCAACCTCCCAAAGTCGGGCTTCTCATCCGATTACGGAAAGAGCACACTTGCGTTCAAAGCGTGGTCAGAGCCTTCGCATCTGCACAAAAATTCGCCAGCCTGTTCAGTTGATCATGACGCGAGCAACAGGCTTGTCGAATTTATTAAACGCGTATACCGTCTGTCCCAACGCATAGGACGTGTTCCGGAAACGCAACCCGGAACCGCGGATGCCTCGGAGGACGGGGGAAGATGATGGACGGCGGCATGGTCGGGACGGCGCAGGCATTGGTGCGGTTCGTCGGGGTGCAGAAGACCTACGACGGCGAACACCTTGTGGTGAAGAACCTCGACCTCGACATCCGCAAGGGGGAGTTCGTGACGCTGCTCGGCCCGTCGGGCTCGGGCAAGACGACCACGCTGATGATGCTGGCGGGCTTCGAGGTGCCGACGCAGGGCGAGATCTACCTCGCCGACCGGCCGATCAAGAACATGCCGCCGCACAAGCGCGACATCGGCATGGTGTTCCAGAACTACGCCCTGTTCCCGCACCTGACGATCGAGGAGAACGTCGCCTTCCCGCTGACCGTCCGCGGCACCGCGAAGGCGGAGGTTCAGGAGCGCGTGCGCAACGCGCTGCGCATGATCAAGCTGGAGAATCTGGCGCACCGCCGCCCCGGCCAGCTGTCGGGCGGCCAGCAGCAGCGCGTGGCGCTTGCCCGCGCCCTGGTCTTCAACCCGCAGCTGGTGCTGATGGACGAGCCGCTGGGCGCGCTCGACAAGCGCCTGCGCGAGCACATGCAGCTGGAGATCAAGCAGCTGCACGAGCAGATGGGCATCACCGTCGTCTACGTCACCCACGACCAGGGGGAGGCGCTGACCATGTCGGACCGCATCGCGGTGTTCAACGACGGCATCGTCCAGCAGATCGACAAGCCCGACGCGCTGTACGAGCAGCCCGTGAACAGCTTCGTCGCCAACTTCATCGGCGAGAACAACGTGCTGTCCGGCACTGTCGAGAATATCGAACAGGGCTTCTGCCGCGTGGCGCTGACCTCCGGCGGCTCGGTCGTGGCCCAGGCGGTCAACGTGGAGGGGCCGGGGGCGGCCACCGCGCTGTCCGTCCGGCCGGAGCGCATCGTGATCGTGCCAGATGACGCCTCGACTGGCGGCGCTTCCACCGACCTCGCCAACCGCCTGCCCGCCACTGTGCAGGACACCATCTATCTCGGCGACCACGCGCTGGCCGTGCTCAAGGTCGCCGGCAACGGGGAGTTCATGGTCAAGCTGCCGCCGGGCGCCCACGCGGGCCTCGGCCACGGCCAGGCCGTGACCATCGCCTTCCGCCCCGAAGACTGCCGGGCCCTCGATCCCGTGTGATCAGGCCGGCGTGATCGGTCCGGGACGCATCACCTGCAAGACGCAACCATAGAAACGAAGGAACGGGGAACGATGTCGAAGCTTAAAGTGGCATTCGGATTCGTCGCGACGCTCACCGCCGGCATTGCGCTGGCCACGGCCGCCCAGGCGCGTGACCTGACCGTCGTGTCGTGGGGCGGTGCGTACCAGGACGCCCAGAAGAAGGTCTATTTCGAGCCGTTCAAGAAGGCCGCCGGCGTTCCGATGAACGACGAGTCGTGGGACGGCGGCATCGGCGTCCTGCGCGCCAAGGTGCAGGGCGGTGCCGCCACCTGGGACGTCGTCCAGGTCGAGAGCGAGGAGCTGGCCGTCGGCTGCGAGGAAGGCCTGTTCGAGCACCTCGACTTCTCGAAGATCGGCGGCGAGTCCGCCTACCTGCCGCCGACGGTCGACCCGTGCGGCGTCGGCGCGATCGTGTACGACTTCGTGCTCGGCTACGACAAGGACAAGATCAAGGACGCGCCGAAGAGCTGGGCCGACTTCTTCGACACCAAGAAGTACCCGGGCAAGCGCGGCCTGCGCCAGGGCGCCAAGACCACGCTGGAAATCGCCCTGATGGCCGACGGCGTCGCGCCGAAGGACGTCTACAAGGTGCTGGCGACCGAGGAAGGCATCGACCGCGCCTTCAAGAAGCTGGACACCATCAAGAACGACATCGTCTGGTGGAAGGCCGGCGCCCAGCCGCCGCAGCTGCTGGCCTCCGGCGAAGTGGCGATGACCTCGGTCTACAACGGCCGCATCGACGCCGCCAACAAGGCCGAGAAGAAGAACTTCGGCATGGTGTGGAACGGCGCGCTGTTCACCATCGACAGCTGGGTCATCCTGAAGGGCAGCCCGAACAAGGACGCCGCCTACAAGTTCCTGGACTTCGTCGGCAAGCCGGAGAACCAGGCCAAGCTGTCGGAGAACATCGCCTACGGCACGTCCAACAAGGACGCCCCGGCCAAGATCGCCCCGGCCGTCCTGAAGGACCTGCCGACCGCGCCGGAGAACATGAAGAACGCGGTCGAGATCAGCGTCCCCTTCTGGCTTGAGAACATCGACCGCCTGACCGAGCGCTTCAACAAGTGGGCGGCGAAGTAAGTCCCTGAGGTTCCTGAGCCGGGCCCCCCTCCCAACCTCCCCCCATCTTCGACGGGGGGAGGAGCAATCCCCTCCCCCGCCGAAGGTGGGGGAGGGTTAGGGTGGGGGCCCAGCGCCAGCACCTCCAAAAAACTCTTTGCACTTCTATTACTTATTGTAGGCCGCCCATGACAGCCGCGTTCGTCGCCGGCGCCGACGCGCCGACCGAGGTGCCGCTCAAGCGCCGCCTGAAGCGGGCGGAACGGGCCCGCCAGTTCAAGGCGCTGGCCCTGGTCCTGCCGCTTCTCCTGTTCCTGCTCTTCACCTTCCTCGGCCCCATCGCCGGCATGCTCTGGCATTCGGTGGAAGACTGGGAGGTGCCGAAGACCCTGCCCCACACCGTCGCGGCCCTGTCCGACTGGAACGGCAAGGATCTGCCGGACGAGAAGGCCTTTGCGGCGCTGGCCGGCGATCTCCAGGCCGCCCGCGCGGCCGGCACCGTCGCCATCGCGTCGAAGCGGCTGAACTACACCATCAACGGCTTCCGCACGATCCTCGCCAGCACGGCGCGCAACCTGAAGACGGCGCCGGAGCCCGGCACGGCCAAGGACACGCTCATCGCGATCAACCCGGCCTGGGGCGACCGCGCCACCTGGGCGGCGATCAAGAGCGCGAGCGGCCCGCTGACCAGCTTCTACCTGCTGGGTGCGGTGGACCTGACGCGCAACGTGGACGGCGCCATCGTCGCCGCCCCGGCGGAGCAGGCCATCTACCGCGACGTCTTCGCCCGCACCTTCACCATCAGCTTCGGCGTTACCGCGCTCTGCCTGATCCTGGGCTTTCCGGTCGCCTACCTGCTGGCGAACCTGCCCGCCGGCCGGTCGAACCTGCTGATGATCTTCGTGCTGCTGCCCTTCTGGACCTCGCTCCTGGTGCGCACCTGCGCCTGGATCGTGCTGTTGCAGAGCGAGGGCGTGGTGAACGACAGCTTGCGCTGGCTGGGCGTGATCGACGAGCCGCTGCGGCTGATCTACAACCGCTTCGGCGTCTATGTGGCGATGACCCACGTGCTGCTGCCCTTCATGATCCTGCCGCTCTACAGCACCATGAAGGCGATCTCCCCGGCCTACATGCGCGCCGCCGCCTCGCTCGGCGCCTCGCCGGTCACCGCCTTCCGCCGGATCTACCTGCCGCAGACCCTGCCGGGCGTCGGCGCGGGCAGCCTGCTCGTCTTCATCCTGGCCATCGGCTACTACATCACGCCGGCCCTGGTCGGTGGTGCGGCCGACCAGATGATCAGCTACTTCATCGCCTTCTACACCACCGAAACCGTCAACTGGGGCCTGGCCTCGGCGTTGGGCGCGGTCCTGCTGCTCGCCACGCTGCTGCTCGCCGTCGTCTATGGAAAGCTGGTCCACGGCCAGCAGGTCACGGGAGGGATGAAGAATTGAGCGCGAACCACTCCCCCCGCACGACCAGCCAGCGCGTCGCCTGGATCACCACCGTCGTCGCGTCCACGCTGATCTTCATCTTCCTGATGGCGCCGATCCTGGCGATCATGCCGCTGTCCTTCAGCTCCGGCGCCTACCTGACCTACCCGCTGCCGGGCTTCTCCATGCGCTGGTACCAGGACTTCCTGAACTCCCCGCGCTGGATGCTGTCGCTGAAGAACAGCATGATCATCGGTGTCGCCTCGACCATCCTGTCGATGGTGCTGGGCACCATGGCCTCGCTCGGGCTGGCGCAGTGGAAGAGCAAGTTCAAGCCGCTGGTGCTCGCGGTGGTCCTGTCGCCGGTCGTCGTGCCGGGCGTCATCACCGCAGTCGGCCTGTACTTCTTCTTCGCGCCGATCGGTCTGACCGGCAGCTACGCCGGCCTGATCCTGGCGCACACCGCGCTGGCGACCCCCTTCGTGGTGATCACGGTCAGCGCGACGCTGCAAAGCTTCGACATGAACCTGGCCCGCGCCGCGGCCTCGCTCGGCGCCTCGCCGCTCGTCGCCTTCCGCCGGGTGATCCTGCCGCTGATCCTGCCGGGCCTGGCGTCGGGCGCGCTGTTCGCCTTCGCGACCAGCTTCGATGAGGTGGTGGTCGTCTTGTTCATGGCCGGCCCGGAGCAGCGCACCCTGCCGCGCGAGATGTTCAGCGGCATCCGCGAGAACATCAGCCCGACCATCACGGCCGCGGCGGTGATCCTGACCACCGTGTCGGTCATCCTGCTCGCCACCATGGAGGGCCTGCGCCGCCGCAACGAGCGGCTGAAGGGCAATTTGCCGGGGTGAGGGGCGTTGCCCCCTCCCCAACCCTCCCCCGCTAACGCGGGAGAGGGGGCTTGGGGAAAGAGCGGCGGCAGTCCCCTCTCCCGCGAAGCGGGGGAGGGTTAGGGAGGGGGCCCCGAGCAGCCCCCCTCACTTCCGCCCCTCATACTCCGCCAAAATCCGCCCCCCGCGCTCCCCGGTCCGCGCGGTCCAGGCCTCCACCGCCGGCTTCGCCGCCGCACGCAGGGCCGCCACAAAGCTTTCGCTCAAACCCGTCGTGATGGTCATGCCATGGCCCCGCATCGCCTCGTAATTCTTGGCAACCCGGTCCTGCACCACCTGCCACTGGCGCTGCTCCGTCGCGGCGGCGGCCTCCAGCACGCCCTTGCGCTGGTCGTCGGTCAGCTTGTCCCAGGCCGCGGTCCCAATTGTCGCGAAGCTCAGCGGCGCGGCGTAGTTCAGCTCGGTGAAATTCGTCAGCACGTCCCACAGCTTCCGCCCCGCCCCGCCGTCGCCGGAGGTCAGGGCCGCGTCCATCTCGCCGTTCGCCAGCTTGGCCTGCGCGTCGGCGAAGCTGATGCTGGCCGGCACGGCGCCCAGCCGCGCGAAGACGTCCTCGCCGGTCTTGTCGTAGGTGCGGATGCGCAGGCCCTTCAGCGCGTCGGCCGTGTCCACGGGCTTCTTCGCCCAGATGCCCGACGGCGGCCAGGGCGTGACGTAGAGAAGCTTCTGGTTGTGGGCGGCCAGCGCCCGCTCATACTCCGGCCGCGCGGCGTCCAGCAGGGCCTTCGACTGCGCCGGCGTCACCGCCACGAAGGGCAGCGAGGACAGCAGGAACAGCGGGTCCGCCTTGTCGAGCGAGCCCGCGAACGGGTCGGCCAGATCGACCTCCCCGCGGCCGACCGCCGCGAACAGATCCGCCGACTTGCCGAGCTTGGCATCGAACTGGGTTTCGATCACCACGGCGCCGCCGGTCAGCTCCTTGACCTTCTCCGCAAAGAAGGCGTCGCCCTCCGCGGTGATGGAGTTGGCCGGGTACTCGTTGCCCATGCGCAGAGTGACCGTGTCGGCCCAGGCCGCCGGCAAGGCTGCGGTGAAGGCGACCAGAAGGGCGCCGGTGAAGCGGAGTGCTGTTCGCATGCTGGATCCTCGAACCGGAGCGGCACGACCTTCGCGTGCGCGCGTGTCGAGGAAAGAAAACCCTATCGCGCGCCGCCCCGCAAGGCCGGCGCCCGTGGGTTGCTGGGTGACTCCCTGCGGCGTCCATCCCCTCTCCCGCCCCGGGAGAGGGTGGCCGCGAAGCGGCCGGGTGAGGGTACCGGCAAGGATCAGCGACGGATTCTCGCGCGACCCTCACCCTTCCCACGCCTCCGGCGCGGGCCCCTTCCCTCTCCCCGGAGGGGAGAGGGAACATCGAAGATCACACCATCACAAATACGGCGGCGTGCAGGCGCTGATGATCTCGCATTCCTCGTCGCCGACGTTGCGGAAGCGGTGCGGGATGCGGCTGTCGAACAGGTAGGCGTCGCCGGGCTCCAGGATCTCCTTGCGGTCGCCGACCGTCAGTTCGATCCGGCCCCGGATGACGATGCCGCCTTCCTCCGACTCGTGCTGGAGCATGGTGCGCCCGCCGGTGTCGGCGCCCGGCGCGTATTTCTCGTGCAGGACCTGGAGGTTGCGCCCGCGCAGGTCGCCGACCTGCCGGTAGGAGATCGTGCCGACCTTGCTTTTGACCAGCCCCGTCAATTCGACCAGATCGCGCCTCTTGAAGAAGATCTGCTCGCGCGGCGGCAGTTCGCCGGGGGAGAAGAACTCCGCCAGCGACATCGGGATGCCCTGGAGCACCTTGCGCAGCGAGGAAACCGACGGGCTGCACCGGTTCTGCTCGATCAGCGAGATGGTGCCGTTGGTCACGCCGGCGCGCTGGGCGAGCTGGCGCTGGGACAGGCCGTTGGTTTCGCGGACCTGCTTCAGGCGCGCGCCGACGTCGAAATCCACTGCGTCCACGTCCATGGGTCGGTCCCTGTTTCCTGATCAAAAGGCATACCGGATTCGCGTGGGTGCGTCATCAAAAACTCAACACCCGAATAGGGTTGTTTAACTTTTTAAACATGGTACGCTCCTTTTCATTGTCCAACCCCAGGGCCAAACCCCAGGGCCAAACCAAGGCAGACCCCTATGCTGTCGCTGACCGACAAGAGCCTTCTCCAGACCCAGGCCTACGTGAACGGCACGTGGCGCAACGCGTTCTCCGGCAAGACTTTTCCGGTGACCAACCCGGCGACGGGGGAGGAGCTGGCGCAAGTGGCCGACGTCGGCGCGGAGGAGACCCGGCAGGCGATCAACGCCGCCGACGCCGCCCTGCCCGCCTGGCGCGCCAAGACCGCCAAGGAGCGCGCGGTCATCCTGCGCCGCTGGTACGAGCTGATCCTGGCCGCGCAGGAGGATCTGGCGGTCCTGATGACCGCGGAACAGGGCAAGCCGCTGGCCGAGGCGCGCGGCGAGGTGGTCTACGGCGCCAACTTCATCGAGTGGTTCGCCGAGGAAGGCAAGCGCGTCTACGGCGACGTCATCCCGACCTTCGCCGGCAACAAGCGCATCGTCGTGCTGAAGGAGCCGATCGGCGTCGTCGCGGCGATCACGCCCTGGAACTTCCCCAACGCCATGATCACCCGCAAGGTGGCCCCGGCGCTCGCCGCCGGCTGCACGGTCGTGGTGAAGCCGGCGGAGGACACCCCGCTGTCGGCCCTGGCGCTGGCCGTGCTCGCGGAGCGTGCGGGTGTTCCGGCCGGTGTGTTTAATATCGTCACCGGTTCCGACCCGGTCGCCATCGGCGGCGAGCTGACCGCCAGCCCGATCGTCCGCAAGCTGAGCTTCACCGGCTCGACCGAGGTCGGCCGCATCCTGATGCGCCAGTCGGCCGACACGGTGAAGAAGGTCTCGCTCGAACTCGGCGGCAACGCGCCCTTCATCGTCTTCGACGACGCGGACCTGGACGAGGCCGTCAAGGGTGCGCTGGCGTCCAAGTACCGCAACTCCGGCCAGACCTGCGTCTGCGCCAACCGCCTGCTGGTCCAGGCCGGCGTCTACGACGCCTTCGCCGCCAAGCTGGTGGAGGCAGTGAAGGAGATCCGCGTCGGCAACGGCATGGAAGCCGGCATCAATCAGGGCCCGATGATCAACGCCCAGGCCGTCGACAAGGTCGAGGAGCTGATGGGCGACGCGGTCGCCAAGGGTGCCAAGGTGGCGCTGGGCGGCAATCGCCACGCGCTCGGCGGCACCTTCTTCGAGCCGACCATCCTGACCGGCGTCACCACCGAGATGCGCGTGGCCCGCGAGGAAATCTTCGGCCCGGTCGCCCCGCTGTTCAAGTTCGAGACGGAGGCCGACGCCATCCGCATGGCGAACGACACGGAGTTCGGGCTGGCCGCCTACTTCTACAGCCGCGACATCGGCCGCGTCTGGCGCGTGGCGGAGCAGCTGGAATACGGCATGGTCGGCATCAACGAGGGCATCCTGTCGACCGAGGTGGCGCCGTTCGGCGGCATCAAGCAGTCGGGCATCGGCCGCGAAGGCTCCAAGTACGGCATGGATGACTTCCTGGAGATCAAGTACCTGTGCGTCGGCCTGGGCGCCTGACGCAATCGCCTAAAGCAGCCGCCACACCGTAGGTTGGGTGAAGGCGAAGCCGGAACCCAAAAGCGCCGCCGGAAAGACCCTGTTGGGTTCCGCATGCGCTCCACCCAACCTACGACTGCATTTTCGAATCGGGGGGTTTTAGACATGAGCAACCAGTCCTTCCAGGATCGCCGCAACGCCGCCGTTCCGCGCGGCCTCGCCAACGCCATGCCGGTCTATGTGGACCGCGCCGAAAACGCCGAGCTGTGGGACGTCGAGGGCAACCGCTTCATCGACTTCGCGGGCGGCATCGCCGTGCTGAACACCGGCCACCGCCACCCGAAGATCGTCGAGGCCGTGAAGGCGCAGCTCGACCGCTTCACCCACACCTGCGCGATGGTCACGCCGTATGAGTCCTTCGTGGCTCTGGCGGAGCGTCTGAACGCGCTGGTCCCGGGCTCCACGCCGAAGAAGACCGCCTTCTTCACCACGGGTGCAGAGGCGGTGGAGAACGCCGTCAAGATCGCCCGCGCCCACACCGGCCGTCCGGGGGTGATCGCCTTCACCGGCGCCTTCCACGGCCGCACGCTTCTGGCGATGGCGCTGACCGGCAAGGTCGTGCCCTACAAGGTCGGCTTCGGCCCCTTCCCGGCCGAGGTCTACCACGCGCCCTTCCCCAACGCCTACCGCGGCATCAGCGTCCAGGACAGCCTGAAGGCGCTGGAATCGCTGTTCAAGTCGGACGTGGACGCCACCCGCGTCGCCGCGATCATCGTGGAGCCGGTGCAGGGTGAGGGCGGCTTCAACATCGCCCCGCCGGAGTTCCTGCAGGCGCTCCGCTCGATCTGCGACCAGAACGGCATCCTGCTGATCATCGACGAGATCCAGACCGGCTTCGCCCGCACCGGCAAGATGTTCGCCATCGAGCATTCCGGCGTCGAGCCCGACCTGATGACCATGGCGAAGAGCCTCGCCGGCGGCTTCCCGCTGTCGGCCGTCACCGGCAAGGCGGAGATCATGGACGCCCCGATCCCCGGCGGCATCGGTGGCACCTACGCCGGCAACCCTCTGGCGACCACCGCGGCGCTCGCCGTGCTGGACGTCATCGAGGAGGAGAAGCTCATCGAGCGCTCCCAGCAGCTGGGCGAGCGCATCGCTGGCCGCTTCCGCACGATGGCCCAGCGCAACACGCTGTCGGTGATCGGCGACGTGCGCAACCTGGGCGCCATGATCGCCATGGAGCTGGTGAAGGACCGCGGCACCAAGGAGCCGGCGCCGGAGCTGACCAAGGCGCTGGTTGCCAAGGCGGCGGAGAAGGGCCTCGTCCTGCTGTCCTGCGGCACCTACGGCAACGTGATCCGCATCCTGGTCCCGCTGACCGCGTCCGACGCGCTGGTGGACGAGGGCCTGGACATCATCGAGCGCTCGCTGGAAGAGCTGGTCTCCGCCTAAAGCGCACAGCACGTCCCCAGACTTGAACAGCCCTCCTTCCCCCCGGGGACGGAGGGCTTTCTTTTGCCCACGCAGCCTTCGCCCGCCTCAGGCCGCCTCGCGCACCGCTCCCCGCACGGACGCCGTGTAGGCCAGCGCCGCGACCGCCACCGCCAGCGGCACGAAGGACACCCACAGCACCGTGTCCCACCCATAGGCGGTCAGCAGCCCGCCCGACGCGAAGGAGCCCAGCGCCATCGTCCCGAACACGATGAAGTCGTTGAGCGACTGCACCCGCGTCCGCTCCTCCGGCCGGTGGCACTCCAGCACCAGCGCCGAGGCGCCCAGGAAGCCGAAGTTCCAGCCGAGGCCGAGCAGCACCAGGCTCGTCCAGAAATGCGCCACCTCCACCCCCGACAGCCCGACCGCGGCGGAGGCGCCGATCAGCACCAGCCCGGCCATCACCAGCCGCGGGGCGCCGAAGCGCGCGATCAGCCGCCCGGTGACGAAGCTGGGCGCGTACATGGCGATCACGTGCCATTGCAGGCCGAGGTTGGAGGCCTCCTGCGACAGGCCGCACAGCCGCATCGCCAGCGGCGCGGCGGTCATGATGAAGTTCATCAGCAGGTAGGACACCAGCCCGCAGACCACGGCGGTGACGAAGCGCGGCTGCACCGCGATGGCCCCGATCGGCCGCCCGCCGGCCACCTCCGCCGCCGTCGGCTTCGGCAGCCGCACGCCGAGCAGCACCAGAGCCGACACCGCGGCCACCGCCGCCTGCGCCACGTAGGTGGCCGCGAACAGGAACGGCGCCCACAGGTCCATCGTATAGGTGACCAGCTGCGGCCCGATGACCCCGGCGAACACCCCGCCCGCCATCACCGCGGACATGGCCCGCGCCCGCCGCTCCGCCGGGGCGCAGTCGGCGGCGGCGAAGCGGAAGGACAGCACCACCGCGGCGTAGGCCCCGCCGGGCACCATCGCCGCGCAGAACAGCCAGAAGGACCCCAGCACCACCGCCAGCGCCGACAACAACCCGACGAGCACGCCGCAGCCCGTGCCCGCCAGGAAGGCGGCGCGGCGCCCATGGACTCGCGCGATGGCGCCCGCCGGCAGGGTGCACAGCGCCATCCCCACCACGAAGATGGAAATCGGCAGGGTCGCCAGCGCCGGGCTGGGCGCCAGCGTGTTGCCGACGACGGCGCCCGTCGCGTAGACGACCACCGCGTTCGCCCCGGCCAGAGCCTGCGCGACGGACAGCCGCAGGACGTTGCCCAGCTCATGCCCATAGGGGTTGGCGGGGGGGTCGGCGGAGGCGCTTCCGGCCGGGTTTGAAGTCGTGGTGCTGGCGTCGGCGTGCGGCATGAAGGGTCCCGATCGGTGCGGCAATGGCAACGGACCCAGGAGTAGCGCCCCCGCATCATGAACGGAAACGGTTTGTTTCCATGATTGATGAACCGGAGTCACGGACGCCCAATCCCTCTCCCGCCCCGGGAGAGGGTGGCCCGAAGGGCCGGGTGAGGGTAAATCCGAGGATCAAAGGATGATCGTTGCACGATTCGCCTCCGGCCGACGCGGAGCCCCTTGCTTGGGAATGGGCGCGTGAGGATGGAATGCCACCCCCGCCAGCGCTGGCTGATGCGGCTGACCGGCCCCACCAGGGCGATCGCATTTGGCCGTTTAGCCCTCTCCCCTCTGGGGAGAGGGTGGCCCGAAGGGCCGGTGAGGGGGTCGTGCATGGCGGTACGTCCGGCAAAAGCGCACCCCCTGGCCGAGCGCGGCGTGGCCCAGCCGCAGGACCTGCTGGACGAGGAGCTAATCACCGTCCCGGTCAGCCTGGAGCGCCTGGACTTCCACACCCGCTTCCTCGTCCCCGCCCACGGACGCCCGCGCCGCCACCGCACGGCCGAGACAACCGACCTGATGCTCCACCTCGTCGCCGCCAGCCGCGGAGTCACCGTCCTGCCCGACTGGCTGGTCCGCGAAGACGGCGCCGACCTCCCCCTCCGCCCCGTCCGCCTCGGCCCAGCGGGCCTCCCCAAAAGCATCCACCTCGGCACCCGCCGCGGCGAGGAGGCGGTGGACTACATCGCGGGGTTTCTGGAATTGGCGCGGGAGAAGGGAGGGTAAGGGGGAGCCAAAGTGTCGCTCATGCTCTGCTTTTGGACGGTATCGTCTCATGACCTAATGTGGACCGATTCCACAGGATCGCTTTGCGCCAAAAGCGGACATTTTCTTATCGAAACAGAGCGACGGAGTTGATCCTGCTACCGACTGTTCATTTTCAGGAAACATGGTCATTGCGTTGCCGCTCTCGACGCCTTGCCCTGCCCGCCGTGGCATAATGCCGTTGCAAGAGACCCAGTTGGAGATATATTTACCCTCACTTACCATGCTTTTGGCGGCGCAACGATCTCTGATACACGTTGAGATAATGGATGAGGAAAAAATGACACTGGATATTCGCGGAAGCTTAAAGAACACCAAGTTAAGCTCAAACGTCTACGTTGTATTTGACGAGCTTATATCCAATGCTATAGATTCTTATCTTATAAGGAAGCACGAAGACCCCTCTTCACCTTATATGGACATTGAAATTTTTGCTGAATTTTTACGTGCTGACCTGCTCGATGATAAAGAAACTATGGTGATTTTCTGCAAGGACAATGGATGCGGTTTTGGAGAAGATCAACTCAACGCCTTCCTGACGAAGGATACATCCTATAAGGACGACCTTCCTATCTCCGGTATTGGGAAATGCAAGGGGGCCGGCCGCATTCAATTTTTCCATTATTTTTCGTCGATGTCCATCTATAGCACTTACCGTGACGGAGACAATATTCTTACTCGAGAAATGCACTATTCGGAACCTAAGAAAATTATTGACGCTGGTGACTTTCGTTCTAGCGACGGGGGTGAGGAAGCAATTGGGACGACTATAAAGCTAGAGCATTTCAAAGAGTCGGCCCGTATACGAATGCATGGTGAGCCGCTAAGCCGTCTTTTTTCTGCTCCAATGCTCAGAAAGCAGATGCTTGTAGCATTTCTCCAAAGACTGGTTAGTCTCAATACCCGCCTTGGCGATTTTAGGATAAAGTTCGTTACCCGTCATTGGAACGGTGTTGAAGAATGCGAGGTGCTAGAACGCTCTGATCTTCCTAAGGTGGCGGCGGAGCCCGTGGTTGACGTCGAAGAGCGCAATCCGGTCACTGGTGAATGCCTTGGCACATATCATAGCTTTAAGCTGTCACATTATCAGCTTGACGCAACGCAATACGACCTCCCAAAGAATGCTATTGCATTCTGTGCAAAGTCATCTCCCGTAAAGGATATCACTGCCCGTTATCTACGGACCCGAGCGGAGCAGAACAATCCGGTGGACGGGTACCATCATATTATTCTGATCGAGAGCGATTATTTGGATCAACGTGTTAACGAACAGCGTGATGATTTCGAAGCCATACCAGCTGAAATTATTACGGGCGACATGTTTGCGACCGAAACACTATCCTATGCCACTATTTTCGACGCGATAGATCCAGTGATTGATGGGTTTGTTGCTCCGACCAAGTGGAACAAAGAAGATATTATCAAAGAAATTAGCGATAATTTCGGCATCAGCGATGCCATGCTTCAGGATACATCGACGCGCATTGTTTATGGAGAACCGGCTCAGGCGGTTGCGGAGCGCGTTCTGAAAAAATATCAGGAACGAGTTATCAACGAAACCGCTGAAATTTTCAGCCTTAAGGAGGAGATCATCAAGGCAGAGCCGGACTCAGAGGAGTTTCGGGCGATGATCAATGAGCTAGCATGGAAATACACGTCATCGCTCAAAAATTTTGATATGGCGAATCTATCTCAACTCATTGTGCGCCGCGCTGCAATTGTCCAGATCCTCGACCTAGCCTGTGGCAAGAATTTAGCAATGCAAGCTGTCCCCGAAGGGGGCCGTCGCAAGGACGAGAGAATCATCCATAGCATCTTCTTCCCTATGCGAAAAGATAGCACTGAATTCGTCGATCATGACATTTGGCTCTTGAGCGAAGAGTATCATTATTACGACTATATTGCCTCAGACATCCCTTTGGCGAATATCACATGGAATGATGGGACCAACATCTTTGAAAGTGACATTGACGAGGAGTTCAAGAAAGTCCTAGCCAAGCGAACGGAAGACAATGCTGGCAAAAGACCGGACATCGCCCTCTTCAGCAAGGAAGGCTCGGCAATTATTGTCGAGTTCAAAGCTCCTGGCGTTTCAATGGCTGATCACATAGGCGATCTCTCGGAGTACTCTCATCTCCTAGCTGCCAAATCTGGTGGAAAGATAAAGAAATTTTATTGCTATCTTATAGGAGATTCAGTTAACCCACTCCGCCTTAGCGGGAATTGGACGCCATTTCCAACTGGGAATGGCTGGTTCCAGTCGAGCCCGCTTCTTGATCCTGTTACCCGGCAGCAACTTGGTGAAACTTACTTCGAACTTCTTCACTTCAGCGATGTCATTGAGAGGGCAAAGAAGCGGATTGGAGTATATCAGGATAAGCTAAAAATTGACTTTTAATGAGACGTTACATGGTGTTTTCCACACCTAGCTCTTTTCGCCTGTATTCGGAAGGAGTTGTCAACGTAATTGTTCGCAGGGCCAAGCCGTGGGGATGGAAGAGCGTCCGGTGGGTCTCTGCCCGAAACACCGACATTCCCACCGTCTCCCCCCGGATCGGACAGCGCCAGCCTCCGTTCCATCAGCCAATGCATGTCGGTTTCGCCAAGCTGAGCTTGGCGGGACGTCCGGCACACGCGCAACCCCCTCACCCCAACCCTCTCCCCAGGGGGGAGAGGGGGCTTGGCTGGCGCTGAATCGGTCACCCGGCGTCATGGCGCTTGCCAAGCCGGTACGGCCGAAATAGGATGAAAGTCCTTGATCCTGTCCGGAACCCCACCCTATGAAACATCACCGCGTTTCATGTTTCATAGCGTTTCAAACGTCGCATTGGGACCGGCGTCCTGCCACACGGCAAGCGCCCGCCGCCCCCGTTGTGCAGACCGGGCATTCTGCCCAATCCGCACAACGATGCCCAACGGCTCCGGCCCCGTCAGGCGCTCAGCAGGGGCCCGGTCCGGCGCAGGGTGGTGCCGGCGACCTTGGCGATTCGTTTGCCGGCCTGGGTGAAGCGGGTTGCGTTGTGGGCGTAGAGGACGCCGGCAGAGCTGCTGCGCACCGGGGTGAGGGTGCCGTCCAGGGGGTCCAGGATGTCGGCGACCACGGCGCCGGCCTCGACGCGGTCGCCGGGCTTGTGGTGGAAGACCACGACTCCGCCGACCGGGGCGACCAGGGGTTCGGAGGATTCCAGCGGGGTCGGGGCGCACAGCGGCTCCGGCAGGGCGGGCGGCTCGCCGGACAGGGCTCCGACGTGGGTGAGGAAGCCGGCGATGGCGCGGGCGTCGGTCTCGGCCTGGGCGTGCTCCACGTCGGCCTGGCCGCGCAGCTCCACGGTCACGGAATGGCACCCCATGGGGATCGGCTTGTCCGGCCAGCGCTTGGCCAGCTCGTTCCAGGGGCGGCTGACCGCCTCGTCGAAGGGGTCGCCGCCGGACTCCTCGGCCAGGAACACCGCCTGCGCGCCCAGCAGCCGCTGGAGCGGCGCGAAGGCGTCCGCCGAGGGCGTCAGGGTGTAGAGGTGCATCACGGCCTCCAGGTCGCAATGCAGGTCCAGCACATAGTCGGCCTGAATCGCCAGGGCGAGCAGCCGGTGCTTCAGGTGCTCCGCCTCGGTCCGCGGGGTCTGCTCGGCCAGCGCGTCGGCCAGGGCCGCGCGGACGGCGGCCTTGTTGGCGTCGGCGTCGTCGGTCAGGCGGCCGGCGAGGCGCTCCGCCGCCGCGTCGGTCAGGTAGGGGTAGTCGCGGTTGAAGTTCTTCCCGTCCTCCATGTCGAATCGGCCGACATGGTGCCCCATCAGCGACTGGCCGAGCCCGATGGGGTTGGCGACCGGGACCAGGATCACCTCGCCGCGCAGGCGCCCCGCCGCCTCCTCCGCCTGGAGGATCCGGCGCAGCTTGTCGGCGACCAGCAGGGCCGGGATCTCGTCGGCGTGCAGGGAGGCCTGGAGGTAGACCTGCGGGCGCGCGCCGGGCGTGCCGAAGCGCTGGACCGTCAGGGTCCGCCGGGTGCCGGGCGTGGCGGACGGGAGGGCGATGGTGTCGCTGTTCATGATCAGCCGCTGACTCTGCCGTTGTCTCTGCCGTTGACGCATAGGGAAACCGTTGCGGCCCACCCTGCCGGAGCCACCGGTGGGCCGCAAGCGCCGGATTACGAATGGCTGCCCGTCAGCACCGCGTCAAAACGCTCCAGCGCCCAGTCCACCTGCTCCCGCGTGATGACCAGCGGCGGGGCGATGCGGATGGTGTGGTCGTGGGTGTCCTTGGCGAGGATGCCGCGCGCCCGGAGATCCTCGCAGTACCGGCGGGCGCCGCCGGCCTCCGGGTGCAGCTCCACCGCCAGCATCAGGCCGCGGCCGCGGACCTCGCGGACCAGGTTGCTGCGGATGCCGGCCAGCTGCTCCTGGAAATACGCGCCCTGGGTGGCGGCGTTGTCGATCATGCCCTCCTCCACCAGCACGCGCATGGCGGCTCTCGCCACGGCGCAGGCCAGCGGGTTGCCACCGAAGGTGCTGCCGTGCTGGCCGGGCTTCAGCACGCCCAGCACCTCCGAATTCGACAGCACCGCCGACACGGGGTAGAAGCCGCCGGACAGGGCCTTGCCGATCAGGGTGACGTCGGCCTCCACCCCTTCATGCTCCTCGGCGAGCAGCTTTCCGGTGCGGCCCAGGCCGGTCTGGATCTCGTCCAGGATCATGACGATGCCGCGCTCGGTGCACAGCTCCCGCACCCGGCGCAGGTAGCCCGGCGGCGGGATGACCACCCCGGCCTCGCCCTGGATCGGCTCCAGCAGGACGGCCACCGTGTTGGGGGTGATGGCCGCCTCCATGGCCGCCGCGTCGCCGAAGGGCACCGTGCGGAAGCCCGGCGTGAAGGGGCCGAAGCCGCCGCGGGCGTCCGGGTCTGTGGAGAAGCTGACCACGCTGATGGTCCGGCCGTGGAAGTTGTCGGCGCAGACGATGATCTCCGCCTGGTTCTCCGGCACGCCGCGCACCTCGTACCCCCACTTGCGGACGGTCTTGATGGCCGACTCCACCGCCTCCGCCCCGCTGTTCATGGGCAGGATCTTGTGGGACCCGGTCAGCGCCGCCAGCTCCTCGTAGAAGGGGGCCAGCTGGTCGTTGCGGAAGGCGCGGGAGGTCAGGGTCAGCTTGGAGGCCTGCTCGACCATTGCCTCCAGGATCTTCGGGTGGCAGTGCCCCTGGTTGACCGCGGAGTAGGCGGACAGGCAGTCCAGATACCGGTTGCCCTCCACATCCCACAGCCAGACTCCCTCCCCGCGGGACAGCACCACGTCCAGCGGCTTGTAGTTGTAGGCGCCCAGGCGGGATTCGGTTCCGATGAGGTCGGCCCCGATAAGCTTGGCGGCGTGCTGCGTCATGGCCTTGTTTCCTCCTTATTGAGTCAGACGGCTTGCCCGCCGATCTGCGATTGGGTGACCGCGGGGTCGATGATGCGGCGGCCGAACAGGCTCGCCACCAGGTCGACCAGCAGCAGGGCGCTCTTGCCCCGCTCGTCGAGGAAGGGGTTCAGCTCCACCACGTCCAGGGAGCCGACGACGCCCGCGTCGTGCAGCATCTCCATGATCAGGTGCGCCTCGCGGTAGGTGGCCCCGCCCAGCACCGCCGTGCCCACCGCCGGCGCGATGGACGGGTCGAGGAAGTCCACGTCCAGGCTGACGTGCAGGTGCCCGCCCGCCGCCTTCACCCGCTCGATGATCCGGCGCATGTGGACCCCGACGCCGTGCTCGTCGATCAGCCGCATGTCCACCACGTCCACGCCGCGGGCGCGCAGAAGCCGCCGCTCGCCGGGGTCGAGGCTGCGGATGCCGAACAGGTGGACATGCGCCGGGTCGACCGTGGCCCGCTGCTCCGGCGGGAAGACGCCGTCGAAGCCGTCCTCCCCGCACAGCAGCGCCACCGGCATCCCGTGCATGTTCCCGGACGGCGAGGTGTTGGGCGTGTTGAAGTCCCCGTGCGCGTCCAGCCACAGCACGAACAGCGGAGTCCCCGTGTCCCGGCAGTGCCGCGCCACCCCGGTGACGGAGCCCATGGACAGGCTGTGGTCGCCGCCCAGGAAGACCGGCACGCCGCCCGCCCGCATCATGGAATAGGACCGGTCGGCCAGCACCCGCGACCAGGCGGTGATCTCCGCCAGCCGGTCCGCCCCCTCGCCCTCGTGCGGCGGCGTCAGGTCTCCCAGATCGCGCACCTCGTGCCCGAGGTCGCGCAGCGCCCGCACCAGCCCCGCCGTGCGCAGCGCCGCCGGCCCCATCAGGGCGCCGGGATGGCCGGCCCCCGCCTCGATCGGCACCCCCAGAATCTCGACGAACCGCTGCCCGCTGTCCTGAGCCGCACCTTGCGACGTCATGCCCTGTCTCTCCCTGCCTCAGTCGCGCCGTTCGCGCTTTCCCTTCAGTATCGGGATCGCCGCAGGCGGCAGAAAGACGGAGAAGTGCCAACAAACGGCGGTAGTTTTGACAGTCTGCTCAGTCCCGGTTATCAAAGTGGCATGGACGACCTGGACTACCGCCTGCTGGCCCTGCTGCGCGCGGACGCGCGCCGGCCCGTTGCCAGCCTTGCCGCCGAGCTGGACGTGTCGCGCGCCACCGTGCGCGCCCGCATCGACCGGATGGTCGACAGCGGGGTCATCGCCGGCTTCACGGTGCTGCTGCGCAAGGATCTGCGGCCCGCGACCGTGCGGGCCATCACGATGATCGAGGTGGAAGGCCGCGCCGCGGAGACGGTCATCGCGCGGCTGCACGGCTTTCCGGAGGTGCGGACCGTCTACACCACCAACGGCCGCTGGGACGTCGTCGCCGAAGTCGAAACGGACTCGCTGGAGGCCTTCGACGACACGCTGCGCCGCATCCGCCAGATCGCCGGCATCGCCTCCACGGAGACCAGCATCCTGCTGTCCGCGCGGAAGGCGGTGCTGTAGCGTTTCAACATCGGCGTTGGAAGGGCGGCGGTCAGCCGCCCAGGCTCGCCAGCACCTTGCCGAGGATAGGCTGCCCGACGACTGCGCCGAGCGCGAAGCCGATGACCAGCCCGACCAGCGCCGCGACGAGCGCCCGGCCGGAGCGCGGCGGGGTGCGGTCCGCCGGGCGGGCGCCGTTTCCGCCGCCGGACGTCTCCTCCGCCTCGTCCGACGCGGTGGCGGCCCGGCGGGCGCTGTAGGAGGCGTCGGTGGCCTCCTGCCAGCTCCGGATGCGGTCCAGCGCGGGCTTCAGCTCCTCGTCGGTCGGGGTGGTGCCGCGGCCGTGGATGATCTCCCAGCCCAGGGTCACGAAGCGGGCGGTCGTCCGCCCCTCCGGGCTGAAGATCGAGGCCGGCATCCGGCGGTAGGTGGCCTTCACCACGTCCACGTCGTAGGGGACGGCGGTGCGGAACATCAGATCCGGAAATTCGGACCGCAGCAGGGTCAGCGACTCCCGCCCGACCTCGTCGTTGGTGATCGACAGCATCAGGATGCCGGCGAGCGAGAGGTTCGGGTTCAGGCCCTTCTGGATGTGCTCCACCACCGACAGGGTGCGCTTCAGCCCGTCCAGCGCGTAGCGGCCGGGGAACACCGGCACGACCAGCCGGTCGGACGCGGCCAGCGCGCCCGCCGCGAGGTGGCCGAGCGCCGGCGGGCAGTCGATCACCACATAGTCCGGCGGGTTGCGGGAGAAATGCAGCGCCTTGCGCAGGCCGCGTTGCGATCCGCCGCGGGAGTCCAGCGCGTGCTCCAGCGAGTAGAGCTTGCGGGCGCCGACGATCATCGACAGCCCGTCGAAGGCCGTCGGGGAGATGGCGTCCTCGACGAAGGTCTCCTGGCTCAGCAGGTCGTTGATGCCGACCTTCGCCTTCTCGCGCAGCAGGAAGTTGCTGGTGGCGCTGCTCTGCGGGTCGAAATCGATCAGGACGACGCTCTTGCCCAGCGCGGCGAGCGCGAGCGCGAGGTTCACCGAGGTGGTCGTCTTTCCGACGCCGCCCTTCTGATTGTACACCGACAGGATGGTCGGCTGCCGCGCCTCCGGCGTGTCGAAGACGTCTTCGTGGCTGGTCATGTCCGTTCCGCTTCGTCGTTCTGCGGCAATACCCATCCCCGGGGCAAAGGTTCCCCGCCCCGAAGCGAGCGCGCACTATAAGCATCGGCTTGGCCCGAGTCTCCCCGGACGTTCAGCCCTCCTCTCATGGGGACCGGCGCCAGGCTCCGGATCAGCTGTGGATGCCCGGCGCTTCCTGGCCGGTGCTCGCCACATACTCCGTGTAGCCGCCGCCGTACTGGTGGATGCCCTCCGGCGTCAGCTCCAGCACCCGGTTGGACAGCCGCGCCAGGAAGTGCCGGTCGTGCGACACGAACAGCATGGTGCCCTCGTAGGCGGCCAGCGCCGTGACCAGCATCTGCTTGGTGTCGAGATCGAGATGGTTGGTCGGCTCGTCGAGCACCAGGAAATTCGGCGGGTTGAACAGCATGATCGCCATCACGAGCCGGGCCTTCTCGCCGCCCGACAGGACGCGGCATTTCTTCTCCACGTCGTCGCCGGAGAAGCCGAAACAGCCGGCCAGCGCGCGCAGCGACCCCTGCCCCGCCTGTGGGAAGGAGGTTTCCAGAGCCTCGAACACCGTCTGGTCGCCGTCGAGCAGCTCCATGGCGTGCTGGGAGAAATAGCCCATCTTGACGCTGCCGCCGATGGTCACGGTCCCGGCGTCCGGTTCGGTCACCCCGGCGATCAGCTTCAGCAGCGTCGACTTGCCGGCACCATTGACGCCCATGACGCACCAGCGCTCCTTGCGGCGGATGGTGAGGTCCAGCCCTTCGTAGATGGTCCGGCTGCCATAGCCCTTGTGCACGTTCTTCAGGACCGCGACGTCCTCGCCCGAACGCGGGGCCGGCGGGAAGTCGAACACCACGGTCTGGCGGCGCTTGGGCGGCTCGAACCGCTCGATCTTCTCCAGCTTCTTCACCCGGCTCTGCACCTGGCTGGCGTGGGAGGCGCGGGCCTTGAAGCGCTCGATGAACTTCAGCTCCTTCGCCAGCATGGCCTGCTGCCGTTCGAACTGCGCCTGCTGCTGCCGTTCGTTCAGCGCCCGCTGCTGCTCGTAGAAGGCGTAGTCGCCGGAGTAGCTGTTCAGCGACCCGCCGTCGATCTCGATGATCTTCGTGACGATGCGGTTCATGAACTCGCGGTCGTGCGAGGTCATCAGCAGGGCGCCTTCATAGCCCTTCAGGAAGCCTTCCAGCCAGATTAGGCTTTCGATGTCCAGGTGGTTGCTCGGCTCGTCGAGGAGCATGGCGTCCGGCCGCATCAGCAGGATGCGGGCGAGCGCGACGCGCATCTTCCAGCCGCCCGACAGGGCGCCGACGTCCGCGTCCATCATCTCCTGGCTGAAGCTGAGCCCGGCCAGCACTTCCCGCGCCCGCCCCTCCAGCTCGTAGCCGCCCAGCTCGTCGAAGCGCGCCTGCACCTCGCCGTAGCGCTCGATGATCGCGTCCATCTCGTCGGCGCGGTCGGGATCGGCCATGGCCGCTTCGAGGCTCGCCAACTCCGCCGCCACCACGCTGACCGGGCCGGCCCCGTCCATCACCTCCGCGACGGCGCTGCGGCCCGACATCTCGCCGACGTCCTGGTTGAAATAGCCGATGGAGACCTGCTTCTCGATCGCCACCTGGCCGGTGTCCGGCAGTTCCTCGCCCGTGATCATCCGGAACAGCGTCGTCTTGCCGGCACCATTGGGTCCGACAAGACCGACCTTTTCGCCCCGGTTCAGCGCCGCGGACGCTTCCAGGAAAAGGATACGGTGGCTGTTCTGCTTGCTGATGCTGTCGAAGCGAATCATGTCCGGCTGGGTTCCCGTGGCTTGGTCGGCCCCTTATGCCACAGCCGGCGCGGTGCGCCAGAGTCCTGATCGATGCGCGGGTGAAACCGTTTTGCGCGATCAGGTCCCTGGCGCGCCGCGCGCCTTGAGCGACCGCGGCTTACCCGGCGAGCAGCATCTGGAGGCTTCGCAGCAGTTCCTCCCCTTCGGCCAGCAGCCCGCTCGGAGCCTGCGCGTTGACCTGCCGCGAGAAGGCCAGCTTGCCGACCGGCGGCTTGACCGCATCGGCGTCGGCGCGCTTGCCGGGTTCTGGACTTGCCGGCGTGGTCTCGGACGGCGTGGCTTCGGCGGGCGCATTCGGCTGTTCCTCCGCACCGTTCGGAGCGCCGGCGGGAGCCTTGCCGTCCGCGTTGCCCCGCCCGGCCGCCGGCCTGGGTGCCGATTGGGGCGCCGCATCCGCCGCCCCGTCCGACGCGTTGTTGCCGATGTTAAGGCGGAACTCCGTCGTCGCCTGGGCCCCCTGGTCGTCGCGGGCGATGACCTTGATGCTGATGGTCGCCTTCAGGTCCGGCGGCGGGTTGCCGCTGAAGGTGCCGTTCCCGGAGTCGAACTTCAGCCAGGCGGGCAGCGGGGAGCCATCCGACAGGGACGCCTGGAGCGTGATGTGGGCGTTCGGGTCGGACGTCTGGAAGGTGCCGGCCGGCACGGAGATCAGGTTCGGCTGGCCGGGCGTGACGACCCGGTCGCCGACCGAGCCGACCGTGATGAGGCTGGCGCCGCCCAGCGTGTCGGCGGACGCGACGAAGGACACGGACGGCGGCAGCAGGCTGCTCCCGCGGTAGGACGAGGACGGTGCGAAGCCGGTCGGAGACGACGACTGGCCACCCGGGTCGCGGGCCGTCGCCGTCTGCGCCGCCACGCTCGGCGACGTGTCCTGCGCCGTCAGGTCCATGGACGCGCGGGGCAGGGTCGGCGCCGTCGCGCTCAGCACCGACGCGACAGCCTGGGAGACGCTGGTGCTCGTCGTCGGCCGGGTGGGCTCGACCGTGACCAGAACCACCGGCGTGGGCGCCGTGACGGTCGGGGGCGCCGGCTGGGCGACCGGCGTGTCCGTCGGGGCGGACACCGGCGTGGTGGTGACGGCCGGGGTCTCGTTCGCCCCCGCCAGGGTGATGGTCAGGGTCTGCGACGCCGTCCCGCCCTGGCCGTCGGCGATCGTCACCGTGAAGGTTTCGACCGGGTTCACGCTGCCCGGCAACGCATCGATGGCGGCGGCGTCGGGCACGAAGGCGAAGGCGCCGGTCGCGCTGTTCACGGTCAGGGTGCCGTAGGCGCCCGCCTTGGTGACGAGGCCGCCCTGGACGGTGCCTCCGCCGATCCCGAACGTCACCGCGTTGCCGTCGGCGTCGCGCGCCGCCAGCGTCCCGGTGAAGGGCTGGAACGTGTCCGGGGCCGACGTGTCGGCGTAGGCCGCACTGGCCGGGCCGCTGGTGAAGGCGGGTGCGTCGTTGGCGCCGTTGACGGTGATGGCGACCTGCCGCGTGGTGCCGTCCTTGGACGTCACGGTGAAGCTGTCGACCTTGGTCTGGCCGGCGCCGAGGAACTGCACGGCGTTGTTGTCCACCACATAGACGTAGCGCCCGTCGGCCTGGAGCGTGAGGTTTCCCAAATTGCCGGCGCTGGAGGCGACGGCGGTCTGGAACGCCGCCTGCCCCTGGTCCGCATCGCTGATCGCGATGGTGCCCGCGGCGGTCAGGGCGCCGTTGGCGACGTTCAGGTCCTCGGTGACCGACGACACGGTCGGCGTTCCGATCGCGGCCGCGTCGTTGGTCCCGGTGATGGTGACGGTGACCGTGTGCGTGGTGCTGTCCAGCGCCTTGACCGTGAAGGTCTCGGTCAGGGTCTCCCCCGCGCCGAGCCGCTGGATGGCGGTTTGCGCGTTGTCCGCCGCGTAGGTCCAGCGACCGTCGGCGGCGAGCGCGAAGACGCCGTAGCGCCCCGCGGTGCCCGCCTGCGGCTGGACGCTCGCCTCGCCGGTGTCAGTGTCGGCAATGGTCAGCGTTCCGCCGGTGACCAGTTGGCCGCCGGCCGTGACGTCCTTGTCCTCCGTGACGGTGCCGGCATCGGTGCCGCCGATCACCGCGGCGTCGTTGACGCCGGTGATGGTGAAGCTGATCCGCTTGCTGGTGCCGTCGAAGGAGGTGACGGTGAAGCTGTCGGTCCTGGTCCGCCCGGCCCCCAGAAACTGCACGGCGCTGTTGTCGACCGAATAGGCGTAGGTCCCGTCGGCCTGGAGCGCGAGGCTGCCGAGGTTGCCCTGGTCGCTGCCGACCGTCGTCCGGAACGTCCCCTCCCCCGCGTCCACGTCCCGGATGGACAGGGTGCCGGTGGCGATGAGCTTGCCGTTGGCGACGTTCGCGTCCTCGGTGACCGCGGCCGAGGTCGGATCACCGATCACCGCGGCGTCGTTCGCCGCAGCCACTGCAAAGCCGTTGGACGCGGCCACCGATCCGCCCTTGCCGTCGGTCACGCTGTAGGCCAGGCCGACCGGTCCGTTGTAGTCGGCGTTCGGCGTGAAGGTCCAGGTGCCGTCGCCGTTGTCGGTCAGCGTGCCGTTGGTCGCGGTAAGCCCGGTGACCGACAGGGTGTCGCCATCCGCGTCGGTGAAGCCCGCCAGCAAGTCGGCCTTGCGGATCACGTAAGCCGTGTCCTCGGTGCCGGCCGCCAGCGTCGCCTTCGTTCCGGTCAGGGCCGGCGCGTCGTTCACCGCCGACAGGGCGAAGGCCTGCGCCGCCGCCGTGCGGCCGCCCTGCCCGTCCGTCACGCTGTAGGTCAGGCTGACCGGCCCGTTGTAGTCGGCGTCGGGCGTGAAGGTCCAGGTGCCGTCGCCGTTGTCGGTCAGCGTGCCATGGTCGGCGGCGAGGTCGGCCACGGTCAGCGGATCGCCGTCCACATCGGTGTAGCCGGCCAGCAGGTCGGCCTTGCGGATCGTATACGGGGCGTCCTCGGTGCCGGCCGCCAAAGTCGCCTTCGTTCCGGTCAGGGCCGGCGCGTCGTTCACTGGGGCGACGTTCACCGTCACCGTGGCCGGCGCGCTCGCGACCGAGGCGTCCGAGACCGTGAAGGTGAAGGTCCCGTGGCCGGCGCCGTTGCCGTCCACCGCCGACACGTAGATCACGCGGTGGGCGCCGTCGGTCACCACGGTGCCGTCCGCGGTGATCGCGGCGCCCCGCGAGCCGTCGGCGTTGACCTGGAACAGGGTGCCGGCCGCCGGCCGGTTGACCCGGTAGGTCAGCGCGTCGCCATCGACGTCGGTGCCGGACAGCGTGATCGTCCGCTCCACGTCCTCAACCGCCGCGACGGTCTGCGCTACGGCGAGGGGCGCATCGTTCACCACCGACACGTCGACCGTGATGGTGTTGGCGGTCGCCGAGTTGAGGGCCCCGTCCGACAGCTTGAACGCGAAACTGGCATAGCCGGCGCCGTTGGCGTCGGCGGCCGGGGTGAAGACCAGCTTGCCGGCGTCGATGTCCGCCCTGGAAATCACCTGGTCGGTCGTCACGGCGATGCCATTCAGCGTCAGCGTGCCGGCCGCGGGAAGCCGCGTCACCGTCACCGCCGCCAGCGCGTCGCCCGCGTCCACGTCGGCAAAGCCGAAATCGGCCGCCGCCAGCGTGTAGGGCGTGTCCTCCGCCGTGCCGACGGTCTTGTCGGCGCCGGTCGGCGCGTCGTTCACCGGGGTGACGTTGATGGTGAGGGTCGCCGCGGCGGACGTGTTCTGCCCGCCGTTGGCCGTGCCGCCGTTGTCCTGGACCTTGAAGGCGAAGCTGGCGTAACCCGTGCCGTTGGCGTCGCGCGCCGGCGTGAAGGTCAGCTTGCCGAGGTCCGCCGCGGCCACCACGAAGCCCGACGCCACGTCGCCCGCCGTGAGCGCCGTGCCGTTGTAGGCCAGCGTGCCGGCCGCCGGGCGCGAGGTGATGATCACCGCCGCCAGTCCGTGGCCTTCCACGTCGGTGAAGCCGAAGTCGCTGGCCTGGAAGGCGCGGGTGGCGTCCTCCGCCATGGTGACGCTGCTCGCCGTGGCGACCGGCGCGTCGTTCACCGGCGTGACGTCGATGGTCAGGACATTGGCGGCGTCCGCGTAGACGGTGCCGTCGGACAGCCTGAACGCGATACTCGCATAGCCGGCGCCGTTGCCGTTCGCGGCCGGGGTGAAGGCCAGCTTGCCGGCGTCGATGTCGGCCCGCAGAATCTCCTGGTCGAGCACGACCGCGGTGCCATTCAGCGCCAGCGTCCCCGCGGAGGGCAGCTGCGTCACCTTCACCTTGACCAGCGTGTCGCCGGTGTCGGCATCGGTGAAGCCGAAATCGGCCGCCGTCAGCGTACGGGAACTGTCCTCCAGCGTGCTGATGGTGTTATCGGTGCCGACCGGTGCCGCGTCGATGGTGAGCGCGTAGGCCGTGGAGGCGCCGCTGACATTCCCGGCGGCATCGGTCGCCGTGACGGTGAAGCTGTGCGGCCCCTGGCTCAGCGTCGACGGCGTGTAGGTCCAGACGCCCGACCCGTTCGCCGTCGTCGTGCCGAGCAGCGTCGCGCCGTCGTAGACGCTGACCGTGCTGTTGGCCTCCGCCGTGCCGGTCAGGGCCGGCGTGCTGTCGTTGGTCACCCCGCCGTTCGGTACGGTGCCGATCACCGGAACGGCGTCGTCCGTCGCCGAGGTGATTGCCGGGGTGTTCGGCGCCGCCGTGTCGATGGTCAGGCCGAAGGCCGTGGAGGCCGTGCCCGGGTTGACGAGGTTCTCCACCCGCGCGGTGTAGCTGTAGGTCGAGCCGTTGCTCAAGCCGGTGTCGGCGTAGGTCCAATTGGTGCCGCTGACCGTCGCCGTGCCGACCTTCACGCCGTCGCGGTAGACCGCCAGCGCCTCGCCCGTGCCGAGTGCCGCACTGATCGTGCCGCGCAGTTCCGGCGCGGTGTCGTTGGTGCTCGCTCCGGTCAACAAATCGCCGACCTTCGGCGCGACGTCGTCCACCGCCTTGGTGATGAACACCGTCTGGGTGGGCGTGGTCGCCGGGGTGGCGTTGGTCACCGCCCGGTCGGTGAAACTGGCCGCGTCGTTGCCGGCCTCGTCCTGCGTGGCGTTTGTGTCGTCGCTGACGGACGGATCGGCGTAGGACACGGTGACGCTCTGCCCGGCGACCACCGCGCTGCCCAAAGTCAGCGTGACGGTCTTGTTGGCCGCATCCACGCTGACCGCCGACACGGTGACGGTGCTGCCGCCGACCTTCACCGTGAAGGCGTTCGTGCCGGCGCGGTTGACCGCGTCCAACCGGTTCGCTTCCGTGTAGCCGAGGACCAGCGACGTGCCGGACACGGTGGCGCTGGCGATCACCGGCGCGGTGGCATCGATGAGCGTGGCGCCCAGGCTGGCCTCGCTGCCGAGGTTGCCGGCGGTGTCGGTCTGCCGCACCTTCACCGCGCCGTTGGCGTAGCTGCCCTCGGCCAGCGTGAAGCTGCTGCCCGTGCCGGCTGTCCAGTTGGTCCCGCCGTTGGTCGTGTACTCCCAGGTCGCCCCGGTCTCCAGGCCGGAGACGGTCACCGTGCCGACGTTGCTGTTCCGGTCGCTGCCGCTCACCCCGCTGTCCGTCACCAATGCCAACCCCGGCGCGCTTGGCGCCGCCGTGTCGTAGGTGAAGGTGAAGGGCGTGGCGCTGGACACGTTGCCGGCGAGATCGACCTGCCGGACGTGGACCGTGTTGCTGCCCTGGTTCAGCGTGGGAGCCGTGGCGCTCCAGTTCGAGTCGTTGCTGCTGTACTGGACCGTGGCGTTGGCCTCAACGCCGCTGACGGTCAGCGTGCCCAGCTTGGTGATGCCGTCGTTCGTGGACGTGCCGCTGTCGGTGGCGAGCGCCACGCTCGGCGCGGCCACCATGGTGTCGAGCGTGAAGGCAAACGCCGCGGAGTTGGCCGAGGTGTTGCCGGCCGCGTCGGTCTGTCGGACCAGCACCGACTTGGCCCCATCCCCGCTCAGCGCGATGCTGCTCCCGGAACCCGCCGTCCAGTTCGCGCCGTTGTCCAGACTGTATTCCCAGGTCGCTCCGCTCTCAAGGCCGGACACGGTCACCGTGCCCACTTTGGTGATGCGGTCGCTCGCGGACGTGCCACTGTCCGTCGCCAGGGCCAGGGCCGGCGCGGCCGGGGCGGTGGTGTCGATGGTCAGGGCGAAGGCCGTGGAGGCCGTGCCCGGGTTGACGAGGTTCTCCACCCGCGCGGTGTAGCTGTAGGTCGCCCCGTTGCTCAGGCTGGTGTCGGCGTAGGTCCAATTGGTGCCGCTGACCGTCGCCGTGCCGATCTTCACGCCGTCGCGGTAGACCGCCAGCGCCTCGCCCGTGCCGAGCGCCGCGCTGATCGTGCCGCGCAGTTCCGGCGCGGTGTCGTTGGTGCTCGCCCCGCTGGTCAGGTCGCCGGTCCGCGGCGCGACGTCGTCCATCGCCTTGGTGATGATCACCGTCTGGGTGGGCGTGGTCGCCGGGGTGGAGTTGGTGACCACCCGGTCGGTGAAGCCGACCGCGTCGTTGCCCGCCTCGTCCTGCGTCGCGCTCGCGTCATCGCCCAGGGTCGGATCGGCGTAGGACACGGTGACGCTCTGCCCAGCCACCACCGCGCTGCCCAAAGTCAGCGTGACGGTCTTGTTGGCCGCATCCACGCTGACCGCCGACACGGTGACGGTGCTGCCGCCGACCTTCACCGTGAAGGCGTTCGTGCCGGCGCGGTTGACCGCGTCCAGCCGGTTCGCTTCGGTGTAGACGAGCACCAGCGACGTGCCGGACACGGTGGCGCTGGCGATCACCGGCGCGGTGGCATCGATGAGCGTGGCGCCCAGGCTGGCTTCGCTGCCGAGGTTGCCGGCGGTGTCGGTCTGCCGCACCTTCACCGCGCCGTTGGCGTAGCTGCCCTCGGCCAGCGTGAAGCTGTTGCCCGTGCCGGTGGTCCAGCTCGTCCCGCCGTTGGTCGTGTACTCCCAGGTCGCCCCGGTCTCCAGGCCGGAGACGGTCACCGTGCCGACGTTGCTGATCCGGTCGCTGCCGCTCGCCCCGCTGTCCGTCGCCAGCGCCAAACCCGGCGCGCTTGGCGCCGCCGTGTCGTAGGTGAAGGTGATGGGCGTGGCGCTGGACACGTTGCCGGCGAGATCGACCTGCCGGACGTGGACGGTGTTGCTGCCCTGGTTCAGCGTCGGAGCCGTGACGCTCCAGTTCGAGCCGTCACTGCTGTACTGGACCGTGGCGTTGGCCTCAACGCCGCTGACGGTCAGCGTGCCCAGCTTGGTGATGCCGTCGTTCGTGGACGTGCCGCTGTCGGTGGCGAGCGCCACGCTCGGCGCGGCCACCGTGGTGTCGAGCGTGAAGGCAAACGCCGCGGAGTTGGCCGAGGTGTTGCCGGCCGCGTCGGTCTGTCGGACCAGCACCGACTTGGCCCCATCCCCGCTCAGCGCGATGCTGCTGCCGGAACCCGCCGTCCAGTTCGCGCCGTTGTCCAGACTGTATTCCCAGGTCGCTCCGCTCTCCAGGCCGGACACGGTCACCGTGCCGACCTTGGTGATGCGGTCGCTCGCGGACGTGCCACTGTCCGTCGCCAGGGCCAGGGCCGGCGCGGCCGGGGCGGTGGTGTCGATGGTCAGGGCGAAGGCCGTGGAGGCCGTGCCCGGGTTGACGAGGTTCTCCACCCGCGCGGTGTAGCTGTAGGTCGCCCCGTTGCTCAGCCCGCTGTCGGCGTAGGTCCAATTGGTGCCGCTGACCGTCGCCGTGCCGACCTTCACGCCGTCGCGGTAGACCGCCAGCGCCTCGCCCGTGCCGAGCGCCGCGCTGATCGTGCCGCGCAGTTCCGGAGCGGTGTCATTCGTGCTCGCTCCGGTCAACAAATCGCCGACCTTCGGCGCCACATCGTCCACCGCCTTGGTGATGACGACGGTCTGGGTGGGCGTGGTCGCCGGGGTGGAATTGGTGACCGCCCGGTCGGTGAAGCCGGCGGCATCGTTGCCCGCCTCGTCTTGCGTCGCGCTCGCGTCATCGCCCAGGGTCGGATCGGCGTAGGACACGGTGACGCTCTGCCCGGCGACCACCGCGCTGCCCAGGGTCAGCGTGACGGTCTTGTTGACCGCATCCACGCTGACCGCCGACACGGTGACGGTGCTGCCGCCGACCTTCACCGTGAAGGCATTGGTTCCCGCAAGGTTGACCGCGTCCAACCGGTTCGCTTCGGTGTAGCCCAGCACCAGGGACGTTCCGGAAACCGTCGCGCTGGCGACCACCGGCGCGGTGGCATCAATGACCGTGGCGCCCAGGCTGGCTTCGCTGTCGAGGTTGCCGGCGGTGTCGGTCTGCCGGACCTTCACCGCGCCGTTGGCGTAGCTGCCCTCGGCCAGCGTGAAACTGCTGCCCGTGCCGGTGGTCCAGCTCGTCCCGCCGTTGGTCGTGTACTCCCAGGCCGCCCCGGTCTCCAGGCCAGAGACGGTCACCGTGCCGACGTTGCTGATCCGGTCGCTGCCGCTCGCCCCGCTGTCCATCACCAATGCCAACCCCGGCGCGCTTGGCGCCGCCGTGTCGATGGTCAGGCTGAAGGCGGTGGAGGGCGTGCCCTGGTTGGTGGCGTTCTCCACCCGCGCGGTGTAGCTGTAAGTCGAGCCGTTGCTGAGGGCCGTATCGGTGTAGGTCCACGTCGTGCCGGTGACCGTGGCGGTGCCCAGCCGGGTCGCACCCCGGTAGACCGCCACGACCTCGCCCGCGCCCAGGACGGCGCTGATGGTGCCTTGCAGTTCGGGCGCTGTGTCGTTGGTCACGGCACCGCTCGCCAGATCGCCGGTGCGTGGGGCGACGTCGTCCACGGCCTTGCTGATCACGACCGTCTGGGTGGGCGTCGGCGTCGGGCTGCTTCCCGAGGCGAGCGTGACGGTGGCCGTCGCCGCGTCCGACAGGTTGCCCGCCTGGTCGACGGTCCGGAAGGCGAAGGTCCGCTGGCCGGCGGTGGAGCCGGTTCCCAGCGCGTTCTGGTACTGGATGTCGCGGATCACCGCCTGCGCCTCGGCGGCGGTCAGGCTGGACCAGTCGTGTTTGGTGATGGTGAAGACGCCCGACGCGTAGCTCAGGTTCACCCGGACGTTGCCGACGAGGATGTCCAGCTTGCTGCCGCTGGAACCGTCCGCGGCGACCGTCGTCTGGCCGAGGATGAGCTTCTCGCTGCTGCCGTTCTGCAACCCGCCGGCGGTGACGGTCACGTTCTGGAGCTTGTTCGCCTCGACCACCGTGGCGGCGGCGCTGTCGTTGTCGAGGCTGACCGCGGCGCCGTCCGTGCTGGTGCCCCCATGGCCGAGGCCGCTCGCGACGCTGTCCAGGTCGATGACGGGCTTCGTGACGTCGGTGATCGTCAGTTCGTCGCTCGTCGTGTCGGTGAGCGTGTTGCCCGCCGTGTCGCGGATGGTCGCGGTGACCGAGTACTTGCCGTTGAAGCCGTTGTCCGTGCTGGCTGGGGTCAGCGCGTCCGACGCCGGGATGGTCAGCGACCAGGAGGTGCCGGTCAGGGTCAGGCTGCCGTCGCCGGCCGTGTAGGTCTTGCCGTTCACCGTGACGGTCAGGGTCTCTCCGGCGCCGACCGTCGCGGTTCCGGTGATGGTCGGGGTGACGCTTCCCGTGGTCTGGCTGGCGACCGTCACCGGGCCCGCCGGCGCCGCGGCGTCGACGGTGATGGCCTGGGTGGCGGTGGTGCCGTTGCTGGTGGCGGTCAGCGTATAGGTGCCGCTGGAAAGCGTGTTTCCCTGGTTGTCGTAGGTCCAGGTGCCGTTGGCCCCCGCGGTGACGGTGCCGCTGAAAACGGTGCCGGTGCCGGAATTCGTCAGCGTCACGGTGACGGGCTGGCCCGCCGTGGCGCTGCCGCGGAAGACCAGCGTCTGGTCGGCGGTGACGAAGTCGCCCGGCGCGCCCGTGTCGCTGCCGATGCCGTCGATGGACACCGGGCCGCTCTTGTCGTGCAGGACGGTTGCCACGTCGGTGTAGGCGACCCCGCTCGAATCCACGTAGGTGGCCGCGACGGTGATGGTGCCGTTGGCGAGCCCGCGCAGGTTCAGCGCGGCAAGGCTCCAGCTGCCGTCGGCCTGCACGGTGGCGGTGTCGCTGATCGTCGTCGTGCCGTCGGTGATGGTGACGGCGATCTGCCCGCCGGCCAGCGCGGTGGTCGAGGCCCCCTTGGCGGTGGTGCCCTTGATGACGACGCTGCCGTCCTCCGCCAGGGTGAGGACACCGTTGCTGTTGCCGCCGTTCCAGTCCAGCGGGCTGACGATGGCGACCTTTGGCGCGCTGACGTCCACCAGCATCGCCTTGCCGGCGGTGGCCGTGTTGCCGGCCACGTCGATGCCGGTGGCGGTGATGGTGTAGCTCTGCCCGTCCACCAGCGCCGTCTTCGTGCCGGAGGTCGGCTGGGCGGTGGCGAGATCGAGGCTCCAGCCGCCGCCGGCCTGGGCCTGGACGCGGTAGGTGGCGCCGTTCACCGTCACGTCGATGCTCTGGCCGGCCTCCAGGTCGCTGGAGCCGGTGATGACGGGGGCGGTGGACGCCGCCTTGTGGTTGGTGGTGACGGCCAGCGTGGCGGAGCTGTCGACGGTCAGGCTCCGCGTCGCGGTGGCGCTGTTGCCCGCCGCGTCCTTGGCCACGGCCGTCAGCGTGTAGGCGCCGTCGGCGAGCGCGGCCTGCCCGGTGCGGTCCACCGACCAGACGCCGCCCGTGGCGACGACGGTCGTGGAGAAGACCGTGGCGCCCGCCGCGTTGGTCAGCGTCACCAGGACGTTGGCGTTGGCCTCCGCGGTTCCGGTGAAGACCAGCGTCCCGTCCTTGGTGATCCAGTCGGTCGTGGAGCTTCCCGTGTCGTCCGTGATCGTGGCGATCGCGACGGCTGGCGCCGTCAGGTCGACCACCAGCTCGTTGGCGGTGGCGTCGGCGGCCTGGGTCGCGCCGCTGACAGCGTAGGCCGCCACCTCGTAGGTGCCGGCGGCCAGGGCCTGGGTGGTGACGGACCAGCGGTCGAGGCTGGTGCTCAGGCCGGCCACGGTGGTGTAGGCGGTGCCGCCCAGCGTGACCGACTGCCCGGCGGTGGCGCCGTAGGCCTTGCCGTTGATGACGACATACAGCGTCTGGCCGGCGATGTTGGCCCAGCTGCCGGTGACGGTCGGCGTCGTGCTGTTGGTCAGCAGGCTGTCGACGACGGGCTTGTCGAGCGCGGTGGCCGTGGTGCCGTTGCCGGCGGCGTCCTGGCCGGTGGCGGTGATCTTGGCGTAGGCCGTCAGCCCGCCGGTCGGCAGGCTGCCGCTGGTCGGAGTGGCGGAGGACAGGTCCACCGACCAGCTGTGGTCGGCGAGCACCGTCGCCTGATAGCTGACCGCCGACGCCGTCCCACTGACATTGTCCGGGTCGATGGTGACGGTGATGACGGAGCCGGCCGGCAGGTCGCTGCTGCCGGTGATGACCGGCGTGCCCGCCGTCAGCAGCGGCGCGATGGAGACGACCGGCGGCGTCCGGTCGTGCAGGACGCTGGCGTTGGCGGTCGCGGTCGATCCGTTCGCCGTCACCGACGCGGACACCTGGAGCGTGGCGTCGTTCAGGCCGGACAGCACGTTGGCGCCGGTGAAGGTCGCGGACCAGGTGCCGTCGTTGCCGACCGTGGCGGTCCCGGTCTTCGTCGTGGTGCCGTCGGTGACGGTGACCGTGACGGTCTTGCCGGCCGCGTTGGTCGTCGTGCCGGTCACCGTGACCGAGGAGTCCTCGCTGGCCGACAGGTTGCCGTCGCCGATGGGCGTGCTGATGGCGATGGTGGGCGGCACGGCCAGGGTGTGGGTGGGCGTGGCCGACGCCTCCGCCCAGACGGTCGTGCTGCCGCTGGAGGCGAGCAGCTGCGCCTCGACGAAGATCGGGCCGCCCTTCCAGGCGTGGAGGTTCAGGTTGTTCAGCGTCCAGGTCGTCCCGCTGGCCGTCACCTCCTGGGTGATGCTGTTGGTGCCGTCGGTGACCGTCACCTTGACGATGCCGTTCGAGACGCTCGTCGTGCCGGTGATGGAGAGGGCCGAATCCTCGGTGGCGTCGATGATGTTGTCGGTGGCGATCGCGCCGATCGTGACGGTCGGCGCCGTGCCGCTGATCTTCGTGACCTGGCCGGATGCGCTCACCGAATTGCCGGCGGCGTCGGTGCCGGACACCGTCACGACGTAATATTCGCCGTTCTGGTTGATGACGCCGCCGCTGGTCGGCACCGGCACAGACCAGGCGCCGTTGCTGAAGGTGAGGCCGGTGCTGGTCGTGTAGACGATGGGCGTTTGCGCGGTGTAGGTGGTTCCGTTGTTTCCACCGCCGTTGTTCTGCTTGTAGGCGACGAGAGTCACGGTCAGGGAGCTGGCGGTGGCGTCCGCCGTGCCGGTGATGGTGGCGCCGCTGGTGCTGGAAATCTCCTTGGAGACGACTGTCGCGAAAGCCTGCACGTCGTGGCTGACGGTCGTGCTCGCGCTTGCTTGCCCGTAGGTGGCGGTGACCGTCAGGTTGTTGGTGCCGTCGTTCAGCGACGACAGGTTCAGCGTCGCCTTCCACGTCCCGCTGACGGAGTCATAGACGGCCGTGCCGGTCACCGCGCTGTGTGCGCCGTCGGAGACGCTGACCGCGATCGTCTGGTTGGTGGCGACGTTGGTGGCGCTGATCGTCACGACCGCAGCGTCGTCTTCCGAGGCGTTGAGGATGCCGTCGGCGGTGACGCCCGACGCGATCGGCAGGGCGTTGCTGATGCCGGAAATCGTCAGCGACGGGATGGAGATCGTCAGGGCCTTGGTGTCGGTGGCGGTGCCGCCGTTGCTGTCGGTGACCGTCGCCACCAGCCCAACGGTGCCCGACAGGCCGGCCGCGGGAAGCGTGCCGCCGATGGGCGAGGCGGACTGGAGGTCGACCGACCAATCGCCGTTGCCGTCCGCCGTGGCGGAGTAGGTGACCCGGTCGTTGGTCGTGGCGCTGCTGTTGTCCAGGTCGATGACCAGCACCACCACGGCGTTCGCCGTCGCCTTGCCGGTGATCGTCGGCTTGGCGGAGGCCGCGGTGCCCGCGGTGCCGGCGCCGTCGTTGCCGATGTCGACGTAGGGGCCGGCGATGACGGTCAACTCGTTGACGCTGGCGTCGGTCGTGCTGCCGCCGGGCGAGGTCCGGGTCACCGTCGCGACGACGTCGTAGCTCTGCCCGGACGCCAGCGCGTTGGCGCCGGTGTTCGCCGTCAGCGCGACCGACCAGACGGTGCCGGTGATCGTCAGGCCGGTGGCCGTGGTGTAGGTGACGTTGTTGACCCGGACCGACAGGCTGTCGGTGCCGCCGTTGGCTCCCCCCCATGTGCCGCTGATCGTCGGGGTGACGCTGTTGGTGGTCAGCGTGTTGACCGTCGGCTTGGTGATGGCCAGCACGCTGGTGCTGTTGCCCGCGTCGTCGGTGCCGCTGACCGCCACGCCGGCGGTGCGCGTGAAGCCGCCGGCGGCCACCGCGCCGCTGAAGGGGGCCGCGACGGCGGTGTCGATGCTCCAGACGTTGCCGGCCTTCACGGTCGTCTTGTAGACGACGGCGTCGGTCAGGATGCCGTCGCCGTTGGGATCGACCGTCACCGTGAGGGTGGAGCCCACCGGCAGGTCCGACGTGCCGCTGATCGTCGGCTGGCCGGCCGTCGCCAGGGCGGAGACGGCGATGACCGGCGGCGTCCGGTCGTGCAGCACGGTGGTGCTGTCGCCGACGGAATTGGTGACGCGCGTTCCAGTGTTGGTGCCCGTCGTCCACAACTCCGCCGACACCGACAGGGTGCCGTCGTTGAGCGAGGACAGATCCTTGGTCATCTGCCAGGCGCCGCCGCTGACCTGGGCATAGCCGGTCACGCTGTGATTGCCGCTGTCCGTGACCGTGATCTTGACCCAGGAGCCGTTCGGGGTGGTCGAGCCGACCTTGCCTTGCAGCAGGACGGCGCCGTCCTCACTGGCCGACAGGTTGCCGTCGCCGATGGTGTGGTTGATGGTCACCGACTGGCCCACCGCCACGGGGTTGGACGGCGTCATCGGCCCGGTGATCGCGCCCAGCTGCGCGAAGGTTGCGTTCTTGTCGTAGTTGGCGCCGACGCCGCCCAGGTCGCCGTTGATCGGGCCCGGCTGCGTCTCCGTCATCAGGACGTAGGAGACGGTGGTGTCCTTGGTGAAGCCGGCGATGCCCGTGGTGCCGCGCGGGCCGACGTTGCCGCTGCGGTCGGTGGCCGACGGCTTGGCCAGCACGCTCGCGATGTCGGCCATCGGGATCTTGAAGCTGACGAAGACGTCCGTCTTGCCGTCGTTGCCGAGGTCGCTGTTGCCGGTCCACTGCGGGTCGTTGGCGGCGCTGACCGCGGCGACCGAATAGTTGGTGGCGGTGAAGGAATAGACGCCGTTGTTGGGCAGCCAGCCGGCGGGAAGCGCGGAGGTCGTCGTCGTGTTGGGCGAGTTGTTGAGCCCGGTGCCCGGATCGAGGATGCGGACCGCCTGCGTGTTGTTGCGCCCGTCCACCGCCAGGAACAGGTCGATGCGGCCGTCCTGGTTGGCGTCGATTCCGATCACCGCGACGCCGCCGAACTCCGTGGAGCTGGTCGGGTTGTCGATGCGGATGCGGAAGGCCAGGAAATCGTCGTTCGGGTTGTCCGGCGTGCCGTTGTTGTCGTAGGCGCCGTACAGCACCGCGTGGGAGGTGTCGCCGACGAGATCGGTGTCCGCGGCCTTGGCCTGGGTGTCGTTGTTCGGATCGAACAGCGTGCCCTGCATCAGCGGCGTCCAGCCGGCGGAGCCCGGCAGGATGTTCGCCATCAGGCCCTGGTAGGCCTCCTGCCCCGCCGCGCTGACGGCGATGGAGGTCTCGATGGCGCCGGTGTGCTCCTCCAGCACCCAGTTGGCGCCAAGCGTAGCGCTGCCCGTGTCGTCCACCGAGGCGGCCACGTCGGCGCCGGTGGCGGCGGCGAGGCGGTTCACGAAGGCGACGCCCTGCTCGCCCTGCGCCACGTCGCAGCCGTAGATCAGGATGTCGGCGCCGGGCGCCAGCGCGCCCTTGATCGCGTCCAGCTCCGCCGTGTGGGTCGCCAGCGTGGCGCTGCTGATCTCCGCGTTGCCGAGCGAAATCTCGCCCGCGGAGCCGTGCGACAGGATGTGGACGGCGGTGACGTTCTGCTGGCCCTTCAGCGCGTCGGCGATCTGCGCCAGGCCGTCGCGATTGGCGTCGATCGTCACGACCTGCGTGGCCGGCGGCAGACCCTGGAGCAGCTTGTCGTACTGCGGAACCGACGCGTCGACGAAGACGACCTCGTGCGCCGGCAGGGCCGGTGCGGGCGCCGGGGCGGCGGGGGTTGCCGCGGGCTGTGCCGCGACGTCCGCGGCCGCCGGCTGCGCCGCGAGCCCGGCGAGCAGCTGCTGGTCGACCGCGTGCGTGTCCGGCGTCGCCGCGGGAATGGCGTGGTCGTCGGCATGGGCGACCTCGACGGCGGTGGCGACCCCGGCCGCGTCGAACAGGAAGCGGGGCTCAAGGGCGATGGCCGTGACGGCCGCCGGGACGACCCCCTGGGCAGCCCCGTCCATCGGCGCCTCAACCTTCGAAACCCGCTTAGCATCCGTGCGCTTCATGATGCCCATGACCTGCCTCTGCCCCGCCTGCTCGACCCGTTTGACTTTGGTTTTTTACGTCACGCCCATTCGGGCGCGTTCAGTGTTCGTTGTGCCGAAAATTGCACACCGCGCCAAATTTCCACAACCACCAGGGAAATTATAAAAATTCATTCACTCCGCAGCGGCGGTTTCGCAATTGAAAGCTGCAGCCAGTTTAATGAAATGTAAATTTTCTCCTCACTCAGCGCTTAAAGAGCGTCGTTTACCTTTCATTTACCAACCGTGAATTTGTCTTCATCGATGCTCTTGCACGACATACTTGAATGTGACATAGGCATAGTTAGAAAGCAAATCGAATGCGAGATATCTGGTCATGGCGGCAGGGACGGCGAAGCGGGCGCGGTTGAAGGGCGGATGGACGCGCAACGGGACGCGCAATGGCGCGAAGGGCGCGGCCCTTCTGGCGCTCGCCCTGACCCTCGGCGCCTGCGCGGTGACGCCCGAGCCGCTGACGCTGGAGGAGCGCCGCGCCCAGGTGGAGGCCGACCGCGCCCGCCTGTTCACGAACCAGGAACCGGTCACCGGCCCCATTTCGCTCGCCGAGGCGATGGCCCGCGCCATCAAGTACAACCTCGACTACCGGCAGGCGATGCTGGAGGAGGCGGTGCAGTCGCGCCAGCTGACCCTGACCAGCTACGACCTGCTGCCCAAGCTGGCCGCAAGCGCCGGCCTGTCCACGCGCGACAAGGACTACCTGACCATCAGCCGCAACCCGACGACCGGCGTCCGCTCGCTGGAACCGTCGATGAGCCAGGACCGCAACCGCGCGACCGCCGACCTGACGCTGACCTGGAACATCCTCGACTTCGGCGTCAGCTATTTCCAGGCGCACCAGCAGGCCGACCGCGTCCTGATCTCCGGGGAGCGGCGGCGCCGCATCATCAACGCCATCATCCAGCAGGTGCGTGCGTCCTACTGGCAGGCCGCCACGGGCGAGCGCCTGGAGGGCCGCATCGCCCCCGTGCTGGAGGAGGCGCGCAGGGCGCTGAAGGACAGCCAGACGGTGGAGGAGGAGCGGCTGCGCCCGCCTCTGGAATCGCTGCGCTATCAGAAGGCGCTGATCGAGATCATCCGCCAGCTGGAAACGGTGCAGCAGGACCTCGCCATCGCCAAGGCGCAGCTGGCCGCCCTGATGAACCTGCCGCTCGGCCAGACCTACACGCTTCAGCTGCCGGACGGCTTCCGCAAGACCCTGCCGGAACTGTCGATCCCCATGGAGCGGATGGAGACGGTGGCGCTGCTGCGCCGGCCGGAGTTGCAGGAGGAACGCTACCAGAAGCGCATCAACGTGGCCGAGGTCCGCAAGGCCATGGTGCGCATGCTGCCGGGCATCAGCCTGACCGGCGGCTACAACTACGACAGCAACTCCTTCCTCGTGTACAACAACTGGGCGGAGGCCGGGGCGCGGCTCGCCTACAACCTTGTGACGCTGGCCTCCGGCCCGGCCGCCATCACCGCCGCCGAGGCGCAGGAGGAGGCGAGCGATTTCCGCCGCTTGGCCGTCAGCATGGCGACGCTAACCCAGGTGCACGTCGCCCAGCAGCAGTTCCTGCGCGCCCGCACCACCTACGAGCAGACGCAGCTTCTGGAATCCATCGAGCGGCGCATCAACGAACAGGTGCAGCAGCAGGCGACCGCGAGCGCCGAATCCGGGCTGGAGCGCATCCGCGCCAAGGCCTCGGCCATCAACGCGGAGCTGGCGCGCGACCGCGCCTACGCCGACCTGCAGAACGCCATCTCCACCGTCTACGTGGCGCTCGGCCTCGACCCGATGCCGGACACGGTGGAGAGCCACGACGTCAAGGGCCTGTCCACGGGCATCGACCGGGTTCTCGCCGATTGGCAGTCCGGCCGCATCGCCAAGGAGCTGAAGGACGATCCCGCGGTGCCCGCCGCGACATCGGCCGAAAAGCCGACCGGAAAGGCCGATGGCAAGGAGCCGGTGTCCTGACCGCCCGCCTCGCTTTGGGTCTGCGGGCCGCCGCGTTCGGCAGCCTGCTCCTGGCGGCACCAGCCTGGGCGGAGCAGGCGCCGTCCGCGAACGACGCTTCCGGCGAAATCCGCGCGCAGCTCAGCCCCGTGCGCAGCACCATCCTCTCGACCGAGGTTCCCGGCCGCATTGCCGACCTGCCGCTGCGCGAGGGCGAACGCTTCGCCGCCGGCCAGCGCATCGCCGGGATCGACTGCTCCCTGCACAAGGCGCGGCTGGAGAAGGCCCGCGCCCAGGCCCAGGGCGCCCGCAAGACCCACCAGGTCCACACCCGTCTCGACAAGCTGAACTCCATCAGCGCGCTGGAGGTGGAGGCATCCGCCGCCCAGCTCGCCGCCGCTGAGGCCGAGGTCAGCATGATGCAGACGCTGGTGGACCGCTGCTCCATCACCGCCCCCTACCCCGGCCGCGTCGTCGAGCTGAAGGTCCGCCGCGACCAGTATGTCGCCGAGGGGCACGAGTTGATGGAGATCCTGGACGACCGGGATTTGGAGGTGGAGCTGATCGTTCCGTCCCGCTGGCTGTCCTGGCTGAAGCCGGGCGCGCCCTTCACCGTCCGCATCGAGGAGACGGGCAAGACCGTCCCGGCCAAGATCGTCCGCCTCGGCGCCCGCATCGACCCGGTCAGCCAGTCGATCAAGGTCTTCGGCGCCCTGACCCAGCCCACCCCCGACCTGATCGCCGGGATGAGCGGCACGGCCCAGTTCGAGCCGCCGCGGTAGAGGAAATTACCGAATGGATGAGTGTCGCGCTGGGCCCCCACCCTAACCCTTCCCCACTTGCGCGGGGGAGGGGACTGCCGCCGCTCGCGCGCTCAGCCCCTCCCCCCGCGAAGTGGGGGAGGTCGGGAGGGGGGCCCAACTCAGGCGCTTCTCACCACCCGCTTTCCCGCAGCACCACGCCGACCGCGATCCGCCACAGGCGGGCGACCACGCTTTCGGCCGCACCGTCCATGCGCACCATGCCGCGGGTAACCCGACCCGGCGTGACGGCAACGCCTTCCGGGCGCAGCAGGATGCGGTAGACCGGCGTTTCGGGAACCAGCACCTCCCCGCGCGTGATCCGCGTCGGGACCGCCCCGCCATAGACCGAGGCGACCGCCGGCTCGGGCAGCGTGCGGCTGCTGGTGGCGGCGATGGCGACGACGCGCGCCGGAATCCAGCGGTCCTCCCCCGCGTCGGCCAGGAAGGCGCCGGGGGCGCCGACGGGCACGCGGGCCAGGTCCTCCTCCGCCACGTAGGCTTCGATCAGGGGGGCTTGCGGCGACACCACCGTCGCCAGCTTCATGCCCTCCGGCAGCCATTCGCCGGGCGACAGCGGGTCCGCGACGTCCTGCACCACGCCCGCGAAGGGGGCGGTGACAGTCAGCTTCGCCTCTTCCTCCGCCAATCCCCGCGCTTCCGCCTGGGCGGCCTCCAGCTCGCGCCAGCCGGCCTGGGTGCGTTCCAGAAGGGTGCGGTCGAGGCTCTGCACCTCGGTGCGCCAGCGCGCCACCTCCGCCTTGCGCTCGGCCTGCGCGCGGTCGTGGGCGAGGTCGGGGGAGTCGAAGCGGAACAGCACGCGGCCCGCCTCCACCGCCCCGCCGGACACCGCGCCGACCTCCACGAGCCGCGCGCCCTTCGGCACGAAGATCGACGCCTGCTGCTCGGCGCGCAGCACCGCCGGCGCGCTCACCGTGCCGCGCCAGGGGACCAGCAGCAGCCCGACCGCGGTCAGCGCCGCCGCGACGGTCACCGCCAGCCGCCGGTTCGGCCGGAACCGGGCGCGGCGCTCGGCCCAGGCCTTCAGCTCCTTCTGGATGGGACGCAGGATGAACCAGCCGATCTCGACCATCATCAGGAACAGCCCCAGCAGCTTGAAGAACAGGTGGTAGACCAGCAGCGCGATGCCCAGGAACAGGAAGAAGCGGTACAGCCACGTCGCGTAGGCGTAGGCCAGCATGATGCGACGCTTGCGCGCCGGCAGCGCCTCCGGCGGCACCTCGCCCAGGCCGAACAGCGTCTCGCGCAGCCGCCAGCGGGCCAGCGCGAAGGCGCGGTCCTGGAGGTTCGGCACGTCCAGCCAATCCGACAGCAGGAAATAGCCGTCAAACCGCATCAGCGGGTTCAGGTTCACCGCCAGCGTCAGCAGCCACGTCGACCCGGCGAGCAGGAAGGCCGCGCTGCGCAAGGGGCCGTCCGGCAGGAAGCTCCAGGCCAGCGTGGCGTAGGCGGCCAGCACCAGCTCCGCCGCCATGCCCGCCGCCCCGATGGCGAGGCGCTGGCTGCGCGACACCAGCCTCCAGGCGTCGGTCACGTCGGTGTAGGGGACCGGCCACAGCACCAGGAAGACGATGCCCATGGACGGCACGCGGCAGCCGAAGCGCCGGGCCGTGTAGGCGTGCCCCAGCTCGTGCGCCAGCTTCGCCCCGCCGAGCACGAGGCCGGCCAGCACCGCCCCCTCCAGCGTGAAGAAATGCGGGAAGGTGCCCAAGAAGGCGTCCCACTGCCGCAGCACCAGCGCACCGCCGACCAGCGCCGCCAAAACGGTGAGCGCGAGGAACAGCCGCGTGTAGATCAGCGACACCAGCGGCATGGTCGCCCGCAGGAAGCCGTCCGGCCGCACCAGCGGGATGCGGAAGGACAGGTAGGTGTGCAGCAGCCGGGTCAGGAACGGCGGCTTGGCCGCGGCCGCGTGCGCCTTCAGCCGGCCGAGCGCGCCGTCCCCGAAGGCCTGCAACAGCCCCTGCGTCCACAGGAAGCGCGCGAAGGCCTCGACCTGCGGCGGTGAAACGCGCAGCGTGGTCTCGGCCGACACCGCCGCGGCGATGCCGTCCGGCGTGCCGCGGTCCCAGCGCGCCAGCATCTCCAGCTCCGGCCAGCCGATGCGGAAGAAGCGGTTGCTGGACGGGTCCAGCAACGTCCAGGTCGGCGCGCCGCCCGGCGCCCGCGGCCCGGGGTGCAGGATCAGCTCCTCGCGCAGGGGCGGCATCCGTTGCGGCGCGTCCACCCGAACCGACGAGACCGCCGCGCCGGCGATCACGGCGGCGCTCACAGGCCGAGCCGCTGGCGGAGGCTGGCGAGGGGCCGCCGCAGGAGCAGTTCGATCACCCGCCCGTCTCCGCCGTACAGCTTCGCGGTGCCCTTCAGCCCGATGCGCGGCGGCTGCGCCCCCGCGGCGAAGGCGGCCTTCAGCCGGTAGGCCAGCACGCCGTCGGGCGTCGGCTCCGCTTGGTACCCGGCGTAGGTCAGGGAGGCCGACACCGGGTTCTGCGGATCGATGTTGAGGAACAGCCGGACGTCCGCCCCGGGCTCCAGCGCGATGGCCTCCGCGACCGGCAGGCGGACTTCCAGTTCGGTGTCGCGCGGGTCGGCGACGGTCAGGATGCGCTCCCCGATCTTCACCGGCCGTCCGATCCAGTCGTTCACGTCGTCGAAGACGGCGACGCCGGCCCGCGGCGCGCGAATCTCCACGCGGGCCAGCAGGCTGTCCACATAGGCGACCTCGGCGGCCTGCTGCTCCATGCGGCCCTTCAGCACCGCAAGGTTGGCCTTGCTCTTGGGATCGAACAGCGCCTGCTGCGCGGCTTGGCGGTGTTCCGCCTCCGCCACCTCGTAGGCCTTGCGGGCGACGTCCAGGCGGTTTTGCAGGCGGACGCGGTCGAGCACCAGCAAAAGCTGCCCTTCCCGCACCTCCTCGTTCGGCTGCACCTCGAAGCGGTCGACCACGCCGTCGATGGGCGCGCGGACCACGGTGGGGTTGCGGGCGATCACCTCCGCTGGGGCCAGGGCCGACTGGTGGACCGGATAGGCCAGCGCAGCCGCCGCCCCGGCCAGAACCAGCGCGAACACGGCCGCGCGGGCGCGCCGCCGGCGGAACAAGGTCCCCATCCCGGAACGGGAACCACCCTCCAAGGCCTGCCATGCATGACCGTAGGCGTCGGCGACGTAGCCGAGCAGGTGCAGCTCCGCATCCCCCCAGGGCTCCTCCCGGGCGAGCACGAGCGCGCCGAGCAGCGCCTGATCCCGGCCAAGCAGCGGCACCCACACAGCGTGCGCCGGCAGCCACTCCGCCCAATCCCGGGTCAGGTCCGGCGGCAGGGAGACAGCGTCGATACGGCGTGGCCCGCCCGCATCCGGCGCGTCCCCCGCGTCGGCCTGCGCGTCTTCCAGCACGCGCTCCAACCAGACCGCGAAGGGCGCCCGGCGGTCGAGCAGCGGCACGCCGGACAGCGCGACCAGACGGCCGCCCCGTGCGCCGTCGCATCGCCACAGCGCCGCCTGCCTGTAACGGATCAAACCCAGGGTTTCATTCACAGCCAGAAACCCGAATTCCTCGACCGTTCCAGCCCGCCGCGCGCGTCGCTCCAGTTGCAGAAGCCCGGTCAACGCACCAATCTGCCGATTGGCGGTCACATCATTTGTGGAATTCTGAGGAGAAGTGCTCTCGATGCCCAGGGTCGCCATCTGTCGCAGCGCTGTCTCGATTTACCGAATTTCAGTCTCTTTATTGAGCCTCGATTGTTGAAGATTCCGCTAAGAAGCGGTCCGGTCATCGGACGCGCAGAAGAACGATCAAATCAAAGCAGAGACAGTTGATCACCCTTGGCGGGCGGCGGCTTGAAGTCGGCGCAATTGAGGCTGGCATCGCGGGCGTTCAAGCCCAGACGCTTGCAGGCCAGCTTGAAACGTTGGGACAGCAGTTCCGCAACCGGGCCGGAGCCTTTCATGCGGCTGCCGAACTGCGACTGGTACAGCTCGCCGTCCCGGCATTGGCGGATCAGGCTCAGCACCCGCTCGGCGCGGTTCGGGGCGTGCTCGCGCAGCCACTCCTCGAACAGGTCTTTGATCTCCAGCGGCAGGCGCAGCAGGATGTAGTTGGCCTGCGTCGCGCCGGCCTCCGCCGCGGCGGTGAGGATTGCTTCCAGCTCGTGGTCGTTCAGCGCCGGGATCATCGGGCTGGCCAGCACGGCCACCGGCACGCCGGCCGCGGTTAAGTCGCGCATGGCGGCGAGCCGCCGCTGCGGCGTGCTGGCCCGCGGCTCCAGCCGGCGCGCGAGGTCGCGGTCGAGCGTTGTGAGGGACAGGGCGACGTTGACCAGCCCCCTCGCCGCCATCGGCGCCAGGATGTCGAGGTCGCGCAGGACCAGAGCGGACTTGGTGATGATCATCACGGGCTGGTTGAAGTCGCGGCAGACCTCCAGCACCGCGCGGGTGATGCGCTGCTCCCGCTCGATGGGCTGGTACGGGTCGGTGTTGGCGCCCAGCGCCAGCGGCTGGCAGCGGTAGGACTTCGCCCGCAGTTCCGCGGCCAGCAGCTCCGCCGCCCGGGCCTTGCGGAAAATCTTCGTCTCGAAGTCCAGCCCCGGCGACAGGCCGAGATAGGCGTGGGTGGGACGGGCGAAGCAGTAGATGCAGGCGTGCTCGCATCCACGGTACGGGTTCACCGAGCGTTCGAAGATCACGTCGGGGGAGCTGTTCTTCGACAGGACGGACTTCGCCGTGTCGTCGAAGACCGTCGTACGCACCGGTTCCGCCAGCGCCTCGTTCTCGCCCCAGCCGTCGTCCGACAGGACGCGCGTCTCGCGCTCGTACCGCGAAGTCGCGTTGCTGATGGCCCCCCGCCCCTTCAGCGGCTGTCGCTTAAGCTCGTCCATAAGGGCGAGGATAGCGACGGCAGGAATGAACGTAAAGGGAACATGCGGGGCGGGCAGGTGGTGGGGAAGTGGTTTCTCTGGGCCCCCACCCAACCTCCCCCACTTCGCGGGGGAGGGGCTTTGGTGGTCGAGCGGCGGCAGTCCCCTCCCCCGTCGAAGATGGGGGAGGGTTAGGGTGGGGGCCCGGCGCGACCACTCCCCACCCACCACAATCCCCTGCCCTACACGATCCCCCGCACGAACAGCGCGACGGCCTTGCGGACGAAGGCCTCGCGTTCCTCCGCCGGGGGGTAGTCGCACAGGCCCAGTTCCAGCGCACAACGCGCGCCGCCTTGAAGCACGGACAGGAACTGCATCGCGGTGAACACAGGATCCTCGATGCGGGCGAGACCGCGGCGGGCGAGCCGTTCGAACAGGGCCACGAATCCGGCGACCGCCTGCTCCGGCCCGCCCTGGTAATAGAGCCGCGCGACTTCCGGAAAGCGCGAGGCCTCGCCGACCACGGTCTGGTGCATCTTGATGACCTCCGGCGACCACAGCAGGTCGACGAAGCGGCGGCCGACGCGGGCCAGCGCCTCCTCCAACGGAAGATCGTCGAAGGCGTCTGGCGCGAAACGCAGGCCATAGCGGTCGCATTCCGCGGTGATGGTCGCGACGAACAGCTCCTCCTTGCTGGGGAAGCGCGTGTAGAGCGTCGTCTTGGACACCCGCGCCCGTTGCGCGACGAGGTCCATGGAGGTCCCGCCATAGCCGAGTTCCAGGAACGCCTCTCGCGAAGCCGCCAGGATCTTCAAGGCTTTCGGGTCATGGGTCGGCGCATCTGGCGCGGCGGGTGCGGCAATTGGCTCTGATGTCATCTGCACTGAACTGTATCGTTCACTCTTGACGAGGGTCGGGCTGCGGTCTAGGACTCTAGCAGTACGATACAGTCCAGTCCAGTTGGGAGAAGGGTTATGGTTCGGCGGGTGGGATCGGGGACCCTGGCGCTGGGGCTCCTGCTCGGCGCCGCGGCGCTGATCGGATGCAAGGACGAGCAGGCCGCAAGCGCTCCGGAGCCGCGCCCCGTGCGCGTGACGACCGTGGCGCTGGAGCCCGCCGACGACACCGTCCGCTACCCCGCCGTCATCCGCCCGCGCGTCGAGGCCGACGTGGGTTTCCGCGTTGCCGGCAAGGTGGTCGCCCGGCTGGTCGAGGTCGGCGCGCGGGTCGAGCCCGGCATGCCGCTGGCCCGGCTGGACCCGGCGGACATCGAGTTGCAGGTGCGCGCTTCCCAGGCGCAGCTCGCCTCCGCCAGGGCCGACGCGGCCAACGCCCGCGCCGACTTCGACCGCTACGCCAAGCTCGCCCGCGGGGAATGGACGACCCGCCAGGAACACGACCGCCGCAAGGCCGCGCTGGACAAGGCCGACGCCAAGGTCCGGGAGATCGAGGCGCAGCTGCGCGTGCTGAACAACTCCGTCCAATACACCACCCTGCTGGCCGACAGCCCCGGCGTCGTCACCGCCGTGCTGGTGGAGCCCGGACAGGTGGTCGCCCAGGGGCAGCCGGCCTTCCGCGTCGCCCGCCTGGGCGAGGTGGAGGCGGTCGCCAACATCCCCGAACAGCAGCTGGCCGGCCTGCCGCAGCGGCAGCTGGGCGTCGAGCTGTGGTCCCAGCCCGGCCTGCGCATCCCGGGAACCCTGCGGGAGGTCTCGCCCAGCGCCGACCCCGGCACCCGCACCTATCAGGCGCGCGTCACGCTGACGAACCCGCCGCCGTCGGTGCAGCTGGGCATGACCGCCACGCTGGTCGCCCGGCAGGAGCGCGGCGGGTTGGTCGCCCGACTGCCCCTGACGGCCATCACGCAGAAGGACCAAGGCACCGCGGTCTGGGTGCTGCCCGGCGACAGCAACAGCGACGGCGGTGGCCGGCTGGACCTGCGTCCGGTGTCGGTGGTCGCCTACGCCGGCGACCTCGCGGTCGTGGCCGGTGGGCTGAAGGACGGCGACCGGGTGGTGACCGCCGGCGTGCACAAGCTTGACGCCGGCCAGAAGGTCCGTGTCTGGACGGAGCCGGCGCGATGAAGAACCATCTCAAGGATGCGCTCACCCGCAACAACCTGTCGGCCTGGGCGCTCTCGCACCGCACGCTGGTGCTGTTCTTCATCCTCGCCACCGTGCTGGCCGGCGCCCTGACCTACCGGACGCTGGGCCGCGCGGAGGATCCGTCCTTCACCTTCAAGGTGATGACGATCCGCACCACTTGGCCCGGCGCCACCGCGCGCGAGGTGGAGCAGTTCGTCACCGACCGCATCGAGAAGAAGCTGGAGGAGGTCCCCTACTACGACTACGCCCGCAGCTACTCGAAGCCGGGCGAGTCGGTCATCTTCCTGACGCTGAAGGATTCCACGCCGCCGCGCAAGGTCGCCGACCTGTGGTACCAGGTGCGCAAGAAGGTGGGCGACATCCGCCACACCCTGCCGGACGGGGTCGTTGGCCCCAGCTTCAACGACGAGTTCGGCGACGTCTATTCGGCCATCTACGCCTTCATGGGCGAGGACTTCACCCCCGCCCAGCTGAAGAAGGTGGCCGACGACGTACGCGCCAAGCTGCTGCGCCTGAAGGACGTGGAGAAGGTGGAGCTGATCGCCCCGCAGGAGGAGCGGATCTTCGTCGAGATCTCCAGCCAGCGGCTCGCCAGCTTCGGCCTGCCGGTGGACGCGGTGATCCAGGCGCTCCAGCGCGAGAACGCCGTCGCGGCGGCGGGCGACGTGGACACCGGCAGCCAGCGCGTTTACGTCCGCGTCGACCTCGGCATCGACAAGGCGGAGGAGGTGCGCGCCATCCCCGTGGAGACGGGCGGCCGGATGCTGACCATCGGCGATGTGGCCGAGGTCAAGCGCGGCTATGTGGAGCCGCGCCAGTTCACCATGCGCCACAACGGCCGCGAGGCCGTCGGGCTGGGCGTCGTCATGGCGAAGGGCGGCAACGTCCTGCACCTGGGCGAGGCGCTGAAGGCCGAGATGGCGAAGATCCAGGCCGGTCTGCCGGTCGGGCTGGAGGTGGCGCAGGTCGCCGACCAGCCCCGCGTGGTGGACGCCTCCGTCGGCGAGTTCATGAAGTCGCTGGCCGAGGCGCTGGCCATCGTCATCGCCGTCAGCCTGGTCAGCCTGGGCTGGCGCACCGGCATCGTGGTGGCGCTGGCCGTGCCGCTGGTGCTGGCGCTGACCCTGGTCACCATGCAGATCCTGGGTATCGACCTGCACCGCATCTCGCTGGGCGCGCTGATCATCGCGCTTGGATTGCTGGTGGACGACGCCATCATCGCGGTGGAGATGATGGTGGTGAAGATGGAGCAGGGCTGGGACCGGCTGAAGGCCGGCGCCTTCGCCTACACCTCCACCGCCTTCCCCATGCTGACCGGCACCGTCGTCACGGCGGCGGGCTTCGTCCCCGTTGGCCTCGCCCAGTCGGCGGCGGGCGAGTACACCAACGCGATCTTCTGGGTGGTCGGGCTGTCGCTTCTGCTGTCCTGGATCGTGGCGGTGATCTTCACCCCGTACCTCGGCTACGTCCTGCTGCCCAAGCCCAAGCACGTCCATCACGACGGTGAGGATCTCGACATCTACAACACCCGCGGCTACCGCATCCTGCGCGGCATGGTTGCGGCGTGCGTGCGCGCCCGCTGGGTGACCATCGGGGTGACGGTCGCGGCCTTCTTCGCGGCGCTGGTCGGCTTCGGCTTCGTGCAGCAGCAGTTCTTCCCCAGCGCCAGCCGGCCGGAACTGCTGGTGGACGTCCGCCTCGCCGAGGGATCCTCCTTCGAGGCGACGGCGGCGGAGGTGAGGACGATGGAGGCGATCCTCGCCAAGGATCCCAACGTGGACTACTGGGTCGCCTACACCGGCGGCGGCTCCCCGCGCTTCTACCTGCCGCTCGACCAGCAGCTCCAGAACAGCAACTTCGCCCAGTTCATGGTGATGACCAAGGGGCTGGAGGAGCGGGAGCACGTCCTGAACACCCTGGAAGCCCGGGCGGAGGGGGAGTTCCCCGCCGCGCGCGTCCGCGTCAGCCGGCTGGAGAACGGGCCGCCCGTCGGCTACCCGGTGCAGTTCCGCGTCACCGGCGACGACCCGGCGACCATCCGCAAGATCGCCTACGACCTGCGCGACCGCATGCGCACCCACCCCAACATGGCGAACGTCCACCTGGACTGGGACGAGTTGTCCAAGCGCGTCCGGCTGGAGGTGGACACGGCCAAGGCCCGCGCGCTCGGCATCTCCAAACAGGACCTGTCGAACGCGTTGCAACTGCTGCTGAACGGCATGCCGGTCACCCAATACCGCGAGGGGACGGAGCTGATCGGCGTCGTCCTGCGCACCACGCCGGAGGAGCGGCTGGACCTGTCGCGGCTGGGCGAGCTTAACATCCGCACCGGCCGCGGCGACGCCGTGCCGCTGTCGCAGGTCGCCTCCGTCAAGTACGAGCTGGAGGAGCCCGTCCTGTGGCGCCGCGGCCGCGAGACGACCATGACGGTGAAGGGCGACGTGACCGGCGGCGTCCAGGCCCCGGTGGTCAGCCAGCAGCTGAACGCCCAGCTCGACGCGGTCCGCGCCACGCTGCCCGACGGCTACGCCATCGCCATGGGCGGCGCCATCGAGGAGAGCGCCAAGGGCCAGGACTCCATCAACGCCATGCTGCCGCTGATGCTGCTGATCATGGTGACGACGCTGATGCTGCAGCTGCAAAGCTTCTCGCGCGTCGCCATGGTGCTGCTGACCGCCCCCCTGGGGCTGATCGGGGTGACGGCGTCGCTGCTGGTCTTCAACCTGCCCTTCGGCTTCGTCGCCATGCTGGGCGTGATCGCGCTGGCCGGCATCATCATGCGCAATTCAGTCATCCTGGTCGACCAGATCGAGCAGGACGTGAGCCAGGGGCGCAGCCGCTGGGACGGCATCATCGAGGCCACCGTGCGCCGCGCCCGCCCCATCGGCCTGACCGCGGCGGCGGCGATCCTCGCCATGATCCCGCTGGCCGAAAGCGCCTTCTGGGGCCCGATGGCCGTCGCCATCATGGGCGGCCTGACCGGCGCCACCGTGCTGACCATCTTTTTCCTTCCCGCCCTCTACGCCGCCTGGTTCCGCGTGAAGGCCCCGCAGCGGGAGGCGGCGCGGGACGAGATGCCGCACGGGGTGATGCGGCCGGCGGAGTGAGCCATACCCCCTCCCTAACCCTCCCCCTCTTCGAGGTGGAGGGGACTGCCGCCGAACGTTGACAAGGCTCCCGCCCCCTCTCCCGCGCAGCGGGGGAGGGATGGGGAGGGGGCACCACCGCTCACCTCCCCCCCGACCTCCCCCACCACCTTCCGCAAGTGGTGCGCCGACACCGGCTTGTGCAGGATGCTGAAGCCGCTGCGCTGGGCCTCGACGATGCGTTCGGGGGCGGTGTCGCCGGTCAGGATGATGCTGGGGATCGCCGCGTTGAAATGGGCGTGGACGGCGCGCAGGGCCTCCGGCCCGGTCTTGCCCTGACGCAGACGGTAATCGGCCAGCACGAGGTCCGGGCGGCGGCCGTCCTTTTCCAGCAGGCCGATCGCCTCCTCCTCCGCGGTCGCGGCGATGACCTCGTAGCCCCAGCCCTCCAGCATGGCGCGCAGCCCCATCAGGATGATGACCTCGTCGTCGATCACCAGGACGAGCGTGGGCCGTTCCGGATCGCGCGGAAGGCTGGCCTTGGGGGCCGGAGCCGGGAGCGGCGGCGCCTCCGCGCGCGGGACGGCGACGGTGAAGGCCGATCCCCGGCCAAGCTCCGACCGCAGGGTCAGCGGGTGCTCCAGCAGGGCCGAGAGGCGCCGCACGATGGCGAGGCCGAGGCCGAGGCCGCGTTCCCGGTCGCGCTCCGGGTTGCCGATCTGGGTGAATTCCTCGAAGATCTCATCCCGGCGTTCCGGCGGGACGCCGATGCCGCTGTCGCACACGGTGACGCGGACCTCCCCGCCGCACCGGCGTGCGCCCAGCAGGATGCGGCCACCCGGCGTGTAGCGCAGCGCGTTGTCCAGCAGGTTGCGCAGGATGCGCTCCAGCAGCATGGCGTCGCTGCGCACGTGCAGCCCGGTCGCGACGATGCGCAGGTCCAGCCCCTTGCGCGCCGCCTGCGGCCGGTATTCGGCGGCGAGGCGATCGAAGACGGGTTGCAGCGCCAGGACCGTCGGGACCGGCTTCACCACCCCGGCGTCGAGCTTGGAAATGTCCAGAAGACCGTCGAGCAGCCGCTTCAGCGCCTCCAACGCCTGCTGCATGGCCTCCACCGTGGCGTAGCCGGTCGGCTGGCGGCGCATCTGGTCGGACAGCGCGGTCGCGAAGAAGAACAGGGACTGGACCGGCTGGCGCAGGTCGTGGCTCGCCGCCGCCAGGAAGCGCGACTTCGCCCGGTTGGCCCGCTCCGCCTGGTCCTTGGCCCGGCGCAGGTCCTCCTCCATCCGCTTGCGCCCGGTGACGTCCAGGGCGTAGACGGCCAGCCGGTCGCCCATGGGGAACAGCCGCAGCGCGTGCCATTCGTCGGTAGCGCTGAACCAGACCTCAAGCTCGGCGGGCACGCCCTGGTCGATCGCCGGCCGGAACCGCTCCTCGAAGGGTGCGACGGCGTAGCCGGGAAGCACCGCGGTGTAGGACCGGCCGGACAGTGTCCCGCCACCGAACAGGACGGAGGCCCGGTCGTTGGCGAAGGTGATCACGCCGTTGCGGTCGAATTCCAGCACCGCGTCGGTCGAGCTGGCGAGGATGGCCGCCATGCGCCGCTCCGCCGCGTGGGCCTCCTCGCGGGCGCGCTCGCGCGTCTGGAGTTCGTCGGCCATGGCGTCGAAGGTCTGCGCCAGGTGGCCGATCTCCGTCCCGTCCGGCTGCGCCCCGATCCGCGCCCCGTGGTCGCCGGCGCGCCAGCGCTCGATCACGGACCGCACACGTGCGACGGGGCGCAGCACAAAGGCCCGCGCCCCGAACCAAGCCGCCGCCAGCGCCAGTCCGGTCGATAACGACAGCAGCAGGATGCTGCGCTGGGCCGCCGCCGCGCGGGCGCGCATCGCCTGGTCCCGGTCGAGCCCGACCGCCATGAACAGCCCCTGCGGCGGATCCTGCACGGGCGCGGAGGCGATGATGCGCTCGTGACCGTCCAGGCCGGGGATGACGGTCACCCCGCCCGCCTCGGCGCGCAGGAGGGACAGCAGTTGGGACGGCAGGGGCTTCCCGACCTGGGCCGCTTCCACCGGCCCACCGTTGGACTCCTCGTCCGGGAAGCGGCCGAGCAGGACGCCGTTGCGGTCGGCCAGGAGAAGATCCGCGTGCGGCGGCAGCGGCTTGCGCGCCAGATAGTCGCGCATCCAGCCGGCATCGACCGCGATCCCCACGGCTCCGGCGACGCGCCCGTCCGCGTCGGTGAAGGGAACCCCGAAGGGAAGGACCGCGCGTCCGTCGGTGCGCCGCAGCACATAGTCACCGATCGCGAAGGCCTGCCCGAACAGGGCCATGCGGATGTGCGGGCGGTCGCCGATCGTGATGCCGACGAGGCCCGGTTCGCTGGCGCAACGCACGACGCCCGCAAGGTCGGTCAGGACGATGCCCTGCGCGCGCGGCAGCTGCCGCCGCAGGCGCGCCAGGAAGGTCCGGCACCGCGCCTCGTCGCCGACGAGCGTCGGCGCGATCTCCGCCACGGTCACCAGCACCTCGCGAACCCCGTCGATGACGCGCTGCTGCTCGTCCTGGATCAGGGCCAAGAGCCGAGAGGCCTCCTCGACGGCCCGCGCCTCCCCCGCCTGGCGCGCCCGGAAATCGTTGTAGGCCTGAATGCCGATGGCCGGCAGCGTGGCCAGGAGAACGAGGAGGATGAGGCGGGATGGCAGGGTCATGGGGCGGAACGGCGCGGATGAACGGCGGGCCACGACGCGACCCTCCTGCCACTGGGATCGATGCGCCTTGCCGCCACACTCGCGTCTTCGGATGCATGCTGCGACGCCAGGCACACCCTTTACTTGTTGTTTACCAAATACCCCGCCGCCCCACAACCAAATTATTTCGTGTACGAATCATGAAAGCGAGCGTGCCAGGAAAACGCCCGGCCGGTGAGGATCACCGGGCCGGGCGCGGAAATCGCAAGTTGCGATTGGTCTGCCGGGCGATTGGACTCCGGGCGATTGGTCTGCTTGGATCAGGCCGTCAGGGTGACGGACTCGACGGAGCCGTCCAGCGACATCAGCAGCAGCTCCACCTCCAGGTCCGGATGCTTCTGCTTGACCATCGCGGCGAGCGTGCGCAGCTGCTCCGCGTGGGCGGCGGTTTCCTTGTCCTTGTCGCCCGCAAGGTCCTGGCCCAGGAAGACGCGGTAGGCGCCGCAGTCACGGTGGTCCATGACAATGACCTTGTGGATGTGGTGCAGCTGCTTGGCGACGTCCACATGGTCCCAGAAGGCTTCGCCCCAGGCCTTCTTCTTGTCCGTCAGCGCGCCGAGCGACGCGCCGGCCAGGATGACGTGGTCGTAGTTGTTGGTCAGGCCGCGGCCGTCCATGTAGCGGGCGACGTCGTCCACCAGCCGGTAGTCCATGCAGGAGAGCAGCAGCGCCTCCACGTTCCCGCCGGCCTGCGCCTTGCCCGGGATCATCGGCGCCAGCAGCATGGCGCCGGCGCCCAGCGACGCGATCTTCAGGAAGGAACGGCGGGAGTTGCGCGGCGTGTGCCCGCAGCAGTCATGGCCCGCGTGGGAATGGTCCGCGTGGGAATGGTGGTGTCCGGTGTCGTCGTGCATGGAAGCCCCTGACTGTTCTTGCGGGCAGCGGGTGCCACCCAGAATGGTGGCCCCATCTTTCCGTCACACGCCCGCAAGGCGCAAGAGTCAAGGATTTCACATCATGAAAATTGCAACGAACGAGCTGGACACCTTTTCGAACGAGATCCGATACAAGAAATTTCGTTTCTCATTCCAGCACAATCATTGCCCGGCGACGTCCACGTCCAGCTTCATCTTCGGGTGGATGCCGCAGAAGACGTAATAGTGGCCGGCCTCCGGGAAGGGAATCAGCGCGCTCTGGCCCGGGTCCTGGACGCCGCTGTTGAACTCCTTGCCGTCGCGTTCGTAGCGGACGTTGTGCTCGCGGTTGTCGTCGTTGTGGACGGTCAGCGTCTGGCCGGCGCGCAGCTGCACCGCGGCGACGCTGAAGCGCTTGCCGCGCTGCCCGACAACCGGTGGATTGGCCGGCGGCTCGGCGGGCAGCGTCGCGGCGACCGGAATGACGGGGGCGAGCGAGGCCACCTTGACCGGCGGCGCCTCCGGCTTGAAGGCCGGGGCCGGGCCGGTGGCGTCCAGGCTGCGCAGGAAGGCCAGCAGGTCGGCCTTCTCCCCGGCGGTCAGGGTCAGGCGCGGCAGGTCGGGCGACAGGGTCGGCCGGTCCACGTAGTTGCCGGCGTAATGGTCGAGCACCGCCTCCAGCGTGGCGATGGAGCCGTCGTGCATGTAGGGCGCGCGGTTGGCGACGTTGCGCAGCCCCGGCGTCTTGAAGGCGTGGTCGACGCTGGGTTCGCCCAGGATGGCGCCGCGGCCCTTGTCGTCGCCGGGCAACCCGATGTCATGGAAGGCGTGGTCGGTGAAGGCCCAGCCGGAATGGCAGGAGGCGCAGCCGGCCTTGCCGGTGAACAGCTCGAAGCCGCGCTTGGCGCTGTCCGACACGGCCTTGGCGTCGCCGGCCACCCAGCGGTCGAAGGCGGTCTGGCCGGACAGGATCGTGCGCTCGAAGGTCGCCAGCGCCTTGCCGACATTGGCGGCGGTGATCTGCGGCTCCTCCGGGAAGGCGGCGGCGAACAGCGGGGCGTAGGCGGGCTTCGACTTCAGCGCGGCCACCATGCCGTCCAGCGTCTGATTCATCTCCCGCGGGTTCTGGACCGGGCCCAGCGCCTGCTCCTCCAGGCTGGCGGCACGGCCGTCCCAGAAGTAGCGCTCGCCCCAGGCGGCGTCGCCGATGTAGGGCGTGCGGCGGCCCAGCGGCGCGCCGTCCAGCCCGTCGGCCGCGGCCCGCCCGTCCTGGAAGCCCTTGCCCGGCTCGTGGCAGGAGGCGCAGGCGCGGTCGCCGGCGCCCGACAGGGCGGTGTCGTGGAACAGCTTCTCGCCCAGCGCCGCCTTGGCGTCGGTGTAGGGGTTGGACGCCGGGAAGGGAACCACCGCTGGCCGGGCGTAATAGGCGGGGTCGTTCGGCGACGCGTCCGGCGCGCCCGCCCGCTGGGCCGAGAAAACGGCCGAGGCGCCCCCGAACAGCCCGGCGCTGACCACACCGGCAACGATCAGGGACAGGGCGCGGGAACGGGTGGGGGACGACGTCGGCATCGGCACGAACCTCAGGCGCGGACCAAGGATGAGAGTTATTCTCATTTGCGGTTTACGCCTGCGCCCCCCACCGGCGCAAGGGAGATCCGAGTCTCTGCGGCCAAAAGGCGCAGTCCAAAGCGGATCGCAATCCGCTTTAGATTCACATGGCCTCATTTGCCGGCTCTCGGCGGATGCCTGTGGCATCCGCCTGCCGCCAGCGGGAACTTCGTTCCCGCGAGAGGTCAGGCTTCGGCCGCATGTGCGGCCGGGACTGCGGTCGCAGTCCAAAGCGGATCGCAATCCGCTTTAAAAATGGCAGAATCGCCCAAAAAGAAACGGGCCGCTTCCCCGTCCAGGGAAGCGGCCCGTTCCGGCATGGTGCGGCCGGGATTAACCGCGGGGGCTGCTCGGCGCCTTGGTGCCGGTGGCGACCGTGTCGCTGGCCGGCTTCTGCGTGCTGGCGCTTGTGCTGTGGTTGGACGAGCACTCCGCCTGGGCGATCCCCGCCGTCAGGAGAGCGGCGAGACCGAACAGCGCGGCAACCGGCTTGGCTCCATGAGACATTGGATCACCTCCTTTCCGAAATGTTGAACACCGGGAAAGCATGTGTGCGGTGCGCACCCGGCCTTCAACCGCCTCTACCACAGGAACAGGTCACGCTCCGGTCTCCAGAGCCTCGCGCATCACGCCGAACAGCTCCGCCTTGTCCTCGAAGCCGATGCCCGGCAGGTCCGGCAGGCGGACGCGGCCGTCCTCCACGGCGATGCTGTCGGCGAAGCCGCAGAAGGGCTTGAAGACGTCCGGGTAGGACTCGTTGCCGCCCAGATGCAGGCCGGCGGCGATGTTCAGCGACATCTGGTGGCCGCCGTGCGGCACGACGCGGCGGCTGGACCAGCCGTTCTCCGCCAGCATGTCCAGCGTGCGCAGATACTCCACCAGGCCATAGCTGAGCGCGCAGTCGAACTGCAGCCAGTCGCGGTCCGGACGCATGCCGCCGTGGCGGATCAGGTTGCGGGCGTCCTGGTGGCTGAACAGGTTCTCGCCGGTCGCCATGGGCTTGTCGTAATGGTTCGCCAGCTCGGCCTGGAGCGCGTAGTCGAGCGGGTCGCCGGCCTCCTCGTACCAGAACAGGTCGTAGGGCTTCAGCGCCTCGGCGTAGGCGATGGCGGTCTTCAGGTCGAAGCGGCCGTTGGCGTCGACGCAGAGGTTCCGCCCCTCGCCGACCACCTCCAGCACCGCCTCGATGCGGCGCAGGTCGTCCTCCAGCGAGGTCGCGCCGATCTTCATCTTCACGACCTTGTACCCGCGGTCGCGGTAGCTGCGCATCTCGGCCTGGAGCGCCTCGACCCCCTTGCCGGGATAGTAGTAGCCGCCGGCCGCGTAGACCCACACCGACTCGTCGGCCACCCCGCCGCGGTAGCGGTCGGCCAGCAGGCGGTAGAGCGGCTTGCCCGCGATCTTCGCCACGGCGTCCCACACCGCCATGTCGATGGTGCCGACGGCGACGGAGCGCTCGCCATGGCCGCCCGGCTTCTCGTTGGTCATCAGGCGCGCCCAGATCTTGAAGGGATCCAGGTTGCCGTTGGCCTCGTCGACCAGGCTGTCGGGGGCGGCCGACATCAGGCGCGGGATGAAGCGTTCGCGCATCAGCCCGCCGGCCCCGTAGCGGCCGTTGGAGTTGAAGCCGTAGCCGATCACCGGCTTGCCGTCGCGCACCACGTCGGTCACCACCGCGACGACGCTGCACGTCATCTGGCTGAAGTCGATGTAGGCGTTGGCGATGTCGGACTTGATGCCGACGGTCTTCTCCCGGATCCCCACAATGCGCATGGCGCGTCCTCCTGCATTCGTGACGGGAACATAGGGATGGACGGCAGCGCCGGGCCAATGCCAGTTTCCGATCGCGTGATGCAGGATCGGCATAAATGCTCTTTCCCTTGGCATGTCATCTGGAGTTTCTGTTCAGCACAAACATAAACAATCCGAAGAGGGGCTCTAGGAGTGCAGACGTGGAGAACGGGTTGACTCAACCGCACGCATAGGGTTGCAGAACCCCATTAACAATGCTACAAAGCATGCGCCTTTTGACACCTCCTGCAAGTCATGAGTTAGAATCATGCCTTATTTGCACAACTATAGACTCTTTATAAGCCATGCGTGGCGGTACAGCGCTGACTACAATCGAATGGAAGAATTTATAAATGGAGCTCCCAATTTCCTTTGGACAAACTATTCTGTTCCTGTAAGTAAAGCGTTCGAAGGTTTGACAACAATTCAGCTTAAAGAGCAGTTGTGCGCGCAGATACGGCCCGTCCAGTGCGTGGTGGTTCTTGCGGGAATGTACGTCGCACACAGTGAATGGATTCAGTTTGAAATCGATTTTGCGAAGGAACTTGAAAAGCCTATTTTAGGAGTTGTGCCTTGGGGCGCAGAGCGAACGCCATATGCCGTTTCAATTGCAGCAGATAAAATGGTCCGATGGAACACGGCATCGATAATTTCAGGAATTCGGGAAATCACGCCGTGAAAAGTGACACACCGTTTGATTACCCAGCAATTTACATTGCCGCGAGCAAACTATCCGATTCGTCACAGAAAACATATTTACTCCTCCTTCGGATGGAATATGGCCTTCTTATACTTGCGTCCATCTTGTCCCTTGATCTTGATAACAGCAGGCTTTATTATGCACACTCAGCGTTTATATTCATAATATCTCTTGCTGTTCTGCTGTATAGATCAAAGACGAAGCCTGAACAATTCTGGTACAAAGGTAGGGCGCTTGCGGAATCGATCAAAACATCAACCTGGAGATATTGTATGCGAGCGGCGCCTTTCGAAGGCGCCGCTGACCATAGGCTTGCAAAGGCCGAGTTTCGGAATTTATTAAAAAGTGTTCTTGAGGCAAATCGCCATATTGGAGAGCGCATACCGCCGGATTCAGCTGCAAATGATCAAATCACTACAAGCATGGACACTGTGCGCGGGCTTGATTTAGAGGAGAGAAAAAACTTATACGAGGTCAATAGAATACGCGAGCAGCGTCTATGGTATCAGACAAAAGCTGCCTATAACAAAAAGAGGGAAAGCCAATGGGTTGCTTTGTGTGTTTTTATTTATTTTATGGCTATATTATTTACACTGATGCGGATAACTTATCCAGAATGGAAATTATGGCCAAATGACACCTTGATTGTTATCGCTTCCTCTATTGTTGGCTGGGTTCAAATAAAGAAATTCAATGAACTTTCTTCTGCATATACACTCACGGCTCATGAGATTGGAATACTCCAGGGAAAAATATCGGAAGTCGATAGCGAAAGCTCGTTTTCCGAGTTCGTCAACGAAGCAGAATTAGCATTTTCGCGCGAACACACACAATGGGTTGCCCGCCAGAATCTATGAACGCGGAATCGTCTAACACTCCAGGATCAGTATTATCAGTTCCTATGCTTGATTTTCTCATTTTCCAACCTCGCACATCAAGCCTTTTTGGAACACAGGTATGGAACTGAACTGGCTGGAGGATTTCCTGGCGCTGGCGGAGTGCGGGAACTTCTCGCGCGCGGCGGAGGGGCGCCACCTGACGCAGCCGGCCTTCAGCCGGCGCATCCGCGCGCTGGAGGACTGGGTCGGCACGCCGCTGTTCGACCGCACGACGCAGCCCGTCGGCCTGACCGAGGCCGGGCGGCGCTTCCGCCCCTTCGCGGACGAGACGGTGCGGCGCCTGCTCCAGGGGCGGGACGAGGCGCGGCTGGCGGGGGAGGTCGCGGCCTCCTCCCTGCGCTTCGCCGCGACCCACGCGCTGTCGCTGACCTTCTTTCCCGCCTGGCTGCGCGCGCTGGAGGGCCGGGCCCACGTCCAAGCCGACTCCGCGGCGCGGCTGGGCGCCATCCACCTCGTCTCCGACAGCATGCAGGCCTGCGAGCAGGTGATGCTGCAAGGCCAAGCGCAGTTCCTGCTGTGCCACCACCACGCGGCCGCCCCGTCCCGGCTGGACACCGCCGCCTTCCGCTCCGCCCGCGTAGGGGAGGACGTGCTGGTGCCGGTGACCGCCCCGCGCGCGGACGGCCAGCCTTTGCACAGCCTGGCGGCAGGCCCCCTGCCCCACCTTGCCTACAGCCCGGAATCCGGCATGGGCCGCATCGTCCGCGCTGCGCAGGGAGCTTTCCCCGTGCCGTTGCGGCTGGAAACGGTGTTCACCTCGCATCTGGCGGCGGTGCTGCGCACCCTGGCGCGGGACGGGCGCGGGGTGGCGTGGCTGCCGGAAAGCCTGATCGCCGACGACCTGTCGCGGGGCCTGCTGGTGCGGGCGGGCGACGGCGCCTGGGACATCGCGGTGGAGGTGCGGCTGTTCCGCCCCCGCGCGCGCCAGAGCCCGGCGGCGGAGGCGTTCTGGGCGCTCGCCTCGGCGCCGGATCACGGACGGGGGGTGGAGGAATGACGGACGGCTACAGGCTGTATGGGGTGCCCGGCTGGGGTTCGGTGCTGGTGGAGGCCATGCTGGCCTGCTGCGGCGTGCCGGTCGCGTTCGAGGATGTGGAGGGCTTCGACCGGGACGGCCCGGCGCGCGAGCGGCTGCGCGCGGTGAACCCGCTGGCCCAGGTGCCGGCGCTGGTCCTGCCCGACGGCACCGTGATGACGGAAAGCGCGGCGATCGCGCTTCTGCTGGCCGAGCGCCACCCGGAATCGGGCTTGGCGCCCCCACCCGATGCGGCGGAGCGTCCGGACTTCCTGCGCTGGCTGGTGTGGATGGTGGCGAATGTCTACCCGACCTTCACCTACGGCGACTATCCGGAGCGCTGGGCGCCCGGTGCGCCGGACGATCTGGGCGCGTCCACGCTGGAGCACCGCAAGCGGCTGTGGCGCCAGTTCGAGGAGACGGCCGTCAAAGGGCCATGGGTGCTGGGGGAGCGTTTTTCCGCCCTGGACATCTATGCCGGGGCGATGGTCCGCTGGCGGCCGCGCCGCGCCTGGTTCCGGGAACACTGCCCGAAGATGGCGGCGGTGGCGGACCGCGTCGACAGCCTGCCGGCGCTGGCGCCGGTCTGGCGGCGGAACTTTCCGCCGGAAACCTGAAAGCAGACGGCGGGGGGCGGCGGTGAAGTCTTCAGGGAACCGCCCCCGCTGCGTGCCGCGCCGCGATCACTTCTCGGTCAGGGCGCGGTAGACCAGATACACCGGCGTGGCCTTGAACCAGGACACCACGAACTCGCGGATGATCTGCGCGTGGGAGGGCTGGGTCAGGACGGAACGGGCGTTGGTGAAGGTCGAGCTGTTCATGGCAATCTCCATCGTTCTCGATGAGCAGACTATACACTGGTATACCAAATACCCTATGCGCTGATTTTGCATGGCAACACGTCAAAAATGCAATTCTATCAACGCGTTGTCAACAAAACTTTCTGCAACGCCCACGGTTCGTTTGGCCAACCGTTATAGGACTTAACCGCCCGCGCGCCATGGACAAGGCCTAGCCAAGGAACCGCCGCGTCCCCACCTGTTGCCCATGCCGCGCGACGACTCCCAAGCCCGCTTTCCCGCCGTACCCTCCGACCATTGGGACGGCAACCGATTCTTCAATCCACACGCGGACACGGACAAAGGCCTGCGCGACCTCTGGCGGCTCTACCGGACGTCCTGGCAGCGCTGGCCGGCGCTGCCGCCGGTGGAGCCGCGCGTCCCGCCCGCGGCACCGCCGGCGCGGGGCGAGGTGGCGGTCACCTTCGTCGGGCACGTCACCTTCCTGATCCAGGTCGGAGGCGCCGCCTTCCTGACCGACCCCGTCTTCTCCGACCGGGCGGGGCCGTTCGGCCGGCTGGGACCGAAGCGCGCCCGCGCGCCGGGGGTGCGCATGGCGGACCTGCCGCCGATCGACTCCGTGCTGCTGAGCCACAACCACTACGACCACATGGACCTGCCGAGCCTGCGCCGGCTGGCGCGGCGCCACGGCGCCGTCCAGGCGTTGACCGGGATCGGCAACGGGCCGCCGCTGCGCCGGGCCGGCTTCGAGGCGGTGGCGGAGATGGACTGGTGGGACGGCATCGACGGGCCGGAGGGCACGCGCATCACCTTCGTGCCCGCCCAGCACTGGTCGGCGCGCGGGCGGTTCGACCGCCGCCGGACCCTGTGGGGCGGCTTCGTGATCGAGGCGCCGGACGTCACCGTCTATTTCGCCGGCGACACCGGCTATTGCCCCCATTTCCGCGAGATCGCCGCGCGGTTCGGTCCCATCGACGTGGCGCTGCTGCCCATCGGCGCCTATGAGCCGCGCTGGTTCATGGCGGCCCAGCATATGGACCCGGCCGAAGCCGTGCGGGCGCATGGGGAGCTTGGCGCGCGGCAGAGCGTCGCCATGCATTTCGGCACCTTCCAGCTGACGCCGGAAGCCTTCGACGCCCCCGCCCGGGAGCTGGACCAAGCCCTCGCCGAGCAATCCGTAGAGTCTAACCGCTTCGTCGTACCGACGGTCGGTGAGACCTTGCGCTTTCGCCCCCGCTATATCTAGGGGAGAGTCACGATCGGCTCCCGACATATGGCGCAAGCGTCATTGTTGGGACCATCGCGCCGGGGTAATGCAGGAGGTGTAAGGACACACCACCATCGGCGGGACCCGGCGGAAATGCAGTTGGAAATCAATGCCTTTGTCAGTTCGCTCGGCAGCGACTCGGACTGGGACCCAAACGCCCTCGACCAGGTGAGGGAGACGGTGCGCTCCCTGGCGGAGAACCTGGCCGCGCTGAACCTCGGCATCATCCTGGAAGTGCGGGACGTCCAGCGGTCGCAGACCGTCGCACGGATCATCCACGCCGACGCCCTGATCCGCTGACGCGGTTCCGGTCACTTCCGCATGGGCCACGCCCGCCGGGCCAGGCGGGCGTCCAGATCCTCGGCCTCCACCGTCGGTTCGCCCTGGCTGCGCAGGACGAAGCTGAAGGTGTCCATGACACGGTCGAGCACGATTTCCTGGTCGTCCGGGCGGCGGCTGACCGACACCACGGCGTAGCCCGCCGCCCGCGCCACGGACGCCTCCCCACGGACGCCGCGCACGCCCCAGCCGGCCAGCGCCGCCTTGCAGCGGAACAGCTCCACCGACAGGCCGGCCCCGCCGGTCGCCCCCTTCACCACATAGCCCGCGGCGACGGCCAGGGGGGCCAGCAGCCCGTCCCAGTCCAGGCAATCCTCCCGCGACACCCACATCCCGCCCACCGAACAGGGAGCGGCGCCGATCGCCTCGCCCAGCCCGGCGCGGAAGGCGCGCAGGCCCTCCACCGCGTCCTGCGCCGGCATCGGCTCGGTCCGCACCCCCTCGGGCATCAGAAGCAGACGCCCGGCCCATTCGGTGGAGGGGGGAAGCTGCTCGGTAAGGCGGGCCATCAGGGCCTCGCGGGCGGCGGCGAACGGGACAACCTTGGACATGCGGGCTAGGACCAACGGAGGAGGAACACCGGTCGCGGAAGGAAGCGAAAGCCGGCCCGCCTGTCAACCATCGGGCGAGCCGTGGGCGTTCTTGTCACGGGATTCCCGGCCCCATCCCGCCCCCTGGAAAAAAGTTGGAAGGCCCTGTTCGATTTCCCTTGCCAGGGTCCCGGATCAGCTTTATAAGCCGGCCTCCGTTCCGGATTAGCTCAGTCGGTAGAGCAGCGGACTGTTAATCCGCGTGTCGCTGGTTCGAGTCCAGCATCCGGAGCCATTATGCGGGTGTAGCTCAGTTGGTTAGAGCGCCGGCCTGTCACGCCGGAGGCCGCGGGTTCAAGTCCCGTCACTCGCGCCACTCTCTCTTTTCCTGCCGTCAGGCTTGACGGCGCCCCGAGCGGGCGTCGACACTGCCGGACAATCAGCGGACCCAACAATCGGTCCGCGACCACGGGGAGGAGAGAGGGCCATGGCGCGCCTTGCCGCCAATCTCACCATGATGTTCAACGAGGTCCCGTTCCTCGACCGCTTCCAGGCGGCCGCCGACGCCGGTTTCCGCGCGGTGGAGTTCCTGTTCCCCTATGACTTCCCAGAGGCTGAGGTCGCCCGCCGCAAGGCGGACAGCGGCGTCTCGGTCGCCCTGTTCAACATGCCCCCCGGCGACTGGGCGGCGGGGGAGCGCGGCCTCGCCTGCCTCCCCGACCGGGAGACCGACTTCGTCGAATCGGTCGAGCGCGCGCTGATCTACGCCGCGGCCCTGGACTGCCCCACCCTGCACATGATGGCCGGCATCCCGCCCGCCGGGATGAGCCGCGAGGACGCGCTGGCGCTCTATGCGGAGCGGCTGCGCCACGCCGCCCACCGCGCCGCCGACCACGACCGCACCATCGTGATCGAGCCGTTGAACGACCGCGACATGCCCGGCTACCTGCTGCGCACGACGACGGAAGCCGTCCAGGTGATCGAGGCGGTGGACCGCCCCAACCTGAAGCTCCAGTTCGACCTCTACCACGCGCAGATCATGGAGGGCGACCTGACCATGCGGCTGCGCCGGCTCGCCCCCGTGATCGGCCATGTGCAGATCGCCGGCGTCCCCGACCGGCACGAGCCGGACACCGGCGAGTGCGACCCGCACCACCTGCTGCGCGTGCTGGACGAGATCGGCTACGCCGGCTGGGTCGGGTGCGAATACCGGCCGAAGGCGGGAACCGTCGCCGGCCTCGGCTGGGCCAAGCGCTATCTGGACGCCGCGCGATGAGCCGCCTGCTCCTGGGCTGCGTGGCCGACGACTACACCGGCGCGTCGGACCTCGCCAACACGCTCGCCAAAGCGGGCCTGCACACCGTCCAGACCATCGGCCCCGAAGGGCTGGACCACGCCCCCGACGACGCGGAGGCCGTGGTCGCCGCGCTGAAGAGCCGCTCCATCGAGCCCGCGGAGGCCGTGCGCATGTCCGTGGACGCGTGGCGGCGGCTGAAGGGGCTCGGCGCGCGGCAGTGTTACTTCAAGTACTGCTCCACCTTCGACAGCACTGACCGCGGCAACATCGGCCCGGTCATGGACGCGCTGCTGGAGGAGACCGGCGCCGGCTTCACCATCGCCAGCCCCTCCTTCCCCGAAACCGGGCGCACGGTCTACCAGGGCAACCTGTTCGTCTGGAGCCAGCCGCTCAACGAATCGCCGCTGAAGGACCACCCGCTGAACCCCATGCGCGACGCCAACCTTGTCCGCGTCCTGGAACGGCAGAGCCGGACCCGGATCGGGCTGGTGGATTGGCAGACGGTGACGCAGGGGCCCGACGCGGTGCGCGCCGCCTTCGACGTGCTGCGCAAGGCCAGCATCGGGGCCGCCGTGGTGGACGCGCTGACACTGGGCGACCTCGCCGCCATCGGCTCCGCCTGCCGCGACCTCTCCCTGGTCACCGGAGCGTCGGGCTTGGCCGGCGGCATCGCCCGCAACTTCATCGAGGCTGGGCTGGCCAGCGGCCGCAACGCCACCGACCTGCCCGCCGTCGCCGGGCCGGAGGTGCTTCTGGCCGGAAGCTGCTCCCCCGCCACGCTGGCGCAGGTGGAGGCGGCGGGCCAACGCTATCCCGTGCTCCGGCTGGACGTGGACGCCCTGCTGGCCGGCACGGACATGGTGCCCGCGCTGCATGACGCCGTCATGGCCGAGTTCGGCCATCGGCCGGTCCTGGTCGCCTCCAGCGCTCCGCCGGACAGCGTCCGGACCGTGCAGGACCGCCACGGCCGGGAGGAGGCCGGGCGGCGCGTGGAGGAAGCCTTCGCGCGCCTCGCCCAGGGATTGGCGGAGGCCGGCGCCCGCCGCTTCGTGGTGGCCGGCGGCGAGACCTCCGGCGCCGTGGTCGACGCGCTGGGGGTGAAGGCCCTGCGCATCGGGCCGGAGATCGCGCCGGGCGTGCCCGCCACCGTCAGCCTCGGCCCCGTGACCTACGCGCTGGCGCTGAAGTCCGGCAACTTCGGCGGCCCCAACTTCTTCTCCGACGCGCTGGAGGTCATGCCATGAGGATCCTGATCACCGGCGGCAACGGCTTCCTTGGCCGCAAGCTGGCGCAGCGTCTGCTCGCCGAGGGCGGACACAGCATCACGCTGCTGGACGTCCAGCCAAGCGCGGAGCCCCTTCCCGGTACAGACAGCATCGTCGGCGACCTCTGCGACCCGGCGGTGCAGGACCGGCTGCGCAAGGAAGGCTTCGACAGCGTCTTCCACCTCGCCGCCGTGGTCAGCGCGGCGGCGGAGGCCGACTTCGACCTTGGCATGCGCGTCAACGTGGACGGAACCCGCGCCCTGCTGGAGGTCTGCCGCGCCCTGCCCGCCCCGCCGCGCGTCGTCTTCGCCAGCTCCGTCGCCGTGTTCGGCCACGCACCGCCGCTGGTCCTGGACGACACGCCGGCCCGCCCGCAATCCTCCTATGGCACCCAGAAAGCGATCGGGGAGCTGCTGGTCAACGACTACAGCCGCAAGGGCTTCATCCAGGGCTGCAGCCTGCGCCTGCCGACCGTGGTGGTGCGGCCGGGCAAGCCGAACCTCGCCGCCTCCTCCTTCGCCAGCGGCATCATCCGGGAGCCGCTGTCGGGCGAGCGCTCGGCCTGCCCGGTGCCGCAGGAGTTGGCGCTGTGGATCACCTCCCCCGCCCGGGTGGTCGCCAACCTGCTGCACGCCCACGGCTTGGCCCCCGAGGCGTGGGAGGACGATCGCACGCTGAACCTGCCGGGCATCTCCGTCACTGTCCGCAGCATGATCGCGGCGCTGGAGAAGGCCGGCGGCGATTCGTCCCTGATCGACCACCGGCCGGACGAGCGGATCGCCCGCATCGTCGCCAGCTGGCCGGCGGACATGGACACGGATCGCGCCGACCGGCTGGGCTTCGGCCGCGACACGGGCATCGACGCCATCGTGCAGGCCTATGTCGAAGAGGACATGCCAAAACGGGTCAACACACGCTAACATTTGCTCGTGGCACCAACAGTCTCAGAGCCGGACCACCGGCCGCTGTGCCGCATCGCGTTCCTTGAGGGAGGAAACACGTTCATGTTGCTGAAAAGGGTCATCGCCACCGGTGTGTTCGCGCTCGGCCTCGCCACGTCCGTGGCGGCCGGCGCTGAGGAGTTGAAGCTCGGCTACTCGCTCGCCCCGACCTCCCACTACGGGGTGGGCGCCACGGCGATGGGCGACGAACTGTCCCGCTTGTCCGGCGGCAAATGGACCATCAAGCAGTTCCCGGCCAACGCGCTGGGCGGCGAGCGCGAGATGGTGGAGGGTGCGCAGATCGGTACGGTGGACATCGTCGTCACCTCCTCCGGCCCGGTCGGCAACTTCGTGCCGGACACGCTGATCACCGACATCCCCTTCCTGTTCAAGGACTACGCCCACGCCCACGCGGTGCTGGACGGCCCCATCGGGCAGGCGATCCTGGACCAGTTCCCCAAGCACGGGCTGATCGCGCTGGCCTGGGGCGAGAACGGCTTCCGCAACCTGACCAACTCCAAGCACCCCGTGAAGTCGCCGGCCGACGCCAAGGGGCTGAAGATCCGCACCATGGAGAACCAGGTGCACATGACGGCCTTCAAGGCGCTGGGCGTCCTGCCCACGCCGATGGCCTTCCCGGAGCTGTTCACCGCCATGCAGCAGGGCACGGTCGATGGGCAGGAGAACCCCATCGGCGTGATCCTCTCCGCCAAGTTCTCCCAGGTGCAGAAGTACCTGACGGTGACTCAGCACGTCTATTCGCCAGCCCTGATCATCCTGTCGCCGTCGGTGTGGAACAAGCTGTCGGACCAGGAAAAGGGCTGGTTCAAGCAGGCCGCCCTGGCGGGCGCCAAGGCCATGCGCCAGAAGGCCGAGGACGACGCCAAGAACGGCATCGAGGAGCTGAAGAAGCAGGGCATGGAGGTGGTCACCGACGTGGACACCACCGCCTTCCAGGAAGCCCTGAAGCCCGCCTACGCCGACTACGCCAAGAAGTTCGGCCAGGACAAGATCGACGCGATCAAGTCCTACAAGTACTGAGCCGCGCTTACTGAGCCGCACTGCGCCCCCTCCCTAACCCTCCCCCGCTTTGCGGTGGAGGGGATTCAAGCCCCCTCTCCCGCGCAAGCGGGGGAGGGATGGGGAGGGGGCAAGCGATTCGAGGAGTCCCCCATGCTCGCGGCCCTCTCGTCCATCGAATCCTTCCTGATGCGCTGGACCCTGCGCGCGGCGATGGCGCTGCTGGTGCTCACCTGCTGCGTCTCGCTCTACCAAGTGGTGACGCGCTTCGTCTTCGAGGAACCCTCCACCTGGTCGGAGGTGACGGCGCGCTCCCTCAACATCTGGATGGTCTATCTGGGCGTCGCCGTCGCCTTCCGCACCGGCGCCCTGATGGCGGTGGAGTTCCTGTTCAACCGGCTGCACGGAGGGGCGCGCGTGGTGTTGATCGTCGCGATTTCCGGCCTGTCGCTGGGCGTGCTGCTGGTCATGGCCTGGTACGGCTGGGACATGGCGGTGCGCGTCCGCTTCCAGATGCTGGCCGGCGTGGACAATCCCTTCACCGGGGAGGGCATCTCCATCGCGCTGGTCTACGCCGCCGTGCCCGTGGGCTCCGTGCTCGCCATCGTCGGGCTGCTGGCCCGCACGGCGGAGCAAATCCGCGAGGCCCTGCACGCCCGCGCCAGCGCACCGGCCCCCCAAGAAGTGTACGAGGTCTAAGGCCATGACCAGCTTCATGCTCCTCGTCATGGTGGGACTGTTCGCGCTCAGCGTGCCCATCGCGATCGCCATCGCGGCGGCCAGCATCGGCGGCATCGCCGCCTTCACCACCATGCCGCTGATCGTGGTGGCGCAGAAGCTGGTGACGACCATCGACAGCTTCCCGCTGATGGCCGTGCCCTTCTTCATCCTGGCCGGCAACCTGATGGAGGCCGGCGGCATCTCCCGCCGGCTGGTGGACTTCGCCAAGGCGGTGGTCGGCAACGTGCAGGGCGGGCTTGCCTGCTCCTGCGTGCTGACCTGCATGATCTTCGCCTCGGTGTCGGGGTCCAGCGTGGCGACGACCTTCGCCATCGGCTCCATCATCATCCCGGCGATGATCAAGCACCGCTACCCGGCGGAATTCGCCGCCGCCCTCCAGGCCACCTCGGCGGAGCTGGGGGTGATCATCCCGCCGTCGATCCCGATGATCCTCTACGGCGTTTCGGCGGAGGTCTCCATCGGAGAGATGTTCGCGGCCGGCGTCGGGCCGGGCCTGCTGATCGGCGGGGCGCTGACCCTGTTCGTCTACGTCACCTGCAAGATGAACGGCTGGGGCAAGGAGGACGCCGCCGGCAACCTGGGATTCGTCAAGGCGACGGAGCGGGCGGCGCTGGCCCTGCTGATGCCGGTGATCATCATCGGCGGCATCTACCGCGGCGTCTTCACGCCGACGGAGGCGTCGGTGGTGGCCGTCTTCTACGCGGTCGTCGTCGGCATGGGCGTCTACCGCGCCATCGGCTGGCGGGACCTGGGGCCGATCCTGAAGAAATCGGTCCTGTCCTCCTCCATCATCATGTTCATCATCGCGGCGGCGGGGCTGTTCAGCTTCCTGATCACGCGGGCCGGCGTCCCGGCCGCCATCGGTGCCTGGATCGCCGAGGCGATCGGCAGCGGCTGGGCCTTTCTGCTGGCGGTGAACCTGTTCCTGTTCGTGGTCGGCATGTTCATCGAGACCTCGGCCTCCATCATCGTGCTGGCCCCGATCCTGGCGCCGGTCGCCGCCCATTTCGGCATCGACCCCGTGCATTTCGGGCTGATCATGGTCGTGAACCTGGCGCTGGGCATGGTGACGCCGCCCTTCGGCGTGAACCTGTTCGCCGCCTGCCAGGTCGCCGGCCTGAGCCTGGAGCAGATCGTCGGCCGGCTGGTGCCCTTCGTGATCGTCGTCTTCGCCTGCCTGATGGTCATCACCTACGTGCCCGCGGTGACCCTGTTCTTCCGCGGCCTCGTCTTCTGAGGATTTGACCCCATGGACACCTCTCTCCTGATCGGCGGGGCCTTCGTGGACGCCCTGGACGGCGGCCGCATTCCCGTCGTCGATCCCTCCACCGGCGAGGAGTTCGCCGCCATCCCCCGCGGCACCGCCGCCGACATCGACCGCGCCGTGACCGCCGCCCGCACCGCCCTGGACGGCGATTGGGGCCGCCTGACCGCCGCGGAGCGCGGACGGCTGATGCAGCGCCTCTCATCCGTGATCCTTGAGCACGCGGAGACGCTGGCGACCCTGGAATCCCGCGACGTCGGCAAGCCGCTGGCCCAGGCCAAGGCGGACGTGACGGCCTGCGCCCGCTACTTCGAGTTCTACGGCGGGGCGGCCGACAAGGTGCACGGGGACACCATCCCCTACCTCAACGGTTACACGGTGATGACCCTGCGGGAGCCGCACGGGGTCACCGCCCACATCATCCCCTGGAACTACCCGCTGCAGATCATCGGACGCAGCGTCGGCGCGGCGCTGGCCATGGGCAACGCCTGCGTCATCAAGCCGGGCGAGGACGCCTCCCTCACCACGCTCTATCTCGGCCGGCTGATGGCGGAGGCGGGCTTCCCCGCGGGTTCCGTCAACATCGTCACGGGCTATGGGGAGGAGGCCGGGGCCGCGCTGTCCGCCCATCCCGGCATCAACCACATCTCCTTCACCGGCAGCCAGGAGGTCGGCACGCTGGTGCAGCAGGCGGCGGCCCGCAACATCGTGCCGGTGACGCTGGAGCTGGGCGGCAAGTCCCCGCAGCTGGTCTTCGCCGACGCCGACCTGGAGCAGGCGCTGACCTTCGTCGTCCGCGCGGCGGTGCAGAACGCCGGCCAGACCTGCTCCGCCGGCAGCCGCGTGCTGGTCGAGCGGCCCATTTACGACCGCTTCACCGCCATGGTCGCGGAGCGCTTCCGCGCCCTGACCGTCGGGCCGGCGCTGGAGGACCACGACGTCGGCCCGCTGATCAATGCCAAGCAGAAGGACCGCGTCGCCGGCATGGTCGCCGCCGCGAAGGCCAACGGCTTCCGCCTGCTGGCGGAGGGGCGGGTGGTGGACGGCGCGCCGGCCGGCGGCTTCTATGTCGCCCCGGCCTTGTTCGGCGATGTGGCCCCCGGCTCCGCCCTGGAGCAGCAGGAGGTGTTCGGCCCGGCGCTCGCCTGCATCCCCTTCAACGGGGAGGAGGAGGCGGTGCGCATCGCCAACGGCACGCCCTACGGCCTCGTCGCCGGCGTCTGGACGCGCGACGGCGGCCGGCAGATGCGGCTGGCCCGGCGGCTCCAGGCCGGGCAGGTCTTCATCAACAACTACGGGGCCGGCGGCGGCGTCGAACTGCCCTTCGGCGGCGTGAAGAAGAGCGGCTTCAACCGCGAAAAGGGCTTCGAGGCGCTCTACGGCTTCTCCGTCACCAAGACCGTGGCGATCAAGCACGACTGAAGCAACAAACAACACCGGGAGGAAAACACATGCGCCTTGCGAACAAGGTCGCCATCGTCACCGGCGGCGGGTCGGGGTTCGGGGAAGGAATCGTCAAGCGCTTCATCGCCGAGGGGGCGAACGTCGTCGTCGCCGACATCAACGAGGAGGCCGCCCGGCGCGTCGCCGCTGAAATGGGCGACCGGGCCCGTGCGGTGCGCGCCGACGTCTCCGTCAGCCGCGACGTGGAGGCGATGGTCGCCGCGGCGGTCGAGTCCTTCGGGACGCTCGACATCCTGGTCAACAACGCCGGCTACACCCACCGCAACGGCCCGATGACCGAAGTGGACGAGGACACCTTCGACCGCATCTACGCGGTCAACGTGAAGTCGATCTACCTCGGCGCCATCCACGCGGTGCCGGTGTTCCGGCGGCAGGGCGGCGGGGTGATCCTGAACGTGGCCTCCACGGCCGGCGTGCGGCCGCGGCCAGGGCTGACCTGGTACAACGGCTCCAAGGGGGCCGCGATCACGCTCACCAAGTCCATGGCGGTCGAGCTGGCGCCCGACAAGATCCGCGTCTGCGCGCTGAACCCCGTGGCCGGCGAGACCGGCATGCTGCACCTGTTCATGGGGGAGGACACGCCGGAAAAGCGCGCCCAATTCAAGGCCTCGATCCCGCTCGGCCGCCTGTCCCAGCCGGCGGACATCGCCAACGCCGCCCTGTTCCTATGCTCCGACGAGGCCGAATTCCTGACCGGCGTCTGCCTGGAGGTGGACGGCGGGCGCTGCATCTAGGCCCGGTCGCTCACTCCGGATCGGCCACCTTCGCGGCGGCCTTTTCCGCCTGGATCAAATCGACCACCCGCTTCAGCGCCTCGGCGCTGAGCGGGCTGTCCATGTTCAGGTCCTGGGCGAACTTGCGGATCACGCCGATGGCGCGGCGCTTGGTGACGATCTCCAGGTCGCCGGGCTGCGTCGGCTCGACCACCGGCCCCTTGTAGTAGGCGCTGCCGGCGCGCCACTGGCGCTGCCCGTCCGCCCGCCACTGCGATCCGTCGGACAGCACCATGCAGCGCTTGCCCTCGGTGAAGGCCTCTACCGTGGCGATCTTTTCCGGTCCGGTCTGGCTGTTGTGGATCGTGACCTGATCGCCAACCCTGAACTGCGTCATCCAACCTGTTCCTTAAGACGTCCAGCTTGCCGGCGACAGCGGACCGCCGGACAGCAACCGCGCGGCGGTGAGGTCGTTCTCCCGCCGCTCTTCCACCGCCGCCAGCAGGCGCGACTTGGCCGTGACACGGCTGTCGGGCGCCCCCCCCGGATTGGTGGCCTCGACGGAAGCCTGGGCGCCGCCCCGCGCCCCGTTCAGCGCCGCGAGGAACCCCGTCGCCGAGCGGACCGCCTTGCGCAGGGCGGTGCGCTTCGCCTCCGGTTCCGCCACCGGGACGGGGCCGCGCGCCCCGTGGATGCCGGCCTCCGCCCGCGCCGCCTCGTTCGCGTACTCCACGACGCGGGCGCGGATCTCGCCGTCCAGCGTGTCGAAAACGCGCTTGGCCTCGTCAAGTTCGCGCACGCTGCGCGATTCCAGCGTGCGCTCCAGCGCCGCGACCAGCAGTCGGAACTCCAGCACGCCGGTCACCCGCGCCTGCTCCACGGCGCGCTTCAGGACGCCGACGGCTTGCAAGGTTTCGTGGTCGAGGGTGCCTTTGGACATCGATATGCTGTGCCGTCCCATCTCCGTCACACCGAGATATCGGGTCAGGCGAGGTCGGGTCAAGCGCGATCGGGGGCGGACTCCTCCTCAAGGTTCGGTTCCACCGCACCGCGTCTTTGCAGCCACAGCGCAACCATCCAGAACAGCGACGCCCAGGCCGCCCCCAGGCACCAGCCGGCCAGCACGTCGGTCGGCCAATGCACGCCGAGATAGACCCGGCTGCACCCGATCAGCAGCGTCAGGCCGATGGCCACCATCAGCACATAGGCTTTCTGCCGCCGCCCCTCGACGAAGCGGGCGAGCATGGCGCCCAGCGTCAGGTAGACCACCGCGGAAATCAGCGAATGGCCGCTGGGGAAGCTGGCGGTGAAGACGACGTCGCCGTGCGGCACGAGGTCCGGCCGCGCCCGCCCGATCTGGTTCTTCATCAGTGAGCTGAGCGTCATGCCGCCGCCCACGGCCAGCAACACCAGCGCCGCCGCCGCGCGCTTGCCCTGCAACAGCAGGAAGCCCAACGCGATCGCCGTGATCAGCGACAACACCGCGATGCTGCCGAGCGCCGTGATGTCGCGCGCCGCGTTCTGAAGCCAAGCCGGCCCCAGGGGAACCGCCGGATCGCCCGCCACCCGCAAGGCCATCAGGACCGTACGGTCGAAGGCGGCGGTCTCGCCCTCCACCACCTCCCCCGCCAGCAGGGCGAAGGACAGGATCAGGCCCGCGGCCACCGCGACGCTGACGAGCAGCGTCAATTCGTGCCGGCCGAGCCGGGCCAACAAACCGTAGCGCACCATCGCCTTCCTCCGGCCATTCCCGCGGAAGCAACGCACGGCGGCGACGTTTGTGGCAAGCCGCACATCACGGGAAGCCGTCACGGGCGCGCAACATACCGCTTAAACATAAAGATATCTTTATGCTTGCGCGCTTGCGGGCACGCTGCTACACCATGCGCCAGACGCGGGCCGGTGCGCCCGCCCCTGTTCTTTTTCGTTGTCCAGGAGACAGCCCGATGGCCGCGCCCGCCAACTTCACCGACTACAAGGTCAAGGACATCAGCCTCGCCGAGTGGGGCCGCAAGGAAATCACCATCGCCGAGACCGAGATGCCGGGCCTGATGGCGCTGCGCGCGGAGTTCGGCGAGTCCAAGCCGCTGAAGGGCGCCCGCATCGTCGGCTGCCTGCACATGACCATCCAGACCGCCGTGCTGATCGAGACGCTGACCGCGCTCGGCGCCACGGTCCGCTGGTCGTCGTGCAACATCTTCTCGACCCAGGACCAGGCCGCCGCCGCCATCGCCGCCGCCGGCATCCCGGTCTTCGCCTGGAAGGGCGAGACGGAGGAGGAGTTCTGGTGGTGCATCGAGCAGACGCTGCGCGGGCCGGACGGCTGGGTGCCGAACATGATCCTGGACGACGGCGGCGACGTCACCCAGATCATGCACGACAAGTACCCGGAGATGCTGGCCGAGGTCCGCGGCCTGTCGGAGGAGACCACCACGGGCGTCCATCGTCTCTATGAGATGATGAAGAAGGGCACGCTGAAGGTCCCGGCCATCAACGTGAACGACAGCGTCACCAAGTCGAAGTTCGACAACCTCTATGGCTGCCGCGAGTCGCTGGTCGACGGCATCAAGCGCGCCACCGACGTGATGGTCGCCGCCAAGGTCGCCGTGGTCGCCGGCTACGGCGACGTGGGCAAGGGCTCGGCCGCCTCGCTGCGCTCCCAGGGTGCGCGCGTGCTGGTGACGGAGATCGACCCGATCAACGCCCTCCAGGCCGCCATGGAAGGCTACCAGGTGGTGACCATGGACGAGGCCGCCCCGCTGGGCGACATCTTCGTCACCGCCACCGGCAACGTGGACGTCATCACGCTGGACCACATGCGCCAGATGAAGGACCGCGCCATCGTCTGCAACATCGGCCACTTCGACAGCGAGATCCAGATCGAGGCTCTCCGCAACTACAAGTGGGAAGAGGTCAAGCCGCAGGTTGACGAGGTCGTCTTCCCCGACGGCAAGCGCCTGATCGTCCTGGCCCAGGGCCGCCTGGTGAACCTGGGCTGCGCCACCGGCCACCCGAGCTTCGTGATGAGCGCCAGCTTCACCAACCAGGTGCTGGCCCAGATCGAGCTGTGGAACAACCACGCCAACTACGAGCGCAAGGTCTACGTGCTGCCGAAGCACCTGGACGAGAAGGTCGCCCGCCTGCACCTGGACAAGATCGGCGCCAAGCTGACCACGCTGACGGCCAAGCAGGCTGAGTACATCGGCGTGAAGGCCGAAGGCCCGTTCAAGCCGGAGCATTACCGCTACTAAAGCGGATTTCCATCCGCTTTAGATTCACATGGCCTCATTTGCCGGCCGGGCTTCGGCCGCATGTGCGGCCGGGACTGCGGTCGCAGTCCAAAGCGGATCGCAATCCGCTGTAAGCGGTCCGGCATCCGCGAATGGAAAGGGCCGCCCCGTGGGGCGGCCCTTTTTGCATGTGGTGTTCGCCGTAGGTTGGGTGGAGTGCCAGCGCAACCCAACACAAGCGGAATTGCAACGATGTTGGGTTTCGGCTGCCGCCTCCACCCAACTTGCGCTCTGATGTGGTTCGAGCGGAGGCTCAGCGGCGGCGGCGCAAATCCTCGATCAGTCCCTTCACCGGCTTGTGCACCGCCTCCATCCGCTGCACCGACGATCCGCCCGGCGGTGCGGCGAACGCCTCGTCGAAGGCGCGCATCAGGCCGGGGTTGCCGGGACCGGCAGCGGGATGGCCGATGAGGTCCCACGCCAGGGCGGCGCATTCCTGCCTGACCACGTCCGGCGCGACGGGCCTGAGGCGCAGTTGTTGGAACAGGTCGCGGTCGCGTTGGATCGTCGGGAAGGAGATCTGGCCCCACAGCCGCTCCACCAGCCCTGCGGCGAAGACTGCCCGGAAATGGCGGCGCCCCCTGCCCTGGAAATCGAGCGACGCATCCGCCGGGTCGGGCATCAACGCCACCCAGGCCTCGTCAGCCAAAACGGTCTGGAACGTGATTGGCGCACAGGCGCACAGCAATGCGTAGGACAGGCTTGGCAAGGTCGGCGATAGGCGCACCATCCGCAAAGCGCTTTGGTACGCCAGGAAAAGGGGCTGACCCGCCCTGTCGCGCGCGGTGATGTCGCGAACCAGGGCGTCCGCCACATACCAGTTGAATTCGTTGGAAACCAGGGGACGACCGGCCGCCGCGATCATGGCAATCGCGTAAGCGCGCGTGACGGGGTCGCGCAGATAGTCGTCGTATATCCCCATGAATGATGACGTTACCCGATTCTGACTCGGCGAATGTGTTCATCCAACGACCGGCGCACGTCGGCGGGGAGAATGGAGTCGAACATGGTGATCGGGGCTGCGCTTCCCGGCATCATGACCTCCGCGCGGGGCGCTCCCAGGTAGGCGTCGCCGAGGTGGCGCGATCGCGCGTCGTCCGTCGGATTCGTGTCGGTTTTGTCGGCATCGGACCGAACGGTGCTGGCCGACGGGCTCCGCCCCGCGCCACCGTTCGCCTGATCGGATTGCACACCGGGGGTCGAGGGATCGCCTGATGTGAAGAAGGCCAACAGTTCCATGTCCCCTCGACACGCGAAATGGGATAGGGAGCACCCCGAAGAGCGCTCCCATCGCCAAAAAACTAAAACATCGGAAGGCGAAGCGCAACACGGACATTCGCCTTATGCGTCGCATCCAACAGGACGACCCGCCGTAGGACCGTCACGCGACGCAGCGGGGTGGAGCGTTCCGGCTGACGGTCAGCGCCGCACCATTGGCCCCAGATCCTTCCGAATTCCCGCATCCAGCCGACCGTTCAGGTCGTCCATCATGCGGCGGGTGATCTCCAGGAAGGTGGCCTCGCGGTCGGCCAGCGAGATGTTCTCCGGCACCGTGGTCGAATAGGTCACGATCGACCGGGTGGAGCCGCGGAAGCTGGTCTCGCCCGGCGCCTCGCCGCTCACCTCCACCTCGATGCGGCCGTCGTAGCGCTGGGCCTGGTCGTTGGTGAAGTAGCCCTTCACGCCGCCGGTCTTCTGCAGTTGGGCTTCGACGATGCTGGCGTCGCGGATGGTGACGCGCACGCGGCCCGGCCCGCCCGCGGCCCGCAACCGCTCGCTGGCCCACAGCCGCACGGCCTGCGCCGGAGGCACCGCCGAGCGGCCTTCCACATGGACGCCGCCGTTCGGGCGGTAGGCGTCGACCACATCGATGCTGCCCGCGTTCAGCACGATCGGGCCGAAGTTGGAAAAGTCGATGGGCCGCGGCGCCGGACGTGGCGGCGGCGCGCTCTGGCAGGCCGACAGGGCCAGGGCGGCGATGCCGGCGGCAAGGACGAAACGGCGGGAGGGCATGATCGCTCCGGTTGGACAAACGAAAACGGCGCGGCACTATAGCCGCGCCGCTTTGGAAGCGCATTCGGATCCTGAGGCGGCGACTTCGCCGCCCGCCTTATTTCACCGTGCGTTACTTCGCCGCCCCGTAGACCCGGTCCAGGTCCGCGTCGTCGAAGTGGTAGGCGGTGGAGCAGAACTGGCAGACCACCTCGACGCGGCCGTCGTCGATCTTCAGGTCCTGGACCTCGGCCCGCGGCAGGCGGGACAGCATGTCGGACACCCGCTCGCGCGAGCAGCGGCAGCCGAACCGCAAGGCCTTGGGCTGCCAGACGCGCACGCCGTCCTCGTGGAACAGGCGGAACAGCAGGTCGCTGGCCGCAAGCTCCGGGTCCAGAAGCTCGTCGCCCGTGGTGCTGGCCAGCAGGACCATGGCGCGGCGCCACGCGTCCTCGTCGCCGGAACCCAGCACATGTTCCGTCGGATCCTGCGGCAGGCGCTGCACCATGATGCCGCCGGCCCGCCAGGCGCCCTTGCTTCCGTCCGGCAGGGTTTCCTGGTCGACCGCCACGGTCAGGCCGGTGTCGATCTGCTCCGACTGGCGGAAGTAATGCTGCACGCAGTCGGCCAGCGTCTTGCCGTACAGCTCGACGATGCCCTGGTAGCGTTCGGTGTTCGGCCCCTGGTCCACGGTGAAGGCGATGTGACCCTTGCCGAGCAGGGCCGGCGCCGGGGCGATGGCCACGTCGTCGGCGGCCTTCTTCAGCGCCTCCTCGTCGTACTGGGCGTAGGCGCGGATGTCGCCGACCGAGGTGATGTCGGCCACCATCAGGCTGATCGGCCCGTCGCCCTTGGTCTGCAGCGTGAAGATGCCGTCGTACTTCAGCATGCTGGACAGCAGCATGGCGAGCGTCATCGTCTCGGCCAGGAAGCGGGCGACCGGCTCCGGATAGGCGTGGCGCGTCAGGATTTCATCCAGCGCGGGGCCCATCTTCACCATGCGGCCGCGCAGGCGCGACGCCTCGATCTGGAATGGCAGAACGAGGTCGTCGCGAAGCGGTTGGACGGAAGGATCGTCCATCATGTCCTCAATCGTTCAACAGGACGAGCGGGAGCGCTTACCCAAGCGCTCCCGCCGTGGTGTCCTTTGGTCAAGTGACCTTAGATAGTGGCTTCAGACATTGGCTTCCAGGCACCATGCCAGGATGGCCTTCTGGGCGTGCAGGCGATTTTCCGCCTCGTCCCAGACCACGGAGTGCCGGCCGTCGATCACGCCGTCGGTCACTTCCTCCCCGCGGTGGGCGGGCAGGCAGTGCATGAACAGCGCCTCCGGGTGGGCGAGGCTCATCAGTTCCTCGTTCACCTGATAGCCGGCGAGCACGGCGCTCCGCTCGTCCACGTCGGTGTTGTGCATGGACACCCAGGCGTCGGTGATCACGCAGTCGGCCCCCGCCACCGCTTCGGCCGGCGAGGAGACGACCACGACGCGGCCGGTGCCCTCCTTCGCCGCCCACTCCAGCAGGCCGGGCGGCGGGCCGTAGGCGTCCGGGCAGGCGAGACGGATCTCGAAGCCCAGGCGCACGGCGGCGTGCACCCAGCTGACGGCGACGTTGTTGATGTCGCCGCTCCAGGCCACGACGCGCCCTTCGATGGAGCCGCGGTGCTCCTCGTAGGTCATCAGGTCGGCCATGATCTGGCAGGGGTGCGACTGGTCGGTCAGGCCGTTGATGATCGGCACCGAGGCGTGCTTCGCCAGCTCATGGACGCGCTCCTCGCCCATGGTGCGGACCATCACCACGTCCACGTAGCGCGACAGCACGCGGGCGGTGTCGCCGATGGTCTCGCCGCGGCCCAGCTGCATGTCGTCGGGCTTCAGCACCACCACGTCGCCGCCGAGCTGGCGCATGCCGACCTCGAACGACACGCGGGTGCGGGTCGAGGGCTTCTCGAAGATCATCGCCAGCGCACGGCCCGCGAACAGCGAGCGGTAGGCCGGGATGTCCTTCTTGATGGTGACGGCCATGTCCAGGATTTGGCGCAGGGTCGCCTTGTCGAACCGGTCGATGTCGAGGAAATGACGCACGGCAGTCGGAGAAGCGGAGGACATCACGCCATCTCCCCAGAGATCTCGGCCGCGGTCTTATCGAGGATGCCGACGGCCTCCTCCACCTCGGCCTCGCCGATGATCAACGGCGGCAGCAGGCGGACGACGTTGTCGCCGGCCGGAACCGACAGCAGGCCGTTGGCGCGCAGCTTCGCCACCACGTCGCCCACGGCCGGGCCGCAGACGAGGCCGAGGATCAGCCCCTTGCCGCGCACGCTCTTGAAGACGGCCGGATGCTCGGAGACGAGCCCGTGCAGCCTCTCCTCCAGCACGCCGCCGATGCGCTGGACATGCTCCAGGAAGCCCGGCTCCAGCACCTTGTCCATCACGGCGTTGCCGACCGCGGTGGCGAGCGGGTTGCCGCCGTAGGTGGAGCCGTGCGTGCCGGCGGTCATGCCGGACGCCGCCTTTTCCGTGGCGAGGCAGGCGCCGAGCGGGAAGCCGCCGCCGATGCCCTTGGCGACCGCCATGACGTCCGGCGTGATGCCGGCCCATTCATGGGCGAACAGCTTGCCGGTGCGGCCCATGCCCGACTGGATTTCGTCCAGGAACAGCAGCAGGCCGTGCTCGTCGCAGATCTCCCGCAGGCCGCGCAGGAACTCCACCGAGCCGACGCGGATGCCGCCCTCGCCCTGGATGGGCTCCACGCAGATGCCGGCGGTCTGGTCGGTGACGGCCTTGCGCACCGCGTCCAGGTCGCCGAACGGCACGAGGTCGAAACCGTCGAGCAGAGGCGCGAAGCCCTTCACCAGCTTCTCCTGCTGGGCGGCCGAGATGGCGCCCAGCGTGCGGCCGTGGAAGGCCTGCTCGAAGGTGATGATGCGGGTGCGCTTCTTGTCGCCCTTCTCATAATGGTACTTGCGCACGGCCTTGGCGCCGCACTCCCACGCCTCCGCGCCCGAGTTCGTGAAGAACACGGTGTCGGCGAAGGTGACCTCCGTCAGGCGCTTGGCCAGGCTCTCCTGCCCCGCCACCCGGAAGAGGTTGGAGGTGTGCCAGACCTTGTGGGCCTGTTCCGTCAGCGCCTTGATCAGGTAGGGATTCGCGTGACCAAGCGCCGTCACCGCCACGCCGGCGGCGAAATCCAGGAATCGTCGCCCGTCGGTCGCGTACAGATACGGACCTTCGCCCCGCTCGAACACGACGTCGGCGCGGGAGTATGTGGGCATAACGACCGGAATCACGGTAGAAACCTCCGAATGAGGACGACCCGGCGGGCAGGGTTGCCCGTCGGGGAACGACGACTATCAAGAGATCACCCCGTCCTGTCAACGGACAGGGTGCCCCCAAAGGCCTGGATTTACGCCTTCAGCTTGTAGCCCGTCTTCAGCATGCGCCAGGCGAGCCACCACAAGGCACCGTTGATCGCCAGCATGACGAGGATGCCGACCCCCAGCGTGCCGTCCGACCGGCCGATGAAGCCGTAGCGGAAGCCGTCGATCATGTAGAAGAAGGGGTCGAAATGAGCGATCCACCAGAAGGTCGGCGGCAGGTTTTCCACCGAATAGAAGGTGCCGGACAGGAAGGACAGCGGCGTCACCACGAAGTTGGTCACCGCCGCGATGTGGTCGAACTTCTCCGACCAGATGCCGCCGACCAGCCCCAGCAGCGACAGCAGCATGGAGGCCATGACCGCGTGGAAGACCACGAAGAAGGGGTGCGGCATATGCACCGGCACGAAGCACCAGATCGCCAGCCCGGTGACCAGCCCGACGCACAGCCCGCGCGTCACCCCGCCCATGACGAAGCCGAAGGCCAGTTCCAGCGGCGCCATCGGCGGCATCAGGATGTCGACGATGTTGCCCTGCACCTTGGCGATCACCACCGAGGAGGAGGTGTTGGCGAAGGCGTTCTGCGCCATCGCCATCATGATCAGGCCGGGCGCCAGGAACTCCAGGTAGGGAACCGGGCCGACGGTGCGCACCGCGCCGCCCAGCGCCAGCGCGAAGACGGCGTAGAACAGCAGGGTGGTCACCACCGGCGCCCAGACGGTCTGCTGGTGCACCTTCAGGAACCGGCGCACCTCGCGGGCGTAGAGGGTCCACAGGCCGACCCAGTTGACGGCGCCGACGGTGCGGGGCATGGGAGGAAGAGGATGAGTCATCGGACTATGGATCGGACCACATTTCACGGGGGCGGACGGGACTTTAGGGCGCGTGCGCCCTCCCGGCAACCGCCGCCGTACGGGAGACAGCCATGACGCGGGAATCGCCGCCGGCCCGCAAGCCGCCCACCTCCAACCAGCCCAGCGCCAAACCGTCCGGCCCCAAACCGCCGAAACGCGTGACGGCGCAGTATCTGGAGAACGCGGCGCTGTACTACCTGCAACGCTTCGCCAGCTCCTCGGCCAACCTGCGGCGCGTGCTGATGCGCAAGGTGGACCGTTCCGCCCAGGCGCACGGCACCGACCCCGCCGAGGGGGCGCGCTGGGTGGAGGATCTCATCGCCCGCTACCAGCGCAGCGGCCTGCTGAACGACGCGGCCTACGCCGAGATGCGCGCGGCCAGCCTGCACCGCCGCGGCACCTCCACCCGCGCCATCCGGGAAAAGCTGGCCTCCAAGGGAATCGCCCGCGACGAGGCCGACAAGGCATTGGACGCGCTGGACGAGGAGGTGGACGGCGACCTGAACCTGACCGCCGCCCTGGCATTGGCGCGCCGCCGCCGGCTCGGCCCCTACCGCCTGCCGGAAAAGCGCGCCGAGTTCCGCGACAAGGATTTGGCGGCGCTGGGCCGCGCCGGCTTCGCCTACGACATCGCGCGCCGCGTCGTGGACGCCGAGGATCCCGACTCGGTGGAGTGAGGCCCTTGTGGAATGAGGGGGACCCTTCCCGATCCAGCCGCGTTGACGCTGGCGCGGCTTGTGGAGGGGGACGAGAATGCAAAAGCGTGTTGCGGGCGCGATCGCGGCACTGGTGGTCACCGGTGTGGCCGGAGACGCCTGGGCCGACGACAAGGCGCTGATGGGCCTGTCCAGCGAAATCCCGATCACGGTGCAGGACGCGGCGGCCATCGAAAAGGGCAGCGTCGACCTGAAGCTGCGCGGGACCTTCGACCGGCTGAAGCAGGACGGCGGGCGCAACCGCCTGAACCTGGACCCGGAAATCGAGGTCGGCGTCGCCAACGGCCTGTCGCTGAAGGCGAACCCGACCTACCGGGTCGGAAACGCCGACGACACGCGGCAGGGCGGCGTCAACCTGTCGGCCGAGATCAACCTGCTGGCCCCGAAGGATGGCCGGCTGGGCATCTCGCTGGAACCGCTGATCGACATTCCCTACGGATCCGGCGGCACGGCGACCGAGGTGGGTATCGTCGGGCGCGTGACCCAGCCGCTCGGCACGTCGACCCGGGCGCCGCGCCTGCATGTGAACCTGGGTTGGCGCCGGCTGATCGACCCGGAGTCGGACCAGCGGGAAAACCGTTTCCTGATGGTGGCCGGTGTGAATTTTGCCGTCGCGCCGAACACGGCGGTGGCCTTCGACATCCTGCGCGACCAGCAGCAGGAGCGCGGCAAAGCCGATAACCTCGTGGAGGTCGGCGTGCGGCACGTCATCGGCGACGATCTGGCGCTGGGCGCCGGCGTGGGCGTCGGCTTCGGCCCCGATTCGCCGCGTTACCGCGTGCTGGTGGGCGTGCAGCGGTCCTTCTGACGCAACGCCCAGGCACGACAAAACGCGCGCGGAGCCTTGCGGCCTCGCGCGCGACACTCTCAACCGGGATTCGGCACAACCGAGAGTCGGAGTCGTCCTGGCTTGGGCTCTTGAGCCGGTCCGCGAAGAGGATCCCTCCGCGGACGCTTCACCAGAAGGCTGGAGGCCGAGCGCGGCCTCCGGCCGCAATCAGGCCGCGGCGGCCTGCTTGTCCTGGGCCTTGGCGATGCGGCGCTTCAGGCGGCGCGCATCCAGGCTGAGGACGGCGTCCTTCGCGTCGAGCAGGAAGGCGTCGAGGCCGCCCTTGTGCTCGATCGAACGGATCGCGTTGGTGGAGAGGCGCAGACGCACCAACTGACCCAGAGCGTCGCTCAGCAGCGACGTTTCCTGCAGGTTCGGCTGGAAACGGCGGCGGGTCTTGTTGTTGGCGTGGCTGACGTTGTTGCCAAACTGCGTGCCCTTGCCGGTCACGGAGCACCGACGTGCCATCGGACTGATCCTTTATTTTAGCAAATGAAACCCGGTCCCGGGCAGCATTCCGCCCGAAGGAGGCGGCGTTATAGTCGAACCGGCACACGCCCGTCAAGCAAGGAAGGCGACGGGCGCGCGCGGCGTCGACAACTCACGGGAGTCGTTCTCCGGACGTCACTCGGCGGCCGGGGCGGCCGCCTTGTCGTCCTTCTTCGGGGCCTCGGCGACCGGAGCGGCGACCGGAGCGGCGACCGGAGCGGCAACAGGAGCAGGGGCGGGAGCGGCCGCCTTGGCCTCCTCCGCCTTCTTCACCTCGGCCTTGGGCGCCGGTGCCGCCTCGGCTTTGGGCGCCGGGGCGGTCGCCTTGGGAGCCTCGGCCTTCGGGGCTTCGGCCTTCGGGGCCGGCGCCTTGGGAGCTTCAGCCTTGATCGCCGCAGCCTTCGGAGCGGCCTTGGCGACCGGAGCCTTCTTCGGGGCGGCGGGCTTGGGCTCGGCCTTCGCCTCAACCTTCGGAGCGGCCACCGGCGCCGGCGCGGCCTTGGGGGCCTCGTCCTTCACCTCGACCTTGGCGGCAGGCGCCTTGGCGGCGGGAGCCTTCGGGGCGGCGGCCTTCTTCGGAGCCTCGACCTTCGGCGCGGGCACCACGGGAGCAACGGGCGCAACGGCCTTCGCGACCGGGGCGGCGGCCGGAGCCGGCGCGGCCGTGACCGGGACATAGGTCAGTTCGGCGGCGATCTTGGAGGAGAGGTCGAGAACCGTCTGCACCTGGCCGGCGACGCGCGCCTGCGTGACGCTCAGCCACTCGCCCTGAAGCGCGGCGAAGTCGGCGGCGTTGCGGACCTTGCTGAACTCGCCGACCAGGCGCGAGGTCTCGCCGACGCCGGCGGTCGCGTTGTCGAACAGGCGGCGGTAGCCGTCCTGCAGCAGGCCGGCGACGCGCGCCGAACGGGCGGCGTGGGTTTCGGCGTTGGCCTTGGCCAGCGAACCGAACGGCGCGAAAAGGTTCAGAAGCGTGTTGGTGGCGGTCATGTCGAAGGTTTCCCCCTGTGCGACTCGATGCGGCGGCAAGATCGGAAAGGCCAACGCCCGCAAGGAACCCCGGAGATCGCGGGCAAATCCCATCGCCCACGCGCCCAAAAGGCGCACCTTTCCCGCCCACGCCAACTTATGCACGGGGATAACGCGGTGCAATAGGAAATGCTGCGCCGCAATATAAGAGGAAAGCGCTACTCCACCCCTATATCATCGGGCTCTTACTCCACCGGGCGCCCGAGAAACCGTTCCAGCAGGCCGCGCGCCGCGGCGGTCGGGGTGACGGCACCGGCGGTGACGCGCGACTCCAGGTCGGCCAGGTCGGCGCGGACGGCGGGGTGGGCCTTGAAGGCGTCCACCAGGGTCTCGCGGATCTCGCTCCACAGCCAGGCGCGGGCCTGCTCGGCGCGCCGGGTCGCGCGGGCGCCGGAGGCTTCGGTGATGCCCCGGTGCTCCCCGATCGTATTCCAGACCGCGTCGATGCCCGCCTTGGAAATGGCAGAGCAGCTGAGCACCGGCACGCGCCAGTCGCCGTGGCGCAGCAGGGTCAAGGCGTGGCGGTAGTCCGCGACCGTGTGCCGCGCGGTGGCCGCAAGGTCGCCGTCGGCCTTGTTGACGACCACGAGGTCGGCCAGTTCCACGATGCCCTTCTTGATGCCCTGAAGCTCGTCGCCGCCGGCCGGCAGCAGAAGCAGCATGAACAGGTCCACCATGTCGGCCACCGCCGTTTCCGACTGGCCGACGCCCACCGTCTCCACCACGATCACGTCGAAGCCCGCCGCCTCGCAGACCAGCATGGCCTCGCGCGTGCGCCGGGCCACGCCGCCCAGCGTGGCGCCCGCGGGCGAGGGGCGGATGAAGGCGTCCGTCTCTCGCGACAGGTCCACCATGCGGGTCTTGTCGCCGAGGATGGAGCCGCCGGTGCGTTGCGACGACGGGTCGATGGCCAGCACCGCAACCTTGTGCCCCAGCCCGATGACGTGCAGCCCGAACGCCTCGATGAAGGTCGACTTGCCCACCCCCGGCACGCCGGAGATGCCCACCCGCACCGAATTGCCGGTGTGCGGCAACAGCGCCTCCAGCAACGCGTCGGCCTGGGCACGGTGGTCACGCCGGGTCGACTCGATGAGCGTGATGGCGCGGGCGAGCGCGCGGCGGTCCCCGCGAAGCACCGCTTCGGCGAGCGCTGCGGGGGTATGGGCGGCGGAGGTCGTCATGGTCCGAGAACCTAGCGGGCTCCGCGGGACTGGTGAAGCCCCCGCGGCAATCCGCCTTGGGAAGCAGCGACGTCGGGTCTCGACCCGACCTACCCATACGAACTGCCCCCGTAGCCCCCGTAGGTTGGGTGAAGCCGCAGGCGCAACCCAACGGCAACCGCCGACCGGTCAGACCGTCTCCCGTGCGCCGCGGTCCAGCCAGACCTCCAGGGCGGCGAACAGCGCGACGGCGGCGTCGCAGGCCTCCGCCGTGGCGGCGGGCTCCGTCAGGTCGCATTCCAGCTGGGCGAGCAGCGCCCGCCAGCGTCCGGCCATGTCGATCCCGGCCGATGCCAGGAAGCGCGCCCCGCGCCCCGCGTCGAAGCCCAGCGCGCGCGTGACGTTCGGCAGCATGACGCGCCCGCCGTGCGCCGACCCGTCCAGCACGTAGCGCGCGGCGAGCCGCGCCGGATGACGGTCGAGGTGCGGCAGGCCGGTCGCCACGGGCAGCGCGTCGGCGTCGAGCCCCAGGTCGGCGAGATCGGCGCGCAGCAGGTCCAACCGCTCTCCTGGCCCGCCCAGCGCCCGCTCCAGCGGGGCGTTGAAGCCGTGCAGCGCGACCAGCGCCGCGCGGTAGCCATCGACCGTGATGTCCGGGCTGGTCAGCGGGCGCAGGATCGCCGCCTTGTCCAGCCGGTCGTGAATCGGCTGGGTCGCCGCGCGCAGCGCGTGCCGTACCGGTCCCATGGATGCTCCCGTCGGATGAGGATGGATGAAGTTTACCGGAGTCGGTCAGGTGGGGGCGAGGACTTCGGGCACCGGCTCCGGCCCCTGCGAGGACTCCTGCTGACGCGCCCACAGGGCGGCGTAGGCCCCGGCGCGGGCGAGCAGTTCGCCATGCCGGCCGCGCTCGATCACCCGGCCGGCCTCCAGCACCAGGATCTCGTCGGCGTCGATCACCGTGGACAGGCGGTGGGCGATGACCAGCGTCGTGCGGCCGCGGCTGACCTCGCGCAGGTTGGCCTGGATTTCCCGCTCCGTGTGGGTGTCGAGCGCGGATGTCGCCTCGTCGAACAGCAGGATGCCGGGATTTTTCAGGATGGTGCGGGCGATGGCGACGCGCTGCTTCTCGCCGCCGGACAGCTTCAGCCCGCGCTCGCCCACCGTGGTCTCGTAGCCGTCGGGCAGCGCCATGATGAAGTCGTGGATGTGGGCCAGCCGCGCCGCCCGCTCCACCTCCGCCGGGCTGGCGCCGGGACGGCCGTAGGCGATGTTGTAGTAGACCGTGTCGTTGAACAGGACCGTGTCCTGCGGGACGATGCCGAGCGAGGCGCGCAGGGACTCCTGCGTCACCGCGCGGATGTCCTGCCCGTCGATCAGCACGCGGCCCTTCGACACGTCGTAGAAGCGGAACAGCAGCCGGCTGATGGTCGACTTGCCGGCGCCCGAGGGGCCGACGATCGCCACCGTCTTGCCGGCCGGCACGGTGAAGCTCACCCCCTTCAGGATCGGCCGGCGCGGGTCGTAGCCGAACTCCACCCCCTCGAACCGCACCTCGCCGCCGGTCACCGCCAGCGCCGGGGCGCCGGGCCGGTCCGCCACCTCCCGGTCCACCGACAGCAGTTTCACCATCGATTCGATGTCGGTCAGCGCCTGCTTGATCTCGCGGTAGACCACGCCGAAGAAGTTCAGCGGCTGGTAGAGCTGCAAGAGATAGGTGTTGACCAGCACGAAGTCGCCGATGGTCATGGAGCCGTTGACGATGCCCCGCGCCGCCATGCCCATGACGACCGCCAACCCAACGGAGATGATCGCCGACTGGCCGATGTTCAGCAGCGACAGGCTGCGCTGGCTCTGCACCGCCGCCTGTTCGTAGGAGGCGAGTGCGGCGTCGTAGCGCCGCGCCTCGTGCTGCTCGTTCCCGAAATACTTGACCGTCTCGTAGTTCAGCAGGCTGTCCACCGCCTTGGTGTTGGCCTTGCTGTCGGTCTCGTTCATGGCGCGGCGGAACTGGATGCGCCATTCCGACACGAAGAAGGTGTAGGCGATGTAGCCGAACACCGTGACGAAGGTCGCCAGCGCGAACCAGCCGTTGAACATCCGCCACAGGATGATGCAGACCAGCGCGATCTCCACCAGCGTCGGCACGATGGAGAACAGGGCGTAGCGCAGCAGCGCCTCGATCGCGCGCGTCCCGCGCTCCAGCGAGCGGGTCAGGCCGCCGGTCTGCCGCTCCAGGTGGAAGCGCAGGGACAGCGCGTGCAGGTGCTGGAACACCGACAGCGCGACCTTGCGGATCGTGCGCTGGGCGACGGAGGCGAACACCGCGTCGCGCAGTTCCGCGAAGACCAGCGACGTCACGCGGGCCAGGCCGTAGGCGACGATCAGGCCCAGCGGGATCGCCACCGCCGCACTGGCGTTTCCGCCACCCAGCGCGTCCACCGCCCGCTTGTAGAAGATCGGCACATAGACGTTGGCTGCCTTGGCCCCGACCAGGAGCACCAGCGCCAGGACGACGCGCACCTTCGTCTCCAGCGAGTCGGCGGGCCAGAGGTAGGGCACGAGCGAGCGCAGCGCCCCCAGGTCGCCGGTGCTGGTCGCGGCCTCGGCGTAGGACAGTGCTGGGCCCTTGGGTTGGGAGCGGCGGCGCATGGGGAGGAATTCCGGTCGGCAAGCGGTTGAACGGCGGCGCTCCTAACCTAAGGGCAAGGGGCGCCCGCGCAAAGGGCGGCGGAGCCTGCGCATCGCTGCCTTGCGGGCACAGGGGCAACATGCCCTGCGGGCATAGGGGCAAAAACATTACGAAATTTGAGGGAACGTAAAGACACTTGAAACATGTGGGTCCTATCCTTGGCGGGTCATCCTACGCTGGGATTCATTCGATCATGCAGAACGCCAGCTTTTCCGGCCGCTTCCGGGTCGGGACCCGAATCTACACGGGCTTCCTCCTTGTGCTTGCGCTGCTTGCCCTGGTCGTGGGCGTCGGGGTGCGGGCGCTGTCGGTCACCAGCGCGGACGTCGACCGCTACGTGGCCATTTCCGACAACTCGATCCGCGTGACGGAGCTTGAGGCGTCGGTGGGCGGGATGCGGCGGAACGCGCTCAGCTACATGTTCACCGGCGACCGCGCGACGGCCGAAAAGGTCCGCGACGGGCAGAAGGCGCTGGAGCAGGATCTGCGGACGGTGCGCGACGCCACGCACGATCCCGGGCGACGCGCCATGATCGAGCGGATGATCCAGCATTTCGAGAGCTACCGCGCCAACTTCGGCAAGCTGGTGGAGATGCGCGAGAAGCGCGACCGCCTGATCGCCGAACAGATGAATCCCACGGGCACCAAGGCGCGGGAGAACCTGACGCAGATCATCCAGTCGGCCATGGCCGACGGCGACATGGAAGCCGCAGCGCTCGCCGGCATCGCCCAGGAGAAGCTGATGCAGGCGCGCCTCAGCGCCCAGCGCTTCCTCAGCGAGCCGAGCCAAAAGCAGGCGGACGACGTCAAGAAGCGCAACGACCATTTCAACGCGGTCATCCATCCGCTGGCCCAACAGCTGCACAACCCGACCCGCAAGCGGCTGGCCCAGGAAGCCGACCAACTGTCCGACCGCTACGTCGAGGTTTTCGAGCAGGTCGCGGCGCTGGTCATGACCACGCAGGATCTCGCCTTCTCCGTCATGGCGAAGGAAGCCGCGGAATTCGGCGAATTGGCCAACCATACCGTCGAGTCGCAGACGCAGGCACGCCACGCCGTCCAGACGGAGATGCAGGCTGGCATGGAGCGCACCATGACCATCGACCTTGCGCTGGCCGCGGCGGCGTTGCTGGTCGGCCTGCTGGCCGCCTGGGCGGTGGCGCGGTCGATCGTGAAGCCGGTTACGGCGATGACCGGGACGATGACGGCGCTGGCCGGCGGCGACCTGGGGGTGACCATCCCGGCGCTGTCCAACCGCGACGAGATCGGGCGGATGGCGCAGGCGGTGCAGGTGTTCAAGGAGAACGCCATCGAGAAGAAGGCGATGGACGAGGCCGAGCGCGCCCGGCTGGAGGAGGAGCGCCGCGAGGAGGAGGTCAAGCGGGCCCGCGAGCAGGCCATCGGCGAGGAGATCGCCCAGCTGATCGACGGCGTGTCCAAGGGCGACCTGTCGCGCCGGCTCGACCTCGCCGGCAAGGACGGCTTCTACAAGACCATGTCGAAGGGCATCAACCGCCTGACCGACACGGTGGAGGCGGTCATCGCCGACCTCGGCGCCGTGCTCAGCGCGCTCGCCCAGGGCGACCTCAACAAGCGCGTCGAGCGCGACTACCAGGGCGCCTTCCAGACCCTGAAGACCGACGTCAACGCCACCTCCGCCAAGCTGTCGGAGATCGTCGGCCAGATCACCCAGTCGGCGGAGACCATCGCGTCCGCCGCGGCGGAGGTGTCCACCGGCTCCGCCGACCTCGCGGAGCGCACGGAGCAGCAGGCCTCCTCGCTGGAGGAGACGGCGGCGAGCATGGAGGAGCTGGGCGCCACCGTGCGCTCCAACGCCGACAACGCCCAGCGCGCCAACACCATGGCCGCCGACGCCCGTTCCGCCGCCGAGTCGGGCGGCGCGGTCGCGGGCTCCGCGATCGAGGCGATGCGGCGGATCGAGGACGCCAGCCGCCGGATCACCGACATCATCGGGGTGATCGACGAGATCGCCTTCCAGACCAACCTGCTGGCGCTGAACGCGGCGGTGGAGGCGGCGCGGGCCGGCGACGCGGGCCGCGGCTTCGCGGTGGTGGCGCAGGAGGTGCGCAACCTCGCCCAGCGCTCCGCCCAGGCGTCGAAGGAGATCAAGAGCCTGATCCTGGACAGCGACAGCCAGGTGCGCGACGGCGTCGACCTGGTGAAGAAGGCCGGCGACGCGCTGGGCGGCATCGTGTCGGGCGTGCAGCAGGTCGCCGGCCTGATCGCCGAGATGGCCGCAGCCTCGTCCGAGCAGGCCTCCGCGCTGGATGAGATCAACGCCACCGTCTCGCAGATGGACGAGATGACCCAGAAGAACGCCGCGCTGGTGGAAGAGACCACCGCCGCCGCCCAGGCGATGGCCGGGCAGGCGGGCGACCTGAAGACCCTGATCGGCTTCTTCAAGCTGGATCCGCGCTCCATCCAGGCCATCGCGACCCAGCCGGCCGCTGTCCATCGAACGGGCGGCATGGCCAAGCCGTCGCCCATCGGCCGCAACGCCCGCCCCGCCGCCAAGAAGCCGGTGGCGAAGCCCGTCGCCAGCGCCGCCGCCGTGCTGAAGCGGAACACCAGCGAGGACGACGACTGGAAGGAGTTCTGACCGTTCCGCCGGTCCCAAACAGAAAAGGCCCCTCGTCCGCCGGACGAGGGGCCCTTTTTCGTGGCGGCCGGCTCAGTTCGCGATCGGCGCCGCCTCGATCTTGCGGCGGGGGGCGGCCTTGATGGTCGGCCCGGCGTTGTCGGTCGGCTTGGCGACCGTGGTCGTGCTGCCCTTGGTGGTTTGCACCGCGGTGCCGCGCAGGCGCAGCAGGTGCATGCGGACATAGGCAGTGGAGCCGGCGGCCTGCACCGCGACCCAATCGGTCCCGCGGGAGCGGCCCATCACCTTCACCGGCACGCCCGGCGGGAAGGAGGCGACGATCGGCGCGCTGTTGGACGGCTGCGACCGCAGCTGGGTCGACTTGTCCGTCTCCCAATCGCCGTACATCGGGTCGAGCCCGGCGCCGGATGTCTGCGGCGCCGTCTGCACGACCGGAGGCCGGGGCGCCCGGTCGCGCGTCCCGCATGCGGTGAGCAGCACCGCGCAGCCAACGGCCACGGACAGGGAAAGCACTCGCAGACGCCGCGTCATCTCAGACCCTATGGAACAGCCCTTTCGATCGCGCGACCATACAGGAAGCGGAGGCTTGAGCGCCACCGCGGTGCAGCACGCCGGCTATGCACTGTTTGTGGCATCACCGCCTGCTTACCCGAGCACGCCCAGCTGCCACACGAAGAAGGTCGCCAGCGCCGCGACGATGGTCAGCAACTGCCGCCCGCCGGTCGCCACGCAGGCCAGCACGGCCACGGCGGCGCCGACCAGCTGCGGGTTGCGCCAGGTCAGCTCCAGCCCCTCGCCGTGCGGGGACAGGATCATCGGCACGATGATGGCGGTCAGCACCGTCACCGGAACGAAGCCCAGCGCCTGCTTCAACAGCGGCGGGAAGACGATCCGGTCGCCCAGGATGAACAGCGCAGCCTTCACGAAGACCGTCACCGCAGACATCCCCAGGATCATGAAGGTGTTCATCATGATGGTGTTGGTGAGGATCGCGTCGTCCATCACGCGGCCTCCTCCACCCGTTCCCGGCTTCCCGCGCGCCAGCGCAGGAGCGACAGCCCCACCATCACCCCGACGGTCACCGCCGCCATGAGGCCGAGCTTGTAGGGCAGGCCCTGCCCCAGATAGGCGATGGTCCCCGCGGCCAGGGCGGCGGCGAAATGCGGCAGGCTGGCCAGCTGCGGCACCACGATGGCGATGAAGGTCGCGACCATCGCGAAGTCGAGGCCGAGCGACTGCAGCTGCGGGAAGGCCGCCCCGAACAGAAGGCCGACCAGGGTCCAGAGCTGCCAGTTCCCGTACATGGACAGGCAGGATCCCAGGAAGTACCAATGGCCCAGCGGCGCGCGCGGGTGCCGCTGGTAATAGCCGGCCATCACCGCGAAGGTCTCGTCGGTCAGGAAGAATCCCAGCGTCCAGCGCCAGCGGGCCGGCAGATGCGCCACGTGCGGCAGCAGCGTGGCCGCGTAGAGCGCGTGGCGCAGGTTCACGATCAGCGTGGTCAGCCAGATCACCAGCAGCCCCGCGTGCCCGGCCACCAGGCCGACCGCGATGAACTGGCTGGACCCGGCATAGACGCTCAGCGACATCAGCTGCCCCTGCCACAGGGCAAGCGGACCCGCGGCCACCAGAGTGCCGAAGATCACGCCGAAGGGTGCGGCCCCCACCAGCATCGGCACGGTGTCGCGGGCGCCCGAGGCAAAACTGGACAGTCTGGTCATCGTCAAACGGTGGTTCGAAACAGCGTCGGGTTGTGGACCATAGCGCTGCGAAAGCCGGACCGCCCGAACTTTATTGTCCGGGTACAAGTCCCGCCCGTCCGCGCGCGAACGCAGGATTTGTGCACAAAATGCCGCACACGAATCATCGAAACATTTTCCCGTATTTGGGATATTTCTGAACAAGTTGCCCGCAGCCGCGCAGCCATCCGGAGGGCTTGTTCGCGTGAAGACCCCGTTCAACAACAAGGCCCGCTGGATCGACGACGTCATCTGGCACCAGATCCCGCGCCTGGAGATCGAGCCACGGCGCAAGATCGCGGCGTCCATGATCGCCCCGTTCCGGCCGCGCACCCCCGGCTTCAAGCCGTCGGAGCGCGCGCTGACCCTGAAGACGCAGCTGGAGACGCGGGGCTACACGGACGCCTTCCGCCTGATGACCGACGGACAGGTGGCGGCGATGCGGCGCTACTTCGAGGAGCAGCCCTGCTTCGACGGCGGCCATCGCCAGTACGGATCCTTCACCATCGACAAGGTCCCGGCGCCGGACATCCAGATGGCCCGCTACGTCGAGGAGCAGTTCCTGGCCGCCCCGCACCTCCTGGACACCATCAACCATCCGCTGGTGCTGGAGGTCGCGGAGGCCTTCCACGGCTGCAAGCCGACCATCGACGGCATGTCGGTCTGGTGGTCGCTGGCCCGCCCGAACCCGCGGATCAGCACGCAGAACTACCACCGCGACTACAACCAGGTCCGCCACTTCAAGATGTTCCTGTACCTGACGGACACGGACCTGGGCGGCGGGCCGCACATGTACGTTCCGGCCTCGCAGCACGGGAAGGATCTGGTGGCCCGCCGCAACTACAGCGACGAGGAGGTGGAGGCGACCTACGGCGCGGCGGCCCCCGTCGCGCTGACCGGGCGGGCGGGCGACTGCTTCCTGGCCGACAATGTGGGCATGCACAAGGCCTTGCAGCCGACGCAGAGCGACCGGCTGATCGTCGTCACCGAATACACCCTGCTGCGCAACCGCTTCGGCCCGTTGCAGCCCGTTCTGCCGAATCCCGGCGGACGCTACGACCCCTACATCAACCGGGTGTATCTCCGGAGTTAACGTTTCCGTGGCGGCCGGGATCCGTGGGGAGGCGTTTCCTTCTACATGGCTTTCCGGCACGCTGGTGGTCATGAAGTCCGATTCCCCTTACGAGTTTCCCGTCTACACGGCCGGAGAGCGTGCGGCGGACACGGTCGTCCACGCCATCGGCGTGATCGCCGGGCTGATCGGCGCGTCCTGGCTGCTGATGGTCACGGCCGGGCGCGTGTCCGCGGCCGAGACGCTGTCGCTGGCGGCTTACGGCGCCGGGCTGATCGGGATGCTGACGGCGTCCGCCGCCTATCACCTGACGCCGCCAGGCCGCCGCAAGGAGCGGCTGCGGCGGCTCGACCACGCGATGATCTTCGTGATGATCGCGGGCAGCTACACGCCCTTCGCGGTGAACCGGCTGAACGGCGGTCTGGGCACCGCGCTCTGCGCCGCGGTGTGGGGGGTGGCCGCCGTCGGCGTCTGGCTGAAGCTGCGCTTCCCCTTCCGCTTCGAACGGCTGGGCTTCGCCCTCTACCTGGGGCTGGGCTGGGCGGTGCTGTCGGTGGCGGAGCCGCTGTGGCGGTCGCTGGCCCCCTCCACCCTGCTGCTCCTGGCGATCGGCGGCATCGTCTACACGGTGGGTGCGGTGATCCACACCTTGGATCGGCTGCCCTACCACGTCGCGGTCTGGCACGCCTTCGTCGTGGTGGCGGCCGCCTGCCATTTCGCGGCGGTGGCGGGCGAGTTCGCGACCTGAGGAAAGCCGCTGGCGGTCCGCCGCGCACGACGGTAGGATAACCACATTCCTTGTGTGGTGGAGCGCCGCGGGATGGACACCAAAAGCAGCCTGCTGGAAACGCTGAAGACCATCGTCGTGGCCCTGCTGCTGGCCTTCGGCGTGCGGACCGCGGTCGCGGAGCCGTTCCATGTCCCCTCGGGATCCATGGAGCCCACCCTGCTCGTCGGCGATTTCCTGTTCGCCAGCAAGTTTCCCTACGGCTACAGCCATTTCGCCCTGCCCGCAGGCCTGCCGCCCTTCGCCGGGCGGGTGCTGGGACACCCGGCGGAGCGCGGCGACATCGTGGTCTTCCACCTGCCGCGCGACCCGGACCAGTCCTACGTGAAGCGCCTGATCGGCCTGCCCGGCGACACGGTGCAGGTGATCGCCGGCGTCCTCCACATCAACGGTGCGCCCGTCGGGCTGGAGCGTGTCGCCGACTTCACCGAACCCGGCGAGGGCGGCACCCTCCGGCGCGTCCCGCAGTACGTCGAGACTCTGCCCAACGGCGTGCGCCACCGCATCCTCCAGGACAGCCGCCTGACGGCGATGGACGACACGCCGCCCTTCCGCGTGCCGGAGGGGCATTATTTCATGATGGGCGACAACCGCAGCAATTCGCTGGACAGCCGCGTCCCGGCCCCGCTGGGCGGCGTGGGCTTCGTGCCCGCGGAGAACCTGATCGGGCGGGCCGACCTGCGGCATTTCTCCGTGGATCTCAACGCACGGCTGGACGCGCCCTCGGGCTGGCTGAAGGCGCTGCGGCTGAACCGGATCGGGCTGATCGGGTAAAACTCCAGCGCTCACCCGTGCAGGGCAAGGCCCTTCGTCGCCTTGTCCACGGCCTTCTTGGGTCCGCGCAGAGCCAGACCGACGAAGTCGGTGTCGTCCGGATTCTCCGCGGCGAAGGCGGCGCGGTTGGCCGCGTCGTGCCCGGTCGAGAACATGGCAAAGACATAGGGCACGACGCTGAGGTCGCGTTCCAGCGCTTGCCGGTGCGCGGCCTGAAGCTGGTCCCGGTCGGCGGCGAAGATCAGCATGGGCTGGCCGAGCATGCGGCCATGGACGCGCCCGCGCGCGTCCACATAGGGCTCGCCGAGCGCCTCGGGCGCAGCGGCGGCGATGCCGGTGGCGAGGAAGGCCGCGACGTTCAGCTTCTGCCAGCCGGCGAGGTCGGAACGGACGATCAGGGCAACCTTGGTGTCGAACGCAATTTTGGTGTCGAACATGTCTTGTGCCTCCTTCGCCGACACCGTGGCGGAAGGGGCTGCCCTCAGTCTGGAACGTTTGTGCAGATACGCCGGTAGGCGGCCGGCGTCATGCCGTAGGCCCGGCGGAACCAGCGGCCGAGGTGGCTCTGGTCGGCGAAGCCCACCTCCGCCGCCGCTGCGGCCGGCGTTTGCCCCACTGCGAGCAGCCGGCGCGCAGCCTTCAGGCGCAGCTGCACCAGATAGGCGTGGGGCGACAGGCCGAAGGACTCGCGAAAGGCCCGGTTCAGGCGGAAGCGGTCCACACCCGCCAGGGCCGCCAGCTCCTCCAGGCCGATGTCCTCGGCCATGCGGGCGTGCAGGGCGTCGCGCGCCAGCGCCGCCGCGCGCTGCGGCCGGCGGACGTTTTCCCGGACGGCTGCATGACCCGCGAGCGCCAGCGCCAGCCGGTCGAGCGCGAGGTCGCGGGCGAGCCGCCCCTCCCGCCCGTGCAGCGCCAGGAAGGCGGAGCGGATCACCGTCCCGAGGTCCGGATCGTCGGACAGCGTGTCCCGGAAACCCAAAAGCCCTGACGTCGGCCCAAGCTCCGCCACCTCCGCCATCCGCGCCGCGAAGGGCCGGTAGGGCAGGTACAGCATGGCGTAGGTGAAGCCGTCGTCCTGGGGACTACGCCCATCATGCACCTCGCCCGGCTCGATCAGGATGACCCGGCCGGGCGTGCTGGTGTGGACGCGGCGGCGGCATTGGAACTGCTGCACGCCCTGTTCGGTGACGCCGACCAGGATGTCGTCGTGGTCGTGCGGATCGTAGGCGTGCCCCTTGAAGTGGGCGCGGATGGTCTCGACACCGGTCTCGGCGTCGTGCCGAAGCGACATCCAGTTGCCGCTTCCGGTGTCGTCCATCCGCGCTCCCATCCCGATCAAGGCTCCCGATCAGGGCCGGGCGATCAATGCACCGTCGTCGCCACCGGCCCCGCCGCGGCGGCGCTGCGGACCTGGGCGGAGACGGGCAGGCCGTTGATGGTCAACTCGCCGCCTTCGGCCCCCACCTTCACCGTCTGGCCGTCGGCGACGCGGCCTTCCAGGATCATGGTGGCGAGCGGGTTCTGCAGCTCCCGCTGGATCACGCGCTTCAGCGGGCGGGCGCCGTAGACCGGGTCGTAGCCGGCCTCGGCCAGCCACTGGGTCGCGGCGTCGTCCACCTCCAGCGCGATGTCGCGGTCGGCGAGCATCTTGACCAGCCGGCCGAGCTGGATCTTGACGATCCCGCCCATGTGGCTGCGGTCCAGGCGGTGGAACAGCAGGATCTCGTCCAGCCGGTTCAGGAATTCCGGCCGGAAATGCGCCCGCACCACCTCCATCACCTCGTCGCGGACGGCGCTGCTGTCCTGCCCCTCCGGCTGGCTCGCCAGGACTTCGGAGCCGAGGTTCGAGGTCATGATGATGACCACGTTGCGGAAGTCCACCGTCCGCCCCTGCCCGTCCGTCAGGCGCCCGTCGTCGAGCACCTGGAGCAGCACGTTGAAGACGTCCGGGTGGGCCTTCTCCACCTCGTCGAACAGCACGACCTGATAGGGCCGGCGCCGCACCGCCTCGGTCAGCGCCCCGCCCTCCTCATAGCCGACGTAGCCCGGGGGCGCGCCGATCATGCGGGCGACGGAGTGCTTCTCCATGTATTCCGACATGTCGAGGCGGACCATGGCCGTCTCGTCGTCGAACAGGAACTCGGCCAGCGCCTTGGTCAGCTCCGTCTTGCCGACGCCGGTGGGGCCGAGGAACAGGAAGGAGCCGATGGGCCGGTGCGGGTCCTGCAAGCCGGCGCGCGCCCGGCGGATGGCGTTGGACACCGCGACGATGGCCTCGTCCTGGCCGACCACGCGGGTCTTCAGGCGCGTTTCCATCGCCAGCAGCTTCTCGCGCTCGCCGGCCAGCATCTTGTCCACCGGCACGCCGGTCCAGCGGCTGACGACCGAGGCGATGTCGGTGTCGCGCACCTCCTCGTTCAGCATGCGGTTGGCCGCGTGCTCCTCCGCGGCCTTCAGCGCCTTCTCAAGATCCGGGATGACGCCGTAGGCCAGCTCGCCGGCTTTCGCCCAGTTGCCCTCGCGCTGCACCTGCTCCAACTCGGTGCGGGCCTTCTCCAGATCCTCCTTGATCTTCTGCGCGCCCTGAAGCTGGTCCTTCTCCGCCTGCCACTTGGCGGTCAGCTCGGCCGACTCCTGCTCCAGGTCGGCCAGCTCCTGCTCCAGGTTGCCGAGCCGGGTGCGGGAGGCCTCATCGGACTCGCGCTTCAGCGCCTCGCGCTCGATCTTCAGCTGAATGATGCGGCGGTCCAGCTCGTCGATGTTCTCCGGCTTGCTGTCCACGGCCATGCGCAGGCGGCTCGCCGCCTCGTCGATCAGGTCGATGGCCTTGTCGGGCAGGAAGCGGTCGGTGATGTAGCGGTTGGACAGAGTCGCCGCCGCCACGATGGCGCTGTCGGTGATGCGCACGCCGTGGTGCACCTCGTACCGCTCCTTCAGGCCGCGCAGGATGGAGATGGTGTCCTCCACCGTCGGCTCGGGCACGAAGACGGGCTGGAAGCGCCGCGCCAGGGCGGCGTCCTTCTCGATGTGCTTGCGGTACTCGTCCAGCGTGGTGGCGCCGACGCAGTGCAGCTCGCCCCGCGCCAGCGCGGGCTTCAGCATGTTGGAGGCGTCCATGGCGCCGTCCGCCTTGCCAGCCCCGACCAGCGTGTGCAGCTCGTCGATGAAGACGATGATCTCGCCGGCCGCCGCCTGGATTTCCGACAGCACGGCCTTCAGCCGCTCCTCGAACTCGCCGCGGTACTTCGCGCCGGCCACCATGCCCGCGAGGTCGAGCGCAAGCAGCTTCTTGTTCTTCAGCCCCTCCGGCACGTCGCCCTTGACGATGCGCTGGGCGAGGCCCTCGACGATGGCGGTCTTGCCGACGCCCGGCTCGCCGATCAGCACCGGGTTGTTCTTGGTGCGGCGGGCCAGCACCTGGATGGTGCGGCGGATTTCCTCGTCGCGGCCGATGACGGGGTCGAGCTTGCCCTCGCGCGCCGACTCGGTCAGGTCGCGCGCGTACTTCTTCAGGGCGTCGTAGCCCTGCTCGGCGCTGGCCGTGTCGGCGGTGCGGCCCTTGCGGATCTCGTTGATCGCGGTGTTCAGCGACTGCGGGTTGACGCCGGCGCGCTTCAGCACGTTGGCGGACGGCGTGCCGTCGGCCATGGCGAGTGCCAGCAGGATGCGCTCCGCGGTGACGTAGCTGTCGCCCGCCTTCTGGGCGATCTTCTCCGCCTGCTCGAACACGCGCGACAGTTCGGGCGACAGGTACACCTGCCCGGCCCCGCTGCCTTCCACCTTGGGCTGCTTGTCCAGCTCCGCGTCCACGCCCGCCAGCGCCGCGGCGGGGTCGCCGCCGGCCGCCCGGATCAGGTTGGCCGCCAGCCCTTCCTTGTCGTCCAGAAGGGTCTTCAGCAGATGTTCCGGCGTCAGCCGCTGGTGGCCGCGCCGCAAGGCGAGGGTCTGCGCCGCCTGCACGAAGCCGCGGCTGCGCTCGGTGTACTTCTCGAAGTCCATAGGTCTGCTCCCTTATCCGCCGACCGTCCGCTGGGCAGCCCGGTCGATCCGATCCACAAACGATGTGCGATCCGCAAGGATGCTGTGTTGCCGTAGATGTGGTAGCGTGTCCAGCCTATGCAAGACCACCTTGACCGAAGGGTTTTCGGAGGATGGGCCATGGCCGAGTCGCGGCTTGACGCGCTGTTGCGCCGCCGGGCAGAGGAGCGCCGGAAAGCGGCCATCCTGAGGGCGCGATCCGCGCTCGACTGGCTGTCCGGACAAGGGGTAGACGCCGCGGTGATCGGATCGCTGGCCCGCGGCGGTTTCAAAGACCATTCGGACGTGGACTTCCTGGTGCTGTCCTGCCCGCCGCACCTGCGCTACGCCCTGGAAACCGGGGTCGAGGCCGTAATGGAGGATCTTCCCTTCGATCTGGTCTATCTGGACGAAGTCAAGGCACCCCACCGCACCCGAATGCTGGAGGAAGCGGTCCGTGCACCCGATCTTCGCTGATCTCGACCTGGAATGGCGGCGCGTGGACGAGGAAGGGGCGTTGCTGGCCGAAGCGGTGCGGCGCTTCCGGGATGATCCGGCGATGCGGTCGGACCGGGTGATCCGTTGGCTGGCGGTCAGCGGCATCGCCTCCGGCGTCGAGAAGGCCTATTCCGGGGTCGAACGCATGCTGAAGATGATCGCGAGCACCATCGACGGATCGGTTCCGAAGGACGAAGCGTGGCATAGGACCCTGCTCGTCCGCATGGGCGTTGCCCTGCCTGCGGTACGGCCTCCGGTGCTGTCGGGGGGCACCCTATCGGCGTTCGACCGTTTGCGCGCCTTCCGTCACCGCGAACGCAACAGCTACGTTGGCGACCTCGACGAAGAGCGGTTGCTGGAGGTCGCGGACACGGTACCGGGGGCGCTGGCGGCGTTCCGCGCCGACCTCGATTCCTTTCGCCGCGCTTTGGAAGCTGAATCAAGCCCCTGAAGGCCCCGCATGTCGGCCATCGCCACCACGTCCCGCCGCCCCATCGTGCCGCTGTCCCTGACCTCCTCGGCCCTGCGCCTCGCCTGGCACGCCCGCAACCTGTGGCATCTGGTCGCGCGGCCGCTGACCATGGGCGTGCGGGCCATCATCATCGACGAATCTGGGGACGAATCGGGCGGGGCTGGCGCGAGGCGGGTGCTGCTGATCCGGCACAGCTACGTCGGCGGCTGGCATTTTCCGGGCGGCGGGGTCGGAAAAGGCGAGACTCTGGTGGAGGCCATGCGCCGCGAGGTGCGGGAGGAGGTCGGGCTGAGCGTCGACAGCGACCCGCAGCCCTTCGCCGTCTACGCCCGCTTCCGTCATGGGGCGAGCGACCATGTGGCGGTCTTCGTCGCGCGGGAATGGTCAGGGACCCCCGTCGCGGACGGGGTGGAGATCGTGGAGGCGCGCTTTTTCCCGCTCGACCAGCTTCCCGACGACGTTTCCTCGGCGACGCGGCGGCGCTTGGCCGAGTTCCTGGGTCGGGAACCGGTGCCAGAGCGGTGGTGAGTGCGTTGGTGAGTGCGTTGGTGAGTGCGTTGGTGACGGATTCCGTTCGCGACGGTTGACAGAACCGAATCGGTCCCACCATTGTGCAGTGCAATGACCGCGACCGTCGCCGCCATCCGCCGCTACCCCATCAAGGGGCTGAGCGGCCAGGACCTGCCCGCCGTTGACCTCGTCACCGGCCAGCCGATCCCGTTCGACCGCCGTTTCGGCATCCTGCATGGGCCGGCGGCGCAAGACGCCGGATTGGATGCGGGGGTCTGGCGGCCCAACGAGGATTTCTTCACGCTCGACCGCAACGAAAAGCTGGCGCTTCTCGACAGCGAGTTCGACGAGGACACCCAGTCGCTGATCATCCGGCGCGGCGGCAAGCCCGTGTCGCGCGGGCGGTTGGACCAGCCCATGGGCCGGATGCTGGTGGAGCAGTTCTTCGCCGCCTACCTCGCCGGCGCCGCTCCCGGGCTTCCCAAGCTCGCCGAGGCGAAGGACGCCGCCTTCACCGACCGGGAAGAGGCGGCCGTCTCGATCCTGAACCTCGCCAGCGTGCGCGACCTGGAGGAGCGGGTGGCCAAGCAGCCGGTCGACCCGCGCCGTTTCCGCGCCAACCTGATGATCGATGGGCTGGAGCCGTGGGTGGAGCGCCAGTGGATCGGTGCCCTGCTGACCGTCGGCGGAGCGACCCTGCGGGTCTGCGCCCACAAGGATTGCCGCTCGTCCAGCGAGGTGAACCCGGCCACGGGCGCGCGCGACTTCAACACGCTTCCAATCCTGGAGCGCGGCTACGGCCACACGCAGTGCGGGGTCTACGCCCGCGTGGTGCAGGGCGGCCGGATCGCGCTGGGCGACCCGGTGACCCTGTCCGACACCACGCTTCCCTGAAGGAAACAGGCCCAAGGGAGTGGGCCGGCGAACGCTCAGGCGTTCAGCGGGGCCCGTTCGTCCGCGCCGTCGGCTTCCTCGCCGGCCTCGCCAACCTCGTCCTCGTCGGCCGGCATGTTGCCGGACAGCGCGCCATGGCCGTTGCCGCCCGGATTGCGCTGGCGGTTTTCCGATTCCTGGATCTGGTTGATGATGCGGAAATAATGTTCCGCGTGCTGCAGGTAATTTTCCGCCTGGATGCGGTCACCGGAGGACGCGGCGTCGCGCGCCAGCGCCTGGTACTTCTCATGGACCTGCCACGCGTTGCCGCGGATGCGCACGTCCGGGCCGTTGCTGTCGAACGTCTGGTGCCGCAGCGGGACGTTCTGCCGGCGGTTTCCACCGCCGCCGCCGCCACCACCTCCGCCACCACCGCCGCCGTTGCCACGACCGCGCGAGCGCCTGGAGTTCGGTCCTTGTCTCATTTGGCTCTTAGGGCCCTCTGCAAGAGAAGCGCAATCCCCGGAATACCCCGGCGGCCGTCCTGGCCGTCGAGCCCGCCGCGGAGCAGTCCGCGGATGGGTCACGGGGAGCAAACGACGCGCCCGCCCTCAAACCGGGTGGCCTAGCGGACTTCCGCCCACCTGCGCGGAGTTTCCGGTGGCCTTGGGAACGCCCCTGGGGCCATCGTCCCTAGGGTTGTCGTCGTACCCTGCACCCTAATGGGGACGGCGCAGCAATCCAACCTTTTTTTTTGGGGGCAACCTGTTTTTAAGACGGCCGGATTTACGGGGCCTTGCGGGCCAGGACGCAGCGTTCCACCCCGCCCAGGTCGCGGAACACACCCCGCACCTCCAGCCCCGCCGCCTGGAGCAGCCCCGCCACATCGCCCGCCTGCCCCTGCCCGACCTCCAGCGCGGCGAGCCCGCCGGGCTCCAGCAGGCCCGGAAGCTGCGCCGCGATTGCCCGGTAGGCGTCCAGCCCGTCCGCCCCGCCGTCGAGCGCGCGCCGCGGGTCGTGCTCCCGCACCTCCGGCGCCAGGGTGGCGATGTCGGCGCTGGGGATGTAAGGCGGGTTGGAGACGACGACGTCGAAGCGCTCCGCCAGCCCCTCGCCCCAGTTCCCGGCCTGGAAGCGCGCCCGCCCGGCCAGCCCATTGCGCGCCGCGTTGTCCGCCGCCGCCGCGACCGCGTTCGGGCTGAGGTCCACCCCCACGCCCGAGGATTGCGGCAACTCGGCAAGCAGCGCCAGCAGGATGCAACCCGTCCCCGTGCCGAGGTCGAGCAGCCGCAGGGGGGCGGCGGGATCGGGCACGGCTTTCAGCACCGTCTCCACCACCGTCTCGGTGTCCGGCCGCGGCTCCAGCGTGTCGGGGTTGAGGGCGAGGTCGATCGTCCAGAACTCCCGATGGCCCAGGATGCGCCCCACCGGCTCATGCGCCGCGCGGCGCTCCACCAACGCCATGACGCGGGCCGCGTCGGCGTCGGGGATGGGCGTGTCGGCCCTGAGGAAGAAGTCCTCGCGGGTGAGGGTCAGCGCGTGCTCGATGAGCAACCGTGTGTCGAGGTCCGGCGTGTCCACGCCGGCCTCGCGCAGACGGGCTTCGGCGGCGCGGCGGAGCTGTTTCAATGTTTGGGTCATAGCCCCCTCCCCAACCCTCCCCCGCCTCTGGCGGTGGAGGGAGCTTGGACACTGCGGCGTTTCGTCCCCTCCACCGCGAAGCGGGGGAGGGTTAGGGAGGGGGCAAAAGGACGCATACAATGCCCCGCATCACGGAGAAAACACGCAACCGCGCGCGGACTATGCGCCGCGAGCCCACGGATGCGGAGCGGAAGCTGTGGTCCATCATACGGCGCCGGCAAATTGGCGGGTGGTACTTCCGCCGCCAGCATCCTATTCCCCCTTACATTGCGGACTTCGCCTGCGTCGAGACCATGCTGATCGTCGAGGTCGATGGCGGGCAGCACGCAGAGTCCGCCTATGACGCTGCTCGGGACAGGCACTTGCGGCAACACGGCTGGCGGATCCTGCGGTTCTGGAACAACGACGTGCTCGGCAATTCCGAGGGCGTGGCGCGCATGATCGGCGACGCCCTCGGTCCCCTCCCCAGCCCTCCCCCGCCTGCGGCGGTGGAGGGGGCTTGAGCGCTTGGCCTACTGCAACTCGGCCAGCCGCGCGGCCTCGTCTTCCGCGACCAGGGCGTCGATCATTTCGTCCAGGGCTTCGCCGGCCATCACCTTGTCGATCTTGTAGAGCGTCAGGTTGATGCGGTGGTCGGTCACGCGCCCTTGCGGGAAGTTGTAGGTGCGGATGCGTTCCGAGCGGTCGCCGGAGCCCACCTGGTTCTTGCGGTCCGCCGCCCTCGCCGCATCCTTGGCGGACCGCTCCAGCTCGTACAGGCGGGCGCGCAGCACCTTCAGGGCCTTGGCCTTGTTCTTGTGCTGGCTCTTCTCGTCCTGCTGGCTGACCACCAGGCCGGTCGGCAGGTGGGTGATGCGCACCGCGCTGTCCGTCGTGTTCACCGACTGGCCGCCGGGGCCGCTGGAGCGGAACACGTCGATGCGCAGGTCCTTCTCGTCGATGTGGATGTCCACCTCCTCCGCCTCCGGCAGCACGGCGACCGTGGCGGCGGAGGTGTGGATGCGGCCCTGCGTCTCCGTCGCCGGGACGCGCTGCACGCGGTGGACGCCCGATTCGAACTTCAGCCGGGCGAAGACGCCGCGGCCGGTGATGCTGGCGATGGCCTCCTTGTAGCCGCCGATGCCGGTCTCGCTGACCTCCATCGTCTCAAAGCGCCAGCCGTGCAGGCCGGCGTAGCGGCGGTACATCTCGAACAGTTCCGCGGCGAACAGGGCGGCCTCGTCGCCGCCGGTGCCGGCGCGCACCTCCAGGATGGCGTTCTTCTCGTCCGCCTCGTCCTTGGGCAGCAGCGCGATCTGCACGCGGCGCTCCAGGCCGGGGATGCGGCGGGTCAGGTCGCCGAACTCCTCCTCCGCCAGCGCCTTCATCTCGGCGTCGCCGGCCGGGTCGGCGATCATGCCCGCGAGGTCGGCGGCCTCGGCCCTGGCCTTCTTCAGCTCCGCGATCGCCTCGGCGACGGGGGTGAGGTCGGCGTATTCCTTCGACAGCCGGGCGAAGTCCGCCGGGTCCACCGTGCCCGCCGCCAGGGCGTCCCGCAACTCGTCATGGCGGGCCACGACCTTATTGAACTTCTCGTCCAGGCTCACGTCGCTCGTCCTCATTCCCATCGATTTGGGGGCCATCACTCTCGGCCAGCCGGAACAGCTGGAACAGCAGCCGTTCGGCCGCCGCCCGCTCCACCAGCCCGGCCCCGCCGGTGTCGGCGCCACCCTCCGAGCCGTCGCCCGCCGCCATGGCCCGCAACGCCTCCGACGGGCCGTGCAGCAGCCGGTTGACCAGCAGCCGCGTCGCCGCCGCCGCATCCAGCCCGCGGTGCTCGTCCAGCAGCCGCCGACGCTCCGCCTCGAAATGCGCGCGCAGCGCCGCCACGGCGGGCACCGCAGCACGCTCCGCCCGATGCCGGGCGAAGGCCGCCACGGCCTCGTCCACGATGGCCCACGCCGCCTTGGTCGCCGCCTCGCGCCCCACCCGCCCCTGCAGCGCCACGCGCTCCAGGTCGGCGAGGTCGTAGACGAACGCCTCGTCCAGCGACGCGACCGCCGGGTCCACGTCGGCCGGGATGGCCGCGTCCACCACGAACACCGGGCGCCGGCGGCGGCGCTTCAACGCCGCCCCCAACGCCTGCGCCGACAGGATATAGCGCCCCAGACCGGCCGCGGTCACCACGATATCCGCACCGGCCAGCGCGGAATCGAGATCCGCCCAGGGAACGAAGTGGCTGTCCATCCGCCGCGCCGCCGATTCGGCCCGGCGATCCACCGGGGAGGCCACCGTCAGCCGCCCCAGCCCGGCCTCGCGCAGGCCGTCCAGCACCAGCGCCCCCATGTCGCCGAGGCCCATCAATAGGCCGGAGCAGCGCTTCAGGTCGCCGTGCAGGTCGCGCGCCACCTGGACCGCCGCCGCGACGAGCGAAGTTGCCCCCTCCGCGATCGGTGTTTCCCGGCGCACCCGCTTGGCGGCGCCGTAGGCCGCCTGGAAGAGGCTCTCCAGCGCCGGCCCGGTGAGCCCGGCCGTCGCGGCGTGGCGGTGCGCCGCCTTCAATTGGCCGAGGATGTGCGGCTCGCCCACGATCTGGCTGTCCAACGAGCAGGCGACGGCGAAGACGTGCCGGACCGCGTCCACCCCGGTCAGCGTGTAGAGCTGCCCGGCGAGGTCCGGCTCCGACAGGCCGACCCGCTCCGCCATGATCCCGGCGACGGCGAGCGCCGCTTCGTGCGGGCGCTCATCGACCGCCTGCACCTCCACCCGGTCGCAGGTGCTGAGCCACACCGCCTGGGTCAGGCCGGCGTCGCGCAGGCGATCCAGCATCATCGGCACCTCCGCCTCCTCCGTCGTCAGACGGTCGCGGATCGCGCCCGAACAGGTCCGGTGGCTGGCGCCGATGACGAAGTAGGAGGAGGTCACGGATGGGCTTTTTCAATCCACAGAGGAACACAGATAAACACAGATTGGGCGCTATGGCAGTGCCGATCGCTCCGCGTTCATCCGTGCCGTCCGTGGAAAGGCGGTCACTCCGCCGCCGGAGCGCTCTCGACAGCCTGTTCAGCCACCTTGGCGGCCTCGATCTCCGCCGCCTTCTTCTCGACCAGGCCGACGAGGTGCTCGACGATGTCCTGGTCCTTCAGCCGGTGGTCGGTCACGCCGGACAGGTAGACCTGGTGGGTGTTGTTGCCGCCGCCGGTCAGGCCGATGTCGGTCTCCCGCGCCTCGCCGGGGCCGTTCACGACGCAGCCGATGACCGACAGGGTCAGCGGCGTGGTGATGTGGGCCAGCCGGGCCTCCAGCAGTTCCACCGTCTTGATGACGTTGAAGTTCTGGCGCGCGCAGCTGGGGCAGGAGATGACCGTGACGCCGCGGCGGCGCAGGCCGAGCGACTTCAGCATCTCGTAGCCGACCTGCACCTCTTCCGTCGGGTCGGCCGACAGGGACACGCGCATGGTGTCGCCGATCCCCGACCACAGCAGCATGCCGAGCCCGATGGACGACTTCACCGTGCCGGCCCGCAGCCCGCCGGCCTCGGTGATGCCGATGTGCAGCGGGTAGTCGCAGGCCTCCGCCAGCCCCTGGTAGGCGGCGACGGCGAGGAACACGTCGGAGGCCTTCACCGAGATCTTGAACTCGGTGAAATCGTGGTCCTCCAGGATCTTGGCGTGGTTCAGCGCGCTTTCGACCAGCGCTTCCGGGCAGGGCTCCCCGTACTTCTCCAGCAGGTCCTGCTCCAGGGAGCCGGCGTTGACGCCGATGCGCATGGAGCAGCCATAGTCCTTGGCCGCCTTCACCACCTCGCGCACGCGCTCGGCCGAGCCGATGTTGCCCGGGTTGATGCGCAGGCAGGCGGCACCGCTCTGCGCCGCCTCGATGGCGCGCTTGTAGTGGAAATGGATGTCCGCGACGATCGGGACGTTGACCTGGGGCACGATCTGCTTCAGGGCCAGCGCCGATTCCTGGTCGGGGCAGGACACGCGCACGATGTCGGCGCCCACGCGCTCCGCCGCCAGGATCTGCTCCACCGTCGCCTTCACGTCGGCGGTGGGCGTGTTCGTCATGGTCTGCACCGAGATCGGCGCGTCGCCGCCGACGAGCACGTTGCCCACCCGGATCTGGCGGGACTTGCGGCGGAGAATCTGGCGGTAGGGACGCACGCTGCTCATGGGATTCAGCCTCGGGGCTTCGAACGGAGGGACCGGTCGCGAAGGCGCCGTCCACGCCCTTATAGCGCAGCCGGCGTCACGCCTGAAGTGCGGTCGAAGCCTGGGGATTCAAGTCTGCCATCCGTCCGAACCCACCGGCCGGGTCGCGCTCGGCCGGGTTCAGCGGGCGCTGCCGGTGCGGGGAGGCGCCCCGCCCTGGTCCAGCGCCACGTCGCGCAGCACCTGGCCGACGGCACCCAGCGGCGCGCCGTCCACCCCGTCGGTGACCATGGTCAGGCCGCCGGCGTTGCCGGTGCGAACGCGGATGCCGGCGCGGTCGGGCACGCGGTAAACGTCGCCGGGCTTCAGCACGCGGGTGAAGATGATCTCGCCGTTGCCGTCGCGGACCTGGATCCAGCTGTCCTGCGTGGCGCGGAGCTGGATGCGCGAGGTCGGGTTCTGGCTGCCGTAGACCTTGGACGGCAAGCCGGCCGTGTCGGTCGCGGCGCGCGCCGGCGCCGGCGGCGGGGCGGGCGGCAGGCCGGCGATGGCGGGGGCGCCGGGCGACAGCGGAGTGGGTTCCTGCGCGGTGCCCTCGCCTTCTTCGTCCTCGGACGGAGGCGGAGGCACGCTGACCATGCCGGCGGGAGCCGCGGGCACAGCCGGAACGGCGGCCGGGGGAATCGCCGCGACGACGGACGGCTTCACCCCCGGCGTCGGGGCCGGCAGCGCAGCGGCCGGCGCCGGTGGCGGAGCCGTGGGGGCCGGGGCTATGGGAGCCGGGGCGGCGGGCTGCGGCGCCGCGGCGGGCGCGTTGGCCACCTTGGCGGGAGCAGGCGTGGGAGCGGGGGCCGACTGAACGGCGGGAGCCGCAGGGGTGGGCGCCACCGGGGCGGCGACCGGACCGGTGGGGACCGGAGCCGGCGTGGAGGCCCCGCCAGCCGAAGGCGGTGTCGTGGGCGCTTCCGCCGTCATGTTCGGAACCGGCGGCGCCGTGTCCGTGGGCGCCGGCGCCTGGGCGCTGCCCGGCACGTTGTTCAGGGGCGAGGTGTCGAGCAGCGACACCAGCCGGTCCGGCAGGGTCGGCACCAGGTCCACCATCGACCGGTCGGTGGCCGACAGATAGTACCAGCCGCCGTAGACGATGCCGGCCAGCACCATGGTGCCGAGCAGGACGGTGCCGCCGGGGATGCGGCCTTCCGGAACGGGGGTCGGGAAATAGAGCTGCTGGCTGCGCGTCTTGCCGGCGGCCTCGTCCTTGTACCGGGTAATGATTGCCTCGGGGTCGAGCCCCAGGCATTCGGCGTAGGAGCGCAGGAAGCCGGCCGCGTAGGCGGCCCCCGGAAGCTCGTCGAAGCGGCCGGATTCGATGGCCTGCAGGTAGGGGTAGCGGATGCGCAGCATCGTCGCGACCTCGCGCAGGTCGTAGCCGAGGCTCTCGCGCGTTTCGCGCAGCGTGTCCGACACGCTGGGCCCGGCCGGCAGAGAGCCGAACTGGGACGCGGGGTCGAGGGTGTCGAGAACCTTGCGCTTGCCCATCATGTCAGCCGCACCGTCGCTCCGGAAACCAAGGCGGTCGTCCCCTCGCATGGGTACGCCAGCCCCGATGGCTGCGCAACCGCGAATGACCGCAACGCTGCGACGTTGTATACGCCAATCGGCCGAGCCGCTGTAACAAAACGTCGCTTCTACAAACGATCAAGGGGGCGTGTGGCCCAGGCAACAGAGGGGGGCAACAGGGGGGCGACAGAGCCGTCCCCGGTGCTCAGATCAGGACGCCGTGGTCCTTGGCGAAGCTGCGCAGCTTGTCGCGCAGGCTGTGGTCGCCCTTCTGGTAGAGCCCGGCCATGTACTGGCGCAGCGCCGCCACGTCCAGCGAGCGGAGCATGGTCTTGACCGGCCCGACCGAGGGCGGGGACATGGACAGGCTGCGGAAGCCGATGCCCAGCAGGGCCATGGCGTCGAGCGGCCGCCCGGCCATCTCGCCGCAGATGCTGAGCGGAACGCCCGCGTCGTTACAGGCCTCCACGAGCCGCCGCAGCAGGCACAGCATGGCCGGGGCCAGCGGGTCGTAGCGGGTCGCCGTGCGCGGGTTGCCGCGGTCGCTGGCGAAGATGTACTGCGTCAGGTCGTTGGAGCCGACCGACAGGAAATCCACCCGCGCCAGCAGGGCCGGCAGCTGCCACAGCAGCGACGGGACCTCGATCATCGTGCCGACGCGCAGACGGCTCGGCGGCTCCAAGCCCTGCTGCTCCAGACGCTTCAGCTCCAGGTCGAGCAGGCGCTTGGCGGCGTCGAACTCGGCCACCTCGGCGATCATCGGGAACATCACCGACAGCGGCCGGCCGGCCGCCGCCCGCAGCAGCGAGCGGAGCTGCTGGCGCAGCAGCGACGGGTGGTCGAGCCCGATGCGGATCGCCCGCCAGCCGAGCGCCGGGTTCTCCTCCTCGCCCGACGCGATGTAGGGCAGCATCTTGTCGCCGCCGACGTCCAGCGTGCGGAACACCACCGGCTTGTCGCCGGCCTCGTCCAGGATGCGCGCGTAGAGGTCGGTCTGCGCCTTCACGTCGGGGTAGGAGGACCGGACCATGAAGGGGATTTCGGTGCGGTAGAGGCCGATGCCCTCCGCCCCGCTGGCCTTCAGGTGCGGCAGGTCGATCAGCAGGCCGCAGTTCAGCTGGATGGAGATCGGCACGCCGTCGCGCGTCACCGAGGGCAGCCCGCGGATCTCCGCGTAGATCTGTTCCTTGCGCGTGCGGAGCGCGACGCTCTCGGCGAAGGCCATCTGGATGTCTTCGGCCGGGCGTACGAACACTTGCCCGTGGTCGCCGTCCACGATGACGGGGTCGAGCGGCTCGATCCGGTTCAGCGCGTCGTTGGCCTGCACCACCGGGATGTTCAGCGCGCGCGCCACGATGCAGACGTGACTGGACGGCGATCCGTCCTCCAGCACCACGGCGCGCAGGCGGCGCTGGTCGTAGTCCAGCAGCTCCGCCGGCCCCATGGAGCGGGCGACCAGCACGATGTCATCCGGCAGGGTGCCGCCGTCGGCCTCCGACTTGCGGCCGGCCAGATGCTGGAGCAGCCGGTTGGTCAGGTCTTCCAGGTCGAGCAGCCGTTCGCGGATGTAGGGGTCCGTCAGGTGGCTCATGCGGGCGCGGGTGTCGTTCTGCACCTGCTGCACCGCCGCTTCCGCCGTCAGGCCCATGCGGATCGCCTCGCGGATGCGCGAGAGCCAGCCGCGGTCCTCCGCGAACATGCGGTAGGTTTCCAGGATGTCCTTGGGCTCGCCCAGCCCCGCCAGCGCCGCCGCGGCCAGCAGGTCGTCGATGGCGCTGTGCATGGTGGCGATGGCGGCGTTCAGCCGGACCAGCTCGCTCTCCGCGTCCTCGGCAACCATCTGGCGGATGGTCAGCTGCGGCCGGTGGATGACCGCAAGGCCCATGGACAGGCCGCCGGCCAGCGAGGTGCCGGACAGGCGCGCCGGCAGCAGCGCCGGGTCGCCGGTGGAGGAGACCTCCTGCGGGTTGACCAGTTCGCCCTGGGCCACCAGTTCGGCGACGACCATGGCGATGGTCTGCAGGGTCTCGACCTCCTCCTCCGTGTAGCGGCGGCGGTCCTTGTGCTGAATGACCAGAACGCCGCGCACCTTGCCGCCGCGCAGGATCGGCACGCCGGCCAGCGACAGGAAGGGGTCCTCGCCCGTTTCCGGGCGGTAGGCGAAGCTGGGGTGCGACGGCGCGTTGTCCAGCGCGATGGGCCGCGCGTGGCCGGCGATGTCGCCGACGATGCCCTCGCCCACGCGCAGGCGCGTGTTGTGCACCGCGGTCTGGTTCAGGCCGAAGGTGGAGAACAGCTCCAGCACCTCGCCCGCGCGCATGACGTAGGCGGAGCAGACGTCCGCCCCCATCTCCGCGGCGATCAGCGAGACGATCTTGTCGAGCCGCTCCTGCCCCGATCCCGATCCCGCCATGACGTCGCGCAGGCGCGCCAGCAGCCGGCGCGAGGCGGCGCCATCAAAGCCGGCGGAAGCTTCGCCCACGGTGTCGGTCATCTCAGGCCGCCCCGAGCACGGCCGGCCCCAGCTCGACCGGCCCAGGTTCGACCGGCCCAGGTTCGACGGGCTGGCCGACGGCAGCGAGGCCGCCGATCCGACGCGCCAGCGACGATTCGGCCTGGGCGACCAAGTCGTCGATGATCTCCGCCACCGGCTGTTCGCGGGTGACCAGGCCGACGCTCTGGCCGGCCATCAGGGAGCCCGTCTCGATGTCCCCGTCGATGACCGCGCGGCGCAGTGCGCCTGCCCAGAAATGCTCGATCTCCAGCAGCCCCTCGTCGCGCGACATCTCGCCGCGGTCGACACGGGCGATGACCTCCCGCTGCAGTTCCATGAAGCGCTTGGAGCCCGCGTTGGCCAGCGCGCGCACCGGGATGACGGGAAAGCGCGGGTCGATCTGCACCGACGCCTGCGCGTCGCGGGCCGACGCCTTGATGAAGACCTGCTTGAAGCGCGGGTGCGCGATGGATTCCGTGGCGCAGACGAAGCGCGTGCCGATCTGCACGCCGGCCGCCCCCAGTTCCAGATAGGCGACGATGGCCTCGCCGCGGCCGATGCCGCCGGCCACGAAGACCGGGACGTCGCGCAGGTCGGGCAGGATTTCCTGGGCCAGCACGGTGGTGGACACCGGGCCGATGTGGCCGCCGGCCTCCGTGCCCTCGATCACCAGCGCATCGGCGCCCAGCTTCACCATGCGCCGGCCGCTGACCAGGGTCGGGGCGAAGGCCATGACCTTGGCGCCGCCGTCCTTGATCCGCTTGATGGTCGCGCCGGACGGGAAGCCGCCGGCGATGACCACGTGGCTCACCCCCTGCTCCCGGCAGACATCGATCAACTGATCGAGCTGCGGGTGCATGTTGATGAGGTTCACGCCGAACGGTTTCGCGGTCAGCGCCTTGGTGCCGGCGATCTCATTGGCCAGCAGCTCCGGCGGCATCGACCCGCAGGCGACGACGCCGAATCCGCCGGCGTTGGAGATGGCGGACACGAGGTGGCGCTCCGACACCCAGCTCATGGCACCACCCATGATGGCGGTGCGCGTGCCGAGGAAGTCGCGCCCCCGCGCCCACAGCTGGTCGAGCCGCGCCCGCGCCGCCCCGTCGGAACGGATGTCGGACCTGGCGTCGGTCATGCCCGCCTCTCCCCTTTTCCTACTGACGTCAGGCCGCGTCCAGGCCGTAGGCCGTGTGCAGCGCGCGCAGCGCCAGCTCCGCATACTCCTCGGCGATCAGGACCGAAATCTTGATCTCGGAGGTGGAGATGACCTGGATGTTGATGCCCTTGTCGGCCAGCGCCTTGAACATGCGCTGGGCCACGCCGGTGTGGCTGCGCATGCCGACGCCGATCACCGACACCTTCACGACGTTGGCGTCGGACGCCAGGCGCCGGTAGTTCAGCTCGGCCTTGGCGTCTTCCAGCACCTTCACGGCGCGGGCGATGTCGGCCTTGCCGACCGTGAAGGTCATGTCGGTGGACGTGCCGTCCTCGGACACGTTCTGCACGATCATGTCGACGTTGATGGCGGCGTCGGTCAGCGGCCCGAAGATGTTGGCCGCCACGCCCGGACGGTCGGCAACGCCGATGAGGGTGATCTTCGCCTCGTCGCGGCTGTAGGCGATGCCGCTCACAACTTCCTTTTCCACGATCTCGTCCTCGTCCACAACCAGGGTACCGGGAAGCGCGCTGCCCGCGGCCTCCTCGAAGCTCGACAGAACCTGCACGCGCACGCGGTGGTTCATCGCCATCTCGACCGAGCGCGTCTGCAGGACCTTGGCGCCCTGCGACGCCAGCTCAAGCATCTCCTCGTAGGTGATCTTGGAGAGCTTGCGGGCCTTGGTGACGATGCGCGGGTCGGTGGTGTAGACGCCGTCCACGTCGGTGTAGATGTCGCAACGGTCGGCCTTCAGCGCCGCGGCCAGCGCCACCGCCGAGGTGTCGGACCCGCCACGGCCCAGCGTGGTGATGCGGCCGCCCTCGGTCACGCCCTGGAAGCCGGCGACCACGGCGACCTCGCCGGTCTCCATGCGCTTGTCGATTTCGGTCGTGTCGATCGACACGATGCGGGCCTTGCCGTGCGTCTCGTCGCTGTAGATCGGGATCTGCCAGCCGAGCCAGGAGCGCGCCGGGATGCCGCGCGACTGCAGCGCGATGGCGAGGAGACCGGAGGTCACCTGCTCGCCCGAAGCGACGATGGCGTCGTACTCGCGCGCGTCGTGCAGCTTGTCGATGTCGTTGCAGTATTTGACGAGCTGGTTGGTCACGCCGGACATCGCCGACACGACGACGGCCACCTGGTGGCCCGCCTTCACTTCCTGCTCGACCTTGCGGGCCACGTTCTTGATGCGGTCGATGTCGCCGACCGACGTGCCACCGAACTTGAGGACGATCCGCGCCATACCTCACACCATATCTGTGCCGAAAAACCGGCCGTCCGCGCGCCCCCGCTCTACCGTTGCCGGCGCGGGGCGGCGTATCCATACTCTGTCGTTCACAGCGAGGCAAGTTCGCCCCGCAATTGTTATCGCAAACCAGCATACGGGATTTCATTCATGACCGCGACTGCCGGAACCGCAGGCACTGTTGATCCAGCGGACGTCGCCCGCTTTTCCGCCATCGCCGCGGAATGGTGGGACCCGACCGGCAAGTTCCGGCCGCTGCACCGCCTCAACCCGCTGCGCCTGACCTACATCCGCGACACGATTTGCCGGCGGCTCGGCCGCGACCCGCTGGCGCCCGACCCGCTGAAGGGCGTCCGCGTCGTGGACATCGGCTGCGGCGGTGGCCTCCTGGCGGAACCGATCGCCCGCATGGGCGCCACGGTGGTCGGCGTGGACGCGTCGGAGAAGAACGTGAGGACCGCCGCCACGCACGCCGCGGAGACCGGCACGCCCGTTGACTACCGCGCCACCACCGCCGAGGCCTTGGCCGCCTCCGGCGAGCGCTTCGACGTGGTCCTGGCGATGGAGGTGATCGAGCATGTCGCCGACGTCGACCTGTTCGTGAAGTCCTGCGCCGACCTGCTGTCCCCCGGCGGCGTGCTGTTCCTCGCCACGCTGAACCGCACGCCGAAGTCCTTCGCGCTGGCCATTGTGGGGGCGGAGTACATCCTGCGCTGGATGCCACGCGGCACCCACAACTGGCGCCAGTTCCTGCGCCCGAGCGAACTGGCCGCCGCCGTACGCGTGCACGGGCTTGGCATCAAGGACCTGACCGGGGTGACGTACAGCCCGCTGTCCGACGAGTTCCGCCTGAACCCGCGCGACCTCGACGTGAACTACATGACCTGGGCCGAACGCGTTTGATGAGCCCGTAGGTTGGGTGGAGCGCAGCGCAACCCAACAAACCCACCATCGCTGGGAATGTTGGGTTCCGCGTACGCTCCACCCAACCTACGCAGGCCTTATGGAGCGTACAGGTCGTCCAGCGTCACCGCGGCGTTGATGGATTTCAGAAGAACATCACCCTCGGTGACTCGTCCTGGACCTCGGCCGCCCGTTCGGCGGCGAGATAGTCCTCGGGCGTGATCCACGGCATTCGGAACACGTTCGGCATGGAAAGATTATAGCGCGCCGCGGGCGCAAAGGAAACGGGAGGGCTCTCGCCCTCCCGTCTTGCCTCACACGGCGTGGCTGGCTTCGTGCTGGGTCAGAAGCGCGTAGATGGCGTCCGCCGAGTCGGAGCCGCGCAGCTTTTCGCACATGGACTGGTCACGCAGCAGGCGCGACACACGGGCCAGCGCCTTCAGATGGTCGGCACCGGCATGGTCCGGGGCCAACAGCAGGAAAATCAGATCGACCGGCTGCTCATCGATCGCGTCGAAGTCGATGGGCCGCTCCAGCCGGGCGAAGACGCCGTGGACGCGGTCGAGGTTGGACAGCTTGCCGTGGGGGATGGCGATGCCATGCCCCACGCCGGTGGTGCCCAACCGCTCCCGTTCCAGCAGGACGTCGAAGATCGCCCGTTCGTGCTGGCCGGTCAGCTCGGCCGCCTTGCGCGCCATGTCCTGCAGGGCCTGCTTCTTGCTGCCGGCCTTGAGGCTGGGGAGGATGGCGTGCGGCGTGATGAGATCGAGCATGACGGTTGCGGTGTGGTTGCGACGGAGCCCGGGATCAGGCGCCGGCCTTCTCCGCCGGGTCGACCCAGCCGATGTTGCCATCGGCGCGACGGTAGACCAGGTTCAGACGGCCATGCGCACTGTTGTTGAACAGCAAAGCCGGGGAGTCGGCCAACTCCATGCGCATCACCGCCTCGCTGACCGTCAGGGTCGCGATGGAGGTCTGCATCTCGGCGATGACCATGGGCTGGGCCTTTTCGGCCACCGCCTCGTCGCCATCGACATGGGCCTCGTCCTTCTCCGCTTCCAGGATCTGGTAGCGGGCCGGCACGGCTTCCTGCTGCGGGGCGGCGTCGACGGTGTGGTGATCGCGCAGGCGGCTCTTGTACCGGCGCAGGCGCTTGGACAGCTTCTCGCACGCCGTGTCGAACGCCGGATACGGCTCGGTCGCTTCCGACGCGCTCTGCAGCACGATGCCACGGCCGACATGGACCTGGATGTCGGCCTTGAACAGGTGCGCGTCGCGCGTCAGGACGACGTTCGCCTCGATCGGCTTGTTGAAATACTTGCCGACGACGGAGTTCAGGCTATCCGCGACGTGGGTGCGCAGGGCATCGCCAACGTCAAGCTGCTTGCCTTTGACGGTCAGTTGCATTTTGGGAGGTTTCCAAATTGGTCCGCGAGGGACAGAAGACGACGGCAGGCCGCCACGTGCGGACCGGGACCATAGTGGCCAAGCCCCAGGCTGTCAACGAACGACGCCCTAGTTCGGACCCGTTTACATGCGTGACATCTTGGCACGGCGGCGCTGCACCGATGACGGGATTCGCATCGCTTCACGATACTTCGCGACGGTCCGTCGCGCAATGTCGATCCCTTCACCCCTAAGGATCTCGACAATTTTGTCGTCGGACAGCACGTCGTCCGGCTTCTCCGCGTCGATCATGGTCTTAATGCGGTGCCGGACCGCTTCTGCGGAATGGGCGGCCTGGCCGTCGGCACCCTGGATGGCGGAGGTGAAGAAGTATTTCAGCTCGAACACGCCGCGCGGGGTCGCCATGAACTTGTTGGTGGTGACTCGGCTGACCGTGCTCTCGTGCATGCCGATGGCTTCCGCGATGTCGCGAAGGATCAGCGGCTTAAGATGAGAGACACCATGAATGAAGAAAGCGTCCTGTTGCCGGATGATCTCGCTGGCGACCTTCAAAATGGTGGTGGCTCGCTGGTGCAGCGACTTCACCAGCCAATTCGCGGACTGGAACCGCTCGGTGATGTACTCCTTGTCGGCCTTGTTGCGGGCCGTTCCGGAGATGCGTGCGAAGTAGCGGTGGTTGACCAGCACCCGCGGCAAAGTGTCCGGGTTCAGGTCGATCAGCCAGCCGCCGCCGGGGTTGGCGCGCATCAGGATGTCCGGCGTGACCAGCTGCGCCGGCGTGTGGTCGAAGCAGAGCGCCGGCTTGGGGTTCAGCTTGCGGATCTCGGCGACCATGTCGCCGATGTCCTCGGCGTCCACGCCACAGACCTTCATCAGCGCCGGCAGGTTGCGCGCGGCCAGAAGCTCCAGGTTGTCGAGCAGGGCCGCCATGGCCGGGTCGAACCGGTTCTTCTCGCGCAGCTGGATGGCCAGGCATTCCTTCAGGGACCGCGCGAAGATGCCCGGCGGGTCGAAGCGCTGGCAGGCGGCCAGCACCCGTTCCACCCGCTCCGGCTCGCAGCCGAGCTGCCCGGCGAGCGCCTCCACCTCCAACCCGGTGATCCAGCCCGCCTCGTCCAGCATGTCGATCAGCGCCAGGCCGATCAGCTGGTCGCCGTGGTCCGGCAGGTCGATCTTCAGCTGTTCGGTCAGATGGTCGCGCAGGCTGACCTGGCCGGTCAGCGTCGCTTCCAGGTTGCTGTCGTCATCCTCGAAGCCGCCGCGCCCGCCACGCTCCTGCCAGGAGCCGTAGACGTCGCTCGATCCGTCCGTTCCGTCGGAAAAGCGGTCGTCGGCGTAGACATTCTCGAAATCGGTGTCGAGCGGCGCGTCGGAGGAGGAGCCCATCGTCTCCGACGAGGTCATCTCCACCGTGTCGCGGGTCCGTCCTTCGAAGGACGGCGGCGGCTCTTCCGGACCCGACAGGTCGGCCATGCCCGGTTCCACCGCGCCGTTCGCGTTCCCGCCGTCACCGGCGGAGTCGCCCCCGGAATCACCGGGGCCGCCATCGCGCTCCAGGAGGGGATTCTGCTCGATCTCCCGGTCCACGAAATCCGACAACTCGATGTTCGACAGCTGCAGCAGCTTGATCGCCTGCTGCAGCTGCGGGGTCATCACCAGGGACTGTGTTTGGCGTAGATCGAGTCGTTGGCTGAGCGCCATGGGCAGGGAGACCAGGCTAGAGGCTGAACCGGTCGCCGAGGTAGACGCGCCGCACATCCTGGTGCGCGACGATCTCCGACGGCTCTCCCTCCATTAGTACCACACCATCGTGCAAGATGTATGCCCGATCGACGAGGTCCAGCGTTTCGCGCACGTTGTGGTCCGTGATCAGCACCCCGATGCCGCGGTCGCGCAGATGGCTGACCAGTTCGCGGATGTCGTTCACGGCGATCGGGTCGATACCGGCCAGCGGTTCGTCCAGCAGGATGAAGTGCGGCTGCGAGGCCAGCGCGCGGGCGATCTCCACGCGGCGCCGCTCGCCGCCGGACAGGGCCAGAGCGGGGGCGCGCCGCAGATGGGTGATGGAGAATTCGGCCAGAAGCTCGTCCAGCATCGCCTCGCGGGCGTCGCGGTTCGTCTCCACCACCTCCAGCACGGCGCGGATGTTGTTCTCCACCGACATGCCGCGGAAGATCGACGCCTCCTGCGGCAGGTAGCCGATGCCGAGCCGCGCCCGCCGGTACATGGGGAGCGCCGTGATGTCCTGCCCGTCGAGCAGGATGGTGCCCGAGTCGGCCGCGATCAGGCCGGTAATCATGTAGAAGCACGTGGTCTTGCCGGCGCCGTTGGGGCCCAGCAGGCCAACGGCCTCGCCCCGCTGCACCGTCACGGTCACGTCGCGGACGACGGGGCGCTTCTTGTAGGACTTGCCCAGATGCAAGGCGACGAGCCCTTCGGACGGCAGGTCCGCACCCAGCGCGGATCCCGCCGCCGGGTCCGGCCTTGCGGCCCGGTGGTCGTCGAGGTCCCGGTCTTCGATATCCATGGTCATCGTGTTGGGGTCATCGTGTTGGCTGCCGGGCGGTTGGGGCTGAAGCCGTCAGGGTTTGGAGGATTTGGCCGGCTTGGCGCCCGGCTTGCCGGAGGCCGGGGCGCCGGGAGTGCCGGGCTCCTGGCCGGGAACCAGCAGGCCCATCACCCGCCCGCCGGTGGCGGGGCCGGCGATGACCCGGTTGACCTTGGTCCTGGTGTTCATCTCGGCGGCTTCGCCGTTCAGCTGGTTGTCGTTGCGGGTGATCTTGACGTTGCCGAGAAGCACCGCCGTCTCGTCCGCGACCGAATAGACCAGCTTGTCCGACAGGGCGACGTCGGTGGTCGTCGTGACGACCACGTTGCCGGACCCGTCGATCCTCTCCATCTGGGTGGTGCCGTCCGGCATCTTCTTGAATTGGCCGATCAGCACGTCGGCGCGCAGCCGGTCGCCGTTGGACTGGCGCACGGCCAGCGCGTCGCCGCGCGCCACCGCCATGTCCTTGGCCTCGTAATATTCCAGCGTGTCGCGGGCGGTGACCACGTCGGTGCGCGTGACCAGCTTCAGGTTGTTGCCGGTCACCACCGCCACCTGCTTGTCCACGTCGTAGACGCCGCGTTCGCCGAACACCGTCTGCGACGGGCTGACGATGCGCACGTTGCCCTCGGCGACGAGTTGGAACACCTCGTTGCCCTTGCCGGGGACCTCGCGGTAATAGGCGGTCAGGACGTCGGCGTAGACCGTGCTGTCGTTGCGCTTGGCCGAGGCGTTGCCGCGCGCGACGTAGGCGCGGACATCCTGGTGCCATTCGATCGCCTGGTCGGCGTTGACCTCGACCGGGTTGGGCCCGCCGCCCAGGCCGGGCATCCCCTGCGCCTGGGCGGGGGCGGACGACAGCGCCAGAAGGCCGGCCAGCGCGAGGCCGGCCGCTCCCGCCGCGACATTGCTCGCGAACCTGCTCACGAACTGGGCCGCAAAGGTGGCTGCACTCACCGCTTCTTTCCTCCCCCCGGGCGCTCGGCGGCCTGGACGTCGGCCTTGGATTGGTTCAGGAAGACCATCGTCTTGCCGCGGTCGGACAGGCGGAAGCCCTCGGCGTTGATCACGCCCTGCGGTCCCTGGCCGACCACATGGACGTCGCCCCAGGCCGTGCCCTTGCGGACGTCGGACTCGGCCTCTTCCGTGGTGAACTCGTTGCCGTCGTCGCGCAGCACGCGGACGTTGCTGCGCATCTTCAGGATGCCGGTGCTCTGATCGTACCAGCCCTTGTCGGACCGGATGTTGACCCAGGCGCCGTCGTTCTGGGTCATCTCCATCTCCGGCTGGTCCAGCACCACGATGTCCGGCTGGTCGGCCAGCTTGTCCGCCTTCACCGCGGTCAGGGAGAAGGGCTGGTTCTGCTCGTCCTTGCTCAGGTAGCGCGGCTTGATCATCTCCGTCTGGCCCTTGTCGGCCGCAATCTTCGGAGTCGGCAGCTCGGTCAGCGACGGCCAGGCCGCGATCAGCGCCAGCACGGCGAGCGCCACGGCCGGCAGGACGTACTTCATTCCGGTGACGAAACGGCTGTACAGCCGGCTGACCGGGCGGATGACGCGGCGCTGGTGGGCGCGACCGCCCGACGGATCGGCGCGCAGCGGAATGGACGATTCCCCGTCCGCGGCCCCCGTTCGACCGATCCGGTGCCGGCCATCCGCACGAAGGTCGCCCGTCCGAAGTTCGCCCGTACGAAGATTGTTGGCGCGCAGGTCGTCCGCGCTCATGGGTCCGCCTTCATTCGGGCCACGCTCCCCGCGGCGACGTTCGATCAGGCCGCCGTCCTTCAAGTCGCTGTCCATCAGGCCACCTTCCACCGGCCGCCGCTCACGCCGCCCCGGCGCGCAGGCAGTCGTGGATGTGCACGACGCCAAGCGGCCGGTCGGCCTCGATCACGAACAGGCTGGTGATCTGTTTCTCGTTCATCTCCCGCAGGGCTTCCACGACCAACGCCTTGGGACGGATCGTCTTCGGCCGGGGCGACAGGATGCTGTCCGCCCGCTCCGCCAGCAATTCGGGCTTCAGGTGGCGGCGCAGGTCGCCGTCGGTGATGACGCCGACCAGCACGCCCGCATCGTCGAGCACGCCGACGCAGCCGAGCCGCTTGGCCGTCATCTCCAGGATCACGTCCGACAGCGGAGTGTCCAGCCCGCACAGGGGCATGTCGTCGCCCTTGTGCATGACGTCGGTGACCTTCAGCAGCGCCCGGCCCAGCTGGCCGCCGGGATGCAGCTCCTTGAAGTCGGACGCGGTGAAGCCCCGACGTTCCAACAGCGCCACGGCCAGGGCGTCACCCAAGGCCAGCATCATGGTGGTCGACGTGGTGGGGGCGAGGCCCAGCGGGCAGGCTTCCGGCGCCGACGGCAGGACCAGCGCCACGTCCGACTGTTCGGCGAGCGAGGAGCCGGCGCGCCGGGTGATGCCGATCAGCGGGATCGCGAAGCGCCGGGTGTAGGCGATGACGTCCGACAGCTCGTGCGTCTCGCCGGAGTTGGACAGCGCGATCACCGCGTCCTCGCGCGCGATCATGCCGAGGTCGCCGTGGCTGGCCTCCCCCGGATGGACGAAGAGGGCCGGCGTGCCGGTGGAGGCCAGGGTCGCCGCGATCTTCCGCGCGACATGGCCGGACTTGCCCATGCCCGTCACCACGACGCGGCCGGCGATGCCGGCCAGCGTGTCGAGCGCGCGGGTGAAGGCGCCGTCCAGGCTGGCGGCCAGCGCGGTGAGCGCGTTGGCCTCCATGCGCAGCACCCGCATGGCGCTGGCGATGTCGCGGTCGGGCACGGCCGTGGCGAGCGTCTCGTCCTGCTCCCCGGCGGCCGGGCAATCGATCAGGCTGGTCAAGGCGAAGTTGCCTCTTCAGTTGGGCCCCGCGGGCCGATAACGCACCCCGGGCAAACACAGGTACACCGACAAACCCCGGGTTGGGCATACGCACCAACGGGCGGGATCGCGCCCCGGCAGTATGCCCACCGTTGCGCCGCCGGTCAAATCAACGCCCGGATGAACGGTCCTATTCCAACCCGATTGGCGCTCAGTGCGCCAAAATGTCCGGCTGGTCCCAGCCGCCCAGGTCGAGGGCGCCGCGCGCCGGCAGGAAGTCGAAGCAGGCCTTGGCCAGGTGGGTCCGTCCTTCGCGGGCCAGCATGACGTCCAGCTTGTCCTTCAGGTCGTGCAGGTGCAGCACGTCGGACGCGGCGTACTTCATCTGCTCCGGCGTCAGTTCGTCCGCACCCCAGTCGGAGGACTGCTGCTGCTTGGACAGCTCCACGCCCAGCAGGTCCTTCACCAGATCCTTCAGGCCGTGCTTGTCGGTGAAGGTGCGCACCAGCTTGGACGCGACCTTGGTGCAATAGACCGGCTGGCAGACCACGCCGAGATAGGCCTGCATGATCGCGACGTCGAAGCGGGCGAAGTGGAAGAGCTTGGTGACCTCCGGGTCGGTCAGCAGCCGCTTCAGGTTCGGCGCGTCGTAGCGCCCCCTTTGGAATTGGTCCTGGCGGAACTGGACGAGGTGCACCGTGCCGTCGCCGGGCGACAGCTGGACCAAGCACAGCCGGTCGCGGTGGGGGTTCAGCCCCATGGTTTCGGTGTCGATCGCGACGGCGCCGTCGCGGGCCATGGCTTTCAGGTCGAGACCGTCCGGCAGGTCGCCGTCATGTAGATCGATGGGCATCGGGTGGCTTCCCGCGTTGGAGGACGGCCCCCGGCCATGGACCCCAGAAACGACGAACGCCGCTCTGCTTCCTTCCCGTCCCCCGGAAGGGGAGGTCCGTAGCATGCGGCGCAGCCGGGTAGATTTGGTGCCCAGGAGAAGACTCGAACTTCCACGACATTTCTGCCACAGGTACCTGAAACCTGCGCGTCTACCAATTCCGCCACCTGGGCTCGGTGTGGGCCGCTTATGTAGCCGGACGGCGGATCCCCGTCAACAGCTTTTTTTCACTTTTTGCGCGGAGCCCGCGGACGTTCCCCTCCCCCGCCCGCTTCGCCGCGATTTGGGCCGGGACCCGCGCGGCGGGCCTAGCCTCGCCGGGGAGTTTTCTCTATAAGCATCCTCCGATCCGCCGGCCTCGCCCTGGCCCGGCCGCTGCCGGATCGCTGGATTTCGGGGAATGTGCGGGCCCAACGGCACGGGAGAAGGTCGATGTCCTATCGCAATGAAGTGGTCACGGTGTTCGGCGGTTCGGGCTTCATCGGCCGCCATCTGATCCGCCGCCTCGCCAAGTCGGGCGCCATCGTGCGCGTCGTGTCGCGCCACCCGAACCAGGCGAATTTCCTGAAGACGGCCGGTTCGGTCGGGCAGATCGTCCCGATGGCCGCCGACGTCACCGACGACCAGTCGGTCGCGCGCGCCATCCAGGGCAGCGACACGGTGATCAACCTGATCGGCGCCCTGTACGAGACGGCGCCCTGGAGCTTCCAGACCGTCCATGTCGACGCCCCGACGCGCATCGCCCGCATCGCGGCGGCCAACGGCGTGCGCAAGCTCGTCCACGTCTCGGCCATCGGCGCCGACACCCGCTCCGCCTCCGCCTACGCGCGGTCGAAGGCGGCCGGCGAGCAGGCGGTGCTCCAGGCTTTCCCCGGCGCGACGATCATCCGCCCCAGCATCGTCTTCGGGCCGGAGGACGCCTTCTTCAACAAGTTCGCGTCGATGGCCCAGATCGCCCCGGCGCTGCCGCTAATCGGCGGTTCCACGAAGTTCCAGCCGGTCTATGTCGGCGATCTGGCCGACGCCATCACCGCCGCCGTCCACCAGGACAGCGCGGCCGGCAAGACCTTCGAGCTGGGCGGCCCGCGCGTCTACACCTTCAAGGAACTGATGGAGCTGATGCTCCACGAGATCCGCCGCAAGCACCGCCTGCTGGTTCCGGTGCCCTTCAACATCGCGGAAAAGCTGGGCGCCTTCTGCGAGAAAATCCCGCTGATCGCCCCGCCGCTGACCCGCGACCAGGTGGAGCTTCTGAAGACGGACAACGTGGCGTCGCCCTCGACCCCGGGCTTCAAGGAGCTGGGCATGACCGAGCTGGCGAGCTGCGAGGTGATCCTGCCGACCTACCTGTCGCGCTTCATCGTCGGCGGCCGCAACGCCACGCTGACCCGCGATGTGGGCAAGTTCAACAAGTACCCGAGCGCGCGCTGACGCCATCTGCCACAGCGCGGCAGGCCCATGAAAGCGAAAAGCCCCGGCGGAACGGCCGGGGCTTTTACGTGAGCAGGCGAGTTTTACAGAACATAGACACCGTTGTGTTTGTTCATCGGTCCAGATCGAGGCCGACCCATCACAAGTCCCTCAACAATGGACAATGAATTCCGGATGTGTGGTGTCCGGATTGCGCCAAGTCATTCACAAGCCGCCACAATGTAATAGTAGACACGGACGGCAATCTCACCGGCCAGACTCCCTATCATAAGATAGAGAAGCAGCGTCTTAAAGGCTGCGGTCGTCAGGACCTGCTCGCGGAGCACCTTCAGAAAGCGTTCCCCCCATTCAGTTCCCTTGAGAATCTCCGCAACAAAGCGGCCCCGTGAGGTGACGTACAGAAGCACGAAGAGAGTGCTCAATGCCGCGAAGCCATAGACGATCCGCGCACCGATTTGAACCAGAGATTGGGTGTTTATAGTTTCCTGTGCTCGATACTCCAGGTAGGGGGCTGCGATGATTTCTGCAGTGGTAGCACCAGCAATTCCAAAGCTGCACACGTAGAAACCGAGAGAAAAGAGCACTATACTCAGACTACCACGCCATCGTATGCAATACTCCATGCCAATCACTCCCGTACACGAAGGATCGAAAGCAGGCGTAACCGCCTACTTCGTCTAAAATGACATACATGTTTTAATGTTCAATCCGGACGTGGCAGATCCCAATATGCATCTTCACTGACCCAGCAGCGCTGATGTGGATTAGTATCTTTGGAAACCACTTCAATCTGTTTATATGCCCTTGAAACGTTGGGGAAATTCCCTCCGCGCGCGGCGTTCCCCCGGGACGCGGGAGCGTTCTTTCGAACTCATCCTGTACACTTTGTCGCAGCACCCCGCAGGCATCGGGCTCGGCTGACGCTTCGGCGCATGATCGTCCACGGCCCCCGATACGAAACCGCCGGCCATGGCAAGCCTTGAATTCCAACGGGCCAGCCCGCACCTAGCTTCATCCCACGCCCTCCCCGGGCGGTGGCAAGCGGCTGAAGCAGCGTGGGTTTTCCGATGCAGGATCTGGCGGCGCGCGCCCCGGCGGCCCGATGGGCGACCATCGTGGCCTTTTTTCTGAACGGCACCGTTTTCGGGGGGTGGGCGACCCAGATTCCCGTGATCAAGACCCATCTGGACCTGAGCCCGGCCGTGGTCGGCCTGGCCCTGCTCTGCCTGGCGGCCGGCGCCCTGACCGCGATGATCGGGACCGGCGCCCTGCTCGGGCGGGTGGGGAGCGCGCCGGCGGTGCGCGTGACCGCCCTGCTCTTCGCGCTGCTGCTCCCCCTGCCGGCCCTGATGCCGAGCCTCGCCGGCCTGTGCGCCGTGCTGTTCCTGTTCGGCGCAGCCGGCGGGACGATGGACGTCGCCATGAACGCGCACGGCGCGCTGGTGGAGCGGCACCTGGGCCGGCCGATCATGTCGTCCCTGCACGGCATGTGGAGCCTCGGCGGGCTTGTGGGCGCGGCGGCCGGCGGCCTGCTGCTTCAGATGATGCCGCCCGCGGCGGCCTGCGCGGTGATCGCCGGCGCACTGATCGCGCTGTTTCTGGCCCTGCAGGGCCGCTTCCTGCCGGGCAAGGCCGACGGCGGCGCGGAGTCGGGTGGCCTTGCCCTGCCGAGCCGCGGGACCCTGCTGCTCGGCGCGCTGACCTTCCTGGCCTTCCTGAGCGAGGGCGCCATCCTGGACTGGAGCGCCATTTACCTGCGCGAGGATCTGGGCGGCGCGACCACGGTCGCCGGCCTGGGCTTCGCGGTGTTCTCCGGCGCCATGGCCGCCGGGCGCTTCTGCGGGGATGCGCTTCGCCAGCGCGTCGGCGGGGCGACCCTGGTGCGGTCGGGGGCGATGCTCGCCTTCGCCGGCCTGGCCGTGGCCCTGCTGGGCGGCGGGCCGGTCGTGGCGGTGGTCGGCTTCGGCCTGACCGGCCTCGGCCTGTCGAACGTCGTGCCGGTGCTGTTCAGCGCCGCGGGATCGGGGGAGGAGGGCAACGCCGCCTCGTCCATCGCGGCGGTGGCGACTCTGGGCTACGCCGGCGTGCTGACCGGCCCCGCCCTGCTCGGCTTCGTGGCGGAGGCCAGCACGGTGGGCTTTTCCTTCGCCCTGGTCGCCGCGCTGGCCCTGGTGATCGCGCTGGCCTCCACGCGCGCTGTGCCCCGGCGCGCGTGAGGGGGCGCCGTTACAGGTACAGGAACGCCAGCATCCCTGTGCCGACCGCGATGCGGTACCAGCCGAACGGCGCGAAGCCGTAGCGGCCGACGAAGTCCACCAGCGTTTTCACCACCAGCGCCGCGGCGATGAAGGCCGTGACGAAGCCGACGGCGATCAGCGCGCCGGAATCGAAGGTCATCCCGCTCCAGTTCTTGTAGAGGTCGTAGGCGGTGGCGCCGGCCATCGTCGGGATCGCCAGGAAGAAGGAGAACTCCGCGGCGGTGCGGCGGTCCACGCCCATCAGCAGGGAGCCGAGGATGGTGGCGCCGGAACGCGACACGCCCGGCACCAGAGCCAGGCACTGGCACAGCCCGATCTTCAGCGCCAGCGGCGCCGGGAAGCGCTCGATCTGGTGATAGCGCGCGACGGGCACGAGGCGCTCGGCCAGCAAAATCGCGACGCCGCCGATGATCAGCGCGAAGCTGACGACAGTCGGGTTGAACAGCACGTTCTTGATGATGCCGTGCAGGCCGGCCCCCAGCACCATAGCGGGCAGGAAGGCCAGGATGACCGCCACGGCGAAGCGCCGGGCGTCCGGGCTGTCCGGCAGGCCGGTGACGACCTTCCACAGCCGCGCGAAATAGACGGTGCAGATGGCCAGGATGGCGCCGAGCTGGATCACCACTTCGAACACCTTGCCCGGAGGGCCCTGGAAGTCCAGCAGACGGTCGAAAATGATCAGGTGCCCGGTCGACGACACCGGCAGGAACTCCGTCAGGCCTTCGATCAGGCCGAGCAGAATCGCGTCGAGATATTGGTCGATGAACATGCGGCACAGGGCCTTCTAAGAGGTGTGCGGGTGGCAATGCCGGCTTATAGCAGCGCCACGCTGCAATGGCGAAGGGACAAGGGGCGATACCCCGATTAGGGTTATAGGTCCGTTTCGGGACTAATTTTCTTTCTGCTTTTCCGGGCTCATCGCCGAACGAAAGGGTTCCCTGGGCGGCGAGCGACCGTTTGGTCAGCAAACCTGCCTTAACGGCGAAATTATGCTCGCCAGACCTGTTCCTATGCGGTATATGACGTTCCGACCGCACAACCGCGGACAATCGTTCTCACCGCGGCCACGCCAAATCAGGCGCCGGGCCGCCAGCATCGTCCCCAGCACACGGGACGCGCGAAGAAGGAGCAGGCGCTATGGCGAACCAGAGGATGTTGGGCTTCGTGCACACCGCGCAGCGGATGCCCGACAAACGCCCCGCCAGTGAGCGCCGCGAGGACTTCGCCGAGATCTACGCCCGCTTCTCCGACGAGCGCGCCAACGAGCAGGCCAACCGCTGCTCCCAGTGCGGCGTGCCGTTCTGCCAGGTTCACTGCCCGGTCTCGAACAACATCCCCGACTGGCTGAAGCTGACCGCGGAAGGGCGGCTGGAGGAGGCCTACGAGGTTTCCCAGGCCACCAACAACTTCCCGGAAATCTGCGGCCGCATCTGCCCGCAGGACCGCCTGTGCGAGGGCAACTGCGTCATCGAGCAGTCGACCCACGGCGCGGTCACCATCGGCTCCGTCGAGAAGTACATCAACGACACCGCTTGGGATAACGGCTGGGTGAAGCCGCGCAAGCCGGCGCGGGAGCTGGGCCTGTCGGTCGGCGTCATCGGCGCCGGCCCCGCCGGCCTCGCCGCGGCGGAGGAGCTGCGCGCCAAGGGCTATGAGGTGCACGTCTACGACCGCTACGACCGCATGGGCGGCCTGCTGGTCTACGGCATCCCCGGCTTCAAGCTGGAGAAGAACGTCGTCGAGCGCCGCGTGCAGCTGCTGGCCGACGCCGGCGTGGTCTTCCACCCGAACTTCGAGGTCGGCCGCGACGCCACCCTGCCGGAGCTGCGCCGCCGCCATGTGGCCGTGCTGGTCGCCACCGGCGTCTACAAGGCCCGCGACATCCAGGCGCCGGGCTGCGGCCTCGGCAACATCGTGCCGGCGCTGGAATACCTGACCACCTCCAACAAGGTCGGCCTGGGCGACACGGTGGAAGCCTACGCCGACGGCTCCCTGAACGCGGCCGGCAAGAAGGTCGTGGTGCTGGGCGGCGGCGACACCGCCATGGACTGCGTCCGCACCGCCATCCGCCAGGGCGCCACCTCGGTGAAGTGCCTGTACCGCCGCGACCGCAAGAACATGCCGGGCTCGCAGCGCGAGGTCGCCCACGCCGAGGAAGAAGGCGTGGAGTTCATCTGGCAGGCCGCCCCGGAAGGCTTCACCGGCGACAGTGTGGTGACCGGCGTGCGCGCCGTGCGCATCCACCTGGGCGTGGCCGACGCCACCGGCCGCCAGACCCCGCAGGTGATCGAGGGCAGCGAGTTCACGGTCGAGGCCGACCTGGTCATCAAGGCCCTGGGCTTCGAGCCGGAGGACCTGCCGGCCATGTTCGCCGAGCCGGAGCTGAAGGTCACCCGCTGGGGCACGCTGCCGATCGACTTCCGCAGCAAGATGACCAACCTGGACGGCGTCTTCGCCGCCGGCGACATCGTGCGCGGCGCCTCGCTGGTCGTGTGGGCCATCCGCGACGGCCGCGACGCGGCGGACGCGATCCACGCCTACGCCCAGGCGAAGGCGGAGACGCTGGTCGCCCAGGCCGCCGAGTAACCGGGAACTCAGCCGAAATTCGTAGGTCGGGTGAAGCGCAGCGAAACCCGACACACGGGGTCCACGACACCCGCGCGATGCGGGAATGGAGGAGCAACGCTCCTCCGGCATTGAAGACGGAAAGGGTCCACCGATGACCACCGAGTTGAACCAGGGTGAGCAGTTCGTCGCCGAATACCGCGCCAACGCCGCGGCGCTGACCACTGCCAACGCCTACAACCCGGAGGATGAGCACGACGCCTGCGGCGTCGGCTTCATCGCCGCGATCGACGGCAAGCCCCGCCGCTCGGTGGTCGAGAAAGGCATCGAGGCGCTGAAGGCCGTCTGGCACCGCGGCGCGGTGGACGCCGACGGCAAGACCGGCGACGGTGCGGGCATCCACGTCGCCGTGCCGCAGAAGTTCTTCAAGGACCATGTCAAGGTCATCGGCCACCGCGCGCCGGACAACAAGCTGGCCGTCGGCCAGGTGTTCCTGCCGCGCATCAGCCTGGACGCGCAGGAAGCCTGCCGCTGCATCGTCGAGACCGAGATCCTGGCCTTCGGCTACTACATCTATGGCTGGCGCCAAGTGCCGATCAACGTCGACATCATCGGCGAGAAGGCCAACGCCACGCGGCCGGAGATCGAGCAGATCATCATCGGCAACAGCAAGGGCGTGTCCGACGAGCAGTTCGAACTGGACCTGTACGTCATCCGCCGCCGCATCGAGAAGGCGGTGAAGGGCGAGCAGATCAACGACTTCTACATCTGCTCCCTGTCCGCCCGCTCGCTCATCTACAAGGGCATGTTCCTGGCGGAGCAGCTGACGACCTTCTATCCGGACCTGCTGGACGAGCGGTTCGAGTCCGACTTCGCCATCTACCACCAGCGCTATTCGACCAACACCTTCCCGACCTGGCCGCTGGCCCAGCCCTTCCGCATGCTCGCCCACAACGGCGAGATCAACACGCTGAAGGGCAACGTCAACTGGATGAAGGCGCACGAGACCCGGATGGAGCATCCGGCCTTCGGCAGCCACATGGCCGACCTGAAGCCGATCATCGGCGTGGGCCTGTCGGACTCGGGCGCGCTCGACACGGTGTTCGAGGTGATGGTCCGCGCCGGCCGCACGGCCCCGATGGTCAAGATGATGCTGGTGCCGCAGGCGCTGACCAGCTCGCAGACCACGCCGGACAACCACAAGGCGCTGATCCAGTACTGCAACTCCGTCATGGAGCCGTGGGACGGCCCGGCGGCGCTGGCCATGACCGACGGTCGCTGGGTCGTCGGCGGCATGGACCGCAACGGCCTGCGCCCGATGCGCTACACCATCACCACCGACGGTCTGATCATCGCCGGCTCCGAGACGGGCATGGTGAAGATCGACGAGACGCAGGTGGTCGAGAAGGGCCGCCTCGGCCCGGGCGAGATGATCGCCGTCGACCTCCAGGCCGGCCGGCTGTTCCACGACCGCGAGCTGAAGGACCATCTCGCCACGCTGAAGCCGTGGGGCAAGTGGGTCAAGAACACCACGCACCTGGACGAGCTGGTCAAGACCGCCTCCCAGAAGGGCGAGCCGTCGGAGATGGAGAAGGCCGAGCTGCGCCGCCGCCAGCAGGCCTTCGGCATCACCATGGAAGACATGGAGCTGATCCTTCACCCGATGGTGGAGGACGGGAAGGAGTCCATCGGCTCGATGGGCGACGACAGCCCCATCGCCGTTCTGTCGGACAAGTACCGCGGCCTGCACCACTTCTTCCGCCAGAACTTCTCCCAGGTCACCAACCCGCCCATCGACTCGCTCCGTGAGCGCCGGGTGATGAGCCTGAAGACGCGCCTCGGCAACCTCGGCAACATCCTGGAGGAGGACGAGACCCAGACGCGCCTGCTGCAGCTGGAATCGCCGGTCCTGACGACCGCCGAGTTCCGCGCCATGCGCGACTACATGGGCGACACGGCGGCCGAGATCGACGCCACCTTCCCGGTCGACGGCGGCCATGACGCGCTCCGCGACGCGCTGCGCCGGATCCGCCAGGAGGCGGAGGACGCCGTGCGCGGCGGCGCCAACCACGTCATCCTGACCGACGAGGCGATGGGCCCGGCGCGCGCCGCCATCCCGGCGATCCTCGCCACGGGTGCGGTGCACACGCACCTGATCCGCTCCAACCTGCGCACCTTCACCTCGCTGAACGTGCGCACGGCGGAGGGGCTGGACGTCCACTACTTCGCCGTCCTGATCGGTGTCGGTGCCACCACGGTCAACGCCTACCTCGCGCAGGAAGCCATCGCCGAGCGCCACCGCCGCGGCCTGTTCGGCTCCGTGCCGCTGGAAAAGGGCATGGCCAACTACAAGAAGGCCATCGACGACGGCCTGCTGAAGATCATGTCCAAGATGGGCATCTCGGTCATCAGCAGCTACCGCGGCGGCGGCAACTTCGAGGCCATCGGCCTGTCCCGCGCGCTGGTCGCGGAGCATTTCCCGGCCATGGTCAGCCGCATCTCCGGCATCGGCCTGAACGGCATCCAGAAGAAGGTGCTGGAGCAGCACGCGTCGGCCTACGACGAGGAGGTCGTGACCCTGCCGGTCGGCGGCTTCTACCGCTTCCGCAAGTCGGGCGACCGCCACGGCTGGGAGGGTGGCATCATCCACACCCTCCAGCAGGCGGTGACCAACGACAGCTACACGACCTTCAAGAAGTACACCGAGCAGGTGAACAAGCGGCCGCCGATGCAGCTGCGCGACCTGCTGGAGCTGCGCTCCGCCAACGCCCCGGTGTCGGTGGACGAGGTCGAGAGCATCACCTCGATCCGCAAGCGCTTCATCACGCCGGGCATGTCCATGGGCGCGCTCTCTCCGGAAGCGCACGGCACGCTGAACGTCGCCATGAACCGCATCGGCGCCAAGTCCGACAGCGGCGAGGGCGGCGAGGATCCGGCACGCTTCCGCCCGGACAAGAACGGCGACAATTGGAACAGCGCGATCAAGCAGGTCGCCTCGGGCCGCTTCGGCGTCACCGCCGAGTACCTGAACCAGTGCCGCGAGCTGGAGATCAAGGTCGCCCAGGGCGCCAAGCCCGGCGAGGGCGGCCAGCTCCCCGGCTTCAAGGTGACGGAGATGATCGCGCGGCTGCGTCACTCCACGCCCGGCGTCATGCTGATCAGCCCGCCGCCGCACCACGACATCTACTCCATCGAGGATCTGGCTCAGCTCATCTATGACCTGAAGCAGATCAATCCGGATGCGAAAGTGACGGTGAAGCTGGTCAGCCGTTCCGGCATCGGAACGATTGCTGCCGGCGTCGCCAAGGCCAACGCGGACGTCATCCTGATCTCCGGCCATTCCGGCGGCACGGGTGCGTCCCCGCAGACCTCGATCAAGTTCGCCGGCCTGCCCTGGGAGATGGGCCTGTCGGAGGTGCACCAGGTCCTGACGCTGAACCGCCTGCGCCACCGCGTGCGGCTGCGCACCGACGGCGGCCTCAAGACCGGCCGCGACATCGTCATCGCCGCCATGCTGGGCGCGGAGGAGTACGGCATCGGCACCGCCAGCCTGATCGCCATGGGCTGCATCATGGTGCGGCAGTGCCACAGCAACACCTGCCCGGTCGGCGTCTGCGTGCAGGATCCGAAGCTGCGCGAGAAGTTCGTCGGCTCGCCGGAGAAGGTCGTCAACCTCTTCACCTTCCTGGCCGAGGAAGTGCGCGAGATCCTGGCGGGCCTCGGCTTCCGCTCGCTGAACGAGGTCATCGGCCGCACCGACCTGCTGCACCAGGTCAGCCGCGGCGCCGAGCATCTCGACGACCTCGACCTGAACCCGCTGCTGGCCCAGGTCGACCCGGGCGAAAACGCGCGGTACTGCACGTTGCAGGGCCGGAACGAAGTGCCGGACACGCTGGACGCCCGCATCGTCGCAGACGCCCGCCCGCTGTTCGAGGAGGGCGAGAAGATGCAGCTCGCCTACAACGCCCGGAACACGCAGCGCGCCATCGGCACGCGGCTGTCCTCGATGGTGACGCGCAAGTTCGGCATGTTCGGGCTCCAGCCCGGCCACATCACCGTGCGCCTGCGCGGTACGGCCGGCCAGTCGCTGGGCGCCTTCGCGGTCCAGGGCATCAAGCTGGAGGTGATGGGCGACGCCAACGACTATGTCGGCAAGGGCCTATCCGGCGGCACCATCGTGGTGCGGCCGACCACCTCCTCGCCGCTGGAGACGAACAAGAACACGATCATCGGCAACACGGTCCTCTACGGTGCGACGGCCGGCAAGCTGTTCGCCGCGGGCCAGGCCGGCGAACGGTTCGCTGTCCGCAACTCCGGCGCCACCGTGGTGGTCGAGGGCTGCGGCTCCAACGGCTGCGAGTACATGACCGGCGGCACGGCGGTCATCCTGGGCCGGGTCGGCGACAATTTCGCTGCCGGAATGACCGGAGGCATGGCCTACGTCTACGACCCGGACGACAGCCTGCCGCTCCACATCAACGACGAGAGCGTCATCTTCCAGCGCATCGAGGTCGCCCATTACGAGGACCAGCTGAAGCGCCTGATCGAGGAGCACGTGGCGGAGACGCAGAGCCGTTTCGCGGCCGAGATCCTCAACGACTGGGCGCGCGAGATGGCCAAGTTCTGGCAGGTCGTGCCCAAGGAGATGCTGAGCCGCCTGGAAGTGCCGGTGACCCAGCCGAAGGCCATTCCGGCCGAGTAAAGACCGGCAATTGTGCGTGTGCGAACGGCGGTCCGGACCATCCGGGCCGCCGTTTTTGCTGCACCTGTTGCACGCATGGCCTATCCAGATCGGGCGCCCCGGAATATTCTATGCGCTGGATGGTTGTTTGGACGGCTTGTCCAAACATTTGGAGACATCCGGAGCCATGGGGGAGGGCGTCATGCCGGCACAGGACGACCCGCGCGTCAGCATTCGGTTCGCCAGCCTGGCCGACGGGCCACGCTGCGCCGAAATCTTCCTCCTCGGCCGCCGCGCGGCCTTCCCCTGGCATCCGGAAGACCGCTTCGGCCTGAACGACTATTACGACTGCGTGGCGGGGGAGGAAATCCTGGTGGCGGAAGCGGATAGTCGGGCCGCCGGTTCCATCGTCGTCGGCTTCATCTCCGTGGATGTGGCGGAGCGCTTCATCCACAACCTGTTCATCGACCCCCTCTGGCGCGGCCGTGGCATCGGCAGCGCGCTGCTGCGGGAAGCGCTCAGCTTGCTTCAGGGATCGGCCGAACTGACCTGCGCGGTCCGCAACGAAGCCGCCCGCGCCTTCTACGAACACAATGGATGGACCCCCGTCCTGTCCGCAGGTCTGGGCGACGAGGTCGACCCGCTGGTCGTGTACCGCAAATCCGCGCTCTGACCCTCGCCGACCAGGGTACTCCCCTCGCCGATCGGGAAAAGGCACCCGCCGAAGCGCAGACTGTTTTCCGGGTCTCCCTTGCGCTACAGTCCGGCCCGGCATGCGGATACTTTATCACCACCCCCTCAATCCCTTGTCCCGCATTGCGCGGGTGATGCTCGCCGAGAAGGGCCTTCCCTTCGAACCGGTGATCGAAAAGCCGTGGGATCGGCGCGAGGACTTCCTGCTCCTGAACCCAGCCGGCGAGCCGCCGGTGCTGGTGGAGGAGGACGGCACCGTCGTGGCCGGCGGCCTTCCCCTGCTGGAGTATCTGGAGGAGGCCTACCCCGACCTGCCTCTGATGCCGCGGGAGATCGTGGCGCGCGCGGAGGTGCGGCGCATCGTTGCCTGGTTCGTCCAGAAGTTCGACCGCGAGGTGACGGAGAATCTGGTCGGCGAGAAGCTGATCAAGCGCCTCTCCGGCCAGGGCCACCCGTTCGCCCCGGCGATCCGGGCGGGCTTGGCGAACATCCAGTACCACATGGAATACATCGCCTTCCTGTCGGAGCGGCGCTCCTGGCTCGCCGGGCCGCACTTCACCGTCGCGGACATCGCGGCGGCGGCGGCGCTGTCCTGCGTCGACTATGTGGACAACGTCCCGTGGGACAAGGTGCCGGAGGCCAAGGACTGGTACGCCCGCATCAAGTCGCGCCCCAGTTTCCGCTCCCTGCTCGCCGACAACATCCCCGGCTGCCCCCCACCCCGCCATTACGCCGATCTGGATTTCTGAGCCGGCCGGCCGCCGCGTTGACAGCGGAACCCTTCCGGCATACAACCGTACAGAGATCAGCCCGCCCGAGTTTCCCCAGCCGAGTTCCCAGGCCGACACCTCCCCCGAAGGACGCCCGCATGGCCACGCCCCCGCGTTTTCCCACAAAGCCCCCGGGCCCCCTGGGCGAGCGCGCGTCCGCGGCCCGCGGCAGGGACTATGCCACCAAGGACTCCGTCATCGAGGCCATCGACACGCTCGGCCGCGCCATCGACGGCCGTTTCGCAACCGTCGACCACCGCCTTGCAAACCTGGAAAAGGGACAGGAGGCGCTCGAAACGCGCCTGGACCGCGTCGAAACGCGCCTGGACCGTGTGGAAACACGCCTGACGAACCTGGAGGTCGGGCAGGAATCCATCGTCCGCGTGATGAACGAGAACCACGCAGAACTGAACCGCAAGATCGAACTGATCCTGACGGCGATCACCCCACAGCCGCGCTGACGCCCGCGTTCGTTACGGCTTGGCCGGCTTGTCTGTTCCGCCTTTGGCGTCCGGAGCCTTGTCGGCGTTGGGGCCGGCCTTGGGGCCGGCCTTGGGTGCCTGCGCCGCCTGGTATTTGGCAGCGCGGTCCAGGTTGATCTGCGCGGTCCGCGCCGCCGACGTGTCCGGGGCGAGCCGCTGGACAAGCTGCCAATCGTCCTTGGCGGCGGCGACATTGCCGACCTGCGCCTTGATGTTGCCGCGCAGCAAGATGGCGTCCGGGTCGTTCGGCTTCAGCTGCAACGCCTGGTCGATGTCGGCGATGGCCTGCCGGTCGTTGGCCAGCGCCTTGTGCGCTCCCGCCCGGTAGAGATAGGCGTCGGCCCGCTTCGGGTCCTTGGCAAGGGCCGTGTCGAGGTCGGCGATGGCGTCCCAGTAGCGCTCCGCCTCGCCGCGGGCGAAGGCCCGGTCGATGTAGAGGTCCACGTCGTTGGGCTGACGCTCCAGCGCCTGGCTGTACAGCCGCTCCGCCCGCGCGTCGTCGCCGGCGCGCAGCCAAGCCCAGCCGGCGCGGCCGAGGAGGGACGCGGCCGCCTTCGGATCGTCCTTGCCGAGGGCCGGCACCAGCTCCTCCAGCCGCGCGCCGGCGGCCTTGAAGTCGCCCTTGTGGAACAGCGCCAGCGCCTGGCACAGCCGCGCGAGGTCGCCGCCGCCCCGGTCCTGCCAGGTCAGCGCGCTTTCGAACGCTTCCGACGGCTTGCGCTCGGCCAGGGTGAGGCAGGCTTGCAATTCCCTGTTGTGGTCGATGCCCCGACTGGCAGCGGCGGGGTCGGACGCGGCGGCGGCCGTGCCCGCGACCGTGCCCGCGGTGAGGAGCGCGAGGCCGGCGGCGAACGCCTTGGCGAGAACCTTGGCCGGAACGTAAGCGTTGCGTTGGGTCATGACGCCTTTACACTCCGCCATTGCCGCCTTGGACGCAAGGTTTCGACGCAAGGATTCGAGAACGATGCCCGCACCCCGTCTGTTCGTCTTCGGCCTGGGCTTCACCGCGCGCGTGTTCGCCGAGGCGCTGAAAGCCGAGGGCTGGCGGGTCGCCGCCACCTGCCGCAGCGAAGACAAGCGCGCCGCGCTGGAGGCCGAGGGCTTTGATGCCTTCCTGTTCGACCGCGGCCGTCCGCTGGCCGACGCCAGGGCGGCGCTGGACGGCACGACCCACCTGCTGGTCAGCGTGCCGCCGGACGAGAAGGGCGACCCGGTGCTGGACCAACACGCCATGGATCTGGCCGACCTCCGCACGCTCGACTGGGCCGGCTACCTGTCCACCACCGGCGTCTACGGCGACACGAGGGGGGAGTGGGTCGGCGAGGCCGCCTGGCTGCGCCCGACCGGCGACCGGCAGAAGCGCCGCGTGGAGGCGGAGCGCGGCTGGCTGAACCTGTACCGGCAGTACGGCGTGCCGCTGCACGTCTTCCGGCTGGCCGGCATCTACGGCCCCGGCCGCAGCGCGCTGGACAACGTGCGCGACGGCACGGCCAAGCGCGTGGACAAGCCGGGGCAGGTCTTCAGCCGCATCCACGTGGAGGACATCGCCGGCACGCTGCGGGCTTCCATGGCGCAGCCGACCCTGGGTGCGGTCTACAACGTCGCCGACGACCTGCCCTCCCCCTCGCACGAGGTGGTCGCCTACGCCTGCGACTTGCTGAAGGTGGAACCCCCGCCGCTCGTGCCGTTCGAGAAGGCCGACCTGTCACCGATGGCCGCGAGCTTCTACGCGGATTGCCGGCGCGTGAAGAACGACCGCATCAAGCGGCAGCTTGGGGTGGAATTGAAGTACCCCGATTACCGGGCCGGGCTGGACGCGCAATTCGCCGCGGAACAGGGCCATTGAGCCGGATTTGGCCCCTCTTCGGGACCCGAGTCGGCTCCGAATCCGCCCTTCCTGCGCGCGTCTCCCGCCCCCCTTTCCGCGCCGAAACACGGATTTTCCGCCCCATCCCCGGCCGTTCACGAATTTCGTTCGGCAAAAGCGGTGTTGTGGTATGATGCGCGCCCGTTCCGCGTCGTGCAAGGCGGCCGGATCGGCACCGGAAATCCTGCGAATCGCGCATAAAAACGACCTGCCGAGACGACGACCAGCATGAACATCATCATCGAACGCGCCGCCCTTCTTCGGTCCCTGGGTCACGTGCAGAGTGTGGTGGAGCGCAGGAACACCATTCCGATCCTGTCCAACGTCCTGTTGAAGGCGAGCGACGGCGAGCTGTCGCTGGCCGCCACCGACATGGACCTTGAGATCGTCGAGACGGTGCCGGCCAGCGTCGCCCGCCCGGGCGGCACCACCGCCCCGGCCCACACGCTGTACGACATCGTCCGCAAGCTGCCGGACGGCAGCCAGGTGGAGCTGGACATCGGCGGCGACGGCACGATCCTGACGCTGCGCGCCGGCCGGTCGCAGTTCAAGCTGTCCTGCCTGCCGATGGAGGACTTCCCGCAGTTGTCCGGCGGCGACCTGCCGCACCGCTTCGACCTGACGGCGAGCGACCTGCGCGCGCTGGTGGACCGCACCCGCTTCGCCATCTCCACGGAAGAGACGCGCTACTACCTCAACGGCATCTACCTGCACGCCGCCAAGGCCAAGGCCGGCGGGGCTGAGCTGCCGGTGCTGCGCGCCGTGGCGACCGACGGGCACCGTCTGGCCCGCGTGGAGATGCCGCTTCCGGACGGCGCCTCGGGCATCCCGGGCGTGATCGTGCCGCGCAAGACGGTGAACGAGATCCGCAAGCTGATCGACGAGGCGGCCGACCGCATCGAGCTGTCGCTGTCGGACAACAAGATCCGCTTCGCCTTCGATTCGGTCGTCGTGACGTCGAAGCTGATCGACGGCACCTTCCCGGATTACGAGCGGGTCATTCCGGTCGGCAACGACAAGACCATGGAGGTGGACGCCAAGCTGTTCGCCGCCGCCGTGGACCGCGTCGCCACCATCTCCACCGAGAAGAGCCGGGCCGTGAAGCTGTCGCTGACCCGCGGCACGCTGACCCTGTCGGCCACCAGCCCCGAAGCCGGCAGCGCCACGGAGGAGCTGGAGGTCAATTACCAGGAAGGCCCCCTGGAAATCGGCTTCAACTCTCGCTATCTCCTTGATATCACGCAGCAGATCGAGGGCGAAGGCGCCCGCTTCTCGCTGGCGGACGCGGCCTCCCCGACCATCATCCGCGACGTCGCGGACGGTACCGCGTTGTACGTGTTGATGCCGATGCGTGTGTGATCGGTCCTGTGGACGGCGTCCAGGGGCCTGACGGCCCCCATCGGACGGCCCCAGCTTGGGCTGCGGAGGCTGCGCCGCCGCGGTTCGGAACGGACACTTTGCTCGAAGCCAGACAGACCAACGCTCTCTTGGCCGCCGAGGCTGGCCGCCCCGACCTGTTGGGTCCGGCGGCGCTGGCGGTGACGCGCCTGACGCTGACCCGCTTCCGCGGCTATGACGGCGCGCGCCTGGAGCCGGACAACCGCCCGGTGGTGCTGACCGGGCCGAACGGCGCCGGCAAGACCAACCTGTTGGAGGCCGTCAGCTTTCTCGCACCCGGCCGCGGCCTGCGCGGGGCGAAGCTGGCGGAGGTGGAACGGATCGGTTCCCCGCCGGGAGCCGGCTGGGCCGTGGCCGCCGTCCTGGACACACCCATGGGCCCGGTGGAGATCGGCACGGGACGCGAGGCCGGAGCCCATGGATCAGGGAGCGGCGACCGGGACCGCCGCGTCGTCCGCATCGACGGTCATCCGGCCAAGGGCCAGACCGTGCTGGCCGAACATGTCGCCGTCGTCTGGCTGACCCCACAGATGGACCGCTTGTTCCTGGAAGGGTCCAGCGGGCGCCGCCGCTTCCTCGACCGATTGGTCTTCGGCTTCGACCCCGCCCACGCCGGCCGCCTCAGCCGTTACGAGCACGCGCTGCGCGAACGCGCGCGCCTGCTGCGCGACGGCCGTGTCGACGACGGCTGGCTGACCGGGCTGGAGGACCAGATGGCAACCACCGGCATGGCCGTGGCCGCCGCCCGCCGCGACGTGGTGCAGCGGCTGCGCGCCGCCTGCGGCCGTTCCGTCGGCCCGTTCCCCGGCGCCGACCTGGCCGTGCAGGGCACCGTGGAGCGCTGGCTGGATGAGGGTCCGGCGCTGGCCGCGGAGGACGCGTTGCGCCAATCCCTGCGCGACAGCCGCCGACTCGATTCGGACACCGGCGGGGCCGCGGTCGGCCCGCACAAGAGCGACCTGTCGGTGCGCCACGCGCAGAAGGACATGCCAGCCGCCCTGTGCTCCACGGGGGAGCAGAAGGCGCTGCTGATCGCCATCATGCTGGCCAACGCGCGCCTGCTGGCAGCGGAGCGCGGGGCCGCCCCGCTGCTGCTGCTGGACGAGGTCGCCGCCCATCTGGATCCGCACCGGCGCGAGGCTCTGTTCGACGAGATCCTGGCGCTGGGCGCCCAGGCCTGGATGACCGGAACCGACGACAACGTCTTCGCCCCGCTGGGCTCGGCCGCCAAACGCTTCCACATCGAGGACGCGACCGTGACCCCGGTTTAGCCCCGCCCCAAATCCTGCTGGGAACCGCGAAAAATCCCGAAAAATCGCATACCGCAGCACGGTAATCCGCCGAAACCGCAACGCAGTCTGTTATAGTCGAACCATGGCACAGGAAGCATTGAAGAACGACCTCCCGCAGCAGGACTACGGCGCGGAATCGATCACCGTCTTGCGCGGGCTTGATGCCGTGCGCAAGCGTCCGGGCATGTACATCGGTGACACCGATGACGGCTCTGGCCTGCACCACATGGTCTACGAGGTCGTGGACAACGCGATCGACGAAGCCCTGGCCGGCTACTGCGACAAGGTCGTGGTTCAGCTGAACGCCGACGGCTCCGTGACCGTGCGCGACAACGGGCGCGGCATTCCCACGGACATCCATCCGGAGGAAGGCGTCTCGGCGGCGGAGGTCGTGATGACCCAGCTGCACGCCGGCGGCAAGTTCAACCAGAACTCCTACAAGGTGTCGGGCGGCCTGCACGGCGTGGGCGTGTCGGTCGTGAACGCCTTGTCGGAGACGCTGGACCTGCGCATCTGGCGCGGCGGCCGGGAATGGTCCATGCGCTTCCGCCACGGCGTCGCCGACGCCCGGCTGGCCGACGTCGCCGCCGCCCCGATGGTGGACGACGGCAATGGCGGCCAGAAGCCGCTGAGCGGCACCGAGGTCACCTTCCTGCCGTCCAAGGACACCTTCACCAACACCGAGTTCGACTTCGCGACGCTGGAGCATCGGCTGCGCGAGCTGGCCTTCCTGAACTCCGGCGTCCGCCTCGTGCTGACCGACGCGCGCGGCGTGGAGCCGAAGGTGCTCGACCTGTGCTACGAGGGCGGGCTGGAAGCCTTCGTGAGCTGGCTCGACCGGTCGAAGGTGGCGCTGCACAAGCCGGCCATCTCCATGAAGGCGGAACGCCCGACGGAGCATGGCGGGGTGGTCACCGTGGAATGCTCGCTCCAGTGGAACGACAGCTACCACGAGACGACGCTCTGCTTCACCAACAACATCCCGCAGAAGGACGGCGGCACGCACCTCGCCGGCTTCCGCGCGGCGCTGACGCGGGCGATCAACAACTACGCCAACGAGTCGGGCATCGCGAAGAAGGAGAAGGTCAACCTCTCCGGCGACGACGCGCGCGAGGGCCTGACCTGCGTGCTGTCGGTGAAGGTTCCGGACCCGAAATTCTCCAGCCAGACCAAGGACAAGCTGGTCTCGTCGGAGGTCCGCCCGGTGGTCGAGGCGGTGGTCGGCGAATGCCTCGCCCAGTATTTCGAGGAGCATCCGGCCGATGCCAAGCGCGTCGTGCAGAAGGTGGTCGAGGCCGCCGCCGCCCGCGAGGCCGCGCGCAAGGCGCGCGAGCTGACCCGGCGCAAGGGTGCGCTCGACATCGCCTCCCTGCCCGGCAAGCTGGCCGACTGCCAGGAGCGCGACCCGGCCCTGTCCGAACTGTTCATCGTTGAGGGCGACTCGGCGGGCGGCTCGGCCAAGCAGGGCCGCTCGCGCCAGTTCCAGGCCATCCTGCCGCTGCGCGGCAAGATTCTGAACGTGGAGCGGGCGCGCTTCGACAAAATGCTGTCCTCGGCCGAGATCGGCACGCTGATCGCGGCGCTGGGCACCGGGATCGGGCGCGACGAGTTCAACCCGGACAAGACGCGCTACCACAAGATCATCATCATGACGGACGCGGACGTGGACGGCAGCCACATCCGCACCCTGCTGCTGACCTTCTTCTTCCGGCAGATGCCGGAACTGATCGAGCGCGGCTACCTCTACATCGCCCAGCCGCCGCTCTACCGCATCAAGCGCGGCAACGCGAAGGAGCGGTACCTGAAGGACGACCGGGCGCTGGAAGAGTACCTGATCGAGGCGGCGCTGGGCGACCTGTCGGTCCGCACCGCCGACGGCGCGCTGCTGACCGGTGAAACGCTGAAGGAACTGGTGGAGCAGGCCCGCGGCGCCCGCCAGAACATCGAGGCGATCGCCCGCAAGGCGGGCAGCCTGAACGTGGCGGAGCAGGCGGCGGTCATCGGCGCCCTGTCGGCCACCCTGGCCCAGGACACGGCGCTCGCCCAGCAGGCGGCGCAGACCGTGGCGGATCGGCTGAACACACTCGACGCCGAAGGCGGATGGCGCGGCGAATCGCTGCCGCAGGGGGGCTACGCGCTGGTGCGCACCCGCCGCGGCGTGACCCACCGCCATCTCCTCGACGCCGACCTGCTGAAGAGCGTCGAAGCGCGCAAGCTGGACGCCATCGCGGCGGACCTCAAGCGCGTCTACGCCGAGCCGGGCCGTGCGTTTGAGAAGCAAAAGGAAAGCCGCAGCCTGACCGGCCCCGTCGCCCTGTTCGACACGGTGATGGAGCTCGGCCGCCGCGGCGTGACGATCCAGCGCTACAAGGGCCTGGGCGAAATGAACCCCGACCAGCTGTGGGAAACCACGCTGGATCCGACCAAGCGCTCGCTGCTTCAGGTAAAGGTCAGCCACGCCGACCAGGCGGAGGAGGTCTTCTCCACCCTGATGGGCGACATCGTTGAACCGCGGCGCGAATTCATCCAGGAAAACGCACTGAAGGTCGCCAACCTCGACGTGTAAATGTGGCCTGTTCTGTTTCGACCCATAAAGTGGGACTCGGGACGCATAATATGAAATGGGCGGAACCCCGAGGTTCCGCCCATTTCATTTGGTCGGGCATCACGTGACTCGTCGCATTACGAAAACCTACCCATGTCCGCTCCATCCCGCGACGGCGGCGTGCAGGGCCTGTTCGGCGGCGGCCATGGCGCCGCTCAAGCCTTTGCACGAACCGCTCGCCAAGTTGTCTTCCGGCGCCGTGACCAGCCATTTCCAGTCCGTCTCGCCAAGCCACACCACGGCCACACATTGTCCCAGGACGAGGCGGCGGGTGGTGCCGGCGCTGTCGGCCAGCCACGTGCATTGCATCGCGATCCCTTTCCTAAACCACCCTGTTTTGAGCGATGACCGCCCGGTAGAAGGACGCGCTCAGCTTCGGCGTTCGCCTCTGGCTTTCATAATCCACGTGATGCAGACCGAAGCGCGTTGCAAAGCCTTCCGCCCATTCGAAATTGTCCATCAGGCTCCACAGGAAATAGCCGCGCACCGGCACCCCCTCCGATGTGGCGCGCTGCAATTGCGTCAGATAGCTGCGCAGGAACATGACGCGGTCGGTGTCGTACACGGTTCCGTCGGGCTCCGGCATGTCCGCCGCCGCGCATCCATTCTCGGTGATGAGGATGTCCGTCGCCTTCCAGATATCGGCCAGATGGCGGGGGCCCCAGTAGAGCGCCTCGGGGCCGATCCTCAGCCACTCCGACGCCATGCGCGGATGGGACTGGGCGAAGGGCACCTCGGCGTAACCCGGCGCCGCATCGATGGCGCGCACATAGTGGGTCGGCGTGTAGACGTTGATCCCGACGAAATCGACGGGACTCGCGATCACGGCCAGATCGTCGGCGGTGACGGCCGGGGCATCCGCGCCGGCCGTCGCGAGGTAGGCATCGGTGTACCGGCCTTCCATCATCACCGTCAAACAGCCGGCGTTGCGCTCGCGCGTCGCCAGCGCGGCCGCACGGATGTGCTCGGGCGTCTCGATCACCGGCACGCAGACGGCCATGCTCTCCGCCGGCCCCACCATCGTCCCCGGTCGCCCATGCGCGCGGATCGCCCGCACGGCCAGACCGTGGCCCAGCACGGCGTGATGCCGCACCTGGTTCAGCCGGCCGGGCGGCAGTGTGAGACCGGGCGCATGCACCCCCGTGCCATAGCCAAGCTCCACGAAGGCGGAGATTTCGTTGGTGGTGATGAAACGGCGGACCCGGTCGCTGAGCCGTTCGGCGGCGCAGCCGGCGTAGTCCGCGAAGGCCTTGGCCGTGTCCCGCGACTCCCAGCCGCCGCGATCCTGCAAGGCCTGCGGCAGGTCCCAGTGGTAGAGCGTCGGGAAGGGCTCGATGCCGTTGGCCAGCAGTTCGTCGATCAGCCGGTCGTAGAAGTCCAGGCCCTTCGGGTTCGGAACGCCTGTGCCCTGCGGGAACAGGCGGGGCCAGGCGATCGAGAAGCGGTAAGCCTTCGCGCCCAGGTCGCGGATCATCGCCACATCCTCCCGATGGCGGTGGAAGTGGTCGGCACTCACGTCGGCCGTGTCGTTGTCGCGCACCTTTCCGGGCGTGTGCGCAAAGCGGTCCCAGATGGACGGTCCGCGGCCATCCTCCCCGACGGCCCCTTCGACCTGGTAGGCGGAGGTGGCCGTGCCCCAGAGGAACCCGTCCGGGAACCGGCGCGCGGTCTCCGGGTGGATCGTGGTTTGGCCGCCCGGCCGTGCGTCGGCGGCGCTGGCCCGGGCGGACAGGCCGAGCGCGGTCAGCCCGGCGATCTTGCCGAACGCGCGCCGGGTCCACCGGTTGAGCATGGGCCGTGTGAGCATGGGCGATCGCTCGCTTGTGTGCGGGCCGGGCAGCAGGGCCAGGGCCGGCACAGTTTAGACGGCCCCAGGGCGTTTCCACGCCGGCTCATTCGGCTATGGGCCGCCATGCCCGAGGGTGGCCGGGTGTGAACGGCGCTCGTCTCGGAGGTCGATCCACACCTACGGGCGCTTCAGCACGGTCAGGATGGTGACGGGCTTCGCACTGTCCAGCGCCCGACGCATTGCCCCCTCGTCGGTGAAGCGACCGCGCAGGAGGCGACCCTCGCAAAGCACCTCGACGCGGTCGGCGGCGAAGGGCCAGGGATCGACGACCAGATCCGCCGGGTTACCGGACGGTGAGCGAAGGCGGACCTCCGTCCGGGCCTCGCCGGCGGTCGGCACATTGGGAATCCGCGCTTCATCGGTGAGACCCCATCCGATTTCCAGCGACATGCGGTCCACGGCGGCGACGAGCAATCGGTTGCGCTCGACCGCCTGCGGGGAGAGAGCCGTTGCATAACGCGGGTTGTCCGACAGCGCCTCGATGCAGGCGCGTTGAAAGCGGTGCTGGTCATCCAGGAAGCGGCGAACCAGCGCAGCATCCTCCGTCGTCGCCTTGGCGAAATCGAAGAAGCTGCCGTAGATCGTGTCGGCGTGCAGCGAGACGAGGAGAGCCGGATAGCGCCCGAACGCAAGCGCGCGCTGCACGCCATCCGTCCAAAGCCCGGTGTGGATGGCGGCGCCAAGCTCCTGGAAGCTGTGCGGGCGGGCCGTCTGCGGGTTCAACGTCGGTGCGGCCTCCCATGACAGCCAACCGATGTCGTGCAGTTCCGCCCCGAGGCAGACCTCCTCGTAGGGCGTAGCCGGGGCGAAGGTCCCGTTGCCCCAGGCGCGGAGCAACTGGCCCGAAAGCCAGGCATGGCTCGGCTGCGGGATGGCGATCGCATCGTCGCCGACGTCGCGAAACAGCATCGTCAATTCCCCAAGATCATGACCGGCTCAAGAGCCCAAAATGGCCCGGCCGGCCTGTGGCGCCCTCGGCTCGGCAGGCTGGACCGAAGCGTCCTTGGGCTCCGCTGGTGCGGCAGGGACGGACTCCTCGTCGTCCTCATTCTCCGGAATGCGGCCCAGGCAGGACCCGTCAGGGCGAGCGAAGGGCGGCAGGGGCTGGGGTGCGGGCCGGTGAGACGTCATGGTGCATCCTCCCTTCGTCAGAACATTGTCCACGCGGCATCGTTGCGGAGGAATGCGGAAAACTAGCCGGTCGCCACGCGAAGGGCCAAGCCAAGGAGCGCGCACCCCGCCAGGGTCGGAATCATGCCCACCTTGAACCGGAAGACGGCGAGCACCGCGCCGATGGTCAGGACCAGCGAGGGGATGTTGACCGTGCTCAGCACCGGAACGTCGAACGAGACGCCGGCGCCGCGCACCGGTTCCAGCCGCCCGAACAGCACGTGCAGGGCGAACCACACCGCCAGGTTCAGCACGACGCCGACCACCGCGGCGGTGATCGCCGACAGGGCGCCGCCGAGCGCCTTGTTGCCGCGCAGCGCCTCCACGAACGGCGCGCCGAGGAAAATCCACAGGAAGCACGGCACGAAGGTGACCCAGGTGGTCAGCAGCCCGCCCAGCGTGCCGGCCAGCAGCGGAGGCAGCGCGCCCGGGTCGCGGAAGGCGCCCATGAAGCCGACGAACTGCGTCACCATGATCAGCGGCCCCGGCGTCGTCTCGGCCATGCCCAGGCCGTCCAGCATCTCGCTGGGACGGAGCCAGCCATAATGCTCGACCGCTTGCTGCGCCACATAGGCCAGCACGGCGTAGGCGCCGCCGAAGGTGACCACCGCCATCTTGGAGAAGAACACCGCGATCTCGCCGAACACGTCGCCCGGACCGCGCGTCAGGAGCAGCGCCAGCACCGGCCCCAGCCACAGCGCCAGGCAGATGGCACCGACCCGCAGCGACCAGCCCAGCGTCGGCCGCGCGTGCGGGGGCGTGCCCTCGCCAAGCAGGCTGTCGCTGTCCGCCAGGGTCTTGCCCGTGCCGGACCCGTGCCCCCCGCCGACCGCGAACTCCGGACGGCCCAGCCGTCCGCCGACGAAGCCGACCAGACCGGCCACCAGGATGATGATCGGGAACGGCACGTCGAAGGCGAAGATCGCCACGAAAGCCGCCGCGGCGATGCCGAGCATCACCCGGTTCTTCAGCGCCCGTCTGCCGATGCGCACGACGGCTTCGAGCACGACGGCGAGCACCGCCGCCTTCAGACCGAAGAACAGCCCCTGCACCAGCCCGACGTTGCCGAAGGCCGCGTAAATCCAGCTGAGCGCCATGATGGCGACGAGGCCGGGCAGCACGAACAGGGTGCCGGCGATCAGTCCGCCCGGCGTGCGGTGCATCAGCCAGCCGACATAGACGGCCAGCTGCTGCGCCTCCGGTCCCGGCAGCAGCATGCAGTAGTTCAGCGCGTGCAGGAACCGCGTCTCGCCGATCCAGCGCTTCTCCTCCACCAGGATGCGGTGCATCACCGCGATCTGCCCGGCCGGGCCGCCGAAGCTGAGCGCGGCGATGCGCGCCCACACCCGTGTCGCCTCGCGGAGGCTCACCCCATGCCCGCCGCCCCCATGCCCGCCATCCCTCGTCACGGATACGGGTGTATCCACGGTGGCGTTCGCCTCGGTCATCGGGGTCTCCTCAGTCGCGCGTTTTGCAGAAATAACCGTAGAGATCCTCGAACACCGCGCCGCCGCGCTCCAGGCGCCGCTCGTCGTCGTCCGTGGCGGCGGCGATGCCGGAGAGCAGCTTGCGGATGCCCGCCGCCTCCTCGCGCTGGAACTTGCCGTCCTTCAGGTCGATGTCGTGGACGATCTCGGCGATCGCCCGAAGCGCCCCGTCCGGCGGCGCCAGCTTGGCCAGCAGGACCTCGAAGGTGCAATGGTCGCCCTCATGCGTGAACTCCGCCTCGAACATGTCGAAGCCCAGTTCGCCGGGTTCCGGCACATAGCCCTTGTCCGGCACGAACTTGAAGCGGGCCTCCGGGTCGATGAACCGGCGGATCAGCCACGCCGAGGCGATGCGGTCCACCTGCACGCCGCGGTGCGTCACCCAGGTCCGCCCTTTCAGGTCCCCGACCGCCTTGGCGTCCAAGGTCGTCTCCTCCTCGCCCAGGCCACGCTCGGCCTCAGCGAGCCGGGCCTCGATCCCGGCCAGCAGTCCCTCCACCGGCTCCCGGCCGCCCGCGCCGAAGAAGTCGATGGCGACGATTTCCGCCAGCCGCCGCCGCAGCCGGGCCGCCTGGACCCGGACCTCGCCCTTCCGCCCGCTCCACGCCTGCGGCCCGGCGGCAAGGACCTCGGCCACTCCACGGGCATCGGTGGCCAGCGCCTCGTAATCGGCGTCGCGCGCCCGGTCGAACAGCGCCCGGACCTCCCGGTCGGTCAGCCCGTCGATGAACCGCGCCTCGAACACCGCAGCCTCCCCGCCGCCCTCGTTGATCTCGCGCAGCAGCCACTGGAAATCCTCCCGTGCCTGCTCCCCGGCGGGCAGGGCGTAGAGCGAGTTCTTGATGCCCACCGCCCCCAACGCCTGGAGGCGGCGCCAGACCTTCACGCGGAAGTACGCGGGCTTCGGCGGCAGCTGATGGGCCAGCAGCAGCCAGGCGTACCGGGAGTCCGAGGTGGTGGGTGCGTCGCTCATCAGCCACCTGTATCTCAGCGATACCGGCAACGCAACACCTGTATCCCCACATGGCCGGGCGTGCCGCCCGCCAACGTCGGCCGCGTCTTCACACCCTTCTTCACCACGGCGCGCGGAAGCGGAGGCACCGGCCTCGGCCTCGCCATCGCGCGCGGGTTCTCCGCCAGCGCATGGCAGAGCCATCGACCTGCTCCCTTCCGAGCGCGGCGCCCTGTTCGAGGTCAGGCTACGCCGGCCGGGCGTGGGAAGTTTCTGAACCTCACGGGCCGGACCGCCGCAGCCCCAGCCGGGTCATCATCTTCAAGAGCCCGACCCGCGACAGGCCGAGCCGGCGCGCGGCGGCGCTGTGGTTGTTCCCGGTGGCGGCGAGCGCTGCGGTGATCATCCGGCGTTCCAGCGCGGTCACCGCCTCCGCCAGGGTGGCCGGCGGGGCTGGGGCGAGGGCGGCCGGATCGCCGCTGCGCGCAAAGGCGAGGTCGGCCGCGGTCACGACGTCCCCCTCGGCCAGCGCGGCGCCGGTCGTGACCACGGCGCGCAGTTCGCGGACGTTGCCCGGCCATTCCTGCTCCGCCAGCCACGCCAGCGCGTCCGGCGCCAGCCGCAGGCGGCGGTGCCTGGGCAGGTCCGCCAGGAAGCGGGCGGCCAGCAGCGCCACATCCTCGCGCCGCTCCGCCAGGGCCGGCGTGCGCAGGATCAGCCCCTTCAGGCGGTAATAAAAATCCTCGCGCAGCGCCCCCTGCGCCACCATGCCCTCCAGGTCGCGGTGGGTCGCCGAGACCACCCGGACGTCGGCCGCCACGGGTTGGCGCCCGCCCACCGGCGTGTAGGTGCCTTCCTGGAGGAAGCGCAGCAGCTTGACCTGCATGGCCGGCGGCATCTCGCCGACCTCGTCGAGGAACAGGGTGCCGCCGTCCGCCGCGGCCAGCAATCCTTGGCGGTCCTGATGCGCGCCGGTGAAGCTGCCCTTCAGGTGGCCGAACAGCTCGCTCTCCAGCAGCTCCGCCGGGATGGCGCCGCAATGGACGGGCACGAAGGGGCCGGCGCCGCGCGGGCTCGCCGCGTGCAGGGCGCGCGCCACCAGCTCCTTGCCGCTGCCGCTGGGACCCAGCACCATGACCGGCACCTCCGCCGGGCCGATGCGGCGGATCATCTCCTTCAGGCGCAGGATCGCCGGGCTGACCCCCACCATTCCATCGTCCTGTGGCCGGGCGGCGCGCAGGGCGGCCAGTTCCATCTCCAACCCGCGCTTGGCGAGGGCGCGGGCGACGACGAAGCGCAGCAGCTCCGGCTCCACCGGCTTGGCGAGGAAGTCCCACGCGCCTTCCGCCACCGCCCGCAGGGCCAGTTCGTGCTCCGCGTGCGCGGTCAGCACCACCACCGGCACCGCGGCAAAGGCGGGCACCAGGGCGAGCCCGGCCTCCGGCGTGCGTTCGGGCGGCATGACGAGATCGAGCAGCACCAGATCGGGACGCTCCCGCTGGAACAGGTCGCGCGCCTGGGCGCCATCGGCGGCGGTGACCACCCTGTGGCCCTGCTTCTCAAGCCACGCGGCGGCGAGGCGGAGGAAGGCGGGCTCGTCGTCGACGAGAAGCAGTGTGCTCATGACGGGAACCTCAAGCGGACGCAGGTGGGCCATCCCGGCCGTTCGGCCAGCGACACCGAGCCGCCGTGCGCGGCCATGACCTTGGCGACGATGGCGAGCCCGAGGCCCGTGCCGCCAGGGCTGCGCGACACGAAGGGCTGGAACAGCGAGGCGCGGATCTCCTCCGGAATGCCCGGACCGTCGTCGCAGACGTCGACGACCACGCCGTCGGGGCGGCGCTCCGCGGTCAACAGGACGCGGCCGCCGGCCGCCCGGGCGTTGTCCAGCAGGTTCGCCAGGGCCTGCTTCAGACGCCCCGCGTCGGCCCGCAGCGACAGCCCCGGAGGGATGTCGGTCGCCACCTCCCCACCCAGCTGGGCAAGCGTGTCCGCAAGGTCGACGTCGGTCGCCTCCACCCGCCACGGCTTGGCGTAGTCGAGGAGGTCCCGCACCAGGGCGTCCATGCGGCCGAGCTGGGTCCTGACCTCGCCGCGCGTCTCCGGCGCGGCGTCGGCCACCGCCATGGCGACGATGTTCATCGGGTTGCGAAGGTCGTGGGCCACGGTGGCGGCCAACGCTCCCAGTTCGGCCAGGCGCTGGCGTTCGGCGAAGGAACGGCGCCGGTCGAGGTCGGCCTGGGCCTGCGCGGCCAGCTCCGCCAGCACCCCGGCCACCCGCCGCGGACCGGGCGGGGCCCGGTCAAGGTCGATCGCATCGAGGCGTTCCGGCGCAGCGCCATCGGTGAGCGCAAGGCGCTCGCGCAGCAGCCGCTCCGCCGTCGCGGTCAGCGCGGCCTTGTCCCCCGCCTCCTGCAGTTCCCGCCGCCAGCGGGCCAGATCGTCGGCGGTCACCTCGCCGCCGGGATACACGATGCGGTCCGCCAACCGGCGCAGCGGACCGGCAAGGGCAAGGCCCCCCAGCAACGCGGCCGCGGTCCACAGGAAGGGCGCGCCCGCCCGCTCCGCGGCGATCCCCGCGCTCGACGCCGAGACCAGGGCCGCCAGCGCGATCAGCAGCCCCCAGCACACCGCCCGCACGGCCCAGCGGTTCACCGCCATCAGTCGGTAGCGCAGCACGGCGTAGGCCAGCACGGCCAGATACAGGGGAAGCAGCAGCAACGGCCACGGATAGGCCTCGATGCCAAGCACCGGAAAGGCCAGGCCGCCGACCGAAAGGAGCCCGAGGCCGGACGACAGCAGCACCAGCGTCAGCTGCCGGCGCTCCACACCCTCGGCCGTGCGCCACGCGCCCAGCAGCATCCAGTGCCCCACGGCCGCAAGGACCATGGTGGCCGCGCCGGCGACCAACCCGGCCCCTTCATAACGGAACAGCGCGTCCACGCCCGGCCCCACCAGTGGCCAGGGAACGAAACGGCCGGTCCCGCCGAGGAGCGCGAGGAGCGCAGCCACGGCACCCGCCGCATAGGCCCGGCGGATCGTCGGACCGGAGCGCCCGGTCAGGGCGGCGGCAAAATGGACGAACAGCGCGCCGCCCAGCGGAGCCAGGGCCATCAGCGCCGCACCGAGCCGGCCGGGGATCAGCAGCCCGACCGACCAGCCGCCGACCAGCAGGAGGAAGCCCGCCAGCGGCCTGGTTCCGGGAAGCGCCCGTCCATGCCGCCACACCAGGGTGGCCAGCCCGGCGCCCCCCAGCGCGCAAAGCCCCATGGCCGTGACCAGCGCCGCCGATGCAACCACCCCGACCGCTCCCCCACTCAACCCAGGTGTATCCAGCGTTTACAGGGACCCTACCGCAATCCGCAACCGCGGTTAACAGGCGAAGCGCTCCCGACCGCGAAATCCGGGCCCGCGCGGCGTGGCACAGCCTTTGCCATTCCCAGGGCGTAACGGAACGGATTGGGGGTATCGATGGTGATGGACAGGCTGTTCGCGGTGTGGGCGTTCACGCGCGGCGGGATGCCGTCGTGACCGCGATCCTGATCGTCGGCGGCCGCGGCTTCATCGGCCGGCACCTGCACGCCGCCCTCGACGCCGCCGGCCATCGCGTGACCGCGCCCGGCCGCACGGGGTTCGATCTGGTCCGCGACGATGAGCCCACGCTCGCCGCCAAGCTCGCCGGGCAGGCGGTGGTCATCAACGCCGCCGGCCTGGTGCAGGGCCATGCCGGCAACAGCATGGAGGCGGTGCACGCCGAAGGGACGGAGCGGCTGGTCCGGGCGTGCCGGGCGGCCGGCGTGCCAAGGCTGATCCACCTGTCGGCGCTGGGCGCGGCGCCGGACGGGCCGACCCGGTACCAGCGCACGAAGGGCCGCGGGGAAGCCGCGCTGGCGAGCAGCCCCGGCATTGATTGCTGCGTGCTCCGCCCCTCGGTCGTCATCGGCCGCGGCGGTGCCAGCACGGCGCTGTTTTCCGCCCTCGCGGCCTTGCCCCTGGCCCCACGCATCGGCCCCGGCGGCTGGACGGTCCAGCCGGTGCACGTGGACGACCTCGCGGCGCTGGTGGTCCGGCTGGTGTCCCTGGATGGCCCGCTGCCCCGCCGCATCGACGTGGTCGGCCCGGAGCCGATGACCACCGACGCGCTGACCATGACGCTGCGGATGTGGCTGGGCCTGCCGCCGCGGCGCTGGCTTCCGGTTCCCGAGCCGCTTCTCGGCGCCGTCGCCACCATCGGCGAGCGCCTGCGGGGCGGTCCCGTCAACCGCGAAACCCTCGCCATGCTGAAGGCCGGCAACACCGCCGACCCGGCGCCCTTCGCCGCGGTTCTCGGCCGGGCGCCCCAGGCGTTGTCGGACGCCCTGGCCCGTCACCCGGCGTCCGACGCCGACCGCCTGCACGCGCGCCTGTATGCCCTGCGGCCGGTGTTGCGCTGGAGCCTTGCGCTGTTGTGGATCGTCACCGGCCTGCTGTCGTTCGGCCTGCATCCGCTGGCCGACTCCCATCGCCTGCTCGCGTCGGTGGGGTTGCAGGGTCCGCTGGCCGACCTGGCCCTCTTCGGCGGCGCCGGCCTCGACCTGACGCTCGGGCTTCTCCTGCTCGCCCGGTGGCGTCCGGTGGCGGTCGGCGGCGCCATGCTCGCCAGCGTGGCGGCCTTCACCATCATCGCCGCCGGCCTGCCCCTGGACCACTGGACGCATCCCTTCGCCCCCCTGCTCAAGAACCTGCCCATCGCCGCGGCGACGCTGGCGATGATGGCCATGGAGGCCTGATATGGACCCGACCACGCTCAAGCTCATCCACATCCTGTCGGCCATCCTGCTGTTCGGCACGGGCCTGGGGACCGCCTTCCACGGCATGGCGAGCAACCTGTCGAAGGACGTGCGCGCCATCGCCGTCGCCAACCGCAACGTCGTGCTGGCCGACTGGCTGTTCACCACGCCCACGGTGGTGATCCAGCCCGTCAGCGGCCTGTGGCTCGCGCTGGAGCAGGGATGGCCGCTCACCTCCGGCTGGATCGTCCTGACGCTGGTGCTTTACGCCGTGGCCGGCGCGTGCTGGCTGCCGGTGGTGTGGCTGCAAATCCGCATGCGCCGCATGGCCGAGGACGCGGTCGCCGCGGGAACGCCCCTGCCCCCGCTGTACCACCGCTATTTCCGCATCTGGTTCGCGCTCGGCTGGCCCGCCTTCACGGCGATGGTGGCGATCGTCGGGCTGATGGTGTTCAAGCCCGATTTCTAACGGAGAAAGCTGCCATGACCCCTTTTCAGCGCATCCTCGGCACCGCGTTCGATGACCTTCCCGCTCCCGTGCGCGCCTTGCACGGACTGACCACCAGCGCCCACACCGCCGGCTTGGCCGACATCCGCGCCGCCGCCAATCCCGGAGCCTGGCTGCTGTGCAAGGTCGCCGGCCTGCCGAAGCCCGGGCACGGCGTGCCGGTCAGCGTCTCCTTCCATCCCGACGGCCGGGGGCGCGAAGTCTGGAACCGCCGCTTCGCCGGGCGGCGGTACGCCAGCACCATGGAGGCCGGCCGCCGGCGTGACGGCGGACTGTTGATCGAACATTTCGGTCCCTTCGACCTGCTGTTTCGGCTGGAGGCGACGCAGGACCGGCTTGCGTGGTCGCTGGCCGGCTGGAGATTGCTCGGCATCCCCCTGCCGGCCTGGAGCCGCCCGACCATCGAGTGCAGCGAATCCGGCAACGGCACGCGCTTCCTGTTCGACATCGACGTCGCGTTTCCGCTGGTCGGCCCTGTGGTGCATTACCGGGGATGGCTCGCCCCCTCGCCATCCGCAGATTGCACAGACCAAAGCTGACGGTGGTTTTCTTGACCGGGATTGGCGGCTGCTTCATATTTTCCGGCGCCTGACGCAACCTCACCTCAACCCACCGGTTCGAGAACGGACGAGCGCGCGGCGGGGCCCGTCCTTGCGCATCGATCCACCACAATCCCGTGACGCCATGTCCCCTCCGCCGCGCGCCCTGAACGTCTTCATCTCCTACGCGCACGAGGACGAAGCCTTGCGCGATAAGCTGGAGAAGCAGCTCGCCATCCTGCGCCGGCAAGGGCTGATCGAGACCTGGCACGACCGCAAGATCACCGCCGGGCGGGAATGGGCTGGTCGGATCGACGCCGCGTTGCGGGCGGCGGACATCGTCCTGCTTCTGATCAGCGCCGACTTCCTGGCGTCCGACTACATCTACGATGTCGAGCTGACTCTGGCGATGGAGCGACACGAGGCCGGCGAGGCGCGGGTCCTGCCGATCATCCTGCGCCCCTGCCTGTGGCAGCGCGGCGTCTTCGCCAAGCTCCAGGCGCTGCCGAAGGATGGCGAACCGGCGATCAGCCAGACATGGGGTTCTCTGGACGAGGCGTTCCTGTCGATTGCCAAGGGCATCGCCAAGGCGGCCGAGGAAATCGCGGCGGAACGAACCGTCCGCACAGCGGCCGGCACGCCCACCCAGACGGTCTGGAACGTGCCGTTTTGGCGCAATCCGAACTTCGCCGGCCGGTCGGCCCTCCTGGCCCAGCTAGGGGCGACGCTGTCGGCCGGGCGTCCGGCAGCGCTTTCCGGCCTGGGAGGCATCGGCAAGACCCAGCTGGCGCTGGAATACGCGTGGCGGCACCGGGACGACCACCCCGTCGTCTGGTGGATCCGCGCGGAGGATCCGGCGACGCTGGCGGCGGACTACGCCGCCCTGGCGGCGCCGCTCGGCCTGCCGGAGGCGCAAGCGCGGGAGCAGCACGTCGTGGTGGCCGCGGTGCGTGCCTGGCTCGAACGGAACACGGGCTGGCTGCTCGTCTTGGACAACGCCGAAACCCGCGATGCGGTTCGCCCCTACGTGCCACAGGGCGGTGGTGGCGCCGTGATCATCACCTCCCGCTCACCGGTCTGGGGTGGGTTAGCCGAGCGCCTGGACGTGAAGGTCCTGGACCCGGACGAGGCGACCGATTTCCTGATGAGGCGAACCGGCGACGGCGACCGCCAAGCCGCCGCGTCCCTGGCCGAAGCGCTTGGATACCTACCGCTCGCTTTGGAGCAGGCGGCGGCCTACATCGAAGAAGCCAGCGATTCGCTGGCGAATTACCGGAAGCTGTTCGAGGAGCATCACGCCGCCCTGCTGAAAGCCGGGCAGCCAGCCACCGAGTACCCGGACACGGTGGCGACCACCTGGGCGCTGGCGATGGAACGCCTGGACACACCGGCCCGCGCTCTGCTGAACCTGTGCGCTTTCCTGGCGCCGGAGGAAATCCCGCTGGAGGTTATCGTCTCTCAGGCGGCGAAACTGCCGGAACCGCTGGACCAAGTGGCCGCTAACCCGGTGACGCTAAACGCAACGCTGACCGGCTTGTTGCGATACTCCTTGATCGGTCGCAAGGGCGACGATCTGTCTGTGCACCGACTGGTGCAGATGGTGGTGCGGGACCGCCTAGACGAGGCCGGCTGGGCGAACTGGGCGGAAGCGGCGTTAGCGATGGTGACCGCGGCCTTTCCGTACGACAGTGATTATCCCGAGACGTGGCCGACCTGCGCCCGGCTCGTGTCCCATGCTCTGCAGGCAGCACACTGGGTAGAAATTCGCGGGTTGGCTATGGGTCAGATCGGTACTCTGCTCAACCAGGTTGGTTTGTATCAGAGTGGGCGAGCGGAGTTCGACGCCGCCCGAGCACAGCTCGAGCGGGCCCTCCGCATCTGCGAGAAAACCGACGGTTCTGATCGCCCAATAATGGCGAGTCGCCTCAACAATCTCGGTGGCGTGCTGCGGGGGTTGGGCGATCTGGCCGGTGCTAGAGCACTCTACGAGCGCGCTTTGCGGATCGACGAGAAAGCCCTAGGCTCCGACAATCCGGAGGTCGCGACCGACATTAACAATCTCGGCCTTGTGCTGCGGGATTTGGGTGATCTGGCCGGCGCTAAAGAAAGTTTTGAGCGCGCCATAAAAATTGGCGAGAAAACCGATGGGCCTAATCATCCAAATGCCGCCATTCGCGTCAGCAATCTTGGTATTGTGCTGCATGACTTGGGTGATTTAGTCGGTGCTAAGGAAAATTATGAACGCGCCCTGCGTATCGACGAGAAGACGTACGGCCCTGACCATTCGAATGTGGCGATTCGTTTAAGCAATCTCGGCCTTGTGCTGCGTGACTTGGGTGATCTGGTTAGCGCTAAGGTACACATTGATCGCGCTATAAGCATTAGCGAGAAGGTCTATGGTCATGAACACCCGAATCTAGCGACTCGCGTCAACAATTTAAGCATTGTGCTATTGGGCCTGGGTGATCTGGTCGGCGCTGAGCGGCAATTGAAGCGCGCACTGAGAATTTTTCGATCGGCGTACGGTGACCAGCATCCGCGCACTCAGACAACTCAGGAAAACCTCGAGTTGGTCCTCCGGAAGATGCGCGACCACCCCGACCCATAACCCCGCCCAACATCCCCCGCACCTGACCGACGACATTCCCTCCCCACAAAGAGACCACCCATGCCTGGACCGCTCATCGCCATCGCCGGCAGCGCCGAACCGGAGCGCGACTACGATCCGCCGGTCGATTGCGACGCCGCCCGTGCGGCGGCGGAGCAGCTCGGCGCCGAGTTGGCGAAAGCCGGGTGCCGCATCATCGTTTACTCCAGCAAGAACTTCATCGAGAGGGATGTCGTGCGCGGCTTCGTCGCGGAAGCCAAGGAGCCGAAGGCGATCCAGGTCCGCTGCCCGGCGGGGAGCAAGGCGGACAAGTTCCCCGAATGCCAGGACCATCGGGATCTGTTCGACTTCCACGCCGACCCTCATCGGGAATGGGAGATCTCCTATTACCGATCGCTCCGCGAAGCCGACGGCGTGCTGCTGATCGGCGGCGGTCAGGCGACGCTGATCACCGGCCATCTGGCGCTGGCGGAACGCAAGCCGCTGGTGGCGCTGGGCACCTTCGGCGGCGCGGCCAGCCGGGTCTGGGGGGCGATCACGCCCGGCGAGGATCTGGTCACGAAGGACGAACGCAACCTCTTCGGACGGCCGCAGTGGGCCGACGACAGCGCCGCGGCCTGCGTGCGCGCCCTGCTCGACCAGCACGAGCGCCGGGCGAAGGACCGCGCGGCCGCGCAGCGGGCGAAGCGGGAGTTGGACCTCCAGGTTCAGAAAAGGTCCGTCAGCGTCATCCTTCTCGTCCTGGTCACCCTGGTCGTCCTGGCGGTCGGCCTGGGGTGGAGCGCCGTCGGTGCGGTCTCGTTCCAGGCGCTGCTGATGTCCGCCGGCGCCTTTGCCGGGGCGGCCGGCGCGACGGTGCGCACGCTGTGGGCCGGCGAAACCGACCAATCCACCGTTCGGGGGGTGGCGCTGGGGGTGGCCGCCGGATTCATCTCCTCGCTGCTCTACATCGTATCCCAAGTCGCCGCGAACCCGGCCATGCTCGGCACCGGCGCGACGCCGGCAAGCGATCCGCCGCGCCTGCTGCTGCTGTTCGCGGTGCTGATCGGCTTCATCGCCGACTTCACCTTCGACGCGGTCTACCGCAAGCTCGCCCGGACCGACGTCGTCCACACCGGGGCGGTCCAGGTGAAGGAGTCCTGAAGGCCGGCCCCGCTTCCGGGACCGGCCTTGCCGAGCAGATAAGGTTGCTTTGCGGGACGGTTGGCTCAGAACGGCTGCTGGAGGACCCCGATGAGCCCCGTCACGCCCGACACGAAGTTGCCCACGCGCAGGTTTTCGTCATAGCTGTGCTGGTTGTTGTCGGCGTTGACCAGCGGGACGATCACGAAGGGCACCTTCAGCGCCTCGACCGCCGAGCCCGTGGGCACCGTGCCGCCCATCATGCGGATGCGCACCGGCTCTTCGCCGTAGGTGGCCTTGTAGGAGCGGTACAGCCACTCGCCGACCGCGGACTGCATGTCGGTCCGCGCCGCCGAGCTGGAGGCGGAAACCTCCTCTGACGCCACGGAGGCGAGCTTGTCGTATTGCGCCCGCTCCTCGTCCGTCGGGGTGCCCTGGACCAGGTGATAGCCTTGCGCCTCGATGTGCTTCTTCAGCAGGCCAATCAACTGCTCCGGCGGCGTTTCCGGAACGGTGCGCAGGTCGAGTTCGGCGACGGCGCTTTCGGGGATGATCGTGCGGGCCTTGGCGCCCACGTCGCCGGCCGCCATGCCCCGGATGTTCAGCGACGGGTATTGCAGGGCCTCCTGGTAGTTCCGGCCGACCTTTTCGGCCTGCGCGATGCCCAGGCGCTTGCGCAGCGCGGTTTCGTCGTCGGGGACGGCGGCCATGATCTTTTCCGCGGCCGCGTCGATCTTCACGGAGTCATAATAGCCGGGGATGGTCACCCGCCCGTTCTCGTCCTTCATGGAGGCCAGCAGTTGGGCGAGCCGCATGGCCGGGTTGGCCGAGTAGTTGCCGAAATGGCCGCTGTGCAGGCCCTGCTTGGCTCCGAAGACGGTCACGGTCGCCAGGGCGACGCCCCGGTTGCCGAAGACCAGCGTCGGCTTGTTGGTCTGGTGCATGGGGCCGTCCAGCACCAGCAACGCGTCGCTCTTCAGCAGGTCGGCGTTCTGCCGGATGACCTCGCCCAGCGAGGGCGATCCCTTCTCCTCTTCGGAATCCAGGATGACCTTGACGTTGACGCTGGTCTTCCGGCCCGTCTCCTTCAGGGCGTCGATGGCCGTCAGCAGCATCATGATCGGCCCCTTGTCGTCCGACGACGACCGCGCGAACAGCCGCCACTCCGGATCGACCTGGTCGCCGTAGAGGGTCTCAAGCGGGATGGCTTCCCACTCGCCCTTGGCGTTCTTGCGCTTCAGCACCGCGTCCCAGGGGCTCTTCTGCTGCCACTGCTGCGGGGTGACCGACTGTCCGTCCAGGTGCGCGTAGAACAGGACGGTCTTCCTGGCGGGATCGGCGTCCGGCAACTCCGCATACAGCATCGGCTTGCCGTTGTTCGCCAGTTGCCGCGTCTGGAAGCCCCGCTTCTGGAACGCCCGCTCCAGCCATGCGGCGTTCTTCTGAATGTCGGCGGGAACAACAGCGTCGTTGGGAATCGCCAGAAGTTCGACAAATTCCCTGTAATTCGCCGAGGCGTGCTTCGCCGCAAGCGCATCGACGGACGACGAGGCGGCATTCGCCTGCAATGGCAGGAAAACGAACGCGCCAAGAGCCAGCGCTTGTTTGAGAGAAAGTCTCTTCATCTCCACTATTTTCTTTCCTTGAACGGCCTTTTGGGAGTTCCGTGTACAGAGGTGTTGTGCGCAACGTCAAGTTTTCGGGCGAATGCCGCACCGTGGACGGTTGCAAGGGTCGGCCTGTCGAACTGGGCGGAACCTCGACAACGCCAAAATGATCGCGTAAAAACGAAATCGGCCGGCCGACACTTGACCACGGACAAACGCTCGCATCGCGAATGCACGTATCGGTAGGGGCGACAGCACGATCCACCGCTTTCGAGCAGCCCACGCCGTGACCAGCTTCCGCCCCAACCGCCGTGTCGAAAGGGCCGCTTCCGGCGGCGCCGGCACACGCGCGGTCGAGGGATGGGCTCGGTGGGCGGGGTGGCTGGCGGTGCTGGCGATCCTGGTGCAGACCATCGTCCCGGACTTCGCCATGGCGGCCCGCAACGCCGCCCGGCAGAAAGCCGAAGCGGCGGCTTCCCATCAGGTCCAACATACCCATCACGCCCATCACCAGCACCATGAAGGCACGGCACAGCCGGACACGCCGGCACTGGCCGACCGGCATCAACACGAAGAGCTGTGCGCGTTCTGCCTTGCGCTGAACACGCACGGAACGCCGGCCCACCCCGGGGCCGACCCTGCCGTTCCGGTCAGCTACGCGGCGACGGTGGTTCTCGCACAGCCGGGGATCCGCCCGCCGCAACTCTTCTTCATCGGCAGCGGTCCGCGCGCACCGCCGGCCACCGAACAGGTCTAATCGTCAACAGCCGGACGCCGACTGCGTCCCTGCCTGATCCCTGCATCCGATCGCTGCATCTTATCTCCGCGCCCGATCCCTTGTCGGAGCCACCATGAAACACGTCCACGCCCTGGCGCTCGGTGCCGGGCTGCTGTGCCTGGCCGCTGCGGCCGGCACCGCCTCGGCGCACGTCTCGCTGGAAACCCGCGAGGCCCCGGCCGGCAGCTATTGCAAGGCCGTCCTCCGCGTCCCGCACGGCTGCGGCGGCGCCGCCACGACGGCGGTCCGCATCCGCCTGCCGGAGGGGGTGATCGGTGTCAAGCCGATGCCCAAGCCGGGCTGGAAGCTGGCGACCAGTCCCTCAGCTACGGCCGCATGATGGAGTTGATGGGCGACGTGAGCCGGGCCGGCTTCACCCGGGTCTCGCTGATAGCCGAAGGGCTGGCGGCCCCTCCGGCCGTTTCCCGGGGGCCCTGAGCCATGGCCGGGATGGTCCGCCGTTGGGCTCCTGTTCTGTCGGTCTCGGCACATGCCGTGGTGCTGGCGGGTTTGATGGCGTGGCACGAGCAACCCCCGCCGACGCCGCCGGTCCTGCGAATCGACGTCTCGCTGCCACCGGTCGAAGAGGCGCGCGCCGTTGAGGCCACGCCGCTGCCGCAGCCTCCTCCTGTTCCGGAGATGAGCGAAGCCATCGTCCCGCCGCCGACGCTGGCGGAGGTTTCCCCGATAGAACCGCCGGCCGATCCGGAACCGCCGATTCCCGAGGTTCCGCCTCCCGAAGTCCCGGCTGTGGCGGCGTTGGTTCCGCTGCCGCCGCCAAAGCCGCAGCAGCCGGTTCCGCCGAAGACGCCGCCGGCGCTTCATCAGCCAGCGCTGGCCGCGCCGCCGCGCGACGCGGTGGCCACAGCGTCGCCAGCCCCTCCCCCGTCGTCCGCCGCGCGGCTTCCGCCCCAACGCCCGCGCTCCACCGGGTCGTCTCCTTCCGCTTCCGCCTCATCGACGTGAAAAGCCGGCCGGCGGCATCGCCGGCCCATGGGGAGATCTTTCGTGACTCGCTTCGCACAGCTTGGCTCCGGCGCCGCCGCGCTCGCCACCCTCCTCCTGATGACCACCGCGCTGTCGCCCGCCTTGGCGCAGACCACCACGCCCCCATCGCCGTCGCCATGGCCGTCGCCCGCGTCGGACAAGCCGATCACGCTGGACACACTGACCATCGACGCGCAGGCCGCCGGTTCGCTGACCGCCCCGACCGCCGATCAGGCGCGCGAGGAGCTGAACCGGACGCCCGGCTCGGTCGGCTTCGTGGACAGCGAGTCCTACAAGGGCCGCCACGCCGGGAACCTGCGCGACGTCCTCCAGGACACGCCCGGCGTCTTCGTGCAGAGCCGCTACGGACAGGAGGTCCGGCTGTCCGTGCGCGGCTCCGGTCTCGCCCGCGGGTACCACCTGCGCGGGCTGGAGGTGCTGCAGGACGGCATCCCGGTCAATCTCGCCGACGGCAGCGGCGACTTCTACCAGATCGACCCGCTGGGCCTGCGCTACACCGAGGTGTTCCGCGGCGGCAACGGGCTGGCCTACGGCTCCTCGACGCTCGGCGGCGCCATCAACTTCGTGACGCCGACGGCGCGGACCGCGGTGGCGCCGAACATCCTGCGGCTGGAGGGTGGCAGCTACGGCACGGCGCGGGCCAGCGGGCAGGTTTCGCGGGACCTCGGCGACGCCGACTTCCTGATCAGCGGAACGGTGACCCACGCCGACGGCTTCCGCCAGCATTCGCGCCAGCAGGGCGAGATGATCAACGGGAACGTCGGCTACCGCTTCAACCCCGACGTGGAGACGCGCTTCTACGTCGGCGCCTACATCGTCGACCAACAGTTGCCCGGCGCCCTCAGCCTGAGCGACGCGCTGAACAACCCGACCAAGGCGGCGCCCAGCGCGATCGCCGGGAACCAGTCGCGCATGACCTGGACGGAGCGGGTGGCGAACCGGACGACCGTCCGGCTCGACAGCGGGCAGGTCGACCTCGACACGTGGGCGATCCACAAGAAACTGTTCCACCCCATCTTCCAAGTCATCGATCAGGACGGCTGGACCTACGGCGTGGCGCCGCGCTACACGACCTCCTTCACGGTGGGGGGCCTGCGCGACGACCTCGTCCTCGGCGCCCGCGCGTTCGCCGGCAACAACACGGCGCTGCAATTCGCCAACATTGCCGGCAGCCGGGGGGCGCAGACCGCCAACAACCGGCAGGACGCCCGCAACGTCGAGGCCTACGCGGAGAACCGGCTGCTTCTGACGCCGACCGTTGCCCTGATGACCGGCGCCAAGGTTCTGCGCGACGAGCGGGAGTTCAGCGACAAATGGAACCCGCGGCGCAACTCCAGCCAGACCTACGCGGGTGTGAACCCGAAGATCGGCCTGCTGTGGGAGCCGCGGGCGAACGTCCAGGTCTTCGCCGACCTCACGCGCAGCCAGGACGTGCCCGACTTCAGCGACCTAATACTACAGCCGGACTTTATCGGCTTGGGTACGGCGCGCCCAGTGGGAGCGTCGCGCCCGCTGCTGATGGCGTCTTCGCCAGAGTGACCAGGCAATAACGGTGGCGTGTTCGGGGGGTGGTGGGGCGAGCAGCCGGTGAAGCAGGCGGCGGATTTCCGGCACGGTCAAGGGCAGAAGCTCGGCCGCCAAATCGGCCGGGTCCTCTCCCCCCGATAGCCGCCGTGCGCACGACGGTGAGAAAGGCCAGAGCCAGCATCGCCAAAGTGATGTGCCGGTGCCAACCGGTCCAGGAACGCACCTCGTAGTGGTCGAGCCCA
>NZ_JAGINP010000005.1 GCF_017876155.1 Azospirillum rugosum
CCGCTCGGCTGCTCAACCCGCTCCGCTGTTCATGCTGCCGTACAGACCGTTCACTTTCCTCCGGTCGTCCTGTTCAGTTTCGAGCGCACTGTGCACGCATGACGATCTGTTCGGCTGGAAGCAGTTCCGGAAAGCCGGAGATTGGCGTAATCTTTCCAGCCATGATCGCCCCACTTTATGCTTGCGTTCATGGTATCGTATTTACAGACATTTTCTGTGTCCATGCGACGAAATGGCCGGGCTAGTCAGTCACTGGACATGCCTATGTATTTTTCGGAATTCAAAATTGAGGCTTTCCGGCCGAAACAATGACACCGGCGCGCGCTCATCCCCGTCCGGCGTGCCCGCGGAGCGACGGGAGCACCGCGTCGCCAACCATCCGGAACTGTGGGATGCGCAACAGCGGCGGGTTTCCGGCGCGAGTAGCGTTGGGGCATGCCCACCCCAGCCACGGTCCACGCCATGTCCCGCCACACCGCGACCCGCCCGCCCGCAACGATCGTCCTCGTCCCCGCGAGCGAAAAGCCGATAATCGCGCGGGTGACGGAGGCGCGAGCCCCGGCCGCCGACCCCGCCAAGCCCCTGCCGCTGCACGACCGCAGCTGCCCGCGCCGCGAGGTCGCCGTGCTGGGCGAGGTGGACAGCGGCTTCCACTGGGAATGGGCCTGAGGGATTGGGCCTGAGGGAATGGACTTGACCTCCGCCGGACGCTGCCCATATGGCGGGCGTCTTCCCGTGAGGACGACCTCACCCCCGGATGCCGCCCTTCGGCACGGGAAGCCCGGCGGGGACGACCCTGCCTCCATGGTACCGGAGGTTTCCCCGTGGCCTGGGGCATCCTGTTCCTCGCCGGCCTGTTCGAGGTCGGCTGGGCCATCGGCCTGAAGCAGACCGACGGCTTCACCCGCCTTGTGCCCACACTCCTCACCCTCGCGGCGATGGCCGCCAGCCTCGGCCTGCTGGGCCTTGCGCTGAAAAGCCTGCCGCTCGGCACCGCCTACGCCGTGTGGACCGGCGTCGGCACGGTCGGCACGGTGATCCTGGGCATCCTGCTCTATGGCGAGTCGGCGGACGCCGTCCGGCTGGGCTGCATCGCCCTGATCATGGCCGGCATCGTCGGCCTGAAGCTGGTCACTCCGTAACCTCTTCCCGGTCCCGAGCCAGCATCGCGCGCGCGGCGTAGCCGATCCCGCCGACCACCGCCAGCCCGGCGAGCAAGGCGATGCCGCGCGCCGCCATGCCCGTGGTGGTCAGCGCCAGCGGCTGCTCCTGGTCGCGGAAACGGCCGTGCGTGCGGTGCAGGCGGCGCACCGGATCGAACAGATTGTCCGGCCGGCCGGGCCGCTCCGGCTCGTCCGTCTCCTGCCCTTCGAAGGCCATGGTCGCGACCTGATGGTCGGCGAAGGCCGGCAGGGCGTGCGTGCCCAGGATCGCCTCCACCGTCGAGAAGCCCAACCAGTGCTCCCGCTTCGGGTTCTCCGCGGCCTGCACGATGGCCCGGCCGATGTCGTCGGGGTCGTAGATGGTGCCGACCGGCTTGGCCCGGCGCGGCATGTGGCTGCGCGCCCAGTCGAACTGCGGCGTGTTGACCGCGGGAAGCTGAACCATGGTCAGCTGCACGTTGCTGCCGTCGTGGATCAGCTCCGTCCGCAGGCTGTCGATGAAGCCGCGGATGGCGCTCTTGGCGCCGCAATAGGCGGCCTGGAGCGGGATGGACCGGTAGGCCAGCGCCGAGCCGACCTGGACGATCACCCCGCGATCGCGGTTCTGCATGTGGTGCAGCGCCGCCATGGCGCCGTGCGCGGAGCCGAGGTAGGTCACCTCCGTCACCCGCCGCAGCTCCTCCGGCGACAGGTCGCGCACGCGCCCGAACACCGTGACCATGGCGTTGTTGACCCACACCTCGATGGGCCCCAGCGTCCGCTCCACCGCGTCGGCGGCGGCGAACATGGCGTCGGCGTCGGCCACGTCGGCGGGGATGGCCAGCGCCCGCCCGCCGAGCCGTTCCACCTCCGCCTTCACCTCCTCCAGCGCCTCGGCCGAGCGGGCGATCAGGCCGAGCGAGGCGCCCCAGTCGCGGGCGAAGGCCAGCGCGGTCGCCCGCCCGACCCCGGCCGACGCTCCGGTGACGACGACGACGGGGCGATGCTGGGCCATGAGCGGGTCTCCCGGGTTGTGCAGCCTGTGCTGTGCCAACCCGCGACCCGCCCTCTGGTTCCGTTGCGGTCTGGTTCCGTTGCGGTCTGGTTCCGTTTAGGGCGCTTCGCGGATTTCGAAGTCGTGGGTGATGGTGGCCGTGGCGCCCAGCATGATGGAGGCGGAGCAGTATTTCTCCGCTGACAGGGCGATGGCGCGCTCCACCTTGCCGGCGTCGAGCCCGCGGCCGGTGACGATGAAGTGCACGTGGATCTTGGTGAAGACCTTCGGGTCGGTCTCGGCCCGCTCCGCCTCGATCTCCGCCACGCAGTCGGTGATGGCTTGGCGGCCCTTCTCCAGGATCATGACGACGTCGAAGCTGGTGCAGCCGCCCATGCCGATCAGCAGCATCTCCATGGGCCGGATGCCCAGGTTGCGCCCGCCCGCCTCCGGCGCGCCGTCCATCACCACGGCGTGTCCGCTGCCGGACTCGCCGACGAACATCTTCCCGTCAACCCACGCAACGCGCGCCTTCATGGCGGTTTCTCCGATTGTGCAATGCGCAAGACGTTGGGTTTCGCTGACGCTCCACCCAACCTACAACCCAATCCCCCTCTCCCCTCTGGGGAGAGGGTCGGGGTGAGGGGGTTGCGCTTTTGCCGGACGTACCAGAGTCGCGGGGCCCCCTCACCCTAACCCTCTCCCCAGAGGGGAGAGGGGACAACAGGCCTACTCTTCCAGCGGATGGCAGGGCTTGCAGGTGGTCGGCCAGGGTTCGCCCAGGTCTTCCACGAAGCAGGTCCAGTTGGTCGCGTCCAGCCGGATGCAGCCGCCGCCGGCGAAGTCCAGCACCACGCCGCCCTCCACCGCCTCGATGGCGAGCAGTTCCAGGATCTGGCGGCGGTCCTTCAGGTCGATGTCCTTGACCTTCACGCCCGTCACCCCTTCAACCCGCACGCCGCAGTGGGTGCGCTCGAAGGGGATCAGGACGTCGTCGTCGGCCGCCGGGCCGGGGCGCGGCTGGTCGGCGGTCTCCCACTTGAAGCGGTTGACCACCAGCACGAACCGCCGCTCCTCCGGCAGGAAGCACATGTCGCCGATGGGGACGATGGCGTCCTGGAGGCAGGCGGACACGACCTTCAGGTCGTCCTGGTCCTGGGCGCGCAGTCTAATCGGCGTGGCGGTCATGGGCTTCCCTTGGTTGCAGCGACGGGTTTAGGGCGTCAGTCGTCTTCCGCCCGGATGCGTTCGATGTCCGCGCCGCAGGCCGCCAGCTTCTCCTCCAGCCGCTCGTAGCCGCGGTCGAGGTGGTAGACGCGGTTGACCGTCGTCTCCCCCTCGGCCGCGAGACCGGCAAGGACCAGCGACACCGACGCGCGGAGATCCGTCGCCATAACGGGCGCGCCGGTCAAACGCTCCACACCCCGGACGAGGGCGGACGAACCGTGCACCGTGATGCGGGCTCCCATGCGGGTCAGCTCGGGCGCGTGCATGAACCGATTCTCAAATATGGTCTCGGTGATCATGCCTGCACCCCTGGCCGTGCACATCAGGGCCATCATCTGGGCCTGGAGATCGGTCGGGAAGCCGGGGAAGGGTTCGGTCATCACGTCGACGCCGACCAGCTCGCCGTTGGCGCGCGACACACGCACACCGTTATCGATGGGCGTGAACTCCACGCCGGCCGGGACCAGCGCGGTCACCGCCGCCTTGATCAGGTCCAGGCGGGTGTTCAGGATGTCCAGCGTGCCGCCGGTCATGGCCGCGGCCATGGCGTAGGTGCCGGTCTCGATGCGGTCGGGCACGACCATGTGACGGGCACCGTGCAGCCGGTCCACGCCCTCGATGGTCAGGCGGTCGGTGCCGAGGCCGGTGATCTTCGCACCCATGGCGACCAGGCATTCGGCGAGGTCGGTCACCTCCGGCTCGCGCGCGGCGTTGACCAGGACCGTGGTGCCGCGGGCCAGGGTGGCGGCCATCAGCAGGTTCTCGGTCGCGCCGACGGAGACCTTGGGGAAGACGTACTCCGCGCCGCGCAGGCCGCCCTTGGGGGCCTTGGCGACGATGTAGCCGCCCTCGATGCGGATCTCCGCACCCATGGCCTCCAGGCCCTTGATGTGCAGGTCCACCGGACGCGCGCCGATGGCGCAGCCGCCGGGCAGCGACACCTTCGCCTCCCCGCAGCGGGCCAGCAGGGGACCGAGCACCAGCACGCTCGCCCGCATCTTGCGGACCAGGTCGTAGGGGGCGGTCGTGTTGGTGACGTCGCGCGCGGTCAGCTCAAGCTCGCGCCCCGCGCATTCCCCGCCGGCCCCGGCCAGGCGGATCCCCACGCCGTGCTGGAGCAGCAGGTTGCACAGCGTGTTAATGTCCGCGAGGATCGGCAGGTTGGTGAGCGTCAGCGTCTCGTCGGTGAGGAGCGCCGCCGTCATCAGCGGCAGGGCTGCGTTCTTCGCTCCCCCCACCGTGATGGAACCGTGCAGGGGCTTGCCGCCGCGGATGCGGATCTTGTCCATGAAGCTGTCTTGTCCGGTCTGAGACTGTGGTTGAGGCCGAGGCCCGGCGGGTTACAACCGGGGCAGCGTCACTCCCTTTTGGCCCATGTACTTGCCGGACTTGTCCGCGTAGGAGGTCTCGCAGACGCTGTCCCCCTTGAGGAACAGGAACTGGCAGAGGCCTTCGTTGGCGTACACCTTCGCCGGCAGGGGCGTCGTGTTTGAAATCTCCAGCGTGACGTGGCCTTCCCATTCGGGCTCCAGCGGCGTCACGTTGACGATCAGGCCGCAGCGCGCGTAGGTGCTCTTGCCCAGGCAGATCACCAGCACGTCGCGGGGAATGCGGAAATACTCCACCGTCCGGGCCAGCGCGAAGCTGTTCGGCGGGATGATGCAGACATCCACCTTGCGGTCGACGAAGCTGCTGTCGTCGAACTCCTTCGGGTCGACGATGGCGTTGTCCACGTTGGTGAAGATCTTGAATTCGTCGGCAACCCGCGCGTCGTACCCGTAGGAGGACAGCCCGTAGGAGATCACGCCCTGACGCTGCTGCTTCTCGACGAAGGGTTCGATCATGCCTTTGGTCTCGGCCATCTCGCGGATCCAGGTGTCCGGCATGATGCCCATCGTCGGGGTCTCCTCGGGTCTCTAAGGGGGGTTGAACCTACAAGGCGTTGTAGCGGAGCATGCGGGCATCCTCAAGGGAAGGAATTGGGGCTTTTTGCATGGAAGCCCCCGCAAAAGGACAAAGTTGAATGACCGACGCCATCACCGCAGCGCCCATCACGCTTTCCCTCGCCGACCGGCTCGACCCGGCGGAGGTGAAGCACATCCACGGGGAGCTGCGCGCCTTCAACGAACAGTTCACCAAGCCCTACGACCTCCGCGACCTGAGCGTGACCGCGCGCGACGCCGAGGGCACGCTGCTGGGCGGCCTGACCGGCCACACGAACTGGGAGTGGCTGTATGTGGACTACCTGTGGGTCCACGAGAGCCAGCGCGGCACCGGCCTGGGCTCCCGCCTGATGGCGGCGGCCGAGGAGGAGGCGGTGCGGCGTGACTGCCGCTGGTCGCGGCTCTACACCTACGATTTCCAGGCGCCGGGGTTCTACAAGAAGCTCGGCTACGAGGTGTGGGCGGAGCTGGAGGGGTACCCGCCGGGGCACACGCAGATTTGGCTGCGGAAGGCGCTGGGGTAAAAATTGTCGCACCGGGCCCCCACCCTAACCCTCCCCCATCTTCGGCGAGGGAGGGGACTGCCGCCGCGCGTCCCTCAAAGCCCTCCCCCGCGAAGTGGGGGAGGGTTGGGTGGGGGCCCAGCGCAGCCACTCCCCCCTACCCTACACCCGCTCCGTCCGCTGAACCGCGGCTTCGTTCCGTTTCAGGTACAGGATCACGGCGCAGACCAGGGCCATACCGGCGACCTGGGGCGGATCGAAGCGTTCGCCGAGAAGGGCGTAGGCCGTTAGCCCAGCGAAGACCGGGTCGAGCATCCCGATCACCGTCGCCGGGAACGGATCGATGGTCCGCAGCCCTTCCAGGTACAACCAATAGGGGATCACGGTGCCGAAGACGCCGACGAACAGGGTGAAGCCGGCCAGCCCCCAGCTCATTTCAACGGCGGAATAGTCGATCGCGGGCGTCGCCACCAGCCAGAACAGCGCCGATAGGAAGAAGGGCCAGAAGGTCATGGACCAGCTGTCCAGCCCCCGCCGGTGCCCGTCGGCGCAACGGACGTTGTAGGCGGCGAAGGACACGGCGCAGAGCAGCCCCACGATAGCTCCCATCGCGTTTCCGCTCCACAAGGCCGGGTCGTAGCCGCCGACCAGCAGGAAGCAGCCGAGCGCGTTGCCAGCCAGGATCAGCACCACCGGCCGGTTGAGCCTGTGGGTGCCGAGAACCACGCCGGCGGCCACGATCAGCATCGGCGCCGTGTATTCCAGCATCAGCGCCAGCGCCACGTTGGTCAGCGCGATGGCGTAGAAGAAGGTGACGTTGACCAGTGTCAGCCAGACGCCGAGTTCCAGCAGGAACGGCGCGTCGGCCCGGCGGATCCGGATCGGCTTGCGCAGCGCCAGCATGACCAGGGCCAGCGTGGCCGAGGCCACGACGGCGCGCAGCGCGATCATGACCAGCGGCGGCATGGAGGCGACGAACAGCATCTTCGCCACCGTCCCGGCGATGCCGAACAGCAGCGCGGACGACACGATGCAGGCATAGCCGAGCAGGCGTGCCTGGGAACCCTGCGCCGTCACGTCCGCCATCGCCATTGTCCCTTGTTGTGGCTGGGGCAACCATAGCGGGAAAGCGGGGCGGGAACCCGTGCGGCAAATGCGCCGCTTCGGCGGTCAGACTTGCTGCTCGTCCTTCTCCCGCCCCCGGGCCTGTTCCTTGCGCTTGCGCAGGTTCTCGCGCAGGCGAGCGGCGAGGCGTTCCTGCTTGTCGTCCTTTTTCGGCGGGGCGGCGGGCTTCTTGATGTCGTTTTCGGTCGTGGTCATGCGGCGCTCGCGGCAAGCGGGGCGGCGGTGGGGGTCGGGGCGCTCCAGCGCTGGTGCCAGGCCTGGAACATCAGGACGTTCCACAGCGGGTGCTGGTGGTTGCGGGTGCCCGCCAGATGCTCGGCCCAGCGGGCGCGGATCGGGGCCGGGTCGAAGAAGCCGTCGGCGCGCAGGCGGCGCTCGTCCAGCAGGTCCTCGGCCCAGTCGCGCAGGGGGCCGCGCAGCCACGCGTCGATGGGCACGGCGAAGCCGGACTTCGGGCGCTCCACCAACTCCCGCGGGACGTGGCGGTGCAGAACCTGGCGGAGCAGCCACTTGCCCTGCCCGTCCCGGATCTTCTGGGCCGGCGGCACGCGCCAGGCGAACTCCACCACTCGGTGGTCGAGCAGAGGCACGCGGGCTTCCAGCGACACGCCCATGCTGGCGCGGTCGACCTTGGCCAGGATGTCGTCGGGCATGTAGGTGACGCTGTCGAGATACTGCATGCGCTCGACAAAGTCCGGGATGGCCTGGGCCACCCGGTCGTCCCACAGCAGGCCGCGCGGCTCCCGCCCGCCGCGGACCAGCGCGTCGGGGTCGTCCCATTGGCTGACCAAGCGCCGGTACAGCGCGTCCGGATCGCCGGAGCCCAGCACGCCGGCCAGCTTGTGCAGCTTGTCGCCGGGCTGGCGGATGCGGTTCGCGGCGGGCAGCAGCCCGAACAGCGCGTCCCACCCCTGCGGCTTCACCGCGCGGATCAGCCCGGCCGCCCCCTGGCGCAACGCGCCCGGCAGCGGAGCCACGCGGCGCCATACCGCGGGCGCGCGGAGATAGCGGTTGTAGCCGGCGAACAGCTCGTCCCCGCCGTCGCCCGACAGGGCCACGGTGACGGAGCGGCGCGTCATTTCCGACACCAGGACCGTCGGGATCTGGGAGCTGTCGGCGAAGGGCTCGTCGTACCAGTCCGGCAGCTTGGGGATGATGTCCAGCGCGTGGGCGGGTTCGACCCGCAGCTCCGTATGGTCGGTGCCGAGGTGGGCGGCGACGGCGCGGGCGTGGTCGGCCTCGTCGTAGTCGCCCTCGCCGAAGCCGATGGTGAAGCTGCGCACCGGCCGGTCGCTCTGCGCCTGCATCAGCGCGACAACCGTGGAACTGTCGATGCCGCCGGACAGGAAGGCGCCGAGCGGCACGTCGGCCATCATCTGCCGCCCAACGGCGTCCTTCAGCAGCGCTTCAAGCGCGTCGGTCGCTTCATTGTCGGACAAGGACAACCGGTCGGCGATCCCCGCCCGCGCGGCCTCGGCGGCATCCCAATAGACGGTGCGCTCCGGCTCCCGCCCCGGCCGGATCGTCAGGATCGTGCCGGGTTCCAGCTTCGCGACACCCCTATAGATGCTGTGCGGCGCGGGGACGTAGCTGAAGCGCATGTAGGCGGAGAGCGCGTCGCGGTCGATCTCCGCCGCGAAGGCCTGGTGGGCGCGCAAGGCCTTGGGCTGGGAGCCGAACAGCAGCGTCCCGTTCATCCGCGCCCAGTAGAGTGGCTTCACGCCGAGATGGTCGCGGACGAGGTACAGGACGCGGTCGCGCCGGTCCCACAGGGCGAAGGCGAAGATGCCGACGAGGCGCCGGACCGTGCGCTCCACACCCCAGGCGGCGCAGCCTTCCAGCAGCACCTCGGTGTCGGAATGGCCGCGGAAGCTGTGGCCGGCGGCTTCCAGCTCGGCGCGGAGGTCCTGGAAATTGTAGATCTCGCCATTGTAGGCGATGACCCAGCGCCCGTCCGCGGAGTCCATCGGCTGGCGGCCGAGCGGCGACAGATCGACGATGGCGAGGCGCCGGTGGCCGAAGGCGATGCCCGCCGCCTCGTCGGCCCAGACGCCGTCGCCGTCCGGGCCGCGGTGGGCGATGGTGTCGGCCATGCGCCGCGCCACGGCCTCCAGGCCGGCCGCTTCAGGATCGGCATAGGCCCGCTGTTCCGACAGGGCCAGGAAGCCGCAGATGCCGCACATGCGCGTCTCTATCTCAAAGCCCCTCTCCCTTGATGGGAGAGGGGTTGGGGTGAGGGTGGCGCCGGCTTTGCCGGCCGGAAACTGTTTTCCCGCCTATCGGCGGTAACGCCCCCTCATCCCAACCCTTCTCCCACAAGGGGAGAAGGGCTATTTCGTTGTTAGTGGTCGGAGCGGTGCAGGATGCTGTCGCGCAGGCCGGTGTCGTAGGCCATGCCCTCCGCGGTGATGATGGCGCGGCCGGGCTCCTGAACCAGCATCTTCTTACGCTGCAGTGCGGTCCAGACGGCGCCGTTGTTCAGGCCCGTCGCATCGCTGCCGCTGACCACCGCGCTGCCCAGGTGGAAATGGTTGCCGTGGGCGTGCGGCAGGGCGGTGATGACGAACGCACCCTCTTCGCCTTCGGCCGGCGTGTTCTCCAGGCGGGCGATTTCCTGAAGCAGAGTCAGCGTCTTGAGCTGAAGCGGGTTGAGGTTCGCGGGATTCTTCTTGGGCGGCATGGAGGTCCAGACTGGCAACGGTGAAAGATCGCGGCAGTAGATCGGGTGATCGCAGCCCCTGTCAAGCGGGCGGCGCCTTTTTGTGGACTGGCATCGTGGCGCGGCCTCGGGCATAAGACGGATGGACAGGCGCGCGCTTTCACATGTTCGCGCGCGTCGTTTAAGGATGGTGGATATGACGATCGTGGTCACCGGCGCGGCCGGTTTCATCGGCTCGCACGTGGCGGCGGCCCTGCTGGAGCGCGGCGAGACGGTCCTGGGGCTCGACAACCTCAACGACTACTATTCGGTGGCGCTGAAGGAGGCGCGGCTGGCCCGTCTGATGGCCAAGCCCGGCTTCCGCTTCGTCAAGGCCGACGTGTCCGACCGCGCCGCCGTCGAGGCGCTGGCGCCGGACTTCGCGGAGGCGACCGGCGTCGTGCATCTGGCCGCCCAGGCCGGCGTGCGCTATTCGCTGGAGAACCCCTACGCCTACGTCGACGCCAACGTCACGGGCCAGGTCGCGATGCTGGAGGCGGCGCGGCGCATGCCGAAGCTGAGGCATTTCGTCTACGCCTCCACCTCCTCCGTCTATGGCGCCAACAAGAAGATGCCGTTTTCGGTCGAAGACCGGGTGGATTCGCCGATGTCCATCTACGCCGCCACGAAGAAGGCGGCGGAGATGATGACCTACGCCTACTGCCATCTGTACAAGATGCCGGCGACGGGCCTGCGCTTCTTCACGGTCTACGGCCCCTGGGGCCGGCCGGACATGGCCGCCTACCTGTTCGCCGACGCCATCATGGCGGGCCGGCCGATCCGCGTCTTCAACGAGGGGCGGATGAAGCGCGACTTCACCTTCGTGGAGGACATCGCGGCCGGCGTGCTGGCCGCGCTGGACCGGCCGGCCAAGCCGGACGTGAACGGGGCGCCGCACGCGGTCTACAACCTCGGCAACAACCGGACCGAGGACCTGATGCGCTTCATCGGCATCATCGAGGAATCGCTGGGCCGCAAGGCGGTCAAGACGATGGAGCCGATCCAGGCCGGCGACGTGCCGGAGACCACCGCCGACATCGAGGCGAGCCGCCGCGACCTGGGCTATGAGCCGACCACGGCCATCGACGTGGGCCTGCCGCGCTTCATCGCCTGGTACAAGAGCTATCACGGCCTTGCCTGAGAACCGTACCGTGTCTGCAAAACCCAAGCTGATCTACCTGGTCACCGAGGACTGGTACTTCTGGTCCCACCGGCTGCCCATGGCCCGCGCGGCGCGCGACGCCGGGTTCGAGATCGCCGTCGCCACCCGCGTGGACAAGCACCGGGACCGCATCGCTGGCGAGGGCTTCCGCGTGCTGCCCCTGTCCTGGAGCCGGCGCAGCATCAACCCGGCCGGCACCCTGTCGGCCGTGGCGGAGATCGCCGCGCTGTACCGGCGGGAGGCGCCGGACATCGTGCACCACGTCGCCATGAAGCCGGTTCTGCTGGGCGGGCTCGCCGCCGGGCTGGCCGGCGTGCCGGCGGTGGTGAACGCGCTGACCGGCCTGGGCTCCGCCTTCCTCGGCACGGGCGGGCTGAAATCCCGCGTGGCCGGCGCGGTGGCGCGGCCGCTGCTGCGCACCGTGCTGAAGCGGCCCAACAGCGTGACCGTGCTGCAGAATGAGGACGACCGCAAGATGCTGGTCGCCGCCGGCCTTCTGCCGGACGAACGGGCGCGCATCATCCGCGGTTCCGGCGTCGACACCATGCATTACCAAGTGCTGCCCGAGCCGCCGGCCCCGCCGGTGACCGTCGGCTGCGTCGCCCGGCTGCTCGCCGACAAGGGCGTCGGCCCGCTGGTGGAGGCGCAGCAGCGGCTGCGGGCCAAGGGGCTGGATGTGAACCTGATCCTGGCCGGGACGCCCGACCCGGAGAACCCGACGTCGGTGACGCAGGCCGAGCTTGAGCGATGGTCCGCCCTGCCCGGCGTCGAACTGCCGGGCCACATCACGGACGTGCGGGAGGTCTGGGCGCGCTGCCACGTCGCCGTGCTCGCCTCGCGCCGCGAGGGCCTGCCGAAGAGCCTGCTGGAGGCCGCCGCCTGCGGCCGCGCCATCGTCGCCACCGACGTGCCGGGCTGCCGCGAGGTCGCCCACGCCGGGGAGAACGCGCTGCTGGTCCCGCCCGACGACCCGGCGGCGCTGGCCGACGCGCTGGAGGTGCTGGTCCGCGACGCCGCGATGCGCGCGCGCTTCGGCGCGGCCAGCCGGCGCATGGTCGAATCCGACATGGCGTCGGACCGCGTCGGCGCGAAGACGGTGGAGCTGTACCGGCGCCTGATGGGTGCCGCGTTCCCGATGACCAACCCGGTCGCCGAGGTATCATGAGCAGCCTGCCCATGCTCCTTTTGGCCATCCTCGGCACGTTCGTCGCCTCCTGGCTGCTGACCGGGCGGGTGCTCGCCTATCTGCGGCGGCGTGCGATCCTGGATCACCCCAACGACCGCTCCAGCCACTCCATCCCGACGCCGCGTGGCGGCGGCTGGGGCGTGATGCTGACCCTGCTGCCGGCCTGGGCGCTGGTCGCGCTGACCACCGACGGCGGCCTGCGGGTCCTGCCGATCCTGATCGGGGCGGCGGCGCTGATGGCGGTGTCCTGGATGGACGACCGGCGCGGCCTGGGGCCGGCGCCACGCTTCCTGGCGCAGATCGCCGCCGTGGCCGCCGGGCTGACCGCCCTGCCCGCCGACGGGCTGGTCTTCCAGGGGCTGTTGCCGCTGTGGGCCGACCGGCTGGTCGCCGCCGTGGGCTGGCTGTGGTTCGTCAACCTCTTCAACTTCATGGACGGCATCGACGGGCTGGCCGGCAGCGAGGCCGCGACCATCGGCGCCGGGCTGGCGCTGGTCGGCGCGGTCGGCGGGCTCGACCCGGCCTACGGGCTGTACGGTCTGGCGGCGGCGGGGGCGGCGATGGGTTTCCTGGTGTGGAACTGGCATCCGGCCAAGCTCTTCATGGGCGACGTGGGCAGCGTGCCGCTGGGCTTCACGCTCGGCTGGCTGCTGCTGGCCGTGGCGGCGTCGGGCCTGTGGGCGGCGGCGCTGCTGGTGCCGGCCTATTTCCTGGCCGACGCGACCGTCACGCTGCTGCGGCGGCTGGTGGAGGGCAAGAAGGTGTGGCAGGCGCACCGCGAGCATTTCTACCAGAAGGCCACGCAGCGCGGGCGCAGCCACGCCCAGGTCGTGCGGCTGGTGCTGGCGCTGAACGCGGCGCTGCTGACGCTGGCGGTCGTGTCGGTGCTGCTGGGCCCGGCGAGCGGCTGGACGGTGCTTCCGGCGGGGGCGGCGGCCATCGTGCTGCTGCTGGCGCTGCTGGCGCGCCCCATGCGGGCGGCCGCCTGATGCGGATCCTCGTCACGGGAGCCACGGGCTTCGTCGCGCAGACGCTGATCCCGCTGCTGCTGGACCGCGGCCACAGCGTCCGCGCCGTGGTGCGCACGCCGGGCGCCGTCGTGCCGGGCGCCGTCGTTCCCGGTGTGGAGGACGTCGTCGCGGTCGGGGAGATCGGGCCGGCGACCGCCTGGGGCGGCGCGCTGGAGGGCATGGACGCCGTCGTGCATCTGGCCGCCCGCGTCCACGTCATGCGCGACAGGGCGACCGACCCGCTGGCCGCCTTCCGCAAGGTGAACACGGCGGGCACGCGCGTGCTGGCCGAGGCGGCGGCGGTTGCCGGGGTGAAGCGCCTCGTCTACCTCAGCAGCGTCAAGGCGCTGGCCGACGAGAGCCGGCCGGAGCCGCTGAGCGAGGAGACCACGCCCGACCCGCATTCCCCCTATGGCATCTCCAAGCTGGAGGCGGAGCGCGCGCTGGCCGAGATCTCCACCCGCACCGGGCTGGAGGTGGTGGTGATCCGCCCGCCGCTGGTCTACGGGCCGGGCGTGGGCGGCAACTTCCGCCGGCTGCTCCAGGCCGTGAACCTGGGCATCCCGCTGCCGCTGGGCGGGCTGGAGAACCGGCGCAGCCTGATCTTCGTCGGCAACCTCGCCGACGCGATCCTGGAATGCCTGACCAACACCCAGGCCGCGGGCGGGCGCTTCCTGGTGCATGACGGGCGGCCGATGTCCACGCCGGAGCTGGTGCGCGCCATCGCCGACGCGCTGGGCAAGCCGGCAAGGCTGCTGCCCGTCCCGCCGTCCTGGCTGGAGCGCGGGGCGCGGCTGGCCCGCAAGGACGCGGTGCTGGACCGCATCGCCGGCACGCTGGTGGTCGACGACGGCGCCATCCGGCGCGCACTGAACTGGCGCCCGCCCTATTATCCGGCGTACGGCTTGCGCCTGACCGCCGAATGGTTCAAAGCTTTGCGCGGCTGATCGGCTAAAAACACCGGCATTATCGTCGCCGCCGTTCAGCGTACGAAAGTCAAGGTTTCGAGAATGCGCATTCCGTCCCCGCGGGCGTTGATCATCTACCTGCACGATCTGGTCATGACCGCCATCGCCCTGGTGGTGGCCTTGTACCTCCGCGTCGGCGGGCTGGCGTTCGATTATTACCAGGACGCGCTGATCAACGGGCTGCCGATCCTGGTGCTGATCGCCGCCGTGGTGTTCCGCCTGTCCGGCCTGTACCGGGGCATCTGGCGGTACGCATCCGTGCCGGACCTGTTGCAGCTGATCCGCGCCGTGTCGGTGGTGGTGCTGAGCTTCGTCGCCGTCATGTTCCTGCTGACCCGGCTGGAGGCGCTGCCGCGCTCCCTCCCGGTGATCCTGTGGTTTGTGCAGATCGTGCTGCTGGGCGGCCCGCGCTTCGCCTACCGCCTGCTGAAGGACCGCCGGTTGGGCCTGCGCGACCATGTGGCGGGCGTGCCGCGCATTCCGGTGCTGCTGCTGGGCGTCGGCGACGCGGCGGAGCTGTTCATCCGCTCGCTCGACCAGAACGCCGGTGCTTCCTACCGGGTCGTCGGCATGCTGGACGACAAGGGCCGGCGCGTCGGCCACGCCGTGCGCGGCGTGCCGGTGCTGGGCGGTCCCGACGACCTGCCCCGCGTGGTGGAGGATCTGGACCGGCGCGGCGACCGCCCGCAGCGGCTGATCGTCACCAAGGGCCAGACCGAGATCTCCGGCGCCGTCCTGCGCGAGTTGCTGGACCAGGCGGAGGCCCTGGGCCTCGCCCTGTCGCGCCTGCCGAGCCTGACCGAGTTCAAGTCGGCGCTGGGCGAGGGCAAGATCGAGGTGCGCCCGATCGCGCTGGAGGATCTGCTCGGCCGCCCGCAGGCCGTGCTGGACCGCGGCGCGATCGCCAGCCTCGTCACCGGCCGCCGGGTGGTGGTGACCGGGGCCGGCGGCACCATCGGCAGCGAGCTGGTGCGGCAGATCGCCGCGCTCCAGCCGGAGTCGCTGATCCTCGTCGATGCCGGCGAGTTCAACCTCTACGCCATCGAGATGGAGGTGCGGGAGCGCTTCCCCGGCCTGGACCTGCACGCGGTGATCGCCGACGTGCGCGACCGCGACCGCATTTTCCGCCTGTTCCAGTCCCGGCGCCCGGCCATGGTGTTCCACGCCGCCGCCCTGAAGCACGTCCCGCTGGTGGAGGCCAACCCGTGCGAGGGCGCGCTGACCAACGTGATCGGCACGCGCAACGTGGCCGACGCGGCGCGTACCAGCGGCTGTCAGGCGATGGTGCTGATCTCCACCGACAAGGCGATCCGCCCGACCAGCATCATGGGCGCCACCAAGCGCTTCGCCGAATGCTATTGCCAGGCGCTGGACGTCCTGCCGCCGCGCGACGGGACGGAGACGGCGACCCGCTACATGACCGTGCGCTTCGGCAACGTGCTGGGGTCGAGCGGGTCGGTGGTGCCGCTGTTCACCCGCCAGCTGGCCAAGGGCGGCCCGCTGACCGTCACGCACCCGGACATGCGCCGCTATTTCATGACCGTGCGCGAGGCGGTGGAGCTGGTGCTCCAGGCCTCTGCCCATGGTGTGGCGCGCGGCCAGGACCGCGGCAAGCTGCTGGTGCTGGACATGGGTGAGCCGGTGAAGATCGTCGACCTCGCCCGCCAGATGATCCGGCTGGCCGGCTACCGGCCGGGCGTGGACATCCGCATCGAGTTCACCGGCCTGCGCCCCGGCGAGAAGCTGTTCGAAGAGATCCTGACCGCGGCCGAGGCCCCGACGCGCACGGAGGCCGACGGCGTCTTCCTCGCCTCCCCCCGCGTGATCGACTACGCGCTGATCAACCGGGCGCTGGGCGAGCTGGAAACGGCCGCGCGCGGCGGCGACGCGGAGCGGGTGCTGACCATCCTGTCCAACATCGTGCCCGACTTCCGCGCCGAGGCGGTGCTGCCGCCGGTCGGCGATGTCCATCCGGCCAGCCAAAATCCGGCCGGGGCAAAGGCCTGATTTTTTCTCATGCCGTAGGTTCATCGCCGCTTGCATCGGCCGGAAGGCTGTGGCATAACCCGCGCCACTTCGACGGCGGGCCGCACAGTGACGGCGGCCCCTGACACCGTCCCGGCGCTGCCGTAGCTCAGTGGTAGAGCACTCCCTTGGTAAGGGAGAGGTCGAGAGTTCAATCCTCTCTGGCAGCACCATCCTCCCTCCTCCTCATCGTTGCTTCGCGGACATCACGGCCGACTCGCCGAAAGGCGCACGTCCGATGGTGGATCGCTTTCCGAAGCGTTGGCTGCGCCGCCGCAATCCCGCTAGCATGCTCGCCGCCCCGGATACGCCGCCTGGGACTCGCTGCTGGATGGAGCGCTGGCCATGGACGTGCAGGCGCGATGGCTCGACCGGCTGATCACGCTTCGCCTCGCACCGGCGGCCGCACACGGGATTGCGCTCGGCCTCGTCGCCCTTGCCGCCGGGGCGCGCCTGGCGCTGGAGCCCTTCGTCACCGGCATCGTCCCCTTCGTGACGCTGTTTCCCGCGGTGCTGGTCGCGGCTTTGGTCGGGGGTGGGGCCGCCGGCCTGACCGCCTGGGCGGCCAGCGCGCTGCTCGCCTGGACCTATCTGCTGCCCGCAACGGTGATGTCGACGCCCCCGGTGGACGGCCCGGCGCCCGGCGCACCGGACGCCGCGAACCTCGCCCTGTTCAGCCTGTCCTGCCTGTTGATGGTGCTCGTCGCGCACCGGCTGCGCGTCGCCTTCGCGCGCCTGCGCGACGACGAGGAAGCCCTGCGCGCCCGCGCCGAGGCCGATGCGGCGGAGCGGAGGCGGACGACGGTCGAGCTGGAACGCCTGGTCGGCGAAGGCACCCGGGCGCTGGAGGACTCCAACCGCCGCCTGCTGGCGGAAATCGGCGAGCGGGAGCGGGCGGAGGGCGCCCTGGCGCGGATGCAGCGCCTGGAAGCCGTGGGGCAGCTGACCGGCGGCGTCGCCCACGATTTCAACAACCTGCTGACCGTCATCGTCGGCAACCTGGACATGATCGCCCGCACCGAGGGCGCGCCGGACCGCGTCCGCAATCTCAGCGCCGCCGCCCTGGCCGCCGCGGAGCGCGGCGAACGCCTGACCCGGCAGCTGCTGGCCTTCGCGCGCCGGCAGCCCCTGCGGCCGGAGGTGGTCGACATCGACCGGCTGGTCCGCGAGGAGGAGTCACTCATCCGGCGGGCGGTCGGCGAGGCCGTCGAGGTGCGCTTCTCATTGGGCGCCGGCCATGACCACTGCCGCATCGACGCGACGCAGTTCGAAGCCGCCCTGCTGAACCTTGTCGTCAACGCCCGGGACGCCACGCCGGCCGGCGGCAGCATCACCATCGCCACCTGGGGCACGACATGGGGCCAATCCTTGCGCGATCCGGGCGCGCCCCAGAGCGCACCGGCCGACTTGCCACCGGGCCGCTACGCGGTGGTGAGCGTGCGCGACACCGGAACCGGGATCCCGCCGGACGTTCTGCCCAGCGTGTTCGATCCCTTCTTCACCACCAAGGACGTCGGCAAGGGATCGGGCCTGGGGCTGAGCCAGGTCTACGGATTCGTCCGCCAGTCCGGCGGGCAGGTGCGGGTGGACAGTGCCGTCGGGCGAGGCACGGCCGTGGAGCTGTGGCTTCCCTGCACCGGCCCCTGCACCGGTGACGTCGGCGCCCCCGCCGGGACCAATCCGGCGGACGCCGCCGCCGGCCTGCGGGGACGCGGCGAAACGATCCTGGTGGTCGAGGACGACGCCGACGTCCGCGCCATGGCCGTGGAGACGCTGGAGGGGCTGGGCTACCAGGTGCTGGTCGCCGGCGACGGGTTGGCGGCGCTCGCGATGTTGGCGGCGGCGGCGCGGGTGGACCTGCTGTTCACCGACGTGGTGATGCCGAAGGGGCTCGGCGGCGTCGGCCTCGCCCACGCCGCGCGCGGCCTCGTGCCGGGACTGCGCGTGCTCCTGACCTCGGGCTATCCGGCCCGCCCGCCGGACGCGGATCCGCCGGAGTCGCTTCCCTACCCGCTCCTGCCCAAGCCGTACCGGAGCGACGCGCTGGCCCGCGCCATACGGGCCGCGCTTGCGCCCGCTCCTGCGGCGGGGCGCACGGCGCTCCGCGTGCTGGTGGTGGAAGACGATCTTCTGGTCCGCATGTCCACCGTGCAGATGCTGGACGAGATCGGCGCGGAGGTCGTCGGCGAAGCGGGGAGCGCCGAGGAGGCGCTGACCATGCTGGACCGGCTGGACGCCGTGGATGTGCTGCTGACGGACTTGCGCCTGCCCGGACGGGATGGACTGTCGCTCGCCCAAGAGGCGCGCCGCCGCACCGGTCTGCTGGTCGTGCTCGCCACCGGCTGTGAGGACGAGGCCCTGCGGATGGATGACGTGGGCGTGGTGTTGCTGCCCAAGCCCTACGGCCCGCTGGAGCTGTCGGACGCGCTGGAACGGGCGCGGCACGAGCCTGTGGAATGACCTGCCGGGCAAAAGAAAAGTCGGCCAAAAGAAAACCGGCGCCCCGAAGGGCGCCGGCTGTCCGTAAGTTCCCTGGCCGTAAGTTCGCTGGATTGGCTCCGGTGCCGGTGGATCAGGTGCCCTGGGGCTCCGGATCCATGCCGCCGCTTTCCTTGGTGCCGGTGGTCGGCACCGACGCGCGGCGGCCGGTCGAGGTCGGCTGCTTCGGCGGGGCGAAGCTGCTCTCGCGCTCGTCGCCGCGGATCAGCGGCTCGCCGCGCAGCAGGCGGGAGATGTCCTCGCCGCTCAGCGTCTCGTACTCCAGCAGGCCCTTGGCCAGCGTGTGCAGCTGGTCGATGTTTTCCGTCAGGATGCGCCGCGCCTCGGCGTAGGCCTCGTCGACGATGCGGCGGATTTCCTCGTCCACCGTGCGGGCGGTGGCGTCGGACATGTTCTTGTGCTGGGTGACGGAGTGGCCGAGGAAGACCTCCTGCGTCGGCTCGCCGTACAGCAGCGGGCCGAGCTTTTCGCTCATGCCCCACTCGGTGACCATGCGGCGGGACATGTCCGTCGCCATCTTGATGTCGCCCGAGGCACCCGTCGTCACACGCTCCTTGCCGAAGATCAGCTCTTCCGCGATGCGGCCACCCATGGCGACGCGCAGGTCGGCGTGCAGCTTGGCCTGGGACAGCGAGATGCGGTCGCCTTCCGGCAGGCGCATCACCATGCCCAGCGCGCGGCCGCGGGGGATGATGGTGGCCTTGTGCACCGGGTCGCTGTCCGGCTGGTGGATGGCGACGATGGCGTGGCCGGCCTCGTGGTAGGCGGTCAGCTTCTTCTCTTCCTCGGTCATGACCATGGAGCGGCGCTCCGCGCCCATCATGACCTTGTCCTTGGCGGCCTCGAACTCGGCCATGCCGACGACGCGCTTGCCGATGCGCGCGGCCAGGAGTGCTGCCTCGTTCACCAGGTTGGCGAGGTCGGCGCCCGAGAAGCCCGGGGTGCCGCGCGCGATGACCTTGGCGTCCACGTCCGGCGCCAGCGGCACCTTGCGCATGTGGACCTTCAGGATCTTCTCGCGGCCCAGAACGTCGGGGTTCGGCACGACAACCTGACGGTCGAAGCGGCCCGGACGCAGCAGCGCGGGGTCGAGCACGTCCGGACGGTTGGTCGCGGCGATGAGGATGACGCCCTCGTTCGCCTCGAAGCCGTCCATCTCGACCAGCAGCTGGTTCAGGGTCTGCTCGCGCTCGTCGTTGCCGCCGCCCAGGCCGGCGCCGCGATGGCGGCCGACCGCGTCGATCTCGTCGATGAAGATGATACAGGGAGCGTTCTTCTTGCCCTGCTCGAACATGTCGCGGACGCGCGACGCGCCCACGCCGACGAACATTTCCACGAAGTCGGAGCCGGAGATGGTGAAGAAGGGCACGTTGGCCTCGCCCGCCACGGCGCGCGCGGTCAGGGTCTTACCCGTGCCCGGGGGGCCGACGAGCAGCACGCCCTTCGGGATCTTGCCGCCCAGACGCTGGAACTTCTGCGGGTCCTTCAGGAACTCGACGATCTCCGCCAGTTCCTGCTTGGCCTCGTCGATGCCGGCGACGTCGTCGAAGGTGACCCGGCCGACCTTCTCCGTCAGCAGGCGCGCCCGCGACTTGCCGAAGCCCATCGCCTTGCCGCCGCCCGACTGCATCTGACGCATGAAGAAGATCCAGACGCCGATCAGCAGCAGCATCGGGAACCAGGACAGCAGGACCGAGAACAGCGACGGCACGTTGCTGTCGTCGGGCACGGCGCTGATGCGCACGTTCTTCTGCGTCAGCCGCTCGACCAGCCCGGCTTCGGGCGGGACGTAGGTGCTGAAGGACCGGCCGTCGGTGAAGTGGCCGGAGACCTGGTTTCCTTTGATGGTGACGTCGGCCACCTGGCCGCGGTCCACTTCGGCGAGAAGCTCGCTGAACGGAACCGTCGTCTGCGGGCTGCGCGTGGAGGAGCTCTGGAACAGGTTGAACAGGGCCACAAGAAGCAGCCCGATGATGATCCAGAGCGCGAGATTCTTGCCGAAATTGTTCACGTCGAAAGCCTTTCTGCGAACCCAGCGCCGGAGCCTGCGCCGTGGCGGACGCATTCCCCGGTCTTACGGGCACGTTCCCAGATTAAATAATGCCGCCCCCCGCCGAAACAACCGGAAAAGCTGGCCCCGCCAACGGCACGGGCGGGGTGAAGAACACCTCCGCCGAAACGCTTGATTCCTTACGGAAAATTCCAAGACCGGGCACGGCGGCAAGGCCGTGTGCGTCCCACAGCGCGGGCAAGGACGCGCGCGCCGGTTGGGGAAGCCCGAATGCGTCCGACTCGGGGTCCAGCGCCAGGGCGAGCGCCCACCCCTCGTCGCCGAGGCGCGCGACGGTGAAAGCCCCCTCCCCTTCCGGCCTCAGCCGGACGGTGAAGCGCCGGTCCCACCAGAGGGTTTCACCCGGCCGGATCGCCGACCGCTCCGTCGCCGCGGCGGGCTCGCGCGCGATCACCAACTGCTCGCGCCGGGGAAGGATGCGGCAGCCGCCGAGCGTCCGCCCGACCTCCAGCCCGCGCATCACCTCGGCGAACAGACGCTCGACCGCCTCAGCCTTGGGCGGATAAGGGGCGCCGCCGACCACCAGCAGGCAGCGGACGAGCGCGCGCAGGCCAAGCTCCTCCGGCGCCTCCAGCAGCGGCCGGGGATCGAGCCGGATCCAGCCCTCCGGATAGATCGCCGCAGCGCCGGCCAGCAGGGACGCGGCGCCCGCCTCCAGCGCCGCGCGGGCGCGGGCGGCGCGGCGGGCGGTGTCGGCCAGCCGCTCCGCGTCCAGCCCCTCGGCCGACAGCGCATCCGTGGCGGCGCGCAGGCGGGCGCGGGCGAAGGCCGGGTTGCGGTTGGACGGGTCCTCGATCCAGTCCTGCCCCTGGGCGCGGCAGGTGGCGACCAGTCGGTCGTGCGGCAGATCGAGCAGAGGCCGGATCACCCGGACGGGACCCGCGGCGCGGACCGGCGCCATGCCGGCCAGCCCGTCGACCCCGGACCCACGGGCGAGGCGCAGCAGCACCGTTTCCGCCTGGTCGTCGCGATGGTGGGCGAGCGCCAGATGCAGGATGCCCTCGGCGCGGCAGCGTTCGGCGAGCAGCTGGTGGCGCGCGGCGCGCGCGGCGGCCTGGATGCCGGTCTTGGGCTTGTCGCCCTCCCAGCGGAGCACGGCGTGGGCGATGCCACGGGACGCGAGCCAGTGACCGACCCGTGCGGCCTCATCCGCCGACTCCGGGCGGAGCCCGTGGTCCACGGTCAGGCCAAGGACGGACCCGCCCTGCCCACGCGCCCAGTCGTGGGCGAGAAGCGCGAGCGCCAGGCTGTCCGCCCCGCCCGACACGCCGACCGCCAGCCGCGGGGCCGACTCGAACCCGCCGAGCCGCGCCATGCGGGCGGCGAACTCGTCCAGGGTTACGGGGGAAGGGTCTCTCGCGGCGGGCAAAGGGTCAGGTCTTGAACTGGATCAGCTGGGGCAGTTGATGCGGCGGCGTTCCGTGTCGGCGCGGCGCTTCACGCTGGCCGAGGCCTCGGGGAACTTGTTGATCAGCTGGTTGAAGGCCGTGCAGGCGTCCTTCTTTTGGTTCAGCTGCTCCAGCGACATGCCGAGCTTCAGCAGGTTGTCCGCCGCCTTGGAGTTCTTCGGGTATTTCTGCACGCCCTCGGCGAAGGCCACGGCGGCGTCCTGGAACTTGTTGCGGACGTAGTAGGTCTCGCCCAGCCAATACTGGGCGTTGCCGGCCAGCTGGTGGCCCTTGTTCTTCGCCAGGAAGTCGCTGAAGGCCTTCTCCGCCTTGTCGTAGTCGGACTGGCGCAGCAGCTCGAAGGCGTGCTCGTACTGCTTGTCCGGGCTGGCGTTGGCCGGCAGCGGGGCGACCGAGGCGGTCTGCGTCGGCTTGTCGGCCGGCTTCTCCGGCGCCTTGTCCACGACCTTCTCCGGCCCCTTGCCGGCGGGGGCGGCGGCGCTGGGCTTCGGCCCGCCGAACGGGTCGCTGGCCCCGCCGGAGCCCTTCGTCTCCAGATCCTTCAGACGGAAGTCGATGTCGCTGTTGATACGTTCCAGCCGGTCCTTGAGCTGCGAGACCTGGTAGGTCGCCTCCTCATAGCGGCCGGTCAGCTCCGACATGGCGCGCTCCAGCTTCTGGAGACGGACCTCGAAGTCGGCGGCCAGCGACGGCGACATCTCCGCGGACTGGGCCGTCTGGTTCCAGCTGTTGGTCCGCGGGTAGGCCTGCGCCACCTCGACCCGGCCGCCCTGCTGCCCGAGCGCCGCCACGCCCGACTCCAGCCGTTCGAGGCGGTCCTGCATCGAAGCGGTCTGGGCGTACACGGAGCCGCTGCACAGCAGGCCGCCAAGCAGCAGCGCGGCGAAGGAGGAGGTCTTGGTCATGCGGAAAGGTCCTGTCCGGGCGGCGCGGGCCGTCGTTGGGCGATTGGCGTGGGGCTGGTGGCGGGAAAAATCGTGCCGGGGCAAGCGGGCGAAACTAAGGCGGCTGTGTACCAGAACTCGGCACGCCATGCACGGTGGTGATTTTGGGCATCACCCGCGTGTGCTGCGCAATTTACAATGGGCGCGTTTCAGATCCCTTGGAACAGGTAATCGAGCGCCGCCGTGATCGTGTCGCGGTGGGCCGCGATGCTGGCGACGGGCTCCCCCAACAAACGGGTGGGAATGGTGGTCATCCTCGGGACGGCCAGCACGTAATCCGTATCACCAACCCGGAGAACAGGTGCCAAGCGGCCGGCAATTCCCGGAACCTCCTGCGCCCGCGCCAGGGGTGCGATCATGCGTTCGGCACCCGTGTCGGCGATGTCCGCCTGAAGCACGGCGACCAAGGGAAAAGCCCGGCGAGCCTGCGGGATCGGGTTCGCGAAAACGCTAAACTGTCTCATCGCCGTCCAGAGTGCTGAGATACTCCCGAGTCATGTCGGCAAAGGAGCCGTGAATCGCCGAAAAATCGTCCAGCGCCTTGATATCCTGCGCAATCTCCGCGCGAATTTTCTCTTTGATCCGTCGTTCCAATTCAGCGGCCAGAGCTGTTTCAACCGCTCGGGATACGTTGACTCCAGCCTCTTTAGCCTTGGCGTAAAGATCGCTGTTCAATGTTACGCTGACAGTCTGCTTTCGAGCGGTGGCATCATAGACGGCACGCATCACGCTCTCCCATCCATCCATGGAGCCCGTGTAAACTACATGGGTGCAGGGCACGGGTCAAATCGACTTGTCTGCATATATGTTCCGGAAAACGAAAACGCCGCCCCGGATCGCTCCGGAGCGGCGTTCTCAGGAACCCGGACGGGCGCCGTCGTTAGTCGACGACGGTCACGCCACGGCGGTTCTGGGCCCAGGCGGCCTCGTTCGAACCGAGGACGGCCGGCTTCTCCTTGCCGTAGGAGATGACCTTGACGCGCGACGGGTTGATGCCGCCGGCGACCAGGTAGTTCTTCACGGAGTTGGCGCGACGCTCACCCAGGGCGAGGTTGTACTCGCGGGTGCCGCGCTCGTCAGCATGACCCTCGATGGTCACGGTGACGTTCGGGTACTGCTTCAGCCACGAAGCCTGGCGGTCCAGGGTGGCGCGAGCCTCCGGAGCGAGGTCGTAACGGTCGAAGCCGAAGAAGACGCGGTCGCCGACGTTGACGACCAGGTCTTCCTGCGAGCCCGGACGGATCGAGCTGGTCTGGTTGGCGCCGGTGTTGGCGCCGGTGTTCGCGTCCTTCGGAGCGGATTCGCAAGCGGCGACCAGCGCGACGGCGGCGATGAGGCTCAGATACTTGATACGCATGTCTAATGACCCCCTAAGCGACACTCGATGTTTTGGCCGGACTGGTGGTGAGCGAGCGACGCCGACGTTTGCCAGACCCCGACAAACGTCAAACTGCCGACCTTCGTCTTAAGCGTCGATCTTGCGCGCGCAAAATAGGGCTAACCCACTAGGGAATCAAGGGCGACCATGCGGGGTCGGAGCCATCCAGCGGAGTGATCACACGCCGCTCGTTCGCGCCGGTCACGTCGATGGTGTAGAGCTTCGCGCTGCGCCCGCGGCCGTCGCCCGAGGGCACGTCGCGGAAGAAGCTGATCACGCGGCCGTTCGGCGCCCAGGTCGGGCCTTCCACGTGGAACGACTCGGTCAGGATGCGCTCGCCCGTGCCGTCGGGGCGGACCACGCCCAGGGCAAAGCTGCCCCCGCGCTGGCGCGTGAACGCGATCAGGTCACCGCGCGGCGACCACACCGGCGTGCCGTAGCGGCCCTCGCCGAAGGTCAGGCGCTTCGTGCCCGAGCCGTCCGCGTTCATGACGTAGAGCTGCTGGCTGCCGCCGCGGTCCGACTCGAAGACGACGCGCTGGCCGTCCGGCGAGAAGCTGGGGCCGGTGTCGATGCCCGGCGAATCGGTCAGCTGGGTCTGGCGGCGGGTGCGCAGGTCCAGGGCGTAGATGTCGGTGTTGCCGTTCTGCGCCATGCTCATGATGACCTTGTTGCCGTCCGGCGAGAAGCGCGGGGCGAAGGTCATGCCGGGGAAGTCGCCGAGGACCTCCTGGCGGCCGGTGTCGATGTTGAACAGGTACACGCGCGGCTTCTTGTTGAAGTACGACATGTACGTGATTTCCTGCGCCGTCGGCGAGAAGCGCGGGGTCAGCACCAGCGTCTGGCCGTCGGTCAGGAACTGATGGTTCTCACCGTCCTGGTCCATGATCGCCAGCTGCTTCTTGCGCGCGTTCGCCGGGCCGGATTCGGCCACATAGACGATGCGCGTGTCGAAATAGCCCTCCTCGCCGGTCAGACGCTTGTAGATGGCGTCGGCGACGATGTGGGCGATGCGGCGCCAGCTGTCCGCCGTGGCGGTGTAGCTGAGGCCCTGCATGTACTGGCCGCCGGCCACGTCCCACAGGCGGAAGTCCACCTTCATGCGGCCGTCGCCCATGGCGGTGGTGTTGCCGGCGACCAGCGCCTGGGCGCCGACGGCGCGCCAATCCTGGTAGCGCGGCTCGCCGGAGCGGAGCTGGTCGGGCGTCTGCAGGAAGCCCTTGGGGTCGAGCGGCCGGAACAGGCCCGACCGCTCCAGGTCGGCCGAGACCACCTTGGAGATGTCCGAACCCATCTGCGCCTCGCGTCCGCCGGAGCCGGCGAAGCTGGTGATGGCGATCGGCAACGGCTCGACCACGCCCTTGGTGATGTCGATCCGCACCTCGGCGAGCGCCGGGGCAGGCCCCGCGACGCCGAGGGCGAGCAGCAGGGCGCCGGTGCAGCCGGCAACCTTCAGCAGTAGCCTCGTCTTCATCGTCATGGTCAGAACATATCCCTCGGGTCGAAATTGAACACGAAGTAACGCCACTCTTCGTACTTGGCGGGCGTGAAGTCGCCGGAGAACTCGTTGATCGGCAGCGGGCTGGCCCGCTTCACCGCGCGCAGCGCCGCGTCGGCCGATGCACGGAAGGCGGCGTCCGACATGTAGCGGGACCGGTACTTCTCGTTGATCGTGGCGTTCAGCACGCTGCCGTCGCGGCCCAGCTCGACGATGATCTCCACCTGCATGTTTCCGGCGTCCTTGCGGCCCGGATCGAAGTTCCAGTTCTTGCTCACCGCACCGCGGATGCCGTCGATGGCGCGGCCCGACGGCTTGAACGGCTTGTCGGGTCCGTTCACCGCCTTGGCGGCCCCGGCCGGCGCCGACGGAGCGGCGGCGTGCTGGGTCGGCTTGGCGTCGGCCTTGCTGTCGGACGGCGCCGCCTTCGGAGCGTTCTTCTGAACGTTCTTCAGCAGGTCCTGCAGCGGGTCGGCCTTCGCGGTTTCCTTCTCCGGCGCCTTCTGCGGCTTCTTCGGCTCGGCCTTGGGCGTTTCGGGCTTGGCCGGCTCAGGCTTCGGCGGTTCCGGCTTGGGCGGCTCGGGCTTGGGCGGTTCCGGTTTCGGAGGCTGCGGCTTGGGCGGCTCCGGCTTGGGTTCCGGCTTCGGCGGCTCGGGCGGCTTCGGGGTCGGAGTCGGTTCCGGATCGGGCGGCGGCGGGGGCGGAGTCGGCTTGGGCGGCGGCGTCGGCTCGCGCGGGGGCGGCGGCACCTGAGCGACCTTCGGCGGCTCCGGGACCTTCGGTTCGGGCTTGGGCGGCGGGGGCGGCGGTTCCGACGCGGCTTCCGGCGGCGGCGGGGCCGGCGGAGTCGGCTTCGCCTCCGGCACCGGCGGCTTCGGCGCCTGCGGCTTGGGCTCGCCCTTGTCGACGCGCGCGGCCTGAGTCACCTCGCCCATGTCCACGATCTCGATCGGGATGGACTCCGGGATCTCCAGCTTGCGATCGCTGGGCGGCATGCCGAGCACGATCAGCGCGATCAGCGCGACGTGCAGCGTTGCCGAGGCGATCAGGAATTTGCGCATGGGTTTCGCCTTGGACTCAGCGCTTCGCCCCGCCGACGCGCGGACCGGCCGCGGTCGGGCCGTTGGGCATCTCTGCGACCAGGCCGACCTTCTTGAAGCCGGCGGCGCTCATGGTGCCCATCACCTCCAGCATCTTGCCGTAGGCGATCTTGGCGTCGCCGCGCACCAGGATGCGGGCTTCGGGGTTGTTGTTGGTGACGGCGATCAGCAGGGCGACCATGTTGCCCATCTCCACCGCCGTTTCCTGGACGTAGACGCGGCCGTCCGACTGCACGGTGACGAACAGCGGATCCTTCTGCGCCTCCAGCGGCGCCGCGTTGGTCTTCGGCAGGTCGACGGGCACGCCGACGGTCAGCAGCGGTGCTGCCACCATGAAGACGATCAGCAGCACCAGCATGACGTCGATGAAGGGCGTCATGTTGATTTCGGCCATCGCGCGGTAGCCGCGGCGCTTGCCGCGCCCGTGACCGCCCTTGCCTGCGAGCTGGGCTCCCATCTCAGGCGGCCCCCCGCTCCTCGAGGTGCCGCGACAGGATCGCCGAGAACTCGCCCGAGAAGGTCTCCAGCCGGTCGGCATAGCGGCCGAGGTCGGTGGTGAACTTGTTGTAGGAGATGACGGCGGGGATGGCGGCCAGCAGGCCCATGGCGGTGGCGAACAGCGCCTCCGCGATGCCCGGCGCCACGACGGCGAGGCTGGTGTTGCCCGAGGAGGCGATCGAGGTGAAGGAGTTCATGATGCCCCACACCGTGCCGAACAGGCCGATGAAGGGGGCCGTCGAGCCCACCGAGGCGAGGAAGGTCATGTAGCGTTCGGCGCGCATCATCTCGCGGCCGATGGTCACCGACATCACGCGCTCCACCCGCTGCTGGAGCGAGCCCTTCATGCTGCCGATGCCGCGGTCGGCGGCGTGCCGCCATTCGCGCATGCCGGCGGCGAAGGTCGCCGACATCGGGTCGGACGGCGACTGGCCGATGCGGTCGTACAGCGCGTCCAGCGAGCCGCCGGACCAGAAGCTCTCCTCGAAGGCGTCCGCCTGGGCGTTCAGCCGGCGGATGCGCATCAGCTTCTCGATGATGATGGCCCAGCACCACACCGAGGCGACCAACAGCATGAGCATCACGGACTTGACGATCAGGTCGGCCTGCCAGAACAGGCCCCACATCGTGATGTCGTGGGCCTTCGCCGCGGCCCCGACCACCTGGGCGGAGTTAAGATCCATCGCTGTCAGTCTCGCTTCTGCCTTGTGCACAAATTAATGAGCGCCTCGCGGACCGGCGCCGGTAGGCGCGCGGGTCGTCCGGCCCGGTTGATCGTCGCCAATTGCACCTGCGCCCGCGCGAGGTCGCGGCCGTCGCGGCGGGCGATTTGTGCAACTGCGAAGGAAGCCCCGCCGGTATCGGTGATTCGCGTCACCACTTCAAGCGTATCCTCGAGCTTGGCGGGAGCGACAAAATCGATCTCCACCCGTCGTACCGCAAATGACACACCGTCGCTGGCGGTCAGTCCGGCGTTGGTGAATCCCGTCAGGCGCAGCATCTCGGTCCGCGCCCGTTCGAAGAAGCGGAGGTAGTTGGCGTGATACACCAGTCCGCCAGCGTCCGTGTCCTCGTAGTAGACCCGCAGGGGAAGGCGGTGCTGCGCGTTCTCGTCAAACCAGCCCGACAGATTTGCGGACTCCTTATCCAGGGAATCAGACATCGTCGTCATCCTCCGGATCGGCCCCGGAACCGGCCCCAGAATCGGAAAGCCGGTCGAGCAGGTCGAACTGCCGCGTCGGCGCGGACGGCGGGTTGAGCCCCAGGTAGCGGAAGCCCTGGTCGGTCAGCATGCGTCCGCGCGGGGTGCGCTGCAGGAAGCCTTGCTGGATCAGGTAGGGCTCCACCACCTCCTCCAGCACGTCGCGCTGCTCGCCGAGCGCGGCGCCCAGCGTCTCCACGCCGACCGGGCCGCCGTTGTAGTTGCCGGCGATGATGCCGAGGTAGCGCCGGTCCATGCTGTCCAGGCCCAGCCGGTCGACCTCCAGCCGGGTCAGGGCGGCGTCGGCGATGCGGGCGTCCACCTCCGGCACGCCGGCCACCGCGGCGAAGTCGCGCACGCGGCGCAGCAGCCGGCCGGACACGCGCGGCGTCCCGCGGGACCGGTTGGCGATCTCCCGCGCGCCTTCCGGCGTGATGGCCATGCCCAGCACGCCGGCGGCGCGGCGCACGATCAGCTCCAACTCGTCCGGTTCGTAGAATTGCAGGCGCACGGGAATGCCGAAGCGCTCGCGCAAGGGGCGCGTGATCAGGCCGGAACGCGTGGTGGCGCCCACCAGCGTGAAGGGCGGCAGGTCGATGCGGATCGACCGCGCCGACGGCCCCTCCCCGATGATGAGGTCGAGCTGGAAATCCTCCATCGCCGGATAAAGCACCTCTTCCACGGCGGGATTGAGGCGGTGAATCTCGTCGATGAATAGGACGTCGTGCGGCTGCAGGTTGGTCAACAGAGCCGCGAGGTCGCCCGCCCGCGCGATGACCGGGCCGGAGGTGGCGCGGAAGCCGACGCCCAGCTCGCGCGAGACGATCTGCGCCAGCGTCGTCTTGCCGAGGCCCGGCGGGCCGAACAGCAGGACATGGTCCAGCGCCTCCCCGCGCGATCGCGCGGCCTGGATGAAGATCGACAGGTTCTCGCGCGCCTGCCGCTGCCCGATGAACTCGGCAAGCGACAGCGGACGGATCGAGGATTCGGTGGAATCGCCGGCGCCCGGCCCCGGCTGCACCAGCCGGTCGGGGCCCTGTCCTTCGGTATCGGCCGTCATTGGCTCAGTTCCTTAAGGCCATGGCGGATCAGCTCCGACACGTTGGCCGCGTCGCCCAGCTTCCGCCCGGCCGCCACGACGGCGCCGAAGGCTTCCGACCGGCCGTAGCCGAGGTTGACGAGGGCCGAGACGGCGTCCGCCATGATGATGTTGTCGGGGGAGGCTCCGGCGCCCGCCGGCGCCGCCTTGCCGCCCGCCGGAGCGGTCGCGGCCGAGGCGCCGAGGGCGAGGTTGCCGACCTTGTCCTTCAGCTCGTTGATGATGCGCGCGGCGACCTTCGGCCCCACGCCGTCGGCGCGGGTCAGCGCCGTCTTGTCCTGGGACGCGATGGCGCGCGTCAGCTGGTCCGGGTCCAGCACGCCGAGGATCGACAGGGCGAGGCGCGAGCCGACGCCCTGGATGGTCGTCAGCATGCGGAACCAGTCGCGCTCCGCCGCGTCGGCGAAGCCGTAGAGGGTGATGCGATCCTCGCGGATGAAGGTCTCCACCACCAGCGCCACCCGCTCCCCCGCCGCCATGCGCGACAGCGTCCGGTTGGAGCAGGCCGCCTGATAGCCGACCCCATTGACGTCCACGACCACCCAGTCGGTCCCGACCGAATCCACAACGCCGGTGAGCTTGGCGATCATGGGGAATTCTCCTTATCCCTCTGTTGCTGGAGAGGGTCGCGGCGCCGGACGGAGGTTGTGGAGAGCGCCGTGCGAATCGTCTCCAGGACGCCTTCGAGATTATCGTTCACGTCGTTGTTCCAGAAACGCAGCACACGAAATCCGGCCTGTTCGAGCATCCGTGTGCGGCGCTCGTCATATTGCGCCTGGTCGGCGTGTTGCCCGCCGTCCAGTTCGATCACCAGTCGGTGGTCGTGGGCGACGAAATCCACGATGAACCCGACAATGGGCTCCTGACGGCGGAATTTCGCACCCATCTGCGCGTTGCGCAGCTTTTGCCAGATGATCTTCTCCACCTCAGTGGAGTCGCGTCGAAGCTGCACAGCCCTGTTGGTTTGGAGCGGTGTCGGTTTGTCCTTAGCGCCGACCGGAAACACTCCCTCTCCCCTCTGGGGAGAGGGTTGGGGTGAGGGGGTCCCGCGAATGCCGAACGCCGCGCCGTGCCGGGGGGGGGGGGGGGGGGGGGGGGGGGGGCCGGGCGGCGGGGGGGGGGGGGGGGGGGGGGGGCGGCGGGCGCGGGGGCGGCCGCCGCGCGCGGCGCGGGGCCGCCCCCCCCCCCCCCCCCCCCCCCCCCCCCCCCCGGGGGGGGGGGGGGGGGGGGGCCCCCCCCCCCCCCCCCCGCGAATGCCGAACGCCGCGCCGTGCCGGGCCCCCTCACCCGGCCCTTCGGGCCACCCTCTCCCCAGAGGGGAGAGGGACTGAACCCCGGAGCCCTTCCGCCACATCTGCCAGCTGGCGCGATGATGCGCGTGGCAAATTGCCACGGCCAGGGCGTCCGCGGCGTCGGGGGTGGTGATGGCGCAGCCGGGGAGGAGCAGGCGCACCATGGCCTGGACCTGCGTCTTGTCGGCGCGGCCCTGACCGACCACGGCCTTCTTCACCATGTTGTTGGCGTATTCGGCCACCGACAGCCCGGCCTGTGCCGGCACCAGCAGCGCCACCGCCCGCGCCTGGCCGAGCTTCAGCGTGGAGACCGCGTTGGTGTTCACGAAGGTCTCCTCCACCGCCGCCTCGTCGGGGCGGTAGCGCTCCAGCACCTGGGTCAGGGCGTCGTGGAGTTGGCACAGGCGCTCGGCCAGCGGGCAGCCGTCGTCGGAATGGACGGCACCGTCCGCGACATGCGTCAGGCGGTTGCCGGCCACGTCGATGACGCCCCAGCCGGTGTGCCGCAGGCCGGGGTCCAGCCCCAAGAGGCGTACGGGCGGCTGCTGAACCGCCCCGGTCCGTCCGGCCTGGCCGAGCACTCCACAGTCCTCCGCTTCTTCGAGCCGGCGATCAGGCCGTCAGCTTCTGCATCAGCTCGTCGGAGATGTCGAAGTTGCCTTCGACGGTCTGGACGTCGTCGTTGTCCTCCAGCACGTCCAGCAGCTTCAGCAGGCTGGCGGCGGCGTCCTCCGACGGGGCGACGGTGTTCAGCGGCTTCCAGGTCAGGCGCGCGCTCTCCGCACCGCCGAACTTGGCCTCCAGCGCGTCGCGCACGACGGCGAAGTTCTCCACCGTGGTGGTGACCTCGTGGCCGTTCTCGTCGGACGCGACGTCCTCCGCGCCGGCCTCCAGCGCCTCCTCGAACACGGCGTCGGCCGCCGCGGCCGAGGCCGGGTAGTAGATCGCGCCGACGCGGCTGAACATGAAGCTGACCGAGTTCGTCTCACCCAGCGAGCCGCCGTACTTCGTGAAGGCGGAGCGCACTTCCGAGGCGGTGCGGTTGCGGTTGTCGGTCAGCGCCTCCACGATCAGCGCGACGCCGCCGGGGCCGTAGCCCTCGTACCGCACCTCTTCGTAGTTCGCGTCGTCGCCGCCGCCCGGCGTGCCCTGCTTGATCGCGCGGTCGATGCGGTCGCGCGGCATGTTCTGCGCGCGGGCCGCGAGGATGGCCGCGCGCAGGCGCGGGTTGGCCGCCGGGTCGGGCAGGCCGCCCTTGGCCGCCACGGTGATCTCTCGGGCGAGCTTGTTGAAGATCTTCGACCGCTTGGCGTCCTGCGCGCCCTTGCGGTGCATGATGTTCTTGAATTGGCTATGACCGGCCATGCGTCGAACGAGCCCCAGATGGAATCAAAGATACAAGGTCTAGTGAAACAGCTTGGAAAGCGGTGGGACACATGTACCAGTTCTTGTGCGCCACCGCACGCCTTGAGCGGCGGAGACGACACCTACCCATTTAGAAAGTCAATATGGCGAGATTGGGGCACCTCCCCGGCGTTCCCAAGGCACTCGCCCCACCGTTGCGCCGCGGACACAAGCCGATACGGCGCCCGCGCTCAACTCCGCGTCGGCATGGATTGGCTCAGGCGCCCGCCCAGCCGCAACGGTTCCATGCGGGTGGCAAGGCCCGTGCGGTCGTCGGTTTCGACGTAGCAGCCGCAGACGGTCGCCTCCCCTTCCGCGGGGCTCAGCCGCTCGGTGGGAAGCTTGCGGATCAGCTTCGCCATGGCGACTTCCTTCTTCATTCCGATGGCGCTGTCGTAGTCGCCGCACATGCCGGCGTCGCTCTGGTAGGCCGTGCCGCCGCGCAGGATCATGTGGTCGGCCGTGGGCACGTGGCTGTGGGTGCCGACCACCAGCGAGGCGCGGCCGTCGCAGAAGTGGCCCATGATCATCTTCTCGCTGGTCGCCTCGCCGTGCATGTCCACGAGGATGGTGTCGACCCCGCCCGCCCCCAGCCGGTGGGCGCGCAGCACCCGGTCGACCGCGGCGAAGGGATCGTCGAGCGCGTCCATGAACAGGCGCAGCATGACGTTCATCACCAGCACCTTGCGCCCGCCGCGCGCCTGCAACAGCACGAAGCCGCGGCCCGGCGTGCCCTCCGGGTAGTTCAGCGGGCGGACGATGCGCGGCTGCTGGTCGATGGCCGCGACCAGCTCCTTCTGGTCCCAGCTGTGGTTGCCGAGCGTCACCACGTCCACACCGGCCTCGAAGAAGTCCTGGGCGATCTTGACCGTGATGCCGAAGCCGCCGGCCGCGTTCTCGCCGTTGACCACCGTCAGGTCGGGGTCCAGACGCTCCCGCAAGGCCGGCATGTGCGCGATCACCGCGTCGCGCCCCGACCGACCCACCACGTCACCCAGAAACAAAAGCCGCATCGTCCCAAACCTTCAGTGCGAAATGCGGAGCGTGTCGCGCCCCAAATCTTAAAGCTTGAGCGCGAAGCGCTCCGTAACGATCCAATCCAGCCGCTCGTCGTGGTCGGCGCAGGGCACCGCCTCCACCTCCTGCGCGGCGAAGGCCACCCCGACGGCCAGGACCGGGCGGACCGCCCGCAGGGCGTCCAGCGTCCGGTCGTAATAGCCGGCCCCGTAGCCGAGCCGGTGCCCGGTGCGGTCGAAGGCCAGCATCGGCACCAGCAGCACCGCCGGCACCAGCTCCGGCCGGTCGGCGCCGGGCTCGTGGATCCCGTAGCGCCCGGCCGCCAGCGGCAGCGCCGGGTCCCAGGCGCGGAAGGTCAGCGCCTGCCCGCGCGGCCCCGACACGGGCAGCGCAATGGGCCGGCCGAGACCATGAAGATGGAGGAGCAAGGGCCGGACGTCGAGTTCCGATCCCAACGGCCAGTAGCCGGCGACCGGACCGTCGGGGAGGTCGACGTCGGCCAGCACACGGTCCCGGATGACGGCCGCGGCCGATTGACGCAGAGGATCGTCCGCGATGGCGTCGCGCACGGCGCGCGCCTTGGCTCGGGCGGCGTCCTTGATCGCGCGCGTGTCGGTCATCGTGGCCGGGAATGCGGTGGGAAATGGGAGGGTGGAAGGTGCCGCCTCGGCCGTTGGCATTGCTTATCCTCCATGACCTGCAGAGCAGGTGGGCGCCGTGTACCCGGACCAGGGTCCGGACAGGGACAGCTCCCGAGAGTCTAAGATTATCGGCCCTGGGGATTATTGCGACCTGACGAGCCAGGCAGCGACCTTCCGTGCACTAACTTAGGCGCGCTCGAGCCGCGCGGCAACCTCTTCGATGCGTTGGGCGACACAATCGACGGCGGCGGCCACTTCCGCCTCGTCGATCGAGGTCACAGGCGCGATGCCGCGCCCGGCCATGACGTCCTGCATCTCGTCGGCCAGCACGACCGCGGTCAGCAGCAGCATCTGCGCTTCCGACCCGGATTTGCCGCCGCCGGTCACCTGCTTCAGCCGCATGTCCACATAGGCGGCCAGCTCGCGCAGGCGCGCCTCCTGCCCGTCCTCGCAGAAGACGCGGTAGGCGCGACCGTTCACCTCGATATCGACCTGGGCCATGGGATCAGTTCTCCAGCACCGCTTCGAGCCGGCCGATGGCCGCCTCCAGCCGTTTTGACACGCTGTCCGCCGTTTCCTGGGCGCGCGCCTGCTCGGTGCGGGCCTCGCGCAGGGCCTCGGCCATGTCCTGCTCGCGCCGGGCCACCCGCTCCTCCCGGGCGGCCGCGGCGTGCTCCAGCCGGTCGACGGCCTTGGAAAGTCGGGCGAGCGCGTCTTTCAGAGAATCCATGGGCGGATAACCTTGGCGAAAGTCCGATGGGCAAAAGTCTGGCGGGCGGCCGGTCGATTGCTTCGCACATGCATAAAATCTTGTGCATTAGAGTTGGGCCGCTTGCACCGCGCCGTCAACCTGAAATGCGCCCCGGGCAAAGGGCCATCTCCATTCCCATGTTGACCTCGGCGGAAGGCTTCTGCATGGTGCGCGCGTTCTGCGGGAAACCCTGGTTTCCCGCCCGATCGGTGTTGCTTCCACCCCGCTTGCGTCAATCCCACTGGCTCGCGCGCCCGTCTTCAGGAACATTGCCCGATGTCCGCTGCTTCCGCCGCCACCCCGCCCGCCCCCATCCAGACCATGGCCAACGCCATCCGCGCGCTCGCCATGGACGCGGTCGAGGCCGCGAAGTCCGGCCACCCCGGCATGCCGATGGGCATGGCCGATGTCGCCACCGTCCTGTTCACCCGGTTCCTGAAGTTCGACCCGAAGCACCCGACCTGGGCCGACCGCGACCGCTTCATCCTGTCGGCCGGCCACGGCTCCATGCTCATCTACTCGCTGGCCTACCTGACCGGCTATGAGCGGATGACCATCGACGAGCTGAAGCGCTTCCGCCAGCTGGGCAGCCTGACGCCGGGCCACCCGGAGGTCGACCCGACGCTGGGCATCGAGATGACCACCGGCCCGCTGGGCCAGGGCGTGTCCACCGCCGTCGGCTTCGCGCTGGCGGAGCGCATCACCAACGCCCGCTTCGGCGACGACCTGGTCGACCACTACACCTACGTCATCGCGTCGGACGGCGACCTGATGGAGGGCGTCAGCCACGAGGCCTGCTCGCTGGCCGGCCACCTGGGGCTGAACCGCCTGATCGTGCTGTGGGACGACAACCACATCTCCATCGACGGCTCGACCGACCTCAGCTTCACCGACGACACGCCGGCCCGTTTCCGCTCCTACGGCTGGAACACGATCTCCGTGGACGGCCACGATCCGGAGGCGGTGGCCAAGGCGATCGAGACCGCGCGGGCCAGCACCGACAAGCCGACGCTGATCGCCTGCCGCACCATCATCGGCAAGGGCGCCCCGAACAAGGCGAACACCCACGGCTGCCACGGCTCGCCGCTGGGCGCCGACGAGGTCGCCGCGACCCGCGAGAACCTTGGCTGGCCGCATGAGCCCTTCGTCGTCCCGACCGACGTGCTGGACGCCTGGCGCGCCGCGGGTTCCCGCGCCGACGCCGCCTTCGCCGCCTGGGAGAAGCGCCTCGCCAGCCTCGACGACTCGGCCCGCAAGGCCTTCGAGGCCGCCGTCGGCCGCGGCGTGCCGGCCGGCCTCAGCGAGCTGGTCTCCGCCTTCAAGAAGAAGGTGTCGGAGGAGAAGCCGAGCTGGGCGACCCGCGTCGCATCGGGCAACGCGCTCGATGTGCTGGTTCCGGGCGTGCCGGAGATGATCGGCGGCTCCGCCGACCTGACCCCGTCCAACAACACGAAGGCCAAGAACACGGCCGACGTGAAGGGCCGCGGCGACTTCCACGGCCGCTACGTCCGCTACGGCGTGCGCGAGCACGGCATGGCGACCGTCATGAACGGCATGGCGCTGCACGGCGGCGTCATCCCCTACGGCGGCACCTTCATGCAGTTCGCCGACTACTGCCGCCCGTCGATCCGCCTGGCCGCGCTGATGAAGCAGCGCTCGATCTTCGTGATGACCCACGACTCGATCGGCCTCGGCGAGGACGGCCCGACCCACCAGCCGGTGGAGCATCTGGCCGCCCTGCGCGCCATCCCGAACCTGCTGACCCTGCGCCCGGCCGACGCCGTGGAGACCGCGGAGTGCTGGCAGATCGCGCTGGAGCGGGTGAACGGCCCGTCGGTCCTGGCGCTGACCCGCCAGAACGTGCCGACGCTGCGCACCGCGCACACGGAGGAGAACCGCTCCGCCCGCGGCGGCTATGTGATGGCCGAGGCCGAGGGTGAGCGCAAGGTGACGCTGCTCGCCACCGGGTCGGAGGTGTCGCTGGCGATGGAGGCCCGCAAGGCGCTCCAGGCCGAGGGCGTCGGCACCGCCGTCGTGTCGCTGCCGAGCTTCGAGCTGTTCGAGGCGCAGGACGACGGCTACAAGGCGTCGGTGCTGGGCAGCGGCGTGCGCGTCGCGGTCGAGGCGGCCGTCCGCCAGGGCTGGGACCGCTGGCTCGGCTATCCGGGCGCCACGGGCACGGCCTTCGTCGGCATGACGGGCTTCGGCGAGTCGGCACCCTATCAGGAGCTTTACAAGCACTTCGGCATTACCGCCGAGGCTGTGGTCGCCGCCGCGAAGGCGCGCCTGTAAAAAGACCGACCGTTATCGGATCAGCGCCCCGGGGCCGCTGGCCCGGGGGCGGAGAGTTGCCGCCCCGGGCCGAACGCCCGGGGTCGGGGAAAGCCAGACTGGAGGAATACAATGGCTGTTCGGGTTGCGATCAACGGGTTTGGCCGCATTGGCCGTCTGGTCCTGCGGGCCATTTACGAGAGCGGCCGCAAGGACGTCGAGGTCGTGGCGATCAACGACCTCGCCGATCTCAAGGCCAACGCCCACCTGCTGAAGTACGACAGCGTCCACGGCCGCTTCCCCGGCACCATCGAGACCCGCGAGGGTGAGCTGATCGTGAACGGCCACTCGATCAAGGTCGTGCAGGAGCGTGACCCGGCCAAGCTGCCGTGGAAGGATCTGGGCGTCCAGATCGCCATGGAATGCTCGGGCATCTTCACCAAGCGCGCCGACGCCGCCAAGCACCTGGAGGCGGGTGCCGAGAAGGTTCTGATCTCCGCCCCGGCGACCGACGAGGACATCACCGTCGTCTATGGGGTCAACCACGACCAGCTGAAGGCCGAGCACCGCATCGTGTCGAACGCGTCGTGCACCACGAACTGCCTCGCCCCGGTGGCCTTCGTGCTGCACAACCTGATCGGCATCGAGAAGGGCTTCATGACCACGATCCACTCCTACACGGGTGACCAGCGGATCGTGGACACCAACCACAAGGACCTGCACCGCGCCCGCGCCGCGGCCCTGAACATGATCCCGACCTCCACCGGCGCCGCCAAGGCCGTCGGCAAGGTGCTGCCGGAGCTGAAGGGCAAGCTGGACGGCACCGCCATGCGCGTGCCGACCCCGAACGTCTCGGTCGTGGACTTCAAGTTCACCGCCAAGCGCGCGACCTCCGTCGAGGAGATCACCAAGGCCATCAGCGACGCCGCCAACGGCCCGCTGAAGGGCATCCTCGGCGCCTACACCGAGGATCTGGTCTCCACCGACTTCAACCACGACCCGCACAGCTCGATCTTCGCGCTGAACGAGACCAAGGTCATCGACGGCAACTTCGTCCGCATCATGACCTGGTACGACAACGAGTGGGGCTTCTCCAACCGCATGAGCGACACCGCCGTCGCCATGGCGAACGCGAAGTAAGCCACACCGCTTCGGTCACGGAAAAGGCGCTCCGGAAACGGGGCGCCTTTTTCTTTGTTGTCGCACACGAACGGATTACAACCGCTGGGAATGGCGGCACGGGCGCGGCGGAGCTTCATGAGAATCCTGCAAACCATCCTGTCCAAGGGCTTTCGCGGCGCTGAGCGGCATGTGGCGGAACTGGCGAACGCCCAGGCGCGGCGGCACGAGGTGCTTCTGCTCCTGCGCCGGGACTGCGCCGACGGGAACGGCGTGTCCATCCGGGACTGGCTGGACCCGGCCGTCCGCGTCGCGACCCTGCGGCGACCCTTCTGGACTTGGCAGGCCTGGAGCACGGTCCGGCGCTTCCGCCCCGACGTCGTCCACGCGCATGGCGGGCGGGCCAGCCGCCTGCTGCCGCGGGTCGCCGGCCGGGTGCCGGTGGTCTCCACCATCCACCTCGACTACCGCCACGACAGCTACAGGCGCGTGGACGGGCTGATCTGCACGACGGACTGGCAGCGGACGGGCGTCTCCGCCGACTACCGCGGGCACACGGCGCGCATCGACCTGTGGTACCGGCCGCAGCCGCGCCTCGCCCCGGACGACGTCGCGCGGGAGCGGCAGGCGCTGGGCGGCGGCACCGCCTTCCTGATCGGATTCGTCGGCCACCTGATCCGGGCCAAGGGCTGCGACCTGCTGATCGAGGCCTTCCGGCGCGCCGCCCTGCCCGACGCCCGGCTGGTGGTCGTCGGCGACGGGCCGGAGCGCGCGGCCCTGGAAAGCATGGCGCCGGCCAACGTCCACTTCACCGGGTTCCGCGGCGACGCGCGTGACCTCTTCCAGGCCTTCGACCTGTTCGTCTCGCCGTCGCGGGACGAGCCCTTCGGGTTGGTGTTCCTGGAGGCGCTGGACGCCGGGGCGCCCATCGTGGCGACGCGGTCGCAGGGGGCGATGGCGCTGCTGCCCGGCTATCCGGCGGAGCTTGTGGCGCTGGAGGATGTGGACGCGCTCGCCGCGGCGCTGCGGGGCGCCCACGCTCAGCGTCGGCCGCGCTACGACGCGGATCTCAGCCGCTTCGACCAGGATGGCCGCCTCGCCGAGATCGAGGCCTTCTATCGGGATGTGATGGGAACCCGCGCTACCTGATCTTGGCGGCCCCGACCTTGACCGCGTTCACGCCGGTCGCCTCGCTCAGCCGGTCGGCGACCCAGGCGGCGACGCTCTTCCCTTCGCGCTCCGCGCAGGTGGCGATGGCGCGGTGGAGCGTCGGGTTGACGCGGATGGCGAGCTTGCCCGACAGCGGCTGGTCGGTGTTGCCGGCGATGTCGCAGGCCATCTCCAGATAGTCGTCCACCGCCTTGCGGAACGCGGTCCTCAACTCGTCCACCGAACGGCCGGTGAAGGTGATCCCGTCGCGCGTGTTGATGACTTCCCCGACGAAGATGCCGGCGTCGTTGTCGAAGTCGATCTGGGCCTTGTAGCCCTTATAGTCCATCATCGGCGGCGACCCCAGGGGATGCGTTCGGCGGGGAGGATAGCCTCGCCGGTGACGCAGGGGTTTGACCTGCCTCAATTCACGCACGCGCAACAGGACCATGGCCCGGATGACAACGCCCCCAACGACGGCGCCCCCAACGACGGCGCCCGCGATTCGCGTGCACAGCCTCGACGACGCCCGGGCCGCCTGCGCGGCAGCGGCCGACCTCGGCGTGACGGTGCGGCTGGTCAGCGCCCCGGCGGGAGCGGCGCATGGCGGGGCCCTGTGGTTCCGCGAGTTGGTCGCGCGGGCGGCGGCGGAGTGGCCGTCGGCAGCGCCCACCGCCGTGCTCGACTGTTCCGACCGGGCCGGCGACGCGCAGGGCGCGCTTGCCGCCGGGATCGGCGTGATCCTGTTCACCGGCCCGGCGCCGGTCGCGGCGAAGCTGGCTGACATCGCTGGACGGACGGGGGCGACCGTGCTCACCGGACCGCTCCCGGCGCTCGACCTTCGCGGGGTCCGCGATCCGGTCGCGGCCTGCCGGGACTATCTGGCGAAATGGAGCCCCGGCCAAACGTCCGCGGGGTGATCGGCGCCCCTCGGCGCCATTGTCTATCACCAAAGGATACCGCTTTTTCCCCAAATCAACCCGATCAAAGGTGGTGTACTGTTACACCAACGGACATGAAGCGGTACTCACCCCGATGACCACAACGACCCCCCTGCGCCCCGAGACCGGCTTCGACGAGCATCCCCCGCGCCACGAGCGCCCGGACGGGTTGAGCCGCGCCATCCCCTTCCCCGAGCCGCACGTCGAAAAGATCCGCGGCGTGAAGCTGATCGCCCTTTGGTTCGGCCTCGCCGCCGGGGCGTGGTGCATCGCCGCGGGCGTCGGCTACGGCCTCTACGTCGTGGTGCAAACCGTCCTCTAAGCGGCGGTTGCTTGCCGCGGCCAAAGGTGCGCCGGGACGCCGGCGCGCCTTTGCACGGCTTTTCGCAGGACCCGCAAGACACCGGCGCGTGACGCCGCCCGAGCGTCGCGGAGATCGAACGGCCTATTCTTGAGTACCTTCACTGTTTGATATGAATTTCGTTTGTATACTTCATATGAACGTGACATCGGCGAGCCCCTGGCCGAAGCGGCTAGACAGACCGAATAAGCCCGTTTGCTGCCGCGAAACGCCGCATTACACCCCTCCCGACGTTGCAAATGGGGCTGCGCTGGGCTATTAGGGCCGCATTTCCGAACAAAGCCCCAAGGGGAAGAGCCACATGAAGCTCACTCGCCGCGTTAAAGAAATTCTTGCGAACTACGAGAGCGACAATCCGGGCGTGAAGGCCAACCTCGCCCGCATTCTCATGGAAGGCAAGCTGGGCGGCACCGGTAAGCTGGTGATCCTTCCGGTGGACCAGGGCTTCGAGCACGGCCCGGCGCGCAGCTTTGCGCCGAACGAGCCGGGCTACGACCCGCATTACCATTACCAGCTGGCCATCGACGCGGGCTGCAACGCCTACGCCGCTCCGCTCGGTTCGCTGGAGGCCGGCGCGTCGACCTTCGCCGGCTCGATCCCGCTGATCCTGAAGATGAACAGCGCCAACAGCCTGTCGCGCCAGAAGGAAGACGCCGACCAGGCCGTGACCGCCTCGGTCCAGGACGCCCTGCGCATCGGCGCGTCGGCCATCGGCTTCACGATCTACCCGGGCTCCGACTCCATGTACAACCAGTACGAGGAGATCCGCGAGCTGTCGAAGGAGGCCAAGTCGGTCGGCCTTCCGACCGTGCTGTGGTCCTACCCGCGCGGCGGCAACGTGTCCAAGGACGGCGAGCTGGCCATGGACGTGATCGGCTACGCCGCCCACATGGCCGCCCTGCTCGGCGCCCACATCATCAAGGTCAAGCTGCCGTCGGCCCATCTGGAGCAGGCGGAAGCCAAGAAGATCTACGAGTCCAAGGGCATCCAGATCGCCACCCAGGCCGACCGCGTCCGCCACATCATGCAGTGCGCCTTCAACGGCCGCCGCATCGTGGTCTTCTCGGGCGGCGCCACCAAGGGTGAGGATGCGGTGTTCGAGGACGCCCGCGCCATCCGCGACGGCGGCGGCAACGGCTCGATCATCGGCCGCAACGCCTTCCAGCGTCCGCGCGAGGAGGCCCTGAAGCTGCTGGACCGGATCATGAAGATCTACCAGGGCAAGGAGTAAAGGTTGCCCCAAGGTAACGAACCGACCTGTCGGCTCTACCTCGTGACGCCGCCGGCCCTGGAGCCGGCGGCGTTCGCGCCGTTGCTGGCGGAGGCGCTGGACGCCGGCGACGTCGCCTGCGTGCAACTGCGCCTGAAGGACTGTTCCGACGACGCCATCCGCCGGGCCTGCGACGCGCTGCGTCCCATCGCCCAGGACCGCGGGGTCGCCTTCATCCTGAACGACCATCCCCAGCTGGCGCGCGAGACCGGCTGCGACGGCGTGCATGTGGGGCAGAAGGACACGCCCTACGATCAGGCGCGCAAGATCCTCGGTCGGGACGCCATCGTTGGCGTGACCTGCCACGACAGCCGCCACCTGGCCATGGAAGCCGGCGAGGCCGGGGCGGACTACGTCGCCTTCGGCGCCTTCTTCCCGACCTCCACCAAGGAGGCCGAGTACAAGGCCGAGCCGGAGCTGCTGCGCTGGTGGTCGGAGCTGATGGAGGTCCCCTGCGTCGCCATCGGCGGCATCACGCCGGAGAATTGCGGCCCGCTGGTCAAGGCGGGGGCGGATTTCCTGGCGGTGGTCAGCGCCGTGTGGCATCACCCGGGCGGCCCCGGCGCGGGCGTGAAGGCCTTCAACACGGCCATCGCCGAGGCCTCGGCCGACTGAACGCGACGATATGGACCTGCTCTCCTTCCATGGCCTGGCCTTCGACACGCTGGGCCTGCTGTTCGGCGTCGGCCTGCTCGCCGGCTTCGTGGACGCCATCGCCGGCGGCGGCGGCCTGCTGACCCTGCCCGCCTTGCTGTGGGCGGGGCTGTCGCCCGCCGAGTCGCTGGCCACCAACAAGGTCCAGTCGAGCTTCGGGTCCTTCTCAGCGGCGCTGAAGTTCACGCGCGGCGGCGCGGTGAAGCCGCGCGAGATGGTGTGGATGATCGCCTGCACCTTCGCGGGATCGGCGCTCGGCGCCATCGTCGTGCAGATGCTCGACCCCGGCTTCCTGCGCAACGTCATCCCGGTCCTGCTGGTCGGCATCGCCATCTGGCTGATGGTCACGCCCAAGGCCGGCGACATCGACGCGCAGCAGCGCATCGGGGAGCGCGCCTTCGCCCTGCTCGCCGGGACGGGGATCGGCTTCTACGACGGCTTCTTCGGGCCGGGCACCGGCACCTTCTTCGCCATCGCCTTCGTCTCGCTGCTGGGCTTCAACCTGCGCAAGGCGACGGCGCACACGAAGGTGCTGAACTTCACCAGCAACATCGCGGCGCTGCTGTTCTTCCTGATGGGCGGGCACATCGTCTGGGCCGCCGGCCTGCTGATGGGCGTGGGGCAGTCGCTGGGCGCACAGCTCGGCGCGCAGATGGTCATCCGCAACGGCGCGGCCATCGTGCGGCCGATGCTGGTCGTCGCTTCCCTCGCCATCACGGCGAAGCTGGTCTGGACCGACGAGCAGGGCTACATCCGCGCCGCCATCGGCGCCTTGGTCGCTTGGTTCGCCTGACCGGTCAGCGTCAGGCGATCAGCCGCACGGCCACCACCACATAGGCGCAGTAACCGGCCGCGAAGACGCCGACCCGCGCCGGGGTCAGCAGGCTGCTCCGCGCCTCCCCCACCACGACGCGCCGGTTCAGCGCCATGTAGCCGAGAAGCACGGCGCCGAGGAACCCCAGGTTCAGGGCGTAGAGCCCCACGTTCCCCACGGCGGCGCCGACGATCGCCAGCGGCAGCATGGCGAGCGTCAGGGAATAGATGCCGTCGGCCACCGCCGCCGACACCGCGGACGTCGCCCGGCCCGACCGCGACAGCCGCCACGCGCTGAAGCTTTCCGGCAGGGCGCACAGGAAGCCGGTGATGAACAGGCCGCCGACGAGGTCCGAGATGCCCAGCGCCTGGTTGAGCTGGCGGGAGGCCAGGACCGCGACCAGCGCGCCCGCCGCGATCGCCGCGAAGCCCGGCAGCGCCGCCAGCGTCTTGCGCCCCGGCGACTGGCAGGGCACCCGCTCCCCCGGCGCCCGGAGCGCCCGCACCATGTAGGCGGCGCAGACGAGCGCCAGGATGAGGCCGTCCAGCGGCTGCAACCCCTCCCATCCCGGCGTCAGCGTCAGCGCCGCCAGGAGCGCCACCACGAACAGGTAGGGCAGCATCTGGAGCCACACCGCCTGCTCCTTCACCTGGGGCATGGGGGGCGGCGGCGCCGAGTCGGGGTTCTGACGGTGCTCCGCCACCGCGCGGCGGCGGTGCCAGCGGGTCGAGACGTAGGAGATGACGAAGATCAGCGGCAGCGCCGGCACGTTCGAGCCGAGCGCCGTGCCCAGCCCAATGTCCGGCCAGCCCAGCGCCACGCTGGCGATGTTGACCGAAATCTCCGGGCTGGCGGTCGCCAGGCCGAGGAGCGCGCCCCCGCCGGTTTCCGCGATTCCCCAATGCTTGCGCAACTCGCCAAGCAGGGCGCAGACCCGCTGCGATCCCCATTGCATCGCCCCGATCCCGACGAGGATGAGGGCGAACCAAAGCACCAACGCTGCCGTTCCCTGCATGCCCACGCAAACACCGGGCGAGCCCGGGTGTCACGGTCGTTCCGGACGACGGGCGGGTAATCTTATTCCCCTCCCCGGATCATCTTACGGCTTATGTCGCACGGCGAGGGCTTTCGCTTGGAATCCATAAACCGTCGGTGGCATACATCGTTCGCCGATCGCCAGACAGCGCCGGGGCTTTACGTTAACGTCAATTTGTGTATCATTGCGTTAACAACAATTCGGGGGAGAAACAATTGCCCAAGAATACTCCAAAGGCGTATCTGCTGGCCGCCGCGGCCGCCGCCGTCGTCTCGGCCCCGCTGCCGGGTATGGCCTCCGGTTACCTGCTCAAGGAGCAGAGCGCGTCCGGCCAGGGAACCTCCTTCGCCGGTGTGACCGCGAACGCCATGGGCGACGCGACCGCCCTCTTCTTCAACCCGGCCGCCCTGGGCGCCGTGAACGGGAACGAGGCGGTCGGTGTCCTGTCGGGGATCTTCCCGTCGGCCAAGACGACCAACGCCGTGGGCACGCGCGCGGCACGGCTGGGCGGCGGGCGCATCAGCGGGACGTCCAATTCGGACGACATCGGCGTGGACGCGGCGCTGCCGTCGGCCTATTTCGCCTACACCGTGTCGCCGGACGTGAAGGTCGGGCTGGCCGTCACCGCCCCCTGGGGCCTGTCCACGGATTATCCGGAGAACTGGGTCGGCCGCTACCACGGCATACATTCCAGCCTCCAGACGCTGAACATCACGCCGACCGTCTCCTACAAGCTGCTGCCCGACCTGACCGTCGCCGGCGGCATCCAGTTCCAGTACGCAAAGGCGCGCCTCAGCCAGGCCGTGGACTTCGGCTCGATCCTCGCCTCGACCGGTGCTGCGGTCCTGCCGGGATCGCGCGACGGCATGGGTGAGGTGAAGGGAAGCGACTGGGGCTTCGGCGCCACCGCCGGCCTTCTGTACGAGCCGGCCAAGGGCACCCGCTTCGGCCTGTCCTACCGCTCCTCGATCTCGCACGAGCTGGAAGGCGACGCGAAGTTCGAAGGCGTGCCGGCCGTTCCGGCGATGCGCGCCAGCTTCGCCAATTCCTTCGTGAAGGCGAAGGTGACGACCCCGGACATCATCGGATTCGGCGCCTACCACGAGGTCACCAGCGACTTCGCGGTCATGGCCGACGTCCAGTGGACTAACTGGTCGCGCTTCAAGGAGCTGCGGATCCGCTACAGCAACCCGCTGCGCACCGATTCGCTGACCGAGGAGCAATGGGACGACGCGTGGTTCTTCGCGCTCGGCGCCGCCTACAAGGTGAACGAGAAGCTGACGCTGCGCGCCGGCGTGGCCTATGACCAGACCCCGGTCCAGGACCAGTACCGCACGCCGCGCATCCCCGACGGCGACCGCTACTGGCTGTCGGTCGGCGCCGGGTACCAGCTGACCGACAACATCCGGACGGACATCGGCTACACCCACGTGTTCGCCAACACGACCAAGGTGAACCTGAGCGACAACCTGACCGGCGCCGACGCCTTCCGCGGCAACCTGAGCGCCGAGTACAAGGCGAGCGTGGACATCATCGCCCTGCAGACGAAGATTTCGTTCTGATCGCTTAGAACCGTAGGTCGGGTGAAGCGCAGCGCAACCCGACAGCCTTCGCTTCGCCTGGGCTGTCGGGTTGCGCGTTGCTCCACCCGACCTACGGGTGTCTCACCGGGCCACCGGCAGCCAGAGCACGTCGTCGATGCTCTCCGCCCCGCTGCACAGCATCACAAGGCGGTCGAAGCCGAGCGCGATGCCGCTGCTTTCCGGCATGCCGTGCTCCAGCGCCGCCAGGAAATCCTCGTCCACCGGGAAGCGCTCCCCATAGAGGCGCTGCTTAAGGTCCATGTCGGCCTCGAAACGGGCGCGCTGGGCGGCGGCGTCGGTCAGCTCGCCAAAGGCGTTCGCCAGTTCCAGCCCGCAGGCGTACAGCTCGAACCGTTCGGCCAGGCGCGGGTCCTCGGGCTTGGGGCGCGACAGGGCGGCCATGCAGACGGGATAATCGGTCAGGACGCAGGGCACGCCCTCGCCCAGATGCGGCTCGATCCGGTCGAACATGATGCGGAAGACGATGTCCTCCCACCGGTCGCCGGCGTGGGGGTGGACACCGATGCGCTCCGCCTCCGCCGCCAGGGCCGTCGGGTCCGGGTCGTGGCTGCCGTCGAAGGTCGCCAGCAGGTCGATCCCCGCATAGTCCAGGAACGCGTCCTGCACCGTCAGCACGCGCCACGCCTTGAAGGGGTCGCAGGTCATGCCGCGGAAGTCGAACCGGCTCCGCCCGGCGGCGACGGCGGCGGCGCGCACCAGATCCTCGCAGTCCTGGATCAGCGTCTTGTAGCCCTCCCCCGCCCGGTACCATTCGAGCATGGAGAATTCCGGCGAGTGGGTCCCCGACCGCTCCCCGTTCCGGTAGACGTGGGCGATCTGGTACAGCCGCGGCACCCCGGCCACCAGCAGCTTCTTCATGGCGAATTCGGGGCTGGTGTGCAGGTAAAGGCGGCGGCGGTCGTCCGGGTGCGGCCCCTGGAGGTCGGTCGCGAAGGCCTGGAGGTGCGGCTCCATGCCCGGGGAGACCTGGAGCGCCGGCGTGTCCACCTCCACGAAGGCGTTCTCCTTGAAGACGCGGCGCAGCGCGCCCAACACGCGGCCGCGCACCGCCAGATGCGGGCGGCGGCGGGCGAAGGCTTCGGGATGCCAGGGTGGCGGGGTGGCGGGCATGGCGCGGATCCGGGTGAGAAGGAATGCCGCTGCTTACCAGGGACGGGTTCGAGAGAAAACGGACAATCTGGCGCCGCGCGGGCGTGCCGGAGGGGTAAAGCCGCACAAAGAAGGCGCATCGCGCCGAATTTGCCTCCACCCGGCGTTGCCTCGGGGCCGGCAAGCTGCTAGGTTCCGCGCCGCCTGTCTCTTGGAAATCACGAGTACGTCATGAAGGTCAACGCCAACACGATGCGTCCCGGCCATGTGCTTGAGCACAACGGGAAGCTCTGGGTCATCACCAAGACCGCCATCGTCCAGCCCGGCAAGGGTGGAGCCTTCATCCAGCTCGAAATGAAGGACGTGCGCACCGGCACGAAGTCGATCGAGCGCTTCCGCACCCAGGAGACGGTCGAGCGCGCCCGCCTGGACGAGCACGAGATGACCTTCCTGTTCGCCGAGGGCGACAGCTACACCTTCATGGACAAGGAAAGCTACGAGCAGATCGCCATTCCCGGCGAGATCGTCGGCGAGCAGAAGGTGTTCCTGCAGGACGGCATGGAAGTCACCGTGCAGTCCTTCGAGGGCGCGCCGCTCGGCGTGGAGATCCCCGGCAAGGTGACGCTGCAGATCGTCGAGGCCGACCCGGTGGTGAAGGGCCAGACGGCCTCCTCCTCCTACAAGCCGGCGAAGCTGGAGAACGGCGTGTCGATCCTGGTGCCGCCGCACATCGACACCGGCACCCGCGTCGTCGTCGACACCCAGACCGGCGAGTACGTCGAGCGCGCCAAGGACTGATCGTCCTGCACGATTTTGCGCACCGGCTCTCGCCTCGGGCGTGGGCCGGTGTATTCTTTTTCCGGTTTCGCACGAGATAAAGCACCGCCCATGGCCACCCGCTCCGCCCTTATCAACGTGATGGTCCGCGCCGCCGAAAAGGCCGCCCGCGGCCTTGTCCGCGACTTCGGCGAAGTCGAGCACCTCCAGGTGTCGCGCAAGGGACCGGCGGACTTCGTCTCCCAAGCCGACCTGAAGGCGGAAAAGCTGCTGCGCGAGGAGCTGCAGCGGGCCCGCCCCGAGTTCGGCTTCCTGATGGAAGAGACGGGCGGCAGCAAGGGCAGCGACCCGACCGCGCGCTGGATCGTCGATCCGCTGGACGGCACCACCAACTTCCTGCACGGCCTGCCGCACTGGGCGATCTCCATCGCCGCGGAGAAGAACGGCGAGATCGTCGCCGGCGTGGTCTACGAGCCCGTGCACGACCAGATGTTCTGGGCGGAGAAGGGCCAGGGCGCCTTCCTGAACCACCAGCGCCTGCGCGTGTCGGAACGCCGCAACATGGCCGACGCGCTGCTCGCCACCGGCATCCCCTTCAAGGGCCGCGGCGACCACCAGGGCTTCCTGGTCGAGGCCGAGGCTCTGATGAAGGAGGTCGCGGGCATCCGCCGCTTCGGCGCCGCCTCGCTCGACCTCGCCTACGTCGCGGCGGGCCGCTATGACGGCTATTGGGAGCGCGGGCTCGCCCCGTGGGACGCGGCGGCCGGCCAGCTTCTGGTCACCGAGGCCGGCGGCTTCGTCGGGGAGATCGGCGGCGGGCGCAACCCGGTGTTCGGCGGCTCCATCCTGGCGGCCAACGCCCACCTGCACCTGCCGATCGCCAAGATCCTGCGCGGGGCTGCCGACCGCAAGGTCACCGGTGCCCCCACCGCCACGGGTACGGCCCCCACGCGTACGACGGGCGTCTGATCCTATAAGCCCCTGTGCCCAAAGGGGTATTGAGGCCGCGCTTTGGTGGGGAAACCCGCCGCGCGGCCCAAAGGACGTTGTCGCTACGCCAATCGAAGGGCTATGGTACCAACGCTTTTCCGTGTAAGTGGAAACTCTGCGTTGGTCATCATGGGGATTGCAGGACGCATGAGCCGTTCTCCGAATGCGCCTTTCCGGCGGCCATCAAGGCAGCCATTGTGGCGGGCGGCATGGATGCGCGTCCTTTCAACCGCCGCGCTCGCGGCGACCGTTGGCGCGACCCTGTCGGCGCCCGCCGATGCCGAGATCAACCCGGCCGCCGCGCAAGCGGCGCAGCCCCCGTCCGAATCGGCGAAGCTGACGCTGGAAAACGCGCAGCCCCTGCCCGTTCCGCCGCGGCCGGACGTCGGCGCCCGCAAGGCCCCGCCAGCCCCGGCGCGCTTCAAGGCGCCCACCGTGCTGACCGCGCCGGAGCTGCCGCAGATCCAGGTCGGAGCGACTCCGGCGCCGCCTCCGCCGCCGGCCGGCGCGCCGCCGGTGCAGAGTGCCGCGAAGTCCCCGGCGCCGAACGCCGCTCCGGCCCCCACTCCCGGGCAATCCGCCCCGCCGCCGCAGACCCGCACGCAGACTGCCGCTCTGCCCCCGGCCGCCCAGCCGCCCTCCCAGGCGCCGCGCCCGGCGGCGAAGACCGCGCCGCTGAGCCTCACCTTCGACCCGACGGCCAGCAGCCTGCCCGATTCGGCGGAAGCGCCGCTGTCGGGCATCGCCGAGCGCATGCGTGGCAACCCCACGCTGCGGCTTCAGCTGCGCGCGTACGCCGAGGGAACGCCGGACACGGTCCGGGAGGCGCGGCAGCTGTCGCTCGCCCGCGCGCTGGCCGTGCGCGAACGGCTGGGTGCCGCGGGCGTCGCCAGCACGCGGGTGGACATCCGTGCGTTGGGCATCGACGCCGCCGGCGGCACGCCCGACCGCGTGGACATCGAGTTTCTGAACGAGTGACGTGCTGACCGCCTCCCCCACTGGACGAGTGTGCCCATGGCCGCCATCGCCCCGTCCCCGTATCGAACGCTGGAGGAGCCCTCGCCGATGACGCGCCCGCAGCGCTTCCTGACACGGATGATCCTTTTCCTGGTGGTCGTCGGGAGCGTAGCCGCTTTGCTGTTCCCGGCGCTGCGCGCGGCCTTCATGAACAATCCGGCGCTGAACGGCCTGATCCTGGGCACGCTGCTGGCCGGCATCCTGTTCATCTTCCGCCAGGTGCTGATGCTGCGGCCCGAGGTCGCCTGGCTGGAGCATTACCAGACCAGCGGTCAGGTCAATGGTCCCGGCGGCGCCGGGCCGGAGCCCGTGCTGCTGGCGCCGATGGCGCGCATGCTGGGCGAGCGGCGTGGCCGGCTGACCCTGTCGGCCCTGTCCATGCGGTCCCTGCTCGACGGCATCGCCTCGCGCCTGGACGAATCGCGGGAGCTGTCGCGCTACCTGATCGGGCTTCTGATCTTCCTGGGCCTGCTCGGCACCTTCTGGGGCCTGCTGCACACGGTGCAGTCGGTCGGCTCGGTCATCGGCGGGCTGTCGGTGCAGGGCGGCGATGTCGGCTCCATGTTCACCAACCTCCAGCAGGGGCTGGAAGCGCCACTGACCGGCATGGGCACGGCCTTCAGCTCCTCCCTGTTCGGCCTCGCCGGGTCGCTGGTCCTGGGCTTCCTGGAGCTTCAGGCCAGCCAGGCGCACAACCGCTTCTTCCAGGACGTGGAGGACTGGCTGTCCGGCGCCACCCGCCTGTCGAGCGGGGCGGCCGGCGGGCTGGAGACCGGGGACCATTCGGTGCCCGCCTATCTGCAGGCCCTGCTGGAGCAGACCGCGGAGAACCTGGACTCGCTCCAGCGCACCGTCGCCACGTCGGAGGAAGGCCGGCGCGCCGCCAACGCCAACCTGATGGCGCTGACCGAGCGGCTGAGCACGCTGACCGACCAGATGCGCGCGGAGCAGCAGCTGCTCCTCCGCCTCGGCGAGAGCCAGCTGGAGATGAAGAGCCTGCTCGACCGGCTGTCGGACGCGGCGATCGGCGGGCTCGACGAATCGTCACGCCAGCACCTGCGCAACATGGACATCTACCTCGCCCGCATGGTCGAGGAGTCCTCCAGCGGCCGGGTCCAGGCCGTGCAGGAAATCCGCAGCGAGATCAAGCTGCTCGCCCGCACCATCGCCGCGCTGGCGGAGGAGTCGGAACAGCGGTGAGGTTGTTTCCCTCTCCCCTCCGGGGAGAGGGTTAGGGTGAGGGGGTCCCGCAATGCCTGCGCTTCCGGTCCCCCGACATCCCCCTCACCCCGACCCTCTCCCCAGAGGGGAGAGAGAGATTCAAGGGAAGGGATAGAAAGCCATGCCCAGCATCAGCCGCCGCAACGGGCATCGCGAGGTCAGCGCCTGGCCCGGGTGGGTGGACGCGCTGTCGTCCCTCGTCATGGTGGTCATCTTCCTGCTGATGGTCTTCGTCGTCGCCCAGTTCTACATGGCGACCGCCCTGACTGGCCGGGACGAGCAGCTCTCAAGCCTGAACCGCAAGGTCGCGGAGCTGAACGACCTGCTGGCGCTGGAGCGCGACGCCAACGCCGACCTGCGGGTGAGCGTCGCCCAGCTGTCCGCCGAACTCCAGGGCTCGGTCGCCGCGCGCGACGACATGACGACCAAAATGGGTGCCCTGCAAGGCGACCTCGAAAAGGCCAACCGTGCCGCCGAGGAGTTGCAGCGCACCGTCCGCGCCGACAAGGACACCATCGAGCTGAAGCTGCGCGAGGCCGCCAGCCTCCAGGCCGACCTGAAGGCGCTGCGCGATGCCCGCCAGAAGCTGGAGGGCGAGCTGGCCGAGGCCGCGGCCGCCCTGCGTCTGTCCGACGAGCAGCGGCAGGCGCTGGGCGAGGCCCGGAAGACGCTGGAAGGCCAGCTGGCCGAGACCTCCACCGGCCTCCGCCTGTCGGAAGAGCAGCGCCAAGCGTTGCTGGCCCAGCTGGGCAGCGAGCGCGACCGGTCCAAGGCGCTGCAATCGCAGCTCGCCGACGCCGGTGAGAAGACAATGCTCGCCCAGAAGGACATCGAAAAACGCGACATCCGCATCAACGAGCTGATGGCGTCCCTGGCCAGCGAACAGGGCGAAACCGGCAAGGCCCGCCAGCAGGTGGACATGCTGAACCAGCAGATCGCGGCGCTGCGCGAACAGCTCGCCAAGATCGGCGCGGTGCTGGAGGTGTCGGAGAAGAAGGCGGAGGAGCAGAAGGTCCAGATCGCCGAACTGGGATCCCGCCTGAACCAGGCGTTGGCCGCCAAGGTGCAGGACCTCGCCCGCTACCGGTCGGAATTCTTCGGCCGCGTGCGCGAGACGCTGGGCAACCGGCCCGACGTGCGCATCGTCGGCGACCGCTTCGTCTTCCAGTCGGAGCTGCTGTTCCCGTCCGGCTCCGCGACGCTGGAGGAGGCCGGCAAGCTGCGTCTGGCCGAGCTGGCCCGCACGCTGATGGAGATCGGCAAGCAGATCCCGCCGGACATCAACTGGGTCCTGCGCATCGACGGCCACACGGACAACCGCCCGGTCCGCTTCCAGTTCGCGTCGAACTGGGAGCTGTCGTCGGCGCGCGCCATCTCGGTGGTGAAGTACCTGATCGACCAGGGCATCCCGCCGGAACGGCTCGCCGCCACCGGCTTCGGCGAGTACCAGCCGCTCGACCCCGGCAGCAGCGACGAAGCCCTGGCGCGCAACCGGCGCATCGAGGTGAAGCTGGATCAGCGGTGAGGGGATTGCCCCCACCCTTCCCACTTCGTGGGCCCCTTCCCTCCCCTGCGTAGCGGGGGAGGGTTAGGGTGGGGGCAAAACCTTACTCCGCCGCGACCTTCTCCGCGGCCGCTTCCGGCGTCCAGCGCAGGATCGGCTTGCGGGCGGCGGCGGTTTCGTCCAGGCGGCGGCGCGGGGTCAGGCGCGGGGCGGCCTGGAAATACTCCGCGTCGCCGGACTTGGCACGCTCGGCCAACGCGCGCAGCGCGGTGATGAACTGGTCGAGGCCGGCCTTCGATTCGGTCTCGGTCGGCTCGATCAGCAGCGCCCCGTGGACGACCAGCGGGAAGTACATGGTCATCGGGTGGAAGCCCTCGTCGATCAGCGCCTTGGCGATGTCGAGCGTGGTTACCCCCGTGCCCTTCAGGAAGCGGTCGTCGAACAGGCACTCGTGCATGCACGGGCCGTCGAAGGACGGGGTCATGACGTCCTTCAGGCTGGCCAGCACGTAGTTGGCGTTCAGCACCGCATCGTTGGCGACCTGCCGCAGCCCGTCGGCGCCGTGGCTCATCATGTAGGACAGGGCGCGGACGAACATGCCCATCTGGCCGTGGAATGCCTTCATGCGGCCGAAGGCCGGCCCGTCGCCGGCCTGCTCCACCAGACGGAACGAACCGTCCTTGTCCTGCACGACGTAGGGCACCGGCACGAAGGGCGCCAGCGACTCCGCAAAGACCACCGGGCCGGAGCCCGGGCCGCCGCCGCCGTGCGGCGTGGAGAAGGTCTTGTGCAGGTTGATGTGCATGACGTCGATGCCGAGGTCCGCCGGGCGCACCCGACCGACGATGGCGTTGAAGTTGGCGCCGTCGCAGTAGAAGTAGGCGCCGGCCGCGTGCACGGCCTCGGCGATGGTGATGATGTCCCGCTCGAACAGGCCGCAGGTGTTCGGGTTGGTCAGCATCAGGCCGGCCACGTCGGGGCCGAGCTTCGCCTTCAGCGCCTCCAGGTCGACGCGCCCGTCCTCGGTGGCCGGGATGGCTTCGACCGCATATCCGCAGGCGGCGGCGGTCGCCGGGTTGGTGCCGTGGGCGCTCTCCGGCACCAGGATCTTGGTGCGGCCGGTGTCGCCTTTTGCCTCGTGAGCGGCACGGATCGCCATGATGCCGCACATCTCGCCATGCGCGCCGGCGGCCGGGGCCAGTGTCACCGCCGCCATGCCGGTCAGCGTGGTCAGCCAGCGGCCGAGTTCGGCCATCAGCTCCAGCGCCCCCTGCACCGTGCTCTCGGGCTGGAGCGGGTGCACGTCGGAGAAGCCGGGCAGCCGCGCCATCTTCTCGTTCAGGCGCGGGTTGTGCTTCATCGTGCAGGAGCCCAGCGGGTAGAGCCCGCTGTCGATGGCGTAGTTCTTCTGCGACAGGCGCGTGTAGTGGCGGACCACCTGCGGCTCGGCGAGGCCCGGCAGGCCGACCTTGGCGCGCGGCTTCACCGCACCCAGGCGCGAGGCCACGGCCGGCACCTCCGGCAGGTCAACGCCGCAGCGGCCGGACGCGTCCTGTTCGAAGATCAGCGGCTCTTCGATCTGCAGGCCGCGGTTGCCGGTCACGGTGTCCGGAACGGCGCTGTTGGTCGTGCTCCGGATGTCGGTCGGGCGACCCTGGTTGTTCATGCTCATGACAGAACCTCGGCGAGCGCCTTGGCGAAGGCGTCCATGTCGGACTCGGTGTTGGTCTCGGTGGCGGCGACGATCAGCAGCTCCTCAAGCTCGCCCGCAAACAGGCGGGAGGCCGGGACGCCGGCCAGGATGCGGCGCTCGGCCAGCTGCTCCACGACCGCGGCGGCGGGCTTCGGCAGCTTCACCGTGAACTCGTTGAAGAAGCTGTCGTTGACGATCTCCACACCCTTCACCGCGGCCAGCTTGTCGGCCAGCTGAACGGCCTTGGCGTGGTTCAGGCGGGCGAGTTGGGTGAAGCCCTCCTCCCCCAGCAGGCTGAGGTGGATGGAGAAGGCCAGCGCGCACAGGCCGGAGTTGGTGCAAATGTTCGACGTCGCCTTCTCGCGGCGGATGTGCTGCTCGCGCGTGGACAGAGTCAGCACGAAGCCGCGGCGCCCGTCGGCGTCCACCGTCTGGCCGCACAGGCGGCCGGGCATCTGGCGGACCAGCTTCTCCTTCACGGCGAACAGGCCGACGTAGGGGCCGCCGAAGTTCAGCGCGTTGCCCAGCGACTGGCCTTCGGCCGCGACGATGTCGGCGCCCATCTCACCCGGCGGGGTCAGCAGGCCGAGCGACATCGCCTCCGTCACCACGACGATCAGCAGCACCCCCTTGGCCTGGCAGGCCTTGCCGAGGTCGGTGTAGTCGCGGACATGGCCGAAGACGTCCGGGTTCTGCACGACGACGCAGGAGGTGTCGCCGTCGATCTGCGACAGCAGATCCTCGCCGCCCGTCGGCGCCGCGGGCATCACGACCGTCTCGAAGCCGATGAAGCGGGCGTCGGTGGTGGTTGTGTCGCGGTAGTGCGGGTGCAGGCCGCCCGACAGGATGGCCTTCTTCCGGCGGGTGACGCGGTTGGCCATCATGACGGCCTCCGCGCAGGCCGTGGCGCCGTCGTACATGGAGGCGTTGGCGACATCCATGCCGGTCAGCAGCGACACCTGGGTCTGGAACTCGAACAGGACCTGCAGCGTGCCCTGGCTCACCTCCGGCTGGTAGGGGGTGTAGGCGGTCAGGAACTCGCCGCGCTGGACCAGATGGTCCACCGTCGCCGGGATGTGGTGGCGATAGGACCCGGCGCCGAGGAAGCTCGGCACGCTGCCGGCCGGCAGGTTCTTGCCCGCCATGGCCGACAGGGTGCGCTCGACCTCAAGCTCGCCCATGTGGTTGGGCAGCCCCTCGATCGGGCCGGAAAGGCGGGCGGCCTTCGGCACGTCGCGGAACAGGTCGTCCACGGTCGAGGCGCGGATCGCCGCCAGCATGGACCGCCGGTCGGCCTCGGTCAGGGGCAGGTAACGCATCTCAGGCTTGTCCTTCCACGAAGGCCTTGTAGGCGGCCTCGTCCATCAGGGCGTCCAGCTCGGCCGGGTTGCTGAGGCGCAGCTTGAAGAACCAGCCGGTGGTTTCGGCCCCGGTGTTCACCAGGGACGGGTCGTTTTCCAGATCGGCGTTGGCTTCGATCACCTCGCCGGAAACCGGGGCGTAGACGTCGCTGGCGGCCTTCACCGATTCGACCACGGCGGCTTCCTTGCCCTGCTGGAGCTGGCGGCCGACGTCCGGCAGCTCGACGAACACGACGTCGCCGAGCTGGTGCTGGGCGTGGTCGCTGACGCCGACCGTCGCGACGTCACCCTCCACGCGGACCCACTCGTGATCCTTGGTGTACTTGATGGTCATGGCCTGATTTCCCTGTTCGGACGTTCGGTTTGCGTAGGTTGGGTGGAGCGGAAGCGGAACCCAACAAGGTCGCGATGCGGAGTGAGTTGGGTTTCGCGGACGCTCCACCCAACCTACGGGGGTTCAGCCCCGGTAATAACGCTGCGGGACGAAGGGCATGGCGGCGACCTTGGCGGCCAGCGGCTTGCCGCGGACCATCAGCTGCACCGGGGTGTCGAGCGCGGCGTGGGCGCGGTCCACATAGCCCATGGCGACCGGCGCGTTGAAGGTCGGGCCGAAACCGCCGCTCGTCACCTCGCCGATCTTGTTGCCGTTCATGTCGCAGACTTCGGTGTGCTCGCGGGCCGGCTGGCGCCCTTCGGTGCGGAAGCCCACGCGGCGGCGCGGGGCGCCGTTCGCGAGCTGGTCCTTGATGATGTCGTAGCCCGGGAAGCCCCCCTCCTCGCGGCGGCGCTTGGACAGCGCCCATTCCAGCGCGGCCTCGACCGGCGTGGTGGTCGTGTCGATGTCGTGGCCGTAGAGGCAGAGCCCGGCCTCCAGCCGCAGCGAGTCGCGGGCGCCGAGGCCGATGGCCTCCACCTCGTCCTCGGCCAGCAGGGCGCGGGCGATGGTCTCCGCGTCGGACTTGTCGCAGGAGATCTCGTAGCCGTCCTCGCCGGTGTAGCCGGAGCGGGTGATGACCACCGGGATGCCGTTGAAGGTGGCCGGCAGGTAGCTCATGAACTTCATGGTCGCGGCTTCGGGGACGAAGCGCTCCAGCACGCCCGCCGCGGCCGGGCCCTGGAGGGCCATCAGCGCGAGGTCGTCCAGCAGCTCCACCTCGGCCTTGCCCTTCAGGCGGTCGCGCAGGTGGGCGACGTCCTGCTCCTTGCAGGCGGCGTTGACGACCAGGAACAGGTGGTCGCCGGCGTTGGTCACCATCAGGTCGTCGAGGATGCCGCCCTGCTCGTTCAGGAACAGCGTGTAGCGCATGCGGCCGCGCGCCAGCCCCTTGATGTCGCCGGGGACCAGAGCCTCCAGCGCCGCCGCCGGGTCGTCGCCGGTCAGGCGAACCTGCCCCATGTGCGACACGTCGAACAGGCCGGCCTTGTCGCGGGTGTGCTGATGCTCCTTCAGGATGCCCAGCGGGTACTGCACCGGCATGTCGTAGCCGGCGAAGGGCACCATGCGGCCCTTCAGCTCCAGATGGAGCGCGTGCAGCGGGGTGGTCTTGAGGTTCTCGGCTGCCTCGGTCACGCGGGTCCTCCGACAAAGGGTCACGTCCCCGCGCCGGGATCGGCGCGAGTCCTGCCCCCTCTGTCCTGGACCTGAGAGATTCACCGGCGGGCATGGGCGTCCGTCCGGTTTACTCCTTCGGTGAGACCGGGCCGGTGTCCGTCAGGACGATTCGGCCAAGGCTGCTTTCCAGAGTTGCCTTATCCCCCTTGCGGTCCTTTTGCCTGAGAGTTTCCGGGGCGGTTGCTCCTTCGGCGCCGCGGATCGCCGTCCAGTTTCCCGGGGGGCGGTCCGCGATCTCTCCCGCGAGGGATCGTCGGCGTGTGCGGCCTACCCTACCGGTAAGCCGGGGAAAGTCAATCGGGCTCGCGGCCCAACTTGCGACGACTCGGAAGTTGGGAAACGGGCGTTCGCTGGCTCACGCGTCAACTAGGATTTTTATCCCGCAAACCGGATTTATGTCTCGTAAGCCGAAATAGAGGCTGATATTCCTATTTTCGCCGCCGCAAGGATTGATAGCGGAACCGGCAGCGATCCATTCCCAATCCCTTCACAACGGAGCCCGCCCATGTCCGTTCAGACCTTCAACCCCACCGACCTGTCGCAGAGCGCCGCCAACTGGGCCGTCGCCCAGCGCATCGTCGGCCCCTTCGCCCCGCACGCCCAGGTGTCGCCGGACCTGACCATCGCGCTGGACCCCGGCTACCTGCTGAACGGCACCACCCTGACCGAGGTGAAGGCGCAGGTCGTCGGTCCCTTCGCGCCGCCGACGTCGGGCTTCCGCATCGACCGGGTGGTGGTGGACCGCACGACGGGTGCGGCGAACGTGGTCGCCGGCACGGCCAACAGCCTGACCCCACCGGCCATTCCCGCCGGCAAGCTGCCGGTGGCGAGGGTGTTCCTGGACAGCACGAAGGACGTTATCGCAAACAGCGGCATCGTTGACGAACGGGCACTGTTCGATCAGACGCCGCAGACGGCCAATCAGGTCATTTGCTACGCCCACCGCAACGGTGTGAATCAGTCGCTCGGCCTGAGCGTCTGGGCTCAGGTCCAGTTCACCAACACGCTGTTCAACGTCGGCAATGCATTCGACACGACGACCAGCCAGTTCAAGCCCAACGTTCCGGGCTATTATCAAGTGAACACGTCAATCATGTACACGACGTTGAGCGCCGGTGCCGCGTACTACGCCGACATCCAGAAGAATGGCACCGACTTCGCGGTGAACACCCTGACCAGTTCGCTCGCTGGTCAATTCATGGCGAGCATCTCCAACATCGTCTATATGAACGGCACGACCGACTACCTCACCGTGCAGGCCTACTACAACTATTCGGCCACATCTGCGATCAGTGGCAGCAGTCTGGGAACTTGGTTCTCTGCGTGCAAGGTCGGCTGATTCACCATGGAGGAGCGCCCAGTTCATTCCTGGGCGCTCCGAACCAGACATCTGAACGATCCCCGACAGCATGTCAGGCAGGAAGGCAACGGCGACCGTCGGTTTACTGCTTCATCTGCGCCCGGTTGAACGCCAGTTGCTCTGGCGTTAGCTGGAAGCCGAGGAAAATTTTCCAATCCTTGGCGTTCGCGTCCTTTGGCAGGGGGATGCGCGGGGCCAGTTCCTCGCGGCTGCCGGAGCGGGCCTTGCCCGCCTCGAAGGTCACGGTCGTCTCGAACTCGGACTTGGTGGTCGGCGCTTCCTCGCCCGGCTTGGACACGGCGACGAAGTAGCGGTAGGTCGCCTCGTTGCCCTGCAGCGCCGGGCCGCGCTCCGCCACCAGATAGAGGTTCACGTTCACCGTGACGCCGTCGTCGGCGTAGTCGCAATGGCCGCTGAAGTCGGCCAGCGCGGCGCGCGAGGTCACGTCGGTCAGGTCGCGCCCGCCGCCGTTGCGGAACTGTGTCACCTCCTGAAGGTCGCGGACGATGTTCACCTTCGGGCAGGCATAGGCCGCGGTCGAGGCCTGGGGCGCCCCGTTCAGCCCCATCCCGGAGCATCCGGCTACCGCAAGCGAGCCCAGTGTGATCAACAGGGGTGCCAGCGGGCTTTTCCGGTCGGGGGTTCCTATATTACGGTCGCGGCGGCGGTCCATCGGTCTGGCCTAACGGTTGGATTGGTGCGTCTGGCGGCGACTGTAGAGAAGCGGCCGGGTCGGCACAAGGCCGCGCCAGCGTTGCGACACCCCCGTTCGGCACCCCTTATTTTCCAGACATCGGAACATCCGCATGACCAAGACGCCCCTCACCATCCTGCTCGCCGCGCCGCGCGGTTTCTGCGCCGGCGTGGACCGCGCGATCCAGATCGTCGAGGTGGCCCTGGAGAGATTCGGCGCGCCGGTCTACGTCCGGCACGAGATCGTGCACAACCGCTTCGTCGTGCAGAGCCTGGAGGCCAAGGGCGCCGTCTTCGTGGACGAGCTGGACGAGGTTCCGGACGGCGTTCCGGTGGTCTTCTCCGCCCACGGCGTGCCGAAGACCGTTCCCGCCGCGGCGGAGCGGCGCGGGCTGTTCTACCTCGACGCCACCTGCCCGCTCGTCAGCAAGGTGCACCGCGAGGCGGAGCGCCACTTCGCCGAGGGGCGCCAGATCATCCTGATCGGCCACGCCGGCCACCCGGAGGTGATCGGCACCATGGGCCAGCTGCCCGACGGCGCCGTCCTGCTGGTGGAGACGGCGGAGGAGGTGGCGACGCTGGAGGTGCCGGACCCCGACAACCTCGCCTACGCCACGCAGACCACCCTGTCGGTAGACGAGACGACCGGCATCGTCGCCGCCCTCCAGGCCCGCTTCCCGACCATCGCGGGCCCGAAGAAGGAGGACATCTGCTACGCCACCACCAACCGCCAGCAGGCGGTGAAGGCCATCGCGCCGAAGGTGGAGGCGCTGCTGGTGCTGGGCGCGCCGAACTCCTCCAACTCCAAGCGGCTGGTCGAGGTGGCGAAGCAGAACGGATGCCCGAAGGCGCAGCTGGTCCAGCGCGCCGCCGACATCGACTGGTCGCAGTATGAGGGGGTCGGCGTCCTGGGCATCACCGCCGGGGCGTCGGCGCCGGAGGTGCTGGTGGAGGAGGTCGTCGCCGCCGCGCGCGACCGCTTCGACGTGACGATCGAGGAGCTGCGCACCGCCTTCGAGGACATCACCTTCAAGCTGCCCAAGAACCTGCTGGACGGCGACGCCCCTTCCCGTCTGGCGTCCGCCGACGCATAATTCCGAAGGAGCGGACCTCAAAGAGGACAGGCGCATGGGCGCACCGGCCATACAGCGGATGACGATCGACGAGTTCCTGGACTGGGCCGACGGGCAGGACCCGGACATCCGTTACGAGCTGGTCGGCGGCCAGCCGCGCGCCATGAGCCCCTGCTCCCAAGAGCACAGCCGCCTGTCCGGGAACATCGCGTTCGAAATCCGGCGGCGCCTGCGCCCTCCCTGCTTCGTGCTGACCGAGACCGCCATCGAACGGGACGACCGCGACGACCGCTTCTACGAGGCGGACATCGCGGTCACCGGCTCGCCCCACCAGCCCGGACAGCGCTCCACACCGAATCCGGTGCTGGTGGTGGAGATCCTGTCGGAGAGCACGGCCAGCCATGACCGCGGCACCAAGGTGCCGGACTACATGCAGATCCCGTCCGTTCAGGAGGTTCTGCTGGTGGACAGCCGCTCGGTGAAGGCGCAGCTGTGGCGGCGCGACGGGCGGCGCTGGATCGTCGAGGATTTCACCGGCGACGCGGCGTTGCCGCTGGCCTCCATCGGGGCGGAACTGCCGCTCCCGGCCCTTTACGAAGGCATCGCCCTGTGACGCGGCCCAGGAGCATTGACCGGCACACCGAATCCCGGTAAGGCGCTGGTCCCATGGCCGTCTACACCGAAGTTTCCGACGAGGATCTGAACGCCTTCGTCGCCCAGTACGATCTGGGCGGCGTGCTGTCGTGCAAGGGCATCGCGGAGGGGGTGGAGAATTCCAACTTCCTCCTGGTGACCGGCAAGGGTCCCTACATCCTCACGCTGTACGAAAAGCGGACCCGGCGCGAGGATCTGCCCTTCTTCCTGGGCCTGATGGAGCATCTGGCGGACAAGGGCATCGCCTGCCCGCTGCCGGTCCAGGGCAAGGACGGGAAGGCCCTGCGGGAGCTGTGCGGGCGGCCCGCGGTGATCGTCACCTTCCTGGCCGGCATGTGGCCGCGCCGCATCACGCCGCAGCATTGCGCGGAGCTTGGTCCGGCGCTGGCCCGCCTCCACCTCGCCGTGGCGGACTTCCGGATGGAGCGGCCGAACGCCCTGTCGCTCGGCGGCTGGAAGGAGCTGTTCGAGAAATGCGCGCCGCGCGCCGACGAGGTCGCCCGCAACCTGCGCGCCACGCTGGAGGCCGAACTGGCGGCGCTGGAGGCCCATTGGCCGCGGGCGCTGCCGGCGGGCGTCATCCATGCCGACCTGTTCCCGGACAACGTCTTCTTCCGCGGGAACACGCTGTCGGGCGTGATCGACTTCTACTTCGCCTGCAACGATTTCCTCGTCTACGACATCGCGATCTGCCTGAACGCCTGGTGCTTCGAGATCGACGGCTCGTTCAACGCGACCAAGGCGCGGCTTCTGCTGACCAGCTACCAGAAGGTCCGCCCCCTGTCGAAGGACGAGCTGGCGGCCCTGCCCTGGCTGTGCCGCGGCAGCGCGGTGCGCTTCCTGCTGACGCGCCTCTACGACTGGCTGAACCACCCGCCGGGCGCCTTCGTGAAGCCGAAGGACCCGCTGGAATATCTGCGCAAGCTGCGCTTCCACCAGACCGTTCGGGGGCTGGGCGACTATTGCCTGGACGATGGCGGCTCCTACCAGGTCTGAGCCGATGGCCCAAGATACAAAGACCGAGGATTCGAAGACCGAGAGCGGCCCGAAGGCGGTGGACATCTTCACCGACGGCGCCTGCAGCGGCAACCCCGGCCCGGGCGGCTGGGGCGCCATCCTGCGCTATGGCGGGGTGGAGAAGGAGTTGTACGGGGGCGATCCCGCCACCACCAACAACCGCATGGAGCTGATGGCGGCCATCCAGGCGCTGGAGGCGTTGAAGCGGCCCATGACCGTGCGGCTCTACACCGACAGCGAGTATGTGAAAAACGGCATCACCCAGTGGATCCACGGCTGGAAGGCCCGGGGCTGGAAGACCGCCGACAAGAAGCCGGTGAAGAACGAGGATCTCTGGCGCCGCCTCGACGAGGCCAAGCAGCGGCACGCCATCGAGTTCCACTGGGTGCGCGGCCACGCCGGCCATCCGGAGAACGAGCGCGCCGACGCGCTCGCCCGCCAGGGCATCGCCGACATCCGGCAAGCCGGACGCGGCTGACGCAGCGTGGGCCCGTAGGTTGGGTGGAGGCGAAGCCGCAACCCAACACCCTCGCGATGCCAGGCCGCGTTGGGTTGCGCTGCGCTCCACCCAACCTACGAAGTTGCTGTCCTTACAGGGCGCCGAGGACGGCTTCGGCCGAGGAGACCTCGAACTGGCCCGGCTTTTCCACCGCGAGGTGGGTGACCGTGCCGTCCTTGGCGACGAGCGCGAAACGCTGGCCGCGGGTGCCAAGGCCGTAGCCCGAGCCGTCCATGGTCAGGCCCAGCGCCCCCGTGAAGGTGGCGTTGCCGTCCGGCAGCATCATCACCTTGCCGTCGGGGTTGTTCTTCTCACCCCAGGCGCGCATCACGAACGGGTCGTTGACGGCGAGGCAGACGATGGTGTCGACGCCCTTGGCCTTCAGCGCCTCGGCCTGCTGGACGAAGCCCGGCAGGTGCTTGGCGGAGCAGGTCGGGGTGAAGGCGCCCGGCACCGAGAACAGGGCAACCGTCTTGCCTTGGAAGATCGAATCGGTGGTGATGTCCTGCATGCCGTTGTCGGTCAGGTGCTTCAGGGTGACCGACGGAATGCGGTCGCCGACCTGGATGGTCATGTCTTGTGCCCTCCCATTGTTATCGGACCGCCCCGGGATCGGCGCGGTCCAGGCTTGAGCTTCTAGCTTCTGGCCGGGCCCCCGGCAAGGCCATCCCGGCCGCGCGCCCGGTCCAGCGCCTCCAGCACGGCGCCCTCCGTCAGCAGTTCCGGAAGAGCGATGCCCTCCGGCGCGCCGGGGCCGTAGACCATGTTGAAGGGAATGCCGTAGCGGCCATGGCTGGCCAGATAGCGCGCGATGCCGTCGTCCGGCCGCGTCCAGTCGGCGCGCATGGCGACGAGGCCGGCGTCCTCCAGCCGCCGGGCGACTTCCCCCCGGTGCAGGACGAGCTTCTTGTTGGCCTGGCAGGTGATACACCAGTCCGCGGTGACGTCCACGAAGACGAGCTTCCCGGCGGCGACGTGGTCGCGGATCGCCGATTCGGCGAAGGGCGTCCAGCGGGTCGACGCCTCGGTCACGGCGGACGGCGCAGCACCGGCCGACGGGCCGAAGGCGGCGGGGATCACGAAGGCGACAACGGCCAGCAGGCCGGCCAGCGCCGCCCCCGTCCAGCGGGTCGCGGGCGACAGGCGGCGGGCGAGCCACAGCGCGGCGACCAGCCCGCCCATCAGGACGGCGACGGCCATCGCCGCGACCTCCCCCACCTGGACCACCAGAACCGACAGCAGCCACACCGCGGTCAGCGCGAGCGCCGCGCCCAGGACTCGCCGCAAGGCGACCATCCACCGGCCGGGCCGGGGCAGCAGACGCGCGACGCGCGGGAAGGCGGCGACCAGCAGGTAGGGCAGCGCCAGCCCGATCCCCAGCGCGGCGAAGATGGCGAACACATCCGCCGGCCCGCCGGCCAGCGCGAAGCCCACCGCCGTCCCGAGGAAGGGCGCCGAGCAAGGGGTGGCGAGCAGCGTGGCGAAGGCGCCGGTGGCGAACTGACCACCCAGGCTTCCCCCCTCGCCTCCCCCCAGCCGGTCGGCGACGGCGCGCGGCAGCGGGACTTCGAACAGGCCCCAGAGGTTCGCGGCGAACAGCGTCACCAGCACGACCATGAAGACGAGGAACAAAGGCTGCTGGAACTGGATGCCCCAACCCACGGCACCGCCGGCCGCCTTCACCGCGACCAGTGCCGACGCCAGCGCCAGGAAGGACACCAGGATGCCCGCCGCGGAGGCCAGGAAGCCGGCGCGCACCGCCGCGGGCGCCCGCCCGCCGTGCTGAACGATGGACAGCAGCTTCAGCGACAGCACCGGCAGCACGCAGGGCATCAGGTTCAGGATCAGCCCGCCAAGAAGCGCCACGCTCAGCATGGCCGCCAGCCCCCGGGACGCAGCGCCGGACAGGCCGGCGGCGGCGGTCGCCGCCGTTTCCATGGAGCGGTCCCCGTCCACCAGGGTCAGCGTCATGGCGCGCCCGGCCAGATTCAGGTCGGCCGGCGCGTCCGTCGCGTCGAGCCTCAGCCGCACGCGCCGGTCGTCGTCGGAGAAGGTCCGCTTGGGCGCGGGGAAGGACACCGGCGGGTCGGTCTCCACGAACAGGTCCGGCGACACCATGGGATCGCGCGCGGTGACCTCCACCTCCAGCGCGCCGCCTTCGGCGCGCACGCTCGTGATGGAGAGTCCGGAGGCGCGTCCGTCGCCGGGCACCTGCGACTGCGCCCGCGCGATGTCGTTGGCCGACGGTCCGGGTGCCGCCGGACCCGCCGGGATGGACAGGTCGAGTTTGAAGGCCTGCGGCACGCAGATGGTCGAACAGACCAGGATTTCGGCGTTCAGCGACAGGTCCAGCGGCTTGCCGGGCTCGGTGGGGACGGCGGTGATGGGGAACAGCACCTCGTCGTGGTAGCCGGCCGTCTCGAAGCCCAGCACGGTGAAGCGTTGCGGCGCCGGGTAGGCGATGTCGGCCCGCGCCAGGTTGGCGGAGCCCGCCCAGTCCAGCCGCGGGGCGAAGCCGGCGTCCCCCGGCGAGCGCCAGTAGGTCTTCCACTCCGGCTCCAGCCGCAGTTCCAGCCCCAGCGGCACCGTCTTCAGGTCGCCCGTCCCCTGCACCGAGGACACGAGCCGCGCCTCCACCGGGCCGGCCTTGGTCCAGGCGCCACCCTCCGCCCGCCCCGTTCCGGGTGTGGTCAAGGCCAGGATGGCAAACAGCAGAGGGACAAGCCTTTTCATCGCGCGGACTGTTCTCATATCAAGTAGCGATCCGGCAACACGCCGCCGCTATAATGGATGACAAAGCTTGGCCCGTGCTGTCACACTCGGGCGAAGACGGTTGCAGGCTCCGGCCCATTTGGGCTTCCCGCCCCCCGGACACAAGGATAACCGCCCATGCCGCACCTGACCAAGTCCTCGGATTACCTGACCGGCCAGTTGCTGATCGCCATGCCGGGCATGATGGATCCGCGTTTCCAGCGCACGGTCATCTATATGTGCGCCCACAACGAGGACGGCGCCATGGGTCTTGTGGTCAACCGCCTGTTCGGCTCGATCACCTTCGAGGATTTGCTGGAACAGCTTGAGATGGACATCCAGCAGCCGACGACGAACATGCCCGTGCATTACGGCGGCCCGGTCGAGTCGGGACGCGGTTTCGTGCTGCACTCCACCGACTATGTGCGGGACGGCACGCTCGTCGTCGACGACGAGGTCGCGCTGACCGCGACCATCGACATCCTGCGCGCCATCTCCGAAGACCGCGGCCCGCGCCGCAACATCCTGCTGCTGGGCTATGCCGGCTGGGGGCCGGGGCAATTGGACGCGGAGATCCAGGCCAACGGCTGGCTGAACGTCCCCTGCGACGAATCGCTGCTGTTCGATCCCGACCTGGACACCAAGTGGGAGCGCTCCATCGCCAAGCTCGGCGTCAGCCTGTCGATGCTGTCCGGCGAAGCCGGGCACGCGTAGACCCTTGTCGCGAGTCGCCTTCCGGTGGTATCCTGCGATGGTGTGTACGCGGAGCCCAAAATGGACGCCGAACTGAAAACGATCCTGACGGTGTTGCTGGACAAGGTCGAGCGGATCGAAACAACGACGCTCGAAACCCGGGCCGATGTCGTGCGCCTCGAACAGCGCATGGGCCGCTTCGAGGATGAGCAGCGCCAGATGAAGGAGATGCTCGGCATCGTCCGGATGCGCGAGATCGGGCGCCTGGATGGGCGCATCGATCAACTGACGCTAGACGTCGGCCTCGGCCGCCAATCCACCGCCAATCAACCCGCCGCCGAGTAAGCAGAGGCCGTAGGTCGGGTGAAACCCGACAAGCCCCTTCCAACCGCCTTCACGCCCCTTTGGTGGCGAGCGCCATGGCGAGGCCGCGGGCCTGCATCAGTTCGGTGCAGCGCTCAATCAGCCGGCCGCCGGCGTAGACCGCCCACCCGCTTTGAAAGCCAGCCGGTTCGTAGCGCAGGTCGACACGTTGTCCGGCATGCTCCACCGCGTAGCTGTGGGAACTTTCTTTCGTCCAGATCGGCTTACCCGACATCTTCGCCTCACATGCGGAACAGGTGATTGCGAAAGATTGCGGGAGGCGGGTTAATCGTCCGTTAAGCCGACAATGCCCTCCGTCTGCAAAAACGGTGCGATGCACCTCTTTCGACGGAGGGCGGTGCCCTACCCGCGCCACTCCTCGCGCAGGATCGCGTACAGGACATGGTCGCGCCACGCGCCGTCGATGCGCAGATAGCCGCGCGCGTAGCCTTCGTGCGTGAATCCGACCTTTTCCAGCAAACCGCGGCTGGCCGCGTTGGTGGGCAGGCAGGCGGCCTCGACCCGGTGCAGGCCGAGCTGCCCGAAGGCGAAATCCAGGACCAGCCGCGTCGCGCCGGAAATGTAGCCGTTGCGGGCGTAGGGCAAGCCGACCCAGTAGCCGAGCGTCGCCATCTGCGCCACGCCGCGCCGCACGTTGGTGAGGCCGAGGCCGCCGACCAGCGCGTCGGTCTGCCGGTCGTAGACGAGGAAGCTGTAGCCCTGGTCGTCGCGCCATTCCTGCGCCTGCCGCCGGAGGCGTCGGCCGAAGGCGGCGCGGGTCAGCGCGTCGGTCGGCCAAGTCGGCTCCCAGGGTGTCAGGAAGTCGCGGGATTCCGCCCGCAGATCCGCCCATTCCCTCCAGTCGCGGGGCAAGGGTGGGCGGATGTAGCATTTCGGACCGTCGAGCCGCACGGCCGGCGGGCTGATGAGACCGCTGCCCAGGAGGCGGATCATGCCGGCCTTCCCTTACTGCAGCCGCGCGGCGATCCGGTCATACTCCTCCAGCCGGCTGATGGGGCCGAGCGCGGCCACGGTGGGGCGGCTTTCGCGCAGGCGCTGCGCCACGCGGACAACGGCGTCGCGGTCCACCGCCCCGATCTTCTGCACGATCTCCTCCACCGGCACCGGCCGTCCGTAGACGAGCAGCTGCTGCCCCAGCTGTTCGCAGCGCGACATGGTGCTTTCCAACGCCATCAGCGTCCCGGCGCGGAGCTGCGCCGCCGCGCGGGCGACCTCCTCGTCCGTGACGTCCTCGGCGACCTTCATCAGCTCGTCGCAGACGACGGGGACCAGCTCCGCCACCTCGTCCTCGCCGGTGCCGGCGTAGACGCCGAACAGGCCGCCGTCGCGATAGGCGCCGGCGAAGGTGTAGATGGAATAGACGAGCCCGCGCTTCTCCCGCACCTCCTGGAACAGGCGGGACGACATGCCGCCGCCGAGCAGGGTCGAGAAGACGGAGTGCGCGTAATAGTCCGGGTCATGGACGCCGACGCCGTCGAATCCGAGCACGAGGTGCATCTGCTCCAGGTCGCGCGCCTCGCGGTAGTCGCCGCCGGCGTAGCGGGAATCCTCCGATTCCGGCACCGGCCGGTCGGGCAGGCGCCCGAACGCCTTCAGCGCCATCTCCACCAGCCGGTCGTGGTCGAGCCGCCCGGCGGCGGCCAGCACGATCCCCGGCGCGCTGTAATGGCCGCCGATGTAGTCCACCAGCGCCGACCGCGACAGGGCGCCGACGATCTCCGACGAGCCCAGCACAGGCCGGCCCAGCGCCTGCCCCGGGTACGCGGTCGCCTGGAAATGGTCGAAGATGATGTCGTCGGGCGTGTCGGCCGCTTGCCCGATCTCCTGCAGGACCACCGTCCGCTCGCGCGCCAGCTCCTCCTCGTCGAGGGTGGAGTGCTGGAGCATGTCGGCGATCAGATCCAGCGCCAGCGGCGTGTCCTCGTGCAGCACCTTGGCGTAATAGGCGGTCTGCTCGCGCGTGGTGTAGGCGTTCAGCTGCCCGCCGACATTCTCGATCTCCTCGGAGATGCGGAAGGCCGAGCGGCGCTCCGTCCCCTTGAACAGCATGTGCTCCACGAGGTGCGCCACGCCGTTGACGTCGGCTTGCTCGTTGCGCGTTCCCACCCCGACCCAGCAGCCGAGCGACACGGACTGCACGTCGGGCATGGTGTCGGTCGCGACGCGCAGCCCGTTCGGCAGCGTGGTCACGCGGATGCTCATGCGGCCTCCTTGGCGGCGCGGGCGCGGGCGGCGACGAAGTCCTGCACGGCGCCCAGCTCGTTGGGCAGCTCCGACAGGCGCTCCTCGCGGACGTAGAGGTCGGACAGGCGCGGCGGCAGGTCCGGCCGGTGGCCGGTCGCCTTCTCCACCGCGTCGGGGAACTTGGCAGGGTGCGCGGTCGCCAGGATGACCGTGGCGACGTCGGCCGGCAGGCCGGCAGCCTTGGCCGAGGCCACGCCGACCGCGGTGTGCGGGTCGAGCAGGTAGCCGCAGCCCGTCCAGACCGCCTCGATGGTCGCCATGGTGCCGGCCTCGTCCACGCGGTGGCCGGAGAAGATGGCCAGCGCCTCGGCCAGCTGGGCCTCGGTCACCTCGAACTTGCCCTCCGCCCGGAAACGGTTCATGGACGCGGTCACGGCCGCGCCGTCACGTCCCAGCAGGTCGAACAGCAGCCGCTCGAAGTTGGAGGAGATCTGGATGTCCATGCTGGGACTCAAAGTAGGCACGACCGGCGCCGCGGACATGGTCCCGCTGGCAAAAAAGCGCGCCAGGATGTCGTTGGAGTTGGAGCCCACCACCAGCTTCTCGATCGGCAGCCCCATCGCCCGCGCGCCGTAGGCGGCGTAGACGTTGCCGAAGTTGCCGGTCGGCACGGTGAAGGCCACCTTGCGGTCCGGCGCGCCCAGCGCTACCGCGGCCGTGAAGTAATAGACGATCTGGGCCATGATGCGCGCCCAGTTGATGGAGTTCACCGCCGACAGGCCCATCCGGTCGCGGAAGGCCACGTCGTTGAACATCGCCTTCACGAGATCCTGGCAGTCGTCGAACGTGCCGTGCAGCGCGATGTTGTGCACGTTGTCGGACAGCACGCTGGTCATCTGGCGGCGCTGCACCTCCGACGTGCGGCCCTTCGGGTGCAGGATGAAGATGTCCACGTTCTGGCGGTCGCGGCAGGCCTCGATGGCGGCCGAGCCGGTGTCGCCGGAGGTCGCGCCGACGATGGTCACCCGCTCCCCGCGCTTGGCCAGCACATGGTCGAACAGGCGGCCGAGCAGCTGGAGCGCCACGTCCTTGAAGGCCAGCGTGGGGCCGTGGAACAGTTCCAGCACCCAGTTGCTCTGGTCGAGCTGGACGAGCGGAGTCACCGCGGCGTGGTCGAAGCTGGCGTAGGCGTCCTTGACGATGGCGCGGAAATCGTCCTCCGCAATGGCGCCGCCCAGGAAGGGCAGCATCACGCGGACGGCGATCTCGCTGTACGGCAGGCCGCGCATGGTCCGGATGTCGTCCTTGCTGAACTGCGGCCAGCTCTGCGGCACATACAGGCCGCCGTCGCGCGCCAGACCGGCCAGGAGGACATCTTCGAAACCGAGGACCGGGGCTTGGCCCCGCGTGCTGACGTACTGCACCGCACACACTCCGACGCTTAAAGCCGACGCCCACGCAAGGCCGACAACAATCATGGAAGCGGCATAGTTAGCCGCTGCCCCCCATCCGTGCAAGGATGCAGCAACGGATCCCGCAACGGAACCTTTCGACGGACGAAAGTGCGTAGGTTGGGTGAAGCGCCAGCGGAACCCAACAGGGTCGCCGTGCTGCGTGTGTTGGGTTTCGCTGGCGCTCCACCCAACCTACGGATCTTCGACGAACGAAGGGGGCCGGCGCTGGAACGCCGGCCCCCTCCAGATTTCGCCCGATCAGACCGCCGTTCAGCCGGCGGTGTGGTCCAGCGCGGTGTAGTGGATCTGCGACGGATCGTGCGCAGCGTCCACGTGATCCAGCCCGTTGACCGTCAGGTCGTGCAGCGCGGCAGCCACCTCGGCCGTCGGGGTCGCCACGGCCGCGGCGGCGGCCGGCTGGGCCTGCACGGCGGCGTGGGTCCAGACGTTGACGTTGTCCTGGCCATCGACCTGGTGGACGCCTTCCGACAGGGCCTGGGCGGAGGCCGGCGACCAGGGGGCCTTGCCGGAACCGGCGCCGCCGGAGTACAGGCCGGACTTGATGGCGTTCATCTTGGTCTGGTCGACGGACTGCCAGTCGTCCTTCAGGATGCCGCCCGTGTCGCCCGAGTTCGGGTTCCACGACCAGTAGGTCCAGCTGGCGCCCTCCTTGCCCGCACCCAGGTCGTTGGAGCCGTTGCCATCGAAGTCGCCGTTCATGTACTGGACGAGCTTGGCGATGTAGGCCTTGTCCTCGGCGGTGTCGAGCTTGCCGCCGAACTCACCCACCAGCACCGGCGCCTTGTTGTCCTTCAGCGCCCAGCCCCAGTTGTCGGTGTACTGCTTCGGCAGGTTGTTCGGGAAGTTCGGGTCGTTGAACCACGACATCTGGTTGACCGACGGGCCGTAGGAGTGGACCGAGTAGACCAGCTTGTCCGGCACGTCGAACTCGATCGGGCGATCCTTGGCGCCGGCGAGGTTGCCGCCCCACCAATCCCACTTGTTGTCGTGGATCTCCACGCCCTCGACCAGCAGCAGCCAGTCCTTGTTCACGGACTGGATGGCGTTGCCGATGCGCTCCGCGGCCCAGGCCCAGTCGGTGGCCTTGTCGCCGCCGCCCCAGGTCGCGTCGCCGTGCGGCTCGTTGTGCAGGTCGGCACCGATGACGGTGTCGTTGCCCTTGTAGCGCTCGGCCAGCATCTTCCAGTTTTCGATCATCTTCGACTCGGGGTACTTGTCGTCGTACCACAGGCCGTTCTCGTTGGCGGACGCACCGTCGCTGGAGCGATGGTGGTCCAGGATGACCTTCAGGCCGATGCGGCCGGCATAGTCGATCACCTTGTCCATCACCTCGAGCGGGGTCTTGTTCTCGAGGTCGGGGTTCTTGGAGGTGTCGATGCCCGTCGCACGGTCCGCGTCAAGGCCCGCATCGCTCCACGGAAGACGGATGGTGTTGAAGCCGAGGGACTTCATCTGGTCCATCATCCCCCAGTAACCGCGCATGTCCATGCCGTTGGGGTTGAAGACGAAGCCCTCGCCACCGAACCAGTTCACGCCGGTCAGCTTGATGTTCTGGCCCGACGAATCGACGATCTGGTTGCCGTCCGTGTGCAGGAAGCCATTGGCGATGGTCATTGTTCTGAACCTCGTTGCCGTTCGCGTTGGTCCCGAGGCTGGCCGTTTATGGTTAACGAAACATTGCCATTCGCGCCGAGCTTTTGCCGCATTTGTTCGGGGTTGTGACCAAATGCGGTTCATAGGATTTATCTGGTATTTTTGCCAACAGGCGCGATCCGAGAGCTTGCGCTGTTTTGAACGGCATTTTGCAAGAAGATGGTTCGGAATTGCCGAGACCTTGCAGACCGCAAAGTTGGGTGGTGCTTATACCTTTGCGTTGGAAATTTCTTCCGCTCACCGATGGTCTGAGCGCCGGCGTTCGAGGTATTCCGCCGCGGGTGGCCGTCGGCACCACCGGTGGTTTCCACTTCAAATTGAACCAGACCCGCCTAACACAGATCGCTCCGGGCATGGTAACGAACGCCGGTGATCGTAGCCGGAGGTTCGTGCCGATGAGCGTTCTTGCCGAATGGGAAAAGCAGAAGAAGCAGTTCGAGAAGGCCACCGGCAAGAAGAAGCCGAAGACGAAGATCTTCGGCATCGCCTTCAAGGCGACGGGCATATCGAAGGCGCTGGCCCTGTTCGACAAGGCGACCAGCTTCCGGGCCAAGAACGCGGCGATGCACCTCTTCGTCGCCCAGGCCACGGCCTACATGAAGGCCCTGAAGGAAGAAGCCGACGCCTGCGACGGCAAGGAGGACGCCGATTACCGGAAGGCGGTCAAGGCCCTGGCCGACGGCATCGAAGACGTCAGCAAATTGGCCGCCGCCGAGACCACGAGAACCTTCAAGGATCTTGAAAAGCTCGTGAAATCCGGAAAGCTCAAGGACGTCCGAAAATATTGCGAGGGTGAGTTCAGCACCGAAAACTTCGACTTCCTGATGGCGGTCCAGAAGGTCAAGAAGCTGACGGACCTGCGCGCGCTGCTCGACGAGTACATCTCGGGATCGGCGGCCAAGGAGATCAACCTCGGCAGCACGGCGAAGAAGGCCTACTTTTCAGCGCTTCGCGGCGAACATGATTTCAAGGACGCCGTGGACAAGCTGAAGAACGACGCCATGATGAACCTGTGCGACACGCTGGCGCGCTACATCAACACGCTGAAGATCCCGAAGGTCAAGTCGACGCTGTGACGCCAGAGCACCTCCGGGGGCCTCACGCCCCCAGGTAGCGCGTCTCCAGGTGCCGCTTGAAGACGGACACGTCCAGCGGCCGGCCAGTGGCGGCGGTCAGCAGCTCGTCGCCTGAGGCAAACAGGCAGCCCTTGCCGTGAACGTTCGCGCGCAGCCACGCCACCAGCGGGCCGAGGTCGCCGCGGGCGAGCGCCGGCTTGATCGACGCGTCGGCGCGGGTGGCCGCGTCGAACAGTTGCGCGGCGGTCATGGCGCCCAGCGTGTAGCTGGGGAAATAGCCCCAGCCGCCGGACGGCCAGTGGATGTCCTGAAGGCAGCCCAGCCGGTCGTTGGGCGGCTCCACCCCGAGCAGGGTCCGCATGCCCTCGTTCCAGGCGCCGGGCAGGTCCTTCAGGTCCAGATCGCCGCCGACCAGCGCCTTTTCCAGGCGGAAGCGCAGAATGACGTGCGCCGGATAGGTGACCTCGTCGGCGTCGACGCGGATGAAACCGCGCTCCACGCGGGTGTAGAGGCGCCGCAGGTTGTCCGGCTCCCAGGCCGGGCCGGAGCCGCCGAAGGCGTCCCGCGCCACGGGGCCGAGGTAGGACAGGAACTCCGCCGAGCGGCAGGCCTGCATCTCCACGATCAGCGACTGGCTCTCGTGCACGGCCATGCCGCGCGCCTGCCCGACCGGCTGGTGGATCCAGGCGCGCGGGCGGCCCTGCTCGTACAGGGCGTGGCCGGTCTCGTGCATCACGCCCATCAGGGCCTTGGTGAAGTCGGCCTCGTCGTAGCGGGTGGTGATGCGCACGTCGTCGGTGGCGCCGCCGCAGAAGGGGTGCAGCGACACGTCCAGACGCCCGCGGTTGAAGTCGAACCCCGCCTGCCCCATCAGCCGCACGCCCAGCGCCTTCTGCGCCTCGACGGCGAAGGGCCCCTCCGGCCGGATCGGGTCCGGGTCGCGCGCCTGCTTCTCCAGCACGCGCTCGATCAGACCGGGCAGGAAGCCGGCGAGGTCGTCGAACAGCGCGTCGATGCGCGCGGCTCGGGCGCCGGGGTCGTGCTCGTCCAGCATGGTGTCGTAGGGCGTCAGGCCCATCACCGCGGCCTTGGCCTCCCCGCACTCCCGCACGCGGCGCAGCACGTCCGTCAGGGAGGGCAGCAGCATGGCGTAGTCGCTTTCCGCCCGTGCGGTGCGCCAGATCATGTCGCAGGCGGAGATCGCCTTGCTGGTCGCCTCGACGAGGTCCGTCGGGACGGCGGTAGCGTGGCGGTGGCTGCGCCGCATCTCCCGCAAGTTGGCGCGCTGCCAGTCGTCCAGGCTGCCGTCGCCCTCCGCCTCGGCCAGCCAGTCGGCGACGCGCGGGTCGGTTTCCAGCTCGTGGGCCAGGACAGTCAGCGTCGCCGTCTGCTCCGCGCGCGCGTCGTTGGAGCCGTCGGGCATGGTCGTCTGGGTGTCCCAGCTGAGGATGCCCAGCGCGTCCCCGATGGCGGCGATGCGGGCGAAGCGGCGTTCCAGGTCCTGGTATGCGGTCATGAGGGGGTCCCGATCCGGCGGCGTTGCGACAGGACATAGACGACGATCAGCGTCGCGGCGAGGCTATACCACGTGATCGCGTATTGCAGGTGGTTGTTCGGCAGCTCCACCTGCGGCTGAATGCCGTTGAGCGGGGCGGAGCCGCGGGACGGGTCCGGCAATGCCTCCACCACCACCGGGGCGACGTTGGGCAGCCCCACGGAGGCCGCCATGACCGGCGGGTCGATCCGCATCCAGGCGTCGGCGCCCGGCCGATTGTCGGGCTGAAGCCAGCCGGCGGGCTGCGGCAGGCGGACCATCCCGGTCAGGGTGACCGGCCCCTCCACACGGCTGTCCGGGCGGGTGGCGGGGTCGCGCTTGTCCATGGGGACGAAGCCGCGGTTCACCAGCACCACGCCGGCTCCATCGGCGCGCTCCAGCGGGGTCAGCACCTCGTAGCCGACCTGCCCCTGGTGGGGCCGCGCGATCAGCCGCATCTCCTTGTCGTTCAGGAATCGGCCGGACAGCGTGACGGGGCGGAATTCGAAATCGGCGGGGTCCGCGATCGTGGCGGGCAGAGGCGCCGGGGCGGCGTGCAGGCGCTGCTCCACCCGGTGGATCAGCTCGTCCTTCCAGTGCAGCCGCTGCACCTGCCACGTGCCGAGCGCCAGCATGACCAGCACCGCAGGCACGGTGGTCAGCGTCGCCCACAGCGACGGGCGGAAGCGGCGGGGTTCGGCGGTCGCCGTCATGGTCACGCGTCGGTGTCCTCAAGCTCGTCGCGGCGGTGGCGGTACTGCAGCGCCACCACATAGGCCTTGGCCGGGCGCAGCATGCCCAGCGCCAGCCCGAGGATCACGATGCTCCAGACGATGGCGTGAAGCCAGAGCGGCCACTCCACGGTCATCGACACCCACAGCGCGACGGGAACGACCAGGAAGCCCAGGATGAAGATCAGGAACACGGCCGGGCCGTCGCCGCTGTCCTGGCGGGCGAGGTTCAGCCCGCAGACGGAGCAGCGCTCGTTGGTGGTCAGGAAGCCCTTGAACAGCTTCCCCCGGCCGCAGCGCGGGCAGGCACAGCGCAGGCCCGCGGTCATCGGCGAGACGTTCGGATAGTAGGTGCTCACCACACCCATCCTTTCGTGGACCAAGTCCCCTCGCCCGCCTCCGGCGGGAGAGGGAGGGGCCCATGGCGGAGCCGTGGGAGGGTGAGGGCTAGGTTTCTCGGGATGACCTTGCCCTCACCCTCCCGCCGTCGGCGGGTCCCTCCCTCTCCCAGCAGGGCTGGGAGAGGGCGAGAAGGCAACCGGTCAGTGGGCGCCGCCGCCGTGCGAGCCCCACCAGTAGACCGACACGAACAGGAACAGCCAGACCACGTCGACGAAGTGCCAGTACCAGGCCGCCGCCTCGAAGCCGAAGTGGCTCTTCGGGGTGAAGTGGCCCTTCATGGTGCGGATCCAGCAGACGGCCAGGAAGATCGTGCCGACGATGACGTGGAAGCCGTGGAAGCCCGTCGCCATGAAGAAGGTGGACGGGTAGATGCCTTCCTTGAAGCCGAAGGCGGCGTGGGCGTATTCCCAGCCCTGGAAGAAGGTGAACATCACGCCCAGCAGGACCGTCAGGCCCAGCGCCTTGGAGGCCTCGGCGTTCTTGCCCTCGATGATGGCGTGGTGCGCCCAGGTGACGGTGACGCCCGACAGAAGCAGGATCAGCGTCATCATCAGCGGCAGGTGGAAGGTCTCCAGCGGCTCGATGTTCGGCGGCGGCCAGACGCCCTGCGGGTTCTCGGCGAAGACCTTCGGGAACAGGGCGGCGTCGTAGAAGGCCCAGAAGAAGGCGGCGAAGAACATCACCTCCGACGCGATGAACAGCGACATGCCGTAGCGCAGGCCGATCTTCACCACCGGGGTGTGCGCCTTCTCGCGCACGGCTTCGCGGATGACGTCGCGCCACCAGCCGAACATCACGCCCAGGATGGACGCGAAGCCCAGGATGGCCAGCAGCTTGCCGCCCCCGTGCATGTAGATGACCATGCCCAGCGCGAACAGGCCGCCCGCGAAGGCGCCCAGCAGCGGCCAGGGGCTTGGCTTCACCAGATGGTAGGGATGCGGAATGCCGGCCCCGGCGCCGTGCGCGGAGGCAGGCGGATGCGGCATTTGCGCGTGCGTGATGTCGGCCATCGTCTCTTTCCAACCCCGATTTGTTTCGCCGATCTTGTCTCGTGGTTCGCGGTCGCCCGCCACCCGTTGCTTCTTATGTGCTTCCGTCGCTCAATTCGTCGTGCCTTGCGGCTTGGCCGCATGCTGCGCCAGCACCTGCTTTTCGTCGTTCGCGCGGAAGAAGGTGTAGGACAGCGTGATGGTGCCGACGTCCTCCATGTTCGGGTCGTCGGCCAGGGCCGGGTCGACGAAGAAGGCGACCGGCATGTCCACCTGCTGCCCAGGCTCCAGCACCTGCTCGTTGAAGCAGAAGCACTGGATCTTGTTGAAGTAGATGCCGGCCTTGTCCGGCGTGACGTTGTAGACCGCCGTGCCGACCGTGGGCTTGGCGGAGCGATTCTCCGCCCGGTAGTTGGCAAGGCCCGTCTCGCCCAGCTTCACCTTCACCTCGCGCAGCTCCGGCTGGAAATTCCAGGGCAGCGCGTTGTTGACGTCCGCGTTGAAGCGGATGGTGATGGTGCGGTCGACGATCCGCGTGGCGGCGGCCTCCGCCCGCTGCGTGGTCCCGCCGAAGCCGGTGACCCGGCAGAACAGCGAATAGAGGGGGGCCGACGCGAAGGCCAGCCCGACCATGCCGGCCACCAGCCCGAACAGGGCGATGCCGAACAGACGGTTGCGCCGCCGGATCTTGTCGTTCATGGCCCCCTCCCCTGCATCCCGCCTAAAGCGAATTGTCATTCGCTTTAGATTCATATGGCCTCATTCGCCGGCCGGGCTTCGGCCGCATGGGCGGCCGGGCCCGCGGTCGCGGTCCAAAGCGGATCGCAATCCGCTTTAATGCGCGCCGCCCATGCGGACGACGGTGATGACGTAGAACAGCACGACCAGCGCGATCAGCGCGGCCAGGACCGCGTAATTGCGCCCGCGCAGCCGCCGGCGCCGTTCAATTTCCGAGCTTTCATCATTCAAGTTGGCCATAACGGTCATGCCCCACCTCCGGTGACGAGGTGCTCGCCCACCAGCAGGGCGAACAGCAGGAACAGGTAGAGGATCGAGAAGCCGAACATCTGCTTGGCCGGCTTGTCGTCGGTCGCCCGCAACACGCGGACGGCGCACAGCACGAACAGCAGGCCCAGCAGGCTCGACCCGATCAGGTAGGCGAGCCCGCCGATCCCGACGGCGTAGGGCGCCGCGGCCACCGGAAGCAGCACCAGCGTGTAGAGCAGCATCTGGCGCTTCGTCGCCTCCGGCCCCGCCACGACCGGCATCATCGGGACCCCGGCGCGGGTGTAGTCCCCATTGCGGAACAGCGCCAGCGCCCAGAAGTGCGGCGGCGTCCACAGGAAAATCAGCAGGAACAGCAGGATGGAGGGCAACTCGACCCCGCCGGTCACCGCCGCCCAGCCGATCATCGGCGGGAAGGCGCCGGCAGCACCCCCGATCACGATGTTCTGCGGCGTGCGGCGCTTCAGCCACATGGTGTAGACGAACACGTAGAAGCCGACGGTGAGCGCCAGCAGGGCCGCCGCCACCCAGTTGACGGCCAACCCCATGACCACGACGGACGCCGCGGCCAGAATCACGCCGAAGGCCAGCGCGTTGTCCGGCTCCACCCGGCCCGACGGGATCGGGCGCTTCGCCGTGCGGGACATGATCGCGTCGATGTCGCGGTCGTACCACATGTTGATGGCGCCGGACGCGCCCGCCCCCACCGCGATGCACAGCACCGCCACCGCCGCGAGCACCGGGTGCATATGCCCCGGCGCCACCACGATTCCGGCAAGGCCGGTGAACACCACCAGCGACATCACGCGCGGCTTCAGCAACTCGATGTAGTCGCCCGCGGTCGATCCGCCCAATCCACTGTCGGCAAACCGCCCGTCCGCTGCCCGTTCCAGGCTCAGGTCCGTCATTCTCTCTGCCCTCCAACCGGGGGCTGCTCACCGCCCCCGGCCTAGATACTCACGTGTACTTATTATTTCACCTGCGGAAGCGTCTCGAAGGCGTGGAACGGCGGCGGGGAGCTGACGGTCCACTCCAGCGTGCCGGCCTGCGGACCCCAGTAGGCGGCGTCCACCTTCTCGCCGCTGCGCAGCGTCTTGATCGCGATCCACACGAACAACAGCGTGGACGCGAAGGAGATGTAGGCGCCGAGCGAGGAAATCATGTTCCAGCCGGAGAACGCGTCCGGATAGTCCGGGATGCGGCGCGGCATGCCGGCCAGGCCCAGGAAGTGCTGCGGGAAGAAGATCAGGTTCACGCCGACGAAGGTCGTCCAGAAGTGGACCTTGCCCCAGAACTCCGGATACTGCCGGCCCGACATCTTGCCGATCCAGTAGTACCAGCCCGCGAAGATCGAGAAGACCGCGCCCAGCGACAGCACGTAGTGGAAGTGCGCGACCACGTAGTAGGTGTCGTGCAGGACGATGTCCATGCCGCCGTTGGCCAGCACCACGCCGGTGACGCCGCCGACCGTGAACAGGAAGATGAAGCCGAGCGCCCAGAGCATCGGCGTCTTGAACTCGATGGAGCCGCCCCACATGGTGGCGATCCAGGAGAAGATCTTCACGCCCGTCGGCACCGCGATGATCATCGTCGCCGCGGTGAAGTAGGCCTTCGTGTTCACGTCCAGGCCGACCGTGTACATGTGGTGCGCCCACACCACGAAGCCGACCACGCCGATCGCCACCATCGCGTAGGCCATGCCCAGGTAGCCGAACACCGGCTTCTTGGAAAAGGTCGAGACGATGTGGCTGATGATGCCGAAGGCCGGCAGGATCATGATGTAGACTTCGGGGTGGCCGAAGAACCAGAACAGGTGCTGGAACAGGATCGGGTCGCCGCCGCCTTCCGGATTGAAGAAGGTGGTGCCGAAGTTGCGGTCGGTCAGCAGCATGGTGATGGCGCCGCCCAGTACCGGCACGGCCAGCAGCAGCAGGAAGGCCGTCACCAGCATCGCCCACACGAACAGCGGCATCTTGTGCAGCGTCATGCCCGGCGCGCGCATGTTGAAGATGGTCGTGATGAAGTTCACCGCACCCAGGATCGACGAGGCACCGGCCAAGTGCAGCGCGAAGATCGCCATGTCCACCGACGGTCCGTTCTGGCCGAGAGTGGAGGACAGCGGCGGGTAGATCGTCCAGCCCGTACCGGCGCCCTGCCCCACGAAGGCCGATCCCAGCAGCAGCAGGAAGGCCGGAACGATCAGCCAGAAGCTGATGTTGTTCATGCGCGGGAAGGCCATGTCGGGCGACCCGATCATGAGCGGCACGAACCAGTTCCCGAAGCCGCCGATCAGCGCCGGCATGACCACGAAGAACACCATGATCAGGCCGTGCGCCGTGATCAGCACGTTCCAGACCTGCCCGTCCGCCACGAACTGCATGCCCGGGGACTGAAGCTCCAGGCGCATGATGACGGAGAACAGGCCGCCGATCAGCCCGGCGATGACCGAGAAGATCAGGTAGAGCGTGCCGATGTCCTTGTGGTTGGTGGAGTAGAACCAGCGATGGACGAACCCCGGCACGTGGTGATCGTGCCCGTGGTCATGTCCATGGGCGCCGTGTCCCTGCGCCTCCCCCGGATTGGCATTTGCCATGTCTCTAACCTCGCGTCGGCGGAATGGTTTTTTCTTGGCCGAAATGGTCTTTTGGACGTGCTGCGGCTTACTGAACGGTGCCGTTGGCCGGCGCCTGGGCGACGTCGCGCTTCTCCGGCGTGCCGTAGGCGACCTTGGCCTTGGCGACCCACTCGGCGAACTTCTCCTTCGAGACGGCCTCGACCGCGATCGGCATGAAGCCGTGGTTGACGCCGCAAATCTCGGAGCACTGGCCGTAGTAGGTGCCTTCCTTCTCGATCTTAACCCAGGTCTCGTTGGTGCGGCCGGGCACGGCGTCCTTCTTCACGCCGAAGGACGGAACCGCCCAGGAGTGGATGACGTCGCCGCCGGTGACCAGCACGCGGACCGTGGTGTCGACCGGCAGGACCACGCGGTTGTCCACCTCGAGCAGGCGGCGCTGGCCGGGCTTCAGGTCGCTGTCCGGGATCATGTAGCTGGAGAAGGTGATGTTGCCGTGGTCGGGATACTCATAGTCCCAGTACCACTGCCGTCCAGTGACCTTGATGGTCATCTCCGCCTCGGGCGTCCGTTCCGCCTGGTACAGCAGCTTGAAGGACGGCACCGCGATGACGATCAGGACGATGACCGGGACGACGGTCCAGGCGACCTCCAGAATCGTGTGGTGCGAGGTCTTGGACGGCACCGGGTTCTTCTTCGCGCTGAAGCGCACGACGCACAGGACCAGCAGGGCCGCCACGAACAGGACGATGGCGAAGATGATGACGGTCAGCAGGCTGTGGAACGAGTCCATGGCATGCTTGACCGGCGTCGCCGCCTCCTGGAGCCCAAGCTGCCAGGGATGGGGTTCGGCGGCAGAGCCGGCCCCGGAAAAACCGCACAAAGATGTCAGCGCCGCCAAGACGGCGGCGTTCAGGGTCTGCGTCTTCATCCCCAACCCTCTCGTTGGCCGCAACCGGTGGTCATAGGCCGCGGTTTACCCTTCCCGCCGGCCCCTCCGTCGCCCATATTGTTTGTGTACCGAACTATTAGCACGGCATACAGTCGGGCGTTCCGGCGAGGGCCGGATGCTGCAGAGATCATGCCGTTCGTGGCGCGACATTTCGCTGCAGCACGAGCTTAACCCTGCATTGCGCTTGGGAACAAGCACGCCGTCCTCACACGAAGGACATAGGCGCAGTGCGGCGTTGAAGCTCTCTCATCGCTAGAGGTTGAGCCCACGCATGGGTTTAGCACTGCGACATCCTGTCGCACATTGTTCGTGTCGCGAATTGTCTCGACGGAACAAGGGCCTAGCACCCGCCCGGCGCCGGCGCGCCGCCCCCTTAAGGGTCTGCCGACACGGTCCGGGCGACGCTTGTCGCCGGTCCCGACCGGCGACTCGCCATTCCTCCGGACTCAGTGCCCGCCGGTGATGGCCTTGCGGACTCGGCGCACGCCGGACCAGACGAAGGCGATCACGATGGGAATCATCAGGCCGACGATCAGGTCCGGATCGACCTTCATGCCGAAGCCCTTCATCCCCTTCGCGGCGTAGCCGACGATGCCCACCAGATAGTAGCTGATCGCCACGACCGAGAAGCCCTCGACCGTCTCCTGCAAGCGGAGCTGCATCTGCGCACGCTTGTCCATGGAGGCCAGCAGCTCGGCGTTCTGCCCTTCCACGGCGATCTCCACGCGGGTGCGCAGCAGGTTGCTGGCGCGGGCCACCCGCTGCGACAGGGCCTGGAGCCGCGCGTGGGCCGCCTCGCAGGTGCGGATCGCCGGGGCGAGGCGGCGGTCCATGAACTCGCCCACCGTGGGCAGCCCCTCGATGCGGACCTCGCGCAGCTCCTCGATGCGCTTCTCCACCAGCTTGTAGTAGGCGCGGGCCGCATCGAAGCGGTAGGCGGTCTCGGCGGCGATCTGCTCCGTCTGGGCGGCGAGCAGGGTCAGGCGGTCGAGCAGGTCGCGCTCGTCGTCCAGCCCGCCCAGCGTGGCGATCCGGGCGGTCAGGTCGGCCAGATCCGCCTCGATCGGGCCGATTCGCGGCAGCACCCCGCGCGCCACCGGCAGCGCCAGCAGGGCCATGACCCGATAGGTCTCGATCTCCAGCAGGCGCTGCACGGTGCGGCCGGCCTGGTTCGGGGTCATGCCGTGGTCGGCGATCAGGATGCGGGAGAAGCCGTCGCCGTGGATGCGGAAGTCGGTCCAGGCCGTGGCCGCGCGCCCGGAAATCCGCGTGCCGATGTAGCCCTGCGACCCGAACATGGCGGCGAGCATGTTGGCCGACGGCTCCGGCGAATCGGCGTCCAGCAGGGCCACATGGACGCCGACCATCAACTCGCCCGGCAGCCCGGCCAGCCAGTCCCGCGGCACGGCGTTCAGCGCCGGATCCTGGAACGGGTCCGCCAACACGCCGGGCACGGTGGCGTTGGGCCGGAAGATGGTCCAGGTGGAGAATTCGGTGTGCCGTTCCCACTTCAGGCGGAAGCTGCCGAAGGAACCGCTGTAGTGCGTCGCCCCGGCCGGCGGGCGCGGCACGCCCGCCCAGTCGCACAGCTTTTCCAGCTGTCTCCGGTCGGCCTCCGCCGCCCCCTCGCCGGAGAGCATGGCGAGCATGGTCGCGCGCACCGGAGCGGCCAGCACCTCCGGCGGGCGGGTGTGCACCTCGTTGGTCAGGGTCACGCGCAGGGCATGGTCCTTCAGCGGGCGGGCGGCGGCCTCCAGGCTCTGGCCGAGCGCTGCGGTTTCCCCGGTCATGGCATCACCCCCCTGCACGTCAAAAGGCCCTGGTGCCGAGGGTGAGGAGCCTTGCCGGATGCCCCGCCCGTCGCCACACTATAAAGTCCGATCTTTAGACCACATCACGGGTGCGGGCGCGACCATGCCTGCGTCCATCGCCCTACGTCTTAAGTCCGATACCCCGGAGTCCTCATGAGCGCGCTCGCCACAACCGACGACCTGTTCTTCAACCGCGCCGGCCTGGACCGGTCCCGCGTCGAAGGGATCGTCGCGGAAGCCCTCCGCGGGTCCGACGACGGGGAGCTGTACCTGGAGTATTCGCAGAGCGAGTCGCTGGGCTGGGATGACGGCAAGCTGAAGTCGGCCAGCTTCGACACGACCCAGGGCTTCGGCCTGCGCGCCATCGCGGGCGAGGCGGCAGGCTACGCCCACGCCTCCAACCTGTCGGAGGACGCCATCCGCCGCGCCGCCGCGACCGTGCGCGCCGTGCAGGCCGGCCACGCCGGGACGGTGGCGGAGCCGCCGGGCGGCACCAACCGCGCGCTCTACATCCCCGACAACCCGCTGCCCATCGTGCCCTTCGAGGCGAAGGTGAAGCTGCTGGCGGAGATCGACGCCTACGCCCGCGCCAAGGACCCGCGCGTGCGGCAGGTTTCCTGCTCCATCAGCGGCGAGTGGCAGGCGGTGCAGATCATCCGCGCCGACGGCGTGCGCGTCGCCGACCTGCGCCCGCTGGTGCGCCTGAATGTCTCCGTCGTGGTGGCCGAAGGCGACCGCATGGAGACCGGCGGCCACGGCGGCGGCGGCCGCGTCACCTACGAGCACTACATGCAGCCGGAGACTTGGCGCGCCTTCGTCGACGAGGCGTTGCGCACGGCCCTGGTGAACCTCTCCTCCATCCCCGCCCCGGCCGGCGAGATGACCGTGGTGCTCGGCAACGGCTGGCCCGGCATCCTGCTGCACGAGGCCATCGGCCACGGGCTGGAGGGTGATTTCAACCGCAAGAAGACCTCGGCCTTCGCCGGCCTGATGGGCCAGCGCATCGCCGCCCCTGGCGTGACCATCGTGGACGACGGCACCATCGAGAACAGCCGCGGCTCCATCACCGTGGACGACGAGGGCACGCCCGGCCAGTGCACCACGCTGATCGAGGACGGCGTCCTGGTCGGCTTCATGCAGGACCGCCTGAACGCCCGCCTGATGGGCGTGCGCCCGACCGGCAACGGCCGGCGCCAGAGCTTCGCCTATCACCCCATGCCGCGCATGACCAACACCGTGATGCGCCCCGGCCCCCATTCGCCGGAGGAGATCATCAAGTCGGTCAAGAAGGGCCTCTACGCCAAGAACTTCGGCGGCGGCCAGGTGGACATCACCAACGGCAAGTTCGTCTTCTCCGCCAACGAGGCCTACCTGATCGAGGACGGCAAGCTCGGCCCCGCGGTGAAGGGCGCCACCCTGATCGGCAACGGCCCGGACAGCCTGACCCGCGTGTCGATGATCGGCAACGACACGAAGCTCGACCCCGGCGTCGGCACCTGCGGCAAGGAGGGCCAGGGCGTCCCCGTCGGCGTCGGCCAGCCGACGCTGCGGCTCGACGGGCTGACCGTGGGCGGCACGGCGGCCTGATCGCAAGAAAAAACATTGGAACCACAGAGGCACAGAGACACGGAGTTGGGCGTTGATCCAATCTCCGTGTCTTGCGTGCCTCTGTGGTGAGGAAACTCCAGGGAGCTTAGTGATGGCGACGCTCGCGCTCGTATCGACCTTCTGCCCGGACCGGGTCGGGCTGGTGTCCGCCGTCACCGGGCATCTGTTCGCGCTGGGTGCCAACCTGCGCGACGCGACCTTCGCCGTGATGGGCTCCGGCGCCGAGTTCTCGGCGGTGTGCGAACTGCCGGCGGGCGTCACGGTCGACGAGGTGCAGGACGGGCTGGCGAGCCTGCCGGAGTTGGCCGGCGCGCAGATCAAGGTCACGCGATTCGACTTCGATCCGGTACCCGGCCCGCTGGCGCGCATCACCCATCGCGTCGAAGTGTCCGGCGGCGACCAGCCCGGCCTGATCGCCCGTCTGTCGGAGATCTTCACGCAGTTCGAGGCGAACATCGTCCGACTGGACGCGCAGACGCTGCCGGAGCGTGAGGGCGGGCGCTACACCATCCGCTTCGCCGTCTCCATTCCGCCGGAACGCTCCGCCACCTGCCTGTCCGCGGTGACCAACACCGCCGAGACCATGGGCCTGACCTGCGAGGCCGAAGAGGTCTGAGCGCAGTCACCAGTGAAACAAAGGCCGGTTGGGTCCGCTGGACTCGGCCGGCCTTTTTGTTTGGCGGCTTTTTGTTTGGCAAAACAAAGACTTTCGTTCGATCCCCTGCGCCTTTTTTTGCCTCCATTCTTCACCCAATCCCATCCCCTTCCTCCCGTGTAAGGAGAAGGCAATATGACCATGGATAGGGGAAGGATCGCGCGATGGCTACGCCGACCGCATACGAGCAATATATGCTGGAGCTGATCAACCGGGCGCGCGCCAACCCTGCGGCGGAGGCGGCGCGCCAGGGGATCGACCTGAACCAGGGGCTGACGGCCGGCACCATCTCCACCGCCGCCAAGGCGGCCCTGGCCTGGGATCCGGCGCTGATCGACGCGGCCCGCGCCCATTCGCAGTGGATGCTCGACACCGACACCTTCAGCCACACCGGGATCAACGGCAGCTCGCCGGGCGCCCGCATGACCGACGCCGGCTACGGCTTCTCCGGCAGTTGGACGTGGGGCGAGAACATCGCCATCCGGTGGGGATCGGGCACATCCATCAACGCCTCCACAGTCGAGGCGATGGAGAGCGGCCTGTTCAAGTCGGCCGGGCACCGCACCAACATCCTGAACGACAGCTTCCGCGAAATCGGCGTCGGCCTGAAGACCGGCGAATACCAGGGCTCCACCGGCATGACCGGCACGCAGGACTTCGCCAAGACGGCCGGAAATCCCTTCCTGACCGGCGTCACCTTCGACGACAAGGACGGCGACAACTTCTACGATCCGGGCGAAGGCATCGGCGGCGTGACGATCAAGGCCGTGTCCGCGACCGGCACCACCTACCAGACCACCAGCTGGGACGCCGGCGGCTACCAGATGGACCTGCCGACGGGCACCTACACCGTCTCCTTCTCCGGGGCCGGGCTGCCCAGCACGATCACCAAGACGGCCACCATCGGCACCAGCAACGTGAAGCTGGACGTGAACCAGGACGTCGCCGCCCCGACCAGCACGCTGCCGCCGCCGATGGAGCTTCCCGCCACCACGGCTGCGACGATCGTCGTCAACGCGTCGGGCACGGCCGCCGGCGGGGTGAACGCGCATTTCAACCTGCTGATGGACGGCAAGAAGATCGGCGAGGGCGTCGCGGGCACCACGGCCAAGGACTTCACCTTCAACGCCACGGTCCTGCCGGACACCGCGCACCGGGTGCAGATCCAGTACGACAACGACGCCCTGATCAACGGCCAGGACCGGACGCTGTTCGTCAACAAGGTGACCATCAACGGCCACGCCGTGTCTCCCACCGACAGCATCGTCACCTACGACAAGGGTGCCTTGGACGGGAAGGACGTGGTGAAGGGGCAGCCTGGGATGTGGTGGAACGGCGCGCTGGTCGTCACCGCCGACAAGTCCTTCTTCCCCGGCAGCGCCGTGAAGGGCGTCTACGCCTCCGCCGAGCATCCGGAGCCGACCGGGGACGTCGATGTCTGGGGCCATGTGGCCACGGCGCAGGGCCACGCCACCCCCACCCTGCCCGACGCCGCCACGCAGCACCTGCCCTTCGGCGACCATGACCTCGCGTGGCTGCCGGACCACCTGCCCTACGGCTATCAGCCGGACCTGGACCACACGCACGCCGGCTGAACCGATTCCGGTTGCATTCATACGTGTGACAATGCCATGGATCGGGAGTTTCTTCCGATAATCACCACCGTGGCGTGAACCATACCGCGATCGCACTGACCCTCCTCCTCTCCGCGGCGACCGCGCGGGCGGAGGGGCTCGTGCCGACGCTGTCGGATTGGGGAACGGTGGGGCTGCTGCAAACCCCCACCGCCCGCCTGCTGCCGGACGGCACGGTCACCGGCGGCTATTCGGCCCTGGGCGACCTGCACCGGCACCTGACCGTCGGTGCCCAGCCGCTGCCCGGGCTGGAGGTTGCCCTGCGCGAGACGCTGTACCCGAACCCCTACGGGATCAGCGAGCCGGGCGTCGACGCGAAGCTCCGCCTGCTGCGGGAGGGGGAGTGGTGGCCCGCCCTGGCGGTCGGTGGGCGGGACGTGACCGGCGCCGGCTTCGACCTGCCCGGCAAGGGCCGCTTCGCCGGGGAGTATCTGGTGGCCTCCCGCCGTTGGTGGGACGTGGACGTCAGCGTCGGGCTCGGCTGGGGCGCGCTGGGCGACTACGGGCATTTCAAGAATCCATTGCGCTTCCTGGGCGGCAAGTTCCGGCGCGACCGGGACCCCACCCAGCCCGCCTCGCGCGGGCCACAGGCTTGGTTCACCGGAAACCGCACCGCCCTGTTCGGCGGGCTGGAGTGGCACACGCCGGTCGAGGGGCTGAGCGTCAAGCTGGAATACAGCGGCGACAGCTTCCGCGCGCAACAGCAGGAGGATCCCGCCTTCCGGCCGGGCCTGCCGGTCAACGCCGGCCTCGCCTATCGCCCTTTCCAATGGCTGGAACTCGGCGCGGGGTTCGAGCAGGGCAAGCGCGCCATGCTCCGTCTCTCCGCCCGCCTCGACCCGCGGGAGGACGGCGGGCCTTCGTCCCGCCCACCCCCGCCGGTGGCGCATCGGCCGGCCGGCGGAACCCCCATGGCCGCGGACGACATCGTGGCGTTGGCGCGCCTCGCCGGGCTTCCGGCGCGCACGGCCCTGGTGACGGACGGTGAGGCGGTGCTGTGGCTCGACCCGGCCGGTGCCGGCACGGCTCCCCTGGCGCGGGAGGTCGGGCGCGCCGCCCGCATTCTGGCCGACAGCACGCCGGCGGAGGTGGAGCGGCTGACCGTCGTGACCGGGACCATGGGTCTGGAGGGCGCCGCCGTCACCCTGCTGCGCCGCGACGTGGAGCGCGCCGCCGACGGGCGCGGCAGCGCCGAGGAGATCTGGCGCACCACACGTGTTTCCGACGCCGCCGGGCCGCCTCCCGACTGGCCGTCCCGCTGGTCGCTCACCCTGCACCCGACGCTGGAGACAAGCCTGTTCGAGCAGGGCGTGCCCTTCGTCCAGCGCAGTTTCACCGACCTCCGGCTGACGGGGGAACCCGCCCGCGGGATTGTCCTCGGCGGCGGGCTGCGGTTCGCCGTCTCAGACAACCTCACCGCGCTCGACACCAACGCGTTGCCGGTCGGGCGGCCGGTGCGCAGCGACCTTCCCCTCTACGCCCTGCCGCGGATCGAGCTGGAGCGCCTGTACGGCGCCTGGGTCGCAAGCCCGGCCGATGGCTGGACCACGCGGCTGTCGGCCGGGCACTTCGAGGAGATGTTCGGCGGCTTCGGTGGCGAGGCGCTGTACCGGCCGTTCGAGGCGCGCTGGGCGGCCGGGCTGGACCTGAACCGGGTGTGGAAGCGGCCGGCGGGCGATCCGCTGCGCATCGACGCGGAGAGCGGCCGCACGACCGGGCAGGCCAGCCTCTATCTGGAGGCGCCGGGCGCCGCGACCACCGGCATCCTGCGGGCCGGCCGCTACCTCGGCGGCGACTGGGGTGGGACGGTGGAGCTTCTGCGCGTGTTCGACGGGGGCTTGCGCCTGTCCGCGCACCTGACCTGGACCACGGGGCCCGACAACGCGCAAAGCCGCCTCGGCGGGCGGCTGGAGCAGGGTCTGTCGCTGGTGGTGCCGTTCGGTCCGTCCGGCCTGGTGCCGGTCGGCGGCGCCGCGGAAGTGGCCGTGCGCACGCTCGGCCGGGACGCGGGACAGCGGCTTCGGCAGCCGCTTCCCCTTTATGAGGCCACGGTGCCGGCGGGCTTTGGCCGCCTCGCCGGCACCTGGTCACGCCTTATGGAGTAGTGACCGAACCCTCAGGATCAGCGGACCGAGGCGATGGTGCCCGTCCGCGGGTCGAGTTCCACCGTGCTCCAGCGGCCGTTCTGGTCCTGGGCCTCGGCGACGTAGTTCTGGCCCTGCTTGCGGAAGTCACGGACCGAGGTGAAGCCGGCCGCGCTGAAGTAGTTCAGCAGGGAGGTCTGCATCAGCTCGGTGCGGTTCTGCCCGCGGCCGGCCCGGCCCTGGACGTTCGGGTCGACGTTCATCAGCACCTGGCGGTTGCCCTGCGTGTCGCCGGTGGTGCCCATGCTGCCGGTCGAGCCCATCGTGCCCGTCGAGCCCATCGTGCCCGTCGAGCCCGTCGAGCCCGCCGAGCCCATCGTGCTGCCGGCAGTCCCGGTCGTGCCCATGGTGCCGGCCGGGCCGACCACGCCGGTGTTGGACATGGCGCGCCGGTTGGTCTCGGTGCCGTAGGTGTTGCCGTAGGCGGGCGAGCGGTCATTGGGGCCCAGGTCGCCGGGCACCGCGTCCGACAAGGCGCGCCGGTTGGATTCCGTGCCGTAGGTGTTCCCATAGGCGGGCGCGCGATCGTACTGCTCCATGGTGCCGGTGCCGGCGGACCCGGTCACGGCGCGCTGACCGCTCGGGTTGGCCGGCGTGCCATAGGTGTTGCCGTAGGGCGGCAGGCGGTCGTTGGGGCCCATGCTGGTGCCGGCGGCCCCATAGGACGGGCTGTTCCAGGACTGCGCGCCCGTCGGGCGGTTGGTTTCCCACGGATCGGGCTGCTCGCCCGGCAGGCTGCGGACCTGCGGGCTGGTGGTCGGCAGGCCGGACGGGCTGCTGCGCTCGTAGCCCGACTCCGACGCGTTGTTCTGGTAGGTGTTGCCGGTGGTCTGGGCCATGGCCGCCGGCGACGCCGCCAGGGTTGCGGCGATCACGGCAAGAGAAAGCTTCGTGTTCATGGCATTCCTCTCCTCGCGAAGGGGCGCCGCCCGAACACAGCCGCAGCGACGCCCTGTGCCCGCACCTTCGTGGCGCAGGCTCTCAGCCCCGACAACAGCGCACGCGGCCTTCTTGTTGCGCTCAAGCCACGCGGAAGGCGTCAAGTGACCACTTGCGGCTATGGACTATCCGTTTGGGATCGGACCTACCCAAGAAAAGTCCTTTGCCGGGCGGAGCCTTGGGAACCTTCGTCCTGCCGTAGTGTTCTGAACAGTACAAAACGCTCTTCACAGAGTTGCCCGTTCAACAGACTGCGCGTCGGACGAGCTGTGAACCGCTTCGGGCCGAGCGAGGGAGGGTAGGATGCTCTATTGGGCACTGGTTTTCTTCGTCATTGCGCTGGTTGCCGGCGCGCTCGGTTTTGGTGGGATTGCGTCGGCCTCGTCCGGCATTGCGCAAATCCTGTTCTTCCTGTTTCTCGTCTTGTTTGCCGCGAGCTTGATTCTGGGCCTGGTCAGGCGCCGCTAGACCCGGCACCCCGCCTTTGCGAAGGAGGGGTGACTTCCCCCGCGTGGCGCCCGCGGTCGTCCTTCGTCTCTGTGGACCGGCCGCGTGAGTACCCCAAAGCCTCTCGATGTTAGCCTCGCACCTGCCGGCAACGCTCTCCCGAGCGTTGCCGGTTTTTATTGTGCGTGGATCGGGAGAATGGGGGCCAGGCGGGATCAGTCTCCCGGATCAGTCCCCGGATCAGTCGTCGTCGTCCGACCCGGGCGTGCGGCCTTCCATCAGCTGGCGCAGGGCGCGCCGCCCGCGCGACAGGCGGGACTTCACGGTGCCGATCGAGATTCCCAGGATGTCCGCGGCCTCGCCGTAGGAGATCCCCTCCAGGCCGATCAGCAGCACCACCTCGCGCTGTTCGGTCGGCAGCATGCCCAGCGCACGCTTCAGGTCGCGCAGCTCCAGCCGGACGAACTGGCCGCCGTGCGCCGCGCCGATGGCGGCCTGCCCTTCCCCGTCGATGTCCACCACCGCCTGCCGGCGGCGGATGCCGTTGATGTGCAGGTTTCGCAGAATCGTGAAAAGCCACGCCCGGAGATTGCTGCCCGGCCGCCACAGGTGCAGGCGGGACAGCGCGCGTTCCAGGCATTCCTGGACAAGATCGTCCGCAAGCGTCGCGTCGCGCACCATGGCGCGCGCAAAACGGCGCAGGCGCGGAATCTCGGCCTCGATCTGGGCAATGATCGCGGGATCGGGCGGTGCCGACGGTGCGCCGGAACCTTCCGCGTCAACCTCCGCACCCTCCTCGACCTCGGCCGCCACATCCAACTCGTCGTCATCGGCTCTGGCCCCGGCAATCACCGGGCTGAGCGCGACGGGATCGAGCGACGCGGGGGCGCACGCCGGACGGCGCAAGGAACTCGCGACGTGGTTCGCCATCGGTGGAACACTGCCTCCCTAAATACCAAAAGCCTCAAGCGCCTCAGAAACGCGGGAAGGATCGATCCGGTCCCTGATTTGCGCCAAATGCGCCAGGATCATCACCGGATTCCCCAAAGACATTCGCTGGCCCTTCAGTACGTAATGGCCGGGCGGATGGGCTGCCAGTTGGGAAAAAGGCTAGGTTCTCACACAATTTGGCGAGATTACCTCGGACATGCTAGGCACCGCCCGTTCGCGCCAGGAACCTTTATTGGCGAGGAACGTATTGATCCCGCACATTCGGGAGGCTTCATGACTTGGCCCAAAAGGAAAAGACCGGCTGGAGTACTCCAACCGGTCTCGAATCTCTTTTGCGGGAGTGCATGGCGGAAGGCCTGCGATGAACCGTGTTATTCACCCCTCCCTGAGGCCGCAGCAAGCGGTTCTTCTTTGTCCTTTCGTAGGCGTCTCCGTCCCTCAGCAGATGTTGTGTTTCTTTCGGCGCTGCTGTCCCGCCTGAAATGGACAATACTCTTTTGTCCCTTTCGGGGGAATCCGGCCAATCGCACTAGCGGGGCAGTCTTCCCGCATACACCCAACGATTCGAGGGTTTCTACAAAGGGTAGTGCCAAGGTTTATGGAACGGGGCGGCGAGCGCTCGGTGCCATCGCGCTGGCCACGGCCTTGGCGGCCCCAACCACGGCGATGGCCGGTGCGGGTGACGGCACCGTGCGCGCGCTGGAGGCGCTGGCCAGCAAAGGCAGCGCCCGCGCGCAGTATGAGCTTGGCTTGCGCTACGAGGCCGGGAACGGGGTGAACCGGGACGAGCGGCTGGCGCTGTCCCTCTATTGCCGCGCGGCCCGGCAGGATTACGCGGAGGCGGCCTATCGGGCCGGCCGCATGCACATGGCCGGCAAGGGCCCCGTCTCGCGCGACGAGGATCTCGGCCGGTCTTGGCTGCGCCGCGCCGCGATGCTGGGCAGCGAGGAGGCGCAGTCCTACGCCCGGGGCGGCAGCGCCAAGGCGAAGGCGCCGGACCGCTGCGAGCCGCCGAGCATCCGCTGGGGCGTCATCCGCATGCCGCCCAAGGAAATCCGCACGATGGTCACCAAGCTGGCGCCGACCTACGGGCTCGACCCCGAACTGGTGCTGGCGGTCATCGCGGTGGAATCGGGTTACCGCGTCGACGTGGTGTCGAACAAGAACGCCATGGGCCTGATGCAGCTGATCCCCGAGACGGCGGAGCGCTTCGGCGTGACGAAGCCCTTCGACCCGGAGCAGAACCTGCGCGGCGGCATGAAGTACCTTCGCTGGCTGCTCGCCTACTTCGACGGCAACGTGTCGCTGGCGCTGGCCGGCTACAACGCCGGCGAGGGGGCCGTCCTGCAGTACAAGGGCGTTCCACCCTACCGCGAGACGCAGGATTATGTGGAGAAGGTCCGCAGCGTCTACCCGCGCCGCAGCCACCCCCACGACCCCAGCGTTGCACGCTCCGCCGGCCTCGTCACCGCCAAGCAGGAGGAGGTCGCCGAACTGGGCATCTCGCCCAAGGGGCGGGCCACCGCAAAGCGGTAACGGGGTTCTGAAACGACAACGGCCCGCCGAAAGGCGGGCCAACTTGTCAACGACAGCCCGCCGAAAGGCGGGCCACCGCCAAAACGACGACGGCCCGCCAAAAAGGCGGGCCGTTGCTCGTTCATGCCGGAGGATGGCGTCCCCTAGGGGATTCGAACCCCTGTTACCGCCGTGAGAGGGCGATGTCCTAGGCCTCTAGACGAAGGGGACCTTCATCGGGCGATGCTCGTACCGTCAGCCAACGAGTGGCGTCCCCTAGGGGATTCGAACCCCTGTTACCGCCGTGAGAGGGCGATGTCCTAGGCCTCTAGACGAAGGGGACAGTCTTTCGTCGTCTGACGACGTGGCGTCGTCGGCGTGGGCGGGTTTTTAGCGAACCCGCCCTTCCCGATCAAGCCTTTTCTGACAGGTTTTTTGCGATTTTCAGAAAGCCGTCCACGGCGGCCTGCGGCGTGTCGAAGGCGGTGACCAGGCGCAGCAGCGTCCCGTCCCAGCGGTAGAAGCGGTAGCCCGCCGCCTCAAGCCCGTCGGCCACGGCGGCCGGCAGGCGCACGAAGATCTCGTTGGCCTCCACCGGGAAGGCCAGCTCCGCCCCCGGCAGCGCGGCAAGGCCCTGCGACAGCCGATCGGCCATGGCGTTGGCGTGGCGCGCCAGCCGAAGCCACAGGTCGTCGGCCAGCCACGCGTCGAGCTGCGCCGACAGGAACCGCCCCTTCGACACCAGGTGCCCGGCCCGCTTGCGCAGGAAGCCGAAATCCTCGGCCAGGGCGGGGTTGAAGAAGACCACCGCCTCCGCCGCCAGGCAGCCGCCCTTGGTGCCGCCCAGCGCCAGCACGTCGACGCCCACCTTCCAGGTGACGTCGGCCGGCGCGCAGCCCAGCCGGGCGATGGCGTTGGCGAAGCGCGCGCCGTCCATGTGCACCGCCATGCCGTGGCCGTGCGCCACGTCGACCAGCGCCGCGACCTCCTCCGGCCGGTAGACGGTGCCGGCTTCGGTCGCCTGGGTCAGGCTGAGCGCCGCCGGCTGCACCCGATGCACCACGCCGATGCCGGCCTTGCCCAGCGCCGCCGTCAGGGTGTCCGGGTCCAGCTTGCCGCCCGGACCCGCCAGCGGGACCAGCTTGGCGCCGTCGGTGAAGTTCTCCGGCGCGCCGCACTCGTCGGTGTTGATGTGGCTCTCGTCGTGGCAGTAGACCGCGCCGTAGGGAGGCACCAGCGCCGACAGGGTCAGCGCGTTCGCCGCCGTGCCCGTGGCGACGGGGAACACCGCAACCTCCGTCTCGAAGATGTCGGACAGGCGTCGCGTGACGTTGTCCGACCAGGGGTCGTTGCCGTAGGGATCGGCCGACCCGACCGAGGCGGCGGCCAGGGCGTTGACGACCTCGGGGGCCGCGCCGGCGACGTTGTCGCTGCGGAAGTCATAACTCATCGCGGATTGGTTGCCTTGCCAGTCGTGACCGTGGTGGAAATGGCGCCGGAGCGCGGATCCATCACATAGAGCCGGTCCACGCCGTCGGGAATGGTGACGCGGAAGACGACGCGGTTGCCGACCGCGACCGGGTCACCCATGCGCGCCCCGGCCGGCAGGTCGAGCCCGACCTCCTCCGTCCGGCCGACGGGGGCGGACGCGACGCGGTCCGGGTCGGCGCCGGGGTTCCCCCGGTTGGGATCGTTCATGCGCTTGTAGAGTTCGACGCCGATCACCGCGAAGCCGGCGATGATCAACACGCCCATGATGACGACGAGTGCCTTGAGGAACTGCACGGTTTGGGGTCCACTCTCGCGCGAATGTAAGGAGTTACGCCGAACGATGCCCGAGCGCACCGTCAACAGCAACCATGACGCCGGAAACGGCGGTGATCGCCACACCTACGAGATCCCCGCCGAATCCGGCGGCGACCGGCTCGACAAGGCGCTCGCGGCGGGACTGCCCGGGCTGTCGCGCTCGCGCGTCCAGGCGCTGCTGGAGCAGGGCTGCGTGCGCGAGGGCGGGCGGACGATAACGGACCCCTCCCTCAGGGTCAAACCCGGCCAAACTTTCGACGTTTTCGTCCCCGAAGCTGAACCTGCACAGCCAGAGGCCCAGGACATCCCCCTGGACGTGATCTATGAGGACGAGGACGTGCTGGTGATCGACAAGCCCGCCGGACTGGTGGTCCACCCCGCCGCCGGCAACCCGGACAACACGCTGGTGAACGCGCTGCTCGCCCATTGCGGCGACAGCCTGTCGGGCATCGGCGGCGTGAAGCGCCCGGGGATCGTGCACCGACTCGACAAGGACACCAGCGGCCTGATGGTGGTCGCCAAGAACGACCGCGCGCACCACGCGCTGACGGAGCAGTTCTCCGGCCGATCGCTCAGCCGCACCTACCAGGCGCTGGTCTGGGGCGTCCCCTCCCCCAAGGAGGGGCGGATCGAAGGCAACATCGGCCGCAGCACCGCCGACCGCAAGAAGATGGCCGTGGTCGCCCACGGCGGAAAGCACGCGGCCACCCGCTACCGCGTGGTGAAGGCGTTCGGGACCGCCCTGGCGCTCGTCGAATGCGTGCTGGAGACCGGGCGGACCCACCAGATACGCGTGCACATGGCGCATATCGGCCATCCCGTCGTCGGCGATCCGCTCTACGGCAAGGGCCGCGCGGGACGCGCCGGCGGTCGTCACGCCTCAACCCTTCCGGAACCCGTCCGCGGCTTGTTTGTTGGCTTTCCCAGGCAGGCGCTGCACGCGGTCGGGCTCAGCTTTCTGCACCCGACCCGGGGGGAGCAGGTGCGTTTCCAGACCAGTCTACCCCCGGACATCCGGGATTTGATCCATACCTTAGAATCACTATAAAACTCTATACCCCCGCGTAGAAGTCGGTTATTCTTCGCGTTAACGGCCACCCACGCTCTAGCTTCCCATCCGGAAACGATCGTGGCGGCGCAGCACTGAAGAACGGTCGGGTGCCCGGCAGAAGGCACGAACAACGGCCGTCGGAGAGGGTCAATCATGGCGACACTATCCAGCGTTCCGGTCATCAGTTCCGAAAGCAACCTCTCGCGCTACCTCCAGGAAATCCGCAAGTTCCCCATGCTCGCGGCGGAGGAGGAGTACATGCTGGCCAAAAGCTGGCAGGAGCACGAGGATTCGGACGCCGCCCACAAGCTGGTGACCAGCCACCTCCGGCTCGTGGCGAAGATCGCCATGGGCTACCGGGGCTACGGCCTCCCGCTGTCGGAGCTGATCTCCGAGGGCAACGTCGGCATGATGCAGGCGGTCAAGCGCTTCGACCCCGACCGCGGCTTCCGGCTGGCCACCTACGCCATGTGGTGGATCCGCGCGGCCATCCAGGAATACATCCTGCACAGCTGGTCGCTCGTGAAGATGGGCACGACCGCCGCGCAGAAGAAGCTGTTCTTCAACCTGCGCCGCCTGAAGGGCCAGATGCAGGCCATCGAGGAAGGCGACATGTCGCCCGAGCAGGTGCGCCACATCGCCACCACCCTTGAGGTGCCGGAGCAGGACGTCGTCAACATGAACCGCCGCCTGGGCGCCCCCGACCATTCGCTGAACGCGCCTCTGCGCGCCGACAGCGAGGGCGAGTGGCAGGACTGGCTGGTGGACGAGACGGCCAACCAGGAAATCTCGCTCGCCGAGAGCGAGGAGCTGGGCAAGCGCCGCAAGCTGCTGGCCCACGCCATGGAAGGCCTGAACGAGCGCGAACGCCACATCCTGGTGGAGCGTCGCCTGCGCGACAATCCGACCACGCTGGAAGACCTGTCGCAGAAGTACGGCATCAGCCGCGAACGCGTCCGCCAGATCGAGGTCCGCGCCTTCGAAAAGCTGCAGAAGGCCATCAAGAACGCCGCCCTGGAGCAGAAGCTGGCGGGGTAATGGTTCAAAGGCCCTCTCCCGCCCCGGGAGAGGGGTTGGGGTGAGGGTGGCGCCGGCCTCTGGCCGGCTGGAAGCCATCCAAAGCGGTCAAGAAAGGGCGTTGAGGGCGTTATTCCGGGCTGCCGCCCGTAACGACCCCTCACCCCAACCCCTCTCCCCCAAGGGGCGAGGGGCTTTTAGCGTCAGGCCGGCTCCTCGCCCGGCGCGAAGCCGCCCGAATCGTCGAAGGTGTCGCCGGCGACGTCCGGGCCCCATTCCTGGACCAGGCCGACCTTCACCTGCTTCAGCGCGCCGACGCGCTTTTCCGCCCGCATCACCTCGAAATTCGCCACGGCCGGCGGGATGCCGTAGTAGAGCGCCCAGCCGATCGCCGCCGCCCCGTACATGATCAGCCACGCCACGGGATCGGCGAAGATCTTGCCGGCCGCCGTGATGGTGTGGTTGTGCTTCCACAGGTCGATGGCGTAGGGCATGCAGCCGCAGAAGTTCAGCCCGCCCACGGTGATCGGCGCCGACTTCTCCGGATCGCGGTCGGTGACGTAGGCGACGATGGTCGGGATCATGCCGACCCCGAACAGGATCGAGGTGGGCAGCACCACCAGCCCCGCCGGGATGATCAGCAGGATCAGCGTCAGCATGCTGCCTTTGCGTTTCCGCTTTTTCCCGCCGCGGGCCATGGGTGCTCCCTCAAATCCTCAGAAGGCGAAGAACAGGATGATGCCGGCCACCAGAAGGGTGGACAGCAGGCTCGACGCGATGGCGGCCACCTGGCGGCCGGTCGATTCGATGATCGTGCCGCGGTCGGCGATGGTCTGCCGCAGCTTGTTGATCTCCGCGTCCGCCTCCCGGTAGGCGATCTGGGCGGCCTCGAACTCCAGCTTGTCCCGGCGCAGCGCTTCCGGATCGTCGACGATCTTCAGCAACTCGCCCAGCCGGCCGTTGTGGGCGGCACCGTCGGCCTGCTTGCGCACGGTCTCCTGCTGCGGGCGGCTGTGGAAGCGCCGGAAGGCGGGATCGAGCAGCGCCACCACCCAGGCGGCGAGGTGCGACAGCGAATCAGTGCCGGTGCGGGCCTGGACGTCGGCCAGGATGGTCAGCATGGCGATGACCCGCCGCATCGGCTCCACGCTGGAGCCGAGCTGGGTGTAGAGCAGCTCGTCCGTCCGCTTGTGCCGCACGGCCAGGAAGGCGGCGATGTGCCGGTCGATGGGGTCCTTGTGCCGCTCCCCGCCCGCCGCCACCCAATCGAGTGCGCGCAGCAACTCCGCCGGGTTGGTCGGGATCTGCTTGCCGACCAGCGGGCTGAGGCAGGGCATGGTCGGGTTCATCTCGTACAGCACCCGCTCCACGCCCAGCCCGTGCGCGGTGCGGTCCAGGAAGGCGCGGATCTGGTCGAAGTTCTGCACCATCGGCACGAACTCCGGCTTGAAGTCGCTCTGCACGTTCACCCAGAACATGGGCAGCTGGTTGGCCAGCACCTCGGCCACCGGCTGCGGCGACTCGCCGCGCAGGAACGCGTCGGCCAGCATGGTGCCGATGCCGTCCGGCATCATCGCCTTGCCGCGGTAGCGGATCGGCGCCGTGGGGTCGAGCGCCATGCCGACGCGGGAGACCAGCCGTTCCGACATGCTGCCGGCCTTGCCGGTGGACGCGGTCTGGATGGCGTTGCCGACCGCCTCCGCCCGCGCGTCGTCGCCCATGGAGCGGCGCAGCCACTTGTCCAGCTCCCCGCCTTCGATCACCGTGGAGGCGGCGGCGACGTGCTTGGCGAAGGCGCGGGCCAGCGTGCGGCAGTGCCAGTATTCCTGCCCCTGAAATTCCAGCGGCCGGGCGGCGCGGCGCGGCACCTGCGGCTGCTTCGGGCTGAGCCGGCGCCCGGCCACCCACAGGTCGAGGTCCTGCAAGGTCCAGCGCTGCTTGGGGTCGTCCACCAGCAGGCCGCGAATCACCTCGTTGATCGCCAGCGGCAGGCGCATCTGGCCGACCAGCGCCGGGTAGGACCCGCGCTCGATCTTCGCCTGGAGGATCTGCTCCTCGTCCAGGTGGGCCACCGGGTTGCGGCCGAGCAGGAGCAGCAGAAGCGTGACGCCCAGCGAATAGAGGTCGTCGGCCATCGTGCCGTTGCCGCGGCCGGCCGGGGCCGCCATGCCCCGCTCCACCGTCTCCAGCAGCACCGGCTGGCCGTAGCCGGGCGGCGTGGACACGCATTCGCCCAGCATCAGCCCGCCGGACGCCAAGTCACGGTAATAGAGGTTGGTCGGCCGGATGGCGCCGTGCACCACGCCGCGGCTCGACAGCTCCTTCAGCGCGGGCACCAGCGGGTGGATGATCTGGCGGGTCAGGTGGTCTTCGGGAATCGGCTCGACGCCGTCGGTGATGCTGTTCATCAGCCGACGGCCGGCCGGCCGTTCGAAGATCAGGCAGAATCGCCGCCCATGGTCGGCGGGCCAGTCCACCACGCCCCAGTCGAGCAGGCGCATGTGCACCTGGTTGTCCAGGCTCGACACGGTGGAGGCGATGTCGGTCCGCGGCAGAGTCGCGCCGTGCCCGATGATGGCGAAGGGCTCCGCCCGCTTGTCGCGCAGCGATCGCGCGGAGAAGGCGTTGCCGCCCACGCCGTTCAGAACCTGGAGCGGCGCGTTGGGCAGGACCTCGTACCGCTCGCCCAGCCTGACGGGGTCGGCGTTGGCCATCATCCGTTCCGCGGCCGCGGCGGTCATGGAATCGGACGGCATGGCTTGCTTGTCCCCGGAGCCTGCGAGCGTGTGCGCGCAATAGGAGGCGCGCAAAAGGCAAACAAACCCTTAACGGGTGGAAAGCGCCGGGCGTTGGGCCCCTTGAGGGGTCGCGCTGGGCCCCCACCCTAACCCTCCCCCACCTTCGGCGAGGGAGGGAACTCCGCCGCTCCGACGCTCAGCCCCTCCCCCCGCCGAAGGTGGGGGGAGGTTGGGAGGGGGGCCCAACGCGACCACGCAGGGGCCCTTCTCCCGGCGCTTACGTCCTCAATCCTGGAACGGGTCGTTCATCAGGATGGTGTCGTCGCGCTCCGGGCTGGTGGAGAGCAGGGCGACCGGGGCCTGGATCAGCTCCTCCACATGGCGGACGTACTTGACCGCCTGGGCCGGCAGCTCCGCCCAGGAGCGGGCGCCGTGGGTGCTGTCCTTCCAGCCCTCGAAGGTCTCGTAGATCGGCTCGACGCGGGCCTGGGCGCCGGCGTTGGCCGGGAAATAGTCCAGCTCCTGCCCGTCCAGGCGGTAGCCGACGCAGACCTTGATCTCGTCGAAGCCGTCCAGCACGTCCAGCTTGGTCATGGCGATGCCGTCGATGCCGCCGGTCTTCACCGCCTGGCGGACCATGACGGCGTCGAACCAGCCGCAGCGGCGCTTGCGCCCGGTGACCACGCCGAACTCCTTGCCGCGCTGGCCGATCAGCTCGCCCACGTCGTCGAACAGCTCCGTCGGGAACGGGCCGGAGCCGACGCGGGTGGTGTACGCCTTGCAGATGCCCAGCACGTACCCCACGGCGCGCGGGCCCATGCCGCTGCCCGCGGCGGCGTTGCCGGCCACCGTGTTGGAGGAGGTGACGTACGGGTACGTGCCATGGTCGATGTCGAGCATCTGGCCCTGCGCGCCTTCGAACAGGATGCGCTTGCCGGCGCGGCGCAGCTCGTCGAGCTTCTTCCAGACGACCGACGCGTATGGCAGCACCTGCGGCGTGATCTCGCGCAGCGGGTCGAGCAGGTCGGCCGGCTTCATCTCCTCCGCACCCAGGCCGCGGAGCAGCAGGTTGTGGTGGGCGAGCAGCGCGTCGACCTTCTCCTTCAGCACGGCCTCGTCGGAGAGGTCGCACAGGCGGATGGCGCGGCGGGCGACCTTGTCCTCATAGGCCGGGCCGATGCCGCGGCCGGTGGTGCCGATCTTGCCGGCGCCGCGGGCCTCCTCGCGGGCGCGGTCGATGGCGCCGTGCACGGGAAGGATCAGCGGGACGTTCTCGGCGACCAGCAGCGTCTCGGGCGACACCTCGACGCCCTGGCTCTTGATCGCCGTGACTTCGCGGATGAAGGCCCAGGGGTCGAAGACGACGCCGTTGCCGATGACCGACAGCTTGTTCGGCCGAACCACGCCCGAGGGCAGCAGGCTCAGCTTGTACGTCACGCCGTTGATCACCAGCGTGTGGCCGGCGTTGTGACCGCCCTGGAAGCGCACCACCACGTCGGCCCGGCTGGACAGCCAGTCGACGATCTTGCCCTTGCCCTCGTCGCCCCACTGGGCGCCGACCACCGCCACGTTGGCCATGTGTGTCTCCGCAAAAAAGTACGCAATCAAAACGGAAAGCCCGTCCCCGCCCCGCTCGGGCCAAGGGATCCGGGAACGACTACTCCAGCGCCGTCACCGCGCCGTCGGCCAACCGGTGGCCGCAGCCCAGGCGTCGCGCCTCCTCCGCCGGGTCGGCCGCCGGGGCGAGCCCGACCACCGTCACCCAGCCCTCGGCGCGCAGCTTGCCCGCCGCGGCCCAGGACGTGCCATGCGGCACATAAACGCGCTTCTTCGCGGCCGGCGCCGGAACGGCGCGCAGCAGCGTGTCCATGTAGAGGGTGAAACCGGTCGCCGGCTCGCCCTGTTCCTCTTCCCCGGCGCGGCCCCCGGCGCGGTAGCGCCCGCCCGCCCCCAGCTCGCCGCGCACGTCGCGCGCGAACAGGGTGAAGCTGAGGCCGGTCTGGTACTCGAAGCCGCGATGCTCCACCAGGTCCACGGTGATGACCAGATCCGGGCGCGCCGCGCGCAGCAGGCGCAGCGCGTCGGTCAGGCGGCGGCGGTCCTTCTCCGCCTCTTCCGGCAGCGGCAGGGAGGCCAGCACCTGCATGGCGCGCTCCGCCGGGCCGGAGGCGGTCATCAGCGTCTGCAGCAGCGCCGCCGCCGGCCCGCCGACCGCCGCCACGGCGGCCGCGTCCTTGCGGTCGAGCGCCGCCCGCAGGCGGGCCATCTCCTCCTCGGCGAGGCCCAGGCCGCGGCAGACCAGCGGCACCATGGTCGGCACGCAAAGGTCCACGGACAGGTGCTGCACCCCGACGCCTTCCAGCGCGTGGGCGGCCAGCAGGATCACCTCCGCGTCCGCCTCGGCCTCCAGCGGGCCGATCAGCTCCACGCCGACCTGGGTGAACTGCCGTTCGGGGCGCAGCTGCGAGCCCTTCACGCGCAGCACCTGGCCCGAGTAGCACAGGCGCAGCGGGCGCGATTCGTTCTTCAGCCGCGTGGTGGCGATGCGGGCGATCTGCGGCGTGATGTCGGCGCGGACGGCCATCATCCGCTGCGACAGCGGGTCCATCAGGCGGAAGGTCTGCTTCGCCATAGCCGCGCCGGAGCCGGACAGCAGGTTGTCCTCGAACTCCACCAGCGGCGGCTTGACGCGCTGGTAGCCATGCGCAGTGAAGTCTGCCAGCAGGCGTTCCACCGCGGCCGCTTCATGCGCCGCCTCGGGCGGCAGCACGTCGTGCAGGCCGGCGGGCAACAGGGCGGAGCTCAGGGGATCAGCGGGCATGGCCGGCGTCGTCTCGTCAAAAAATGGGCAAGGGCCGACGCACCGCGGTCGAGGCGAACGTCGGACACACGGTGCGCGTCAATACCCCAGCCCCAAGTCCCATGCAAACGGAAAAGCCCCGCAGGGCGTGCCCGTCTCCCCTGCGCTGAGAACGGTCGGGCGGTTATCCGCCTGCGCAACCGTCGAAAAACGCCGTTGAATTCGGTTGAAAAATGTTCGAATCCTGCGCGTGCATACCCCGCAATATCGGGGGTCCCAATATCGGCGAACAACGCGATGGCCGCCGCCTCCGCCAGCTTCGAGGTGCAGATCTACAAGGTGGACCACTGGGTCCTCGACACCCGCTTCGACATCGAGGCGGAGGCGTTGTCCTATGCCCGGCGCATCCTGTCCGGCGGGAAGATCGAAGGCGTGCGGGTGGTGCGCGACTGGCGGCGTCCCGACGGGCGGCACGTGGAAACGGAAATCCACGCCGAGTTCCGCGCCGTGTCGCGGACAGTCGCCGTGGCCCCGCTGGACGAGGCGCCGCCGGTCTGCACGACGGTCGGGGACGTCTACGGCGTGCAGAGCCGCATGGCGATCAACCGGCTGCTGCGCAACTATGTGGAACGGGCGGTCGTCACCCCGACGGAGGTCCTGCACAACCACGCGGAACTGACCCGGCTCTTGGGGATCGACGGCCTCGTCACCGGCGCGGTGGGGCGGGTGGCCGTCCTGCAGGCGGAACAGGGCGCCGGCGACGGGCGGAGCCGCCGCGAGGCCCTGAACGGGTTGCTGGAGTCGGTCCGCGACCGCGCCCAACGGGCTGCGACGCGCAAGGACCTGCCGGCGATCACCGCCACCGGCTTCCGCCCGATGTTCGACCAGCTGAACTCCCGGCTGTCGGCGGAAGAGCGCGATTTCCTCGCCCGCGTCGTCCTGTCGCGGGAGCTGGTGCAGATGCGCAACTGGCTCGCCAAGCTGGATTTCCTCGGCGAATTGGTGCGCGAGGACGGCGGGCTCGCCGACGAGCCGCTGACGGTCGTGGACGGCGTCATCGCCGACGTGATGGGCGCGCCCTCGGTCGCGCAGGAACTCCTGGGGATGCAGGGCAGCCTGGCGGAGGCCCTGTGCAACCTGATCGACCTGGCGCGCGGCCGTCTGGCCCCCGGCGGCCGGGCGGAGGACGACCGCGCCGTCCACCTGAACGAGCTTCTCGCCTTCCACGACCTGGACGAGACGCGGCTCGTCATCCTGGACCTCGTGCGTCGGCAGCTGAAGGGTACCCAGCCGCTCTACCGCCACGACCCGGGAAAGGAGCGGGAGGCCTTCCAGGCGGTTCTGGAGCGCGTGCTGTCCCTCGACGGGATCGTCGGCGGCGGGCCGATGGCGGAAGCGCTCGTCCTGCGCTGCCTGCGCTTCCACGAAGCGGGCGGGGCCACGGGCCGTCGGCAGGCCATCGCCGAGGTCGCCGCCGGCATTCCCGGCGCCAACGACCGCGTGCGCTTCCTGATCGCGCTGGCCGGCACGGAGCTGGGGCGGCAGCACGCGGACGACATCGGCGCGGCGCTGACGGCGCTGACCGGCGACCCGGCGGACTTCGACCGCTTCATCGACCGCCGCCTGCCGGTGAAGGACAATCTGGAGACGCTGACGCTCCTCTACTGCCAGATTGCCGAGGCCCCCCTGCCCGAGGAGCGGCGCCGGCGCTTCGCGGACAATCTGGACCACATGCTGGTCGCCTACATCATCCACAGCCGGGTGGTTGAGCATCTCGACAACCCCGGCGACCCGCTGCGCCACCGCGCCAACCGCCTGATCGGCCTCTGCGCGCCGGGCACGCTGCGCAGCCGCCGGGCGCTGGACATGGTGCGGCGGCGCGTGGTGGACCACCTGCGCCAGCCCAACTTCGAGCACAAATACGTCGAGGATCTGCCCGACCGCACTCAGCGCCAGCTGGCCCTGCGGGAGTTCTACCGCCTGCTGGGCGAAGCCGGGTTTACCTGAAATCGGCGGTGGGTGTTGGGTTGCGCTGGCGCTCCACCCAACCTACGCTTGAATTTGCTTGGCCGTAGGTCGGGTGGAGCGCCAGCGCAACCCGACGACGCCTCGCTTTGGCCTCGCCTTACTTGACCAGCTCGGCCTTCACGGTCGCGAAGGCCCAGTCGAGCCAGGGGAGCACCGCTTCCATGTCCTCGTTCTCGACCGTGGCGCCGCCCCACAGCCGCAGGCCCGGAGGGGCGTCGCGGTAGGAGCCGGCGTCGAAGGCGGCCTCCTCCGTCTCAAGCAACGCCGCGAGCTTCTTGGCGAAGGTCGCCTGGGCGTCCGCGCTCAGCGCGGTGACGTCCGGGTCGGTGAAGCGCAGGCAGATGGCCGTGCAGGAGCGGATCGCCGGGTCGGTGGCGAGGAAGCCGGCCCAGGGGCTGGCCTCCGCCCACTCCGCGACGATGCGCAGGTTCTGTTCCGACCGGCGGACCAGTTGCTGGAGGCCGCCGATGGACAGCGCCCAGCGCAGGCCGTCGATGGCGTCCTCCACGCACAGCATGGAGGGGGTGTTGATGGTGTCGCCGACGAAGATGCCCTCGATCAGCTTGCCGCCTTTCGTCAGGCGGAAAATCTTCGGCAGCGGACGGTCGGGCTGGAAGCTCTCCAGCCGTTCCACGGCGCGCGGGCTCAGCACCAGCATACCGTGCGCGGCCTCGCCGCCCAGCACCTTCTGCCAGGACCAAGTGGCGACGTCGATCTTCGACCAGGGGATGTCCATGGCGAAGGCGGCCGAGGTCGCGTCGCAGATCGACAGGCCCTGGCGGTCATCCGGGATCCAGTCACCGTTCGGCACCCGAACGCCCGAGGTCGTGCCGTTCCAGGTGAAGACCACGTCACGGCCGAAATCCGCCTGCCCCAGGTCGGGAAGCTTGCCGTAATCGGCCTGGAGAAGGCGCACGTCGGGCAGTTTCAGCTGCTTGGTGACGTCCGTCACCCACTCCTTGCCGAAGCTCTCCCAGGCCAGCATGTCCACGCCGCGGGCGCCCAGCAGGTTCCACAGCGCCATCTCCACCGCGCCGGTGTCCGACGCCGGGACGATGCCGATGCGGTAGTCGCCGGGGATGGCCAGCACCGCGCGGGTGAGGTCGATGACCTCCTTCAGCTTCGCCTTGCCCGGCTTGGACCGGTGGGATCGGCCGAGCAGCGCCCCGTCCAGGGAATCCAGCGACCAGCCCGGCCGCTTGGCGCAGGGGCCGGAGGAAAACAGCGGGTTCGACGGCCGGCGGGCGGGCTTCATGGAGGCACTACTCCCCAAAATGCGGGATGGAAGACACGCGGCGGACGATACGGGCACGCCCGCCCAACCGTCAATTATCCCCGCACGCGCAGCAGGGTCGCCTGGATGTGGCGAATCCCCGCCCCGTCGCAGATGTAGTAGCAGACGGCCACCCGCCCGTCGGCCAGCACGGTCGCCCAGGGATAGCCGGTGTCGGGCGACGGCGCGTCGTCGCGGATGACGAACTCCGGCGCATCATCCAGCGGGCCCTTGTAAGGGTCCCAGACGCGGGCGCGCACGCCGTAGGGCTTGTGGCGGTAGCCGTAGACGACCAGCAGCCGCCCGTCGGGCAGCGGGCAGGCGTCGTAGGGGTGGCCGACCACCGCGCTCTGCGTCCAGGGCTCCCAGCTCTCGCCCAGGTCGCGGGAGACGGAGGTGACCAGATGGTCCTTCAGCCCCGTCGTGCGGTGGAAGGCGATCAGGCGTCCGTCCTCGGTCAGGTGCAGCGCGGTCTCGCAGAAGCCGGCCTTGCCGTCGGCGTCGCGGGCGATGGTGCTGCGAAGCTCCCAGCTCTCCCCCCGGTCGCGGGAGGCGAACAGGTAGCTGGTGTAGGGCCCGCCGGTGTAGGTCGCCATCAGCAGCGTGCCGTCCGGCGCCTCCACGGCCCGCCCGCGCACGGCGCCGCCCAGCATCGGCCGCACGCCGGGAATGATCGGCCCCTGGTCCGGCAGTTCCGGCAAATAACGGTGCGGCGACCAGTGCCGCCCCCCGTCGTCGCTGAACCGCGTGGTGCCGCCCCAGAACAGGAAGAAGGTGCCGCTGCTGTCCGCGTTGCCCAGCAGGTGCACGCCCTTCTCGCGCAGCCGGGCGCCGTGGCGCGCCGACATCGGGTACCAGGAGAAGCCGCCCATCAGGATGCGGCCGGAGCGCAGCACCAGCAGGTTGGCGTCCTGGTCACCGGCCTCCGGATCGGTGGGCAGGGCCTGCGGCTCGCCCAGCGGCTCGAACTCCGGGGTGAAGCGCTGCATCACGAGGTGGGAGCGCGAGTCCACATGGTCGACGCTGTCGAAGTCGCCGCTTCCCTCCGCCGGCTCCCCGTGCAGCCAGCGATGGTCGCGGGCGCGCCGGAAGGCGACCAGCACCGTGCCGTCGGCCAGCGTCGCCGCCGAGGGAAAGGCCGCGTAGAAGCGCCGGTCGCTGTAGACGACCCGATGGGAGAGAATGTCGAGCATGGTGCCTGAACCGCCGTCTTGCGCCCCCGAGGTCCGGGCGCGACCCAATGTCCCTTGTCCGGCGGCTTGGGTGAAGGATTCCTTTACGATCCCCGTGATCCCTTGATAGTCACACGGCTCCCCATCCGCAGACGACACCCCGGCCATGACCGAATCGACCACCGCGAACATTCCCTATGGCCGCCACCGCGAGCGCAGCGACCTGTCGCAGGTCCTGCCGCTGACGACGCCCTTCTCGCTGCTGATCGACCCGTCCAACGGCTGCAACTTCCGCTGCGTCTTCTGCGCCACCGGCTCGCCGGAGCTGCTGAAGGAGGTCGGGCGGCCGCGCGGCTCCATGAAGTTCGACCTGTTCCGCAAGATCGTGGACGACATCGCCGCCTTCGACGCGCCGATCAAGTCCGTCCACCTCTACAAGGACGGGGAGCCGCTGGTGAACCCGCGCGTGGACCACATGGTCCACCTGCTGAAGGCGCGCGGGCTGGCCCGCCATGTGGAGATGACCAGCAACGGCTCCCTGCTGACGCGGGAGCGGGCGGACGCGCTGCTCGCCGCCGGGCTCGACGCCATGCGCGTGTCGGTCTACGGGGCCAGCGACTCCATGTACAAGCGCGTCACGCGGCGCTTCGACAGCTTCCAGACCGTGGTGGACAACGTCGCCTACCTGCACCGCCGCAAGACGGAGCTGGGGCGCGCCTTCCATCTCCACTGCAAAATCATCAACGTGGAGCTGACCGCGGAGGAACGGCAGACCTTCATCGACACCTTCGGCCCGATCAGCGACAGCCTGTTCGTCCATCCCGTCCATGGGGAGGCGCTGGCCGAGGAGAGCGCCTTCGCCGCGGCCCCGGACACCGGGCGCAAGGTCTGCTCGGAGCCCTTCCTGAAGCTGGCCATCAACTTCAACGGGGAGGTGTCGGTCTGCTGCGCCGACTGGGCCATGGGCACCATCGTCGGCAACGTGGCCGAGGAGCCGCTGATCGACATCTGGAACGGCGATCGGTTGCGCGACTTCCGCCTGAAGCACCTGGAGGGCCGGCGGGAGGAGATCCCGGCCTGCAACGGCTGCGCCTACGTCCAGACCCTGCCCGCCGACAACGACCTGGACGGCTTCGCCGCCGACCTGATCGGGAAGTACCGCGCGGTGGTGTGAGCCGCTACGCCGCTTCGCACCAGCGGCGCCATTCCGCGTGCAGCAGCTCCGCAAGGCCGCGGCCGAATCGCTCGCCGTCGCACAGGGGGGACGCCGCCATGCGCGCGCGCGCCTCGCGCCGGAAGGCGGCGAGACGGTCGCGGTCCGTCGCCCAGGCCACCGCCAGATCGACATACTGGTCCCGGTCGCGCGCCGCCATGCCGTCCAGCCCGGCGGTGCGCTGGAACGCCAGGGAATGGCGGGACGCGAAGGTCTCGCCGGACAGCGTGATCACCGGCACGCCCATCCACAGCGTCTCCAGCGTCGTGGTGCTGCCGGAAAAGGGGAAGGGGTCGAGCGCGACGTCGACTCCGGCGATCGCCGCCATATGCTCCATCGTGCCCGTCCCGCCGCGGAAGGTCAGGCGGTGCGGAGCGATGCCGAAGGCGGCGAAGCGCGCCCGCCACAGGGCGGCGGTGGCCGGGCACGACAGGGCGGTCGTCTTGACGAGCAGGCGCGCGCCGGGCACCCGCCCCATCACCGCCGCCCAGGTCGCCAGGACCCCGTCGTTCAGCTTGGTGACGATGTTGAAGGCCCCGAAGGTGACCGGACCGCCGGTCCGGCAGGGCGGCGGGCCGGGATCGGCGGCGCCGGCCGGCGGATCCCAGGCGATGAACGCGTCGGGCAGGCGCAGGATACGCTCGCGATAGAAGCGCTCCGCCCCCTCTGGGACGTGGTGGCGGTCGGCCAGGAGCGCGTCCATCGCGGCCATCCCGGTCGTCGCCATGTAGCCCGCCCACGCGACCTGAACCGGGGCCGGACGCCGCGCGAACAGGCCCGGGCGCCCGCGGGCGTTGTGGCCGGCGAGGTCGATCAGCACGTCGATCCGGTCCGCGCGGATCAGGTCGGCCAGTTCCGCGTCGGTCCGGTCCATGACGTGACGGAATTGCCGGGCCGCGTCGCGGAAGCGGCGGGTGTATCCGTCCTCCTCGGTCTGGTTCGCGTAGAGGAGGAGGTCGAACCCCTGCGCGGCCAGCGCTTCGACTCCGCGGATGGCGAAGCGGCCCGCGGGATGGTCGCGGAAGTCGCCGGACAGGATGCCGACCACCGGACGGCGTTCGGGATCGCGCGCGTTGGCGTGGGGACGCCAGGAGGCCGCCAGGGGGCGCCCATGCCGGGCATCCCAGGCGGCGTGGGCATCGAGCACGCGCGCCGGCGTCACGTCCGGCCGGAAGATGCCGAGGTACGCGAGGTTCGAGCCGACCACCATCGCGCCGGGATCGAGCGCCAGGGCCCGCCGGTAGCCGCTCTCGGCCCCGTCCAGGTCGCCCTGGCTCTGGCGCACGAACCCCAGGTTGGCCCAGACCTCCGCCAGCGCGGGGGACAGGGCGAGCGCACGCCGGTAGGCGCAGGCGGCATCCTCCAGCCGGGTCGCCTGGGACAGCGAGTCGCCCAGGCGCGCGTGGGCCTCGGCAAGTTCGGGGTCGGCCAGGGCGGCGCGCCGGGCCGCGGCCGGATCGACCGCCCCCGGCCGCGACGGCGACACCCCCGCAAGCGCCAGGTTGGCCAGCGCCGTGGCGTCGCCGGGAACCAGGGCGAGCGCCCGGCGCAACGCGGCGGCGGCCTCGGCCGGCCGGCCGACGCTGAGCAGGAGCGCCCCGAGATTGGCGTGCGCCTCGGCCATGCCGGGGGCGGAGCGCACCGCCGCCCGCTGTTCGCCGACCGCTTCGTCCAGACGGCTCATCGTCCAGTAGGCGAGCGCCAGATTGTGGTGCGCCTCGGCGAAACCGGGGAGAAGGTCCACGGACCGCCGCCACGCGGCGACGGCCTCGTCCGCGCGGCCGTGCGCCCACAGCCACGCCGCCAGGGCGTTGTGCCCTTCGGCGAAAATCGGCTCCGCCGACGGCGGTGCGGCTGGCTCGGTCATTCGGCGTTCATGGTCCGGAAGGTCGCACGGGGCGTGCGCGCAGCCGCCTACCATGTGGAAAGGCGCCCGCCATGGCAAGCCCTGCTCAGGGCCGCCGCCCGGCGCGGAACGGCACGGCCGGGGCGCCCTCCCCCTTCGGCGCCCCTGCCTCCACCGGCGTGTCGGACAGCAGGTCCTTGATCACGACGCTCAGGATGTCCTCCTGGTTCTTCTCGGCATGGTCGAGCAGCTGGGCGGTGCGGTCCTGCCAGGGCAGCTCCAGCCCGCCGAGGCCGCGCACCGACCCGCGCAGGCCGATGCCCAGGGCCTTCATCAGGTCGTAGAGGGTCGCCTCGCCCAGGTCGCGGGTGACGACCCAGGAGTCGCGGGTGGTGTGGGCCACCCAGTGGGCGTCGCGCAGCTGCTCCAGGATGCCGTCGATCAGCACGGTGCCGACCGGCACCCGCCCGACCAGAGTGCGGCGGCGCAGGCCGACGCCCAGGCGGCTGGCGTCCATCAGCTCGTGCAGCACGGCCAGCGCCAGCCCGAGCCTCTGCGCCGGCAGCAGCCCCTCCGGCCCGCCGCGGGTGATCTTGCCGGCCCGCCATTCCGGCAGCGACGCCGTGACCACCGCGCCGAACAGCACCGTGGACCAGGCGATGTAGAGCCAGAACAGGAAGATCGGCACCGTCGCCAGCGCGCCGTAGATGGTCTGGTAGGCGGGAAACTCCCTCATGTAGAGGGCGAAGCCGGCCTTCGACGTCTCCAGCAGCACCGACGCGATGGCCCCGCCGCAGGCGGCGTCCAGCCAATAGACGTCGCGGTTCGGGATGATGATGTACAGCAGCGTGCAGCCGACCAGCTGCAGCAGGAAGGGCAGCACAGCGCCGATCCCGACCAGCGGGTCGGCGTAGCTTTCCAGATGGGCGATCTGCAGCACCGACCACAGCGTGCTGGACAGCGACAGGCTGGCGCCGGCGAACAGCGGGCTGAGCGACACCACGGCCCAGAAGGACAGGATGCGCGTGACGTAGGAGCGCGGCTCCCGCACCCGCCAGACCGTGGCGAAGGACCCCTCGATGGTCCAGATCAGCAGCACCGCGGAGATGGCCAAGCCGAGAATGCCGAAGACCGGCATCTGGCCGGCGTTCGCCATGAAGGCGGCCAGATATTGCAGGATGGCGTCGCTGTTCTCCGGTATCAGGTTCTTGAACAGCAGCGTCTGGATGCGCGACTGCAGCGCGTTGAAGGCCGGGAAGGCGGAGAAGATGGCGAAGCCGATGGTCATCAGCGGCACCAGCGCCAGCAGCGAGGTGTAGGTCAGCGACGCCGCGGTCTGGAAGCAGTTGTCGTTGTAGAAGCGCATCGCCGAATAGGCGATGAAGCTGCCGACCTCGCGTATCCGCCGGAACGGGCGCAACAAGGTCCGCTGGACCCCTTCAGATTCGGCCATGCGCGACCTCCCGCCTTGGTTTGACCGGACCGGCCTTTCGTGTAGGATGCGGCCAACTTTTCAAAGCATACTCTTGATTGACGAGGTACGGATGTCCAACCCGAAGCCGCTCATGGATGGCAAGCGTGGCCTGATCATGGGCGTGGCGAACGACCGCTCGATCGCCTGGGGAATCGCCTCCACCCTGGCGCAGCACGGCGCCGAGCTGGCCTTCACCTACCAGGGCGACGCCCTCCTGAAGCGCGTGAAGCCGCTGGCCGAACAGGTCGGCGCCAAGCTGGTCCTGCCCTGCGACGTGACGGACGAGGCCAGCGTCGACGCGACCTTCGCCGCGATCGAGAAGGAATGGGGCAAGCTGGACTTCGTGGTTCATGCGATCGCGTTTTCCGACAAGAACGAGTTGGACGGCCTCTATCTCAACACCACGCGCGGCAACTTCCTCCGCACCATGGACATCTCCTGCTATTCCTTCACCGCGGTGGCGCAGCGCGCCGTGCCGCTGATGACGGACGGCGGAAGCCTGGTCACCTTGTCCTATTATGGCGCGGAACGCGTCATGCCGCACTACAACGTGATGGGCGTCGCCAAGGCCGCGCTGGAGGCCAGCGTGCGTTATCTGGCTGTCGATTTGGGCGGGCGCAACATCCGCGTCAATGCCATCTCGGCGGGTCCCATCAAGACGCTGGCGGCCAGCGGCATCGGCGATTTCCGCTACATCCTGAAGTGGAACGAGCTGAACGCCCCGTTGAAGCGCAACGTCACCATCGGCGAAGTCGGCGGCGCCGGCCTGTTCCTGCTGAGCGACCTGGGCGCCGGCGTGACCGGCGAGGTCATGCATGTGGACTCCGGCTACCACACGGTGGGCATGGTCGCGGTCGACGCGGCGTCGGAGGTGGCGCAGCTCCTCGGTTCGCTCGGCGGCGGCACGGCCAAGGCCGAGTAAACGCAAAGGTCGCGGGCGCGCAACGAATGGTCGGCGCGCCTGCGATTTTTGATTGTTATAGACACTGAAGCTACTTTTGCTGGTGCGTGCCGCCCGCTATCCTCCGCCCCTTGAGCGTGGCGTGGAGTGCGGTGTCAATGCGAGCCCGGCGTCAATCGGATTCGGTGTCCCCGATCCTGGAGCAGATCCTGTATGGGGGCTCCAGCGTGTCGATGAACCTGATCGGCATCACCCGCTCCATTCCGGACGACCAGCGGCTGTTCCGCGCCCAGGGATTGAACAAGGCGATCCTGTTCAAGTACCCGAACTTCGACGAGCGCGCCGACGACTACGCCAACCCCATCCTGGAGGATGAGGAGGACGCCGACATCGGTGTCCGGCCGGTGGAAACCGGCATCTACGTCCCGCACAGCGTCGATGCGCCGGAGGCCGGCGGTCTTGCGATCTACCTGCGGTCGCGCAACAGCGACGTTCTGCTGGCGGAACAATTCGGCATCTCGGCGAGCGGCGGAAACGATGCGGCGGCCGATCTGCGCACCCTGTCGCTGATCGACAGCGTCCCCTCGCTCGATCCCTTTCTGCTGAAGGCCTGTTTCGAGGCCGAAAAGGTCTCCGTCGACGCGCGCCACTGGCTGATCAGCGACGCCGAGGACCAGCAGCTGCGCCGGTTGATCCGGCTGCGCATCGAACCCATCGTGCGCAAGGCCATCGAGGGCGGCACCGCCAATTCGCAGAGCATCGAGCGCTTCCTGGAGGCGATCTGGAACCCCGAGTTGGAGGAGGCCGGCCTGTTCGTCTCCGCCTTCGGCATCGAGCGCGGCGAGGCGGATGCCATCTTCAGCGCCTGGAAGGGCACGACCTTCTACGAATACCAGCTGCGCCGCATCGCCCCGCGGGCGCGCACGATCCTGAACTGGCTGAAGTCGCGGGAATGCATCCCGGTCGACATCCGCATGCACAAGCCCTACGAGACGCAGTTGCTGATGCACATCGAAAAGGTGGGCAAGCTGCTGGAAACCACGCTGATGGACATCCGGCAGATCCTGTCGGACTACGAGACCAGCTTCAGCGCCTTCATGAACGGCCAGCCGGAACCGTTCCGCGACTATCTGCGGAAAATCCGCAGCCATTACTGGCTTTTGGGCTACTGCGTGTCGGCCCTGACCAGCGTGGCGCACCTGGACGCCCGCTGCATGAAGAACAATCCCAGCCGCAAGCTGTACTTCGAGATGATCCACAAGCTGCTGCGCCAGTTCGACGTCGCGCTCGACCGCCGGCGCGAGCAGAAGGGCGCGTTCTGACGAACTTGAAGATTGCTGCCCTTGACGCTGTGCCGATTTCCGGCAACTAAATGCGGCCTCAGCAGATTTTGGGGACAGCCATGGCCGGCAACAGCTTCGGAACGCTTTTCCGCTTCACCACCTGGGGCGAAAGCCATGGGCCGGCCATCGGGGTGGTGGTGGACGGCTGCCCGTCGCTGCTGGACCTGAGCGAGGCGGACATCCAGCCCTGGTTGGACAAGCGCCGGCCCGGCCAGTCGAAATACACGACGCAGCGGCAGGAGCCTGACCAGGTCAAGATCCTCTCCGGGGTGTTCGAAGGGAAGACCACCGGCACGCCGGTCTCGCTGATGATCGAGAACACCGACCAGCGGTCCAAGGACTACAGCGAGATCGCGGGCAAGTTCCGGCCGGGCCACGCCGACTACACCTATTGGAACAAGTACGGCATCCGCGACTACCGCGGCGGCGGACGGTCTTCAGCGCGCGAGACGGCCTGCCGCGTCGCGGCCGGTGCCGTGGCGCGCAAGGTGCTTGGGTCCGGGATCCAGGTGCGCGGCGCGCTGGTGCAGATCGGCCCGCACAAGGTGGACCGCAGCCGCTGGGACTGGGCGGAGGTGGACAACAATCCCTTCTTCTGCCCCGACGCGCAAGCGGCGGCGGAGTGGGCGACCTACCTGGACGGCATCCGCAAGAGCGGCTCCTCCATCGGCGCGGTGGTGGAGGTCGTGGCCTCCGGCGTGCCGGTGGGGCTCGGCGACCCGCTGTACGACAAGCTGGACGGTGACCTCGCCCGCGCAATGATGACCATCAACGCTGTGAAGGGCGTGGAGATCGGCAACGGCTTCGAGGCCGCCACCCTGACCGGCGAGCAGAACGCCGACGAGATGCGCGCCGGCCCGAACGGCGAGCCGGAGTTTCTGTCGAACCAGGCCGGCGGCATCCTGGGCGGCATCTCCACCGGGCAGGACGTCGTCGTGCGCTTCGCGGTGAAGCCGACCAGCTCCATCCTGACGCCCCGCCACACGGTGAACCTGGACGGGCAGGACACCGACATCCTAACCAAGGGCCGCCATGACCCCTGCGTCGGCATCCGCGCCGTGCCGGTGGGCGAGGCGATGATGGCCTGCGTGCTCGCTGACCACCTGTTGAGGCACCGCGCCTACACGCGCGGGTAGCCGCCCTCTCCCTTCGAACGGAGAATTCCGGTAACCTTCGCCCATCGAAGGCGTGGGAACGGGGTTGGAAGCGATGGGCGGGGCTTGGCGCAGTGGGTTGATCGTCGCTGGTGCGGTGCTGGCCATCACGAGCGCCCTGCCCCGCCCGACGATGGCGCAGGCCCCGGCGAGCCCGAACGCCTTTCGCGAGGTCACGGAGACCTTCAAGGACTGGAAGCTCTACTGCCAGGTGTGGAGCGCGCCGAAGCGCCTGGAATGCGAACTCGGGTCGCGGCCGGGCAGCGACCGCCGCTCCCGCCTCGTCTGGCTGCGCTCCAGCGAGCGCTGGCTGGAGGGGCTGCGGTTCCGGCTGGACGACGCGGGCACCGACCTCGGCCGGAAGGTGCGCGTCTGGGTGGACGATTCGGTGTTCCGGCCGGAATTCCCCTGCCAGCCCTTCACGTTCGAGTCGAACACCTGCGCGGTCTCCGACCCGGCCACCAACCAGAAGCTGGTGGAGAAGCTGCTGTCCGGGAAAGAGGTGTCCGCCGTCGGCGTGTCGCCCGCGGGGACCAAGTCGGAGGTCCGCTTTTCCCTGAACGGCTTCAAGGCCGCCGTGGAGCGCATGGAGCAGATCCGGCGCGAGGCCGGCGGAACCTGGATGTAACGTTCCGATACCGAAACGGAACCGCAAAACGGACGCGGGCCGGCTGACCCGCGTCCGTGACCGGTGCCTTACTGCGTGCCGGCGCCGTTGGGCAGCGAGCGGCGCGTCTGCGACTGGCCCATGCCCGGCTCGTTCGGCGAGATGGTCTGGTTCTGCATCTGGCCCTGCTGCGTCCGCGGGTACGGCGACGCGCTGGAGGAGCCGGAGCCGGCGCGGTTCGGGTTGGTCAGCGATTCCCGCGTCGGCGATTGGCCAAGGCCCGGCTCGTTCGGGGAGATCGTGCGGCTGTCCAGCCCGCCCTCGCGGGCGGTCGCCCCAGCCGGTCCGGCCGGCGGAACCACCGTGGTCGAGTTGCCAGAGGTGGAGGCGCTCGGCGCGCTGCTGCTGCCGCTCGTTCCGGAGCCGGTCCGGTTGTCCATGCCAGAACAGCCGGCGAGAAGAATCGAGGCGGTTGCCGCGGCGATCATCAAGTTGCGCATGGTTTCGTTCCGCTTCCCTGAGGTTCGTGGGCCACTCCGCACGTGCGGGCGGCGCGTTGACGTTCCCCCCGACAACCGGAAGCCATCCGGAACGTTCCCCAAGGGATGTGCGATTCAACCCCTATGCGGCCCTTACGCGCCGCCGCGGAATGACCGAAGCGCTCACGCGCCCCCTGGATCGCCCTCGGCCTTGGCGTATTTCTTCTTGGCCACGTCGAGCGTCGCCAGGAGCTGCTTGCCCGTGGCCCCGCCGTCGCCGCTGACGCGGGCATTCATCACCGCCTTGATGGCGTCCACATGCGCCTTGAACAGCAGCCGCTCGTTGTCGGTCACCGCGGTGAAGGAGCCGTGGGTCGCCTCATACAGGGATTTCGCGATGTGCGTGATCAGCGGATAGCCGAAGATGCCGCCCTGCCCGCGCATTTCGTGCGCCGACCGGTTGATCTGCGCCACCAGCCCCGGGACGGCCGCCGGCTCGGCCCGCAGCCGCTCGACCCGGCGGGCCAGTTCCTCCACCTCCCCTGCGATCCAGGTGGCGTAGTCGCCGGCGCGGTTCTGGATCTCGGCCTCCGCGGCGGCCAGCACCTCGGCCGGCAGAACCGGGACCGGGTCCTTCGGCGCCAGCCCCACCTTGGCGCCCAGGCGGTTGGGCAACTCGAAATGGATCACCGGGTAGCGGTCGATGCCCACCGCCCTGGACGTGCTGTGCACCACCAGGATCTCGCTGCCGTGGGTCATGCGGCAGTCCATGGCGACGGGCCGCTGGCTGCGCCGACGGTCCGGCCCGAAATAGCCCTTGGCCAGCACGAAGCGCCGCGGCCGCGCGATGGCCGTCAGCAGGCGGCTGGCGATGGTGCCGGCCGAAAACGGCTTGGCGATGAAGTCGGTGGCGCCCAGGTCGCGCGCCTGCTCCACATAATGGCGGTCGGCGGCCCCGGACAGCATCAGCATGGGCAGGAAGCGGTCGGGCGACCGCGGGCTGCAGCGCACCCAGCGCAGCAGCATCAGCCCGTCCACCTCCGGCATCACCAGATCGGAGATGATCAGGTCGACCGGCGCGGTGCCCGGCGGCAGGGCCGCCCGGCGCTCCTCCAGGAAGCGGATGGCGTCGGCCCCGCTCGGCTCGCCATGGACGGTGCCGACCCCGATCGCCCGCAGGGTCGCGGTCAGCACGTTGCGGATGAACGCGCTGTCCTCGACCACCAGGACCGAGAGGAGGTCGAGCTTCGGCCCGCCCCTTCCGACCAGATCGTTCATCACCCCAACCATTCGAGATCCATCGACCCCGTTATTGACACGCCGTGCGGCGCGTTGGCGAGCATGAACTTATGGTCTGGCCGCAGGTCAGGCTTTGCTCCCACTCATGGCCCCGCTAGGCTGGCGCCAAAAGCCGTCCTTAAGAATCCTGAAATGAGAAACCTTGTAGGGAGACCCACCGCGATGCCGCAGCCCGATCACGTCATGGCCCTGCCCCTGCCCGAGACCCCGGACCTCGACCCGGAGATGGCGGCGCTGTTCGACAAGTGCGTGGAGAAGCTGGGCTTCGTGCCCAATGTGCTGAAGGCCTACAGCCTGCGCCCGAAGAAGCTGCGCAACTTCGCCATGCTCTACAACGAGCTGATGCTGGGCGAGAGCGGCCTGTCGAAGCTGGAGCGCGAGATGATCGCGGTGGTCGTCTCCTCCGCCAACCATTGCTATTACTGCCTAGTCGCGCACGGGCAGGCGGTGCGCAAACTGTCCGGCGACCCGGAATTGGGTGAGATGCTCGCGATGAACTACCGCGCCGCCCCGCTGGAGCCGCGCCAGCGCGCCATGCTCGACTTTGCCTGGAAGATGACCAAGGAACCCTGGACGATGGGCGAGCCGGACCGGCAGGCGCTGCGCGACGTTGGCTTCAGCGACGCGGACATCTTCGACATCGCCGACACGGCCGGCTTCTACAACATGTCGAACCGCGTCGCCTCGGCGGTGGACATGATGCCCAACCGGGAATACCACAAGCTGGACCGTTAAAACCCGCCCAGTAAGCCCGCGCACCAACCGGAGCCGCCCGGATGTTGAGGTTCATCGTCCGCCTGTTCGCCGCCATCGGCTTTCTCGTGGTCGCCGCCATCGTGGCGGCGGTCGTGCTGGCCACCCGGCACGAGCCCACCCTGCCGGACACCGTCGTCCTGGAACTCGACCTGAAAGGACCGCTGGCGGAAGGCGGGACCGAACGGTTCGGCGGCTTTCTCGGGCACGAGACCACGCTGCGGGAGGTGCTGGACACGCTGGAGCGCGGCCGCACCGACCCGCGCGTGAAGGGCCTGATCGCCCATTTCGCCGGCGACGGCATCGGCTTCGCCCAGGCGCAGGAGCTGCGCGGCGCCATCGAGCGGTTCCGCGCCTCCGGCCGCTTCGCCATGGCCTTCGCGGAGGCCTACGGCGACAACGGCTCCGGCAACCGCTCCTACCTGCTGGCCAGCGCCTTCGACGAGGTGTGGATGCAGCCGCTGGGCCTGCTCAGCCTGACCGGCCTGTCCGCCCAGGTGCCCTTCGCCCGCGGCGCGCTCGACAAGCTGGACGTCCAGCCGCAGCTGATGCAGCGGGAGGAGTTCAAAAGCTTCGCCGACACCTTCACCAAGACCGACTTCACCCCCGCCCACCGGGAGATGGTGGAGGCGCTGCTCGGCGACCTGACCAACCAGATCGTGGACGGCGTCGCGAAAAGCCGGCGCCTCGCCCCGGCGGCGGTGCGTGCGGCCATGGACAAGGCCCCCCTGCTCGACAAGGAGGCGCTGGACGCCAAGCTGATCGACCGGCTGGGCTACGCCGACGAGGCGAAGGAGGCGGCGCTCCGCCGCGCCAACGCCCCGGCGGACGCCGATACGGTGGAGCCGAAGGAGTATCTGGCCGTGGCCGGCCCGGCCAACGGCAGCGGGCCGACCATCGCCTTGATCCACGCGGCCGGCACCATCACCAGCGGCAAGAGCGACAAGCCCGGCGTCGGCGAGGTCACCGCCGGGGCGGAAACCATCGTGCAGGCCATCGAGGACGCCGCGGAGGATCCCGCCGTGAAGGCGATCCTGTTCCGCATCGACAGCGGCGGCGGCGGCGTCACGGCGTCGGAAACCATCCGGCGCGCGCTGACCAAGGCCCGGGAATCCGGCAAGCCGGTGATCGCCAGCATGGGCGACACGGCGGCGTCGGGCGGCTATTGGATCGCGCTGGCCGCCGACCGCATCGTCGCCTCGCCGGGCACCATCACCGGCTCCATCGGCGTAGTGGCCGGCAAGATGTCGCTGAACGGGTTGTCGGAACGGCTGGGCGTCCATTGGGGCGTCGTCGACACCGGCCGCAACGCCGGCATGTGGTCGCCGCTGCGCCCCTTCAGCCCCAGCGAAGAGGAGCGGCTGACCGCCATCATCGACGCCAGCTACGCCACCTTCCTGGGGCGCGTGGCGGAGGCGCGGCACATGACGCCGGACCAGGCGCGCGCCGCCGCCAAGGGGCGCGTCTGGTCCGGCGCGCAGGCGCGGGAGCTTGGCCTCGTGGACGACCTCGGCGGCGTGGACGGCGCGCTGAGGCTGGCGAAGCAGGCGGCAAAGCTCGACCCCGACACGGCCGTCACCCTGACGGCTTATCCCAAGCCGAAGTCGCTGCTGCGGGAAATCCGGGACCTTGCCTCGGGCAAGGGCGATCTGGTGGAGGCGGCGGCCCTGCTGGCCGAACTGCGGCCGGCGCTGGCGCAACTGTCGCCGCTTGTGCAGGCGGCGCGCTCCGGCGGCGTGGAGGCGCGGATGCCCCCCCTGATGCTGGATCGATAATGTTGGATCAATGATTGCGGCGGCGCCCCTTCCCGCCATTCGGCCCGGCCATTGGACAAGGAAGGGGGCGGCGCTCCGCTCATCAATGACGTGTGGACAAGTTGGCGGAATACAGCAGGAACAACGAGTTCGCGTTCAGACTGCTTTCGCTTTCCAGGTAGCTTTGAAAACCAGGCGAACAGACCAGTCGGGCAATCTCGTCCTTTGAGAAGACCGGCAAGAAAGGATTGTTCGACAGTTCTTCATAGGCAGCCCTCGCCACTAGTCTCAACTTAGGCGGAATCGCCGTGATATATCGGTCGAGGGCACACTCGTCCTCACGCTCCATCGGGCGCACTCCTTTTCCACTTTTTTGATGATTAGTGGCTACAGTATAAAGATTGCGCAAACCGCCAAACGCGTAAAGCGACATAAGGTGGCGAAGTAGCAAATCCTGCACAGTGTTGTGTCTGCACCACATCATACGTTTTGGGTAAGCAGGCCGTCGTGGACTCCATCATCCACCAAAGCGCAGGTGGACGCCGCGACCTTGCCGAAACGGATATTACGCGCCTGCAAGCTTCCAGCGCCCTTGAAGCCCAAAGGATGCTCACTCCGCGTTCAATCCTTGGAAATTTGTTCACAGTTCGTTGCGCTTTGCATCGAACGCTTCGCGCCGGATACCGTCGGCGATAAGGACTCTGCCGGCACAAGCACACGGCAATACAGCCTTTGGATATATCCGGAAGGATGATGTCTTGAAATATTGGAGTTGCCACGAATCAGCAGAGTCTTATCTTTCAACCACCTCGACTCGACACCATTTCATCTGAGTTGACCCAATTATCTCGTTCATATATAGGCCAACAACCCATTTTGAGTTCGCCCTATCCCCATCCGGGAAAGAGGACTTTTCGCCTGCGGAGATGAGGATTATATCGTTCGGCGGAGAAACACTCCGCTTATCATCCTTTTTGGCAGAATTTGCGAAACATCGTGCAACCTGAAGACAGCGACACAACGGCATCCGCCATGGCATCCGAAGCGACCGCACCCGACGACAAGCTTCGCGATGCGCCCGAAGGCGGCGGAACGGCCGGCGGCGACGCTGCGGTCGGGGAAAGCCCGCTGTCCGGGGAACCGCGCGAGGAGCGGGCCTGCTGCATCGTCGGGATCGGCGCCTCGGCCGGTGGGCTGGAGGCGTTGCAGCGCTTCTTCGACAACGTGCCGGGGGACAGCGACCTCGCCTACGTGGTCGTCCAGCACCTGTCGCCGGTCCACAAAAGCCTGATGGTCGACCTGCTCGGCAAGCACACCTCAATGACGGTCGTCCAGGCGGCCGACAGCATGGTGGTGGAGCGCAACACGGTCTACCTGCTGCCCCCGGCCAAGCACCTGTCCATCGAAGACGGCCGGCTGCGCCTGACCGCGAAGGACGCGGGCAGCGGGATGAGCCTGCCGATCGACATCTTCTTCACGGCGCTGGCGCAGGACCAGGGGCCGCTCGCCATGGGCGTGATCCTGTCGGGCACCGGCTCGGACGGCACGCGCGGCCTGCTCGCCATCAAGGCGGCGGGCGGCTACGCCGCCGTGCAGGATCCGGAAACCGCCCAGTTCGACGGCATGCCGCGCAGCGCCATCGCCACGGGCCAGGTGGACGCCACCCTGCCCCCGGCCAAGCTGCCGGCCGCCCTGATGGACCACGCCCGGCGCACGCTGAGCCGCGCCCGCCCCGCCCACGCCGGCCGCGCGCGCGACAAGAACAGCGACCCGCTGGCGCAGATCGTGGCGACGATCCGGTCGGTCACCGGCGTGGATTTCTCGCACTACAAGCTGGCGACGCTGCTGCGCCGGATCGAACGGCGGATGCACGGCGCCGGGCTCGAGTCCATGGACGAGTACGCGGCCCTGCTGCGGCGGAACAACGCCGAGACGGTCCATCTCTACAAGGAGATGCTGATCGGGGTCACCCGCTTCTTCCGCGACGAGTCGGCCTTCGCGGCGCTGAACGACAAGGTCGTTCCGGCGCTGCTGGCGAACCGCAGCCACACCGACATGGTGCGGGTCTGGGTCTGCGGCTGTGCGACGGGCGAGGAAGCCTACTCCATCGCCATCCTCTTCGCCGAGGCGCAGGAACGGCTGGGGCGCAGCTTCGACGTCAAGATCTTCGCCACCGACATCGACCAGGACAGCATCGAGATCGCCAGCCTGGGCGAGTTTCCGCGCTCCATCGCGGAGGACGTCTCGCAGGAGCGGCTGACCCGCTTCTTCAGCCAGCGCGGCGACAAGTATGTGGTGGCGCGCGACATCCGGCGGATGGTGGTCTTCGCGGTCCACAACATCATGCGCGACCCGCCCTTCACCAAGATCGACCTGGTCAGCTGCCGCAACCTGCTGATCTACATGGACGCGCCGTTGCAGCGGAAGGTGCTGAGCCTGTTCCAGTACGCCCTGCGGCAGAGCGGCTTCCTGTTCCTCGGCACCAGCGAGACGCTGGGCGAGCTGTCGGCGGAGTTCCACGCGCTGGACAGCCGCAACAAGGTGTTCCAGAGCCTGCGCGCCGGGCCGCACCGGCTGTCGCGCCTGCTGGTTCCCACGGTGGCCGCCCCGCTCGCCCGCCGCGGCGAGGAATCGAGCCACGTGCAGGAGGAAGGCGCGGCCATCGACGAGGCCATCGGCACGCTGATGAAGGCCTATGTGCCGCCCTGCCTGCTGATCAACGACCAGATGAACATCATGCACGTCTTCGGGGACGCCTCGGCGATCCTGAAGGTGCCGGCCGGCGAGGCGACGCTGAACGCGCTGAAACTGCTGCCGTCGTCCGTGTCCATGGTGGTCGGCACCGCGCTGTCCCGCGCCTTCCGCTCCGGCGAGGAATTCGCGCTGTCCAACATCCCGGTCAAGGACCGGGACGGGCTGCCGGCCATCAGCCTGCGCGTGAAGCCCTTCGTCCTGCGCAAGACCGGCCGGCGCTTCGCCCTGGTCCTGCTCGACCCGGCCGGCCCGATGCTGCCGATCCCCGACAGCGACTTCGACTTCGACGCCGACGCCGCGGAGCGCATCCGCGGGCTGGAGCAGGAGCTGATGTCGCGGGGCGAGAACCTCCAGGCGACCATCGAGGAGCTGGAGACCGCCAACGAGGAGCTCCAGGCCACGAACGAGGAGCTTCTCGCCTCCAACGAGGAGCTGCAGAGCACCAACGAGGAGCTGCAGTCGGTCAACGAGGAGCTTTACTCCGTCAACGCCGAATACCAGGCGAAGGTGGAGGAGCTGACGGAGGTCACCAACGACCTCGACAACCTGCTGCGCTCCACCGAGATCGGCACGATCTTCCTCGACGTCGGCATGGTGATCCGGCGCTTCACGCCGGCGGCGGCGCGCTTCATCAACATCATCCCGCGCGACGTCGGGCGGTCGATCACGCACCTGTCGACGAACATCGACTACCCGAACTTCCTGAAGGACATCGGGACGGTGTTCGAGACCCACACGCCCATCGAACGCCACGTGCAGGTGCGCAACGAGCGCTGGATCCAGACGCGCATCCTGCCCTACCTGACCGACAAGCAGCAGGTCGCGGGCGTCGTCGTCACCTTCGTCGACGTCACCGCCGCCAAGGAGGCCGAGCATCGCCTCCAGACCGTGCTCAACAGCCTGCCGGAGCATGTCGCGGTCATCGATTCCGACGGCATCATCACCATGGTCAACGCCGCCTGGCGCAGCTTCGGCGAGGCCAACGGCGCGCCTGCGCTGGAACGTTGCGGACCCGGAACCAATTACCTCCAGGTCTGCACCGCCCAGGAAGGCGAGGACGGCGAGGACATCGCCCGCGCGGTGAACGAAGGGCTGCGCAAAATCCTGAACGGCGAGATCAGCCACTTCACGATCGAGTACCCCTGCCACTCCGACACGGAAGAGCGTTGGTTCATGATGCACGCCTGTCGCCTGAACGAAATGACCGGAGGTGCTGTGGTGAGCCACATCAACATCACCAACCGCAAGCAGATGGAACTGCGCCTGAGCGGCCGGCCCAACGGCGCCAAGCGGGACCATGGGACTCCCGGTGAGGCGAAGCAGGGGAAGGGCAGCGCCAGCAAGGGGGCGGCGTGAAGGACATCCTGAACGAACGCCTGCGCCGACGCGCCGAACAGGCGCTCAATTCCGGGGGCTTCGAGGGGGCAGAAATCTCGGCCACCACCCTGAAGGAGGTCGTGCACGAGCTGTACGTCCACCAGGCCGAACTGGAAATCCAGAACGAGGAGCTGCGCACCGCCCAGCAGGCGCTTGAGGCGTCGCGCATCCAGTATCTCCAGCTCTTCCAGTCGGTCCCGCTGGCCTGCTTCACGGTCAACGCCGCGGGCATCGTCGGCGAGGCGAACGCCGCCGCCGAGCGCCAGTTCGGGCTGCCGCTGCGCCGCCTGAAGGGCCGGCCGCTGACCCTGATGGTCGACTCATTGGACCATGGCCGCCTGTTCACCGCGCTCAGCCGCCTGCGCGAGACCGGGCAATGGACCCGCCAGGAGTATGTCTACGTCGGCGCGCGGAGCCTGATCGACGGGCTGACCGACGCGCGCATGGTGGCGCTGGAGGACGGCGACAAGGGCGACGTTCTGATCACCGTCACCGACGTGACGGAGCGCAACGCCTGGGTCGGCGAGCTTCAGGCCGCCCGCGACGAGGCGGAACGCGCCCGCGCCGCCTACCACCACATCCTGCACGCGGTCGCCGACGGCATCCTGGGGCTGGACGCCGAGGGGGTGATCACCTTCGTCAACAGCGCGGCCCAGTCGATGACAGGCTTCGATCCCACCGACCTGGTGGGGTTGCGCTTCGCCTCGCTGCTCGACAGCGCGAACGCGGACAGCTCGGACGCCGCGACGTCGGTGGCGCTGGCGCTGTCGGACGGCACCGTCCGCCAAGTGCCGGACAGCCGGATGCGCCGCCGCGGCGGGGGGTCCTTCACCGCGGAGCTGACCGTCTCCCCCATCATGCAGCACCGGCGAATCAGCGGCGCCGTCGTCGCCTTCCGCGACGTGACCGCCCGCCGCGCCGCCGAGGAGGCGCTGGCGACCAGCGAGCGGCGCCACCGCACGCTGGTGCAGTCGCTGAACGAAGGGCTGGTCATGCGCTCGGCCGACGGCACGGTCCAGGTCGCCAACGGCATGGCGGAGCGGCTGATGTCCAGCCCGGCGGGCGTCCTGCTCGACCCGCGCGCCCAGCCCTTCAACACGCGCACGCTGGGCGACCGGGCGACGACGGCGGGCGGGCGGCGCTTCATCGGCGCCGATGGCGTCCGGTTGGCCGGGCTGCCGCCCGCCGCCCAGGCGGTGGCGACCGGCGAGCCCGTGGTGGAACAGATCGTCGGCATCGCGGAGGGCGAAGGAGCGGCCGCACCCACGCGCTGGCTGCGGGTGTCCAGCCATCCCGTGCTGAACGGCGACGGCAAGGCCGAATCGGTGGTCACCAGCGTCTCCGACATTTCGGCCATCAAGTCGATGGAGCGCGACCTGAACGTCGCGCTGGACGCCAAGGAGCGCTTCATGGCCGCGGCCAGCCACGACCTGCGCCAGCCGGCCCAGGCGCTGATGCTGCTGACCGGCCTGCTGCTGAAGGAACCGATCAACGACGAGGCGCGGCGCATCGGCGTGCAGCTGCGCGACACCGTCCAGTCGCTGGGCACCCTGCTGGACTGCCTGCTCGACATCTCCAAGCTCGAAGCCGGGCTGGTCTCTCCCAGTGTGACGCCTGTGGACGTCGGCGCGATCATGGATCGGCTGCACGGGGAGTTCGCGACGGTGGCCGCCTCCGCCGGGCTGACCCTGCGCACGGTGCCCTCGCGGCTCACGCTGCGCACCGACGGCGGGCTGCTGGAGCGCGTGCTGCGCAACCTGCTGACCAACGCGATCCGCTACACGCAGCGGGGACGCGTGCTGTTCGGCGTCCGGCGGCGCGGCAGCACGCTGCGCATCGAGGTGTGGGACACCGGCATCGGCATCGCCGAGAACCAGATTGACCGGATCTTCCAGGACTTCTACCAGGTCGGCAACGCCGCCCGCGACCGGCGGGAGGGGCTGGGCATGGGCCTGAGCATCGCCAAGCGCCTGATCCACATGCTGGGCGGCAGCATCGACGTGACCTCGCGCCTCGGCCAGGGGTCGTGCTTCGCGGTCACGCTGCCGCTGGCCATCGTTGCGGACGACCGGCCGGGCATCGGCGCCATCACCGAGGAGGACATGGCGGGCGCCGCCGACGGCAATGGCGCCGAGGTGCTGCTGGTGGAGGACGACGCGGTCATCCGCATGGCCCTGTCGCTGATGCTGGAGGGCTGGGGCTACCGCGTCACGGACGCGGGCTCGGTCGCCGAGGCGCTGGACCTGCTGGACGGCACTATGGTGCCCGATCTGGTGCTGACCGACTATCGCCTGCCGGACGGCGGAACCGGGCTGATGCTGATGGACACGCTGCGCCGCCGCATGGGGCGCGACCTGCCCGGCGTGCTGCTGACGGGCGACACCTCCTCCGACCGGCTGCGCGAGGCCGCCGGCGCCCAGTGCGCGCTGCTGCACAAGCCCATCCAGCCCCACGACCTGCGCCGCATCGTGAACGAAAGCCTGCGCAGCGCGTCGTCTCAGTAACGGGGCGTTACGGCTGTTGGAGATTGGCCTGGGTGGCCTTTTTCAGGTGATCCAGGCGCTCCTCCGCGTCGGCGCGGTCGTAGGGGCCCTCCACATCCATGCCGAAGCTGACGTAGAACCCGTCGGCCTGCGTGATGTGGGTGCCGATGGGCAGATATTCGTCGGACGGCTCGTCGTTGCCGACGATCGCGCCGTTCCGGATCTCCACGATGTGCGCCATGACGCTTTGCCCCCGCCGCGGCCGGATGATGCCGCCTGGTGTTTCAATGCGCGATCAACGGACACGGCGAAGGTATGGTTCCGTCACTCCCGCAGGGCGAGCCGGTCGAGCCGTAACCGCTGCCGGGCGTCGCTGAGCCGCCGCGCCGCCGCAAGCGTCGCGATCAGCACGCCGAGGCCGGTGGCGCCGGCGATCAGGAACATGATCAGGATCTGGTACTTCACCGCCTCCGCCGGATCGACGCCCGAGAGGATCTGGCCGGTCATCATTCCGGGCAGCGCCACCAGTCCGGTCGCCGCCATGCCGTTGATCGTCGGCATCAGCCCGGTGCGCAGCGCGTGCCGCAGCACCGGCCGCAGGGCGACCCAGAGGGTGCGGCCGAGCGCCAGCTGCGCCTCGATCGCCGCGCGTTCGCGCACCGCCCCGGCGGTCAGGGTGTTCAGCGACAGGCTGACGCCGCTCATGGCGTTGCCCAGCACCATGCCCAGCAGCGGGATGGCGTAGCGGGCGTCCCACCACGGGTCCGGCTGGATGGCGGTGGTCAGGGCCAGCATCATGACCACCAGCGCCGCGAAGCCCATCGCCCCGGTGCCGAGCCCGTAGGCCCACCAGCCGACAAGCCGCCGCTCCTGCCGGGCCATCGCCTCCTGGCCTGCGAACAGCACCATGACGAGCGCCGCGGCGAGCGTCAGCCAGGGCGACTCCAGGGCGAAGAGCTGCTTCAGCACGAGCCCGACCAGCGAGAGCTGGACCACCATGCGGACCGCCGCGATGGCCAGCGACCGCTCCAGCCCCAGCGACAGCCGGACCGACAGGCCGCCGTTGACCAGCAGCAACAGCGCCGCCAGGGCGAGGTCGGTGTAATGAAGAGGGATCAGCGGCATTTCGGTTTTCCCTTACCTTAGGCCTCCCTCACCCGGCCGGCCTCGACGCGCAGGCGCCGCTTCGCTAGGCGGTCGGCCTGGTCCGGGGAGTGGGTGACGATCAGCACGCCCATCCCGCGGGCCAGCGCGTCGCGCAGCAAGCCCTCGACCCGGTGCGTGGCGTCGAGGTCGAGCGCGCCGGTCGGCTCGTCGAGCAGAAGCACGCGCGGCTCCTGAACCAAGGCGCGGACCAGCGCCAGCCGCTGCCGCTCCCCCGTGGACAGGCGGGACACCGGCCAGCCCAGCGCCTCCCCCGGCAGGCCGAGCGCCTCGACCAGCGGGGCGGCGCGCGGGGTATCGGCGGGGGAGAAATGGTCGGCGACGCGGTCGGACCACCAGCCCGACTCGGCGGCGAGATAGGTGACGCGGCGGCGCCACTCCGGCGCGGTCATCTCCTCCCGCAGCGCGCCGTCCAGCCGCACCTCGCCGGCGGCCGGATCCAGGTCGGCGACGGCGCGCAGAAGCACCGACTTCCCGGCGCCGGACGGCCCCTGGACGGCCACGCACTCCCCCGCGTCGACGCGGAAGCAGGCCGGCTGGAGCACGCGGTTGGACAGGTCACGGACGGTCAGCATGGGTCTGCATGGCGTGGGAAGCGGTCCCTGAGGGTTGCTGTTGCGAGTTTATCAGCCATTCGCAGCGGAGTTCTTGCGCGGAACGCCTCCCGGACTATGGTGTGCGCACAGGACCTTCCCGCTCGAACCGCAAAGGCGAGCCATGACCGACCGTACCGCCGTTCCCGACTCCGCCGACCACGCCGCCTTCAGCCACCAGGAAATCCTGCGGGTGTTCAGCGGCGTGGCCATCGCCATGCTGATGGCGGCGATGGACCAGACGATCGTCGCGACGGCCCTGCCGACCATGGCGCACCAGCTGGGCAACCTGGACGACCTGCCCTGGGTGGTCACCGCCTACCTGCTCGCCTCCACCGCCACCACGCCGATCTACGGAAAGCTGAGCGACCTGTACGGCCGCAAGCGCATCCTCCAGGTGGCGATCTTCCTGTTCCTGATCGGGTCGGTCCTGTGCGCGGTGGCGCAGAGCATGGGGCAGCTGATCCTGTTCCGCGGCCTTCAGGGGCTGGGCGGCGGCGGGCTGATGGCGCTGGCCTTCACCATCATCGGCGACGTGGTCGCCCCGCGCGAGCGTGGGCGCTACCAGGGCTACATCGGCGGCGTCTTCGCGCTGGCCAGCGTGGCCGGCCCGCTGCTGGGCGGCGTCTTCACGGAGACGCTGAGCTGGCACTGGATCTTCCTGATCAACCTGCCGCTGGGCGCCGCGGCGCTCGCCATGACCAGCCGGGCGCTCGGCCGCCTGCACGCCGGGCGCGCCCAGCCGAAGATCGACTATCTCGGCGCGGTCCTGCTGATGGGCACGGTGACCAGCCTGCTGCTGGTGGTGTCGCGCGGCGGCGTGGTGATTCCCTGGGGGTCGCCTTTCATCCTCGGCCTGACCGCGCTGGGCGTCGCGCTGTTCGTGGCCTTCCTGATCCATGAGCGCCGGGTGGACGAGCCGATCCTGCCGCTGCACCTGTTTCGCGTGCCGGTGGTCGCCGTCGCCAACCCGGTGGTCGCGGTGTCGGCGATGGTGCTGTTTTCCGGCATCGTCTTCCTGCCCCTGCGGGTGCAGCTGGTCAGCGGGACGAACGCCACCGCGGCGGGCCTGCTGCTGCTGCCGATGGTGCTGGGCATGGTGCTGGGGGCCGGGGGCGGCGGCCGGCTGATCGCCCGCACGGGGCGCTACAAGGCGGTGCCGCTGGCCGGGCTGGCGCTGGCGGCGGCCATGTACCTGGCGCTCGGCCTGTCGCCGTCGGTGTCGGAAAGCGGGCTGTGGTCGACGCTGATCCTGGTGCCGCTGGGCATCGGGCTGGGCCTCGTCATGCCGGTGATGACGGTCGCGGTGCAGAACGCCGTGGACCGCCGCGACCTGGGCGCGGCCACCGCCTCGGTCGGCTTTTTCCGCTCGCTCGGCGGGTCGGTCGGGGTGGCCGTGTTCGGCGCGGTCTTCGCCGCCGACGTCGAGTCCCGCCTGAACGCCGCCGGCCTGCCCGGCATCAGCGGGCGCGACGTGCTGGACCGCGGCACGGCGGCGCTTGCCTCCCTGCCGCCGGGCAGCCGCGCCTCTGCCCTGACGGCGTTCGAGCACGGCTTCTCGACCCTGTTCCTGCTGGCGGCGGCGCTGGCGGTCGTGTCCTTCGTGATGACCCTGTTCCTGAAGGAGCTGCCGCTGCGCTCCGCCGCGGAGATCAAGGCGGAAGCGGCCTGAGCGGTTATCCGCTCTTCCCTGTATCCTCGCTGGGGAAGTGCCGCCCCTCGCCCAGCTTGTCCTCGATGTAGAGCATGTTGACCAGCACCAGCGCCACGATGGCCAGCGGGGTCGCCAGGAACATGCCGAGGATGCCGAACACAAGCCCGCCGGCCGCGATGGCCCCGATGGTGATGACCGGCGGCAGATCCACCACCCGCTTCTGCATCAGCGGCGTGATCAGGTTGCCTTCGATCTGCTGGATGGCAAGGTAGAGCAGCGCCACCCAGATCGCGTCCTGCGGCGACTGGGAGAAGGCGATCAGGATGCCCGGCACCGCCGCCAGCACCGGGCCGAGCAGCGGCACGAACTCCAGCAGGCCGGCCAGGAAGCCCAGGGCCGCGGCGCTGGGAATGCCGAGCAGGAGAAGCCCGGCCGTGGTCAGCGCCCCGACGATCGCCATGGCGGCGATCTGCCCGATCAGCCACTTCCACAGCGAATCGCCCGTGACGTCCAGCACCTCGTGCGCGCGCTCGTGCCCGCGCGGCGGCACCAGCAGGACGATGCCGCGCCGGTAGACCTTCGGCGAGGCGGCCAGGTAGATGGCGGTGAAGATCACGACGACGGCGTCGCCGAGGAAGAAGACCACGCTCGACGCAACGGACCGCAAGCGGTTGATCCAGGAGGTCGCGTCGCGCCCCTGTTCGGCGATCTGGTCCCGGATGGCCGGCGGCAGCTGGTCGACGCCGCGGCTGATCTGCTGGGTCAGCTGGTCGAACTGCGACACGACGGATTGGCCGAGCAGAAAGCCGCCGCCGACCACAAGCGCGGTGAGCAGAAGCAGCACGACCGCCAGCGACCAGCCCTGGGACAGCCCGGTGTAGTGCCGGACGAGGCCGGCCACACGCTGCAGCAGGATCGCGAACAGCACGCCGGCGAAGACGAGCAGAAGCGCGTCGGCCACCCGCCACACCAGGAAGACGAGGCCGAAGACGCCGACGGCGATCAGCACCTTCCAGGTGTAGACCTTCAGCTCGGTCGCGAGCGCCCGTCCTCCTCCCTGGCCGCCCGCCTGGCCGCCGGGCTCCGCCGGTTCCCGCTCGGCGCGAGTCGCCGCCTCCGCTGCCTGACGGGTCGCCCGTGTCGGTGTGTCCATGCTCGTTCCCCGGTTTCACGTCCCGGAGAAACGCCGTCCGAAGGAAAGAGTTGCGGGCCACGCCCCATAGCACCTTGGTGCTACCACACTTATCCGAATGCGCGCAGGCCGCCGGCGCCCCATATCATGAGTGACGCCAAGGAGTCATTCTCGCTGATGTCACCTAAAGCCCGCCGGCAACGGCGGGCTTCTTTCTTTTGCGGCCGTGGTCAAGTTTCCTCCCAGGCGCGAAAGTAAGGATGTCCAGCCATCTCTGCTGGAATGCGGCACGCGCCACCCCGAGCCGTCATTCCCGCGAAAGCGGCAATCCAGGGCACATCGGCCACTTAGCAGCCGAGCTTTCTGGATCCCAGCCTTCGCCCTACGGTATGCACACATCTCGCGGATGCGATAATGCATCGAGCAGCAAGGAAAAATCCCCTCTCCCCTTGGGGGAGAGGGGTTGGGGTGAGGGGTCGTTACGGGCGGTAGCCCGGAGAAAATCTCAAACCCGGCCGCATTGGATGGTTCCGGCCGGCCCGAGGCCGGCGCCACCCTCACCCCAAACCCCTCTCCCCTCGAGGGAGAGGGGCTTTTTCCCCGGCTGTCTCAGTTACTTGACCCATAACTGAAATGCGCGAATGCCGTAGGCCCTTCTGGGACAAGGGGGTTTCCGTCGCATCAGCCCGGCTTGCCGGAGCCGTGGCTCGGGCGGACCTTCACCGGGTTGGTCGGGTTGCTGCTATGGTCGGCTTCCTCGCTGACCTGACCGTCGTGCTGGCCGGCGCGGGGCTTGTCGGGGTTGTGGAACTGGTTCCGCCCGAGGTCCTTGGGCTGCTCGTCGGTGTTGCCGCCGGTGCGGCCGCCCACATCGCTGCCGGCGCTGTCGTTTTGGTTCTGATCCTTGGCCATTGGGGTCCTCCTTCCGGTGGACCCGTTCAACCGGGCGAGGCCGCGATCGTTCCGCCCTTCGCGACCACGGCGCGCTGGGGTCCGGCCGTCTGCGGCGCGGTGTCCGCCGGGAAGATCAGGCTGATCCGCAGGCCCGGCTGGTTGTCCTCCAGCTCCAGCCGCGCCCCGTGCAGCCGTGCCACCGCGTCGACGAGGCTGAGTCCCAGCCCGTTGCCCGGCGATGCCCGCGCGGTGTCGAGCCGGACGAAGCGCTCCAGCACCTTGTCCCGCATGTCCGGCGGAATGCCGGAGCCGCTGTCGGCCACGGTCACCCGCGCCGCCTCGCCGTGGCCGGCGCCTTCCAGCAACAGGCTGATGTGGCCGCCCTCCGGCGTGTACTTGATGGCGTTGTCGAGCAGGTTCGCCACGGCCTGCGCCAGCAGCTGCTCGTTCCCGCGCACGGTGGCGTCGGCGCGGATCTCGGTGGTCAGCGTCTGGCCCTTCTCCTCCGCCACGGGTTCGTAGAGGTCGGCGGCGAGGCGCACCACCTCCGACAGGGACACCGGCTCCAGGTCGGTGCGCTTGGCGCCCGACTCGGCCTCGGCGATCGACAGCAGCGCCGTGAAGGTGGCGAGCAGCCGGTCGGCCTCCGTGATCGTGTCCTGAAGGACCGTCCGGTAGACCTCCGGGTCGTCGGTGTCGCGGATCAGCGCCAGTTCCACGCGGGCGCGCAGGCGCGACAGCGGGGTGCGCAGGTCGTGCGCCACGCTTTCCGTCACCTGCCGCATGCCGGTCATCAGCCGTTCGATCTGATCGAGCATCGCGTTCAGGTTGCCGGCGAGCCGGTCGATCTCGTCGCCGCCGCCACCGCGCGGCACGCGGCCGGTCAGGTCGCCGGCCATGATCTGGCGGGTGGTCCGGTTGATCAGCTCGATCCGGTGCATGGCGCCGCGCGCCAGCAGCAGGCCGCCGCCGACGCCCAGCACGACCGTCACGGCGAAGACCCAGCGCAGCGACTCCATCAGCCGCTTGCGCAGCTGGTCCAGCTCGCTCATGTCGCGGCCGACGAGCAGGCGGAACTGGCCGGGCAGCGTGAAGGCGACCGCCATGGCCGTGGAGGGCCGGGCGTCGGTGCCGCCGTAGTCGGACACCTTGAAATGGCTCCACCCCCCGGCGCCGGGCTGGACGTCGGGCCACGCGTTCAGGTTGCCGGCCAGGATGGAGCCGCTGGGCGTGGTGAGCAGGTAGATGGAGTTGGTGTGGCTAGCGACGCTGCGGTCGCGCACGGCGTCGACCAGCCCGCGCAGGCCGTTGCCGCGGTACTGGTCCTGGAGGCCGGCGACCTCCAGCGCGATGGTCTCGCCGATCTCCCGCTCCAGGAAGCCGGCGGTGGTGCGGTAGAGGATCAGGAGGATCACGCTGACCGACAGCACGAACAGCCCGAGATACAGCAGGGCCAGCCGGAACGGCGTGGTGCGCAGGAGCCGCAGAACGGGTGCCACGACCGCGATCACGCCCGGAACCTTATCCGGGGCCTCATTCCGCCACCCGCAGGCTGTAGCCGGCGCCGCGCACCGTGTGGATCAGCGGCGTCGGGAAGTCCTTGTCGATCTTCTGGCGCAGGCGGGCGATGTGCACGTCGATGACGTTGGTCTGCGGGTCGAAGTGATAGTCCCAGACATTCTCCAGCATCATGGTGCGGGTCACCACGCTGCCGGCGTTGCGCATCAGATACTCCAGCAGGGCGAATTCGCGCGGCAGCAGGTCGATGGCCTTGCCGGCGCGCTTCACCGTGCGGGACAGCAGGTCCAGTTCCAGGTCGCCGACGGACAGCTTGGTCTGCGGCTGGGCGGCTGTGCGCCGGCGCACCAGCACCTCGATGCGGGCGAGCAGTTCGGAAAAGGCGAAGGGCTTGGTCAGGTAGTCGTCGCCGCCCGCCTTCAGCCCCTTCACCCGGTCGTCCACGCTGCCGAGCGCCGACAGGAACAACACCGGCGTGTCGTTGCCGGTGGCGCGCAGGATCTCGACCAGCGACAAGCCGTCGCGGCCGGGCAGCATCCGGTCCACGACCATCACGTCGTAATGCTCCGCCCCGGCGAGGAAAAGGCCATCCTTGCCGTCGTTCGCGGTGTCCACGACGTGCCCGGCCTCCTTCAGCCCCTTCGCGAGGTAGGAGGCGGCCTGCTGATCATCTTCGATGACGAGGACTTTCATGAGCATGAGAATACCGCATCCTTCCGGCTGCCTAGAAGCCCCGAGTCCGATGGAAACAGAGGTAGGGCGAGGATGCCGATGGGGAGCGGGGGCTCGCTCCGCACCAGCATCCTCACCCGGATCACCGCCGCCCCGACCGGCCACCCGCTTGATGCGGCGGTCAGAGCGGCGGCAACGCCGATGGTCAGGCGTGGCCGAGCTTCAGCGGGACGAAGCTCTCGCTGCCGCGGCGGTTGACCAGCAGCAGGACCGCCTTGCGCCCGTCCTTCTCGGCCTGCGCCAGGGTCTTCGTCACGTCGGACGGCGAGGTGACGGTCTGGTCGCCGACCTTGACGATCACGTCGCCGGCACGGACCGGAACGTCGCCGGCCTTCGGTGAAACGGCGGTCACCACCACGCCCGTCACCCCGTCGTCGAGGCCAAGACGGGAGCGGGTGGCGCCGTCCAGCGGGGCGAGCTTCAGCCCCTTCACCGTTTCCACCGCCGACGTGTCGGCCGGCCCGCCGTCGGCGGCGGCGACCTTCTGTTCGGCCGGCAGCGGGGCGATGTCGGCGGTGACGGTCGTCTCCTTGCCGTGGCGCAGGATCTTGAGGTCGGCCTTGTCGCCGGCCTTGGTCTCCGCAACCCGGCGGGTCAGGTCGCGCAGTGTGTCCACCGGCTTGCCGTCGTAGGACAGGATCACGTCGCCCTGGTGCAGGCCGGCCTTGGCGGCGGGGCTGCCCGGGGTCACCTCCGCGACGAGCGCGCCCTTTGACTGGGACAGGCCGACGGTGTCGGCGATGTCCGGCGAGACCTCCTGGATCTTCACGCCGAGCCAGCCGCGCTCCACATGGCCGTTGTCCTTCAGCTGGGCGACGACCTCCTTCGCGAGGTTGGCCGGGATGGCGAAGCCGATGCCGACCGAGCCGCCGTTGGGCGAATAGATGGCGGTGTTGATGCCGATGACCTGGCCGTTCAGGTTGAAGGTCGGGCCGCCCGAGTTGCCGCGGTTGATGGCGGCGTCGAGCTGGAGATAGTCGTCGTACGGGCCGCTGTGGATGTCGCGGCCGCGCGCCGAGATGATGCCCTTGGTCACCGTGCCGCCCAGCCCGAAGGGGTTGCCGACCGCCATCACCCAGTCGCCGACGCGCGAGGCGTCGCTGTTGCCCCAGTCGAGCGACGGCAGGGGCTTGTCGGACGTGACCTTCAGCAGGGCGATGTCGGTCTTGGCGTCGCGCCCGACCAGCTTCGCCTTCAGGGCGGTGCCGTCCTGCAACGTGACGGTGATCTCCTCCGCCCCGTCGATGACGTGGTTGTTGGTGACCACGTAGCCCGACGGATCGACGATGAAGCCGGAGCCGAGCGAACCCATCTTGCCCCTGGGCTGCGCCTCGGGCTGCTCTTCACCTTGATCGGAGGGGTTCTGGCCGAACTGGTCCTGGAACTGCTTGAAGAATTCCTCGAAGGGCGAACCCGGCGGGAAGTTCGGCGCGCGTGGGCCGCGCTCGGCCTTGGCCTCCTGGGTGGTGGAAACGTTGACCACAGCGGGCGTCACCTTGGCGGCGAGGTCGGCGAAGGTCGCCGGCGCGTCCTGGGTCAGCACGGCCGCGGCGACAGCGTGCGGTGGGTTCGCGATCAAGAACGGCCCGGTGAGCACCGTGGTGCCGAGCAGCAGGGCGGCGATCGTCTTGCGCATCGATGGCTCTCCATGACTGGCGTGCGTTTATCGTTGCCCCAAAGGTAGGGGATGCCAGGTCACGGTGGCCTTGCGGCCGGATTAAATGATTTTAGGGTTTTGCGGCGTTTGGAATTGCCGCAGCAAACCTACTGTGAACCTTGCCGCAAGCATCCACCGTCATTCCCGCGAAGGCGGGAATCCCGGGCACTTCAGCCCCTTATCAGCAGAGTATTCTGGATCCCAGCCTTCGCTCTACGGTATGCACACATGTTTGTGTGCGGTAAGTATCTGAAAATGCAGCAAAATACCCCTCTCCCCTTGGGGGAGAGGGGGTGGGGTGAGGGGTCGTTACGGGCGGCAGCCCGGAGAAAAGCTCGTTTTCGGTCGCCTGCTGTTGTCTCCGGCCGGCCAGAGGCCGGCGCCACCCTCACCCCAAACCCCTCTCCCCTCAAGGGAGAGGGGCTTTTCCTTGACTGTATCAGGCACTTACCGCAATGGCGAAATGTGTGCATACCGTAGAGCCTTCGCTGGGATGACGCCAAGGCCATGTGTCGGAGCGGTCTTGAGGACCAGCCGCCAGAATTACAGCGCCGAGCCGGCCATCTGCTGGCGGATCTTCGTGGCCTGCTGGCGCACGCCGTCCAGGTGCGGGTTGATGGCGAGCGCCGCGTTGAAGGCGCGCAGCGCGCCCGCGGGCTCATCGATGGCCAGGTAGACGAGGCCGAGCCCGGCCAGGGCCCCGAAATGGCGCGGTTCCAGCGCCAGCGCGCGGCCGATGTCGCGCACCGCGTTGTCGTAATTGCCGAGCAGATACTCGGCGTTCGCGCGCTTGTCCCACCCTTCGGCGTAGTTCGGATCCCGCGCGACGACCGCGTCGAAGGCGGCCAGAGCCTCCGCGTAACGGTCGGCGTTCAGGTTCTGCACGCCTTCGCGCATGAGGAAGACGACGTCCTCCTGCGGGTGTTCCAGCCAGATGTCCCAGATTCGGTCCTGGACCGCCTCCGCCGCGACCTGATCGCTGGTGCCCAGCAGGTCGCCGAAGAGCGAATCGAGTCGGCCGTCCCCCTGCTCCGCCACGGCTGGCGCGGACAGAAGCGACAGAGCCACGAAGGCCACGATCAAGGAGATTCGTCGGGTCATACCCAAAAATTGGTGCGCGTTACTCAGAGGCAACACTCATCTTTTCGGATAATCTCCGTAAGAGGATCAACTCACCCATGCGTTGCACGCAAGAAACGAAGAACGGCCGGCGGATCGCTCCGCCGGCCGTCATTCTCAACAACCACAGATCAAGGCTGTGCCTGAAATCAGGCGGCCTTGCTGTTGCGGCCCGCCACGATTTCGTCGGTGACGTTGCGCGGCACCGGCTCGTAGTGGCTGAACTCCATCGTGTAGGACGCACGGCCGGAGGTCATGCCACGCAGCTGGCCGATGTAGCCGAACATTTCGTTCAGCGGCACATGGGCCTCAACGGCGATGTTCGCACCACGCTCCAGCTGGCCCAGCACCGTGCCGCGGCGGCGGTTCACGTCGCCGATGACGTCGCCCAGGTAGTCGTCCGGGGTGACGATCTCGACCTTCATGACCGGCTCGAGCAGGATCGGGGCGGCGAGCTTCAGAGCCTCGCGGAAGCAAGCCTTGGCGGCAATTTCGAACGTCAGGGCGTTCGAGTCGACGTCGTGGTACTTGCCGTCCACCAGGCGGGCGCGGAAGTCCACAGTCGGATAGGAGGCGAGCACGCCCTCTTCCTTCTGCATCTCCAGGCCCTTGGCGACCGACGGGACGTATTCGCGCGGCACCGAGCCGCCGACCGTCTCATCCTTGAACTCGAAGCCTTCACCACGCTCGCGCGGCTCGAAGACGATCTTCACCTCGGCGAACTGGCCCGAACCACCGGTCTGCTTCTTGTGGGTGTAGGTGTACTCGACCGGCTTGGTGATCGTCTCGCGGTAGGCCACCTGGGGCTTGCCCATGTTGCCTTCCACGCCGAACTCCGTGCGCATGCGGTCCAGCGTCACCTCCAGGTGCAGCTCGCCCATGCCGCGCAGGATGGTCTGGCCGGTTTCACGGTCGGTCTCCAGGCGGAGCGACGGATCCGCGCGGACCATCTTGCCCAGCGCGATGGAGAACTTCTCCTGCTCGCCCTTGGTCTTCGGCTCGACCGACACGCTGATGACGGGGTCCGGGAAGCGCATGCGCTCCAGGATCACCGGCGCGGAGGCGTCGCAGAGCGTGTCACCGGTCTCGGTCTCCTGCAGGGAGACGAGCGCGATGATGTCGCCGGCGCGGGCTTCCTCGATCGGGTTGGCTTCCTTCGCGAACATCTCGACCATGCGGCCGATCTTCTCGCGCTTGCCGCGGGTCGAGTTCAGGATCGACATGCCCTTCGTCAGCACGCCCGAGTAGACGCGGATGAAGGTCATCGAGCCGTAGGTGTCGTTCAGCACCTTGAAGGCCAGCGCCGAGAAGGGCGCGTCGTCGGAGCTGAGACGCTCGCCGTTCGGGTTGCCGTCCTCGTCCACCGTCTTGATCGCCTCGACGTCGGTCGGGGCCGGCAGGAAGTCGACGACCGCGTCCAGGACCTGCTGCACGCCCTTGTTCTTGTAGGACGAGCCGCAGAGGACCGGGGTGAAGGCGCTGGTGATCGTGCCCTTGCGGATGCAGGCGCGCAGAACGTCGGCCGACGGCTCCTCACCGCTGTCCAGGTAGGCCTCCATCGCGGCCTCGTCCTGCTCCAGGGCGGTGTCGACCAGCTCGGAGCGGAGCGCCGGGATGCTCTCGATGTTGTCGAGGTCTTCCTTGACGGTCAGGTTGAGCTTCTGGGCGAGATCATCGGTGATCTCCCAGATCTCCCACTTGCTGTCCTTGTCGTCGGAGAACCAGACGTAGGCCTTCATCTCGATCAGGTCGACCATGCCGCGGAAGTTGTCTTCCGAGCCCAGCGGAACCTGCAGGCAGACCGGGCGGGCGCCCAGGCGGTTCTTGATCATGTCGACGCAACGACGGAAGTTCGCGCCCGAACGGTCCATCTTGTTGACGTAGCACATGCGCGGAACGTTGTAGTTGTCCGCGAGGCGCCAGTTGGTCTCCGACTGCGGCTCCACGCCGGCGACACCGTCGAACACCACGACCGCGCCGTCGAGCACGCGGAGCGAGCGGTTCACCTCGATGGTGAAGTCCACGTGGCCCGGGGTGTCGATGACGTTGATCTTCTTGCCGCGCCAGAAGGCCGAGACGGCAGCCGACTGAATGGTGATGCCGCGCTTCTGCTCCTGCTCCATGTAGTCGGTCGTCGTCGACGTCTTGAGATCCTTCGTCTCGTGGACGTCGATGATCGTGTGCTTACGACCGGTGTAGTACAGGATGCGCTCGGTGGTCGTCGTCTTGCCGGCATCGACGTGGGCGATGATGCCGATGTTTCGGATGTCAGAAAGAGGCGTTTGGCGCGGCATGTTGCGGATCCATTACTGTAACGCGGCTATCGAAGCGCAACGACGGTCGTCCGCTCCGGCGGCAAGGTTGGTCGGGGTTTTACGGGTGATCTGTTAAGGCGTGATTAACATTCTGTAAATCCGGAAGGTCATGTCCTTCCGGATTTTTTCGAAGCGAGGCCCTCACAGACAGTGGGCCACGCCGGCAAACCCCAACCGAGGGAGCCGGGTCGCCCCGTTAACGCAGCTTATTTGGCTGCGGTCACCTGGATTTCAACGACATATTGGGGCGCGGCCAGCTTGGCTTCCACGGTGGCGCGGGCGGGCGCGTTGGCCTGATCGACCCACGCGTCCCACGCCTTGTTCATGGCGCCGAAGGTCGCGATGTCCGCCAGGTAGATGGTGGCGGACAGAAGCTTGGACTTGTCCGTTCCGGCCTCGGCCAGCAGGGCGTCGATCTGGCCCAGGATCTGGCGGGTCTGCATCTCCACGTCCTGAGTCGGATCATTCGCCACCTGGCCGGCCAGGTAGACCGTGTCCTTGTGGATGACCATCTGGCTCATGCGCGGTCCGGTATGGAAGCGCTGGATCGACATGGGTACGGCTCCGGTTACGGGGTCTTTGACGCGCGTACGTCTATGCGATTCACGACCAACCACATAGCAAAAAATGCGGCTTCACCGCTCAAAGCTGCCCCGCGCCCTCGTAACAGCGCGAAAAGGCGACTTTTCACCGCAAAGAGGGCGTATCCGCGGGCGCTTTCCCCACCAGCGCGGCCCCTTCGGCGGCATCAACGAAGGATGCGGCGGGCACAGCGATGTTGCGCGGGCTGGCGCTGGTCTGCGCGGCGACGGCGATCCCCGCCACGCCCCACGCGCCCTGGCCATCCGCCGTGCGGACGAGCAGCGCGGCGCCGCTGACCCCGCGCGTGCCGTTGCAGTCGTGGATCAGCAGCGTGCCCCGGGAGGTGCCGGCGACGCCCAGCGCCGCGCAGGCGGTGTCCGCGGTGACGATCTGCGCCTTGTCCTGGCTGTAGCCGCCGAGCATCAGCGGCGTGCCCGGCTCCGGCGGGACTCGGACGAGCGGCAGGGGCTCGACTCCGGCCGGCGCGTCGCCGGACAGGGTCAGCACCGCCCAGTCGCGGGCGATGCCCTCCGGCCGGCGGCCGGGGTCGAAGGGGCCGCCGACGGTCAGCGACGCGACCGTCCGGTGCTCCCGGTAGTCACCGCGGTCGTAGCCGAACAGGACGTGGAGGGACGAGGCCGGCAGGATTTGCTGCGCCCGGTTCAGCAGGCAATGCGCCGCGGTCGCCACCCGGCGCGGCGCCACCAGGACGCCGGTGCAGCGGCTGCCCAGGTTGGTCTGCACCTTGACGAGGCTGCGCCAGGGCGCCTCGGCCGTGTCCACGGCGGCGCGCCGGTCCTGCGCCCCGATGCCCGGCAACGCCGGGGACTGCGCGAGCGCCGAAGAGGTCGAAAGGGCGACAAGAAGGGCCGCCAGAAGGCCGCTCACACGTTCTTGATACGTTTTCATTTTCGCTGTACCCTGGCGGCCATGGCCACGCTGATCATCACGGAAAAGTCCAGCCAAGCAAAGGACCTGCGCGCCGCGCTCGGAGAGCGCTACGGGCGCATACTGCCGGCCGAGGGGCACCTGCTGCGGCTCGCCGAGCCGGACGAGGTGAATCCGGAGTGGAAGCGCTGGTCCTCCACCCTGCTGAAGCCGGACGGACTGTACCCGACGCGCCCCGACAGCGGCGGTAACAAATCGGCGAAACTGGCGGCGATCAAGGCGGCGCTGAAGGGCTGCGACCAGGTCATCCTCGCCACCGACTGCGACCGCGAGGGGCAGCTGATCGGCCAGGAGATCCTGGAGCATGTCGGCTATCGCGGCCGGGTGCAGCGGGCCCTGTTCACCGCCCAGGATCCCAAGACGATCCGCGACGCCTTCGCGAAGCTGAAGCCGAACGCCGAGCTGCGTCCGCTCTACGAAGCGGCGGTGGCACGCCAGCAGGCCGATCAGATCTTCAACCTCTCCCTGACGCGCACGGCGACCAAGACCCTGTTGGCGCCGGGCACCCGCGGGGTGATCGGCATCGGCCGGGTGAAGACCCCGACGCTGGCCATCGTCTGCATGCGCGAGCTGGAAATCCGCAACTTCAAGCCGGAGGACTACTTCGAGGTCGTGGCGACGGCGACGGCCGCCAACGGCAGCTTCCAGATGCGCCACGCCCCGCCGCCGAAGGACCGCATCAAGGACCGCGCCCGTGCCGAGGCCATCGCCCGCGCGGCGGACGGCCACAGCGGCCCGCTGTCGGTGGAGGTGGAGGAGAAGCGGCAGGGGCCGCCGAAGCTCTACGACCTGCCCTCGCTGCAGAAGACCTGCGGCCAGCGCTGGGGCTGGACCGCCGACCGGACGCTGGAGGTCGCGCAGGAACTCTATGACGGCGACGGCAAGAAGCTGATCACCTACCCGCGCGCGGAGGCCCGCTACCTGTCGGAGAACCAGATCGCCGACGTGCCGGCCATCACCGGCGCCCTGACCCGCTTGCGCGGCTTCGCGCACCTGGACCTGTCGCGGCCGGTGATCCGCCGGGGCAAGTCCGGCCACTTCTCCGACAAGGCGCTGGAGGGCGTGTCGCACCACGCCATCGTGCCCAACGTCAACGTGCTGGACGACCTGGAAAGCCGGCTGAACCGCCTGACCGACGACGAGAAGCGGCTGTTCGCCCTGATCTGCCGCTCCTACCTCGCCGCCGTGATGCCGGATTACGAGTACCGGCAGACCACGGTGCTGATGGATGTGCCGGTGGCCAATGAAAATGGAAGTATTAAGCCCGTGGCCTTCCGCGCGGTCGGGCGCATTCCGCTGAAGCTCGGCTGGAAGGCGGCTTTCGGCTCCGCCGAGACGGACGGCAAGCCGGAGGACGAGGCGGAGCAGACGCTGCCCCCGCTTACCCACGGCGAATCGGCCGCCCTGTCCGACCCGAAGGTCGAGGCCAAGCGCACCCAGGCGCCGCCGCGCTACAACGAGGGCACGCTGGTCGACGCCATGCAGAACGCCTGGCGCTTCGTCGAGGATCCCGCGCTCCGTGATCGCCTGAAGGAGGCCAAGGGCATCGGCACCCCGGCCACCCGGGCGGAGATCATCAAGGGCCTGCGCCGGCAGAACCTGCTGGGCGCCGACGGCAAGTGGCTGGTCCCGACCCCCGCCGGGCTGCAACTGTTCGAGACGTTGCGCGGCGCCGCCCCGACGCTCGTCGATCCGGGCACCACCGCGCTGTGGGAAATGAAGCTGGACGAGGTCGTCACCGGCCGCGCCGACTTCCGCACGGTGATCGACGGCATCGCTGACGAGGCCGGGCGGCTGATCGGCGCGCTGGTCGGCAACCGCGGGCCGGCGGTTGACTTGGGTGTCCGGGCTCCGGTTCGCGCGGTGCGCGGGGCCGGCGGACGGCGGCGGGCCGCCGCACCCCGCGCCAGTTCCGGGGCTTCCGCGACTCCCCGCACCCGCAAGCGGACCACGAAGGCACCCCTCCCCGAGGCCGTAGTCGAGGGCGAGGCGCCGAAGCCGCGCCGCACCCGCAAGACGAAGGCCGCCGCAGCGCCGGTCGACGTCGCCACCCTGTCCGAGGCACCGCCCCCCGCCCCGCCCCCGAGCGCCGGCCGGCGCAAGGCCCCGACCGACAAGATGGTCGCCTTCGCCCGCAGCCTCGCCGACCGCAAGGGCGTGGAGCTTCCCGACGCGGTGTTGCAAGACTTCGACAGCTGCCGCCAATTCCTGGACCAGCACGCGCGGGGATGATCTTTACGTAAGCGCCGGCGCTGGGCCCCCTTCCTCCCAGCCTTCGGCTGGGCCCCTCCTTCCCCCACCTTCGGCGGGGGCAGGTTTGAAGCCCTCCCCCGCGAAGTGGGGGAGGGTTGGGTGGGGGCCCAGCGCGACCACTTCCCAGCGAAATCCCTCAACACCTGTGGCCCAGGCCACAGCGGGGCGCCGGGAGCTCCCCTATCCTCCGGCCATCGACCCCGCCGCGGCATCAGCCCGGCTTCGCAATGTTCGGAGGAGTATCATCCCATGCGCCGCCTGATCCTGATCGCCGCCGCTGCCGCCACCCTGCTCTCCGCCCCGGCTTTCGCCCTGGATCTCCAGACGGGTGGACTGCCAATCGCTCCCCGGATGAACGGCCCCTTCAACCCCTTCGCCGCGTCGCAGCTCACCAGCACCAACGTCGGCGTCAACACGAACACCGCCGCCGGCATCGGCAACCGGGCGCAGCAGCAGACTCTTGGTTTCCAACAGGGCGGCTTCCCCTTCGGGCCGGGCGCGGCCTTCGGTGCGGGCGGCGGCGCTCCACTCGTCTCCACCAACGTCGGGGTCAACACGAACACCGCCGCGGGCATCGGCAACAAGGCCAAGCAGGGCGTGGCCGGCGTGTCCATTGATTTCGGCAAGGGCGGCTTCGGCCGCGGAGGCAGCCTGGTGGACACCAACGTCAACGTGAACACCAACGTCGCCGCGGGCATCGGCAACAGCGCCGGCCAGGGCGTCTTCGGGCTCCAGGGCCGCTGATCGGCCGTTCGACCGGATGCCGCCGGACCATCCGGCGGCATCCCTTTCCATGCCTTGCGACCAGTCAAGGGAGAGCTTCCGCCATGCTTCGCCTCGCCCTGCCGGCCTTCGGCCCTGTCGCCGCAATCCTGCTCCTGACCGCCGCCCCCGCGGGCGCGGAGAACCTCGCCTGCCAGTCGGTCAACGGCAAGACGGTGTGCAGCCGCGGCACCCTGTCCTGCCAGACGCTGAACGACAAGACGACCTGCACGACCGGGCCGGGCGTGCTGAGCTGCGAGACGGTCAACGGCAACACCTCCTGCCGCCGCAGCTCCGCGCAGCCCGACCTGAAGCCGCTGACCACGCCGCCGATGCCCCAGATGCCGTCCCTGGCACCGTCGGCCCGGCCCACGCCCGACCGTCCCTTCGGCCGCAAAGCCCCCTTCGAGGAGGATGCGCGTATCGATGAGGACACTCACGGCCTGACCGTCCGGGTCGGCCAGCTGGTGGCTTCCATTGACTAGCCCCGCACGAGCAACCGGAACGGAGGGTCCCGTCATGCCCCTTCCCGACAGCCTGGAGGCCGTCGCCCGCGACCGCCTCGCCCAACTCGGCCTGCGCGACTGCGCCTATGTCAAGGCGGTGACCCGCCGGGGACGGACCCGCTACGTCGCCTACGGCGCCGACGGGACGAAGCTTTGGCAGTTCCGCAGCCGCGAACTGGCCGACGCCGCCATGGCCCAGCAGGATCTGCGGGCGCTGAGCGTCCACTGAAAGATGTGGCCCGCCTCACAGCGGCGCGGCGGCCTCCCGCCTAGGATGCCCTCACGACACCACGCCCGCCGAACGAAGGAGCCCACGATGGTCCGCACCGCACTGCTCTCCGGGTTTGCCGCCCTGGCGCTTCTGGGCGGAACCGCCGCCGCGCAGGACGCGGGCGGCTTCGCGGTCGATCCGCGGCTGGGCGCAACCGTCGGCATGTCGATGGGCATGGGGATGGGGATGCCGCCCCTGATGCCGCGCCAGCCGGTCTTCGCCAACGCCGCGCCGCGCGGGGCGCCTCCGGGCGCCACGGTCACCAACCCGAACGTCAGCCGCAGGGAGCTGTCGCAGCAGGCCATCACCAAGATCCGCGGCGACGCCGGCTTCCTGGGCGGCTTCAACAAGGGCCAGGCGCTGGCCGGCAGCCGTCAGCCGCCGCCGGAGCCGATCGTCCCGAACTTCAACTTCATCGACGCGCCCTTCATCGTGAACAACTTCGACAGCTCGCTGGCCCTGTCCTTCGGCGACAGCAACGTGACGCAGCAGTTCGTGGTGCAGGGCGGCGAGGGCGGCGAGGCCGTCGGGGACGCCGGGGGTGCAGCGCCCGCGGCGCAGCCCCAGGCCCAGGCTCCCACGCCGGCCCCGACGCAGACGGCCGCACCCGCCGTGCCGACGCCGAAGCCCATGCCGGGCGTGTTCACCGGCAACGGCCGCGTCCCGGCGCCCGGCGAGATCGACGGGCTGTCGTCCGCCTTCGGCCCGCTGCCCCACCTGCCGACGGCGCTCGCCAACGGCGGGATCCAGTTCAACAACGTCGGCAGCGCCTTCAACGCCGCCGTCGGCCAGGGCAACACCGCCATCCAGAACTTCACCAGTGTGCAGAAGCGCGGCAGGCGCTGACACCCGAGCAACAAAAAGGGCCCTCTCCCCAGTCGGGGGAGAGGGCCTTTTCCTTGCGAGAGGACCGTTACGCGGTGACCGCGTCGCGGGCCGGCTGCTGGGCGGCCGGCTGGCCGACCGTTTGCGGGACCGGCAGCGGGGCCGGGCGCGGAGCGCGGGCCGGCAGCATGTCGCCGATCGCGAAGCCCACCGCCATGAGGTTCGGCACGGCCATGGCGAACAGAAGGGCCGACCACAGCTCCAGCGACAGGGTGCCCAGCGGGTTCACCAGGGCCGCGGTGGCCGAGGCCGCCAGCAGAGCGCCGGACAGGTAGGCTTCCGGCTTGGCGCAGAAGCGGCTGGGGGCCCGCTTGCCGCCCTTGGCGGTGACGCGGAAGGCGTCACGCTTGCGGATCACACCGCGGAGCGCCGCCATCGCCACCGTGGTGGACAGCGCCATGCCGACGGCGCAGGCCCCGATGCTCTCCTTCCACGAGTTGCCCGAGGCGTAGCGGGAGGCCAGCAGGCTCGAACCGGCGCGCAGGACCAGGGCGCCCAGCACCGCGGCGGTGGCCTGCACCGGCGGCAGGTGCAGCGGCAGAACCAGCGAGGCGAAGGTCCAGACGATGGCGGCGCCGGCGGCGATCACGCCCACCGCATCCGACCACCAGCGGGCCCAGTTGGTCAGGTAGCCGACCTTCTGCCCGGTGGTGAGCGCCGTGGAGCCCGGCAGGAACTTCCGCCAGTGGGCGCGCAGGATCTGCGTGGAGCCGAACACCCAGCGGTCGCGCTGCTTGCGGAACTGCATGAAGTTGTCCGGCGCCAGCCCCTCGCCCAGCCGCTCGTCCGTGTAGGCGGCGCGGTAGCCGGCCGACAGGATGCGGATGCCAAGCTCGGTGTCCTCGCAGATGCCCTCTTCCGACCAGCCGCCGACCTGCTCCATGGCGGAGCGGCGCAGCATGATCATCGTGCCGTGGCAGATGAAGGCCTGGGTCGCCAGACCCTCCTGCATGCCGACGTCGAAGAAGGGACGGTACTCCGCGGTCATGGCGGCCTTTAGCGGGGTCTCGTAGCCGTCGCGGTGTTCCTGCGGGGCCTGCACGATGCCCACGCTGGGGTCGGCGAAGGTCGGGGCCAGCTTGTTCAGCCAGTCCGGCGACACGGTGTAGTCGGCGTCCAGAACCGCGACGATCTCGGCGGCGGGGTCGGTGTGGCGCAGCGCCGCGTTCAGCGCGCCGGCCTTGAAGCCGCTGATCTTCTTGTACCAGTGGAACTTGAACTTCGGGCCCAGCTCCGCGCACAGCTCCTCGACGGGGCGCACCAGCTCCTCGTCCTCGGTGTTGTTGATGAGGACGACGACCTCGTAGTTCGGGTAGTCCAGCCGGGCGAGCGAGGTCAGCGTGGCGGCCAGCACATCCGGCTGCTCGCGGCAGGCGGCGACGTGGATGGACACCATCGGCTTGTGCTCCGGCACGGCGGGGACCCGCGGCAGCAGCTCCGGCGCGCGGCCGGTGAACAGGCGCCGGACCACGTCGGTCAGGTCGGCGAAGGCGACGCCCATCATCAGGGCACCCAGCGCGAAGGCGGAGCCCCAGGTGGTCGCAGCACCGAAGGTCAGGTACTCGCCGTAGGCGCCGGCGACGGCGGAACCGACGCCGAAGCCGATGATGTTGGCGCCCGCCGAGGCGACCAGCGCGTAGCCCAGGCCCGTCCGGCGCCGGAAGGCGACGAAGGCCGACAAAGCGAGGCCGAGGCCAAGCGCCACGGCGGCGCCGACGCGGTCGCCGTAGGGGGCCGGGACATCGCCGGCCAGCGGCCACTTCGGCGCGCGGTCGGCGTCCAGCACGCCCCAGGTCGGGCCGGGCGAGCCCTCGATGGTGGACTTCCAGATGCCGTCGAAGGCTTCCACCACGTTGTAGTCGATGCCGAGCATGCCGGCCTCGGCCGCGAAGTTGCGGACGATGAAGGCCTGGGACTGCGGCGTGGCGTAGGCGTCGTGGAAGTTCTCGCCGCCCGACGGCCAGCCCACCTCGCCGACGAACAGCGGCTTGCCCGGGTGCGCCTTGCGCACGGTGTCCAGCCGGTCGCGGATCCAGGTCAGCGCCTTGTCGGCCGGCACGCCTTCCCAGTAGGGCAGAACGTGCACGCCCATATAGTCCGACGCCTTGATGGTCTCGTTCGCCTTGACGATCTCCGACCACACGTCGGCGGTGCCGACCTTGATGTGCTTGGGCACCCCAGCGCGCACGCGCTTGACGTAGCCGGCCAGCTGGCTGTCGGTCAGCTCGGCGCGCAGCAGCGTCTCGTTGCCGACGACGATGCGGGTGATGCCGCGCACCGTCTTCGCCAGCGTGATGGCGCGGGTGACCTCCTGCTCGTTGCGGGCCATGTCCTTGCTGAGCCAGACGCCCAGCGAGACGTCCAGGCCGTGCTTGGCCGCGATGGCCGGCACTTCGCCCTGGGAGCCCAGCGTGGAGTAGGTGCGGACACCATCGGCGAAGCCGGCGATGGCCGTCATGTCCTTGTCGATCTCCGTCTCGTCGACCACCGGCGAGTGGTTCGGGTCGTAGTCGCGGCCCGACGGGGAGTAGGACACGGATTCGATGCGTCCCGGCTGCGCATCCACAGGAGTGGGCGCGTTGCGCCAGGACCAGAAGGACGCGTGGCCGGCAGTCACGGCCAGCATGGCGGCGGCGAGCGCCGCAGACCGGATCGAACGCTTCGGGTTGCTCATGTGGGGAGGTTCGCAAGCCTGGAAGTGGGGTGGCGGGCGCCACCGGACACTGAGACGAACGTGCACCGCAAAAAACTATTCCCACAGGGCGCGCAGATTTTTCGTCCGCGGATTTTGGGCCGTTACGGCAGGGAACGGCCGGCGCTCCGCTCCTGTTGGCAGGTCCAACCACAAAGACCGGAGACGGGAGAATGACCAGCAAGAAAGTCGATGTGGACGCGCTGGAAGAGACCATGGAGGAGGTCGTGGAAACGCTCGACCTCGCCGAACAGGCCGCCAACCACGCGCAGGCCCGCAACCCCGACCCCATCGACCGCGCCCGCGCCGCCGCCATTCAGAAGCAGGCGGAAGCGATGCTCGACGCGGCCGCGGAGTCCGGCGGCGGCGCGGGCGGCGAGCGCAAGGCGCCCTTCATGCCCAACCCGCCGCGCTCCGGCGGCCTGGTGAACTGAGACCCAAGCGGAAAAGGAAACGAACATGGCCGGCAAACACGAGCAGAGCCCGGAACACAAGAAGGCCCACGACCTCGCCGAGGAGGCCATCGAGAAGGCCGCCGACGGCGACACCCGCAAGGCGCGGGAACTGGCCGATCAGGCCAAGGACATCGACCCGAAGATCAGCGAGGAAATGGCCAAGGAGATCGAGGACGACCGCCGCAAGGCGGAGAAGTTCAAGGGTCAGGGCGAGAGGTAAATTCTTCCCCTCTCCCGCCCCGGGAGAGGGTGGCCGCTGAAAGCGGCCGGGTGAGGGTCGCGCAAGGATACTGCATCGATCCTTGCCGTTACCCTCACCCTTCCCACTTCGTGGGCCCCTTCCCTCTCCCGGGACGGGAGAGGGAGTTTACGCTCCCCTCGCCTGCACCTCCCCGCCCATCCGCGCCTGCCCGGTCGGGCACAGCTCCAGCAGGACGCAGCGGTGGCAGGCGGGATCGCGGTAGCTGCAGACGCGCTGGCCGTGCAGCATCATCACTTCGTGATTGTCGTAGATCTGCTGCGCCGTCCAGTCCGGCGGCAGCTGCGCTTCCAGGATGCGGTGCGAGGGGCCGACCGCGACGCTCGGCGGGATCAGGCCGGTGCGCACCGCCACGCGGTGATGGTGGCTGTCCACCGGCAGGGCCGGTCGGCGCAGGCTGCTGAAGCTCATCACCGCAGCACTCGTCTTCGGGCCGACGCCCGGAAGCTGCTCCAGCCAGGCGCGCGCCTCCTCCACCGACAGCTCCGCCAGGAAGTCCAGCGACAGTTCGCCGCGCAGCTCCGTGATCCGGCGCAGGATCGCCTGGATGCGCGGGGCCTTCTGCTCCGGCCAGGTGACGCCGGCGATGGTCGCCTCCACCTCCGCCGGGTCGGCGTCGCGCACCGCGGCCCAATCGCCGCCCCTGCCGCCGTCCCAGCGCGCGCGCAGGGCGCGGAAGGCCGCCCCCGACGCGGCGTTGCGCGTGCGGTGCGACAGAAGGGAGGAGACCAGCTCGCTCAACGGATCCAGCGCCCGGAAATAGGCCACCGGGCAGCCGAAGATCAGGCAGAGCCGGCGGTGGATTTCCAGAAGCTTGTCTTGGAGGGATTCGGTCATCCGTCGCTCCCCGGCAAAGGGCTGGTCGGGTAGGCGCGCCCCCGCCAGACGGAGGGCCGGCCAAAGGCGGAGCGGACCAGCGCGGTCCATTGAATCGCCAGCATCACCAGAACGCCCACCGGGTGGAGCAGCGCGCCGACAAGGCTCTGGTGATAGCGGACGGCGAGCAAAAGCCGCAGCGCCACCCCCACCCCAGCCGCCAGGGCCGGCACCCAGCCGGGGCTGAGGGCCAGCAGGAGCCAGGGCAGGACGTGGCCGCCGAACAGCAGCACGGTCCAGACCGGCAGCGCCGCGGGGGTCGCCATGCCCTCCGTCGCGTTCTTGGAAAAGCCGGCCCAGACCTGCCCAAAGCCCTGGTACATGCGGCAGCGGGCGAGGCCGGTCGCGTCGAACAGGTCGGTCCGATGCCCGGCGCGGCGGAAGGCGCGCGGCAGGGTCACGCCGTCGTGCAGGGAGGTCCGGATGGCGGCGTGCCCGCCGGCCTCGGCGTAGGCGTCGCGGTCCACCAGCATCAACTGCCCGCAGGCGGCCCCGAAGCCCGGATGGGCGCTGAACCGCATGCCGAGCATCGGCAAATAGCCCAGCAGAAGCACATGGATCATCGGGATCACCAGCGCCTCGCCAAGGGTGCCGGTGACCTGACGCGGGAAGCCGCTGACCAGCCCTGCCCCGCTGTCGCGGAGATAGGCCACCATGCGGCCGAGCGCGTTTGGCTCCAGCCGGACGTCGGCGTCCTGGAACAGCAGGACGGGATGGCGCGCCAGCGTGCCGAGCACGTGGCAGGCGTGCTGCTTGCCCGACCAGCCCGGCGGCAGCGGCGGCGCTGCGGCCAGCCGCACGCGCGGGTCGCGCGCGGCGAGCCCCCGGACGATCGCCGCCGTGTTGTCGGTGGAATGGTCGTCGAGAACGATGACCTCAAGCTCCACGCCGGGCTGCGCCAGGGCGGCCAGCACCGCCCCGGCGATGCTGGATTCCTCATTGCGCGCGGGGATGAGGATGGAGACGGCGGCGTTGGGCACCGTCCGCAGCGGCGGCGCCCGGTACAGCGCCATGTTCACCAGGCACATCCCCAGCGGCAGAAGCGCAAGCGCCAAGGCAACCCAGGCCAGTTCCACCATCATTCAGACGCCCATCATTCAGACGCACCGTGGCCGGGTTGGAAGGGACGGCCAGTCGCCCAGGCCCGGCCGCGCCGCCACAGGTCGTAGAGGCCGCCAACACCCACCGTGCCACCGATGACGCGGATGAAGCGCTCCGGATCGCGGCTCAGCGCGTCCTCGGCCAAGGCGTCCATGGTGTCCTCCAGCGCGTGGGTCAGGCGCGCGTTCAGGGTCTCGACGCGCCAGCCCTCGAACACCGCGGCGTCCACCGGCGTTCCGAAGCGGGCCAGCGCCTCCGGCGTCCGCTCGTTCCAGAACGGGTATTCGAGCGCCAGCGGCACCACCACCGCCCGCGGCGTCCGGCGCACGAGGTGCGCCAAGCCGGGCCGCAGGGCCACGGGACGCCGGCGCGGGTCGGTGAAGGCACCCTCCGCGGTGATCCACAGCATGGCGTCGGGATCGTCCAGGATGGCGCCGGCGGTGCGCAGGAAGGCGGTGGCGCCCTGTAGGCCGTTCGGCTCGATCCCGAACAGGCCGATGCGGCCGAGGAACGGGTAGCGGGCAAGCCCCGCCACGTCGATCGGCCCATAGCCCGGCCGGTCGCGGAACCGCGTGGTCGCTATGACGATCAGGAAGGCCGGGTCCCACCAGGAGGGATGGTTCAGGTAGACGATCACCGGCCGCCCGGGCGGCAGCTCCGGCCAGCCGGGCTTGGCGAGGCGGATCGCGTGGAAGTTCCGCCGCATGGCGCGCGCCATGACGCGGCCGAAGAAGCGCAGGAGGAGTGGGGAGCGGGGGGGAGTGGCTGAGTTGGGCCCCCACCCTAACCCTCCCCCACTGGCGCGGGGGAGGGAACTCCGCCGCTCCGACGACAAACTCCTCCCCCCGCGAAGTGGGGGGAGGTCGGGAGGGGAGCCCAACTCGACGCTCATTCCATCATCCCCATCACGCCACCTCCCGCCGCACCGTGCCACCCACGTTGCCGCTCATGTCCGTGTCCAACGTGTCGGCGGCGATCCAGCCGGACATCAGCACCATCGGCATGCCGGGGCCGGGGTGGGCCGCGCCGCCCGCCAGATAGAGCCCCTGCACCTCGCGGGAGCGGTTGCCGGGCTTGAAGGCGCCCATGAAGCGGCCGTGGCTGGCCAGCCCGTAGATGGCGCCGTTCAGCACGTTGTAGCGGTCGTGGATGTCCTGCGGGGTCAGCACGCGCTCCACCCGGATGCGGTCCTCCAGGTCGGGCATGCCGCCGGTGCGCTTCAGCTTGTCGAAGACCACGCGGCGGTAGTCCGGCAGCATCCGTTTCCAATCGTGGTGCGGGCGCAGGTAGGGGGTGTGGACCAGGACGTAGAGCGCCTCCCCGCCCGGCGGCGCGACATCCGGCTCCGTCCGGGCCGGGGCGGCGATGTAGCAGGTGGGGTCGGGCGCCGGTTCGCCGCGGCGGTAGATCCAGTCGAACTCCTCCTCCGGGTCGCGGGAGAAGACGAAATCGTGATGGGCCAGATGCTCGTAGGCGCGGTCGAGCCCCAGGTAGAACACAACGCCGGAGCAGGCCGGCTCGTACTTCCGGCGCTTGTTGAAGCGCTCCGCCGGGGCGCCGCGGACCAGCTCGTTGTAGGTGCGCACGCTGTCCATGTTGGACACCACGGCGGACACCGGGACGCGCTCGCCCGTCGCGGTCTCCACCCCGGTCACGCGGTCGTTCTCGACCTCGATGCGGCGGATGCCGGTGCCCGTGCGGATGTCGACACCGAGATCGCGGGCCAGCCGCTCCAGCGCCACCGGCACGGCGCGGGTGCCGCCCCGGGGGTACCAGACGCCGTCGTTGGTCTGCATGTGGGCGATGGCGCAGAGCACCGCCGGCGAGCCGTAGGGCGAGGACCCCACATACTGCGTGAAATGGTCGAGCATCTGCGCGACCCGCCCGTCGGGCACCTTGCCGCGGATGGTGCCGGCCACCGTCGTGCCCATGCGCAGGGCCAGCACGTCGGACAGGGTGGCGGCGTTCAGGGAGCGCTTGAAGTCCAGCGTGTCGGCCAGATCCTCGACCGCCTTCCAGAAGAAGAAGCGTTCGGAGATGCCGTGCAGCCGCTCCGACAGGGTCATGAAGCGGCGGTAGCCCTCCCCCGCCCCGGCGCCGGGCGCGAAGCGGTCGAGGGTGGCCGCCATGGCGTCCACATTCTCCGCGAGGTCGAGCACGCTGCCGTCCTCGAAGAAGCAGCGCCATTGCGGGTCGAGCCGGATCAGGTCCAGTTCCTTGTCCATGTCGCGCCCGGCCTCCGCGAAGATGCGGCGCAGGACGCGCGGCACGGTCAGGATGGTCGGCCCCATGTCGAAGCGGTAGCCGCCCTCCTCCAGCACCGCCGCCTTGCCGCCGAGCCAGGCGTTGCGCTCGAACAGCACGACGGAATGGCCGCGCGCGGCCAGCACCACGGCGGAGGCCAGCCCGGCCAGCCCGCCGCCGATCACCGCCACACGGTTGTTGTCCACCTTCATCAGCATCACGCCGCCTCCCGCGAATAGGCTTCTTTCGTTGGGGCTTGTCCGAGAACACCGCCGGGGGCGCCATGCTCCCCGCGCCACGGCACCGGCAGGCCGAGATCCTCCGCCAGCAGCCGGGCGGAGATGCGGGCACCCTCGAAGATCACCGGCAGGCCGCTGCCGGGATGGGTGCCGCCGCCGACCAGATAGACGCCGTCCAGATCCTCGAACCGGTTGCGCGGACGGTTGTGCAGCATCTGGCTGAGATTGTGGGCGAGGTTGAAGGTGGCGCCGCGGTGGATGTTGAAGCCGTCCGCCCAATCGACGGGGGTGATGGTGCGCTCCACCCGGATGCGCCGTTCGACGTCGCGCACGCCCAGCGCCTCCAGCCGCCGCAGCACCAGGGCGCGGTAGCGGGGAGCCTCGGCCGCCCAGTCGATGTGGCCGCGCTGGTGCCCGACGGGGACCAGCACGTAGAGGGTCGAGCAGCCCGGCGGCGCCAGCTCCGGGTCGGTGACGCAGGCGTTCTGGACGTAGAGCGACGGGCGCCGCGGCAGCTCCCGGCAGGCCTCGATCTCCGCCAGATTGCGGGCGTAGTCCTCGGCCAGCAGGATGGTGTGGTGGTCCAGTTCGTCCACCTTCCCCTCGATGCCCAGGTAGAGCATGAAGGTGGAGCAGGAGAACTTCTTGCGGGCGATCTGCGCGTCGCTCCAACGCCGGCGCAGGTCGTCGGGCACCAGCGTCGCCATGGCCTTCGCGAAATCGGCGTTGATGACCAGCCCGTCGCAGGGGTACTCCCCCTGCCCCGTCCGCACGCCGACGGCGCGGCGACCGCGGAAATCGATGTGCCGCACCGTCTCGCCCAGCCGGATCTCCACGCCCAGCTCGCGCGCCAGCCGCGCCATCGCTTCCATCACCGCGCCGCAGCCGCCGCGCGGGTGGAAGATGCCGTGCTCATGCTCCAGGAAGGACAGGATGGTGAACAGGCTGGGGCAGCGGAAGGGCGACATGCCCAGGTACTTGCTCTGGAAGGAGAAGGCCAGCCGGATGCGCGGGTCGCGGAAGTAGCGGGCGAGGTCCGCGTCGACAGAGCGGTGCGGGTTCAGCCAGCGCAGCGCCTTCAGGATCGGGCCGGAGAGCAGGTCCGCCGGGCCGTTGAAAGCCGTCTCCAGCACCGGCCGGAAAGCCTGCAGCTTCGCGCGGTTGTCGGCCAGGAAGCGCTGGAGGTTGCGCGCGTCGCCGGGGGCGAAGCGCTCGATCTCCGCCGCCAGCTTGGTCGGGTCGGCGTGAACGCGCAGGTCTCCGCCCCCTTCGAAGACCAGCCGGTAGAGCGGGTCGAGCCGGATGAGGTCCACCGTGTCGGACAGGCGCCGGCCCGCCGCGGAGAAGATTTCCTCCAGGATGCGCGGGTAGAGGAAGAAGGTCGGCCCGGTGTCGAAGCGGAACCCCTCCGCCTCCATCAGCGCGGACCGCCCACCCACCCGCTGCTGTCGTTCCAGTACCGTGACCCTGGCACCGGTCAGCGCCAGCAGGATGGCGCTGGCAAGGCCGCCGGGCCCCGCGCCGATGATGACCACGCGTCGATGCATGCCGGTCCTTCCTCCCTTGGGGATGGGCCTGGGGGATTGGCCTTGGGGATTGGCGCCCTTGGCAAACGCCGCCGTCGACCACACTGTCGAATGAATGTCGGGGATGGTTACGGACCCAGGTCACGGATGGATCACAGATTGAACCAGGGCCAAACGGATAGGGACGCCACCACCATTGGGGCGGCCGGGGCGCTGACGGCCGCCCGCGCCGCGCAAGCGGGCTGGTCCATCACGCCCGTGCGAGAGCGGTTGGCGGTGATCGCGCGCCTGCGCCGCCGGATCGCGGCGGAGGCCGACGCGCTGGTCGCGTCGCTGGCCGACCGTCCCGGCCGGACGCCGGCGGAAAGTCTGGCCGCGGAGATCCTGCCGCTGGCCGACGCCTGCCGCTTCCTGGAACGGGAGGCCGCGGCCCTGTTGAAGCCGCGCCGGCTCGGGTCGCGGGGCCGGCCCGGCTGGCTGTTCGGCATCAAGGCGGAGGTGCGGCGGGAACCGTTCGGGACCGTGCTGGTGATCGCCCCGTCCAACTACCCGCTGCTGCTTTCCGGGGTGCAGGCGGTTCAGGCGCTGGCCGCGGGGAACGCCGTCCTGGTCAAGCCGGCGCCGGGCTGCGCCGCGCCCATGGCCCTGCTCGGCCGCTGGCTGGCCGAGGCCGGCCTGCCGGAAGGGCTGTTCGCCACGCTGGGCGAAAGCCCGGCGGAGGCGGAGGCCGCCATTGACGGGGGCATGGGGGACGCGGGCGTGGACAAGGTGGTGCTGACGGGTTCCGCCGAAACCGGGCGGCGGGTGATGGCGCGGCTGGCCGACCGGCTGATCCCGGCGGCCATGGAGCTGTCGGGCAACGACGCCGTGTTCGTCCTGCCCGGCGCCAAGGTGGGCTTCGTCGCCGGCGCGCTGGCCTTCGGGCTGCGCTTCAACGGGTCGGCGACCTGCATCGCGCCGCGCCGGGTCTTCGTGACGCGGGACCGGGCGGCGGCGCTGGAGCAGGCGCTGGCGGAGCGGATCGCGACCCTGCCGACCACCCCGGTGCCCTTGCCGGTGCGCGCCCGCCTCGCCCGGCTGGTGGAGGACGCGCTCGGCAAAGGCGGGCGGCTGGTCGGGCCGGCCCCGGCCACCGACTCACCGGAGCTGGCCCCCTTCGCCATCGCCGACGCACGGCCCGGCATGGAACTGCTGGCGGAGGACGTCTTCGCCCCCGTGCTGGCGCTGGTGCCCGTTGCGGACATGGATGAGGCCCTGCGGCTGGCCGCAGCCTGCCCCTACGCCCTCGGCGCCTCGATCTTCGGGCCGGCAGTGGAGGCCCGCAGACTCGCCGCGCGAATTGATGCCGGGTCGGTGACCATCAACGACCTGATCGCCCCGACGGCCGACCCGCGCCTGCCCTTCGGCGGCCGGCACCGCAGCGGCTGGGGCGTGACGCGCGGGGCGGAGGGGTTGCTGGAGATGACCCAGGTGAAGACCGTCACGGTCAGCCCCGGCCGCTTCCGCCCGCACCACCGGCCGCTTCGCGACGGCGACGCGGCGCTGCTGAAGGCGTGGCTGCGCTTCGCCCACGGCGACCGCCCTCGGTTCTCGTTCAGCGCTTTGATTGAACGTTTCCGCTCTCGATGAAATAGCGCAAACGCAGCGTGGTCTGCCCCCCGCCCTCGCCGACGGAGAGGGCCGCGTCCGCGTAGCTGGGCGGCCCGAAGCGGATCGGCGCGTCGTTGCTGAAGCCGATGCCCTCTTTCGGCAGGCCGAAGAAGTTGCGGTCGACCTCCTCGTTGCCGTTCTCGTCCTGGAAGGCCTGGATGGCGTAGGTGCCGGGCGGGATGCCGCGCACCGTGACGGTCACCGCCCCCGCCTGTGCGGGCGCGCTCGCCGTGTAGGGGCAGCCGGGCTTCAGGAAGGTGTCCTGCGAGCAGACGGCGACCATGACCCGCCCGCGGTCGGAGTGGAGGTTGGTCACCGTGACGGCAAGGTCGGCGGCGAGGCATGGGGTGGCGAGGAGGGTCGTGAGGAGGACAGTAGCTGCGATGATGCCCCCTCCCCGACCCTCCCCCGCTGGCGCGGGAGAGGGGGCTTGGGCAACACAGCGGCAGTCCCCTCCACCTCGAAGAAGGGGAGGGTTAGGGAGGGGGCCGTGCGCCATCACGACACCGACCGCAAACCGGCTTCCACCTCCGCCATCCACGCCTTCACGCGGGCGGCGTTCACGCCGAGGTCCGACCGGCCGTAGAGGGAGCGGCTGTAGATCTTGGCGGTCGAGCGGTCCGCCCCCAGCGGCACGATCCGCACGGTGACGAGGTCCGGAAAGCGCAGCCATGGGGTCCGGACCTCGGCTTCGATCTGCTCCTCGCCGGAGGACAGCAGTCTGACGCCGTGCTTCGCGATCACCTCGGCCCAGGCGGCGCGAAGCCGGTCGGCCGGCACGGGGTAGACCGGGCTTTCGGCGTCGGCGCGGGCGCATTGGGCGGGCGGACAGACGAGATAGCGGTTGGGGGTGTCGGCGGGCTGGAGCGTCGCGAAGTCCACCGGCGCGCGGTTGCCGGGACCGAACACCGTCGCCCAGACATTGTCGCGCCCGACCACGGCGGCCAGTACGCCGTAAGCCAGCACCGGCACCGCCAGCACGATCACCAGGACCCGCAGGAAACTGCGAAGGAAACGCCTCATGAAGCCGAAACCCGCCCCGCCGCGCGACCGTTCGGCTGCGGAGCGCCGTCCGAGTCGGCCAGTGCGCGGGCCCGCGGGTCCGCCTGCACCGCCCGGGTCGCCAGCCGCGCGCGGTCCTGCGCCACCCGGAAGGAGTCGAGAAGCACGCGCGCCTCCGTCCGTTCCTGGGCGTCGCGCCGGGCCTCCGCGGTCTCCGACGCCGCGATCTTGCCGGCGGTCGAGCGTTGGGTCTCGCTGTAGCCGAACAGGCCGGGCTCCCAGCGCTTCAGGTTCGCGTAGGCCGCCGCGCGCGCGGGTCCCTCCGCCGTGGCCTGCATGTCCGCCCAAACGCGGCGCGCGGCGCTCAACTCGTCGGCCAGCACCTGCTCCGGCGAGCGCGGAGGTGCGGCTGGCGGCCGGTGCAGGCGGCTGCGCGCGGCCTTCAGCGCGACGGTCAGGTCAGGATCGTCACGCCAGCGCCGCGCCTCCGCGGTGGCGTCGCGCCACGTCTCCACAAGCCGTTCCGGTCCAGGCGATTCGTCCCATGGCGTCAACATCATGGCCCCTCCCCTGTCGCAAGGGTCCCCCGAAGAGCCCTCCTTTGGACGCAATTAGGCCATATTTCGCCAAAGACCAGAGCCGGGGGGCGCGGTAACCCCGAGTATGCCCTCAGTTCTCGCCCTTACCCAGCAGATAGTCGATGTCGCCGCCGTCCAGGGCACTCACAAGGCCCGTTCCTTCGATCGTCGCGTCCGAAAGGTTGCCCTTGCGGCGCTGGAGGTCGAGAATCCGCTCCTCCACCGTGTTCGCGGCGATGAGTTTGTAGACGAAAACCGGTTTGTCTTGGCCGATTCGGTAGGCGCGGTCGGTCGCCTGGTCCTCGGCGGCCGGGTTCCACCAGGGGTCGTAGTGGATGACCGTGTCGGCGGCGGTCAGGTTCAGGCCGCGCCCGCCGGCCTTCAGGCTGATCAGGAAGACCGGCACCTCGCGGTTCTGGAAGCGGTTCACCGGCTCCGCCCGGTCGAGCGTCCGGCCGGTCAGCTCCACATAGGGGATCTTCGCGTCCTCCAGCTTGCCTTTGATGAGGTCGAGCATGGAGGTGAACTGCGAGAAGATCAGGATGCGCCGGCCTTCCGGCACCATCTCCAGCACCATGTCGGTCAGGGCGTCGAGCTTGGCGCTCTCCTTCACCCGGCCGGCGGCGGGGATCTTCACCAGCCGCGGGTCGCAGCAGACCTGCCGCAGCTTCAGCAGCGCGTCGATGATCGTGATGGCGTTGCGCGACACGCCGCTGACCGCCAGCGCCGCCCGCACCGTCTCGTTCACCGACAGGCGGATGGTTTCGTAGAGGTCGCGCTGTGCCGGTTCCAGGTCGATGCGGACCACCACCTCCGTCTTCGGGGGCAGTTCCTTCGCAACGGCCTCCTTGGTGCGGCGCAGCAGGAAGGGGCGGATGCGGCGCATCAGCGACTTGGCCCGCGTGCCGTCGCCGCGCTTCTCGATCGGCGTGCGGTAGCGCTTCCCGAACTCCTTGCGGTCGCCGAGCAGGCCGGGCATCAGGAAGGCGAACTGGCTCCACAGCTCGCCCAGGTTGTTCTCCACCGGGGTGCCGGACAGGCAGAGCCGGTTGCGGGCGTTCAGCGCGCAGACCGCGCGCGTGGCCTTGCTGTCCGGGTTCTTGATGGCCTGGGCCTCGTCCAGGATCAGCATGTGCCAGGTCTGGCGCTTCAGCATTTCCACGTCGCGCCCGACCACGCCGTAGGTGGTCACCACGATGTGGGCGCGGTCGAGGTCGCCCAGCTTCTCGTGCCGGTCCAGCCCGTGCAGCACGACCACCCGCAGGTGCGGCGTGAAGCGCCCGGCCTCCGCCACCCAGTTGGGCACGAGGCTGGTCGGCACCACGACGAGGCAGGGGTCGGTCAGGCGGCCTTCCGCGTGCTCCGTCGCGATGTGGGCCAGCGTCTGGGCGGTCTTGCCCAGGCCCATGTCGTCGGCCAGGATGCCGGCCACCTTGTTCGACCGCAGCGACTGCATCCAGGCGAGGCCAACGCGCTGGTAGTCGCGCAGCGTGCCCTGGAAGGCCGCGGGCGGGTCCATCTCCGCCGGCAGTTCCTGCTCCTGCAGGGTGCGCAGGTAGCGGTCGATCTGGGCGGTGTCCTCGGTGCGCCGGGCGATCAGGTCGTCGATGTCCAGCAGCCCGTCGGCCTCGGCCAGCGGCACCTTCAGCGTGTCGTCGATGCGCCGGCCGCTGCCCAGCATCGCCTCCAGCACGCTCATCAGCCGCTCGACGCGCTCCGCCGGCAGGGCCAGCACGTTGCCGTCGTCCAGCACCAGATGGGCGCGCCCTTCGATGACGCGGGTGGCCTCCATGCCGCCGCGCTCGATCAGCGTCGCCAGGATCGGCAACAGGGCGCGGCGCTGCCCGTCGATCTCCACGCCGACGTCCAGGTCGAACCAGCCGTCGCCGGCGTCGCGCACGGCGACCGCCACCTCGTCGCCGGCCTCCACCACCTTGGTGCCGAAGTCGGCGCCGACCTCGACGATCCAGCCCTCCTTGCGCAGGGCGGCGACCTCCGTGGCGAGGAAGGCGGACCAGCGCTCCTCCGCGTCCTTGCCGGTCAGCCAGTGCACGCGGGTGCCGCGCGCGTTCAGCTGGCCGCGCGGCGCCTCGATGCGCCCCTGCGCGAAGCCGAAGGCGGCGAGGCGGTCGAGCGCCCCCTGCTCCAGCGCCTTGTCGCGGCGCACGAAGACGGCGCCGCCGGGCTCCTCCACGCGGGCGAACTGGCGCTGGTCATCGGGCTCGATCTCCGACGGGGAGCCCTCCTCGCCATAGTCGAAGGCAAGCCGCAGCACATCCACCAGCCCGCCGTCCGGCGACACCACGCGGCCGAGCCGGGCCACGATGCGCGGGTCGCGCTCCACGATGGTCGCGGCGGCGTCGGACCCCATGCGGATTCCCGACGGCATGGAGGCGGACAGCGACGGCGCCATCGGGATCGTCGGCCGCTCCGGCGCCGGAGATGCCGCGGCCGGGGCGGCCCCCCGGGGCTTCGGCACCTCGACGACCTGAAGCTCGACGGGCGAGACCGTGCCACCCTTGGGGTCCACGCACCAGTAGGTCTGGCCCTTGATGAGCGTCCCGCCCTCCGGCAGGCCGGTCGGGCGCAGCTTGCGCGTCGCCGGGTCGCGGAAGGCGCGGACCGTGCGGGACGGCCCCTCCGCCAGCACGGCGCCGCCGCGCCAGCGCAGCCGCCCGGTGCCGAGCAGCCGGCGCAGCACGCGGTCCACCGCGTCGCCGCGGCTCTTGGCGACCGGCGTGCGCACCACCCCGCCGCCGCCGAGCAGGCGGGCGACGGCGCGGTCCACGTCGCCGTCCAGGCTGCGCGGCGCGCGGGCCATCACGTCGCGCGGGCTGGCGGGGGTGGAGACGTTCTCCCCCTCCACCGCGATAATGGCGGAGACGAACATGGCCACGTCCTCCTTCCCCGGCTCCAGCGTCCAGAGGACGCTCAGCACCGGGTCGGGCGGCGGCGGCGGCGGTGGTGGAGGCGGCGGGGCGGCGCGCGGAGGTTCGGGCGCGGGGGCCGGAGGCGCCGGGGAGGTCGGGGAAGCCGGCAGGCTGGACGGCGCCGGGCCGGGCGCCGGCTCAGGCGGTGGATCGAACAGCGACATCTGCCGCGCCTCCGGCCGCGCGTCGAGCGCCATCAGCGCCGCCGCCGCCATGTGCGCGCAGGCGTTGCGCCCGCAGGTGCAGCTCTTGTCGAACACCACCCGGCTGCGCCCGCGCACCGGCGTGACGGTGACCGACAGGTGGCGGCCGAGGTCGGCCACCGTCGCCTCGATCCGGCCCTCCGCCTCGGACAGGGTCACCGCCTTGGTCAGGATGAGCGTGCGCCCCCGCTGCAACGTCTTCGCATCGAAGACGCGCGCCAGATCCTCCTGGGTGAAGGGGACCATGGCGGTTCCGGCTGGGACGGTTCCGGTTGGGGCGGTTCCGGTTGGGACGGTTCCGGGCGCCGTTGCGCGCGGAGGGGAGTCGAATAGCGACATGACCCTGAGGAAGGCAGCGGAAGGGCGGGCGGCGGATGGGTGGATGCGGACGGAACGGGACGTGAACGGGGGCGTGGGTATAGTCGGACACCATGCCTCTCCGCAACCCCGCTCTCAACCCTGAACCGGCCGTGAAGGAGAAACATTCCGGTTGCCAAATAGCCGCCGGGCCTCGCCGGCACGGCGGGAAGTGCCGTCAAGACAAGCGAAGGCCGGGCGTGGATGAAGCGCCCGGCCCCTCAAAAGCTTATCGCGGAAGCAGGCTGTCCAGCGGCGACACCGGCCCGCACAGGACATCGTCCTGGCGCAGGAGCATGGCGATGTGCTTCAGCATCGGCTCCGCCGTGGTTCGGTTGCCGAAGGTCACGGCCCCCGCGCCGAGCAGCAGGACCGCCACCGCCAGCAGGGGTGCCACGACCAGCGGGGACGACGGCCACCGCCACGGCGAAGGCGACAGGGGCGGCGGCGCTTGCCCGACCGTCACCTCCGCGGCCTGCGCCCGGGCGATCCGGGCGAGGCCCTGCGCGAAGGCCGCCACCGCCAGCCCGCCCAGCGCGAGGCCGACCGTCACCTCCGTCACCGAATGGCTGCGCAGGATGACCCGGGACACCGCCACCCCGGCGACGACGCCGAACACCGCCAGCAGGAAGGCGTTCCGCCGCCAACCCTCGACATGGCGCGCGACCACCACGCCGACCGCCCCGTAGACGGCGGCGCTGAGCGCCGCGTGCCCGCTGGGGCTGGTCAGCCGGTCGTCGAGGAAATGGACGTTGCAGGCGTGGCCGGCGATCTTCAGCAGCATCACGACCGCCACCATGAGGGCCAGCGCCGCGACCCAGCCCGCCGCGGCCTTCACCGAATGGCGGCGCCACAGCACGGCGGCCAGCACGCCGGACACCGGCAGCACCACGGGCGCGCTGCCGAGAAGCGTGACGGCCTTGTTCAACGCGATGAACATGCGCCCCTACCGCTTTCCAATCACTTGCGCCCGCATCACCGCGCCCTCGATCACCGCACCCGGACCAGCATGCCTTCCTGGTAGTTCCAGGCGGCGGTGCCCTTCGCGGCGGCGCGCTTGCCGTCGGTCCCCTTGCCGTCAATAACGGGCATGGAGACGGTCAGGGTCCGGTCGGCCATGGCGACCTGCGGCGCCTCGCTGCACGTCCCGAAGGGCAGCGAGACGGTGGGCTTCGCCGCGGTCAGGTCCAGCACGCGGAACCGCGCGGCGCAGCCGCCGTCGGCGCTCTGCCGCAGCAGGACCAGCCAGCGGCCCTGGAGGTTGTAGGCGTTGACGAAGGCGAAGGAGGCGCCGTCGCGGTCCTCGTACACCACCTTGTCGTTGACCACGACCTGCATGACCTTCGGCGCCGCCTGCACCAGCTGGACGGTCTCCTCGCCGACGGCCGCCGACAGCAGGATGTCCGCGGCGCGGGCACCGTCGGAACCGACCATCACCCCGGCCGCAAACAGGCCGGCCGCCATCGCCGTCAGACCCGCAAGCCTGGTCGCCACCGCCTTCATCACCATGCCAATCCCCTGAACTCCTCAAGTCACGGCGTGATCGCCCCGCCGCAAGGTAGGACGGCCGCCATCCGATCGAAAGTCCGCCAATCGGCGGAGCCCTCAGTTCCAGCAACTATGGCCAGGAACTATGGTCCTTTCAGAAATCTCGCTCCAGGGGCAAAATTTTGGTTGCCTTCCGATCCAGGCCCCATTAAAAAGCGCGCCTACCGCGGACGGCAACGCCGGACGCCGCGGCAGAGGGAAGCGCCCGTAGCTCAGCTGGATAGAGCACCAGACTACGAATCTGGGGGTCAGGAGTTCGAATCTCTTCGGGCGCGCCACTCTCTCCTTTTTTAAGAATTCCGCAAAAAAACCACCGCCTGCTTCGCTTCGGCTGGATCGTCCGATCCCGCGGCGCGATGCCGGGCTTTTCGTGCTTGGGCGTTCGGCGCCTCTGCGATCAGCTCTGGGCCGGAACGGCGCCTTCCGGCTCCGGCCGCTCGCGCAGGCGGGTCACGCCGAACAGGGCGGCGGTGGCACAGGCCATGACGTACAAGGCCGGCGACATGGGGCTGCCCGAGACGCTGATCAGCCAGGTCACGACGAAGGGCGCGAAGCCGCCGAAGATCGACACCCCGACGCTGTAGACGACCGACAGTCCGGTCGCCCGAACGCCGCGCGGAAAATTCTCCATCACCATGATCAGGCAGGATCCGGACCCCGCCGCGTTGAAGCCGATCAGCACCACGAAGGCGACGAGCGCCGCCGTCGCGCTCTGCGTCTGGACGACGACCCAGAAGGCCGGGTAGGTCAGCACCGCGGTTCCCAGCCAGGACCAGAAGACGAAGGGCCGGCGGCGTCCCAGCCGGTCCGACAGGCGGCCGGCCAGTGGTGCCACGATCAGCAGGGTCGCGCCGGCGAAGCACCCCGCCAGGAAGGCGCTCTGCGGCGGCAGGGCGATCGTTTTGATCAGGTAGGTCGGCATGTAGTAGATGTTGACGTAGGTCGACGCCGTCCCGCCCATGATCATCAGCACCCCGGCGAACAGCGTGCGGCCGTGCCCGGACACCAGATCCCGCAGGACCACGGTCCGCCGCCCTCCCCCCACGGCCGTTTCCGGCAGCGTCCAGCGGACATAGAGGCCGACGGGGATGATCAGCAGCCCGACCAGGAACGGGATGCGCCACGCCCCCGCCTCCAGCGCGCCCGGCGGCAGCGCGGTCGTCAGGATGTAGCCGCTGAGCGCGCCGCACAGCGCCGCCGCACCCTGGCTGGCCATCTGCCAGCTGACGCGCAGCCCGCGGCCGGACGGACGGCCCATCTCCATCAGCAGCGTCGTCGCGACGCCGATCTCCCCGCCCGCCGAGAAGCCCTGGAGGCACCGCCCGACGACGATGGCCGCGGGGGCCAGCAGGCCGATGTCGGCGTAGGTCGGACACAGGCCGATCAGCAGCGTGCCCAGCGCCATCAGGGAGATGGTCATCACCAGCGCCGGCTTGCGGCCGGCCCGGTCGGCGTAGGCGCCGATCACGATCCCGCCCAGGGGACGGACGACGAAGCCGATGCCGAAGGTCAGCAGCGCCAGGAGAAACGGACCGAACTCCGACTGGACGGGGAAGAACAGCTTGCCGATCGTCAGCGAGAAGAAGCTGTAAACAGTGAAATCGTAGATCTCGATGGCGTTGCCCAAGGACAGCGCCAGCACCGTCGCGAACCGGGACGGCGGCCTCAAACGGCCATCGGCTTCGTTCATCCCACGCGTCGGTATCGTCAAGACCGCTCACCGTAAACCATCGTTCCGCCAGCCGCGCCGGAGAGCCGGCACGGGGCCAAGCTCACGCCAGCCCATAAAAAGGCTAATGGCTTATGAGGATTGGACAAACGACATTTTTCCACCCATTCCGGACATAATAGGTCTTGCGTGCCGGAACGTGCGCCGGATTCACCGTGGTCCCGGCACCCTATACCGAGGTATGAATGGCGCGGTTTTCTTCCGGTTGCTGTTATATCGCGCAGGCGTTGACGATGGTCGGCGGGGCACGCCTTGGCTGGAGTGAGATGTTGTGCGGACGGTTCCTACGATTTGCGTCGTCGATGATGATGAGAATGTCCGGGACAGCCTCGACAGCCTCCTGCGCTCGGTCGGCATGAAGGTCTGCACCTTCCCGTCAGCCGAAGATTTCATCTCCTACACGGGGCGGACCGACTGCCTGATCACCGACCTGAACATGGACGGCATGGACGGGTTGGATCTGCAGGCCGCGTTGCGCCAGAGGGGATGCACCTTCCCGATCATCCTGATGACGGCGTTCCCGACGCCGGTCGTCCGCAACCGGTCGCTCGACCTCGGCGCCTCGGCCTTCCTGACCAAGCCGCTCGATCCGGAAGACCTGCTCAACTCGGTGGAGTCCGCCGTCGAGCCAAGCAGCCATTAGGAGAGGGACCGGGCGACACGCCCCCGCACGGTCCTGACGTCCCGGTCAGGATTTCAAGAACAATGCCCCTGCGCAGTTTGCCGCACCCTGGGCCGGCTGGTACGATCACGTGGGTGGGGGAGCGCAGACTCGTGGAGACCACATGGCCAGCAGCATTCAGGAGAACAGGGACGCGTTGGTCTGCGTGATCGACGACGACGCGGACGTCCGCAGCGCGATGGACAGCCTGCTGCGCTCGGTCGGGTACGACGTGCTGACTTTCGCCTCTCCGGAGGATTATCTCGCCAGCGACGCGGTCGACGCCGCCGCCTGCCTGATGCTCGACATCTGGCTGGATGGCGCCGACGGGCTGGATTTCCAGCGCGCCCTGGTGGAGAACGCCGTCAAGGTCCCGGTCGTCCTGATGTCCGGCCAGGGCGACATTCCCATGACCGTCCGCGGCATGAAGGCCGGCGCGGTCAATTTCCTGATCAAGCCCTTCACCGAGGAGGGCGTCCTGGCGGCGGTCGGCGAGGCCGTGGAGCGGGACCGCAAGCGCCGGGCCGAAACGAGCCAGGACGACGGCATCCGCACGCTCTACGCCAAGCTGACCCCCCGCGAACGCGACGTCATGTCCCTGGTGACCGCCGGGCTGATGAACAAGCAGATCGCCGGGCGCCTGGAGCTGAGCGAGGTGACGGTCAAGATCCACCGCGGCAACCTGATGCGGAAGATGAACGCGCAGTCCCTGGCCGACCTCGTCCGCATGGCCGAAACGCTGGGCGTGCGCGAACGGTCGGTGACCCGCTACGGCGCGACGGGCTGATCGACACCCGACCCTTTTGCAATCGGAAGGGTGAAGGCGATGGTGGCGCCCGTCGGGCCGTTGCGCCCGCACAGCCGCCCGCCATGCTCCTCGACGATCGTCTTGCAGATGGACAGGCCCAGCCCCATGCCCTCGGCCTTGGTGGAGAAGAAGGGCTGGAAGATGCGCGGCAGCACGTCCTCCGGAATGCCGGGGCCGGTGTCGGAAATGGAGACGGTTACGAAATCCGGATCCTCGACGGCGGCGCTGATGGCGATCCGCCGCTCCGGCCCGGTGAAGCCGTTCATCGCCTGGATGGCGTTGAAGGCGATGTTGACGATCACCTGCTGGATCCGGGTCCGGTCCCCCAGCACCATCGGCGTGCCCGGGGGGATGTCGATGCCGATGGTGACCTTCTGGCGGTAGGCCTCGTGGTCGATCAGCGCGATGGCGTCGGCGACGCAGTCCTGCGGCCTCAGCTGGGTTGGGACCAGATCCGCCCGCCGGGCGAAAGCCCGCATCTTCGCCACGATTTCCACGGCGTGCCGGCTGCTGGCGGTGATGCGGGCCAGGCTGGCCGCGACCTCCTCCAGGTTCGGCGTCTCGCGGGCGAGCCAGCGCGAGGCCGCCGCGGCGTGGCCGGCGATGGAGACCAGCGGCTGCGACACCTCGTGCGTCAGCGACGCTGACAGCTCTCCCACCAGCGACAGCCGCCCGGCGTGGCTGAGGTTCGTCTGCGCGGTCAGCAGCTGCGCCTGCACGCGCTTCAGCTCGGTCGTGTCGACGGCGAAGAAGTAAAGGTGATCGAACCCCTCGGACGTGGCCGGTAGGCTGGCCCGCCACAGGATGGGGACGGCGCGGCCGTCCGCCACCTGCAGCACCCGCTCCCCCTGGCAGACCGTCTCGCCGTGGGCCATGGCCATCAGCACCTGGGTGTTGCTGGCCCGGTTGGCCGGAAGCAGCCGGTTCGATTCCCGCAGGAAGGTGTCCTTGTCGTCGTAGCCGAAGAGGTCGAGCGCCGCCCGGTTGGCGTCGAGCACGCGGTGCGTGCGGCGCACCTCCTGGATGAAGTCGGGGTTGGCGTCCAGGAACCCGGCGAAATCATCGACGCCCCCGGCGATGACCTCGTCGACCGCCTTCTTCACGCCCGACCAGTCCTCGCAGAGGATGGCGATGGGGGAGATGTAGAAGACGTCGGAATGGTTGATGTCCATAGTCCTTGCTTCTTGCTTCCCTGCCATCGGCGGCACCCGCGGCCGACTCATATCAAAGTATGCGGTGCCCGGTCGAGCGCCGCAATTCCCGGCCTTTTCCGCGGCCGGACCGGCCATGGCGGAGGGCCGTAATACCTAGGGATGGATCACAAGCCCAGGCGTGTCGAGCAAGACTGAATCGCTGCCCAAGCCGGGACGCGCACGGACATCGGCTTGGGAAATACAGCGCGAACGGCCTCCGGCCCCCGAACACGGACACCGCCATGACCACCATCCACGTCAATGGCCGCGCCTATGAGGTTGCGGTCGAAGCCGACACGCCCCTGCTGTGGGTGCTGCGCGACACGCTCGGCCTGACCGGGACCAAGTATGGCTGCGGCATCGCCCAGTGCGGCGCCTGCACCGTCATGATCGACGGCACGGCCACCCGGTCCTGCCAAGTCCCGGTCGACAGCGTCGGCGCCGCCGACATCCGCACGATCGACGCGATCGAGGAGGATCCCGTCGGCCGCAAGGTGGTGGAGGCCTGGGTGGCCACCCAGGTGCCGCAGTGCGGCTATTGCCAGTCCGGCCAGGTGATGGCGGCGACCGCGCTGCTGAAGAGCAACCCGAAGCCGACCGACGGGGACATCGCCGACGCGATGACGAACCTGTGCCGGTGCGGGACCTACAACCGCGTGGCCTCGGCCATCCGCCAAGCCGCCGGCTGAGGGGAGGACGCATCATGGACCAGCTTCTGTCATCGAAGGCCCTATCACCCAAGGCCCTGTCGGCCGTTCCCTTCATGCGCGCCGACGGGGTCACCAACCTGTCCCGCCGCTCCTTCCTCGGCTTCGGCACGAGCGCGCTCGTGCTCGGCGCCCTGGTGCCCGGGCTTCCCCGGATCGCGCGGGCGGCCGAGGCCACAGCCATCAAGCCCGGCACCCGCGTCCCCGCCTTCCTGGTCATCGGCAAGGACAACACCGTCACGCTGCTGAGCCCCTTCGTGGAGGGCGGCCAGGGCATCAGCACCGGTATGGCCCAGATCGTCGGGGAGGAGCTGGACGTCAACCCCAGCCGCTTCACCGTCGAATGCGCGCCGCCGGGCCCGGACTACGCCGTGATCAATGGCCTGCGCATGACCGGCGGCAGCTTCTCCACGCGGTCGAGCTACCCGCTGATGCGCAAGCTGGGTGCCACCGCCCGCGACATGATGATCCGCACCGCGGCCAAACGCCTGAAGGTCAAGCCGGAGAGCCTGACGACGGAGGACGGCCACGTCGTCCACGCCGCCTCCGGCAAGAAGCTCGCCTACGGCGATCTGGCCGCCGAGGCGCTGACCCTGAAGCCCAACGAGTCCGTGGCGCTGCGCGACCCGGCGACTTTCCGCTACATCAAGCAGCCGGTGGCGCGGCTGGACGTGCGGGCAAAGTCCACGGGCAAGGCGGTCTACGCCATCGACCAGAAGCTGGACGGGATGCTCTACGCCGCCGTCCAGCACGCCCCGAACCTCGGCACGACCGTGGAGTCCGTCGCCAACGAGTCCGCGGTGGCCGCCATGCCCGGCGTCCATTCGGTGCACCGTCTGCCGGGCGCGGTCGCCGTGGCGGCCGACAGCTGGTGGCGCGCCCGCAAGGCCGTGGAAGCGCTCCAGGTCGGCTGGTCGAAGCCCAAGGCGACCGGCTTCGACACGGTGGCCGCCGACTATTCCTCGCAGGGCATCCTAGCGGCGCTGAAGTCGTCCACCGCGTCCGGCGCATCGGCTGAGTCGGAGGGCGACACCGCCGCCGCCTTCGCCACGGCAGACAAGGTGGTGGAGGCGGAGTACGACGCGCCCTACCTCGCCCACGGGCAGCTGGAGCCGCCCTCCTCCATGGCGCGCTTCAACGCCGACGGCACGCTGGAGCTGTGGGTCCCCAACCAGATGCCGGAGCTGTTCCAGTCCGTTGCGGCCCAGGCGTCCGGCCTGCCGCCGGAGAAGGTCATCCTTCACACGCCGATCCTCGGCGGCTTCTTCGGCCGGCACTTCCTCTACGGCAGCTCCAACCCCTTCCTCCAGGCGATCCAGCTCGCCAAGGCCACCAAGCGGCCGGTCAAGGTGCTGTGGTCGCGCGAGGAGGAGTTCCGGATGGACGCCGTCCGCCCCCTCAGCTTCAGCCGCTTCAAGGCGGCGCTCGACAAGGACGGGCGGCCGACCGCCATCCAGGTCCGCACGGTCGGCGAAGGGCCGATCGGCCGCTGGTTCGGTTCGGTGTTCCCCGGCCCGGTGGACGCCTCCGCCGTCGAGGGCATCACGGAGAAGCCCTACGCCATCCCGAACCGCAGCATGGAGTATGTGAAGGTCGCGCACCCCGTGACCATCGCCTTCTGGCGGTCGGTCGGCCATTCCATGAACGACTTCTTCTACGAAGGCTTCCTGGACGAGATCGCCGTGGCCGGCGGGCGCGACCCGTTCGAGCTGCGCATGGAGCTGCTGAAGGACAAGCCGCGGCATCAGAAGCTGCTCCAGACGGTCGCCGCCATGTCCGGTGGCTGGAAGCGCGGCCCGTACGAGGCCGACGGCGGCAAGCGGGCGCGCGGCGTGTCCATGGCCTCCCCCTTCGGGTCGGAGACGGCGACCATCGCCGAGGTGTCGATCGAGGGTGGGGAGACGCGGGTGCACAACGTCTGGGTCGCCTTCGATCCCGGCAGCATCGTCAACCCGGCCATCGTGAAGTCGCAGGTCGAATCGGCGGTCGCGCTGGGCCTGTCGGCAACCCTGTTCGAGGAGCTGGTCTACAAGGACGGCGTCCGCCAGTCGCACAACTTCGACGAATACCCGATCCTCACCCGCCGCTCCATGCCGGCGGTGCATGTGGAAATCGTGGAGAGCGGCGCCCCCATGGGCGGCGTCGGCGAACCCGGCCTTCCCGGCGTGCCGCCGGCCGTGGTCAACGCCGTGGCCGCCCTGACCGGCCAGCGCATCCGCAGCCTTCCCCTCGCCAAGGCCAAGATCGACGTCTGATGCGGTCGGCGGGCACTGGATGTGTTCATCCGCCGACCGCATGATGAGCGGGACGGCTTGACTGTCGCGAATGTCCGAAAAGGATGCATCCGCGACATTCAAGCCGCGCCCATGCAGGCCTACCCTGTCCCGAACAGCCACATCCGGCCGTCTGGTCGGGCAACACCGGCCTTGCGCGGATCCGTTCAGGAATTGTCCCCTATGTCCTCCCCCCTTCCGACATCCAGGGCGCCGCTCTACTGGATGGCCCTCGGGTCGTTCGCGGTCGGCACGGAAAGCTTCATGATCGCGGCGATCCTTCCCGACATCGCCGCGGACCTGTCGGTCAGCGAGCAGGCGGCCGGACAGCTGGTGTCCATCTTCGCGCTGACCTACGCGGCCAGTTCGCCCGTCCTCACCGCGGCGACCGGCGCGGTCAGCCGGCGCCTGCTGCTGATCGTCACGATGCTGGCCTTCGTGGCCGCCAACGTGGTGGCGGCCGTGGCGACCAGCTATACCGGCCTGATGGCGGCGCGCGTGCTGCTCGCCATGGCGGCGGGGCTGTTCGTTCCCAACGCCAACGCGCTGGCCGGCACGCTGGTCCCGCCGGCGGAGCGCGGCCGCGCCCTGTCCATCGTGACGAGCGGCCTCAGCCTCGCCATCGTCTTCGGCGTCCCGCTGGGAGCCGTGGTCGGCAACAGCCTGGGCTGGCGCATGACCTTCGGCGGCGTCGCGGCGCTGGCCGTGGTGGCGGTCGCCGGGCTGTTCGTCGGGCTGCCGCGGTCCATCGGCGCGTCCACCACCGTCGTCAGCCTCGGCGCGCGGCTGGAGGCGCTGAAGAACCCGGCGGTGCGCCGGCCGCTGGCGATCATGACGCTGTGGGCCATGGGCCCCTTCACCACCTACCCGTACCTCGCCACCTACTTGCAGCACGTCACCGGACTGGAAGGGGCGGCCGTGGGCGCCGCGCTGTTCGCCTGGGGGATCGCGGCCTTCGTCGGGCTGACGCTGGGCGGGCGCGCCAACGACCGGCTGGGCAGCAAGCGGGTGGTGGGCCTGACCCTGCCGGCCATCGCGCTGGCGCTCGCCGGCCTGTCGCTGACCGCCTACACGCTGCCGCCGTCGCTGGCGCTCGTCCCCGCCTTCGTCGCGATCATGGTCTGGGGCTTCGCCGCCTGGGCCTTCTACCCGGCGCAGCAGGCGCGGCTGATCTCCATCGTCGGCCCACAGGGCGCGTCGATCATCCTGTCGGTGAACGCCTCCTTCCACTACTTCGGCTTCTCGGTGGGCGCGGCGCTGGGTGCGCTGGTGCTCAGCGTCGGCGGCGTGCGCGACCTCGGCTGGGTCGGCGCGCTTTGCGTCGCCGCCGCCTGCGCGCTGGAGTACATGCCCGCGCGGAAGGAGCGTCCGGCCGCGGCCCCGCTTCACTCCGCCAAATGCGCCAGCGGCAGCGCCGTGCGGTAGCGCACCTGCTTCAGCGCGAAGCTGGAGCGGATGTTGGCGACGCCGGGGATGCGCGTCAGATGCTCCTTCAGGAAGCGCTCGTAGCTCGCCAAGTCCGGCACGACAACGCGCAGCAGGTAATCGGCATCCCCGGTCATCAGGTAGCATTCCATCACCTCGGGCAGGTCCATCACAGCCTGCTCGAAGGCGTCGATGCGCTCCTCCACTTGGCGTTCCAGGCTGACGCTGACGAAGACGTTCACCGCAAGGTCGACGGTGGCCGGATCGACCAACGCCACGTGACGGGTGATGACGCCGGCATCCTCCAGCGCCTTCACCCGCCGCAGGCAGGGCGAGGGCGACAGGCCGACCCGCTCCGCCAGTTCGTTGTTGTGCTGCCGGCTGTCCTGCTGTAACAGCGCCAGGATCTTCCGGTCGATGCGGTCGAGTTTGATTTTTGGCATCGGCTGTCGCGTTTTCAGTTTTGACGCAATCCGATGCTAAACGAGGCTGGCTTTCGGCGCCACTTTGCAAACTTCTGCCAGGACACAAATGATAGGTTTGACCAATCATCGACCGCCGCTCCGCCGAAGGGGGACATCATGGCCGCGACCGTTCCGAACCAAGCCGACCTCGCCTGCCTGCACGAGCTGGAGCGCAAGGTCCTCTGGCTTGCGTCCTGGACGATCCACAACGCCAACCACGTCCGCCCCAATCTGGACGGGCTGAAGATCGGCGGGCACCAAGCGTCGTCCGCGTCGCTCGCCACCATCATGACGGCGCTGTACTTCTCGGCCCTGCGGCCGGAGGACCGCGTCGCGGTGAAGCCGCACGCCAGCCCCATCTTCCACGCCATCCAGTATCTGCTGGGCAACCAGACGCGCGAGAAGCTGGAGAATTTCCGCGGCTTCAAGGGCGCGCAGTCCTACCCGTCCCGCACCAAGGACGTGGACGACGTGGACTTCTCCACCGGCTCCGTCGGGCTGGGCGTGGCGCAGACGCTGTTCGCCTCGCTGGTGCAGGACTACGTGAAGGCCAAGGGCTGGGCGAAGGACCTGCCGGAGGGGCACATGGTGTCGCTGGTCGGCGACGCCGAGATGGACGAGGGCAACATCTTCGAGGCCCTGCTGGAGGGCTGGAAGCACGGCCTGCGCAACACTTGGTGGATCGTCGACTACAACCGCCAGAGCCTGGACGCGGTGATCCGCGAAGGGCTGTGGGAGCGGCTGGAGAACATCTTCCGCGCCTTCGGCTGGGACGTGGTGATCCTGAAATACGGCACGCTGATGCAGCAGGCGTTCAAGGAGCCCGGCGGCGAGCGGCTGCGGCAATGGATCGACCAGTGCCCGAACCAGCTCTACTCCGCCCTGACCTACCAGGGCGGTGCCGCGTGGCGGAAGCGGCTGATGGACGAGCTGGGCGACCAGGGCCCGGTCTCGCAACTGATCGAACGCCGCAGCGACGAGGAACTGGCTCGGCTGATGGGCAACCTGGGCGGCCACGACCTGCCCTCCCTGCTCGACGCCTTCGCCCAGGCGCGCACGCACGACCGGCCGGTCTGCTTCATCGCCTACACCATCAAGGGCGCCGGTCTGCCGCTGGCCGGGCACAAGGACAACCACTCCGGGCTGATGACCCCGGCGCAGATGGAGGCGTTCCGCGCCGCCAACAGCGTCCGGCCGGGGCACGAGTGGGACCATTTCGAGGGGCTGGGCCTGCCGGCCGACACGCTGTCGGGCTTCCTGAAGCGGGTGCCCTTCGCCGCCAAGGGGCGCCGCCGCCACGCCTCCGCACCCGTGCCGGTTCCCGCCGCCCTGCCCGTCCCGGCGCAGAAGAGCCTGTCCACGCAAGCCGCCTTCGGCCTGATCCTGAACGAACTTGGCCGCGAGAAGACGGGCCTTGCGGAGCGCATCGTGACCACCGCGCCCGACGTGACGGTGTCCACCAACCTCGGCGCCTGGGTGAACCGGCGCGGCCTGTTCGCCAAGAGCGCCATGGCCGACCTGTTCAAGAAGGAACGCATCCCCTCGACCTACACGTGGGACTTCTCGCCGAATGGCCAGCACATGGAACTGGGCATCGCCGAGTCCAACCTGTTCATCCTGCTGTCGGCGCTGGGCCTGTCGCACTCGCTGTTCGGGGAGCGGCTGCTGCCCATCGGCACGGTCTACGACCCCTTCATCATGCGGGCGGCGGACCAGATGAACTACGCCTGCTACCAGGACGCCCGCTTCCTGCTGGTGGCGACGCCGTCCGGCGTGACGCTGGCGCCGGAGGGCGGCGCGCACCAGTCCATCGCCACGCCGCTGGTCGGCATGGCCCAGGACGGCCTCGCAACCTTCGAGCCGGCCTTCGCCGACGAGCTGTCGGTGGTCATGCGCTGGGCCTTCGACTACATGCAGCGCGACGGCGAGGGGGAGCCCGACGAGCAGAACTGGCTGCGCGACGAGACGGGCGGCTCCGTCTACCTGCGCCTGTCCTCCCGCACGCTGGAGCAGCCGACCCGGACCATGACGCCGGAGCTGGAGCGCGACATCGTGCAGGGCGCCTATTGGCTGCGCCGGCCGGGGCCGAACGCGCAGGTGATCGTCGCCTACACCGGCGCCGTCGCGCCGGAGGCGATCGAGGCGGTTGGCATGCTGGGCGAGGACCGGCGCGACGTCGGGCTGCTGGCCGTCACCTCCGCCGACCGTCTGCACGCGGGCTGGAGTGCTGCGCAGCGGGCGCGGGAGCGCGGCCTCAGCCACGCCCGCTCCCACGTGGAGCGCCTGCTGGAGGGCGCGCCACCGCACTGCGCGCTGGTCACGGTGGTGGACGGGCACCCGGCGACGCTGGGCTGGCTCGGCTCCGTGCAGGGGCACCGGACGCGGGCGCTGGGCGTGGAGCATTTTGGCCAGACCGGCACCATCGCCGACCTCTACCGCCACCACGGCATCGACGCCCAGGGCATCGTGCGCGCAGCGGAGGCCCTGACGCCGGGCCGCCCGGTGCGGTACCTGCGGGCGGTGTGAGAGCGTACCCATCGTCTTAAGACGACGACAAGTCACTGATAAACGAAGAAAAGCCCCTCTCCCTTGAGGGGAGAGGGGTCGGGGTGAGGGTGGCGCCGACGAATGTCGGCCGGAAATTTTTGTCCCGCCTTCCGGCGGTAACGACCCCTCATCCCAACCCTTCTCCCCCAAGGGGAGAAGGGCTTTTACCTGAAGAATCTCAGATCACACCCGGCGGAAGACTAGCGAGGTGTTGATGCCGCCGAAGGCGAAGTTGTTGGACATCAGGTATTCGGTGTCCAGCGGCCGCGCCGCGCCGGTGACGTAGTCCAGGGGGGCGCAGCGTTCGTCCACCGCGTCCAGGTTCACGGTGGGAACGAAGCGCCCCTCCCGCATCATCTCGATGCCCAGCCACGCCTCCAGCGCGCCGCAGGCGCCCAGCGTGTGGCCGAAATAGCTCTTCAGCGAGTGGATGGGCATGCGCTCGCCGAAGACGGCGTTGGTCGCCTTGGTCTCGGCGATGTCGCCCCACTCCGTGGCCGTGCCGTGGCCGTTGACGAAGCCGATCGCCTCGGGGGCAAGCCCGGCATCCTCCAGCGCCAGCCGCAGGGCGATCTCCATGGTCTCCGCCTGGGGCTGGGTGACGTGGTTGCCGTCGGAGTTGCTGCCGAAGCCGACCAGCTCCGCGTGGATGCGGGCGCCGCGGGCGATGGCGCGCTCCCGCTCCTCCAGGATCAGGGTGCAGGCGCCCTCGCCGATCACCAGCCCGTCGCGGTCGCGATCGTAGGGGCGGGGCGAGCTGTGCGGGCGGTCGTTGCGGGTGGAGGTGGCGAACAGCGTGTCGAAGACGGCCGATTCCGTCACGTCCAGCTCGTCGGCGCCGCCGGCGATCATGACGTCGGCCTTGCCGAAGCGGATCGCCTCGTAGGCGTAGCCGATCCCCTGGCTGCCCGAGGTGCAGGCGCTGCTGGTCGTGATGATGCGGCCGGTCACGCCGAAGAACAGGCCGATGTTCACCGCCGCCGTGTGGCTCATCATCTGGATGTAGCTGGTGGCGTTCAGCGTCTTGGACCGCCCCTCCTTCATCAGCTCCGCGAAGGCGAGGACCGGCGCCGGGCTGCCGAAGGAGGAGCCGTAGGCGATGCCCGTCCGCCCGCCCTTCACCACCGGGTCGTCGGTCAGGCCGGCGTCGGCCAGCGCGCGTTCGGTGGCGTAGACGGCCATGCGCGACACCGGCCCCATGGTGCGCGTCTTCTTGCGCGGGTAGCGGTCCTCGATGGAGAAGTCCAGGACGGGGGCGGCGAGGCGGGTGTTGATGCCGTCGAACCGCTCCCACTCCGCCATGGTGCGGACGGCGGTTTCCCCGCGGTCCATGCGGGCGCGGATGGACGGCCAGTCCTGCCCCAGCGCGGTGACGCCGCCGAATCCCGTGACCACGACCCGGCGCATCAGACCATGCCCCCGTTGACCGAAATGACCTGGCGGGTGATGTAGCCGGCCTCGTCGGAGCACAGGAAGGCGACGGCGGCCGCCACCTCCTCCGGCCGGCCGAGGCGGCGCATGGGCACCGCCTTCATCACCTCGTCCATCGGCAGCCCCTCGACCATGGCCGTGTCGATGACGCCGGGGGCGACGCAGTTGACGGTGATGGCCCGCTTCGCCAGCTCGATCGCCAGCGCCTTGGTGGCGCCGATGATGCCGGCCTTGGCCGCGCTGTAGTTGACCTGCCCGCGGTTGCCCGCCACGCCCGACACCGACGACAGCGTGACGATGCGCCCGCCCTTGCGGGCGGAGACCATGGGCATGACCAGCGGCTTCAGCACGTTGTAGAAGCCGTCCATGTTGGTGCCGAGCACGCTGTCCCAATCCTCGTCCGACATGGCCGGGAAGGCGGCGTCGCGGGCGATGCCGGCGTTCAGGACGACGCCGTAATACATGCCGTGCGCCTCGATGTCGCCGTCCAGCGCCGCCCGGCAGGCCGCGCGGTCGGCGATGTCGAAGCCGAGCGTCCGCCCCTGCCCGCCGGCCGCGGCGATGGCGGCCAGCGTGGCCTCGGCCCCGTCCGCGTCGCGCCCGTAATGGACGACGATGGCAAAGCCGTCGCGGGCCAGCCGTTCGGCGATGGCGCGGCCGATGCCCTTGCTGGCGCCGGTGACGAGTATCGTGCGTGTCATGATGAGACTTTAACCCCCTGGCTCGCCAGCAGCGCCGCCGTGTCGGCCGGTTGGTAGACGGTCAGCTGGGCCTTCGCCGCCTCCCGCCCGTCCGCCACGGCCATGCAGTCGAAAACGCCCATCTCCCCGTCCCGGTAGACGAGCGCGGCGGTCACCTCCACCCGCGTTCCCTCGGGGAACCAGGAGACGGCAGCCTTGAAGTCCCGCGTGCCGAGCAGCAGGCCGAGGCGCACCGGCCCGCCGCTCTCCAGCGCCTCCGCGCCGACGAAGGCGCCGCAGGCCTGGGCCATCCACTCGATGGCGACATGGGCGGCCATGCCCCGCCCGGCCTCGAAGAAGGGGGCGCCGGCGCGCACGGTGAGTGCTGCGACCAGCCGCGTGTCGTCGCGCCCGACGACCTCGTCCAGCAGGATCATCGGCCGTCCGTGCGGCAGCAGGGCGTCCATCGGGTAGGGACAAGATTTCACGGTCGGCCTCCCCGCCCGAAGACCAGCGCCACGTTGCTGCCGCCGAAGGCGAAGGAGCTGCTGAGCATCGCCGCCGGCCCCTGCGGGTCGGGCAGCGCCGCGCCCGGCGCCGTCAGGGCGAGCGGCGGAATGGCCGGGTCGGCGACTCCATCCCACAGGTGCGGCGGCAGGAACCCCGCCGGGTTGTGCGCCCGGTGCAGGGTCAGCCACAGGAAGGCCGCCTCGCAGGCCCCGGCGGCGCCCAGTGTGTGGCCGGTCATGCCCTTGGTGGAGCTGCAGGGCGTGTCGGCGCCGAACAGCGCGCTCATCGCCTTGCCCTCCATGGAGTCGTTGAGCGGCGTGCCGGTGCCGTGCAGATTGACGTAAGCGATGCCGCGCGGCGCCAGGCCGGCGTCATCAAGCGCCGCCGCCATGGCGGCCAGCGCCCCGCGCCCTTCCGGGTCGGGCGCGCTGACATGGTGCGCGTCGGAGCTTTCGCCGACGCCGAGCAGGTTCACCTCCGCCGGCTCCCGCGTCATCAGGAAAGCGGCTGCGGCCTCCCCGATGTTGATGCCGTCGCGGTTGGCGCTGAAGGGGGCGCAAAGCCCGCCCGACACCGCTTCCAAGGAGGCGAAACCGCCCACCGTCATGCGGCACAGCGTGTCAGCCCCGCCCACCACGGCGGCGTCGGCCAGCCCGGCGCGGATCAGCCGGCGCGCGGAGCCGAAGACCTTGCCGCTGGAGGAGCAGGCGGTCGCCACCGTGTAGGCCGGCCCGGTCAGCCCCAGGGCGCGGGCGGCGAAGTCGGCGAGGCCGCCGGTCTCCTGCTGGCGATAATGGAAGCCGGCGGGCCAGGCGCCGTCGCGCTGGAAGGCCGCGAAGGCCGCTTCCCCCTCCGCGATGCCCGCGGTGCTGGTGCCGAGCACGACGGCGACGCGGTGCCGGCCGAAGCGGCGGGCGGCGTCCTCCACCGCGCCGGCGATCTGGTCCAGCGCCAGCAGCATCAGGCGGTTGTTGCGGCAGTCCCAGGCCTCCAGCCCGGCGGGAACGGGCGGCAGCGGATCGTTGACCGCACCGACATGGACCGCGCGGCCGGGGATGAAGCCCTCCCGCGCCGCCAGCCCGGCCCGCGTGCCGGTGAAGAGCGCGTCGGCGACCGCGGCGGTGCCCGTGCCGATCGGCGTGGCGAGCCCCATGGCCGGCAGCCCGAAGCCGGTGCTCATTGGCCCTGCTCCTGCGACTGCACCTCGATCTCGTAGCCCCAGGCGAGGTTCGCGTAGGTCAGCGTGCCGGTCCAGGGACCGCCCACCGTCCAGCCGTAGCGCGCGCGCAGCAGGTCCTGCCCGTCGGCGCGCACTGTGCGCGACGTGGCGTCGGCTGCAAGCTCCGCCCCCGCCGGGGCCAGCGCCTTGCGCACCACCGCGTCCGGCCAATAGAGCACGACGAGATCGGCCAGCATGGCGCCGGGCCGCACGCCGTCGGGCAGCCAGGGCGCCGTCTCCACCTCCACGCCGGCGTCGGTCCAGGTGACGGTCATGGCCCGCCGGCCCAGCGTGTCGAGCCCGACCAGCGTGAAGCGTTCCGGCGTGACGCTGACGTGCCCCTCGAACACGAAGGTGTCGCCGCCGCGCCGCGCGGTGATGAGCTGGGCCGCCTCCACGCTGCGGCCGAGGTCGGCCGGGCGCGGCAGGGCGAGGCGCTGCGTCGGCCCGATCATCGGCGCCCGCGCGTCCGGCCCCGTGCCGGGACCGGTGGCGCAGGCGCCGAGCAGGACGGCCAATCCCAGGACCGATTTCCGAAAGGCATGAACCAAGACGCGAAGACCCTCTGAAAGACGCGCGATCTTACATCAACTCACGAGTTACGCACGCGCTGGTGTTGTGACCTTCGGCCTCGCGGCAAGCGGTGCCAGCAGGAAGGACAGCGACACGCCCACCAGCATGGTCAGGCCGAAGCTGTGGACGGCCGCCACCTGGCTGAAGGCCAGAAGCCCGAAGGACAGCAGCGTCGTCAGCGTCGCGAGCCACACCGCGACCATGGTGACCGGCCGCCGGTCCGGTCCGCCCTCCCCCGCCCTGGAAGCGGGTCCGGATTCGGCGCAGAAGATGCTGTAGTCGACCCCGACGGACAGGATCAGCACCAGCGCCATGGCGTGGAAGAAGGTGAAGCCCTGCCCGGCCAGCGCCGCCACGGCCGGGGCGATCGCCAGCGCCAGGGACGACGGCAGCATGGTGCGCAGCGCCCCCCTCCAGCCATAGCGCCAGACCAGCACCGGCACCATCAGCAGGGCCGACCCGGCGATCAGCAGCATCGCCCGCTCCCGGTACTTGCCCAAGAGCGCGCTGAAGTCGGCGGTGGGATCGACCAACCGCACGCCCTCCACGCCGGCCAGCGCCGCCCGCACGGCGTCCGGCCGGGTCAGCCCTTGCAAGGCGACGACGTGCAGGCCGGGGCCGAGCACCAGTTCGCCGAGGAAGGGCACGTCGCCCCGCCCGAGCGCCGCGGCGAGCGTCAGGGGGGCGACCGCCTCCCCGTCCTTCTCCGGCGGTGCCGGCGGCAGGCCGAGCTGTTCGCGCTGGGCGGCGAGGTACGGCCCCTCCAGCGCGCCGCGCAGCAGGGCGCGGTTCTCCGCCTGCCGCCGGGCGGAGGGCACGAAGGACGCCGGCATCTGATAGCCGGCGATGGCCCCGTCGCCCTTCAGCGCGGCCAGCGCGCCGGCGATGTCCTCCTCCCGCCGCAGGGCCGCCTCGTCGTCGGACGCGCGGACCAGCAGGAACTGCGTCGCGGTGGTGGCGCCGATGCGGCGCTGGATCTCCTCCTGCTCCCGCACCAGCTCAGGCGACAGCGATTGCAGCCGGCGCACGTCGTCGTCCACGTGCAGCCGCGACAGGCCGAGCACCCCGACGAGGCCCAGCGCGACCAGCAGAAGCGCCCGCGCCGGGCGCCAGCGCGCGTCCTCCCAGAAGCGCCACAGGCGGCCGGCGGCGGCCAGCAGGCCGTCGCCGTGGCGCAGGGGTGCTGAGCGGTCGAGCGCCGGCAGCCACAGCGCCACCGTCAGGAAGGCCGCCAGCAGCCCGAGAATGGAGAAGGCCGCGATCTGCCGCAGCCCCGGGAATGGTGCCAGCATCAGCGCCATGTAGCCGATCAGCGTGGTCAGCAGCCCCAACTGGATGCCCGGCAGCACGTGGGCGAGGCGTTCGCGCGGCGTGCCGGCCGTCCGGTCGAACAGGCAGGCGCTGTAGTGCAGGCTGTAGTCCACCGCGACGCCGATCAGGCTGGTCCCGAACAGAAGCGCGGCCACATGCAGCTCCCCGAACAGGAACAGGCTGCCGGACAGGCCGACACCCAGTCCGACGCCCAGCGCCAGCAGGTTGTGCAGCAACGGCCCGACCCGCCGGAACACCAGCAGGATCAGCAGCACCGTCCCGCCCAGCGACAGGGTGGACAGCCAGCTGGACTCGCTCAGCGCCGCCTGCGACCCGGCCTGCGCGAAGAACACCGCCCCCAGCCGCTTGACCTGGAGGCCGGGCGAGTCCCGCCGCAGCCGCTCCACCGCCGCGTCGAAGGCGCCGATGACGCGCTCCTGCACGTCCAGCTCGAACGGCTCCCCCGCCAGCAGGGCAGTGACGAGGATCCAGGTGGTGCCGTCCTCCACCACCGTCAGCAGCCCGTCGTCGGGGGTCAGCTTCGACAGGGGAAAGGGCAGCCCGGTGAAGAAGGACGGCAGCAGCAGGAAGGGGTCGGCGCGCAGCAGGTTGGCGTCGGCCATCCCGAACACGCCGTAGGCCTGCGACAGGGCGCGCAGCGCGATCTCCTCCCCCCGCCCGGCGAGCAGGAGCGCGCGGTCGCCCTCGCTCAGCAGGCCGCGGCGGTGCGGGAAGTAGAGGGCGCCCATCGCCTTCATCCGGTCGGCGCCGATCTCGTCCCCAGCGGCGGACACCAGCCCGGTCGCCTTCAGGTCGGCGGACAGGGCCTGCGCCGCGGCGCGCGCCCGCTCCCGCGAGGTGTCGCCGACCAGCGCCACCACCCGGCGCCCCAGCGCGCGGGACACCGCCTCGTTGGCGCGTTGCAGGACCGGATCCTGTTCCTCCCGCGGCAGAAGCGCCAGCAGGTCGGTGCGGAAGGTCAGCCCGTCCTGGATGCGGTGGACGAGGTGGAGGCCGGCCAGCAGGACCAGCGCCAGCCACGCCCATGCGGCGAGGCGCCGGCTCATGACCGGTCCGCGGCCCCCAGCAACCCGGCCTCGTCCTCCGCCGGCGGCCCCGCGATCAGCTCCTGGTCGAGGAAACGCAGTATGTCGCTGTCGCCCTCGGGCTTGACGATCTCCACCGCCTCGACGAGGCGGGCGCCGGTCAGCGTGATGCGGCGGATCGGCATGGCCGGGTCGTCGGCCTTCAGCGGCACCAGCACCATCCGCCAGCCGGCGGGGTCGCTCTCCCGCGTCACGGCGAACAGCCCCTCCAGCGACCGCAGGTCACCGCCGAGCGCGCCGCCGAGCATGGCGTAGAGCTTCGACAGGAAGGGCAGCTTGGACGCGGGCAGCCGCATGGTTTCCGTCCCGCGCACCTCCTGCACGATGCCGGACGGGCTCATCACCGTGGTCATGGCGAAGGGCTTGTCCGTCCGCCACAGCAGGCCGCGCCCGGGCACCAGGGTGAAGCGCCCCTCGCTCTTCAGCGGGTTCTGGAAGCCCTTCAGGTGCCGTTCCTGCACGAAGCGCCCGCGCAGCACCTGCCCCTCGGCCAGGGTCGCGGGTTCCGGCGGCGCGGCCAGGGCGGAGGGCGCAAAGGCAAGGAAAGCCAGCAGGGCAAGGATGATGCGGGTCACAGCAGGGCCCTCACCTTCTCGATCAGGATGGGCGGGGATTCGAAGGACAGCTCGCCGGTCTTGGCGTGCACGGCCAGCTGCACGGTGCGGGCCTTGGTCAGCAGCTCCCCGGTCTTCTCGTCGCGGATGCGGTAGTCGATGCGGATGCGGTTCTCGTACTCGGCGAGCGTCGCGGTGACGACCACGGTCTGGGCGAAGCGGATGGGCCGCACATACTTCAGCTGCATGTCGACGATGGGCCACATGAAGCCGGACGCCGCCATGTCCGGGTAGTTGTAGCCGATCCGGTCCAGCAGGGCGCAGCGCGCCTGCTCCAGGTAGCGGGCGTAGTTGCCGTGCCAGACCACCTCCATGGGGTCCAGGTCGTAGAACTGGGCCTGGATGGTGACGTCTGCGGAAATCATGAAGCCTTGCTCCCTTCCGGGCGGGCCCAGAAATCGAAGAAGTTGAACCACTGGTACGGGTCGGCGAGCGCGTGGTGCTCCAGCCGACCGGCGAAGGCGGCGGCGTAGCCGGCCAGCGCCTCCTCCCGCTTGCCGCGGGGCAGGACGACGCGCTCGGCCAGCTTTTCGGCGTCGAGCCGGTGGCGGTCGCCCTCGCGCCGGCAGAACAGCAGGTAGACGGGGCAGTCCAGCAAGGCCGCCAGGATGTAGGGGCCCTGCGAGAAGGGCGCCGGTTCCCCCAGGAAGGGCACGAGGCTGACGCGCCCCCGGCTCTGCACCGGCACGCGGTCGCCGGCGATGACGACCCACTGGCCCTGCTCCACCCGCTCCTTCAGCGCGATGGCGGTCTCCGGCCCGACCTCCGTGACCTGGAGCGTGTTGACCGCGGCCTCCGGGTTCCAGTCGCGCAGGAGCCGGTTGTAGTTCTCGGCGTGGCGGGTGTGGACCAGCACCAGCAGGCGCCGCCGCGTCGCCGCGTCCAGCACGGCGCGCGACAGGTCGACGTTGCCGAGATGCGCGACGATGAACAGCGCCCCGCGCTCCCGCCCCGCCGCCTCGCGCAACGCGTCGGTCTCGCCGGGCACCACCACCTCCGGCCCCAGCCGGCCGGTCCAGCCGGCGAAACTGTCCAGCGCCCGCCCGGCGAAGGACAGGAAGTGGCGGAAACCGTCGCGCCAGGTCGGCCGCCGCCCTTCCCCGCGCGCGGCGAAGGCGCGCGTCAGGAAGGCGGCCGAGGCGCGGCGCTGCTCCGCCCCCGTCAGGTAGAAGTAGAGGATCACCGGCGCGATGACGGCCAGGCAGGCGCGCCGCCCCAGCAGACGGTAGGCCGCCGCGCAGAAGCGCAGGCCCCAGCCCATCCCCCGTTCCGCGAGGCCTGCCCAATGGCTGCTGCGGCCGACCCGGCGCGGCCGGTTCCGCAGGATGCCGGGCAGGCGCAGCAGCATGGAGACGACCAGCCGCGTGTGCATCAGCGAGATGCGGACGTTGTCGCGCAGCAGGTCGAAGTTGGAGGTGTTGTCCGGCGGGTAGGTGACGCGCACGGGCAGCTCGGCGACCGGCGTGCCGCGCCAGAACAGGCGGACCATCACCTCCGTGTCGAAGTCCATGCGCCGGCCGATCCGCTCGCCCGAGGCCAGCAGCCGCTCCACCGCCGCCAGCGGGTAGACGCGGAAGCCGCACATGGAATCGCGGATGCGCAGCGACAGCGTCTCCACCCAGACCCAGACATGGGTGACCCAGCGGCCGATGGCGCGCCCCCGCGGGATGGTCGCGTCGTAGACGGGCACGCCGGTGACCAGCGCGTCCGGGTTGCGGCGGGCGAGGTCGAGCAGCCCAGGCACGGCGTCCGGGTCGTGCTGCCCGTCCGCGTCGACCTGGGCGGCATGGGTGAAGCCGCCGGCGAGCGCCATGCGGAACCCCTCCATCACGGCGCCGCCCTTGCCCTGGTTCAGCTCCAGCCGGCGCACGGTCACGCCGCCCGCCGGGTCGTGCAGGGCGGCGAGCGCGGCGCGCGCCGGCTCCCCGCTGCCGTCGTCGATGACGAAGACCGGCAGCCCCTGCGCGCGCAGGCCGGCCACCGCCGCGCCCACGGCGCGCCAGTGGTTGTGGCTCGGCACGATAGCGCAGGGGCGGAAAGGCGCGGTCACGGCCCCTCCAGCGCGATGGAGCCGCTGGTCAGCACCTCGTCGGCGCTGCGGTATTCGAAGGTCAGCCGCCGCCGGGCGACGACGTGGCGGAGCGTCAGCGTGACCGTGGCGTCGGGCACGGTGACGCGGCGGAACTTCACCTGGAAACTCCGCGCCACCCCGTCGCCGGCCCCAAGATGCCGGGCCGCCAGCCTCGCCGCCCAGTCGATCTGCGCCACGCCGGGCACGATGGGCATGCCGGGAAAATGCCCCTCCAGTTGGGCGAGGCTGGCGGGCAGGAACAGATCCAGCTCCACTCCGTCGGGCAGCGGGCGCGTGGCGCGAACGTCGGGTTCGGTCGGACGTTGGGAGGATTGCTCCATGGACGCGGTGTCCTCGAACAGCGATGCGATGTCGGCGTGGCGCCGTTTGCCGAGCGGGCCGGACGGCAGGGCGTCCAGGAAACGCCAGTGCCGGGGCAGGCCGGCGGGTTCCTGCGTGGCGGCCAGCGCGCGGCGCAGCTGCCGGCCGAAGCGGAAGGCGCCCACCTCGGCGAGGCGCGCGGCACCCACGCCGCTGGGCACCACCACGGCGGCGAGGCGCGGCGGCTCGCCCGGCAGGCTGACGGCGACGGCGTCCGCCACCTCCGGCAAGGCGCGCAGGCGGGCCTCGACCTCGGCCAAGCTGACCCGCTTGCCCTCGATCTTCACGATGCGGTCGGCCCGGCCGAGCAGGCGGAAGCCGCCCCCCTCCGCCAGGGCGATGCGGTCGGCGCCCTCGAACAGCCCATCGCCGGCCACGAAGGGGGAGCGCACGCGCATCAGCCCGGCCCCGTCCGCCTCCACAGCGACGCCCGGCAGCGGTTGCCAGACCGGGTCCGGCGTCGAGCGATGGCGCAGGGCGATGGCGCCGGTCTCGGTGCTGCCGAAGATTTCCGTGACCGGCACGCCGAACAGGGCGGCGGCGTGCTCGGCCGCCGCCTCGGCCAAAGGGGCGCCGGCGGACAGGACGAGGCTCGGCCGCCGTTCCAGATTGATCCGGCCGATGCCGTCCATCCGCGACAGGTGCGCCGGGCTGGTGACCAGCGCGTCGCCCGCGGCCAGCGCGGACAGGGCGCCTTCCCACAGCTCGTGCGCCGGCCCGGCGATCACCCGCCCGCTCGCCAGCGGCCAGCACAGCCGGAAGGCAAGCCCGTAGACATGCTGGTGCGCCACGGTGCCGTGCACCGTCGCCCCCGCCGGGACCATGGCCCCGAGGACGCGGTCGAGGGTTGCCGCCTCCCGCTCCAGCAGGGCGAGCGTCTTGGCGATGCGCTTGGCCTCGCCGGTAGACCCGGAGGTGAAGACCGTCACCGGCGCCGCCGGGTCGAGGGGACCGGGCGCGGCACCCTCCCCGCCCGGCTCCAGCACCAGGGCGTTCCCGTCGCCGGTCCGTGGTTGGTCGCACAGGAGGAGGTCCCAGGCCCCGGCCAGCCCGGCGATGGTGCCGGGCTGCGCGTTGGGCGGAAGAATCGCCTCGGCCCCGGCGTGGAGCAGCGCGAACAGGCCGACCGCCCCCCAATAGGCGTCCTGGGTCACCAGCAGCCCGCGCCGTCCGCCGGCGCGCCTCACCCGTGCGGCGTTGCCGGCGACGTCGGCCCGGAAGCGGGCGAAGCTGATCGTCCCGCCATCGGTGACCGCGACGGGACGGTCCACAGACCACCCCTCAGCGAACAGCCGGGACAGTGCCTGCGCCGTCATGCCGTCCCCCGCTGGCGCACGGCGCGGCGGACGAGCATTTCCCCGGCGAACAGCGCGCCGGTGACCAAGTAGGACAGCAGCCCCGTCCACAGCGCCCAGGCCGCGTCGTCGCCGGCCAGGGCCAACCCGGCGGCAATCACTGCGTTCAGCAGCAGCCAGCCGGTCCACAGCGCGGTGACGGCGCGGCAATAGGCCACGCCGCGCGGCGGCAGGTCGGGTTCCGTCCGGCGGGCGAAGCGTTCGACCAGGCTGGGCGGGTGGCGCAGCGTCACGCCGAAGGCGGCGGCGAAGCCCAGGCTGACGACCACCGGGTAGAACTTGGCGGCCAGCGCCGGGTCAAGCAGAGCCAGCGCCGCCAGGACCACCGCGGCCCCCGCCAGCGGCGCCCGCCAGACGCGCGCGGCCGGGCTGGCCGAGCCGGCCAGACGCAGCCCGATCAGCGCCAGCGCCACGGCGACGAAGGCCAGCGGCGGCACCGCCCCGCGGCCCAGATAGACCGCGCCCGGGTAGGCGAGGCTCAGCACGAGCATCGCCGCCTTGGCGACGACGGGCACCTCACTCCACCAGCAGGGCTTGCACCTGGTCCAGGACGTCGCCCACGGTGCGGACGCTCTTGAACTCCTCCGGCTTGAACTTGCGCCCGGTCAGTTCCTGGAGCTTCACGACCAGATCGACCGCGTCGATGCTGTCCAGGTCCAGGTCGTCGAACAGGCGCGCGTCCAGCGACACGCGGTCGGGCGGCACCTCGAAGAGGTCTTCCAGGTAGCCCTTCAGCTTCTCGTAGATCTTGTCGCGCGACAGCACGGCCGTGGTCCCCATCATGCCCCCGTCCATCATGCTTCCGTCCCTCATGCCTGCTGCGCCGCCGCGTCCGCCGTCTGCTGGGAGCGGATGAACCGGGCCAGGCTGCGCACGGTGGCGAAATGCGCCTTGATGTCCTCGCTCACCGACTCGATCCGCAGCCCGAACTTCTTGCGCAGGGCCACGCCCAGTTCCAGGGCGTCGATGGAGTCCAGCCCCAGCCCGTCCACGAACAGCGGTTCCTCGCTGTCGATGTCCTCGGGACGCAGATCCTCCAGCTTCAGGGAGTCGACGATCAGCGCTTTGACTTCAGTTTCCAGGTCATCCATGGGCAAGCCGTTCTGCGTAGTACTGTTCGATGAAGCGCACCAGCTTGCGCGCGGCAAGCGAGCGGTGTTGGGTGCCGAGCCAGGCCTTGGCGTCGATGCGGTCGCCCACCTCGACGCGGAAGCGCGGGCGGCGGCTGGGAATGGCCCACCAGGGCTCGCCCTTGATCAGGGTGGCCGGCGAGCAGGTGATGGTGACGAGCTGAAGCTCCGCGCCGAGCAGCGTGGCGATGTTGGCGAAGCCCCGGCGCAGGCGCATCGGCTCGCCGGGGACGGTGCGTGTCCCCTCGGGGAAGATGATCAGCCGATTGCCGGCCTCCAGCGCCTGCCGGCAGGCGTCGAGAAGCGCCTCGGGCTCCAGGTCGTTGCGGATGTAGCCGGTGCCGCGGACCAGGTTGCCGAGATAGGGGCTGGCCCAGAGTTCCTTCTTCACGATGCACTGGGCGCGCGGGACCAGCGCCATCAGCAGCACGACGTCCAGCAGCGACGGGTGGTTGGCGATGATCATCTCGCCCTTCATCCCGCTGCCCCCGTCGCGCAGCCGCTCCGCCGCGACGACCTCCACCGCGATGACGCGCAGCGAGACCAGGATCCACAGGTAGAAGCGGAAGGCCCAATGGATCAGCCATTGGTTCCGCTCCCGCCGGCGCGGGCCGGGCGGCGTCACCGCATGGACCAGCGGGAAGGCCGTCAGGGCCAGCACCGCCCCGCCCCCGAACAGGAAGGCGAAGGCGAAGCCCGTTCCGGCAAGGCGCCAGAGGCGGTCCAGACGCTCAACCATCCCGGCGCCACTCCCAGCGCATGCGGCCACCCTCCGCCGTGGCGCTCGCAGCGCCGGACAGGAGAAAGCGCAGGAAGGCAAGCTCGGCGGGCTCCCGGGCCGGGCCATCGGCATTGGCGGCCGGTTCGGCGGACATGACGAGGGCGCCCTCCCCCGCCGCGACCGGTCCCAGGGCCAGCGCGACGACCAGCGGCTGCTCCGCGTCGCCGTCCTCGCGGAATTGGTCGTAGGGTTCGGGCAGCGGTTCGTCGCCGTAGAGGAGCAGGACCGGCTCGTCGGGCCGTTCGGCCAGCCCGGCCAGCGCCTCAATCAGGCCAAAGCCGAAGCTGTCGGGGCCGGCGGCCAGCGCGGTGTGGCCGGCGCGGTTGCCGGTGTGGATCGACAAAAGCCCGACCAGCCCGTGATGGACCGACATGCTGAACTCCGCCGGCGACGGCGGTTCCCCGGCGCATTGCGCACGGAGGATCCCCAGCGTGCGCGACAACTCCCCATGGCGCGAGGCCAGCACGCAACGCGCGGTTGCCGCATAGTCGCCGCAGGCAAGCGCCCCGGCGATCATCTTCTGGCCGAAGGCGGTGGTGCGCCGGCGCAGCATCATGGGCAGGGACGGCGCAGCCGCGTCCGCCGCGGCCTCCACCGGTTGCCCGCCGGCCCAAACGCGCCATGCGGCCCGCCCCTCGCGTGCCGGAGCCCAGGCCCACCAGTCGCGTACCGAAAAGCGCAGTCCCGGAGTCATCATCGGTCCGCCCAAGCCGCCGCTCAGTAGCCCACGCGGTACAGACGCTTCTCGATCTCGTCTTCCAGCGCGTGGACGTTCTTGTTGTAGGCGCGGTGGATCTGATCCCCCTGCTCCTTCAGGTTCGACGATCCCACATGGTCGATGCTGTAGCTCTCGTTGGAATAGACGATGTTCACCGTCGCCGAATGGTCGCGCCATTTCTGCGTCGCCTGCATCAGCCCCGGCCGGATGCGGTCGACGTTCCAGCCGCGCGCGGTGGCGGCCTCAAAGATGGCGCGTTCGATGTCGGCCAGCGGCTTCCTCTGCGCGGCCGCCGGAATGGCGTGACCCTTCACGGAATAGATCGGCTGCATCCGCTGGCAGCCGCCCAGGATCACCGACGCCCCCAGCAGGAAAACGATAAGGTGAGGAATGGTCTTCAACTTCTTTATCCCCATCGGCGGCCACAACTCTTGCAACCGCGACACTCCCGCCCCACGCCTACCATAGGGCGTAAGGGTATTGGTAGCGTCATACGATTGCAGGATTGAAACAGACACTCGTTGTCCCACGGCTTCGGAAGGGCAAGCGCGGCTCAGCGCATTCCGGCGACCTGGTCCAGGCTGCAGCCGCGGCCCGGCGCCCTCACCAGGGCCGGACAGCCCTTCGCACGGGCATCGGCGCCGGAGGGCAGCGGCCGGCCCGGCGCCAGCATCCAGGCGGCCACGTCGTCGGTCACCCGATCGCCGTTCAAGGACCGCATCAGCAGGTGCCGCCCCCGCTCGTACAGGGCCAGCGTCGTGCCGGGTGCGCCGTCCGGCGGCGGCAGCCGGCGGAGCAGCGCGGCGACGCCGTCGCGCGGCACATGGCCGTCCAGGTCGCCCAGCAGGACCAGGGTCGGCAGGCGCACCGACGCCGCCTTCTGCCGGGCGCTGCGCATCAGCGCGACGATCCCGGCCAGCGTGTCGAGCCGCGTGCGGTGGATGATGAGGGTGTCCTCGCGCAACCGCTTCAGCACGTCGGGGTCGTCGGTGGACGGGTTGTTCACGGACAGCGGCGGCACCGTCGCCGACGGCGCCACGGCGCTGAGCGCCATCGCCGCCGCGTAGGTCACCTCCGCGCGCGGCCCCGACCCCCAGATGGCCGGGGCGGACAGCACGAGGCCGTCGAGCAGCCCCGGCTCCGCCCGCCCCGCGGCAAGGACGGCGACGGCGGCGCCCATGCTTTCACCCAGCAGGAACAGCGGCGTGCCGGGATTGCCCTCCCGCAGAAGCCGGGCGAGCGCCAGCAGGTCGTCGGCCATGCGGTCGCCGCCGTACCAGCGTCCGCGCTCCGCGGCGCGGCCGAAGCCGCGCTGGTCGATGGCGTAGGTCGCGATTCCCGATAACGCCCAGCGCCGGGCCGGCGGGGCGAAGGACGCCCCATAGTCGTTCATCCCGTGGGCGACGACGGCGATCGCGCGCACCTCCCCGTCGGGCTTCCAGGCATGGACCGGCAGGCGCACCCCATCCTCGGCCGTCAGGGCCTGCGCGTCGAGCGTGGGGCGAACGGCCGAGTGCGCGGCGGACCCCGACCCGTCCGATCGGCAGGCGGCGAGCAGGGTCCCAACCATGGTGATCACCGCCGCGATCATCCAGACCCGGACCATCCCCGCCCCCGCCCTTCATTAGCTTGAACTCAAGTAGGGCGCGATTGCGACAAGGCCAGTTCCGGCGCTGGCGCGATCCGGGCTATTCCGAAGGCGCCGTTATGGGCTTCCGTGCGGGTTGGCGGTGCCGGTCGGAGTTTCCGCCAGCCAGCGCCGCACCGGCTCGTCCGTCTCGTTCGCCGCCTCGCTCCAGCCCGGCGGGACGCCGTTCATGTCGGGCAGGCGGTGGGCGATGCCCTTGTGGCAGTCGATGCAGGTGCGCTGGCCGGTGAACAGGAACTGCTGGTGGATGCGCGCCGCCCGCGCCCCCTGCTTGGTGATGTCCATGGACTCGGCCGAGTGGCAGTTGCGGCATTCCAGGGAGTTGTTGGCCTTCAGCCGCGCCCATTCATGCTCCGCCAACTCGCGCCGCATCGCCACGAACTTGTCGCGCGTGTCGATGGTGCCGAAGATCTTGCCCCAGACCTCCTTGGAGGCCTGCATCTTGCGGGCGATCTTGTCCGTCCAGTTGTGCGGGACGTGGCAGTCCGGGCAGGTGGCCCGCACGCCGGACCGGTTCGTGAAGTGGATGGTGGTCTTCAGCTCCTCATAGACGTTGTCGCGCATCTCGTGGCAGCCGGTGCAGAACTTCTCCGTGTTGGTCGCCTCCAGCACCGTGTTGAAGCCGCCCCAGAACATCACGCCGGCGACGAAGCCGCCCAGCGTCAGGAAGCCGAGGCTGAGGTACCGGCTCGGCCCCGCGATGGTGCGCCAGGGCCGCAGCAGGAACTCCGGGATGCTCCATCTCATCGCCGGTCTCCCCCATCCGACGGCCCGCCCGACGGTCGGCTGATCAGGCTGTCCACGTCCTTGAAGGTGTTGGTGACGATGGGCTGCGCCACGGTCTGCGGAACGTGGCACTGCATGCAGAAATAGCGGCGCGGGCTGACCGCCCCCAGCGTCTGACCGTCACGGTTCACGTAATGGGTGATGCTGATCATCGGCGCCTGCGAGGCCCCCGTGTACTGGCGGCTGTGGCAGGTCAGGCACTGGTTGTTGTTCAGGGAGATCTGGTAGTCGCGCACGTTGTGCGGGATCACCGGCGGCTGTTCCGGGTAGTTGCGGGCGACGCGTCGGTCATCGGTGACGTCGGCCGGGATCGGCGGGGCGGCGGTCTCGTCGGTGAAGTTGATCGGCGGCCGGAAGGGCGAGTCCAGCCGGGCCGGGCCGGAATTCTGGCCAGCGTTTTGGGCCGCGAGCAGGGCGGGCACGAGGCAGGGCAGCGCCGCGGCCAGCGCGATCAGGACATGGCGGGGCATGGGATCCGGTCCTCCCTCAGGCGGCGACGATCTTGACGGCGCACTTCTTGAAGTCGGTCTGCTTGCTGATCGGGTCGGTGGCGTCCAGCGTCACCTTGTTGATCAGCCGCGCCGAATCGAACCACGGCACGAAGACCACGCCGCGCGGCGGTCGGTTGCGCCCGCGCGTCTCCACCCGCGTGAGGATCTCGCCGCGCCGGGAGACCACCTTCACCTCCGACCCGCGGCGCAGGCCGCGGTCCTTGGCGTCGTCGGGGTGCATGAAGACCATCGCGATGGGCATGGCCTTGTACAGCTCCGGCACTCGCATGGTCATGGAGCCGGAATGCCAGTGCTCCAGCACGCGCCCCGTGACCAGCCACAGGTCGAAGTCCTTGTCCGGCGATTCCGCCGGCGGCTCGTAGGGAAAGGCGAAGACGTTCGCCTTGCCGTCCGGGTTGCCGTAGAACTTGACCCCCTCCCCCTCCTTCACGAAGGGGTCGAGGCCCTCGCGGTAGCGCCAGCGCGTCTCCTTCCCGTCCACCACGGGCCAGCGCAGGCCGCGCACCTCGTGGTACTGGTCGAAGGGCGCCAGATCGTGGCCGTGGCCGCGGCCGAAGCTGGCGTATTCCTCGAACAGCCCCTTCTGCACGTAGAAGCCGAAGGCCTTGGATTCGCGGTTCTCGTACTCCGGGCTGATCTCCGACAGGGGGAAGCGGTCCACGTTGCCGTTGCGGTACAGCACGTCGAACAGCGTCTTGCCGCGGAAGTCCGGGTTGGCGTCCAGGATCTCCTTCGGCCACACCTCGTCGGTGGTGAAGCGCTTGGAGAATTCCATGAGCTGCCACAGGTCGGACCGCGCCTCGCCCGGCGCGTTGACCAGCTGGTGCCAGAAGTGGGTGCGCCGCTCCGCGTTGCCGTAGGCGCCCTCCTTCTCCACCCACATGGCGGCGGGCAGGATCAGGTCGGCGGCCGCGGCGGTCACCGTCGGGTAGGCGTCCGACACGACGATGAAGTTGTCCGGGTTGCGATAGCCGGGATAGGTCTCGGTGTTGGTGTTGGGCGCCGCCTGGAGGTTGTTGTTGACCATGATCCAGAAGGCGTTGAGCTTCCCGTCCTTCAGCATGCGGTCCATCAGGACGGCGTGGTAGCCGATCTTCCCGGGCAGCAGGCCCTTGGGGATCTTCCAGCCTTCCTCCACGTGGGAGCGGTGGACCGGGTTGTTCACCTGCATGTCGGCGGGCAGCCGGTGGGCGAAGGTGCCGACCTCGCGCGCGGTGCCGCAGGCCGACGGCTGGCCGGTCAGGGAGAAGGGGCTGTTGCCGGGTTCGGAGATTTTCCCGGTCAGCAGGTGGATGTTGTAGACCATGTGGTTGACCCACACGCCCCGCACATGCTGGTTGAAGCCCATGGTCCACAGCGACATGACCTTGGTCTTCGGGTCGGCGTACAGCTCCGCCAGCGCCAGCAGCCGCTCCTTCGGCACCTTGCTCAGCTCCGCGGCCTTGTCGACCGTGTAGTCGCTGACGAAGGCCGCGAACTCGTCGAAGCTCATGGGCTTGGAATCGGTCGGGTCCTTGGCGTTGGCCGCGCGCACCTCCAGCACGTTCTCCGGCCGCAGGCCATAGCCGATGTCCTTCTGGCCCAGGCGGAAGTTGCAGTGCTTCTCCACGAACTCCCGGTTCACCCGGCCGGTCTTGATGATGTGGTTGGCGATGAAGTTCAGAATGGCGAGGTCGGTCCCCGGCTCGAAGATCATGGGGATGTCGGCCAGCTCGAAGCTGCGGTGCTCGAAGGTGGAAAGCACGGCGACCTTGACGTGGTTGTGCGCCAGCCGCCGGTCGCTGATCCGGGTCCACAGGATGGGGTGCATCTCCGCCATGTTGGAGCCCCAGAGGACGAAGGCGTCGGCGTGCTCGAAGTCGTCGTAGCAGCCCATCGGCTCGTCCATGCCGAAGGTGCGGATGAAGGCGACCGCGGCCGACGCCATGCAATGGCGGGCGTTGGGGTCCAGGTTGTTGGTGCGGAAGCCGGCGCGCATCAGCTTGGACGCCGCGTAGCCTTCCCAGATCGTCCATTGGCCGGAGCCGAACATCCCCACGGCGTCCGGCCCCTTCTCCTTCAGCGCGCGCTTCCACTGGCGGGCCATCTCGTCGAAGGCCTGGTCCCAGGTGACCGGCAGGAACTCCCCGTCCTTGTGGTATTTGCCGTCACGCATGCGCAGCAGCGGCTGGGTCAGCCGGTCCTGCCCGTACATGATCTTGGACAGGAAATAGCCCTTCACGCAGTTCAGGCCGCGGTTGACCTCCGCCTGCATGTCGCCGTGGGTGGCGACGACGCGGTTGTCCTTGGTGGCGACCATGACCCCGCAGCCGGTGCCGCAGAAGCGGCACGGCGCCTTGGACCATTTGAGCTGCGCGTCCTCGCCCGCGATCATGGAAGTCTGCGCCATGGCCGGAAGGCTGACGCCTCCCGCCGCCGCCGCGGCGGCCACCGCCTGCGCCTTGATGAAATCCCGCCGATCCAACATGGGTGTTCCCCCTTTTTTGGATTTTCAGAGTCTTGGACGTTCAGACGTCGGTCGAACCGTTGGCCTCCTCCGCTGCAACCCCGGCCGGTTCGACGTGATGGAAAACCAGGACCGCGGACATCACCCCGTCGAGCAGGTGCATCGCGGTCATGTGGTCGGCGATCCGGCCCTCGTTCGGGGCCTCGACCGTCACGATCATCTTGCCCGCTTCCTCGATATGAATTTCGGTGCCGGGCATGGCGGAGACCGCCGCACGGATGGCGTCGCTCCGCTCGGGCCGCAGGTGGACGAGGATGGAGGCGATGTGCCATTCGGCGGGCATGGACTCAGGCCGCATGGGGAGCCTCCGACGGCGTTAAAATCGTGACCGCGCCCACCGGGCAGGCGGACAGGCAGGCCCCGCAGCCGGTGCAGGTGGACGCGTCCAGGACCGGGCGCGCGACGCCGTTGGGCTCCAGGGCAAAGCGGATCGCCGATTCCGGGCAGGCATCGCCGCAGCTTCGGCAAACGACACGGCGCGCGGTCAGGCAGGACGGCCCGACCGCGGCGACGAGCGTCCAGGGGCGGTCGGCGCCGCGGTCGAACAGCGGTTCCGGGCAGGCGTCGGCGCAGGCGGCGCAGAAGCTGCACTCGCCCTGGCGGAAATCGATCTCGGGGAAGCCACCGTCGCCAGCGCGCAGGATCGCTTCCGGGCAGGCCCCGACGCAGGCGCCGCAGCGCGTGCACAGGTCCGTGAAACGGTCGGCGAGCGACCAGGGGGGACGGAGCGCCGGCGGCGCCGCACGCAACCGTCCGCGCAGAAGGCGGCGCCGGGATTCATCGAAAGCCTGGTTCGGCATGGCCAGCGCCCGATCGGTCAAACGGGGGGCGGGCCCGGCGGCCCCATGATCAGCTGGGACATCCAGACCAGGAAGCCGTACCCGCCGACGATCGCGACCGACAAAATCGGCCAGATCACGACGGCCAGCAGCAGGAACATCGCGATTTCCCGGCGTTTGGCACCGGAATCGGCGACTGCGGGAGGCGTGACCAAGCGCGGCTTTAATCGATCGGGCGTGGAGGAACGCTCTTCCCGGCGGAAGTGGCTCATGACTCGTTCAGCCTCCGACCTGACGTCAGACGCCTCTACAACCGGTAACGGTTGGCCTTGTTCCGAGGAACTTTGGATTGTGCAGGGAGGATGGTGGGCCTGGCCGGATTCGAACCGACGACAACACCGTTATGAGCGGCGCGTTCTAACCGCTGAACTACAGGCCCGTCCCGCAAGGGACGCCGAATGTGCGCCAGATCAGGGGCAACTTGCAACCCCGTTTGGCAACCGAGGCGTGCCGAAACGAAAAACGGGGCCGCGAAGGCCCCGTTTTCCATTCGATCGTATTTCCAAACCCGGATCAAGTGTCCGGATCAGGTGTCCAGGAAGCTGCGCAGCTTGCGCGACCGCGACGGGTGCTTCAGCTTGCGCAGGGCCTTCGCCTCGATCTGGCGGATGCGCTCGCGCGTCACGTTGAACTGCTGGCCGACCTCTTCCAGCGTGTGGTCGGTGTTCATGCCGATGCCGAAGCGCATGCGCAGCACGCGTTCCTCACGCGGCGTCAGCGAGGCCAGCACGCGGGTCGTCGTCTCGCGCAGGTTCGCCTGGATGGCGGCGTCGAGCGGCAGGACGGCGTTCTTGTCCTCGATGAAGTCGCCGAGATGCGAATCCTCCTCGTCGCCGATCGGCGTTTCGAGGGAGATCGGCTCCTTGGCGATCTTCAGGACCTTGCGGACCTTCTCCAGCGGCATCATCAGACGCTCCGCCAGCTCCTCCGGGGTCGGCTCGCGGCCGATCTCGTGCAGCATCTGGCGGCTGGTGCGGACCAGCTTGTTGATCGTCTCGATCATGTGGACCGGGATGCGGATGGTCCGCGCCTGGTCCGCGATGGAGCGGGTGATCGCCTGGCGAATCCACCACGTCGCGTAGGTCGAGAACTTGTAGCCGCGCCGGTACTCGAACTTGTCCACCGCCTTCATCAGGCCGATGTTGCCCTCCTGGATCAGGTCCAGGAACTGCAGGCCGCGGTTCGTGTACTTCTTCGCGATGGAGATCACGAGGCGCAGGTTGGCCTCCACCATCTCCTTCTTCGCGCGGCTCGCTTCCTTCTCGCCCTTCTGGACGGTGGAGACGATGCGGCGGAACTCGCTGATCGGCAGCTTGGCTTCATCCGAGATGCCGGACACGCCTTCGCGCGTCTTGCGGATGTCGCTCTCGTACTTGTCGTAGAACTTGCCCCAGGTCTTGGGGTTCAGTCCGCGGACGCGCTCCAGCCAGTTCGGATCCAGCTCGTGGCCGAAATAGTGGTTCAGGAAGTCCTCGCGCTTCACGCGGCAGTCGGTCGCCATGCGCAGCAGCTTGCCCTCGAAGCCGGTCAGCTTGCGGTTCAGGGCGTAGAGCTGCTCGACCAGCTGCTCGATGCGCTGGTTGTTCAGGCGGACCGTGTTCATCAGCTCGACCATCTCGGTCTTGAGCTTGTCGTACTTCTTGTCCGACTGCTTGACCACGTCCTCGCCGCGCTGGATGGCGGCGATGCGGCCCTCGTGCAGCTTGTGCAGCTTGTCGTAGGTCGCCTTGATCTTCTCGAAGGTCTCGATGACCTGCGGCTTCAGCGCGGCTTCCATGGCGGACAGGGACAGGCTGTTCTCGCCGTCCTCGTCGCCCTCCTCCTCGCCTTCGCCCTCGGGGCGCGGCGGACGCTCCTCCTCGGTCTCCTCCGTCTCGGCGGCGGCTTCCACCACCTCGGCGAGGCCTTCGGGGATCTCCTCACCGTCCGGGCCGCCGCCGTAGGTGGCGTCCAGGTCGATGATGTCGCGCAGCAGCATCTTCCCTTCCATGAGGGCGTCGTGCCACTCAAGGATGGCGCGGATGGTCAGCGGCGATTCGCAGATCGCGCCGATCATCATCTCGCGGCCGGCCTCGATGCGCTTGGCGATCGCGATCTCGCCTTCGCGGGACAGCAGCTCGACCGAGCCCATCTCGCGCAGGTACATGCGGACCGGGTCGTCCGTACGGCCGATGTCGTCGTCGTCCAGGTTGCCGGCCGAACGGCCCTCGCCCTCGCCCTCGGCGGCGGCGTTGCCTTCGTTGTCCTGCTCCTCGGACTCGACGATGTTGATGCCCATTTCGGACAGCATGGCCATCGTGTCTTCGATCTGCTCCGAAGACGATGTATCCTGCGGCAGGGCGGCGTTCAGCTCGTCGTACGTGACGTAGCCGCGCTCCTTGCCGCGGGCGATCATCTTCTTGACGGCAAGACCCATGCCGTCCATGAGCGGACCGTCACCCGTGTCTTCCCGGGCTTCCGAAACTTCCACGCTGTTCGCAGCTTTCGTGGCCATGCGATCGATGCCCCCGCATTACCCCAATAAGAAAATACCAAAGCGCGCACCGCGGCGGCCCCCCGCCGACGATCCGCACCTGCTTAACCCGGTTGTGTACCGCCCGGAACCGTGTACGGCCCGATCGGGTCCACCTTGGCCCTGCCTTCCGCCGCCCGGCCGCCGCGGCAGCTAGGCATCCTCGAGATCCTCGTCATCCGTCATTCCCATTCCGGACCTGATGACCTCCTGTTGAAGGGCCACGACCCGCGCGAAATTCGCTTCGCTGTTGTCACGAGCCAACGCCGCCTTTGCCTCCGTCAAATCGACCATGACCTGCCTGTGATGCAGATGCCTCCAGGTCGGCCACCATCCCTTCTTCGCATCCAGGGCCGAAGCCTCCGGCCGCGCGAATCCGGCATGGACATAGGTCGACTCGCTTAGCAGAGCGCCGACAATGGTATCAAAGCCGGCGGATGACAAGTGGCGACAAAGCGATGCGGCGTCAAGTCCCGAGTCGTTTCCAGCCGAGTCGTTTCCGGTTTGGCCGGCCAGCGCTTCAATGACCGCGCGCCGCAGTTCATCGAGCGCCGGGTCGGCGAACGGGAGCATCCCGAGGGACTCTCCCAACTCGTCAAACAGCTCAGGGTGGTTGATGATCACGGCCAAAAGCACGCGTTCCCGCGCGGCGGCCAGATTTCCGGGGTTGCGGCGGCGGTGGCCGGGCGGCGGCGCGGTGCGCTGGCCCGGCATGCCCGGGACGTGGCGGCGCGGCGGCTGGCCGGGGCGCTGGCCCGGAACCCACGGCGCGCGGTCGGGCCGCGGACGCGGCGGCGGGGCGAAGGCCTCGTCCACACGGCGGCGCATTTCCGTGCGGTAGAAGACCTGGACGTCGCGGTCGGCGATGGTGGAGACGCGCGCCTCCAGCGCCGCCTTCACCGCCGCCTTGGATTCCGGCGTGCCGGTGGGCTTGCCCTCCGTCTCCATCCGCCAGACCGCCTCGGACAGTGGGATCGCCTCGCCCAGCACCTCCTGCATGGCGCGGGGGCCGTGCAGGCGCAGCAGGCTGTCGGGATCCTCCCCCTCCGGCAGGAAGGCGACGCGGGCGGACTGGCCGGGGGCGAGGTGCGGCAAAATGCGCTCCACCGCGCGCCACGCCGCGCGCCGGCCGGCGTTGTCGCCGTCGAAGCAGAGGAAGGGCACCTTCTCCGCGTCGGGGATCAGCTTCCACAACTCCTGCACCTGCGTCTCGGTCAGCGCGGTGCCGAGCGGAGCGACCGCCCCTTCGAAGCCGGCGCGGACCAGCGCGATGACGTCCATGTAGCCTTCGGCGACGATCACCGGCTTGCCGTCCGCCGCCGCCTGCCGCGCCCGCGACAGGCCGTAGAGCAGCGTGCCCTTGTGGAAGAGCGGCGTGTCCGACGTGTTGACGTATTTCGGCCCGTCGCCCTCCAGGATGCGGCCGCCGAAGGCGACCACCTGCCCGCGCCGGTCGGTGACCGGGAAGATGACGCGGTTGCGGAAGAAGCTGTAGGGCGTGCGCCCATCGTCCGGCCGCCGCAGCAGGCCGACGGTGACCATGTCCTCCTCGGCATAGTTCAGCTTCAGCAGGTGCTGCCGCAGCGCCCCGGAATCGCCGGGGGCGAAACCCAGGCGGAAGCGCGCCATGATGTCGGTGTCGAGGCCGCGGCGCTGGAAATACTCCAGCCCGGCCCGCCCGGCGGGGGCGTAGAGCTGCTGCTCGAACCAGCGGGCCGCCTGCTCGACCAGGTCGTGCAGGGTCTTGCGCCGCTCGTACTTCTGCTTGTCCTCCTCGGTGGGGCGGGGAACCGGCATGCCGGCCTCCCCGGCCAGCGCTTCGACCGCCTCCGGGAAGGCCAGGTTGTCGTGGCGCATCACGAAGCCGATGATGTCGCCGTGAGCCCCACAACCGAAGCAGTTCCCGGTCAGGATGTTGTCTTCGATGGCGAAAGCGTGCTCCCCCGGCACCTCCGCGCAATAGACCTCCTCCTCCCGGTCGGTTTCCTCCACCGACACGACGACCCAGCGCAGGCGATCGAACGACTTCTGGGCCGCTTCGAACCGCTGGCGTGCGGTTTCCCCGAGGAAGAGCGCGGGGTTCATGGTCGAGGTGACGAAATGGATGCGCGAAATCTCGCAATCGGCCGCCGCCAGCCCCTTGCGGATGGCGGTTGTGATCCCGTAGGTCGCGATGCCGACGCGCAGGGCGGCGGCGCGGACCCATTCCAGATGGGCGCGGTTCGCGCTGTGCAGCATCACGGTGCCGTCCTTCGCCACATGCCCGTCGGCGGCGAGGTAGCCGGCCAGGAAACCAAGCAGATAGGCGTCGCTTTCCTCCAGCGAGGGCAGCGCCTTCATGTGCCCGAACGCCCGCCCCCCATAGACGCGCAGGTAGGGCTTGCCCGATTCGGTGAAGCGTTCGACGGGAGTCTGGTCGGGAAACCAGCCGGCCAGCACCCGGTCCTTCTTCCCATGCAGATGGACGTGCCCATAGCAGCCTCGCTCGACCGAGCCGTCGCCGAACACGATCCCATGGGCGACCCCCGCGGGATCGAGCGTCCAGTCCCGGCGCGCTTCCGGAACGACGGCGTCCAGCCTGTGGCCAGGGCGCAGGCCGGAGGTCAGGACGTCGCCCTTCACGCCCCGCACGAACCAGCGGTGCCCCGCGGTCGCGTACAGCGTCTTCGACAGCCCGTTGCGCGACAGCGTGATGCGGTGGAGCCTTTGAACGCCGTAGCTCTTGAACACGGCGGGCACCCAGACGCCGCCGCGCGTCAGGACCGTCTGCGTCGTGCCGGCCAGCGAGCGGATCGGGCGGACGCCGTCGGGGAGGATCACCCCCGTCTCCCCGGCCAGACAGTGGAAGAAGCCCTTCTGGTCGTTCACGTAGAAGGAGGGCGTCTTCTCATGATGGAAGGGGCACGGCGCCTTGTACTCGCGCCCGGCGCGGATCAGGCGCATGCGCTTGCCCACCACGTCGGACAGGGCCAGACGGGTGCGCAGCTCCTCCAGGAATTGGGGCGGGAAGGCCATGGTCGGGCGTTACCGGTGACGGACGGGAATGACGGGTTCGGGGTTTCGGGGTGGCGGAGCCCGGTGTCGGAACGCCGCCGGTCTCCCCAACGGCTCCGCCCGCGTTTGGCCTAACCCCGCCGTAACGTCGGCAGCGTGTGGGACGGGGCCGCCGGGCCTCAGCCGCCCGACAGCTGCTGCTTGACGACCGGACCGGCCTTGGCGAAGTCCATCTGGCCGGCGTGGCGGGTCTTCAGCTCCGCCATCACCTTGCCCATGTCCTTGATGCTGGTGGCGCCGACCTCGCCGATGACGGTCCGGATGGCGGCGGCCGTCTCTTCCTCCGACATCTGCTTGGGCAGGAAGCCTTCGATGATCGCGATCTCCTCGCGCTCCTGCTCGGCCAGTTCCGGGCGCCCGCCCTGCTCGTACATCTTGATCGATTCGCCGCGCTGCTTGATCATCGACTGCAGCATCGACATCATCTCGGCCTCGTCGATGCCGTCCATGACGCCGCGCGAGCGCGCCGCGATGTCGCGGTCCTTCAGCGCCGCCAGAATCAGGCGGACGGTGGACACCGCGCGCTGGTTCTTGGCGCGCATCGCTTCCTTCAGGGCCTCGTTCAGCCGCGTGCGCAGCATACCTGTATCCTCACATCTCGATCGCAATGGTCCGGCGCCGGCCCGGCATTCCGGCAGAACTCCGGACGGCGCGAACCTGGGATGTTCCCCGATTTCCCGGGGAATTGCCATGGCTATTCCGCGGCCCTTCCAGGCGGGTGGCCGGGCGGGTGGCCAGGCGGGGTCACCCACGGCCTGCGCAGGCGCCCCATGCAAACGGATTGCTGGAAATCACGGGGCCAATCGTCATATACGGTTGACCGGCCCACCCGACCCGACTAATCGATCCAGGCTCCAGCCGACCGCCCGCGAGGGGGTGCGGCCGAACCCGGAGCGAACGGTGACGCGTGCGCCCGCGGGACGAAAGCGCCGTCGCCGTTCCGCAAACTGGATGTGTGTGGCCCGCGGCGGCTCTTGATAAGGTCTGAAGGATGGCTCAATCGACTCTCCCGGCGGGCGATGCCGGCGCTTACACCGGTGTCCTGGTTCTGGCCGATGGCACCGTCTTCAAGGGCCGAGGCATCGGTGCGGTGGGAGATTCGGTGGGCGAGGTGTGCTTCAACACCTCCATGACCGGCTATCAGGAAATCCTGACCGACCCCAGCTACGCCGGGCAGATCATCACCTTCACCTTCCCGCACGTCGGCAACGTCGGCGCCAACCCGGAGGACATCGAGACGGTGACCCCGGCGGCGCGCGGCCTGATCCTGCGCGCCGACATCACCGACCCGTCGAACTGGCGCGCCACCCGCCATCTGGACGACTGGCTGAAGAACTATGGCATGGTCGGCCTGGCCGGCATCGACACCCGCCGCCTGACCCGCCGCATCCGCGACCTGGGCGCCCCCAACGGCGTCGTCGCCCACGCGCCGGACGGCGTGTTCGACCTGGACGCGCTGGTCGCCAAGGCCAAGGGCTGGCCGGGGCTGGAGGGCATGGACCTCGCCAAGGACGTCTCCTGCCGCCAGACCTACGCCTGGGACGAGGCCGGCTGGACGATGGGCCAGGGCTACGGCAAGCAGGAGAACCCGCGCTTCCACGTCGTGGCGATCGACTACGGCGCCAAGCGCAACATCCTGCGCTGCCTCGCCGCGGCCGGCTGCAAGGTCACGGTCGTTCCGGGCACCGCCACGGCGGACGAGGTGATGCGCCACCAGCCGGACGGCGTCTTCCTGTCGAACGGCCCCGGCGACCCCGCCGCCACGGGCGAATACGCCGTGCCGACGATCAAGGGCCTGCTGGACACCGGCCTGCCGATGTTCGGCATCTGCCTCGGCCACCAGATGCTATCGCTGGCGCTGGGCGCCAAGACGAAGAAGATGGCGCTGGGCCACCGCGGCGCGAACCACCCGGTGAAGGATCTGGCCAGCGGCCGCGTGGAGATCACCAGCCAGAACCACGGCTTCGTGGTGATGGAGGAGACCCTGCCCGCCGACGCCGAGGTGACCCACGTCAGCCTGTTCGACGGCAGCAACGAAGGCATCCGGCTGAAGAGCAAGCCGGTCTTCTCCGTGCAGTACCATCCGGAGGCCTCGCCCGGCCCGCAGGACAGCCACTACCTGTTCGACCGCTTCGTCGAGCTGATGGCCGGGAAGAAGCCCGCGTAAGCGGCGCCCGAACACAGGCACAAAGAAAAGGAGCCGGTTTCGGCTCCTTTTCGCGTTTCAGGCTCGCGTTTCAGGGATCGGCTTCCCCTTTATTCAGCGTTCAGTGCGCGGTTTCACCCGCTGCACCCCGCCGTAGGGGGTGGTGCCGCCGCGTCCACCCGGCGCGCCGGCGGCCTGGCCGAAGTCGGTGTTGTCGCACTCCGCTTTCCGGCCCGCTTCCCGGCCGGCAGCCTTTCCGCCCTCAGGCTTGTCGCCGGACTGCTGCGGGCGCGGCGTGGTCATCGGCCCCTCACGCTCGTCGAACGGCGCTTGGCCGGTGGTCTGCCAGTCGGCTCCGCTCCGCCCGCCGGGCGGGCGCTCGTCGCCTCGTTTCTCGGACATGCTCGTTCCCTCCTTCGGTTCCTCCGGGAGGCAACCTCACAGGAACAGAGCCGCCAGAGCGACGATCAGCACCACGATCAGCAGCGCCGGAATCGCCATGCCACCGGCCGTCCAGCCGCCGCGGGTGGAGGACGGCGTGATGGTGGAGTGGATGGCGTTGCGCGACGCCGCCTCGGACGACAGGCCGGGTTTCGGCTCGCCGCCGCGCGGGTCCGTGTCGCCGAGCGGCCTGTGACGGCGCAAGGTGCCGTCCCGGACATCGACAGGCGACCCGCCCGGATAATCGGGCCGCGGGTCACCGGTTCCGGGGCCGGCCCCGATGTTGTTCGGACCTGCGGTGCCTGTCCCGGCCCGTTCAGGATTTCGGTCGTGCATGATGCACCCCCATCGTTCGGCTGCCCCTCCTTCCGCCAACAGCGGGCCTCCCGCACGGTTCCGAATCCTTTGGGTACGTACAATTAAAGGTGTGTCCTTCGAACCCGAAGTCTGCGATGGTAAACGAAGCATAATTCACCAGTAATACGGGAGTATGCAACCGGTGCCCGCGCCGCAGCCGGCCAAAGACGACAGCGCCGAAGACAGCCGCGTCAAGCCCACCCGGCGCCCCGGTTTCCGTCGTGGCCGGGCGGGCGGACGGGCGGGCGGGTTATCCCTTCGCGCCGGGCTGGTCCTCTTGGTGACCACGGCGATGCTTCCGGTCCTCGCCTTCGTCGGCTGGATGGTCGTCCGCATGGCCGAGACGCAGAGCGCGGCCATCGAACGGTCCGGCCAGGACACCGCGCGCATGCTGGCGGTCGCCATCGACCGCGAATTGACCGCGATGGCGACGGCGCTCCAGGTGCTGTCGACCTCCCCCTCCCTCCGGTCCGGCGACTACGCCGCCTTTCACGCGACGGCGATCGAGGTCCTGCGCAGCAAGGACGTCCGGCGCGAGGGCGTTCACATCGTCCTGACCGAAGCCAACGGGCAGCAGATCGCCAACACCCGCCGCGCCTATGGGGAACCGCTCCCGCGCACGGCCGTCCCGGACTTGGTCCGCCGTGCGGCGGAAGCCAGCCAGACGCAGATTTCCGGCGTGTTCCGCGGTGCCATCGCCGGGCAACTCCTGGTCGCCGTCGCCGTTCCGGTGGTGCAGGACGGCCAGCCGACCCGCGTGCTGTCGATGAGCGTGCCGACCGACGTCCTGGCCGGCGTCCTCAAGCGCCAGGAGCTGCCCGGCGGCTGGATCGCCGGCCTGTGGGACCGGGAAGGCCTGTTCATCACGCGCACCGCGGCGCCGCAGTCCAGCGCCGGCACGCCGGTCCCGCCCGAGGTGGTCCGGGTCACCGCCGCGGAGACGTCGGGAACCTTCCCCTTCGTCACACGGGACGGCGTCCGGTTCTTCAACGCCTTCGCCCGCTCCGACACGTCGGGCTGGACCGTCACGGTCGGCGTCCCCCAGGCGGTGATCAGCGAGCCGCTGACCCAGTCTGTCCTGCTGGTCCTGACCGGCGGCGGCATTCTCCTGGCGCTCAGCCTGATGATGGCGCTTGCCGTCGGGCGGCGCATCGCCGGGCCGGTCGCCGCGCTCGCCGATTCGGCCAGGGCGCTCGGGCGCCACGGTCCGTCGGCCACCACCGGCATCATCGAGCGCACCCCGATCCGCGAGGTGAACGACGTCGCCGGCGCGCTCGCCAGCACGGCTCAGCGGCTGCGCGACAGCGAGGCCCAGCAGCGCCTTGTCATGGAGGCGGTCGGCCTCGGCGTCTGGCGCTTCGACGCCCGCGGCGGGCGGTTCTACGGGTCGGACCGGACGGCGGAACTGCTCGGCAGCGCCGCCTCGGACGGCACGTCGATCGAAGCCTGGATCCGCAACGTCTCCGCCGATTATCGCGACGGCCTCCGCAGCGCGTTCTACCGCGACGGCCCGGCCGCCGGCGAGTTCGAGACGGAATTCCCGGTCGGCTCCCCCGACGGGCGGGTGCGCTGGCTCATGATGCGCGGCTCCTTCCTCGCCGAGGCGGCACCCGGCGCCGCCCGCGCCGTCGGCATCCTGGAGGACGTGACCGAGCGGCGCCGCGCCCACGAGGAGCAGCTTGGCGAACTGGTGGGGCGGCACGCCGCCGACCGCCGCCTGTTCGCGGCCATCATCGAAAGCTCCACCGACCTGATCGTCGCGGTGGACCAGGACCTGCGCATCCTGCTGTTCAACGGCGCCTACCAGCGCGAGATCGAGTCGCTGTACGGCCGGCGCCCGGAGATCGGCCGTTCCCTTCTGGACCTGATGGACGGGGTGCCCGACGCCATCGACCGGGCGCGCGTCCTGTGGGGCCGCGCTCTGGCCGGCGAGACCTTCACCATCGTGGAGGAGATCGGCAACCCGGCGCTCCGCCGCCAGCGCTTTGAGCTGGCCTTCGGCACCATGGTCGATTCCAGCGGCCGGCGCATCGGCGCCTTCCGCATCGCCCGCGACATCGGCGAGCGGGAACGCACCCAGGAGGCGCTGCGCCAGGCGGAGGAAACGCTGCACCAGATCCGCAAGATGGAAGCGATCGGGCAGCTGACCGGCGGCATCGCCCACGACTTCAACAACCTGCTGCAGGCGATCGGGTCGGCCCTCTTCCTGATCCAGGCCGGGCAGGACGGCGCAAGCACCGGGGCGGGAACCGCCAAGGCCCTGGACTTGGCGACGGAGGCCGTGAAGAAGGGCGCCACGCTGACCCAGCATCTGCTGGCCTTTTCGCGCCGCCAGCGGCTGGAACCGAAGTCCGTGAACGTCGGGGCTCTGGTCGAGGGGATGAGCGGCCTGCTCGAACGCACGCTCGGCGGGACGATCCGCATCGCGACGGAGTCCGCGTCCGGCCTGTGGGCGGCGCGGGTCGACCCGAACCAGCTGGAGATGGCCATCCTCAACCTGGCCATCAACGCGCGCGACGCCATGCCCGACGGCGGCGCGCTGACCATCGCCACCGCCAACTGCCCTGCCGGCTCCGCCGGCCGCCCGGCCGACCTCGCGCCCGGCGACTGTGTGCGCATCGCCGTGGCCGACACCGGGCAGGGCATGGGCGAGGAGGTCGCGGCCCGCGCCTTCGAGCCTTTCTTCACCACCAAGGGCGTCGGCCACGGCACCGGCCTCGGCCTGTCCATGGTGCACGGGCTGGCTGCGCAGTCCGGCGGGACCGTGACGCTCGACACCGCACCCGGCCGCGGAACGACCGTGACGCTCTACCTGCCGCGCGCCGACGCGCAGGACGCGACCGCCCCGGCGGAGGGGAGCATGGGGAAGGCCTTGCCGCCGCAATGTTCCGCCACCATCCTGGTCGTCGAGGACGAGGTGCTGGTGCGCATGGGCACCGCGACGGTCCTGGAGCAGGCCGGTTTCCGCATCATGGAGGCCTCCAGCGGACCGGAGGCTCTGGAGGTGATGGAGCGGGAGCCGGAGGTGGACCTCGTGCTGACCGACTATGCGATGCCCGGCATGACCGGGCTGGAGCTGATCCGGGCGCTGCGGACCCGTCGCCCGGATTTGCCGGTGCTGATGGTGACGGGCTACGCCGAGATCCCGAAGGCCGCCTCGGTGGATGGCCTCGTCATCATGCAGAAGCCCTACCGGGCGGAAGAGCTGGTCGGCCGCATCCGCAGGACGCTGGCCGCCCCCTCCATCCTGGCGGCACAATGACGGCCGCATGCCCGTCCCTGAGCCGTCCCTTCTCCCCTGCCCGCTCTGCGGCCGGCCGATGGTGCCGGGGCCGAGCCTGAACGAGCATCACCTGGTGCCCCGCACCTACGGCGGACGCGCGACCGTGACCATGCACCGCATCTGCCACGCCAAGATCCACGCGGTGCTGAGCGAGCAGGAATTGCGCGACCGCTATCACACCGTGGAGAGCCTGCGGGCCCACCCGGAGATCGCGTCCTTCCTACGCTGGGTCGCCCGCAAGCCGCCGGAATTCATGGACGGCCACGCCTCCGGCCGGGGCAAGAAGAAACGGTGAAGCACCCAACCTACGGATTCCAAATCGTCAGGCGGCGGGCTTGCGCGGCGGGTTCACGGGCGCCATCAGCGCCGAGAAGCGCTGGTCCATGGACTGCAGCCACATCAGCATGATCGACATCTGGCCTTTCAGCTCGCGAATGTCGCCCTGCGTCGCGTGCTGCATGTCGATGAGTTGATCGAGCTTGGCGAGGATTTCCGACTCACGGTCCATGGGCCTGTCTCCGCGGGCAACGCGCGTCTTGCGTTGCAAGGATAGCAGCTCCTCAGCCGCCGGTCGAATCACGAAGAGCGGATCCCATTCCGGCGTCAATTGATCGCGGCGCTCTGCTTGCCCTTGTAGTTCTTCAGGAACTTCTGGAACACGTCCACCTCGGCGACGCGCGAGCGGACGGTGTTCACGTCGATCAGGCCGAGCGCCTGTTCCGGCCGGGTCAGCACGCGGAAGGCGTCGGCGTCCGGGCCGGCGGCCATGGCGACACCGAAGTCCTTGCGCAGCAGGTTCAGGCCCGTGCCGTCGCCGGCCAGCGCCAGCGCCACCGCGCGGTTCAGCACAAGCTGCGAGATGGACGGGTCGAGCGGCTGGCTGCCGGCCGGCGGCGCGCCGATGATCTTGTTGAGCGCGAAGGCCGCCGCCTCCCACTTCTGGCCGCGCCAGGCGATGTCCACCCGCAGCAGGTTGGCCGGCTTGCTGTCGTCCTGGGCGAGCAGCAGCAGCGCCTCGTCGCCGCGGCCAAGCTCCGCCAGCGCCTTGGCCTGCATCAGGCGGCGTTCCGCGGCGAGGTCGGGCGGAATGTTCGGGACGTTCGACAGCTCCAGCGCCTTCAGCGCGTCGTCCGGCTTGTTGTCGAGCAGCCGGACGGAGGCGAGCCGCGTGCCGACGCGGGCCTTGTCCTGGCCGGCGAGGCGGTATTCCACCTGATGCTGCAACAGGTCGGCGGCGCGGTTCAGAAGATCCACGGAGATCAGCCGCTCCGCCAGCTGGCGGATCACCTCGTCGCCCGCCTCCCCCACCGGGGTCAGCTCGCGGAACTGGTCATAGAGCTGGAGCGCGTCGATGGTCGGCAGGCGCTGCGCCCCGTCCTTGTAGAGGTCGGCGAAGACGCGCGACATCTCGCGCGTGATGGCCTCGGCGCGCGGCGTGTCGGCGACCAGCGCCGCGGTTTCCTTCATGGCGTTGAAGCCGTCGGCGAACTGACCGGCGGCGATCAGCACCTCGCCCATGCGCTGGCGGACCTTCATCTCCAAATCGTCGCCGCGCCAAGTGAAGGTCAGGCCGGCCAGCTGCTCCGCTGCGGCGGGCGGCGACATGCGGCCTTCCGCCAGCTGCAGGTTCACCAGCGCGAGCCCGGCCTTCGTCCGGTAGAAGCGGTCGAGGCTGTTGTAGGCGGCGTTCAGCTGCTCCACCGCGCGGTCGGTCTCGCCGGTCTGGGCGAGGAGCTGGCCGCGGAGATACTGGATGTCTGGCCGTTCCTCCGTGTCGGCGCCGCCGCGCTCGACGATGCGGTCGAGCAGACGCTTGGCGAAGGGCGCGTCGCGGGTTTCCAGCGCCGCCTCGGCCGCACGGGCCGCCAGCTTGGTCAGGATCGGGTCGGGGTAGCTGTTCAGGATCGGCGCGGCGGCCTTGAAGCCGGCCTGGGCGGTGGGCCAGTCGGCCCGGTCGGCGGCGATGGCGGCGCGCCACAGGGCGGCCTCGCTGTTGTTGGCGAGCGTCGGATGGCCCAGATCCTCGGCCGCCCCGACGTCGTCGCCGGCCAGCACGCGGGCGGCCCCGCGCAGGGCGCGGAATTCCGGCCAGCCCTCCAGGTCCGGCTGGTTCTGGAGCAGAACCTCCATCAGCCCCAGCGCCTCCTGCCCGAAACCGTTGGCGAAGTAGAAGCGCGCAAGGTCGAGCTGCGCCTTCGGCCGGTCCGAATCCGGGGCGTTGACGATGGCGAGCTGAAGCTCCTGCCGGCTGTCGGTGAAATGGTCGAGGTCGCCCTTCCGCCAGGCCGGCAGGTCGAACAGGCGCCGGCCGGTCGGCGACGGCTTGGGATCGGACGGCGGAGTCAGCGCACGCGGCGAGGCCCCGCCCGGCGACGGGACCTGGGCCTGCGGGGCCGCGGCCATCTGGGTCGGCGGAGAGGACGAGGGGCCGCCGGGGCGCGTGCCGGTGTCGGCCATGGGCGACAGGTGCAGACCGCCGGCCGTCGTCAGTTCCACCCCCTCCTTGACCGGGCGGACGGTGACATTGTCGGCGATCGGCCGGACCACGACGCCCTGGTAGGACGGCAGGACCTCCAGGTCGGGATAGCGGTGCGCCTCGGGAATGGCGTTCCCCGGCACCGGCAGCGGCACGATCTGCAAGCGGTCGCCGACGTCGGGGTCGGAGATGGTCACCACCGAGGCGGCGTCCCCCGCCCGCACCACAAGCCGCGCGCCGAGCAGGAAGTCCGGCTCCGGGTCGATGCGCAACTCGAAGGGCGGCGTGCCGGTCAGCCGCGTCGTCGGCGTGATCCGCCACGTCGTCCCCTGGCGCTCGATGTTCGGCCAGATCATCTGGCCGATGCGGGTGCGGAAGGCGCTGCCGCCGGTGGCCGGCACCGGCTCGATGGCGCCCAGCATCTCCGTCCCGCCGCCGAGCGCCTTGCCGGCGCCGATCGGCAGCGGCTTGTCGAAGACGACGTACAGGTGACCGGCGCGCGGGTAGACGGCGATGGAGGCCGGGCCGCCCGCGTCGAACACCAGCGTGGGCCCCTGGGCCGCCGTGGGGGCGGGCGAAGCGGCGGAGGGCGCGGGCTTGGTCGCCACCGCGGCGTTGGCCCCGGTCGCGGCGGCACCGGAGGCGGCCGAGGCGAGGCTCGGCGCTTCCTTGGGTGGCGGCGGGGCGGTCGGCGCAGGTGCGTTGGGTGCGGCGGCCGGTTGCGGGCGCACCGTCGTCGTCGTGGCGCCGGGCGGCGGCGGGACGGCCGGCGACGCCGCCTGCTGCGACGGCTGGTCCGGACGGGTCGCCGTGGGCACGCCCTCGGCCGGAGCCGCCTTGCGCGTGCCGGCGTTCAGCACGTCGAGCGTGACCGTCCTGCCGGACTTGGAGTCCTTGATCTCGGCGTCCTGCGGAGCGGCGAAGGTGACCGCCAGCGCGCCGTTGGGCTGCCGGTACTGCTCCACATTGTCGATGTTGCGCAGCTTGGCCTTGGCGAGCGGCGCGAGGTCCAGGGTGCCGGCGCGGTCGAACAGCACGGTGACGGCGGAGCCCTCACGCTGAATTTTGTAATCCACGCCTTTGGGCCAGGTGAAGGACATGCGGCTCTCGGCCGGCGTGTCGGCGGCGCGCACCCCCACCTTGCCGCCGGACGGCGCCGCCGCGGAGCCCGTGGGCTCCTTCCCCGCTGCCGGGGACGCGGACGAACCGCCGAGCTGCGCCTGCAATTCCGCCTGGGTCGGGGCCGGAGGCTCGGTCTTCGCGGGGTCGGCTTTCGCGGCCTGGGTCTTGGACTCCGCGACGGGGGCCAGGTCGAGCGCGACGGCGTTGCCGTTGCGGAAGCTCTTCAGCGCGACGGGGCGCTTCAGGTCGAATGTGACGGTCTTGCCGTCGCCGCCGATGCGCACGCCGGACAGGTAGCCGGGCAGCGCCGACACGGCGCGGTCCAGCGCGGCGTTGATCGGCTGGTCGAAGGTGACGACCAGGGCGTCGCCCTGCACCGCCGCGCTGTAGCCGACCTGCTGCGGCCAGTCGAAGACGACGCGGCCGAAGGTCTTGTGCGCGGCGGCGCGCACGGGCACGTCCACTGCCCACGCGGTCGGCGTGACGGCGAGCAAAGCCGTGGCAGCCACGAAGCCGCACAGCCACCGCCGGTATGCCGGACCACCACCCATAAACCTGCCCCTTCGCCCCTAACTCTACACCTAACCCTCGGCCTCGTCGCGCACGACGATGTCCACCCGGGCCCCATCGGCGGCGACCGGAGCCGCCATCACCCCGCGCGCCACGAGGTCGCGCTTGTACCCCGTCTCGCGCAGGGCCGCCGCGATGGCGACCGAGCGGGTCAGCGCCCGTTCCCAGGCCCGCCCGTCGGCCTGGTCCTCGCGCTCGGCGTGGCCGACCACCTCGATGCGGTTGCCGATCCGGCCGACCGCCGCGCCCAGGAGATACAGCACCCGCCGTCCCTGGTCCGTAAAGGTAACTCCGGACGCGTCGAACATGAGACTGCCCGGAAGGCCTATCACCACGCGGTCATCCTCGCGCCGCACCTCCACGGACGCCAAGTCCTCGTTCGTCCCCGTCTGCGTCCGCAGCAGCGCGCCGAGATAGTCGAGGTTCATGGCGGACTGCGTTTCCACCGTCGTGGCGTTGAAGGCCGCCTTCGGCTCCGGCGCCGCGTTGGACGGGCTGGTGGCGGTGGAGCGGGCCGACGACAACGACTTCGACAGGCCGGTCCAGCGCTGCGCCTCCGGCTCGCTCATGGAATACATCAGCACGAAGAAGGCCAGCAGCAGCGACATCAGGTCGGTGAAGCTGATCAGCCAGATCGTGCGGTTGTGCCCCCCGCTCTTGTCCTCGGCCTTGGGGAGCTTCGGCAGGCGGATCATCGACGCCCCCCGTTGCGTGGCTCGTCCGCCAGACGCAGGCTGAACAGCAGGCGGACGGCGCCGGGGTCGCCGCGTTCGATGCCCACGGTCACCGATCCGGCCGGGGCGCCGTCGGCGACCAGGGCGCGGGCGAGCGCGCCGGCGCGCACCACCGGGCCGGGTGGCTGGCTGGGCACGGCGGTGGCGCCAATGGCGAGCAGCGCGTCCAGCTCGATCCGCTCACCGGGGCGGGAGTCCAGCAGGCTCGCCGCGACGCGGTCGATCAGACCCTGGCGGTCCGGGCGCAGGTCGGCGGTGCCGGGAACGAACAGCTCGTCCGCCGGCAGGCGCACCTCCAGCAGGCGGCCGGGCGTCACCGCCTCCACCTTCGCCACGGCGACCGCGGTGGCGAACAGGTTGCCCACGCCTTCCAGCCGCTGCACGGCGAAGACCGTGCCGGCACGGGACGCCACGGGGTCGGTCCGCTCGCGCAGGCGCGGGTCGATGAAGAAGGTCTGGAAGCTGCGCTCCAGCGATCCCAGGACGGTGCGGACACGGTGTGTGGTCTGCACCGACTGGGCGTTCAGCACGATGAAGAACACGAGAAGCAGCAGGAACAAGGACAGCAGAAGCACGATGCTGCCGTTGTTCGGATTTGGCCGGCTGCCCGACGCATGACGATCCGTCGTGGCGAGATGTCTGGGGCCGGGCGCCGCCATGGGCTAGTCGAAGCTCGCCAGCAGGCGGTCGATCTCGTCCTGGTCCATGGCGGCGCTGGTTTTCTGCGGGCCGTGCAGCAGCGAGGATTCCGGGTCGTCGGCCGGACGGTCGGTGGCGAAATTCGGGGCCGGGTCGGCGTGCGGCACGGCGGCCGGACGCGTGTGATTTTGCCGCACCTCGTCGCCGAAGGCGGCGACGATCATGTCCACCTTGGATTCGATGTGCTTCAGCGTGCGCACGACCTTGGAGATGCGCTGGCCGGTGATGTCCTGGAAGTTGCACGCCTCGAAGATCTTGGTGACCTGGTCGGTGAGCTTGGCCCCCTGCTCCGCCTCGATCTGGCCGGCGATGCCGGAGATGGCGTCGCAGGCGTCGAAGATGGCGAAGGTCGCCTGCTCCGTCGCCCCGACCACGGCGTCCAGCTCGTCCGTCGCGTTGGGGATGTGCTGGTCGCGGATCTCCGCGGGCTGGAGGGCCGACAGCTCCTCCTTGGCGTTCTCGATGAAGCGGGCGAGGTCCACCACCTCCTTGTAGAGGCGCAGGTCCGTGGCGGAGATGTCGCCGTCCATGGTGGACAGGATGGAGCGGACGATGTCCGTCACCTCCTCGCGCGACAGCGGCTGGGCCGCTTCGGCGTGGGCGGCGTCGATCTGCTGGCGCAGATGCTTCTGTTCGGCGAGCGAGAAGGAGACGGTCGGGGGCATGTGGGTTCCGATATCTGGTCGGGCCGGCGTTCCATTCGGGTCCGTCGGCACGGTCCAGGCATGGCCCGCCGACGCTGGGATGACCCAACGTCGCGCCCTTGCGCAGCAGCCGCCGACTCGGAGCTTTGTCAGCCTGCTTTAACCTAGTTTCGGACGGTTAACACCGCGTTAAGCGCATGACACAGATCACGATGCCGTCCCGGTGCCGGCATTCCCGCCATCGGCATCCCGATCGGCGCAATGGACGCGCCAAGCCGCTTCGTCCGGTCCTGCCACTGGACCGCGGCCCATTCTCCCAGGATTCTCCAAAATAATGGGAAAATAATACAAATAGAAAATTGCCGTTCACGGCGATCAGTTCGCCAACGTCCTCTTTCCTGTCGCTCTCCTGTCGATGCCTGCGATTTGGAGAGATTGCAATTTTGAAATCTGGAGCCAAAAATGTCAGCCCAAAACACGACGTTGGCGGTCGTCAACACCTCCGGCGCCGACATCACGTGGATCGATATCTCCAAGGTCGACAGCTACGATTGGGAATCCGGCAACCGGCCCGACCGCAATTTCCAGGGCGCATCCATCGCGAACAACGATTCGCGTTGCCAGCCGGAAGACCTGAACAGCCACGCAAAGTCCTCCCCGTGCAATTTCCGCCTGATCTTCCGCGACGGCACCGACCTGACCTTCCGCACGGACCAGAAGGACGCGCTGACCAAGCACAACCGCCTTGTCACGACCGAGGGCTCCGCGTCCGGGCGCCTGAAGCTGTACCAGTCGTCGGGCGGCGGCATGAACGCGCTGACCATCGTGCCGGCGACGCTGCCGGACAACAGCGGCTGGATGGGAAAGCTGCTGGCGGTGAAGCCCGACGTGACGGTGAACGCCCTGACCATGCCCGGAAGTCACGACGCCGGCATGTACAAGATCACCGACACCTCGACCATCTGCGCGGACGACTGGGCGCTGACCCAGGACCGGACGATCTTCGAGCAGTTGCAGTCCGGCTCGCGCTATTTCGACCTGCGGGTCCGGCGCTCCGGCGGCATTTACTACACCGGTCACTATTCCAGCACCTCATCCTCGGCGACCGGCCTGAACGGCGGCTCGCTGGCCGACGTCCTGGCCGACGTGGTCAAGTTCATGAAGCTCGACGCCGCGCGCAAGGAAACGGTGTTCCTGAAATTCTCGCACACCGAGGACAAGCTCGACACGGCGGACATCGTTGCCAAGATCTCGGACGGGCTTGGCGACTACAAATTCACGACGCCCAACAGCGAACTGGTCATTCAGAAGGCGGCGCTCCGGACCTTCTCCGGCAAGGTGGTCTGCCTCTATGACAGCGAGTTCAAGAAGCAGTGGAATTTCCGAAACGGCGCCTTCCCCTACATCGACATCCCGAACCCGCCGTTCGACAACGGCTTCGTCCAGACCTGGCCCAACTTGCCGCCCGTCTACGACCCCAGCCGTGTCGGGCCGACCTATACGATCGACGAGCCGGGCATGCAGGTGTTCGACCACTACGCGGACTCCAGCAGCTACACGACCATGGCCTCGGATCAGAACAGCCTGCTGAATCGCTGGGGCGGCTACGGCCAGAATTACGCCTTCCTGATCTCCTGGACGCTCACCGGCTCCGCGACGAGTTCGGTTAAGGACGTGCGGGTCCTGGCGACGATGTGCAACCCGCACCTGCCAAACTACACCACGGCTTGGCGCACCGAATACAAGGGCCTGAAGTCGACGATCCCGCCGACCCGGCCGAACATCGTCTATTACGACTTCGTCACGCCGGAACTTTGCTCCTGCATCATCGACGTGAATTACCTGAAGTAGGGGGCGAACGGGCGGCGCCGGGCGCGCCGCCCATTCCCGCCAGAGCGGCCACGGCGCGCGGAAGTTTACTTCGTCGGCGACGACGGCAGGCCGCGCCGTTCCACAAGGGCGGAGGTGACCTCCTTGGCCTTCATCGGGTCCATGGCGGCCAGGATGGGGGCCGTCTTGGTTTCCTTCATGCGCTCGATCACGCCGAGCAGCACGGACATGTCCAGTTCCTCGAAGATGCGCGCGGCCTCCTTGGGCTTCATCGTCTCGTAGATCTTCACGAGGCTTTCGAGCTGGGCCGCCTGCTTCTCGTCGCCCTGGCGCATCAGCTTCTGGATGTCGCCGCGGACCTTCTCCATCTCCTGGACCTTCTGGTCGATCCGCTTCTCCGCGGCGTTCAGGAGGGCCTCGCGCTGCTCGATCTCCTTGGTGCGCTTCTCGATCTCGGCGCGGCGCTCGGCGAAGTGCTGGAGCAGCTCCTCGTTCTTCACCGGCCCGAGCGCCGCGTTGTCCGGCGGCGGGGCGGCCGACGGGGCCGGGCCGCCGCTGGAACCGCCGGGGGACGGCCCCTGCGCCACGGTGGGCGGCGGGCTGGTCTTCGGCGTGTTGGCGGCGAGCTGGAGCGGGGGTGCCGCGGTTCCCTGCCCCTGCGCCAGGGTCGCCGGAAAATCGGGAAGCCGCGCCTCGCGCGTGGCGACGCGCCACAGGTCGCCGACCCGCACGCCCAGCATCAGCACGGCGACGAAAATCGTCAGCGGCAGCAGGCGGAAACGCAGCCCGCGCATCCGCTCCCGCAGCCGTTCGGAGAGCGGCCGGCGCGGCACCGCGGGCTTGCGCGCCTTCGCCTTGGACTTTGCCTTCGGCTTGGCCTTGGACGCCGTTTGGGCGCCCGGCTTCGGCGCGGCTTGGGACGTCACGGAAGGGCCCGGCCGCACGCCGGTCGGCACGGCGCCGGCGGGCCGGATCACCACCTTCTCGTCAGCGGCGCCTGCGTCCGATCGGGGGCCGGATGCGGCGGGCCTGCCCTTTGCGGAGGATGCGTCGCTCATCCGACCCCCTTGCCGGCGTTCTCGATCGCCTGCAGCAGTTCACGCTCGGCGCGCGACAGGCTCTCGCCCTCGCGCACGATGGGATCGCGCGGCTCGGCCGATGGCGCCGTCCGCCGCATCGGCGGGTCGGCGCGCAGCGGTTCCGCGCGCAAGGGCAATCCACCGCCCAGATGCCCGCCGAGAGGACCACCGAGGGGGCCGTCGTCGTGGTCCTCCTCGTGGTCGTCGTGCTCGTCCTCGATCAGGGGTCGTGGCGCGACCGTCGGACGGACGGACAGGCCGGGGCGGCCGGCGGCGGGACGCGACGGAACGCCGCCCGGCTTCTGCCGGTCGCCGGCGACGGCGCCCAGGCGGTTGGCCAGCGCGTCGGCCGCCTCGATCATGAATTCCAGCTCGTCGCGGAGGGTCTGCGCCTTGGCGACCGTGCGCTGGAGATCCTCGCCGGTGTCGTGGGCGGTCTTCTTCAGCCCGCGCACCCCGGTTTCCGCCCGGCTCATCGCCTCGTTGAGGCCCTGGATCAGGTCGTTCATCTCGCCGCGGCTCTCGCGCAGGCGGATGATCTGCTTGTTGAGGATGATCGCGTAGGCGATGGTCGCGGCCAGAAGCCCGACGATCACCAGATCGAGGATGATCGTGATGATCGGACTCATAGCCGCATGACCTCCTGCTTGGGCAATTCCCGTTCGATGCGCACGGCGATGTGGCCGCCCTTGCGCCCCATGCGCCCCTGGAACATGGACACGTCGCCGCAGCGCAGCTCGATCGCGCCGTCGGGCGTCGCGTTCAAGAGGATGCGCGTGCCGACCCGCCAGTTCAGCACGTCGTGCAGCGTCATCGTCACCTCGTCCAGCACCGCGGACAGGTCCACGTCGGTGACCAGCAGCTCCGACGCCAGGTGGGTTTCCCAGATGGAGTCGCGGCCGAACTTCTCACCCATGAACATCTGGAGCAGAAGCTCACGGACGGGTTCGAGGGTGGCGTAGGGGATCATCAACTCCAGCCGGCCGCCGCGATCCTCCATGTCGATGCGCAGCTTGACCAGCACCGCCGCGTTGGCCGGGCGGGCGATGGTCGCGAAGCGCGGGTTCGTCTCCAGCCGGTCGAAGCGGAAGGTGACCGGCGACAGCGGGTCGAAGGCGGCGGACAGGTCGGACAGCACCACGTGGACCATGCGCTCCACGAGGTTGCGTTCGATGGTCGTGTAGGGGCGGCCCTCGATGCGCATCGCCGCCGTGCCGCGCCGCCCGCCCAGCAGCACGTCCACGATGGAGTAGATCAGCGCGGAGTCCACGACCATCAGGCCGTAGTTGTCCCACTCCTCCGCCTTGAAGACGGACAGCATCGCCGGCAGCGGGATGGAATTCAGGTAGTCGCCGAAGCGCACCGACGAGATCTGGTCGAGGCTGACCTCGACGTTGTCGGAGGTGAAGTTGCGCAACGACGTGGACATCATGCGGACGAGGCGGTCGAAGACCACCTCCAGCATGGGCAGGCGTTCGTAGTTGACCAGCGCCGAGTTGACCAGCGCCATGATGCCGGAGTTGTCGCCGTCCCCGGCGCCGCCCTGGTCGAAGCCCAGCAGGCTGTCGATCTCGTCCTGGTTCAGGACGCGCGTCGAGCCCCCACCGCCGCCCATGTCGCCCATGTCGGCCATGTCGCCGCTGTCTTCGGCGAGGGCGGCCCATTCGGCGGCAAGCCGTTCCTCTTCGCTGAGTTCTTCGGTGTTGCTCATCCGTCGTCCCCGCCGCCCCGCCTACTGGACCAGCATTTCCTTGAACAGAACGTCCTTCACCTTCACCGGGAAGGTCGCGGCGTTGATGCGCATCAGCAGTTCCTGGCGCAGGCGGTACATGCCGGCCGATCCCTTCAGATCCTCCAGCCGCAGCTCGCGCAGATACACCTGGAAATTGTCGATGATGCGCGGCAGGACATGCTCCACCGCCGGTTGGTCCTCCCCCTTGGACAGCTGGATGGAGATCTTGATCTTCAGGAACGCGGGACGCTTGCCGCTGCTGTTCAGGTTCACCAGCATGTCCGGCAGGTCGTAGAAGACGGGTGCGGCGTGCGGGTCCGGCTGGGCCGGTTCCGCCGGATGCTCCGCCTGCTCTTCCTTCTTGCCGAGCAGGCTGTCGAGCAGGCCGCTGAAATACACCCCCGCCCCCGCGCCGATCAGCAGCACGAGCGGAAGGACGATGAACAGGACCAGCTTCTTGCCGCTGAATTTCTTGCGCGGCAGGCCATCGGTCGAAACATCGCCGGCGTCGTCTTCAGCGTGCGCGGTCATGGAATCCTAAGCGCGAGCGGTGGCGGTGGATGGCCTTGCCGGCGGCCTTACCGGCATGTGACACCCTATCTTTCGGATAGTTAACAAAGCCTTACAACGAGTGGGCGAGCCTGTGACCGTGCGGCAACCCGTGCTTCGGCACGAAACTTGATTGGGGCCACGCCGGAGAACCGATTCCAGCCGGAGGACCGCGCAGGCACCACGTCCCATTTCAACCCGCATCACGACCGAGTGCCCTCTCCCTGCCTCGCAGGGAGAGGGAGGGGCCCACGCCGTTGGCGTGGGAGGGTGAGGGCTAGGTTTTCCCGAGAAACCAAGCCCTCACCCTCCCGCGTTCCGCGGGTCCCTCCCTCTCCCGCCGGGGGCGGGAGAGGGTTGGTTTCCACCCCGCACGCCTCCCCGGCGTCGCGGGACCGGGATCCTTTTGCCCCGTGCCCACCGGCAGGGCTTTCCGACCCCACGGCAGGAATTGCCCGGCAGGCGCTGCCGCAGCGGCGCCGAAAGGACGGCGCACGCCCGGACTCCGGCTCGGCAGCCGCCTCGGCACGGTTGGCACGCGCCGTGCAAAGCCTCAAGCGCCGGCCGGGAAGGCCCGCCGGCCCGAGATGAGGTGAGGTCGCCGATGGAAACCCCGATTTACGTCGCCCTGTCGCGCCAGATGACCCTGCGCCGTCAGCTGGACGTGATCTCGAACAACATCGCGAACATGAACACCACGGGCTTCAAGCAACAGCGCATGCTGTTCACGGAGTTCCTGGAACGGCCGGGCATGCACGAGCAGGTCAGCTTCGTGCAGGACCGCGCGGTGGTGCGCGACCTCGCGACCGGCGGCCTGACGCAGACCGGCAACCCGCTGGACGTCGCGCTGACCGGACACGGCTACTTCACGGTCGATACGGCGAACGGTCCCCGCTACACGCGGGCCGGAAACTTCCAGCTGAACGACCAGCGGCAGCTGGTGGACGGCGGCGGACTGCCGGTTCTGGCCGACAACCGCCAGCCGATCACCATCCCGGAGGGCACCCGCGACATCAAGATCACCGGCGACGGCACGGTCGCCACCGAGCTGGGCCCGGTGGGCAAGCTGAACATCGTGACCTTCAAGAACGAGCAGCTGATGACCGAGGTCGGGTCCGGCCTGTACGTCAGCGACGAGGAGCCGCAGCCGGCCCCGGCGGACACGAAGGTGGCACAGGGAATGCTAGAGAATTCCAACGTGAAGCCGGTGGTGGAGATGACGGCGATGATCGACATCCAGCGCCAGTACCAGTCGAACCAGCGGATGATCGAGAACGAGCACGAACGCATCCGCAGCGCCATCCAGAAGCTGGGCCGCACGGTCTGATCCGGCCCCTCAACCAGGGCCTCGATCCGAGAGCCTGACCGAACGAGTTTTAGGAGTACGGACCATGCGCAGCCTCGCCATCGGCGCCACCGGCATGATCGCCCAGCAGCTGAACGTCGAAACCATCTCGAACAACATCGCCAACGCGACGACGACCGGCTTCAAGAAGCAGCGCGCCGAGTTCCAGGACCTGCTGTACCAGAACTTCCGCCGCATCGGCTCCACCTCGTCGGACGCCGGCACCATCGTGCCGACCGGCGTGCAGGTGGGTGCCGGCGTGCGCGTCGCCGCGGTCGCCCGCGTGCTGGAGCAGGGCAACCTGACGGTCACCGACAACAAGCTGGACCTGGCGGTCAACGGTTCGGGCTATTTCCAGGTGACGCTGCCCAGCGGCGACACCGCCTACACCCGCGCCGGCAACTTCAAGCTGTCGCCGGAAGGCATCATCGTCACCGCCGACGGCTACCCCGTGCAGCCCAACATCACCATCCCGGCGGAAGCCGTGGACGTCGCCATCAACCCGTCGGGCGAGGTGCTGGTGAAGCTGGACGGCCAGGTGCAGTCGCAGAACGCCGGCCAGCTCCAGCTCGCCACCTTCGCCAACGCCGCCGGCCTGGAAGCGGTCGGCGACAACCTGTTCCTGCAGACCCCGGCCTCGGGCCAGGCGGTGACCGGCAACCCCGGCAACCCCGGCTTCGGCCGCGTGACGCAGGGCGCGCTGGAGACCTCGAACGTCAACATCGTGCAGGAGATCACCACCCTGATCTCCGCCCAGCGCGCCTACGAGATGAACTCCAAGATCATCAAGACCACCGACGAGATGATGCAGCAGGCCGGGCAGATGCGCTGACGCCGCCAGCCAGCCCGCACCATCCATCGTAAGGACCGACCGCCATGCTCCGCTTCGCCTCCCTCCTCCTCGGCACCGCTCTCGCCGTTTCCGTCCTGGCCGGCCCGACCGCCCTGGCGCAGACGCCGTCGGATTCCATGGTGGGCGAGACGCAGAAGCCGCAGGCCGCCATCTACGGCCCGACCCACGTCGAGGCGGTGCTGTCGGAGGCGCTGGCCCGCTACATCACCGTCGGCCGCCTGCAGATGGAGCTGGACAGCCGCGCGATCGAAATGCGCGCCCCGCCGGGCGCCGGCGGGCTGACGGTGGAGAACCTCTACTACAACCCGGTCCAGGGCCGCTTCGCCGCGGAGATCGTCGTCGCCGACACCCGCCCGGCCGTGCGCCTGCCGGTCGCCGGCCGCGCCTTCGGCGTCGTGCAGGTGCCGGTGCTGGCCCGCCGCGTCGTGCCCGGCGACATCATCGGCGCCGCCGACGTGGACTGGCAGGACGTGCGCACCGACCAGACCGGCAGCGACATCGCCGCCACCGACGCGCAGCTGATCGGCATGACGCCCAAGCGCGGCGTGCCGGTGAACATGCCGGTCCGCCTTCGCGACCTTCAGTCGCCGCGGATGATCGACAAGGGCGCGCTCGTCACCATCACGTTGGTCACCGCCAACATCACGCTGTCGGCCCAGGGCAAGGCCCTGCAGGACGGCGGCAAGGGCGACGTCATCCGCGTCGTCAACACCCAATCCAACCGCATCGTCGAAGCGACGGTCGCCGGCCCCAACATCGTCGCCGTGGCAAAGCCCGGCGTGATCGCGATGAAGTGAGGAGAAAGCTCCAATGACCGCCCATCCGTCCATCGCCCGCCCGCGTGTGATCCATGGAGCCCTCCGCGTCGCGCTGCTCGCCGCCGTCGCAGCCAGCCTGCCGGCCTGCAACGCCATGCAGCGCGTGGCCGACATCGGCTCCGCGCCTGAGCTGAGCAAGATCCAGGACCCGCACGCCCAGCCCGGCTACCAGCCGGTCAGCCTGCCGATGCCGACCCCGCTGCCGACGGAGCGCAACCCGAACTCCCTGTGGCGCAACGGCTCCAAGGCCTTCTTCAAGGACCAGCGCGCCAGCAAGGTGGGCGACCTGCTGACCGTCGACATCCAGATCAACGACCAGGCGCAGCTGAACAACGAGAGCAAGCGGTCGCGCGACAACTCCGACAAGGCCGGCCTGCCCGCCTTCCTCGGCTTCCAGACCAAGGCCCTGAAGAGCGTGCTGCCCGACGACGTGAGCGCCGACAGCCTGGTGGACCTGTCCAGCACCACCTCCAACAACGGCAAGGGCAGCGTCAACCGCAAGGAGCAGATCGCGCTCAAGGTCGCGGCGCTGGTCACCCAGTCGCTGCCCAACGGCAACATGGTCATCCAGGGCCGGCAGGAGGTGCGCGTCAACTACGAGGTGCGCGACCTGATCATCACCGGCGTCATCCGGCCGGAAGACATCACCGCCCAGAACACCATCAGCTACGAGAAGGTGGCGGAGGCCCGCATCTCCTACGGCGGCCGCGGCCAGATCACCGACGTGCAGCAGCCCCGCTACGGCCAGCAGCTGTTCGACATCATCATGCCGTTCTAAATCACCCCGTTCCAAGGACTGGGGAAGGCAGGGTGGGAACTCCGGTTCCTGCCCTGCATTCGCGTGTCCGGGTGGGAAGTTCCTGCCGGTGGGCCACTTCTGCCGCGCCCGCCTTTGCCGCGCCTCGATGGAAATGCGCGTGTGGTGTGGACCGGCTCACAGCCGGGCCGGGCGGACGCGGGTAGGGTCTGGTTATCGACAACGCCGGGGCGCGGGCCCTGGCCTCAGACCCAGGAGCCCACCATGATCCGCACCTCGCTGCTCGCCGGTTTCGCCACGCTGGCCCTGCTGTCCGCCCCGGCCATGGCGCAGAACATCACCAGCCTGAACAACACCGCCGCGGGCGTCGGCAACGTCGCGGTGCAGAACGCCTTCACCAAGCAGAAGGGCGGCGGCTTCCTCGGCGGGCCGAACATCGTCAACATGAACAACACCGCGGCCGGCATCGGCAACCTGGCGGTCCAGAACGGCACCGTGATCCAGAAGACCCCGAAGGTCGGCCCGCTCGGCGTGCCCTTCGGCGGCGGCAACCAGTTCCAGGCCAACAACATGGCCGCCGGCATCGGCAACTTCGCCAAGCAGAACGCTTTCGGCATCCAGAAGTAACGCGGTCCCCTGCGCCGCCCCAAGCCTCGACCGGCGTGCCGTCCGGTCGAGGCTGTCGCGTCTTCCCGTTCCACAGAATTCCATACCGCTGTAACGCTTCCTTCAAGACCCTGTGTTTCACTGGGCTGTCGGGCGTGGAGGCGGGATGCGGATCCTGGTTGTTGATGATTCGCGCATGGCGCGCATGGTGCTGTGCCAGCAGCTGGAAGGTCTGGGCCATCAGACGGCGTTCGCGGCCAGCGGCGAGGAAGCGCTGGCCCGCTGCCGCGACGAGTCCTTCGACGTCGCGCTGGTCGATTTCCGCGTCGGCGCCATGGAGGGCGTGGAGGTGTGCTGGCACCTGCGCGCGGCGCAGGGGGCGAAGCACCTTTACCTCATGCTGATGATCCCCGGCAGCATCACCAACCAGTTCTTCGAGGTGGTGGAGAACGGCGCCGACGAGTTCCTGCGCAAGCCGCTGGACTTGGTCTGGCTGCGCGCCCGGTTGCTTGCCGCCTCGCGCGTGGTGGAGATGCAGCGCCAGTTGGAACGGCTTGCCACCACCGACTCGCTGACCGGCGCGCTGAACCGCGGACGCTTCATGACGCGGGCGGCGGGCGAGGCGGCGCAGGCTCAACGCTCCGGCCGGCCGCTGTCGGCGATCATGCTGGACATCGACCACTTCAAGAAGATCAACGACACCCACGGCCACGCCACCGGCGACGAGGCGATCCGCAGCGTCGTGCGCGTCTGCCGGACGCTGGTGCGCGGCGCCGACATCCTGGGCCGCCTTGGCGGCGAGGAGTTCGCCATCCTGCTGCCCGACACGCCGCTGCAGGGCGCGGCGCTGCTGGCCGAGCGGCTGCGCGCGGCGTTGGCGGCGACCCAGGTGCGGCTTCCCGGCGGCGGGGCGGTGACCTTCACCGTCAGCATCGGCGTCAGCGCGCTGCGCCCGGAGGAGGAGGCGGTGAGCGCCCTGCTGGCGCGCGCGGACGAGGCCCTGTACCGCGCGAAGAACGGCGGACGGAACCGGGTGGTGTGCGACGAGGCGACCACGTAGCGTGGCCGATCCGGGCGCCATGCATTTGTCCGCTGACTCCCGATGCCGGCTGTCTTAAGGTGCTCGCCCCTGGGTGGTGCGGGTGACGGACGGAGTTCGGACCAGGATATGTGTGCGATGGACAGGCAATCACGCGACCTCGCGCAGGCGATCGAGTTCCATCGGGCCGGCGACATCGCGTGCGCGGAGGCCATCTACGCGCGGCTGCTCAAGGCGAACCCGCGCAACAGCGAGGCCCTGCACCTTCTGGGAGTCGCCTGCTACCAGCGGCGGCACTTCGAGCGCTCGGCCCGGCTGATCGCCGACGCCATCGCCATCCGGAAGGACCCCGCCTACTTCTTCAATCTCGGCTACGCGCTTCAAGGGCTGGACCGCACGGAGGAGGCGATGGCCGCCTACCGGGACGCGCTGGCCCTGCGCCCCGATTACCCGGAGGCCCAGAACAACCTCGGCAACGCCCTGAAGACGCTGGATCGGCTGGAGGACGCCGTCGTCGCCTACGGCCGCGCGCTGACCCTCCAGCCTGCCTTCACGAGCATCCTCTTCAACCGCGGCACCGCTCTCTTCAGGCTGGACCGGATCGAGGAGGCGGCGGACGCCTTCCGCGAGGCCACGCGCCATTTTCCCGACAACCCCGAGGCCCAGCACGACCTCGGCGTCTCCCTGCGCAAGCTGAAGCGGCCGGGGGAGGCCGTCGCGGCCTTCCGCGCCGCGCTCGCGCTGCGGCCCGACCATGCGGAGGCCGCGCAGAGCCTCGGCAACGCCTTCCGCGACCTGAAGAGCCCCGACGAGGCGGTCGCCGCCTTCCGCCGGACGCTCGTCCTGCGCCCCGATCATGCGGAGGGCCATTTCCTGCTCGGCACCGCGTTGCAGGACCGGCGCGATTTCAACGCGGCGCTGGCCGCCCACCGCACCGCGCTCCGGCTGAAGCCGGACGCCTCGGAAACGGCCAACAACCTCGGCAACACGCTCCAGGCGCTCGGGCGCAGTGGCGAGGCGCTGGACGCCCACCGCCGCGCCCTGGTGCTGAACCCCGACCTGCCGGAGGTTCTCAACAACGTCGCCAACTCGCTGCAAACCTTGGGGGATTCCCTCGGGGCCCTTCGGTTCTACCACCGGGCCCTGGCGGTTCGGCCCGACTATCCGGACGGGCAGCTGAACCGCGCGTTCACCCTGCTGCTGGAAGGACGATTCGCCGAGGGCTGGGACGCCTACGAGTGGCGCCGGCCGCGCACCGGGCTCGACGCGCGCGGATTCGCGCAGCCGCTGTGGAACGGCGAGCGCGGCGAGGGCCGGACGCTGCTCCTGCACAGCGAGCAGGGGCTGGGCGACACGATCCAGTTCGCGCGCTACGTCCCGATGGCGGTTGAGCGCGGCTGGAAGGTCGTCTTCGAGGTGCCGCCCCCGCTGAAGGGTCTGTTCGGCCCGATGCCCGGCGTAACGCTGGTGGCCGGAAACGACCCCCTGCCCCCCTGCGACGCCCAGTGCCCCCTGATGAGCCTGCCGCGCGCCTTCGCCACGACCCTGGAGACGATCCCGCCCCCGATGCCCCTGATGGACGCCGGACCGGACCGAGTGGAGCGATGGCGCGCCCGCATATCCAACGATCCGGCGGGCGGCGCGCTGCGCGTCGGCATCGTCTGGGCGGGCAACCCATCGCACAAGAACGATCACAACCGGTCCATCCCGCTCCACCGGCTGGCGCCCTGGCTGCGGATTCCCGGCGTCCGCTTCTACGCGCTTCAGAAGGATGTGCGTCCGGCCGACGCGGCGGTGCTGGAGGCGCTGGGCGACGTCGTCACGCCGCTGGGGCCCGACCTCCGCGATTGGACCGACACGGCGGCGGCGCTGTCCGCGCTGGATCTGCTGGTCAGCGTGGACACCTCGGTCGCCCATCTGGCCGGGACGCTCGGCCGGCCGGTCTGGATGCTGCTGCCCTTCGCCGCGGACTGGCGCTGGCTGCGCGACCGCGAGGACAGCCCCTGGTACCCGTCCATGCGGCTGTTCCGGCAACCGTCCGCCGGGGACTGGGACGCGGTGTTCGCGCGGATGGCCGGGGAGTTGGCCCGACTCGCCGCGGCGAAGGCGGAAAGAAAGCCGCCCACGATCACGGTCGCGGTCGGACCCGGAGAACTGCTGGACCGCATCACGACGCTGGAACTGCGCCTGGCCGACACCGACGACAGCACCGACGGTGACGCGGTCCGGAACGGCATGCAGGCCGAACTCGCCACGCTGGAGCGCAGCGCGGCCCTTCATCTGCCGGCGACGAGCGCCCTGAAGGACCTGCGCGCCCGGTTGGCCAGCCTCAACGCCGAGCTGGCAGCGGTCGAGGAGGCCTTGCGGGATTGCGAGGAGCGCCAGGACTTCGGGCCGCGATTCGTCGGGCTGGCGCGCGCCGGCCTGCGGGCGGGCGAACGGCACGCCGACACCCTGCGCCGGATCGACGCGCTTGCCGGCAGCGGCGACGCGGTTTGCGCCCACGAAGAAAGCCCCCCGCCGGTGCCGGCGGAGGGCTGATCGCTCTTCGGATCAACGGGCGGCAGGCCGCGGTCAGTCGTCGCGCTGGGTGCGCTCCAGGCGCTCGTGGCGCTCCTGGGCTTCGAGGCTCAGCGTGGCGATGGGGCGGGCGTCGAGGCGGCGGACCGCGATCGGCTCCCCCGTTTCCTCGCAGTAGCCGTATTCCCCGTTCTGGAGCCGCTCCAGCGCCGCGTCGATCTTGGAGATCAGCTTGCGCTCACGGTCGCGGGTGCGGAGTTCCAACGCGCGGTCGGTTTCCGCCGACGCGCGGTCGGCGATGTCCGGCTCCTGAATGCCGCCTTCCTGGAGGCTGTTCAGCGTCTCGTTGGATTCCTGCAGAAGCTCGGCGCGCCAGCGCAGCAGCTTCTGGCGGAAATACTCCCGCATGACGGGATTCATGAACTCTTCGTCTTCCGACGGAGTGTAGTCCTTGGGCAGAAGCGGCGACGTCATCCGAGAGCATCCAACGCAAAAGGGTGATCCGGGCGGCGCGGAGTATAGGTAGCCGGATCGGCAATCGCAACCCCGCGGTTCGCCCTGCGGAACGCGAACAAACTCTTTGAGATGCAAAGGCTTGGCGGACGCGTCGGGCCCGGCCGGATGGCCGATGCGGAACGGCCGGGCGTAGGCTTCGCGGTCAGGGCGTGTATTTCGCCAACTCGACCTGCGCGCGCAGGTCGATCTGGTCAAGGATTTCGGCAAGCCTGGGGTCATCCACCTGGGCGCGCCGGGACTGGACGACCTTGGCGAGATCCATCAGCTTCTGCGCCGACAGGGTGCCGGCCAGCAGGCCGTGCTGGATCTCCTCCAGCCTGTCGAGCATGTCCTCCGCGCGCATCTTGCCGCGCGACTCGCGGGCCGCGGCGTCGTCGACCTCCTGCAGCGCCAGCACGCTGGCGATGCCGGCCAGCGGCGCCGACGCGTGCACCCCCGCCGCACCGCCCGTCTCGCCGACGAGCTGCTTGGAGAAGGATGCGCCGGACGCCCCCTCGGACTTTCCGGTGCGCCGGACCGAGGAGCTGCCGCGAAGTTTTCCGGGGCCTTCGACTTTCATGTTCCGTGCAACCGGTTTCGGTAATGCTGACACTCTAGATGGATTGACATTAACATCTGGTCAAGGCTTGCCGCAATCCGGCAAAAATTGCCCTGTTTGTGTGACACAAAGCGGTGATCCGCGGTGCGTTTTTCCGGACTTTTCCATCGCGCCCGGGGAAGTGGCACCGCCTCCCCTTGGTTGATCTGCGCCCCGTGGGTCTGGCACGGCTTTTGTAAGGACCGGGACACCCGTTGTGGAGTGCCCCCGTCATGCCGACCAGCGCCGCCGCCCTGTATCGCTTCCTCGCCGCCCTGCTGATCGCCGCGATCGTCGCGCTGCCGCATCATGCCGCCGCCTCGTCGGCGCGGATCAAGGACGTCGTGGACGTGGAGGGCGTGCGCGACAACATGCTGATCGGCTACGGCCTCGTGGTCGGCCTGAACGGCACGGGCGACAGCCTGAACAACTCGCCCTTCACCGAGCAGAGCCTGGTCGGCATGCTGGAGCGGATGGGCGTCAACACCCGCGGCACCAACCTGCGCACCAAGAACGTGGCGGCGGTGATGGTGACCGCGACCCTGCCGCCCTACGCCGCCCAGGGCACGCGCATCGACGTGACCGTGTCGGCCATGGGCGACAGCAAGAGCCTGCTGGGCGGCACGCTGCTGGTCACCCCGCTGCTGGGCGCCGACGGCGAGGTCTACGCCGTGGGCCAGGGGCCGATCGCCGTGTCCGGCTTCTCCGCCCAGGGCCAGGGCGCCAGCGTGACGCGCGGCGTGCCGACGGCCGGCCGCATCTCCTCGGGCGCCATTGTCGAGCGCGAGATCCAGTTCTCGCTGGCGGAGCTGCCGGTGCTGCGCCTGTCCTTGCGCAACCCCGACTTCACCACGGCCCAGCGCGTGGCGACCGCCATCAACATGCAGCTGCGCGGCAACCGGGCGCAGGCCACCGACCCGTCGTCGGTCCTGCTGACCGTGCCGGAAGCGCGCCGCGGCGACATCGTCGGCCTGATCACCGAGATCGAGCAGCTGCGCATCACCCCCGACCAGGTCGCCCGCGTGGTGGTGGACGAGAAGTCCGGCGTGATCGTGATGGGCGAAAACGTGCGCATCTCCACCGTCGCCATCGCCCAGGGCAACCTGACGATCCGCGTGACCGAGACGCCGCAGGTCAGCCAGCCCGGCCCCTTCAGCCAGGGCCAGACCGCCGTGGTGCCGCGCACCGACATCCAGGTGGACGACCAGTCCAACAACCGCCTCGGCGTGATGAATGCCGGGGTGACGCTCCAGGAGTTGGTACAATCCTTGAATGCGCTGGGGGTGGGCCCGCGCGACATGATCGCCATCCTGCAATCGATCAAGGCCGCCGGAGCCCTGCAAGCGGAAATCGAGGTGATCTGATGGACACGGCCCTCCCCCTCCCCAGCCTTCCCACCCCGCGCATGCCGACGCTGGCCGAGCGCGCGGCGCAGGGCGCCCGGGCCGCGGCTTTGGACGAGAGCAAGGCGGATCCCGGCAAGCGCGCCCAAACCCACGCCCAGATCCGCAAGGCCGCCGACGATTTCGAGAACGTCTTCGTCTCCCAGATGCTGGGCCACATGTTCGACGGCATCGAGGTGGACGAGACCTTCGGCGGCGGGCACGGGGAAGAGATGTTCCGCTCCATGCTCACCGAACAATACGCCAAGCAGGTCAACAGCCGCGGCGGCTTCGGCATCGCCGACCAGGTCTACCGCGAGCTTCTGCGCGCCCAGGAGGTCAACCATGGATAAGGTCGATGTCCGTTTCCCGCAGCCCGGCAAGAAGGCCCCGACCGCCAACCTGCCGAAGAACGCCGAGGAGCGCGCCGGCGCCCTGATCGAGCTGATGGACCGCCTGAGCGCCCACCTGCGCCGCGAGGCGGAGGCGGTGGAGCGCCGCTGCACCGGCGCGGAGCTGGCGCGGCTCGCCAAGGAAAAGCAGCCGATGATGCTGGTCTACGAGGAGGTCTCGCGCCTGCTGCGGGTGGACCGCGAGGGCATGGCGAACCTGCCCGACGACACCAAGGCCAAGCTGCGCGCCGCGACGCGCGACCTGTTTGATGCCTCCGCCGAGAACGCGGACGTCCTGCGCCGCAACAGCGGGGCCCAGAAGATCCTGGTGGACACGGTCGTCAACGCCATCAACCACGCCCGCCAGGTGACGACGGTGGCCTACAACTCCCCCACCCCGCCGCGCAGCACCTACGTCGTTCCCTCGCACGGGCCGGCCACCTCGGCCACGCTGAACACGCGGCTGTAGCCGGAAACGTCCACGGACGTGAGAGAGGGGCCGCCTTACACGGGCGGCCCCTTTTCCGTTTCCGCGTACGGTCTCCGCGCGGCAGAAACGGCAGGGCCGACCCGGCGGATTTTGCCGCCCCCCGGCGGGAACTGCCGGGCACCGCCGGCCGGCGGCGGATTTTCGGCGAAATACCGGGAGCCCGCGTCTTCCCCACTTGGCCCCAGAGTTGCTTAGTCCCGGGGAAGCGTTGCTGCCGCAAGGAACCTGGCCCATGGACATCCCCTCGAAGATCGCGTCCGCGTTCGACAGCCTTGCCCAAAGCCAGGCGTCCGGCCAAGCCGCCAGCCAGGGTGCCCACCAGGGCGGAAGCGCCCGCACCGACGCGTTCGCGTCGATGATGGACCGCATCCTCAGCGACGCCGCGGCCCGCAAGCGCGACCAGGAGCAGGCCGCCGCCGAAGCGGCCGACCGCAAGGCCGCCGACCGGAAGGCGGCTGTTTCGCGCGCGGCCGAAACGCGCGCCGCACGCCTGGAGCCGGCACGGCCCCGCCCGGCCGCCGCTGCCGCGCCGCAGGCCGTGCGCCGGGAGGAGCCGCCGCGGCCCGAGCCGAAGGCGGATCCCAAGGACGCTGCGGCGGACGCCCTCCCGCGCAACGCCGAGCGGCCGGTCGCCGACAAGGCGGATGCGCCGGCCCGCAAGGACCCGAAGGCGGACTCCAAGGACGCCGCGGCGGCCAACGACGCGAAGGCGGCCAAGGACGGAAAGGCCGCGAAAGGCGCCAAGGACAAGGACGCCCGGAACGCCGACCACGACGACGCGGACGCGGCTGCGGCGGCCGCCTCGCAGGACGGCACGGGCGCCGCCGCTCCGCGGACCGATGCCGCGTCCGAGGACGGCGGCGGAACGGACGAGGCCGAGGACCAGGACGATGGTGAGGCGGTCGTGGTGGAGGTCGACCTCACCATCACCGAAACCACGGTCACCGTCGTTTCCGCGGACCAGTCCTGCACGGTGACCGACAGCAACGCCGCGCTGGCCTTGGGGCTCGCCATGGCGCCGGGAGCCGCGGCGGATGATCCGGGGGCCGGCGACACGGCGGATGCCGCGACGGCGCAGACCGACCCGGTCAGTTCCGCCCAGGACGCGGCCATTCCGCTCACCCCAGCGCAATTGGGGGTGGAGCAGTTGGCCGCAGCGCAGCAGGCCGCCCTGGCTGGCGCGACGGCGGGGACACCGTCCACGCAGCCCCAGGCCGGGGACGGCGCGGCGGCGGCAGAGTCCGCTGACGGCGCCGGCAAGGCCGCCGGCGTCAATACCGGCAACCTTCCGCAACGCGGCGACGGCCTGAAGCCGGAGGATCTCAAGGCGGCGCTCGCCAAGGCTGCCGAAGCGGCGGGCGCCGAGGCCAAGGCCTCCGCCGCGGCGACCGGCGCGGCGACTGACGCCAAGGTTGCGACGGCGGATGGCGCGGCGACCGGAACGGCGGATGGGGCCACGGACGGGGATGGGGCCGTGACCGCCCTGCCGTCCGACGACACCCCCCTTCCCCAGTCGCTGGCGGAACTGGCCGCCGCGGCGAAGGCGAAGGCCGCGGCGAAGGGCGGCGGCAAGGGCGAGTCCGACGCCGGTGCCAAGGGCGACGGCCAGACCCCGAACAACGCCGCGATGCAGGCCCAGCCCGCGCCGCCGAGCCCCGACTCGGCGAAGGGAACGGCCCAGTCCGCCTTCCTCGCCGCCGCGGCCGAGGCCGCGAAGGGTGACGGCGCGGCCGCGCCGGACGCCGCGAAGCCGGCCGACGGCGCCTCCACCACCGCGACGCACCCGGCCATCGCCGCCATGGAGGCGCCGCGCGCCGCCGCGGGCGTGGACGCGCCGGCCGCCCTGGCGCACCTGCGCCCCTCGCGCGGGTCGGCCGGCCTGCCGATGGGTGTGCAGGAGCAGGTGGCCGTCCACATGCGTAAGAACGTCGCGGACGGCAACGACAGCTTCACCATCAACCTGCGCCCGACCGAGCTTGGCCGCATCGACATCCGTCTGGAGATCGCGTCGGACGGCCGGGTCAGCGCCCAGGTCGCCGTGGAGAAAGCCCAGACCCTGGAGCTTTTGCAGCGCGACAGCCGCAATCTGGAACGGGCCTTGCAAGACGCCGGGCTGAAGGCGGACAGCAACAGCCTCAACTTCAGCCTGCGCGGCGAGGGCGGAAACCCGTTCCAGGACGAGGGACGCCAGGGCGGCGGCTATGGCCGGCGCGGCCGCGGCGGCTCCGGCGGCGGGGATGAGGTCGAGGATGTGAAGGCCGCCTACACCGTCACGCTGGCCCCCGGCCGCGTCGATCTCCACGCCTAAATCGGGCACGCGTGACCCGCACCGCCCGATCCAGCAACGCCGAAGGACACCCGCCATGGCCACGACCAACACCGACTACGGCAGCAGCTGGAACACCAACAGCACCACCAAGACCAACAACACGACGAACAAGACGACCAACTCGTCCGGCACGCCGAAGTCGACGGACGAGCAGGCGTTGGACAAGGCGGCGACCGGCCTCGGCGACAATTTCCAGAGCTTCCTGAAGCTGCTGACCACGCAGATGCAGAACCAGGACCCGCTGAAGCCGATGGACACCAACGACATGACGCGGCAGCTGGTCGACTTCGCCAACGTGGAGCAGAACATCGGCACCAACAGCCGGCTGGACAAGCTGCTGAAGCTGCAGGGCGCCTCCACCGCGTCGACCAACCTCGCCTATCTCGGCCGCACGATCAGCTTCAAGGGCGACGGCTTCGACTACACGCAGGGCATGACCCAGGCGCCGCTCGCCTACGAGCTGGAGAAGGAGGCGAAGTCGGTGCGCGTGGACATCCTGGACAGCCAGGGGCGCACCGTGCGGTCCATGACCGGCGAGACCAAGGCCGGCGAGAAGCACGTCGTGAACTGGGACTTCAAGGACAACGGCGGCAACGCGGTGCAGCCCGGCACCTACCGCCTGAACATCGCCCCGGTGTCGGACAAGAAGGACGACATCATCAAGGCGACCACCTACACCTTCGGCGTCGTCAACGGCGTCGGCGCCAACAAGGACGGCGAGACGGTGGTCAGCGTCGGCAGCCAGGACATCCCGCTGTCCGATGTGACGAAAGTCTATTGAAAATTCAGACTTCGGCGAAATTCCTGCCCGGCAGCTTTTTCCCCGGGCCGGGCTTGCCGGGCTCCCCGCCGCAACCGCAGCACCGCCCAACACGCGCCGCGCCTTGACGAATTGGCGTGGCGGCGGGGCCGGAGCCGCCCGGGAACGGGCAAAAGCGCCACCGCCTTCAATGCTTTACGCGCGCAACATTAACCCTATCGTTTAGGTTTTTGTTAAGCGGAGAAGGGGTAGGTTACCACGAAATCGTGGAATACACTGCTGATGGTGGAGCGTCCGCGCATGTCATCTCGCGAGCTTGAATTAAGCGACGATGGCTCCAGTGGAGCGTCGATCATCGGTCCAGCAGGACGGCCGATGACGGAAAACGACCTGCCCCCGCCCGACACCAAGCGCTGGGTGATGCGGCGCAAGGCGGAGGTTGTGGCGGGTGTGCGCTCGGGGCTGATCAGCCTCGAGGAGGCATGCCGTCGCTACACCCTGTCGGTCGAGGAGTTCCTGTCCTGGCAGCGGCTGATCGACAGCCACGGCATGCGCGGCCTGCGGGCCACGCGGCTTCAGGACTATCGCGGCAACCAGCCGGTGCCCGTGCGGTCGCGCATGGCCAGCACGGCCGCGGAATAGCCGTCCACGTCCAGCCTCACCGTCGAATTCGTCCGCCGCAGGTCCATCCTGCGGCGTCGATGTTTTTTGGTTGCCTTATAGTTTTGTCTGGGCCGACCGCAGGCCGCATCGACCAGCACCGCCGCCGCGGAGGCCACCGCCTCCCCCGTTCCTTCCGATCCCAGGGTCTGGCCCCCGGCGGAGGCGATGGCCCGACCTGTTCCAATCCCGCCCTGTTGCCTCACGCCCCCGAGTTCTGTAGGATACAAAACCTATGGAGCTGGAAGGGAGCCGCCATGAAACACCATCGCCGCTCATGTTTCATAACGTTTCACGGTGCTTCATTCGCTCGGCGGATGAGGACGCCCTGCGCCTGGACTCCGGGCTCCACCTGCGATGGCCCTGCAGACCTGCCCCATCCCCATTGCCACATTTGGGAGACGCCCGCCCCATGCGCTATCTCGACGACCTGACGCCCGGCGACCGCTTCGCCGGTGGCCCCGTGACGGTGACGGCGGAGGACATCGTCGCCTACGCCCGGCAGTTCGACCCGCAGCCGTTCCACCTCGACGCGGAGGCGGCCAAGGACACCGTGTTCACCGGGCTGGCGGCGAGCGGCTGGCACACCGCCGGGCTGACCATGCGCATGATCGTGAACGGCGAGGGCCGCCTGGCCGGCGGCTTCGTCGGCATGGGGGTGGAGGAGCTTCGCTGGCCCAAGGCCACACGGCCCGGCGACACGCTGCGCATCGAAAGCGAGGTGCTGGAGGTCCGTGTTTCCGAAAGGCGGCCGGACCGCGGCATCGCCCGCGTCCGCACCACGACCTTCAACCAGGACGATGAGACGGTGCAGGTGATGACGGCGAACCTGCTGGTGCCGCGTCGCGCCGACGCATCTGCCAACGCCACCGCCCCGGCCGAATAGGCGGGACGCAAACGCACAAAAGGCCGCTCGACGGCGGCCTTGTTTGTGTGCGGTGCTCTTGGTGCTTTGGGGAGGGAATGGTGGGCGCACAAGGACTCGAACCTTGGACCCGCTGATTAAGAGTCAGCTGCTCTACCAACTGAGCTATGCGCCCATTCCCAGGACCATGTGATGGTGGGCGCACAAGGACTCGAACCTTGGACCCGCTGATTAAGAGTCAGCTGCTCTACCAACTGAGCTATGCGCCCATCACATGATCGACACCGGCGGCGGAGGCGTCGTCTTTACCATGCGGTATCGACTAGCTTCCCGTCCGGCCAAGCCGTCGTCCCGGCCGGTGTGGCGCGGTTTATAGCGAAGCCCCCCGGCCTTGTCGATACCAAAATGGATAGGCCCGCATTTTTTTGACGGGTCCGTTTCGGCCCCGGATCCATCCTTGGGTTGGCCTCGATCGGCTTGGGATCCGCCTTGTTTTGACAGGCCCGGCGACCGGCGATATCACCCAGCGGAGTGCGATGGAGGGGCTGAGCATGACGGGCTGGACCGAGGGGTATGTGGGCGGGATCGACTACATCCGCGCCTTCTATCGGGAGCTGTCGCCGTCGCTGCTGTCCTTCGCCCTGCTGCTGCGCGGCTGGCGTCCGCCGGCGGAGCTGGACGGCGCCTTCGCCTACGCGGAACTGGGCTGCGGCCACGGGGTCAGCAGCGCCGTGCTGGCCGCCGCCCACCCCACCGCGCGGTTCGAGGCGGTGGACTTCAACCCCGCCCACATCGCCGGCGCCCAGCGCCTCGCCGCCGAGGCCGGGCTCGACAACGCCGCCTTCCTGGAGGAGAGCTTCGCCGATTATGCAGCAACCGGGGCCACGACCGGGGCCAAGGACCTGGACATGGTCGCCCTGCACGGCGTCTGGTCCTGGGTCAGCGCGGAGAACCGGGCGATCCTGGTCGACCTGCTGCGCCGCCGGCTGAAGCCCGGCGGGCTGGTCTTCGTCAGCTACAACGCCCTGCCCGGCACGCTGGCCTACATGCCCTTGCGCCGCATCCTGGTGGAGCACACGGCCGACCGGTCCGGCGACCTGCCGGAGCGGATCGAGCAGGCAGTGGGCTTCGCCGGGCGGCTCGCCGCGCTGAACGCCGGCTGGTTCCGGCAGGCGGACGAGGTGCCGGCGCGGCTGGAGTCACTGGCCCGCAAGTCGCCCAACTACATCGCGCACGAATACCTGAACAGCGACTGGACCGCCTTCTACCACGCCGACGTGGCGCGGGAACTGGCCGGGGCAAAGCTGGACTTCGCCGGCCCGTCCGTGCCCATGGAGCAGATCGACGAGCTGGCGCTGGACCCGAACGCCATCGCCCTGATCCAGGAGGTGCGCGACCCGGCCTACCGCGAGACGCTGCGCGACGTGCTGACCAACCGCGCCTTCCGCCGCGACCTGTTCGTGAAGGGGGCGGAGCGGCTGACGCCGGCTGAGCGCAGGGAAAGGCTGCGCGCCACGCGCTTCACCCTGCTGGTCCCGGCCGAGGACGTACCGGAGGTGGCGATCACCCCGGTGGGCCGCATCCCCTTCCCGCCCGACCTCTACGGCCCTCTCGCCGAAGCCCTGGCCGGCGGCGTGCCGTCGCTGGAGGAACTGACGGCCCTCCCCGCCCTCGCCCGCCACGGCGAGGACGCGGTGCTGCGCGCGCTGATGATGCTGACCAGCCTGGCGCTGGCCTCCCCCGCCCTGCCGGAAAGCGGCTTGGCGGAGCGCAAGAACCACACCGACCGCTTCAACGCCGCGGTGCTGGACCGCAACCGCACCGACGACGCGCTGGGCACCCTCGCCTCCCCCGTGATCGGGTCGGGTGTTGCGGTGTCGCGTGTCGAGGCGCTGTTCCTGCTGGCGCAACGCCGCAACCTCGACCCGGCCGCCTTCGCCTGGGAGCGCCTGTCCGCCGACGGGCTGGCCCTGTCGCGCGACGGCGTGCGGCTTGCCACCGCCGAAGAAAACCTCGCGGAATTGCGCGGACGCTTCGGCAGCTTCACCCGGCGGCGCATCCCCGTGCTGGAACGCTTGGGGATTGTGTGAGCCCGTAGGTCGGGTGGAGCGCAGCGCAGCCCGACATTCTCACCATGAATCGCGCTGTTGGGTTGCGGCTTCGCCTCCACCCGACCTACGCAGCCCGCGCGTTCACCCGCGCGTGCGGTCGAGCGGCGGGACCGGGGGTGGGACGCCTTCGGCGACGGCGGCGCGGCCGGGATCGCGCTTCTGCGTTTCCAGCAGGATGTCGCGCGCGATGGGCGCCGCCGCGGTCGAACCGCCGCCGCCATGCTCCACGAAGACCGAGCAGGCGTAGCGCGGCGCGCTGACCGGAGCGTAGGAGATGAACAGCGCATGGTCGCGGTCGCGCCAGGGCATCTCCTCCTGCTTCTTCAGGCCGGCGTTGCGCTGCGCCATGGTGATGCGGCGGACCTGGGCCGACCCGGTCTTGCCGGCCATCTCGAAGCCGGGTTCGGTGATGCGCGACTTGTAGGCCGTGCCGTTCGGGGCGTTGGTCACCTCGAACATGCCGCGCATGACGAGGTCGAGGTTCTCCTTCTTCAGCCCCAGCGCCGGCCAGGAGGAGGCCTCGGTCATCAGGTTCTTGATCTGCTTGGTCAAATGCGGCTTCACGCCGAAGCCGCCGTTGGCCAGCCGCGCGGTCATCAGGGCGAGTTGGAGCGGCGTGGACAGCACATAGCCCTGGCCGATGGCCGCGATCAGCGACTCGCCGGGCGACCAGGGCTTGCCGAGAGCGCCTTTCTTCCACTCCACCGAGGGGATCAGGCCGCCGCGTTCGTGCGGCAGGTCGAGCCCGGTCGGCACGCCCATGCCGAAGCGGTTCGCCATCTCCGCGATGCGGTCGATGCCGATGCGCCGGGCCACGTCGTAGAAGAACACGTCGCAGGAATGGCGCAGCGCCCCGACCACATCCACCGTGCCGTGCCCGCCCTTCTTCCAGCAGTGGAAGCGGTGGTCGCCCAGATCCATGTGCCCGGGACAGAAGACCGAATGGCTGCGGCTGACGATGCCCGATTCCAGCGCGGCCAGCGCGACCACCGGCTTGAAGGTGGAGCCTGGCGGGAATTGGCCGGCCACCGCCTTGTTGTTCAGCGGAGTCGCCGGGTTGGACAGCAGCTCTTCCCACAGTTCGGCGTTGATGCCCATGGTGAACTGGTTGGGGTCGTAGCTGGGGTGGGAGCACAGGGCGTAGATGCCGCCGGTGTGCACGTCCATCACCACGGCCGCCGCGCTGACCTCCTGCGACAGGCGCTGCTGCACGAACTTCTGCAGGCCGATGTCGATGGTCAGCTGAACCTCGCGGCCGGGCTGGCCCTCGTCGCGCGACAGCTCGCGGATGACGCGGCCGATGGCGTTCACCTCCAGCTGGCTGGTGCCGGCGGTGCCGCGCAGCGCCTTCTCGTGGAACTTCTCCATGCCCGCCTTGCCGATGCGGAAGCCCGGCAGCGACAGCACGGGGTCGCCGTTCAGCTCCGCCTCCGACACGGCGCCGACGTAGCCCAGGATGTGCGCGGTGGCGTCGGCATAGGGGTAATGGCGGATTTCGCCCACCTCGATCGCCACGCCCGGGATGTCCAGCGTGTTCATCTCGATGGTGGCGACCTGCTCCCAGGTCAGGTTCTCGCGCACGGTCACGGGCACGAAGCGGCGCTTGCGGTGCAGCTCCCGCATCACGCGGCGGCGGTCGCCGTCGGTCAGCGGGACGATCTTGGAGACCTTGTCCAGCGTGTCCTGGATGTTGCGCGTGCGCTCCGACACCACGACGACGCGGTAGTTCTGCTGGTTCTGGGCCAGCGGCGTGCCGAAACGGTCCACGATCGTGCCGCGGGACGGCGCCACCAGCCGCAGGGTGATGCGGTTTTCCTCCGCCAGCATGGTGTAGCGCGCCGACTCCACGACCTGGAGGTAATAGAGCCGGCCGACCAGCGTCGCCAGGCCGGCGAGCTTGATGCCGCCCAGCACCGCGGCGCGGCGCGTCAGGAGGCGGTAACGGTCGGTATCGCGGTCCATGGAACTCAACAGCCCATCATCCCTGCAGGAAGGCGCGGTGGACGCGGATCAGGATCCAGGCCACGGCCGGGAACATCGCCACCGTCAACAGAGCCTGGAACAGCGCCGGGTTGAACGGCAGAACCGTCGCGTTCAGCGCCGAGAAGGCCAGCCATTGCACGCAGGCCACGCCCAGCATCACCAGGACGAAGCCGACCCACATCATGCCGAAGCTGCTGGCCATCAGCACCCGGCGCTGGTTCATCACCGTCCAGTGGATCAGCACCAGCACCAGCGCGTTCACGCCCAGCGGACCACCCGTGAGCAGATCCTGGAGCAGCCCGATCAAAAAGGCGGTCCCCGGCCGCATCAGGTCCGGCCGGTGGATCGCCCAGTAGTAGATCGCGATCGCGGTCAGGAACGGCGCCACCGGCCCATAGGCGGGTGCCGGGACCGGAACCAGACCGATCAGCGCCAGCATCACCGTAACGGCGAAAGGCGCCAGGTTGCGGCCCGTCTTGTCCAGCCGCTGCCAAAGCGTCAACGTCATGGCCGCGTCAACGTCACTTCGTCTCGTGCGACGGTTCCGTCTCGGCCCCGGGCATGTTGAAATCGACGAGTTGCAGGTGCTCCACCCGCGCCAGATCCACGTTCGGCTGGACCCGCACGCCCCGCTCCCCAACGGAGGAGACGACGCCCACCGCGAGGCCGGGCGGGAACTGACCGCCATGGCCGGAGGTCACCACCCGCTCGCCCACCTGGATGGCGGCGTCGGGCGGCAGGTACAAAAGCTTGGTCTGGTCGGAATTGTCCCCGGCCATCACCGCGCGCTGGCGGGAGCCTTCCAGCACCACCGGGACGCGGGCGTTGATGTCGGTCAGCAGAAGCACGCGCGCCGACCATTCCCCGACCTCCACCACCCGGCCGACGAGGCCGGCGCCGGCGATGGCGGCCTGACCCTTGCGCACCCCGTCGCGGCGGCCGGCGGTGACCACCAGCGTGCGCAGGAAGGAACTGCCCGGGGCCGCGATGACGCGCGCCGTGATGTAGGTTGACGGGGGTTCCGGCGTCGCCTTCAGCAGGGACCGCAGGCTGGTGTTCTCCGCCTCCAGCCGCAGCGCCGCCTGCTTCCATTGCAGGAGCCGCGCGTTCTCCGCCTTCAGCCGCTGGTTCTCCTCGAACGCGTTGCGCACCTCCACCGCCGACTCCACCACATGGGCGGCGGTGGCGGCGGGGCGCGAGATGGCGTCCAGGATGGGGGCGAAGGCGTCGGTCACGCGGGCGCGCGCGTTGTCCACGGACAGCGCGTCGATCTTGCCGACCATCATCAGCGCGATGGAGGCGAGCACCAGCAGGAGGAAGGAGAATCGCTGCGCGAGGGCCCGCAGGGGGGCGGCGAGGCGTACGACGGATCCGGAGGTGCGAGGCTTCACAGGATCATCCCGTCCAGGTTCCCGTCGAGATCCGCGGTCCGCCTCCAGCGCCCCAGTATCCCATTTCCAAAACGGGTTCTAGGCGCTGGAGGTATCCAATCGAGGAATACACCAATCAGTAGGCGCTGACCAAGACGTTTCGCAGCGTCTTCATCTCTTCCAGCGCGCGGCCGGTGCCCAGCGCGACGCAGGACAGCGGGTCGTCGGCGATCGACACCGGCAGGCCGGTGGCGTGGCGCAGCACGAAGTCCAGGTTGCCCAGCAGCGCGCCGCCGCCGGTCAGGACGATGCCCTTGTCGACGATGTCGGCGGCCAGTTCCGGAGCGGTGTGCTCCAGCGCGACCTTCACCGCCTCGACGATGGCCGACACCGGCTCCGCCAGGGACTCGGCAATCTGCCGCTCGGAGATGATCAGCTCCTTGGGCACGCCGTTCATCAGGTCGCGGCCCTTGATCTCCAGGATGCGGCCCTCGCCGTCTTCCGGCGGGCAGGCCGACCCGATTTCCTTCTTGATCCGCTCCGCCGAGCCTTCGCCGACCAGCAGGTTGTGGGTGCGGCGGATGTAGCCGATGATGGCCTCGTCCATCTTGTCGCCGCCCACGCGCACGGAGCGCGAATAGACGATGCCGCCCAGCGACAGCACGGCCACCTCGGTGGTGCCGCCGCCGATGTCCACGACCATGGAGCCCGTGGGCTCCGTCACCGGGAGACCGGCACCGATCGCGGCGGCCATCGGCTCCTCGATCAGGAAGACGCGGCGGGCGCCGGCGGCCTCCGCCGACTCCTGGATCGCGCGGCGCTCCACGGCGGTGGAGCCCGACGGCACGCAGATGATGACCTGCGGGCTGGCGAAGCTGCGCCGGTTGTGCACCTTGCGGATGAAGTGCTTGATCATCTCCTCGGCGACTTCGAAATCGGCGATGACGCCGTCGCGCAAGGGGCGGATGGCCTGGATGTTGCCGGGCGTGCGGCCCAGCATCATCTTCGCCTCGTCGCCGACGGCCAGCACCTGCTTCTTGCCGCGGACGTTGGCGATGGCCACGACCGAGGGCTCGTTCAAGACGATGCCACGGCCCTTGACGTAGACCAGGGTGTTGGCCGTCCCCAAATCGATCGCCATGTCGGCGGAAAGCACGCCGAGGAGTTTGGAAAGCATGGACCCGACTAACTCTTCAATGCGGTTGAGACGGCCTTGCCGACGGTCATGCAGGCCCCAGTGGGGAAGCTCACGCCCGCCAACGGTTCCATAGACGAATGCCCCTTCGCGCTCAAGCGGAGAGTGCAACCGGCTCGCCTGACCGAACCGGTCCGGGGCCACCCGCGGGGCGGGTGCCGCAGCCAATCCGGATGGTTGTCCATGGAGAACCGGCCTTCGGAAAGGACCAGTCCCTCAGGGGACCGTCAGGCCCCGAAGTGCCGGCGATCCGCCGTGCTCCGGTGCCCGTCACACTGGCCGAACAGGGTTAATTTTCCGTCAACAGCAGAGGCCGAAGGCTCCGCCGGCCGGCCATCGGCCCTGCCTGCGCAGGGCGGTATCTCTAGGCCGATTCAGACCCCGCCGCAACGGCTTTGTGGACCGTTCCGGGTGCGCCGCCGGGCACATCCGGGCGCGGGCGGCGCGCATCAGTGATGCTCGTTTTTCGGCTCGCCCGCCTTGGCGATCTTGGCGCCGTGATGGTCGCCTTCCAGCCGGTCCATCAGGGCCAGCAGCACGCCCGACAGCACGAAGGTCATGTGGATGATGACCATCCACATCAGCTCGTCCCTGTTCGTGTGGTCGATGTTCATGAAGCCCTTCAGCAGGTGGATGCCCGAGATCGCCACGATGGAGGCGATCAGCTTCAGCTTCAGGCCACCGAAGTCGACCTTGCCCATCCAGTCCGGGCGGTCCTCGTGGTTGGCGACGTCGATCTTCGACACGAAATTCTCGTAGCCGGAAAAGATCACCATCAGCAGAAGGTTGCCGGCCAGCGACAGGTCGATCAGCGTCAGCACCGCCAGAAGGACATCCTTCTCCTGCATCTCCAGCACATGCGGGACGATGTGCAGGATCTCCTGCAGGAACTTTACCAGGAGCATCACCAGCGAGATGACCAGCCCCAGGTAGAAGGGCGCGAGGATCCAGCGGCTGGCGAAGATGATCTGCTCGAAACGGCGTTCGATCATGGCGGCGGCATCCGTGTTGCGTCGGGGAGAGGGAGGGCGTCTTTGCTGCGGGTGCGTTCTGCCATCGCCGGGGGACGAAATCAACCGCGCGTGCCGCGGTTGCCCGGCAAGGAGAGGGCTGGCCTTGGCGGGCCCGGCATTGTACGGTTCCGCGATTTTCCGCCCCGCCGCGTCGGCCCCGCCAGGGCCGGAGCCGGCAGGCCCGCCGCCGAAAGGTCCACCCCATGAGGAACCCCGCCCCGCACATCGTCTCCGCCTTCGAAGACGCGATGAAGCGGCTGAAGTCCGGCATCGTGCAGATGGCCGGCGCGGCGGAAACCCAGATCGACGAGGCGCTGGCCTGCATCGCCCAGCGCAACCCGGACCTCGCGCGCGCCATCGTGGAGTCCGACGCCCGCCTCGACTCGTTCGAACATGAGATCGAGGCGAACTGCATGCGCATGCTGGTGCTGCGCCAGCCGGTCGCCGACGACCTGCGCGAGGTGATCGCCGCGCTGAAGATCGCCGGCAACCTGGAGCGGGTCGGCGACCACGCCGCCAACACCGCCCGGCGCGCCGCGGCCATCGCCGGCTATCCGGAGACCTCCGCGACACACGCCCTGCCGAACCTTGGCCGGCTGGTGCGCCAGCGGCTGACCACCGCCATCGACGCCTATGTGGACAACGACGTCGAGATGGCCATGGGGGTCTGGCGCACCGACGACGAGGTGGACGAGCTGTACACAAGCATCTGCGAGGGGATCACCCGCTCCGCCGAGAACGAGCCGGGCCTGTTCACGCCGAACATGCACCTGCTGTTCATCGCCAAGAGCCTGGAGCGTATCGGCGACCACGCCACCAACATCGCGGAGGTGGTGCATTTCGTGTCGACCGGCCGCCCGCTGCTGGAGGAACGGCCGAAGGCCGACCGCTCCCGCGACGCCGGCTGATGGAATCCGTGGATGCCCGTTGCGACTCGGTGCCGCAGAAAAAGGTGCCAGCCGCTTGGGGAATGGAAATAGCCGGTTGGAACCGTCAGGTTATTCGATCAACCACAGGCTGCCCGGCCCCGTCATGTCCGACGACCTGATCCGCCTCTACGCCGCGATCCTGGAACGCCAGGGGATGGACCCGTCCTCATCCCGCACGGCGCGGCTGTTCGCGGCCGGGCCGAAGAAGATCGCCAAGAAGGTGGGCGAGGAAGCGGTCGAGGTGGCGCTGGACGCCATGAACGACGACCGCCAGGGCGTGGTGAACGAAAGCGCCGACCTGCTCTACAACCTGTCCGTCCTGTGGGCCGCCATGGGCATCACGCCCGACGATGTCTTCGCCGAAATCCGCCGACGGGAGACGCTCTACGGCATCGCCGAGAAGCTGCCGAAGATGACCACGGCGGAGGGCGGCGGGAAGTGATTCCAACGATTTCGTAGGTTGGGTGGAGCGCCAGCGCAACCCAACACAGGTCGCCGTGCGAGCACTGTTGGGTTTCGCTGCGCTCCACCCAACCTACGGGCCATAACGAAAAAGCGCGCCTTGCGGCGCGCTTTTCCTGACCCAAAACCAAGAACGGCTTAGTTCTTGCTCTTGTCGACGAGGCGGCGCTCGGCGATCCAGGGCATCATGGCGCGCAGCTTCTCGCCGACCTGCTCGATCGAGTGCTCGGCGTTGCGGCGGCGGATGGCCTTGAAGGACGGCTGGCCGGCCTTGCACTCCAGCATCCAGTCGCGGACGAAGCGGCCGGTCTGGATGTCCTCCAGGACGCGCTTCATCTCGGCCTTGGTTTCCGGGGTGATGATGCGCGGGCCGGTCTTGTAGTCGCCATACTCGGCGGTGTTGGAGATCGAGTAGCGCATGTTGGCCATGCCGCCCTCATACATGAGGTCGACGATCAGCTTCACCTCGTGCAGGCACTCGAAATAGGCCATCTCCGGGGCGTAGCCGGCCTCGGTCAGCGTCTCGTAGCCGGCCTTGATCAGCTCGGTCAGGCCGCCGCAGAGCACGGCCTGCTCGCCGAAAAGGTCGGTCTCGCACTCTTCCTTGAAGGTGGTCTCGATGATGCCGGCGCGGCCGCCGCCGATGGCCGAGGCGTAGGACAGGGCGATGTCCAGCGCGTTGCCCGAGGCGTTCTGGTGAACGGCCACCAGGCAGGGCACGCCGCCGCCGCGCTGGTACTCGCCGCGGACGGTGTGGCCCGGGCCCTTCGGCGCGATCATGAACACGTCGAGGTCGGCGCGCGGCTCGATCAGGTTGAAGTGCACGTTCAGGCCGTGCGCGAAGGCCATCGCCGCGCCCTGCTTCAGGTTCCGGGCGAGGTCGTCGCGGTACAGGTCGGCCTGCAGTTCGTCCGGGGTGAGGATCATCACCACGTCGGCCCAGGCGGCGGCCTCGGCCGGGGACATGACCGTGAAGCCGGCGGCCTCGGCCTTCTTGATGGTGGCCGAACCCGGGCGGAGGGCGATGCGCACGTCCTTCACGCCGCTGTCACGCAGGTTGTTGGCGTGGGCGTGGCCCTGGCTGCCGTAGCCGACGATGACGACCTTCTTGCCCTTGATCAGGTTGACGTCGGCATCACGATCATAATAGACGCGCATGGTGTGCTTCCTTGGATTTTTCGATCTGGTGGTGCGAGTTTTGCGCAGCGGAATTACTCCACCGGCGGAAGGGCCGCGTCAAGAATTTCGCGGTTGGTTACCAGGAATGGATTGACGATCAGAACGTTTCCAAGCCGGCGGCTGTCCTGCCCATCCTCGGACAGCAGGATGTCGCATCCGGCTTTCTGCACGGTTGCCCACAGCATCGCGTCCCAGAATTGGATCCCGTGGTCGCGATGGGCAGACATGGCCGAAGCGAGGCAGTCCTGGCTGGCGCATTCGACGGCAAACGACCGCTGGAAATCCTCCACATACGATCGCGCCTCCGCGCTCGACAGGGACAGTTTCCGTGTTGCGACCGCGTAAAACTCGGCGAGAGCTTGCTGCGCCAGCACGCAATCCGCCTGAAGAGCCCGTTCGAGGAACGACTGCGCCAAAGCGCGTTTGGTCGGTTCCCGATGGTCGAACGCGTAGCACAGCAGGTTAGTGTCGAAACTGACTCTCATTCCGAATGCCGACCCGAATGCTGACGGCGCCGCCGCTCCAGTTCTTCGATGCGTTCCTCGTGGATCTCGTCCCTGGAGAAACGTCCGACTGGATTTGGGAAGCCACGCTCCATGCTCGCGCGAAGGCGCTGCCAAGCGGCCTTCCGCTCTTCGGGAGTGACCGGCCGCCCATCGAACATCGGCAAACGCTTTTCAACCGGCTGAAGCCGCAGAACGGCGGTTCCGTTTTCGACGATGTAGACCTCCTCGCCCCGCTTCGCCTCTTCGACGAGCTTTGCGAGTTGATCCCGGGCTTCCTCGATGGACAGCATCTTCATGACCGTCTCCTGGCGCGCAGCCGCCCGTTCATCCTAGACGAGAACGGGCGGCGGCGCGACCCGGACTCAGAAGCCGGCGGCTCCCTTCGACATGGCGACGACGCCGGTGCGGCTGGCCTCGACAAGGCCGAGCTGGGCCATCAGGCCGACGAAGTCGTCGACCTCGGCCGTCGTGCCGGTCAGTTCGAACACGAAGGAGGTGAGCGTGGCGTCCACCACCTTCGCCTTGAAGATGTCGGCCAGGCGCAGCGCCTCGATGCGCTTCTCGCCGGTGCCGGCGACCTTCAGCAGCGCCAGCTCGCGCTCTACCGCCGGGCCGTCGTCGGTCAGGTCGTGGACCTTGTGCACCGGCACGAGGCGGTCGAGCTGGGCCTTGATCTGCTCCACCACCATGCGGGTGCCCGACGTGACCAGCGTGATGCGCGACAGGTGGTCGGCGTTGTTCACCTCCGCCACCGTCAGGCTTTCGATGTTGTAGCCGCGGCCCGAGAACAGCCCGATCACGCGGGCGAGCACGCCCGGTTCGTTGTCCACCAGCACGGCGATGGTGTGCTTCTCGATCTTCTCTTCCACGATCCGTACTCCGCCAGAGGGCCTTTATCCGTTTGTCCAGGTCGCCGCGATCAGACCAGCACCATGCCGTCTTCCGGCGTGGCGTTGGACGGGCTGTCCTCCGGGCCGAACAGGATCTCGTTGTGGGCCTTGCCGCCGGGAATCATGGGGAAGCAGTTCTCCTTCGGGTCCACGGCGATGTCGACGATGACCGGACGGTCGGTGACCGCCAGCATCTTCTCGATCACCTCGTCCACCTCGGCCACCGTGGTGGCGCGCAGACCGACGCAGCCCCAGGCCTCCGCCAGCTTCACGAAGTCGGGCAGCGCCTCCGAATAGCTGTTGGAGTAGCGGGAGCCGTGCAGCAGCTCCTGCCACTGGCGGACCATGCCCATGTACTTGTTGTTCAGGATGAAGATCTTGACCGGCGCGCGGTACTGCACGGCGGTGCCGATCTCCTGCATGTTCATCAGGAAGGAGGCCTCGCCCGACACGTCCACGACGATGGCGTCGGGGTGGGCCAGCTGCGCGCCGATGGCCGCCGGCAGGCCGTAGCCCATGGTGCCGAGCCCGCCCGAGGTCATCCAGCGGTTCGGCTGGTCGAAGGGCAGGAACTGGGCGGCCCACATCTGGTGCTGACCGACCTCGGTCGTGATGTAGTGCTCCTTGCCGCGCAGGGCCTCGCGCAGCCGCTCCAGCGCGTACTGCGGCTTGATGACCGACTCCGTGCGGTTGTAGTTCAGGCAGTTGCGGGCGCGCCAGCCGTCGATCTGCTTCCACCAGTCCTTCAGCGCGGCCTGGTCGGCGCGCTTCTGCTTGGCCTTCCACAGGCGCATCATGTCTTCCAGCACCGCGCCGGCGTCACCCACGATCGGGATGTCCACCGCCACGTTCTTGTTGATGGAACTGGGGTCGATGTCGACGTGGATCTTCTTGGAACCCGGCGCGAATTCCGACAGCTTGCCGGTCACGCGGTCGTCGAAGCGGGCGCCGATGTTGATCATGACATCGCAGTTGTACATGGCGAGGTTCGCCTCGTACGTGCCGTGCATACCCAGCATGCCCAGCCACTGCTGGTCCGACGCCGGGAAGGCGCCCAGGCCCATCAGGGTCGAGGTGATCGGGAAGCCGGTCAGCTTCACGAACTGGGTCAGCAGCTTGGCCGCGAAGGGGCCGGCGTTCACCACGCCGCCGCCGGTGTAGAAGACCGGGCGCTTGGCCGACGCGATCAGCTCGATCGCCTCCTCGACGCGGGCGATCTCCGGCTTGACCTGCGGGCGGTAGGTCTTGTGCTTCACCTCGGTCGGCGGGACGTAGGTGCCGTCGGCGAACTGCACGTCCTTCGGGATGTCGATCAGCACCGGGCCGGGACGGCCGCTGCGCGCCACGTAGAAGGCCTCGTGCAGCGTGCGGGCCAGCTGGTTGACGTCCTTCACCAGGTAATTGTGCTTGGTGCAGGGACGGGTGATGCCGGTGGTGTCCGCCTCCTGGAAGGCGTCGTTGCCGATCAGGTGCGTCGGCACCTGGCCGGACAGGCAGACCAGCGGAATGCTGTCGCACAGCGCGTCCAGCAGGCCGGTCACGGCGTTGGTGGCGCCGGGTCCGGAGGTCACCAGCACGCAGCCCACCTTGCCGGTGGAGCGCGCGTAGCCTTCCGCGGCGTGCACGGCGGCCTGCTCGTGCCGGACGAGGATGTGCTTGATGTCGTTCTGCTGGAACAGGGCGTCGTAGATCGGAAGTACCGCGCCGCCCGGATACCCGAAGATGATGTCTACGCCCTGATCCTTCAGGGACTTGATGACGATCTGTGCGCCGGTCAGCGTCTGTTCGGGCATAGCTTGCGACCTTCCAATGGGGGCCCCTCTTTCCACGGGCGGCCCTGTTCCTTCGCTCAACCCCGGCAGGCAGCCCTCGGAAAAACAAAGGGTTATTCCCAAAGGCGAAAGCCGGGATCGGCAACCTAGACAATCCGCCGGTCGGTGGTCAACCCATTTTGCGAATGATCGAAAAGCTTTTTTGCCGCAGTTTTTCCGAATATTTCGCATTCTGGAAACGCTCAAAAGCCGAAGGCCCGCCACCGCGGCAGCGGCGACGGGCCTTCGGGCCGATCCGTGCGTGGGGCGTGATTACGCCGCGACGGTTTCCAGCAGGCCGCACAGGCGGCGGATGCCCTCCCGGATGCGCTCCGGGTTGTTGTTGGAGAAGCTGAGGCGGAGCGTGTTCTTGCCCGACCGGTCGGCGTGGAAGGCGGAGCCGGGGACGAAGGCCACGTTGGCCTCCTGGATCGCGCGGGCCAGCAGGGCCACGCCGTCCGTGCCCTCCGGCAGTTCGATCCAGACGAACATGCCGCCTTCCGGCTTGGTCCAGCGCACGCCCTCCGGCGCGAACTGCTCCAGGGCGGAGAGCATGGCGTCGCGCCGCTCCTTGTACTTCGTGCGCAGATGGCGGAGGTGCGTGTCGAAGATCTGCGACACCACGTCGTGCAGGACGATCTGGTTGATCGTGCTGGTGTGCAGGTCGCCGGCCTGTTTCATCAGCACCAGCCGGTTGATCACCTCGGCCGGGCCGTTGATCCAGCCCACGCGGAAGGCCGGGACCATCGTCTTGGAGAAGGAGCCGCAGAAGATCACGTTGGTGAGCTTCCCGCCGTTGCGCGCGGCGTCCAGCGCGGCCAGCGGCGGCACCCGCTCCCCGTCGTAGCGCAGCTCGGTGTAGGCGGCGTCCTCCACCACCGGCACGCCGTGCTTGGCGCAGAGGTCCAGGATCGCCTCGCGCCGGGCCAGCGTGATGGTCGTGCCGTTGGGGTTCTGGAAGTCCGGAACCATGTAGAAGAACTTCGGCTTCTGCTCCAGCGCGGCCTCGAGCGCGACGAGGTCCGGCCCCTCGGCGTCGCCCGGAACGGACAGGTAGCGGGGCTCGTACGGCGAGAAGGCCTGGAGCGCGCCGAGGTAGGTCGGGCGCGTCACCGCCACCGCCTCGCCCGGCCCGATCAGCAGCTTGCCGACGAACTCCAGCGCCTGCTGCGAGCCGCTGGTGACCAGCACCTCGTCCAGACCCGCCTGGATGCCGTGGCGGCCCATGTAGGCGCAGATCCACTCGCGCAGTGGGGTGTAGCCCTCGCTGATCGTGTACTGCAGCGCGCCGCCGGCGCCGGCGTTGGACTGGAAGATCTTCTCATAGGCACGCGCGATGGCCGCGGTCGGGAAGAAGTCCGGGTCCGGAATGCCGCCGGCGAAGGAGATGATCTCCGGCCGTTCGAGCAGCTTCAGCAGCTCCCGGATTTCCGAGGCCCCCATGCCGGCGACGCGGCCGGCAAACACGTGTCCCCAATCGACCGTCACTTTAAATCCTCCTGAAGCTCAGCGACGCAACGTCGTTTCAAGATAGGTCAGTATTGCTTCACTAAGCGATCCTGAATAGAGCGAATTGACCGTATGGCTGCCATGCACGGTTCCACCGGCGGGGTCCGGCGGGCGGGCCACCAGCTGGTGGCGGAACCACGTCACCTGACGCTTGGCATAGCGCCGCGTTGATTGTTGCGCCAGCGCAATTGCTTCGTCCAGGGACAGTTCGTTTTGCAAGTACCGCCGCAGCTCCGGCACGCCCAGCGCCTTCATGGCCGGCAGGTCCGGATCCAGCGCCTGTGCGTCCAACCGCCGCACCTCTTCCAGCGCCCCCTGCCCCATCATCACCACGAAACGGCGGTCGCAGTTGGCGTAGAGCGCATCCCGCGGCGGGTCGAGCACCAGGACGGTGAAGGCCAGCCCCTCCGGTGCGCCCTCCGCCGTCCGTGTCTGCCAATGGGACAGCGGGTGGCCGGTCGCCTCCAGCACCTCCCAGGCGCGGGTCAGGCGGGTGGTGTCGCCGGCGTTCAGCTTGGCCGAGGCCGGATCGCGGGCCACCAGCTCCGCGCGGAAGGCTTCGCCGCCGAGTTCCCGCAGGCGGGCGTGGGCGGCCCGGCGGACCTCCTCCGGGATGGCGGGAACGGCGCTCAGGCCTTCCATCAGGCTGCGCAGGTAAAGGCCGGTGCCGCCGACGACCACCGGCAGGCGGTCGGCCGCGTGCGCCGCGGCGATCTCCGCCAGAGCCATGTCGCGCCAGCGCGCCGCGGAGCCGCGCTCGCTCGCCGGCAGCACGCCGTAGAGGCGGTGCGGCACGCGCGCGAGGTCCGCCGGGCCGGGCCGGGCGGTCAGCACGTCGAGGTCGGCGTAGAGTTGCATGCTGTCGGCGTTGATCACCGTGCCGCCCAGCGCCTCGGCGATGTCCAGCGCCATCCCCGACTTGCCCGACGCCGTCGGCCCGCCGATCACCACCACGTCCCGCTTCGTGTCGCTGCCTGTCGTCATCGCGCCTGCCCGTCTCCCTGAGGAAACAGCGTATGGCAGGGGATGCCGCCGGAATGCAATGCCACGATGGTTGCCAGATTGGTTGGCGGAGTGCCCCGGCTGTGGTAGGCAGCGCGCGCGCCCTCCCCGCAGGACTTTCTCCAGGATCGCCCCCATGAGCGCTGTCGTCACCCTGATCGCCGCCACGTCCTTCGCCCTTGACGAGCAGACCGCGCAGACCGCGCGCGCCGCCCTCGGCCCGCTCGGCGCGGACTCCGTGACGCTTGACTGGCTGGCCCCCGGACGGGCCTGCGACATCGCGCTCGGCGGGCTGGCGCCGGAGCAGGCCGAGGCCGCGGTGCGCCGGGCGCTCGGCGACCTGCCCGTCGACGTGATCGCCCAGGCCCCCGCCAACCGGAAGAAGCGCCTGCTGGTCGCCGACATGGAATCGACGATCATCGAGCAGGAGATGCTGGACGAACTGGGCGACTATGTCGGGCTGAAGCAGCACATCGCCGACATCACCGCCCGCGCCATGAACGGCGAGATCGACTTCAAGGGCGCGGTGCGCGAGCGCGTCGCCCTGCTGAAGGGGCTGAAGGAGAGCGTCATCGACGAGGTGTGGCAGCGCGCCACACTGATGCCGGGCGCCAAGGCGCTGGTCGCCACCATGCGCGCCAACGGCGCCACCTGCGTGCTGGTCTCCGGCGGCTTCCGCTGCTTCACCGAGCGGGTGCGGACCTGGGTCGGCTTCGACGACGACCGCGGCAACGTGCTGGAGGTGGTGGACGGCACCATGACCGGCGCGGTGGTCGAACCGATCCTGGACAAGGACAGCAAGCTGGAAGCCCTGCTCGCCTACGCCGGCGAGCGCCGCGTCCCGACGCCGGAGACCATGGCGGTGGGCGACGGCGCCAACGACCTGCCGATGCTACTGGCCGCCGGGCTGGGTGTGGCCTACCACGCCAAGCCGACCGTCGCCGCCCAGGCCCGCGCCCGCGTGGACCACGGCGACCTGACGGCCCTGCTCTACGCCCAGGGCTACCGCGCCGGCGAAATCGTGGAGGGGTGAACGAGGAAACGTAGGTTGGGTGGAGCGGAAGCGGAACCCAACAGACCTCGCCCGGTAAACGCTGTTGGGTTGCGGCTGCGCCTCCACCCAACCTACGAAGCACCACGGCGCGTCGAAAAGAAAAAGGCACCGGCGGTTTCCCGTCGGTGCCTTTTTGCTGAAGCGCCGGCCGTCAGCCCTGGCCGAGCGGGATGGCGACGAAGCGCAGGTCGCCCTTGCGGTCGACCAGCAGCAGGATGGACTTCTTGCCCTGCTCCTTGGCCTTCTGGATCTTGGTGGCGACGTCTTCCGGCTTGCGGACTTCCTCCTGGCCGACCTCGATGATCACGTCGCCAGGGCGCATGCCCTTTTCCGATGCGGTCGAGTTGTTCGACACCTCCGTCACGACCACGCCCTTCAGCTCGGGCTTGATCTCGAACTGCTGGCGCAGTTCCGGGGTGATGCCGGTCAGCTTCAGGCCCAGCGCCTCGGTCTGCTTCGGGGCCGGGGCCTGCTGCGGCTGGCGGCGCTGCTCGTCCGGGACGGCGGCAAGCAGACCGGATTCTTCGGCCGCCTCAAGCTCGCCGACCTTGACCTGCAGGGTCACGGCCTTGCCCTTGCGCCACACCTCGACCGGGACCGACTTGTCGATGGAGGTCTCGGCGACGACGCGCGGCAGGCGGCGCGACTCGCCGATGTCGCGGTTGTCGAACTTGGTCACCACGTCGCCGGCCTGGATGCCGGCCTTGGCCGCCGGACCACCCGGCGTGACGGAGGCGACCAGCGCGCCCTTGTGGGCCTGGAGGCCGAGGCTCTCCGCGATCTCCGGCGTGACCGCCTGGATGCGCACGCCCAGCCAGCCGCGGCGGGTCTTGCCGTAGTCGCGCAGTTGGGCGACGACCTGCTTGGCGAGGTTGGCCGGGATGGCGAAGCCGATGCCGACCGAACCGCCCGACGGCGAGTAGATCGCCGTGTTGATACCGATGACCTCGCCGTTCAGGTTGAACATCGGGCCGCCGGAGTTGCCGCGGTTGATCGAGGCGTCGGTCTGCAGGAAGTCGTCGTAGGGGCCGGCGTTGATGTCGCGCTGGCGCGCCGAGATGATGCCCGCGGTCACCGAGCCGCCGAGGCCGAACGGGTTGCCGATGGCCAGCACCCAGTCGCCCACGCGCATGGCGTCCGAATCGCCGAAGGTCACGGCGGTCAGCGGGTGGTTGGTCTTGATCTTCAGCAGGGCGACGTCGGTCTTGGTGTCCTTGCCGATCAACTCCGCCTTGATGTTGGTGTCGTCCTGCAGGATGACGGTGATCTCGTCCGCGTCCTGGATGACGTGGTTGTTGGTGACGACCAGCCCGTTCTTGGCGTCGATGATGAAGCCCGAGCCGAGCGAGGTGGCCTTGCGCTGCTGCTGCGGCTGGTCCTGCTGCTGGCGGTCGAAGAAGTCCTTGAAGAACTCCTCGAACGGCGAGCCCGGCGGGAACTGCGGCAGCTCCGGCCGCGAGCCCTGCGGGCGCTGCGGCGCCGCCTGGCTGGTGGAGATGTTGACCACGGCGGGCAACAGCTTCTCCGCGAGATCCGCGAAGCTGCCGGGGGCCTGCCGCGCCTGCGCGGCGGCGGGGTTGCCGACCACGGCGGTCAGCACCCACAGGAGAGCGGCCATCAGGGGAACGACACCCGCCCGTGTGGACAGACGGTTGCGCCGGTCGGCGGAAGCCGCGACCACGGCGCGCTTGGTGCAAAGGTTAGGGTTCAACTCAGCTCTCCCTGCCGGACGTCCGGCCGCTTCTTGTTCCATTTGGCGTGCGTGCCGAGGGCGCCCACCCGATCCGTGTGAAGCGGATGTAAGCCGTGCGCGACCGTGCTTCAAGCAATCAAGCCCCCAAGCGCCCGCGAACTCTCACACTCCCCGCGGCCCGGTCCAAGGACGGCCGGCGAATATACAAGATCGAATATACTCTGGTTGAGTATAGGGGGGTGAGTATGGCCGGAAAATGGCGCGTTGGTCCAGAGAGCGCGCACCGGTCCGGGGCCTGTCTCCCCCTATGCGCGGCGCCGTTCAGGCCCCGCGCAGAAGCCAGACCAGCCCGACCCCGGCCATCGCCGCGACGAGGCCGGCGGCGCGCATGTGGTTTTCCGGCAGGGCCAGCGCTTCGGCGATCACCCGCCGCATCGCGTTGGGGAACAGCGCGTAGAGCGCGCCCTCGATCACCAGGACAAGGGCAAGCGCGGTGAAAAGGTCGGTCATGGGAGTTGATGGATGGGTGGGTGGCGGGAACGGCCCCACCCTATCCCCTCGGCCGGTGACTGCGTCAACAAATCGAACCGTATGCGACCGAACGCCCCTTTCCACCGTCATCCCAGCGAAGGCTGGGATCCAGGAAACTCCGCCGTTAAGCGGCTGATGTGCCCTGGATTCCCGCATTCGCGGGAATGACGGTGGACAGGCGGTGGGCGTCCGTGGAAATGGGACGCTTACTGCTGCGCGGTGGCGGCGCCGGTGTTCGCCGGGCCGGGCGAGGCCGGGGCGTTGGCCGGGGCCGGACCCTGCCCGCCGTTGCCCGTGATGTCGCCGAAGTAGCGGAAGAACTCGCCGGTCGGGGACAGCACCATGGTGGTGTCGTCCTTGTTCAGCGCCTTCCGGTAGGCTTCCAGCGACCGGTAGAAGCTGTAGAACTGCGGATCGCGGGAGGTCGCCTCGGCGATCAGCTTCAGCGCCTGGTTGTCGCCTTCGCCGCGCAGGATCTGCGAGTCGCGCTGCGCCTCGGCCAGGATGACCGTGCGTTCGCGGTCGGCGCGGGCGCGGATCTGCTGCGACTGCTCCTGGCCCTGGGCGCGGGCTTCCGCCGCCTCGCGTTCACGCTCGGAGCGCATGCGGGCGAAGATCGACTGGCTGGTCTCCTCCGGCAGGTCGGCGCGGCGGATGCGCACATCGACGATCTCGATGCCGAAGCGCTTGGCCTCGTCGTTCACCTGGCCGCGGATGTCGTTCATCACGCGGGGGCGCTCGTCCGACAGGATGGCGAGCAGGGTCACGCTGCCGAGCACGCGGCGCAGCGCCGAGTTCACGATGGCGTTCATGCGCGTCTCGGCCACCGCCTCGGTCCCGGCGGTCTGGTAGAAGCGCAGCGGGTCAAGGATGCGGTAGCGGGCGAAGGCGTCGACGTCCAGGCGCTTCTGGTCGGCCAGGATCACCTGCTCCACCGGCGGGTCGAGGTCGAGCACGCGCCGGTCGAGGATGCGCACCTCCTGGATGAAGGGGATTTTGGCCTTCAGGCCGGGTTCGCGCAGAACGCGCATCGGTTCGCCGAACTGGAGGACCAGCGCCTGCTGCGCCTCGTTGACGGTGAAGAGCGAGGCCGAGGCGATGACGCCAGCCAGCAGGATGCCGATGCCGACGAGCAAGAGACTGCGGTTCATGGTCGTCGCCTCCTCAGCGGGTCTGCTGGCCGGACATCACCGGCCCGGGTTGCGAGGCGGACTGTCCGGTCCTGGCCGGAGACGGCGGCACGGCCGCCGGGGCCGGCTGGAGCTGGCCGAGCGGCAGGTAGGGGACGACCCCCTGGGCACCCTGGGCGTTGCCGTCGATGATGACCTTGTGGGCGCCGCGCAGGATCTCTTCCATGGTTTCCAGATACATGCGCTTGGCGGTCACTTCCTTGGCCTGGGAGAAGGCGTCGTAGACCTTGCGGAAGCGTTCTGCGTCGCCCTGTGCCAGGTTCACGACCTGCTCGCGGTAGGCCGAGGCCTCCTGGATCAGGCGTTCCGCGTCGCCGCGGGCGCGCGGGATCACGTCGTTGCGGTAGGCCTCCGCCTCGTTGCGGGCGCGTTCGCGGTCGGCGCGGGCGCGCTGCACGTCGTTGAAGGCGTCGATGACGGGGGCCGGCGGATCGGCCTTCTGCAGCTGCACCTGCGTCACCTCGATGCCCGACTGGTAGTCGTCGAGCATCGCCTGGAGGAGCTGGCGCGTGGAGGTCTCGATCTGCTGGCGCGCCTCGGTCAGGGCCGGCTGCAGCTCCGTGCGGCCGATGACCTCGCGCATGGCGCTTTCCGCCGCCTTCTTCACGGTGACCTCGGGCTCGCGGATCTTGAACAGGTACTGGCCCGCGTCCTTGATGACCCAAAAGACGGTGAAGTCGATGTCGATGATGTTCTCGTCGCCGGTCAGCATCAGCGACTCGTCGGGCACGTCGCGGTCGCCGCGCCGCCCGTCGCCGGCGGACCGGTAGCCCACCTCGATGCGGTTGACGCGCGTCACCTTGGGCAGCAGCACCGTCTCGATCGGCGCCGGCAGGTGATAGCGCAGGCCCGGCTGCTCGGTGCGGGTCCATTGGCCGAAGCGCAGGACGACGCCCTGTTCGTCCGCCTCGACGCGGTAGATGCCGCTGGCCAGCCAGATGATGGCGAGCAGGCCGACGACGAGCGCGATTCCGCGGCCGCTGCCCACGCCACCCGGCATCACCTTCTTCAGGCGGTCCTGGCCGCGGCGCAGCAAATCCTCAAGGTCGGGAGGCTGCGGTCCGCCGCCGCCCCCACCGCCACCGCCGCCGTTTGGCGGCCTGCCCCACGGATTCTGGCCGCCGCCCCCCGGCGGAGATCCCCAGGGGCCGCCACCGCCACCCCCACCCTGATTGCTCCACGGCATTCCGTTCGTTCCCCTTCGCGCTCTCTCGTTCCTGACCGGGTGCCTTGGCCGACCGAAATCATTGCCGACCGGTCCGGTCCCTTTACCATTATTGCCCGACGGTCCTATAGTGCCTCTCCCTTCGGAGAGGGAGTTCACCGACGGATATCCGCCAATATCGGGAAGGAAGCGGAGTTTTCAACCATGGCCCAGGTCAGCGAAGCTCAAGTCCTTGAGGCTCTCAGGACCGTAATCGATCCGGAACGGGGCAAGGACATCGTCAGCCTCGGCATGTTGTCCGGCCTCGTCGTGCGCGACGGCAACGTCGCCTTTTCGATCGAAGTGGACCCCAAGCGCGGCGCCCAGGCCGAGCCGGTGCGCCACGCCGCCGAGAAGGCAGTGGAGCGCGTGCCGGGCGTCCTGTCCGTCACCGCGGTCCTGACGGCGCACCGCGCCGGCGGCCAGGGCGGCGGCCAGCCCGCCCCGCAGCAGGGCCACGGTCACAGCCACGCCCACGGCGGGCACGGGCACAGCCACGGGCAAGGACAGCCGCAGGAGCAGAAGCCGCTCGTCCCCGGCGTGAAGGCGATCATCGCCGTGGCAAGCGGCAAGGGCGGCGTCGGCAAGTCCACCACCGCCGCCAACCTGGCGCTCGCCATGGCGGCGAACGGTCAGAAGGTCGGCCTGCTGGACGCCGACATCTACGGCCCGTCCATGCCGCGCATGCTCGGCATCTCCGGCCGCCCGGTCAGCCATGATGGCCGCGTGCTGGAGCCGATGGAGAACTACGGCATCAAGGTGATGTCCATGGGCTTCCTGGTCGCCGAGGACACGCCGATGATCTGGCGCGGCCCGATGGTGATGAGCGCGTTGCAGCAGATGCTGCGCGACGTGAACTGGGGCGAGCTGGACGTGCTGGTGGTCGACATGCCGCCGGGCACGGGCGACGCGCAGCTGACCATGGCGCAGCAGGTGCCGCTGGCCGGCGCGGTGATCGTCTCCACCCCGCAGGACATCGCGCTGCTGGATGCCCGCAAGGGGCTGAACATGTTCCGCCGCGTGGACGTGCCCGTCCTCGGCATCATCGAGAACATGAGCTACTTCTGCTGCCCCAACTGCGGCCACCGCACGGACATCTTCAGCCACGGCGGCGCCCGCAAGGAAGCCGACGACCTGGGCATGGAGTTCCTGGGCGAGATCCCGCTGCACATCGACATCCGCGAGACCTCCGACCAGGGCCAGCCGATCACCGTCTCCCAGCCGGAGTCGGAGCACGCGAAGGCCTACCGCGGCATCGCCAAGCGCGTCTGGGAGAAGATCGCCGGCGACCAGGGGCCGACGCGCGCCGCCCCCCGGATCGTCGTGCAGTAGGCCGCCTTCTAGCCCTCTCCCCTCTGGGGAGAGGGTGGCCCGAAGGGCCGGTGAGGGGGGTCTCGCTACTCTGGTACGTCCGGCAAAAGCGCAACCCCCTCACCCTAACCCTCTCCCCGGAGGGGAGAGGGGACATTAGAACGCGCTTCCATCATACGTAAGCATTGGAAGCCGGTCGGTACCCGATCCGCCACCCCGTCCCCATATTCCGACACGGAAATGACGCTGGGACGGGGTGGATGTCGGATCTTCTGACGGTGGTGGTCCTGCTGGCCGCCGTGGTGCTGGCCGTTCCGGTCGCGAAGCGGCTGGGGTTCGGCGGGCCGGTGGGCTACCTGGGGGCGGGGCTGGTCATCGGGCCGGCCGGGTTCGGCCTCGTCACCGACGTGGGCGCGATCAGCCACGTTTCCGAATTCGGCGTCATCATGCTGCTGTTCCTGATCGGGCTGGAGCTTCGCCCCGCCCGGCTCTGGGTCATGCGCAAGGCGGTGCTCGGGCTGGGCGGCGCCCAGGTGGCGCTGACCACGCTGGTCATCGCGGCGGTGGCGTTCCTTCTCCTGGGGCTGTCCATGGCGGCGGCGCTGGTGGTGGGGTTCGGGCTGGCGCTCTCCTCCACCGCCATGGTCCTGCCGATGCTGGCGGAGCGGGAGCTTCTGACCACCAACGCCGGCCGCAGCGCCTTCTCCATCCTGCTGTTCCAGGACCTCGCCATCATCCCGGCGGTGGCGCTGCTGCCGCTGCTCGGCACCGGGGACGTCATGCCGGACGCCAACGGCGCCTGGCTGGCGGTGCTGAAGGCGATGGCCGTCGTCGCCGCGATCCTGGCCGGCGGCCGGCACCTGCTGCGCCCCATCCTGCGCGCGGTGGACGCCGCCAAGACGCCGGAGATCTTCACCGCCGCCGCCCTGCTGATCGTGCTGGGCACCGCCTTCCTCGCCGCCTGGGGCGGACTGTCCATGTCGCTGGGCGCCTTCATGGCCGGCGTGCTGCTGTCCGACTCGGAATACCGGCACGAGGTGCAGGCCGACGTGGCGCCCTTCGAGGGGCTGCTGCTCGGCTTCTTCTTCGTGTCCGTGGGCATGGGTGCCGACGTCAAGGCGCTGATGGAGCGGCCCCTGTTCTACCTGTCGCTGGCGCTGGGGGTGATGGCGCTGAAGGGTGCCGTGCTGTTCGCGCTGGCCCGCCTGTCCGGCCTGCGCCCCGGAGGCTCCGCGCGGCTGTCGTCGGTGCTGAGCCAGGGCAGCGAGTTCGGATTCGTGCTGTTCGGGCTGGCCGTGGGCGTCGGCGCCATGTCGACCGAGCAGTCGGCCGCCGCCATGCTGGTGGTCACGCTGACCATGATCGCGTCGCCCTTCCTCTTCGCGGCGGAGGAGAAGTGGCTCGCCCCGCGGCTGATCATCAAGCCGGCGCGCCCCTACGACACGATCGAGTTGGACGGGGAGCCGCCGGTGATCATCTGCGGCTTTGGCCGGGTCGGGCAGATCGTCGGCCGCGTGCTGCGCCTGCGCAACATCCCCTTCACCGCGCTGGAGCAGAGCGCCGCCCAGGTCGATTTCGTCCGCCGCTTCGGCAGCAAGGTCTATTACGGCGACCCGTCGCGGGAAGACCTGCTGCGCGCCGCCGGGGTCGAGCACGCCAAGGTTCTGGTCGTCGCGCTGGATGACATGGAGCAGTCGCTGCGCGTGGTGGAGGTCGCCAAGCGCCACTTCCCCCACCTGACCATCTACGCCCGCGCCCGCAACCGCCGGCACGCCCATTACCTGATGGACCGGGGCGTGACGCATTTCGTGCGCGAGACCTTCGATTCCAGCCTGCGCCTGACCGGCGGCGTGCTGGAGGCGCTGGGCGTCCCGCACGACGAGGCGGAGCGCACCATGGAAACCTTCCGGGAGCACGACGAGCGCACCCTGATCCGCCAGCACGCCGTCCACCACGACGAGAACCGCCTGATCCAGACCTCCCAGCAGGCCGCCGCCGAGTTGCAGTCCCTGTTCGAAGCGGATCGCGAGGAGCCGGAGGAACGGAAGCGCCGACTGGGCTGAAGCCCGCCGGCACGCCCTTGTTCATCCAAACTCAGCCGATCAGCAGGCTGTCGTCGGCGATCTCCTCCCCGCCGCGCTGGCGGGCGAAGAGGGCCAGCAGGTGCGGCACGTCCAGCCCGGCGCGCTGCTCGCCGGAGACGTCCAGGACGATCCGGCCCTCGTGCAGCATCACCGTGCGGTCGCCGTAGTCCAGGGCCTGCCGCATGGAGTGGGTGACCATCAGCGTGGTCAGCCGGTTCTCCTGCACGATGCGCCGGGTCAGGCCCAGCACGAACTCCGCCGTGCCGGGGTCGAGTGCGGCCGTGTGCTCGTCGAGCAGCAGGATCTTCGACCCGGCCAGCGTCGCCATCAGCAGGCTGACCGCCTGCCGCTGCCCGCCCGACAGCAGGCCCATGCGGTCGTGCAGCCGGTTCTCCAGCCCCAGACCAAGCTCCGCGATGCGGTCGCGGAAATGCCGGCGGCGGTCGCCGCTCAGCGCGAAGCCGAGGCCGCGCTTGCGCCCGCGCGCGGCGGCCAGCGCCATGTTCTCCTCGATGGTCAGGGCGGTGCAGCTGCCGACCATCGGGTCCTGGAACACGCGGGCGACCAGGGAGGCGCGCTTCGGAGTCGCCCAGCGGGTCACGTCGGTGCCGTCGATGGCGATGCTGCCGCTCTCCGCGATCACGTCGCCGGCCAGCGCGCCGAGGAAGGTGGACTTGCCGGCGCCATTGGAGCCGATGACGGTGACGAACTGCCCCTCGGGGATCGTCAGGTCGACGCCGCGCAGGGCGTGCTTCTCCAGCGGCGTGCCGCGGCCGAAGGTGACGTGGATGCCGTTGACGGTGATCATCGCGCCGCCTCCGTTTTGCGGCCTGCCTTCAGCCGGACGCGCGGCAGGATCAGCGCCACCGCGACCAGCACCGCCGTGACGAGGTTCAGGTCGGAGGCCTGGAGGCCGATCACGTCGGCCGACAGCGCCAGTTGCACGGCAAGCCGATAGAGGATCGACCCGACCACGCAGCCGACCAGCGCCCACAGCATCGTGCGCGCCGGCAGCACCGTCTCGCCCACGATCACGGCGGCGAGGCCGACGACGATGGTGCCGATGCCCGTGGTGACGTCGGCGAAGCCGTTGGTCTGCGCGAACAGCGCGCCGGCCAGCGCGCAGAGCCCGTTCGACAGCGCCATGCCGGTGTAGATGTGGAAGTCGGTCTCCACCCCCTGCGCCCGCGCCATCCGCGCGTTCACGCCGGTCGCCCGCATGGCGAGACCGAACTCGCTGCCCAGGAAACGGGCGAGCAGAAGCACGACGGCCACCACCACGACCGCAACGACCAGCGGCCGCACCATGTGGTCCGGCAGCCCCAACCCGTAGAAGGGCGTCAGCACGGTGTCCTGCATCAGCAGCGCCACGTTCGGCCGCCCCATGACGCGCAGGTTCACCGAGAACAGCGCGATCATCGTCAGGATGCTGGCCAGCAGGTGCAGGATCTTGAAGCGCACGTTCAGCGTCGCCGTCACCAGCCCGGCAACCGCGCCGGCCAGCGCCGCGGCGAGGCTGGCGAGCCACGGGTTCACCCCGGCGACGAGCAGCGTGGCGCATACGGCCGCACCCAGCGGAAAGCTGCCGTCCACCGTCAGGTCGGGGAAGTCCAGCACGCGGAACGACAGGTACACGCCGAGAGCGACCAGCGCGTACACCAGCCCGATCTCAACCGCCCCGAAGAAGGCTATTTCACTCATGTGTGGTCCTTGGGGTTCACGCGTTGGGCCCCCCTCCCATCCTCCCCCCATCTTCGACGGGGGGAGGAAAGATCCCCTCCCCCGCGAAGTGGGGGAGGGTTAGGGTGGGGGCCCAACTCCGGAACTCCCGTCAAACAATCAACGACTTACTGCCCGACCACCTTGGTCGCGCGGGCGGTCACCGCCGCGGGGATGGTGACGCCCATGGCGGCGGCGGACTTCGGGTTCACGAACAGGTCGGTTCCCTTGGCGTGGATGGTCGGGATGTCGCCGGGCTTCTCGCCCTTCAGGACGCGGGCCACGACCTCGCCGGTCTGGCGGCCGACCTGGCGGTAGTCGAAGCCGATGGAGGCCACCGTGCCGCGCGCCACGCTGTCGGTGTCGGCGGAGAAGATCGGCAGCTTGGCCTGCTGGCCGACCGCGATCACGCTTTCCAGCGCCGACACGACCGTGTTGTCGAGCGGGATGTAGACCGCGTCCACCTTGCCGACGAGGCTGCGGGCGGCCTGCTGGGCGTCGGCCGACTTGGTCGCCGTCGCCTCCGTCACGGTCAGGCCGGCCTTCGCGGCCTCCTCCTTCAGCGCCTTCACCAGCGAGACGGAGTTCGGCTCCCCGGGGTTGTAGAGGACGCCGACGCGTTTGACCGACGGCACGATCTCGCGGATCAGGGCGACGTGCTCGCCGACCGGGGCCATGTCCGACACGCCGGTGACGTTGCCGCCGGGCTTGTCCATGCTCTTGACCAACTGGGCGCCGACCGGGTCGGTCACCGCGGTGAAGACCACGGGAATGTCGCGGGTGGAGGCGGCGACGGCCTGCGCGGACGGCGTGGAGATCGGGACGATCACGTCCGGGCGGGCTCCGGCGAACTGGCGCGCGATCTGCGCGGCGGTCGCGGGGTTGCCCTGGGCGCTCTGATAGTCGACCTTCAGGTTCTGGCCGGGCGTGAAGCCCGCCGCCTTCAGCGCGTCGACCACGCCGTCGCGGGTGGCGTCCAGCGCCGGATGCTCGACGATGGCGGTGATGGCGACGGTCTTGGTCTGCGCCTGCGCGACGGAGGTCGCGAGCGCGACGGCCGCGGTTGCGGCAAGGAACAGGCGGGTGATCTTCATGGCTCCAACCTCACCGGGAGTGGTTGCCCATCCCGTAGACGCCAACAGGCCGGTCCGTCAACTGCCGGGAGAGCGCAGCCGATGAGCGAAGACCCCCGCGAGGCCCGAATCCGCGCTCTGGAGGAGGCCATCGCCGACATCCAGGCTGAGGCGCGCGCCGCCGCCCATGCCCTGTGCGCCCACGAGTTGCAGATGCGGCTGGAAAACATCGCCCGCCGCGCCGAGGCCGCGCGCGCCCCAAAGCCTTCCGCTCCCTGAACAGTTGGCCTACCCTGCCCATATGGACGGCGACACGAACAATAGGGCGGCGGGAATGGCGGTGGACTATGGCGCGCGGTCGAAGCTGTCGGCGGCGTTGCGCGGGCTGATGGGCTGCTGCCCGGCCTGCGGGCGCGGGCGGCTGCTGAAGAGCTACCTGAAGCCGGTGGACCAGTGCGCCCACTGCGGCGAGGCCTTCGGCCATTTCCGCGCCGACGATGCCCCGCCCTGGATGACCATCCTGGTCGTCGGCCACATCGTCATCCCCATGCTGCTGTCGGTCGAGCAGCGCTACCAGCCCGCGGCTTGGGTCCATTTCGCCATCTGGCCGGCGCTGACCCTGCTTCTGACCATGCTTCTGCTGCCGCGCTGCAAGGGCGTGGTGCTGGGCCTGCTGTGGAGCACCGGCGCCCCGGGGTCGGAGCGGGCGTGAGGCGAATGGCCGTTGGGTTGCGGCTTCGCCTCCACCCAACCTACGGCCGAAATCGTAGGTTGGGTGGAGCGCAGCGCAACCCAACAGCAACCCCCTTCCCTACTGGAAATTCAGCGTGAAGCCGACACGCCCCTGCTCGGCCTGGAAACGCTGCCACATGATGCCGTAGGCGGCCTCCAGCGCGCGGGTGAAGCGCGCGCCGTCGAGCGTGGGGGACGCCGCCATGCGGTCGCGCAGGCTTGCCCGCAGCTGCGCCAGCCCCGCCGGATCGGCGACCAGCGCCGCCGCCTTGGCGACGTAGTCCTCCGGCCCGCTCGCCACCAGATCCGACAGCCCCGCCGAGGCGAGGTGGGTCACGGAATGGAGCGAGCAGAAGCGGTCGCCGCCCAGCGTCACCACGGGAACGCCCATCCACAACGCCTCCAGCGTCGTCAGCCCGCCGGAGTACGGGAACGGGTCCAGCGCCACGTCCACCCCGGCGTAGCCGGCGAGGAAGGCACGGTGCGGCGCGCCGCGCATCAGGTCCACCCGCGCCGGGTCGACGCCCGCCCGCTCGAACAGGGCCATCACGCGGGCCGCGGTGCCCGGATCCTCGAAGCCCGGCGTGCGCAGCAACAGGCGCGAGTCCGGAACGGCCTTCAGCACCTCCGCCCACAAGCCCGCGACCCACGCGTTCAGCTTGGGCAGCGCGTTGAAGGAGCCGAAGGTGGCGTAGCCGCGGTTGGCCAGGGGCAGCGGGGACACCGGCGGGGCGTCCTCCGGCGGCGCCCAGGGGACGTAGCCGTCGGGCATGCGCACGATCGCCTCCGTCGCCCAGCCGTCCGCACCCGCCGGGCTCTGGCGACTGTCGGAGATCAGGTAGTCCATGGCCGGCAGGCCGGTGCTGCCGACATAGCCCGCCCAGGTCACCTGCACCGGCGCCGCGCGCCGCGCGAACACCGGCAGCCGGTTGCCGAAGGTGTGGCCGGCGAGATCGACCAGGATGTGGATCCCGTCCGCCTGGATGCGCGCGGCCAGCGCCTCGTCGTCCATGCCCGGCGTCCAGACCCAGCCGTCGGCCAGCGGCATCAGCCGCTCCGTCTTCCAGTCGGGGTTGGCGGTGTTGGCGTAGCAGACGATCTCGAAGGCCGACCGGTCGTGGTTCGCCAGCACCGGCTCCAGGAAGAAGCCCACGGGGTGCGCGCGGAAGTCCGGGGAGACGTAGCCGATGCGGATCTTCGGGGCCGGCGCCGCGACCGCCGGGATCGGCGCGTGGCGGAAGCGGGAACCCCACATGCCGTGCGCCTGCGCCACCGTCTCCATGCTCAGCGACGGCACGAACTGCATCAGGTAGAGGCGCGAGGAGTTCAGCGACTCGACGTCGGGGTGCGTTTGCAGCACCGCCTCGATCTCCGCCAGCGCCTCCTCCGCCCGGCCCTGCATGGCGAGCACGCGGGTGGCGCGGTTGGCGCGCACCTCGACGCGGCCGGGCTCGCGCTCCAGCGCCGCGACGTAGGCGGCGTCCGCCTCCGTGAAGCGGTTCAGTTCGGCCAGCGCGTTGCCGAGGTTGTAGGGGTGGATCCAGCTGCCCGGGTCGAGCAGCCCGGCGCGGCGGTAGAGGGCCACCGCCTCCTCCCGCCGTCCTTGCGCGCGCAGCAGCACGCCGAGGTTGGCGACCGCCGCCAGCGTCCGTGGGTTCAGCGCGATGGCCCGGCGGAAGAAGGCCTCCGCGCGGGCCGAATCGCCGGCCCGGCGCACCGCCTCCGCCATGGCGAGCAGCCCGTCCATGGCGTGGTCGAGCGCCGGGTCGAGGTTCAGCGCGCCGGCGTAGGCGTTGGCCGCCCCCGCCACATCGCCCAGGCTTTCCATCACGAGGCCGTAGTTGGCCCACCAGGCGGGCACCGTCGGGTAAGCGGCGATCGCCTGCCCGATCAGGTCCATCGCCTCCTCGAACCGCCCGGCCTGGGCGGCGAGAAGTCCCTGGCGGTGGCGGGCGTCGGCCTCGTGTGGAGTCATGGCGGGCGGCGTCATGGCGGTGCTCCGGGCGTGAAAAGCGGATTGTGATCCGCTTTGGACCGCGACAGCGGTCCCGGTCGCACGTGCGACCGAAGCCCGCCGGCGAATGAGGCGATGTGAATCCGCGGCGAACCTAGGTTCGCCGCGGGTTATTCCGAGCGGCCGAGCTGGTCCATCAGCTCCCGCCATTCGCGCTTGGACAGGCCGCTGGTCTCCTGCGTCACGGCCTCGCCGGCCAGCAGGCGCTTGACCACCTCCAGCCCGGTCTTGGAGACGTGCGTGCCGCCCAGGCGGTACTCGCTGAAGGCCTCGAACACCGCCGGGACCCAGCGCTTCACCACGTCCAGCATGGCCTCCGCGTAGACGCGGATCTCGTACTGGGCGTGCGGGTCGGCGCGCAGCGACAGGAAGTGCAGGAGGTTGTGGAGGTCGACCTTCCAGTACCACTGGGTGTAGTAGTTCAGCGTCAGGTTCATGCGCGCCAGCTCGCGGGCCAAGCCCTGGCGGCCCTCCTCGATGGTCGTGCCGTCCTCGCGGTGGTTCAGCATCTCCTCATAGTGGGAGTAGACGGCCTCCGCGTCGTCGCGCAGCAGCTTCATGACGGCGGCGGCCTCGTCGCCCTGCAGCACGTCGCCGCGGCCCTGGCGGTTGACGACGGCCTGGGCGCCCAGGTTCTCCGGCGACGGGATGTAGAACTCGCGGTCGAGGATTGAATAGCGCGCGGAATACTCGTTCACGTTCGCCGTGCGGTGGCGGATCCACTGGCGCGCCACGAAGATCGGCAGCTTGACGTGGAACTTCATCTCGCACATCTCGAACGGGGTCGAGTGGCGGTGCCGCATCAGGTACTTGATGAGGCCGGCGTCCTCCGTAACCTTCTTGGTGCCCTTGCCGTAGGACACGCGGGCAGCCTGAACGACGGCCGAATCGTCGCCCATATAGTCGATGACGCGCACGAATCCGTGGTCCAGGACCTCGATCGGCTCGTAGAGGATCTCCTCCAGGGCCGGGACGGTGGCGCGGCGGGTGGTGGCGGTGACGGCGCGCAGGCGGTCGATCTCGGCGCGCTGGTCGGGCGTGATCGGCATGGGTACTCCGGGGACTGAATGCGGGCCGCACTCTACGTCCCGCCGGTTGTCGCGTCATCCCCTTTTGGGTTCCAGGGACTCTCCCGTTCGATGGCCCCTTTCAATGCTCGGACGAAGGGCCTATATTAAGCCCGTCGGTCGCACCGACTACGGCGATAAACGCCTTGCGGAATAAGCGTTGTGGACCCGGGGGCGGTACCCGGCGCCTCCACCAAACAAACCACCGTCCTCTCAGGTGTTGGCCTTTGGGAACGGGTTCGTTGGGGGCGAAATAGGATCGACACGCGTGGTAAAGGCATGGTCTTCGCTCGGCATGGTTCCGCCGTTATCGGGCCATTGCAATAGTTGCCAACGACAACGTTGCTCCGGTCGCCGTTGCCGCCTAACAGCGGTAACTGACCGAAATCAATCCCCGATGGGTAGCACCTGAGGGTGGGGCCGTGGGCCGCCTAGCAACAGAAGGCCCACACCTTCCTTTTTGGCGTTAAGGACCCGCCCAAGAATGCCGAGAGAGCAGTTGCGTTATGACCGCATGGTCGAGGCCGCCCTGCGCGGTGTCGTCCGTGACGCGCTTCGTCAAGTCACCGACCGCGGGCTCCCCGGCAATCACCACTTTTACCTGACGTTCCGCACCGCCTTTCCGGGCGTCGACATCCCGGAATATCTGGCCGCGCAGTATCCCAACGAAATGACCATCGTGATCCAGTACCAGTATTATGGGCTGGAGGCTCTGGACGACCATTTCGAGGTGACGCTGAGCTTCAACAACGTGCACGAGCGTCTGGTCATCCCCTACGCCGCCATCACCACCTTCGCCGACCCGTCGGTGAACTTCGCGCTGCAGTTCCAGCCCGCGGCGCCGGCCGAATCGGCCGAGGTCGCCGCCCTGCCGACTCGCGAGGCGCCGGAGCGCAAGGACGGACTGCGCAAGGACGGCCCAGCCCGCGATGGCGCCAAGCCGACCATCGCCAAGCTGGCCAAGACCGACACGGCGAAGGCGGAAGCGGACAAGACCGACGGCGCCGCCCCGGCCGAGGAGCCGAAGCGCGGCGAGGTCGTGGCGCTGGACGCCTTCCGCAAGAAGTAGTTCCCACCCTACAGGACACCGCCGCCCATGGCCCCGGCGCCGCTCAGCGATTTCGTGCAGATGGTGTGCGAGTCGCTGGCGCCGTTGGGCGATCTGGCGGTTCGCCGCATGTTCGGCGGCTATGGCCTCTATTGCGACGGGCTGTTCTTCGCCATCGTCGCGGACGAGGTTCTGTACTTCAAGGCTGACGACGGCAACCGCGCCGACTACGAGGCGCTGGGGCTGCGACCCTTCAAGCCCTCCGACGACAAGCCCGTCACCCTCGCCTATTACCCACCGCCCGAATCGGCGCTGGATGAGCCGGACGAGCTGATTCGCTGGGCACGGCCGGCCTTGGCCGCCGCGGCGCGTGCCACCGCCCTGAAGGGCGCCCGCAAGAAGACGCCGGCGCGCGAGCCGGTTTGATCACCCTCCTTTAATTGCCCTTGCCCGATTGCCGACCTCCGCCGGACGCTCCACATGGTGCGTTCGCACGGACACCGACTCGAGACAATCGAAGGCTCTTCCCATGCAGAACCATCCCGCCCTGACCCCCGGCCGCGCCGCCGTCGTCACGGGGGCCGCAAGCGGTATCGGGCTCGCCGCCGCCGCCCGCTTCGCGTCGCTCGGCATGGCCGTCTGCCTCGCCGACGTCGACGCCGAGGCGCTGGGCCATGCAGCCGAGACGGTGCGCAAGGCGGCGCGCAAGCCGCAGGACGTGGTCACCGTCACCGCCGACGTCTCCCGCCTGGAGGAGGTCGAGCGGCTGAAGGACCTCGCCTACCGGACCTTCGGCGAGGTCGCGCTGCTGATGAACAACGCCGGCACGGAAGGCGGCGGCGCCCTGTTCGGCAGCACGGACCGCTGGCGGCAAATCCTGGGCGTCAACCTGTGGGGCGTCGTCCACGGCATCCAGCTCTTCGCCCCGGCGATGATCGCGCAGGGCACGCCCGCCGCCATCGTCACCACCGGGTCCAAGCAAGGCATCACCTGCCCGCCGGGCGACACCGCCTACAACACCAGCAAGGCCGGGGTGAAGGTGGTGACCGAGGCCCTGGCGCACGAGCTGCGCAACACCGACGGCTGCCAGGTCACCGCGCATCTGCTGATTCCCGGCTTCACCTACACCGGCTTCACGCGGGCGCGCGGAGTCGCGGAGAAGCCCGCGGGCGCCTGGACGGCGGACCAGGTCGTAGATTTCATGCTGCCCGCCATGGCGGCCGGCGACTTCTACATCCTGTGCCCGGACAACGATGTGACGCGGGACATGGACAACCGGCGCATCCAGTGGGCGGCGGAGGACATCATCCGCAATCGCCCGCCCCTGTCGCGCTGGCACCCGGACTACAAGGACGCCTTCGCCGCCTTCATGGCCGAAGGCGGCACGCCGCCGAAGCCGTAAAGGGTCGCACCGGGGAAGGCGCGGGGCGCGCCTCCCCTCGGATGTTCTCCGCCCTCAAATGTTCTCAGCCCTCAGATATTCTCAGCCATGTGCGTGGTCGCACTCTCCGCGGCTTTGACGGTGCCGCTGCGCTGCCGGATCTGGCGGGCGAAGCGCATCGGGCTCGGCAGGTGGCTCAGCAGCCGGCCGGCGCGGCCCATGGCGGACATGGCCTTGCCCATGTTCATCACGTCGTCCAGGCGCCGGTCGATGAAGGCCCAGGTCTCCACATGCCCCTCCGACCGATCGTCGAGCCAGTAGAAGGTGGCGGAGCTGAGCACCGCGCCCAGCGTCGCGCGCTTGGTGTAGTGGTTGAAGTCGGTGGCCGTGTCGCCGGCCGCGAACCACATGGCGTCCACCGTGCGGTAGAGCATCCGCAGGCCGAGGCCCAGGTTCTGCGGCATGGCGAGGTAGGCGATCAGCCGCCGCTTGGCCTCCAGATGCGGCTCCAGCACCTCGAAATGGGTGCGGATGGCCAGGGCTATGCGGTCGCGCACCTTCATGTCGGGCAGCGGGTGCTGGTCCATCTCCGCCAGCATGCGCCGGTCGGTCCAGACGCCGAAATGCTCGACCAGCTCCGGGATGCCGCCGGGGAAGGCGCGGTGCATGGTGGCCGTGTCGTAGCCGGCCATCTGCGCGCCGTCGCGCAGCGCCGTCATGCTCCACCCGTCGAAGACGATGTTGGGCAGCGTCGAGACCAGGATGTCGTCGCGCACCACATCCATGTCCAGGGCAGCGTCCATGGTCAATCCTCCCCCTTTTCCCGCTCCAGCGCTTCGGTCACGTGATGCGCCATCTCATTGAACGCGAGATAGCGCAGATCGGGCATGCGGTCGATGTAAAGAATGCCGTCCAGGTGGTCGTATTCGTGCTGGATCACGCGGGCGTGGAAGCCGCTCGCCTCCCGCTCGACGGGTTCGCCCTCCAGCCCGACTCCACGGTAGCGGATGCGGGTGAAGCGCGGCACGATGCCGCGCATGCCGGGAATCGACAGGCAGCCTTCCCAGCCGTCGGCCATGGCGTCGCCGACGGGTTCGACCACCGGATTGATCAGCACGGTCGGCGCCACCACCTCGCCGCCGGAGCGGTCGGAGGGCACGCGGAACACGATCATGCGCAGCGACTCGTGCACCTGCGGGGCCGCCAGCCCGACTCCGGGCGCGTCCATCATGGTGTCGATCATGTCGGCGGCGAGCCGCCGGATCTCCGGATCGGTCGGGTCGGGCACGGGGTCCGCGACCATGCGGAGGACCGGATGCCCCATGCGGGCGATTTTCAGAAGGGCCATGGCCCATTATCTGGGAGATTCCTCCTGTCCGGCAACCATTTCGCCCCAGTCCTTCCGACGTGGAGACGGGGAAGCCGAAGACTCCGCTTCACACAGGGCGCTGTCCGTGCTAAACAATCGTCCACACAAGGGGTGCGCCCGCAAGCGCATGCCTGTTTGTTGCTTAATTGCAACTCGGCTCACTTGAAAGGGTGACGGTAAACGTGCAAGTTCTGGTCCGAGACAACAACGTCGATCAGGCCCTCCGCGCGCTGAAGAAGAAGATGCAGCGCGAGGGCATTTTCCGGGAAATGAAGCTGCGCCGGAACTACGAGAAGCCCTCGGAGAAGCGCGCGCGCGAGAAGGCTGAGGCGGTGCGTCGCACCCGCAAGCTGCTCCGCAAGCGCATGGAGCGCGAGGGCTATTAATAGCCGAGCGCTTTTCGCGCCGGATTGACAGGCGCGCCTCGGCGCGCCGGGCACCCAAAGCGCGTTCGCGCGCCAGCCCCTCTTGTGTCTTGCGCCTGCCGCCCCGTGCTCGTTCGCGTGGGCGGTTTTGGTGCATCCGCATTTTCTCGATCAGGCGGATGGGTGATGAGCGCGTCCAAGACCACCGCACGCATGTCTGTCCCGGCGCTCCGCGCCCGCAAGGGTGGCGAGCCAATCGTCTGCCTGACCGCCTACACGGCGCCCGTCGCCCGGCTGCTCGATCCGCATGTGGACCTGCTGCTGGTCGGCGACTCGCTGGGCATGGTGGTCTACGGCTTCGACAGCACCCTGCCCGTCACGCTCGACCTGATGATCGCCCATGGCGCCGCCGTGGTGCGCGGATCGCAGCGTGCCTGCGTCGTGGTCGACCTGCCCTTCGGCAGCTACCAGGAAAGCCCGCAGGCGGCGTTCCGCAACGCCGCGCGCGTGATGGCGGAAACCGGCGCCCAGGCGGTGAAGCTGGAAGGCGGGGCCGAGATGGCCGAGACGGTGGCCTTCCTGACCAGCCGCGGCGTGCCGGTGATGGGCCATGTCGGCCTGCTGCCGCAGTCGGTCAACGCGCTTGGCGGCTACAAGGCCGTGGGCCGCGACCCGGCGAGCGCGGAGCGCATCCGCGACGACGCCCGCGCCATCGCCGAGGCCGGCGCCTTCTCCCTGGTCATCGAGGGCACCATGGAGTCGCTCGCCCGCCAGATCACCGAGGATGTCGCCGTTCCGACCATCGGCATCGGCGCCTCCCCCGCCTGCGACGGGCAGGTGCTGGTCTCCGACGACATGCTGGGCCTGTTCAGCGACTTCCAGCCGAAGTTCGTGAAGCGCTACGCCCAACTGGGCGCCGCCATGGGCGAGGCCGCGGCGGCTTACGCCGCCGAGGTCAAGGCACGGACCTTCCCAGGGCCGGAGCATTGCTTCGGCGTGAAGAAGAGCTGAAGCACGGCGGAATTTAACCACAGAGACACGGAGACACAGAGCCTTCCGCACTCTGTGTCTCCGTGTCTCTGTGGTTAAGGTTAGCTCGTCGAACCGACGCCACCCTGCCCCACGATCACGCCCCCTCCACCAGGATCATCTTGAAGTCGGCGGCGCCCTTCCGGGCTTCGCGCGCTTCGCGGTATTCGGGGCTGTCGTAGAAGGCCCTGGCCGCGGCCATGTCCGGGAACTCCAGGATCACCACGCGGTTGGGCTGCCAACCGCCCTCCAGCACCTCCGTCTCGCCGCCGCGGGCCAGGAACCGGCCGCCGTTCTTGGTGATGGCGTTGGGGGTCAGCGCCTTGTAGCGCTCGTAGGCGGCGCTGTCGGTCACCTTCACGTCGGCGATGATGTAGGCGGGCATGGCGTCCTCCGGCCTCGTTCGGGTCTTCTTATCGGGGGAAAAAGAAAACCCCCGAGGCACCAGCATGCCTCGGGGGTTCGCATCACGCCAGGGTCGAAACGCCGCGGATCACTCCATGGACTTCACGACCTCTTCGGTGACCTTCTTGGCGTCGCCGAACAGCATCATGGTGTTGGGGCGGAAGAACAGCTCGTTCTCCACGCCGGCGTAGCCGGCGGCCATGCCGCGCTTGATGAAGAACACCGTCTTGGCCTTCTCCACGTCCAGGATCGGCATGCCGTAGATCGGGCTGGCCGGGTCGGTCTTGGCCGCCGGGTTGGTCACGTCGTTGGCGCCGATCACGAAGGCCACGTCGGCCGTGCCGAAGTCGCGGTTGATGTCCTCCAGCTCGAACACCTCGTCGTAGGGCACGTTGGCCTCGGCCAGCAGCACGTTCATGTGGCCCGGCATGCGGCCCGCGACGGGATGGATGGCGTACTTGACGTCCACGCCTTCCTTCTTCAGCAGGTCGGCCATCTCGCGCAGCGCGTGCTGCGCCTGCGCCACCGCCATGCCGTAGCCCGGCACGATGATCACCGACTGCGCGTTCTTCATGATGTAGGCCGCGTCCTCCGGCGAGCCGGCCTTCACCTGCCCGCGCTCACCGCCACCGGCGCGACCGGCCGCCGCTGCGGCGCTCTCCCCGCCGAAGCCGCCGAGGATAACGTTGAAGATCGAGCGGTTCATGCCCTTGCACATGATGTAGGACAGGATCGCGCCCGAGGAGCCGACCAGCGCGCCGGTGATGATCAGCAGGTTGTTCTGCAGCGTGAAGCCGATGCCCGCCGCCGCCCAGCCGGAGTAGCTGTTCAGCATCGAGATCACCACCGGCATGTCCGCCCCGCCGATCGGCAGGATCAGCAGGAAGCCCAACGCCAGGGAAACGCCGACGATCAGCCACAAGGCGGCCGAGGAATTCGACTGCACCAGCCAAAGGATGAGCAGGATGGTCAGCACGCCGAGCGCGGCGTTGAGGTGGTGCTGGAAGGGGAAGACTAGCGGCTTGCCGGTGACCAGACCTTGCAGCTTGGCGAAGGCGACGATGGAGCCGGTGAAGGTGATGGCGCCGATGGCGGTGCCGAGCGCCATCTCGACCAGCGAGCCCTTGGCGATGGCGCCGGGCACGCCGATGCCGTAGGCCTCCGGCGAGTAGAAGGCCGACAGCGCCACGAACACCGCGGCCAGACCGACCAGCGAGTGGAAGGCGGCGACCAGTTGGGGCAGCGCGGTCATCTCGATCTTCTTGGCGATGACGTAGCCGATGCCGCCGCCGATGGCGATGCCGAGCACGATCATCCAGTAGGACTGGACGATGGGCAGGGCCAGCGTGGTGAGGATGGCGATGGTCATGCCGACCATGCCGTAGAGGTTGCCCTGGCGCGAGGTCTCCGGGCTGCTGAGGCCGCGCAGCGCCATGATGAAGCAGACCGAGGCGACGAGGTAGAGAAGGGCCGACAGCGTTTCCATGGTTACTTGCCCTTCTTCTTGAACATGGAGAGCATGCGCTGGGTGACCAGGAAGCCGCCGAAGATGTTGACGCTGGCCAGGATGACGGCGAGGAAGCCCATGATCTTGGAGAAGCCGAATCCGGCGGGTCCGGCGGCGATCAGCGCGCCGACGATGATCACCGAGGACACGGCGTTGGTCACCGCCATCAGCGGCGAGTGCAGCGCCGGCGTCACCCGCCACACCACGTAGTAGCCCACGAAGCAGGCCAGCACGAGCACCGTCAGGCCGGTGATGAAGAAGCTGCCGTGGCTGGCGGCCTCCGCCGCGGCGGGGTGGCCGAGGGCGGCCGCCTGGGCGGCCAGCGCGTCGATCTGCTGGCTGGCCGCGGAAAGCTGCGCCTTCAGCTCGACGATGCGGTTGGACAGTTGGGTCTGGTCCATGTCTCTCTCCCTAGGGCCGTCAGACCGTCTGGCCGGCGAAGGCGGGGTGGACGACCTGACCGTCGCGGGTCAGCGCGATGGCCTTGACGATCTCGTCGTCCCAGTTGAGCGTGATGCCCTTCTCCTTGTCGTGCAGCGACTGGAGCAGGGCGAGCAGGTTCTTGGCGTACAAGAGCGAGGCGCTCTCGGCGATGCGGCTGGGGTAGTTGGCGTGCCCGACGATTTTGACCCCGTTCTCGGTGACAACCACCTTGCCCAACTCGGAGCCCTCGACGTTGCCGCCCTGCTCCACCGCCAGGTCGATGATCACCGAACCCGGCTTCATCGACGCCACATGCTCCCGCGTCACCAGCACCGGCGCCTTGCGGCCGGGGATCAGCGCCGTGGTGATCACAATGTCCTGCTTCTTGATGTGCTCGGCCACGAGTGCGGCCTGCTGGCGCTTGTAGTCGTCCGACATCTCCTTGGCGTAGCCGCCGGCCGTCTCGGCCTGTTTGAACTCCTCGTTCTCCACCGCGACGAAGCTGCCGCCGAGGCTCTGCACCTGCTCCTTCACCGCCGGGCGCACGTCGGTGGCCGAGACGATGGCGCCCAGCCGCTTGGCCGTGGCGATGGCCTGCAGGCCGGCGACGCCGACGCCCATGATGAAAGCCTTGGCCGGCGGCACGGTGCCCGCGGCGGTCATCATCATCGGGAAGGCGCGGCCGTACTCAGAAGCCGCGTCGACCACCGCCTTGAAGCCGGCGAGGTTGGCCTGGGAGGACAGAACGTCCATGACCTGGGCGCGGGTGATGCGCGGCATGAACTCCATGGCGAAGGCGTTCACCCCGGCGGTGGCGTAGGCGGCCACATGGTCGCGGCTGTTGTACGGGTTCAGGATGGCGAGCAGCAGGGCGCCGCGCTTGAGCAGCGCCAGCTCGTCCAACTCGCCCTCGCCCGCGATCAGCGGGCGCTGAACCTTCAGCACGATGTCGGCGTCGGACAGTGCCGACGCGGCGTCCGGCGCGATGGTGGCGCCAGCGTCGGCAAAGAAGGAATCCGGCAGGTTGGAGCCCAGCCCGGCGCCGCTTTCCACGACCACGTCGAGGCCGAGGGCTTTCAGTTTCTTGACCGTCTCAGGCGACGCCGCGACGCGATGTTCCCCCGCGCGCCGCTCCCTGGGTATGGCGATTTTCATGGTTGTTGTCTCCCCTGCCGCGAAGTGGCCGATTTCCGGGCAATCGGCTTAGACCATAGGCATGAATGCCGGATTTGTGACACGTTGTGAAGAGTCACCCGTCGATGGTATTACCAGCGGTGATAGTGCGGCGCAACAATTCGGAAGCTGGCGGAATGGACGCGCGTCTTCGGACGCGCAGGGTCGCCCCATTCTCAACGCGGCGCCATCCTCCTTTCGGCGGAGGCGCTCTATAGGGCGAGCGTGGCGCGACGAACGCGACGCGGACGGGCGGGGCGCGGGCCGACTCGGCCTATTTGGCAGCGCTGGGCCGTTTGGCTTCCACCTCGGTGGCGAGGGTGAATTCGTCGGCGCGGGGTGCGAAGGAATAGCGCGCGCGCATCGCCCAAGTCTTGCTCTCGAAGTAGAGCGGCAGCACGGCGGCGTCCGCCATGGCCCCTTCCACCGCCTCGCGCAGAAGCCCCTCCCGCGCCATGGGGTCCAGCGTGACGACGGCGCGCTCCAGGATGGAGTCGATGGCCGGGTTGGAATAGCGCATCCGGTTGATGCGCCCCCGGTTGCGCCCGTCGTCGTAGGTGGCGATCAGCGACAGCAGGATGTCCGTCGTTTCCCCGAGGTCGGTGGTGATTCCGGACATGTAGGCGCTGAACTCCAGCTTGGCGGCGCGCGCGAAGAACTCCGCCGAGGGCAGCGTCTCCACCTTCGTGGAAATGCCGATGCGGGACAGGGCCACGCCCAACGTGCGCGCGACCGCCGCATCGTTGGCGTAGCGGTTGTTCGGCGCGTGCAGCGTCAGGACGAAGCCGTTCGGCCAGCCGGCCTCCGCCAGCAGCCGCTTGGCCGCCTCCGGGTCATAGTCGTCGGGCTTCAGCGCCGGGCTGGTGCCGAAGAAGCCGCGCGGCAACAGCTGCCCGGCGGGGGATCCCAGCCCCTCCAGCAAAAGGTCGACGGTGCCCTGGCGGTTGATCGCCTTGGAGATGGCCCGGCGGACCCGCGGGTCCTTCAGCGGGTTCCGCGGCAGCGGCGCGCCGTTGCGATCGGTGACGAAGGGGGACCGGTCCCGCCCGACGTCCAGCGCCAGATAGATCAGCCGCGCCGACAGACCGCTGCGCACCGCGACCTGCGGGTCGGCCTGGAGCCGGCCGACGTCGGAGGGCGGCACCTGGTCGATGACGTGCACGGTCCCGGCGGTCAGGGCCGCCACCCGCTCGCTCGCCACCGGCATGATCCGCAGGGTCAGCTTGTCCCAACGCGGGCGGCCGCCCCAATAGACGGGATTTGCCGCCAGCGTCACCTCAGACAGTCCGTGGCTGCCGAGAAAGCGGAAAGGCCCCGTGCCGACCATCGCGCGCCCGCTGTCGAAATCCTCGCGCGCCGCGTCGGCGAACCGCGCCGGGATGACCGCGACCTGCCCGACGGCCGCGGGAATCGTCGGATCCGGCGTGCTGGTCCGGATGCGCAGCGTGTGGTCGTTCACCACGACCAGGTCGGTCACCGACCGCAGAATCGCCGCATAGGGATAGGGGCTGCCCTGCACGGCCAGGGCGCGCTTCAGGCTGGCCGCCGCGTCGGCTGCGGTGAACGGTGTCCCGTCGTGGAAGACGACGTTGCGGCGGAGCGCGAACTCCCAGGTGTTGTCGTCCACCGGCCGCCACCGCACGGCGAGGCCCGGTGTCGGCCATTTGAACTCGTCGGGCAGGGTCAGGGAGTCGAAAACGTGGCTGCCGACGATGCTGTTGGGCGTCAGATTGTGGAAGTGCGGATCGAGCGAGGTCACCTCCGACCCAAGCCCGATGGCCAAGTCCTCCGCCGTGGCGCGCGACGGCGCCGCAAGGCCGGCCCCGGCGACCCACAGGGCCAGGAGAAGGACGCGGCAAAGCCGGAGCGCGTAGGGAGGAATCGGCGTTCGACCACGGCGCATCGTCGGGCTCCCGGAGGGCACGGAAACGGAGTGGCGCACCATGACCGATTCAACCCGATTTTGTGAAGGATCTTTTCTGCAAGCCTGTCCGCAGCGGCACTCCGCCGCGCCACGGACCCGTCCTGCCGGCTGTTCCGGACCGCGCCCGCCTGTGGCAACCGGCGTCGCGGCCGGCAGCCCCCTTGCCATCGGGCACGCCCGCCGATATCGTCCGCCCCGGTTTTCCAAAGCTCCCTATTTGAGGTTACCCCATCATGTCCGACGTCGGCGGCATTGCGGCGGATCGCCTGAGGTCCTTCGTCGAGCGCATCGAGCGCCTGGAAGAGGAAAAGCGCGGCCTGCAGGAGGACGTCAAGGAAGTCTACGCCGAGGCCAAGGGCACTGGCTTCGACACCAAGATCATCCGCCAGATCATCCGCCTGCGCAAAATGGACAAGGCGGACCGGCAGGAGCAGGAAGCGATCCTGGAGCTGTACAAGGAAGCGCTGGGGATGCTGGAGTAACCCTCCGCACCCCCCGCTTCCGATCCGGAAAGGCGGCCTCAGGCCGCCTCCTCCACGCGCACCCGCCCGGCCAGCCGGGCCATCACGTTGCCCACCAGCGCCAAGCCCGCACCACCGCCGAGCGACAGGATCGATTCGGGGTGGAACTGCACGGCCGCGACCGGCAGCCGGCGGTGTTCCACGGCCATGACGAGGCCGTCGGCGGTTTCCGCCGTCACCCGCAGATCCTCCGGCAGGCGGTCGCGCCGCGCCACCAGCGAGTGGTAACGCCCCACCGTCAGGCGCTCCGGCAGCCCTTCGAACAGCGCTCCTCCCGGCAGCACCCGCACCTCCGACGCCTTGCCGTGCGCGGGTTCCGGCAGGACGGACAGGTTGCCGCCGAACCGCTCCACCATGCCCTGGAGCCCGAGGCAGACGCCGAACACCGGCACGCCCTGCGCCAGGGCCGCGTCCAGCGTGCCCGCCACGTCGAAGTCGGACGGGCGGCCGGGACCCGGCGACAGCACGACGAGGTCGGGCGGGTCGGCGGCCAGCGCCGCGCGCGCGTGGACGTGCCGCAGCGTCGTCACCGATGCCCCGGTCTGCCGCAGATAGTCGGCCAGCGTGTGGACGAAGCTGTCGTCGTGGTCCACCAGCAGGACGCGCCGCCCCTGCCCCGTCCGGACCGGTGCCGCCGGCTCCACCGCCGCGGCCGCCCCCATGGTGTCTCGGGCGCCGAGGATGGCGTCGAGGAAGGCCGACGCCTTCAGGCGGCACTCCGCGTCCTCCGCGTCGGGATCGCTGTCGGACAGAAGGGTGGCGCCGGCGCGCACCTGGGCGACGCCCTCGGCCATGCGGATGGTGCGCAGAGTCAGCCCGGTGTCCATCCCGCCGTCGAAGCCGAGCCGCCCGAAGGCCCCGCCGTACCAGCGCCGCGGCGATTGCTCCGTGTCCTCAAGGAACTGCATGGCCCAGCGCTTCGGGGCGCCGGTGACGGTCACCGCCCAGGTGTGGGTCAGGAAGGCGTCGAGCGCGTCGAAGCCCGGCCGCAGGCGCCCCTCCACATGGTCAACCGTGTGGATCAGGCGAGAGTACAGCTCGATCATACGGCGGCCGACCACGCGGACCGACCCCGGCTCGCACACCCGCGCCTTGTCGTTGCGGTCCACGTCGGTGCACATGGTCAGCTCCGCCGCGTCCTTGGCCGAGGTCAGCAGACGCAGGATCTGCGCGGAGTCGCCGATGGCGTCCGCGCCGCGGGCCACGGTGCCGGAAATCGGGCAGGTCTCCACCCGGCCCTCTCCACTGGGCCCTTGTCCCACCCGCACATACATCTCCGGGCTGGCCGCGACCAGGAACTCCCCGAAGCCGAGATTCACCAGCGCCTCGTAGGGCGCCGGGTTGGCCCGCCGCAGCCGGCGAAACACGGCGGACGGTGTGTCGGCGCAGGGCTCCGCGAAGGTCTGGCCCGGCACCACCTCGAACAGGTCGCCGCGCCGGAAGGCCTCCTTGGCGGCCTCCACGACCCGTTGGTAGTCGCCGGGGGCATGGTCGCAGGCGCCCGCCGCGTTGCTGTCCGGGCGATAGGCGTGGGCGCGCCCCGTGCGGGGCAGGCCCCGGGTCGAACCGGTGTCGTCGGCGAACTCGTAGTCGAAGCGCCGCGCCACGCCGCTCACCGGGTCCACCGCGACGAGGCGGTCCGGCAGGTAGAGGACGAGGTCGCGCTGGTCGTCCGGCCGCTCCAGCCGCAGGCGGATCGGCTCGAACTGGAAGGCGAGGTCATAGGCGAAGGCGCCGTAGAGTCCCAGAAGCGGGTCGTCCGGCGCCGCGAACAGCGCAAGCAGGGCACGCAGGACGGAGAAGACAGAGGGCTGGCGGCTCCGCTCCTCCTCTGGGAAGGGGTGGACGGGCTTGCGGACCAGGACGGTGACGCGGGCGGGCGACTCCTCGATGCCGGCCAGCGCCTCCATCGCCCGGAGCTGCGCGGCGACCGACGGCAGCAGCACCCGCCCCCGCGCGTTCAGCGCGTCGATGCGCACGGTCCGCCCCCGCGCGGTGACGGCGAGCGGCGGGTCGGTGAAGCCCAGCGCGAAGCGGCGGTAGCGGCCGGGCGCCTCCACCCCGCTGCCCAGCAGAAGGCCGCGCCGGGTGTCGAGCGCATCGATGACCGGGTCGAGCGCGCCGTCCGCCTCCAGCGGCTCCGCCATGCGATGGACGATGAGGCCGCCCGCCGTCCGGTAGATCAGCGGGTCGAGTTGTCTCGGCTGGGCGAGGAAGTCAGCGGGATACATCGGGCGTCTCCGGGGATCGTGACGGGGGTGGAGCACACCCGGAGATCCCTGATCGACACCCTGAACCCTCGAAGAGGAAAGGCCGCCCGGAACCCCCGGGCGGCCTTTCGATGGTTCTGCGCTCAACGCGCGTCGGCTGGCCGGCCCGGTTACACGGGCCGCCACCAACGACGCGACGGGGAGAGCGAAACGGTGTTCATGGCGGCAACTCCGCCATAGGACGCGCGGGTTGTCAAGCCCCCTCGCCCGTCCCGGCTGCGGAGGCCCCGGCTGCGGAGTCGTGGTAGGCCCGCAACTCCGAGAACGCTTGGCGCAGGATCGACAAGGCGGCGGACAAAGCAAGGCCGGCGATGACCGCGGCCACGAGGATGTCTGGCCAACCTTCGCGCATCGTCCAGACGCCGGCCCCCGCCAGCATCACCGCGACGTTGGCCATCGCGTCGTTCCGGGAGCACAGCCAGACCGAGCGCATGTTGGCGTCGCCGCGCCGGCTGGCGAACAGCAGCGCCGCCACCGACAGGTTGGCGCCCAGCGCCAGCAACCCGACGAGGCCCATCACCGGGGCGTCGGGCAGCGTTCCGGCGTAGGCGTTCCATGCCGTCGATCCCACGACCCACAGCCCCATCGCGCCGAGCGACAAGCCCTTCACCACGGCGGCCCAGGATCGCCACTCCAGCGCCTTGCCCAGCACCCACAGGCTGACCCCGTAATTGGCGGCGTCCGCCAGGAAATCGAGCGCGTCGGCGCGGAGCGCCATCGACTCCGCGTCCAGGCTCGCCACCAGCTCGATCACGAACATGACCGCGTTGATCAGCAGCGCCATGCGCAGGACGCGCCGGTAGTCCGCCTGCCGTCCGATACCCGGACCGCCTCCACCGCCTCCGCAGGAGCCACCACAACAGTTGCCGGCCATGGCCACCTCCACCCTCGTTCCCACCGGCGCAGCATAGGAGGACGGATGCGGCGCGTCCAGGACAGAAAAAGCGTTTTCTAATATACGGGATTATACGCGGGGTCCTCCTTGTCGCGGCCCGTCGCCCGCCCCACGCTCTATGACGATGAGGAGAGGAGCGCCGCGGGCGGTCCGCCCGCCGCGTCCCGCCGTTCCGAAGCCGCGCCGCAGCCGCCAGGGAGGGAGGACATGACCACCGTTGCCGAGGTTCTGAACCGCAAAGGCCACACCGTCGCCGCCACGCTTCCATCGGAATCGGTGGCGACCGCCGCGCGCCTGCTGACCGAGAAGCGCATCGGCGCGCTGGTCGTGCGCGACCGCCGCGGGAAGCTGGTCGGCATCCTGTCGGAGCGCGACATCGTCCGCGCCGTTGCGACCCAGGGGGCCGACGCCCTGGAGCTTACGGTCGAGGATCTGATGACCAAGGAGGTCAAGACCTGCCGGCCGGCGGACACGGTCAAGGACCTGATGCAGATGATGACGCTCCGCCGCCACCGCCACGTGCCGGTGTGCGACGACGCCGGCGACCTGGTCGGCGTGATGTCCATCGGCGACGCGGTGAAGGCGCGCCTGGACGAGCAGGCCCACGAGGTCGCCGTGCTGAAGGACTTGGCGCTGGTGCGCTGAGCGTCCGGAAGGCAGCCGGGAAGGGGGCGGCGCCCACCCGCGCCTGCTCCCTTCGCGCCCCGAACGCACCACCCCGCCACTTCGAACGGGGAGCCTCCTACCCCCTGCACCGACCTGTTGCCCCACCCGATAACCCATGCGCCGGTTCCGCGCCCGATCGGCGATAACACGTCTCCGCACCCTGAAAGCCGGGAACTGCGTTCGGATATTCAGCCCGCAACATCATCTGAACCTGCGGGACCGGCCCATGGCGCGACGCTATCCGAGCCACCTGAAAATCCTCGTCGTCGAGAACAACGCCCTGCTCCAGCGGGCGCTGCGCGACATGCTGGAGCTGTGGGGAGTCGGGCAGGTCGTCACCGTGTCCAACGGGCAGGAGGCCAAGGAGCTGCTGCGGCGCGAGCCGTACGACCTTCTGGTCACCGACTGGATGATGGAGCCGGTGGGCGGCGCCCAGCTGGTCAGCTGGGTGCGGCGGTCGCCCGGCAGCCTCAGCCCCGACCTGCCGATCATTGTGCTGACCGCCAACGCCGACCTCGCCACCGTGCGCGCCGCCTGGGACGCGGGTGCGGACTCCGTGCTCGCCAAGCCGGCGTCGGCCGCCACCATCGCCCGCCGCATCGAGACCGTGCTGACCCGCCCGCGCCGCCCGCGGCCGTCAAGGCCGGAGGCCGAGCCCGAGGTCCGCGAGAGCCGCCCCGAGGACCGGCCGGAGCCTGCGCCCTCCCGCCCGGCATCCTCCCGCCCGGCCCTGTCCGGCGGGTCCCCTCTCCGCCTGCCGCCGCCCGGACCGCCGGTGCGTTCGGCCGAACCCCGGCGCGTGCGGCTCCTGCTGGCGCTGGACCGGCTTGAGGCGGCGCTCGACAAGCCGGACCCGCTGGGCACCCGGCTGCGCCACGCCGTGTCCGACCTCCAGATCGCGGCGAGCGCCGATCCCACCGGCGTCCAGGGCGCCTCCGCGATGGTGGCGTCCCTGTCCACCTGCGTCACCTGGGTGGATCACGACGCCGAGAGCTTCAAGGAGGCGGTGCAGGCCCACATGGACGCCCTGCGCTGGGTCGCCACCACCGCCCACGACGCCGAAACCGCGGTCGCCGTGCGCGCCCTGGTGCGGGCGTTGCGCTCCATGGTGCGCACGCTGACCCTGCGCGGCTCCGCCGACCCGAGCCTGTGGCCGGACGCCCCCGATGGCCAAAGCCACCCCCTGCCGCCGGCCTCATAGCCTCCCCATATCCATTCCGAAGCCAATGAAGGCGAGCGGGAATTTCCGTTAGGGCGGGGATTCCCGCCCGTCCGTTTCACAGCGCTGCGAGGTCTCGACCGTTCCTTGCTTTTTGCAGGCCGGCCCCCGCGGCCCGTGGACAGATACGGCAGCTTTCATTACCTTTTTGGTTATCCAACAAACAAAGCGGCGCCGCAAAGGCGCCCGGCAACAGCGCCCTCAGCGTGCGCTCATATGGGGATGGAACAATGGCTCTCGCGACCGTGACCCTGGACGACAAGTACGCGCTCGAACAGGGGCGTGTGTACCTGACGGGCACCCAGGCGCTGGTGCGCCTGCCGATGATGCAGCGCCAGCGCGACCTCGCGGCCGGCCTGAACACGGCCTGCTTTATCTCAGGTTATCGCGGCTCGCCGCTGGGCGGGTTCGACCAGAATCTGTGGAACGCGCGCAAGTTCCTGGAAAAGAACCACATCCAGTTCCAGCCCGGCGTGAACGAGGAGCTGGGCGCCACCGCCGTGTGGGGCAGCCAGCAGGTCGGCATGTTCCCCGGCGCCAAGTACGACGGCGTCTACGCCATGTGGTACGGCAAGGGGCCGGGCGTCGACCGCTCCGGCGACGTGTTCAAGCACGCCAACGGCGCCGGCACCTCCAAGCACGGCGGCGTGCTGGTGCTGACCGGCGACGACCACAACGCCAAGTCCTCCACCTTCCCGCACCAGTCCGAACACGCCTTCATGCACGCCATGATCCCGGTCCTGAACCCGGCCAGCGTGCAGGAGATCCTGGACTACGGCCTGATCGGCTGGGCGATGAGCCGCTATTCCGGCTGCTGGATCGCCATGAAGACGATTGCGGAGACGGTGGACACCTCCGCGTCGGTCACCATCGACCCGCACCGCGTCAGCCCGGTCATCCCCACCGACTTCCCGATCCCACCGGGCGGCCTGAACATCCGCTGGCCCGACCCGCCGCTGGAGCAGGAATACCGGCTGATGAAGCACAAGCTGTACGCCGCCCTGGCGTTCGCGCGTGCCAACCGGATCGACCGCGTGGTGATGGAAAGCCCGCGCCCGCGCTTCGGCATCGTCACCACCGGCAAGAGCTACCTGGACGTCCGCCAGGCCTTCGACGAGCTGGGCATCACCGAGGAGAAGGCCGCCGACTGGGGCATCACCGTCTACAAGGTCGGCATGCCCTGGCCGCTGGAGCGCGACGGCGTCCGCCACTTCGCGGAAGGGCTGGAGGAGATCGTCGTCGTCGAGGAGAAGCGCGCGGTCATCGAGAATCAGTTGAAGGAGCAGCTGTACAACTGGCACCCGGACGTCCGCCCCAAGGTCGTCGGCAAGTTCGACGAGCATGGCGAGTGGATCCTCCCCTCCGCCGGTGAGCTGTCCCCCGCCCAGATCGCCGTGGTCATCGGCCGCCGGCTGGAGCGCTTCATCGACAACGAGCAGTTGAAGCGCCGCGTCGCCTTCCTGGACGCGCAGGAGAAGCAGAAGGCCCACCAAGCCCGCGTCATCCGCAAGCCGACCTTCTGCTCCGGCTGCCCGCACAACACCTCCACCCACGTGCCGGAGGGAAGCCGCGCGCTGGGCGGCATCGGCTGCCACTACATGGCGACGTGGCTGGACCGCAAGACCGACACCTTCACCCAGATGGGCGGCGAGGGCGTGCCCTGGGTCGGCCAGGCGCCCTTCACCGAGGAGAAGCACATCTTCGCCAACCTCGGCGACGGCACCTACTACCACTCCGGCATCCTGGCGATCCGGCAGTCGATCGCGTCGAAGGCCAACATCACCTACAAGATCCTGTTCAACGACGCCGTCGCCATGACCGGCGGGCAGCCGGTGGACGGCACCCTGACCGTGCAGTCGCTGGCCGCCCAGCTGCGCGCGGAGGGCGTGGAGCGCATCACCGTCGTCTCCGACGAGCCGGAGAAGTACGGCATCGGCGCCGGCCTGCCGCAGTTCACCACGGTCGAGCACCGCGACGACCTGGAGCGCGTCCAGAAGGAGATGCGCGAGATCCCCGGCGTCAGCGTCCTGATCTACGACCAGACCTGCGCCACCGAGAAGCGCCGCCGCCGCAAGCGCGGCAAGATGGTCGACCCGGCCAAGCGCGTGGTCATCAACGAGTTGGTCTGCGAGGGCTGCGGCGACTGCTCCGTCAAGTCGTCCTGCGTGTCCGTCGTGCCGCAGGAGACCGAGTTCGGCCGTAAGCGCCAGATCGACCAGTCCAGCTGCAACAAGGACTATTCCTGCACCAAGGGCTTCTGCCCCAGCTTCGTGACGGTGGAGGGCGGGCAGCTGCGCAAGCCCAAGCCGGCCGCCGCGAAGGGAACGGATGCCTCCGACCTTCCGACCCCCCACCTGCCCAGCCTCGACCGGCCCTGGGGCATCTACGTCACCGGCGTGGGCGGCACCGGCGTGGTGACCATCGGCGCGCTGCTCGGCATGGCCGCGCACATCGAGGGCAAGGGCGTCGGCGTGCTGGACATGACCGGCCTCGCCCAGAAGGGCGGCGCCGTCACCAGCCACATCCGCATCGCCCACAGCCCGGAGGACATCCACTCCGTCCGCATCGCCGCCGGCGGGGCCGACGCGGTGGTCGGCTGCGACCTGATCGTCGCCGCGGCCGGCGACGCCCTGTCGAAGATGGAGCACGGCCACACCCGCGCCGTCATCAACACCCACGACACCATCACGGTCGACTTCCTGAAGAAGCCGGACTTCACCGTGCCCGTCCGCGACCTCGTCGCCGACATCCGCAAGGCCTGCGGCGACGGGGCGGTGAACGCCTTCGATGCCACCAAGCTCGCCACCGCGCTGCTCGGCGACAGCATCGCGACCAACCCCTTCCTGATGGGCTACGCCTGGCAGAAGGGCCTGATCCCGATCTCGGCCGAGGCCATCCTGAAGGCCATCGCGCTGAACGGCGTGGCGGTGACGATGAACACCGACGCCTTCAACTGGGGCCGCCGCGCCGCCGTTGACCTCGCCAGCGTGGAGGCCGCCGCCACCCCGCCGGCCGCGGAGAAAGCCGCCCACGACCTGTTCATCCTCGACCAGCGCCGCCCGTCGGCGACCCTGGACGAGGCCATCGAGCGCCGCACCGCCTTCCTGACCGACTACCAGGACGCCGCGTACGCCAGCCGCTACCACGCGCTGGTCGACTGGACCCGCCGCGTGGAGGGGCAGAAGGCTCCCGGCTCCACCGCCCTGACCGAGGCGGTCGCCCGCGGCTACTTCAAGCTGCTGGCCTACAAGGACGAGTACGAGGTGGCGCGCCTGCACACCGACACCGGCTTCGTCGAGCAGATCGGCCGCATGTTCGAGGGCGATTACAAGCTGGTCTTCCACATGGCCCCGCCCGTGATGGGCGAGACCGGCGAGGATGGCGGCGAACCGAAGAAGAAGAGCTTCGGCCCCTGGATGCTGAAGGCGCTGCGCCTGCTCGCCAAAGGCAAGCGCCTGCGCGGCACCCCGCTCGACCCCTTCGGCTGGCTGGCCGAACGCCGCCTGGAGCGCCGCCTGATCGTCGAGTACGAGACCGTCATGGGCGAAGTCCTGCACCGCCTGACCCGCGACACCCTGCCCACGGCGGTCGAGATCGCCCGCCTGCCCCTGGACATGCGCGGCTACGGCCACATCAAGACCCGCAACGTCGAGGCCGCCAAGGCCAAGGAAGCCAAACTCCTCGACACCCTCCGCCAACCGGCCACCCCGCAGCCGCTGGCGGCGGAGTAACACCCCATCCCCTCTCCCGCCCCCGGCGGGAGAGGGAGGGACCCGCCGCGTCAGCGGTGGGAGGGTGAGGGCAAGGTCCAGACGAGCACCCGAATGAAACACCGTGAAACGCTGTGCGACATCGAAATGCGTAACGTCGCACGGGCGCCAGACGCGGGAACGCCATTGACAATGGGAATTATAGCCTAGACACCTCACCCAAGCAACCACCCCGGATTGAACCAATCCCCTCCCCCGCCCAGCGGGGGAGGGTCAGGGTGGGGGCGGAACGTCCGCAGCTCAGCATCCCACGCAAGTCTTTCGACCCTCACGCCACTCCGCTACAATGGTTGTGCAAAAGAACCGCACACGTACGGACGCGCGCATGTCGAAAATCAACGTGTTCATAAGTTCCACGCAGCGCGATCTGTCCGAATATCGCAAGGCGGTCATTGACGCCATTCACACGTCCTACCGGTTCCAGCCATCCAATATGGAAAATTTCGGCGCGCAGGATGGTGCGCCGAAGGAGGTCTGCCGACGAAAGCTGGAACAATGCGACATCTACGTCGGAATTTTCGGCGCGTGTTACGGGTCAATTTCCGTCGAAGATAATCTTTCCTTCACAGAGCTCGAATATCGATGGGCCAAAGCAGGAAGGAAGAAAATTCTGACGTTCGTCATCGGTGAAGACTTTCAGCCATCGATGAAATTCATTTCGAATCAGGAGGATTTCATCCGTGCTGCAACCTTCCGAGAAGCCATCAAACGGGAATGCACGTTTGATAGCTTCCTGCTGCCGGACGATTTGGCGACGAAGGTAATCAACGCGCTGCACAACGCTGCGGGTCAGATCGAAACGGACGAATCCTCCGCAGCCCGGAAGCAGGACGCATCCCCGACGGCTCCGCCGAACAAGCAGCCCCTGCACCAACTCCCCTCCGACCTCCCAGATTTCACCGGCCGAGCGACGGAGGTGGACCAACTCATTGCCGCGCTGGACCGTGAGCATGGCGGATCGGCAGCGGTCAGCGCGATCCGCGGCATGGGCGGAATCGGCAAGACCACGCTGGCCGTCCACGCGGCGCGCCGGCTGCTGCGCCGCTACCCCGACGCGCAGATCGTGGTGAACCTCCAGGGCCATGGCGACGCCGCCCCGTTGACCTCGCTGGAGGCGATGGCCCAGGTCATCCGCGCCTTCCATCCAGACATGAAGCCTGTGGACGACCCGCAGCAAATGGCATCGGTCTACCGGTCCGTGCTGGAGGGCAAGCGCGCGCTGATCCTGCTGGACAACGCCGCGGACACGGCCCAGGTCGAACCCCTCGTCCCGCCCCCGCCCTGCGGCCTGATCGTCACCGCGCGGGAGCCCATCCACCTCGACGGCGCCGCCCCGCTGAAGCTCGGCCTGCTGCCCCGCCCGGAGTCCGTCGCCCTGCTGCGCGCCGCCGCACGCCCCAAGACGGCGACCGACGCGGAGTGGGACCGCATCGCCGACCTCTGCGACGACCTGCCGCTCGCACTGCGCGTCGCCGGGTCTTTCCTCGCCCACGCCGAGGACTGCACCGCCGCCGACTACATCGCCGACCTCGCCGACGAGCAGACCCGGCTCGACGTTTTGAAGGTTGAGCGGAAGGAGCGCGGGAATGTCGGGACCGTCCTTGCCCACAGCGCCCGCCGCTTGGCCGAGACAGACCCGGAGCTTGCCGCGTTCTGGCAGGTGCTGACCATTTTTCCCGCGGATTTCGACCGCGCAGCGGCGGCGGCCGTGTGGGGACTTGCCGGGGAGAAAGACGCGGCCGCTCCTCTGCGCAAAGTGCTGGACCGCGGTTTGCTCCTGTTCGAGGATGGTTCGAAGCGGTACCGGCTGCATGATTTGATGCGCCCGCTGGCCCGCGGCGTGTTCGCATGGGCACCGGACCGCGACCCGTCCCCCGGCTCCGCGCAACGGTTGCTCGATGGCCAGAGCGCGTTTGCACAGTATTTCATGACGGTGCTCGGCCATGCCAATGTCCTGTTTCGGACGGGACACCAGGGCGTGGCGGACGGGTTGGCCCTTTGCGACCGGGAGTGGCTGAACATTTCGGCGACGGCCGAGTGGGCTCAGGCGCACAGGGAGGAGAACGATCAAGCCCGTGGTGTTTCCGCGGAACTGCCGAACGCTGGCGTGAATGTCCTCAGCCTTCGTCTCACTGCACGTCAGAGAATTTTCTGGTTGGAAGCGGCTAGGGCTTCCGCAAGATCCCTGGGAGAGAGGGGGCTTGAAGGAAGCCACCTCGGCAACCTCGGTGTCGCCTACGTCGCCTTAGGCGAGACGCGGCGCGCTATCGAGCATCACAAGCAGGCCCTCGCCATCGCCCGCGAGATCGGCGACCGACGCGGCGAGGGAACCCGCCTCGGCAACCTCGGTGTCGCCTACGCCACCTTGGGCGAGACGCGGCGCGCCATCGAGCATCACAAGCAGGCCCTCGCCATCGTCCGCGAGATCGGCGACCGACGCGGTGAAGGAAGCGTCCTGGGCAACCTCGGCCTCGCCTACGCCGATTTGGATGAGGTGCGGCGCGCCATCGAGCATTACGAGCAGGCCCTCGCCATCGCCCGCGAGATCGGCGACCGCCGCGGCGAGAGCAACAACCTTGGCAACCTCGGCTGCGCCTATGCCAGATTGGGCGAGACGCGGCGCGCCATCGAGCATCACGAGCAAGCCCTCGCCATCGCCCGCGAGATCGGCGACCGCCGCGGCGAGGGCAGCGACCTCGGCAACCTCGGCCTCGCCTACGCCGCCTTGGGCGAGACGCGGCGCGCCATCGAGCAGTACGAGCAGGCCCTCGCCATCGCCCGCGAGATCGGCGACCGCCACGGTGAGGGCGTCAGCCTCGGCAACCTCGGCCTCGCCTACGCCGACTTGGGCGAGACGCGGCGCGCGGTTGAATGTCTGGAACAAGCACTCGCGATCTTCGAGGCCATCGAAAGTCCCTACGCCGATTGGGCGCGTCAGAGGCTTGCCGAACTTCGCGGGGCGACGGCGGGCGCGTGACCGTCGTTGCGCAACCCCCGCGCTCCTGCCCCTCTCCCTGCCCCGCAGGGAGAGGGAGGGGCCCGTCGCGTCAGCGGCGGGAGGGTGAGGGCTTGGTTGTCCCGAGAATGCCGGAGATGAAGGGCGGGGATTCTCGGGGTAACCTTGCCCTCACCCTCCCACGCCGGGGGCGTGGGTCCCTCCCTCTCCCGCCGGGGGCGGGAGAGGGGGTGGAGGGCGGGGGAAACGACCTCCTCACCTTTTCATCGCGGCTGGAGGACGCCGATGTCGGCCAGCGCCGGCTGGTCGCGGAACACCGCCGCCGCAAGGAGCCGCAGGTGGCGCTGCTGAAGCGTCGGGTTGGCGAAGGTGCGCAGATAGCCCTTCAACACATGGTCCCCGAAGTTGAACGCCACGTCGGCGTCCAGATGGTGGCCCTGGCGGGAGGAGGCGTGGACGGACATCACCGGACGGCCGTCCAGCAGCAGGCCGCGCGGGTCCTGCGGATCGGTGGTTTGCACGTCGGCCAGCGGCGCGTCGTAGACCTGCCACAGCCGGGCGTCCAGCACGTCCACCGACTCCGGATCCTTCATCATCACCATGTTCAGCACATTCTGTTCCCACAGCGCGTGCTGGGGAACGGAACGGCAGGCCGTTGACCAGAGCGCCAGCGGGCCCCGCGACACCCACAGCATCAATCCCGTGCTGATGTATGGCAGATCCGGATCCACCCCGCGGCCGCGCAGGATCGCCTCGGCCGGCTCCACGTAATAGCCTTTGGCGCGCAGTTCCTCCAGCATCCCGCCGATGCTGAGGCGGTCGATGGTCGCCGTTGCGGCCAGGGACTTGCCGGCCCGCCGCAACCCGTCCGCCATGGCCGTGACCGCCGGGAGGTCGAGAGCGCCCAGCATCAGGTCGCTGTCCAGCCAGAGCAGGTTGTCCCACGGCTCCCAGGCGCAATAGTCCGATAGATGCCCCTTGCACAGGTACGGGTGCGCGCCCGGCTGCAGGATTTTGGGGCGATCCAGCAGCATCCCGGCGGCGCGCAGGAACTCGCGCTGGCCGTCCGTCATGCCGAAATCGCAGACGCGGATCGGGGCCGAGGGAAACCGGTCGCGCATCCCTTCCAGAAGCGCCAGGGTGGTGATGAAATACTGGGCGTCGCAGCCCGTCACGCACAGCGTCGTCATGGTCCGTCCTTGGGCGTGCCGCCCCGTTCCAACAGGGCGTTCAGGTCTTGGCGCAGCCGCTCCACCGGGTCGGACCAGTCGCCGGCAATCGCTTGGCGGTAGAGGCGCGCGGTGGGGTACCAGGGGGAGTCCGTGCGCTCCCGCAGCCAGCGCCACTCCGACCCGGCGTGCAGCAGCACCGCCACCGGCTTTGCCATCGCCCCCGCCAGATGCGCCATGGAGGTGCAGGAGCTGACCACCACGTCCAGCCCCGCGACCACGGCGGCGGTGTCGGTGAAGTCGCGCAGCTCCGCCCCCAGGTCGAGCGCCGTTTCGGGAAGGGGGAAGCGCTCCAGATCCTCGCGCCCGTGCCCGACCTGCAAGGCGACCAGGCTCACCCCCGGAATGGTGGTCAGGGGCAGCAAGGGTCCGAGCCGCGGCGAGCGCTGGCGGTCGTACTGGAACTGCGCCGAGCCCGCCCAGACGAGCCCGACCTTCAGCCCCGGCAGCCCGGCCAGCCGGCGGCCCCACCGCCGCACGGCCTCCTCCGGCGCGCGCAGGTAGGGGACGTCCGCCGGGATGCTGTCCAGCTCCGTCCCCATGAGGTGGATCAGGCTGAGGACGTGGGCGTGCGCGTCGTGGTCCGGCAGCGGCCCGTCATAGTCGTGCGCGGAGTCCACCAACCCCGACGCGCGGATCAGATCCAGCAGGCCGGACGGGCCGAGGAAGACTACGCGCATGCCCCGCCCCCGCAGCAGAGGGGCGTAGCGGATGAACTGGATGGCGTCGCCGAGGCCCCGGTCGGCGTGGATCAGCAAGGTCGTCCCCGGCCGAACCCGCCCGTCCCAGGCCGGCCGGCTGAACCGCCGCGGCGGCTGGAACTGGGGAAGCCGCAGCCGCGCCTCGTAGGAAGCGGACCCCTCGCGCAGGCGCCCGGCGAGCAGCCGCGCGCTGCCCAGCCCAACCTGCGCAACGTCGAAATCCGGGGCGAGGTCCGGGGCGAGGTCCGGGGCGAGGCGCAGGGCGCGGGCGAAGCCGGCTTCGGCCTCCTCCGCCCCGTGACGCTCCAGGTGGGCGAAGCCCAGGTTCGCCCAGGCGCCGGGCAGCGCCGGGTCGAGCAGCACGGCGCGGCGCAAGGCGTCCAGCGCGGACGCGGGCTGGTTGCCCGACGCCAGCGACTCCGCCCCCACGGTGGCCCAGGCGGCGGCGGTGCCGCGCAGCCGGGCAACCGCGTGGAGGATCCGCGCCGCCTCGCTCGATGGGCCGCCCCGCCGCAGCGCCTCCGCCATGTTGTTCAGGGCGCGGCCATGGTCGGGGGCCAGCGCCAGGGCGCGGCGGTAGAGCCGCAGGGCGGGCCCGGCGTCCGGCCCCGTGCCCATCAGGTCGGCCAGATCGCACAGCAGGTCGGGCGACAGCGCGCCGCGCCGCACCGCCTGCACCAGGTGGAGGCGCGCGTCCTCCGCGCGGCCCTGGCGCTTCAGGCATTCGGCAAGGTTGCGGGCGGTGGCGGGATTGGCCGGCGCGCAGAGCGCGGCGCGGCGGAAACGGGGCTCCGCCGCGGCGAAGTCACCGGTGGTGGTGTGGGCGACGCCCAGCAGGTTCCAGGCGTCGGCGGACTCCGGCGCCAGGGCGACGGCGCGGGCGACCAGACGGCGTGCCAGGGCGGGATCGCGCCGCTGCAGGGCGCCGGCGCCCGCGCGGATGAACTCGATTGGTGCGTTCACGCGCGGACATTCCCCGTGGCGGCCCGGACGACACGGACGGGGTTATAGCGCAGCGCCCGAACGCGCGAAAGGCCCCGCCCCCGGCGCGTCGGCGGGAACGGGGCCTTTCCGGTGACCGGTCGGGGCTGGGATCAGCTGTCCTTGGGCTTCTGCGTGTCGCTGATCGGCTGGACGCCGTTCTGCTGCTGCTCCGGCGGGTGCTGCTGGTCCCCGGGCGGTTGCTGCGGGTTCTGCTGCTGCGGCGGCGGGTCGCGGCGCGGCGGGCCGGCCTTGACGTCGTTGAAGACGGCCTCGGCGATGCCCAGCAGTTCCTCCTTCGCCAGACGGCCGGCGAGCGCGTAGGCGAGCGTGCCCTCGACCCAGTAGATGGTCGCCACGTCGCCGTTCTGGGTGAAGCCGAACTTCGCCGGGTTGCCGGCCTGCGGGGCGCCCACGAACAGGGTGACGCGCTTGTTGGCGTCATTGACGTACATGTACTGCGCGCCGGCCCCCAGGTCGGTCGGCAGCGACCGGCCGCCGATCAGGCGGAAGCCGACCTTCTCCAGGTTCGGGCCGAAGACGTCACGGCCCACCCGCTTCGACAGCCAGCTGTTCAGCTCGTCCTGGTTGTCGGCGTTCAGCTCGACCTGGAAGCGCTCGTCGGAGGTGTAGAAGCGGTGGGCTTGGGTGGCCTCCTCCGCGAAGGTCTGGAGCGTCTGGCGCTGCTGCACGGCGGGCGAGGTGCCGACCGCGCCGCGGCCCATCCAGCCGCCGCCCGCACCCGCGACCACCAGCATCACCGCGGCGGCCATGCGGACCCACGGCTTGGCGTACCAGGCCGGGACGTTGTCGTTGCCGGCGACGCGGCCGCGCAGCTTCTCCGTCAGCTCATGCACCGGGTCGCTGGCCGATTCGCGCAGCACGGGGTCGAACAGCTCGTGCAGCAGCGCTGCCTGGGCGCGGTAGTCCTCCGCCCGCAGTGCTGCCTCCGGATCGTCGGCCAACCATCGCTCCACGATCAGGCGGCGGTCAGGGTTGAGCTGGCCGTCCACATAGGCGTGCAGTTCGTCGTCCGTTACGCGTTGCGCGTTCATCACTTCACCCGTCTGAGGGTCACAGAGCCCTCGTTCGCCAGCTTCGCCCTGACCGCCTCGCGCGCCCGCGAGAGGCGCGACATGACGGTCCCGATCGGCACGCCGAGCATCTCGGCGACCTCCTCGTACTTCAGGCCCTCCAGCGCCACCAGCAGCAGCACCTTGCGCTGCTCCTCCGGCAGTTCGTCGAGCGCGCGCATCATCTCGCGCAACTCCACCCGTTCCTCCTGCCGGGCCGGCGTGACCAGCTTCGACTCCACGCTGTCCACGTCGACCTCGTCGGGCCGCGCGGCTTTGGAGCGGACCTGATTGACGTGGACGTTGTGCAGGATGGTGAAAAGCCAAGCCCGCAGGTTCGTCCCCGCCTTGAAGGTGTCGGCGCGCGCCACCGCGCGCGTCAGCGCCTCCTGCACCAGATCCTCGGCATCCGTCCGGTTGCGCAGCAGCGCCCGCGCGTAGCGGCGCAACGACGCGATGTGGACTTCCAGCTCGACCCCGAACTTGCTCAACCGCGCACCCGATCGTTAACGGCGGCGCCACGGCAGGCCGGTGCGGCCCGCCCTTGGCGCCCCTTCAAGTAGGAACACGCGGCGTTGCATCCCAGGGCAGAGGGCCGATGAGGACCCGGTATGCCTGGGTGAACGCACGCCGTATCCGGTTTATTCCAGACTTTGATGGGCGTGCAGCAAAAATTCGGCGGAATGGTGGCAAGGCTCCGGCCGGCCCACACAATCGCTCGGTTATTTCGGGTGCGCACCGGACCCGATCGGACAGGCGCTGGGCCGCGGAGGTATGTCCTTTGCGCCCCAGGAAGGGCTGGCGGAGCTTGTGGCAAATCGCCGCTGCCCGCCGATTCCTGGCCCCGTGGGCGGGCCGTGTGGAGAAAATGGGACACCGCGCCATGAACCGCCACCACGACCCCATCGAGATCCTGATCACCGCCCGCCACCTGGAGGCGCAGGGCATCCGCCCCACCGCGCGCATGGTGCGGCTGGCGCTGGGCGGCGGCAGCACCGCGGCAATCACCCAGGCGCTGGCCAGCGCGGAGTTGACCCCGCTGGAGGAACTGATCCGCCGCCGCCGCGCCGCGCTGGACCTGGAACTGACCGACGCCCGCCGCGCCCTCGCCGAACTGGAGGCGGAGCAGGCGCGGCTGGACGAGATGGAGGAGTCGCTGAAGGCGTTGGAGCGCGCTCCCTGACAGGGGCCGTAGGTTGGGTGGAGCGATGGCGGAACCCAACATCGTCGGCATGGCACGGTGTGTTGGGTTGCGCTGCGCTCCACCCAACCTACGGTTCTGTGGAAAAGAAAAGCCCCTCCCCCGGGTCGATGCCGGGAGAGGGGCTGGCTCAGGACAGCAGCGTTACTGCGCGCCGTCGTGGGCCTTGGCGTAGCCCAGCGACTTCAGGGCGTCGGCGATCTCCGGCAGGATGCCGGGGTCGTCGATGGTCGCGGGGGTCTTGTACTCCTGGTCGTCGGCGATCTTCTGCATGGTGCCGCGCAGGATCTTGCCCGACCGGGTCTTCGGCAGGCGGTCGACCACCACGGCGCGCTTGAAGTCGGCGACCGGGCCGATCTGCTCGCGCACCAGCTGGACCACCTCCTTGACGATGTCCTCGTGCGGGCGGGTCACGCCGGCCTTCAGGCAGAGGAAGCCCAGCGGCACCTGGCCCTTCAGGTCGTCGGCCACGCCGATCACCGCGCATTCCGCCACGTCCTTGTGGCTGGACAGCACCTCTTCCATCGCGCCCGTGGACAGACGGTGGCCGGCCACGTTGATGATGTCGTCGGTGCGGGCCATGATGTAGACGTAGCCGTCGTCGTCGATGAAGCCCGCGTCGCCGGTCTGGTAATAGCCGGGGTAGTCGGACAGGTAGGACTTCTTGTAGCGCTCGTCGGCGTTCCACAGCGTCGGCAGCGTGCCCGGGGGCAGCGGCAGCTTCACGCAGATGGCGCCGATGTCGCCGCGCGGCACCTCCTTGTTCTCCGCGTTCAGGATCTGCACGTCCCAGCCCGGCATCGGGCGGGTGGCGGAGCCGTACTTGATCGGGAACAGGTGCACGCCCAGCGGGTTGCCGGAGATCGCCCAGCCCGTCTCCGTCTGCCACCAGTGGTCGATGACCGGAACGTTCAGGTTGTCTTCCGCCCAGTGCAGCGTGTCGGGGTCCGACCGCTCGCCGGCCAGGAACAGGGCGCGGAAGTGCGACAGGTCGTACTTCTTCAGCAGCTCCGCGTTCGGGTCCTCGCGCTTGATGGCGCGGAAGGCCGTCGGGGCGGTGAAGAGGGTGCCGATCTTGTGCTGCTCGATGACGCGCCAGAAGGTGCCGGCGTCCGGCGTGCCGACCGGCTTTCCCTCGAACACCACGGTGGTGCAGCCGTGCAGCAGCGGCCCGTAGACGATGTAGGAGTGGCCGACCACCCAGCCCACGTCCGACGCCGCCCAGTACACCTCGCCCGGCTGGACGTTGTAGATGTTCTTCATCGTCCACTTCAGCGCCACCGCGTGGCCGCCGTTGTCGCGGACGACGCCCTTGGGCTGGCCGGTGGTGCCGGAGGTGTAGAGGATGTAGAGCGGGTCGGTGGCGGCGACCGGCACGCACTCCGCCGGCTCCGCCTTCGCGGCGGCCTCGACCCAGTCGACGTCGCGGCCTTCGACCAGGGTCGCGGTTTCCTGCGGACGCTGGTAGACGACGACGGCCTGCGGCTTGTGCTCCGCCTGCTCGATGGCGGCGTCGAGCATCGGCTTGTACTTGACGATGCGGTTCGGCTCGATGCCGCAGGAGGCGGAGACGATGACCTTCGGCTTGGCGTCGTTGATGCGGGTCGCCAGCTCGTGCGGGGCGAAGCCGCCGAACACCACGGAATGCACGGCGCCGAGACGCGCGCAGGCCAGCATGGCGACCAGCGACTGCGGGATCATCGGCATGTAGAGGATGACGCGATCGCCCTTCTCGACGCCCTGGGCGCGCAGCGCGCCGGCGAAGCGGGCGACCTGGTCCTGCAGCTCCGCGTAGGTGATGGACTGGACGGTCTTGGTGACCGGGCTGTCGTAGATGATCGCCGCCTGCGCGCCGCGCCCGGCCTCCACATGGCGGTCCACCGCGTTGTAGCAGGTGTTCAGCACGCCGCCGGTGAACCAGCGGTAGAAGGGCGCGTTGCTGTCGTCCAGCACCTTGTCCCAGCGCTTGATCCAGGTGATGTCCTCCGCGGCCTCCCCCCAGAAGCCGTCCGGGTCGGACAGGGACCGTGCGTGGATCTGGTTGTAGAGATCGGCTGAGCTGCTCATCGGGCGCCCCTTATATTTTGCTTTGGTTCGCGTTTCTCCGCAGCCGCGCAATGAACGGTCGCGCAGCAGGCCCAATCTGCGACAAAGATGGCCCGCTTGGCAAAGGGCATTGCGGAAGGTGCGGCGGGCTGTCGCACCCCTTTCCGAAGCGGAGCCGCCACCCCCTCAGGGGGTGAGGTGGAAGAAGTCGGCGGCCAGCGCCGCGCCGCAAAAGCCCACGTCCTCGATGTAGGTCTTCTTGTCCGACGGGCGCACGCGGCCGCAGGGGCGGTTCGGATCGCCGGTCGCAATGGGCATGACGTGGCCGACCCCCGCCAGCAGCACGGTTTCCACCCACAGGTCGTTGATCCCCGCGGGCGCGTAGCCCTTCCGCACGGCACGGTCCGGCCAGGACGGCTCCTGCCCGATGACCGTGGGCCGGTCCGCCGGCAGGCCGTGGAAGGCGGTCCACTGGTTGGTCAGGTAAAGCGCGTTCGCCGGGTCCACGGTGCAGTCGGCCGTTCCCTGGACGATCAGCACACGTGGACTTCCCTGGGGGCTTCCCTGGGGGCTTCCCTGGGGATGCGACGCGCGCTGCACGGCCTTCGCCCATTCCCGGCTGTCATAGCCGCCCGTCCGCGCCTTCACCTCGCCGCAGGCGCGCATCACGGAAATGCCGCAGAGGGACGCGGCGGACGTCATGCTCTGGGCGCACAGCGCCGGCACGCCCGCGAACAGCGCCCCGCCGGCGAAGACCTGCGGATAATCGGCGAGCAGCGTCGCGGCCATCCCCGCCCCGGCCGACAGGCCCGTGACGTAGATGTGCCCGTCCTCGATTCGCGGGCCGTCGGGGTCAAGCCCCTTGCCGGCGCGCAGTGCGTCGATCATGGAGACGATGGCCGCCGCCTCCCGCGGGACGCCGCCCTTCAGCGGGCTGGTCAGCCGGTCGGCGAAGTTGAAGCAGCCGAGCGGGTTGCCGTAGCGGGAGGCACCCGCGATCATGGCGTAGGCGTTGTGCTGCTGCTCCGGCAGCAGGACGATGAGGCCGTAGCGGTCGGCCACGTCCAGCCAGCCGGAATCGGTGAAGAAGGTGGACGGGTCCTGCTCGCAGCCGTGGAGAAGGACCAGGAGCGGAGCCTTGCCCCGCACCCGGGCGCCCACGGACACATAGACGCTGGCCTTGAGCGCGCTGCCCTGGGCGTTGAAGGCGTCGCCCGGCAGTTCGCTCCATAGCGCTTGGCCCGTCGGCATCGCCGGGGCCTGTCCCGGCAGCAGACCCGACAAACCGATGATCGCCGCCGCCAGCGACGCGCGCAGCCATGCACCCAGCGCCATGATGCCCTCTTCCTTTCACCGCGAGGGCGGATGATGCCGCTGATTTTTATCGCCTACAACAGAAGACATGACGCAATGATGGCCCACGGGGCGGCCAATCTCCGGGCACGGGCGCGCAATCATACTGCGGTATGTTATTCGCGATCCCCGCAGGCGCCCTTGGTGATTTCTTGGAAAGTACTGGACGTTCGTCCGGGCGGAAATCGGCCGCCGGGTGGCATTGGCACCGTGTCCGTTGTCGCTGGCCTAACCGACGGCGGGACGCTATGCATGCGGGCATGAGCCTCGACCCGCCCATCACGGGAATCCGCCCGATCCTGACCGTCGTCCACCCGAACGGCGAGCGGCTGATCGTGGCGCGGCTGACCAACCTCGGCGGGTCCAGCCAGTCCAACCGGTTCGTGCTGCGCCGCGCCGACTTCCGCGCCCCGTGGGAGCAGCCGGACAAGGGCTATTTCGGCTATGCGGAGGTCGCCCGCGCGCTGGACGCCAACGGCTGGCGCGGCTGTGCCATCGAGGCGATGCCCACCACCGACCTGGAGGAGCGGCGCGCCCGCCAGCTCGCCCGCAAGAAGCTGCACCTGCAATGCGTGGAGGCGGCGATCCGCCGCGCGCAGGAAACCCCCGCCAGCTGAGCCTTCCAGGACGGCGCCGCGGCGCTTATATCCCCTTCCAAGCACCGAACGGAGGGATTGATGAAGCGCAGCGCCGCGCCGCCGGACAACAGGATGGCCGAAACCATGGCCCCGGACACCGCCGTGGCCAAGGGGGACGGGCCGGATTTGGGCACCCTGCCCTCGTGGGACCTGAACGACCTCTATCCCGGCATGGATTCGCCCGAGCTGAAGGCGGACCTGGACCGGATGGAGACCGCGTCCAAGGAGTTCCACGCCACTTATGCCGGCAAGCTCGCCGGGCTGGACGGCAACGGCTTCGCGGCGGCCATCCGCGAGTATGAGCGAATCGACGAGGTGCTGTCGCGGATCATGTCCTTCGCCGGGCTGGTCTACAACGGCAACATGGTCGACCCGGCCATCGCCAAGTTCTACCAGTCGGCGCAGGAGCGGGTGAACGTCATCTCCACCCACCTCGTCTTCTTCACGCTGGAGATCAACCGGCTGGAGGAGCGCGATCTCGCCGCCAAGCTGAAGGCGTCGAAGGATCTCGCCCGCTACGCCCCCTGGCTGCGCGACGTGCGGCTGTTCCGCGAGCACCAGCTGTCCGACGAGGTGGAGCGGCTGCTCCATGAAAAGCACGTGGTCGGCCGCGCCGCCTGGAACCGCCTGTTCGACGAGACGATCGCGAGCCTGCGCTTCCCCATCGGCGGCAAGGAGCTGACCTGCGCCGAGGCGCTGAACCGCCTGTCCGACCGTGACCCGGCGGTGCGCAAGGAGGCCGGGACGGTGATCGGCCGGACGTTCGGCGACAACATCCGCCTGTTCGCGCTGGTCACCAACACGCTGGCCAAGGACAAGGAGATCGACGACAAGTGGCGCAGCTACCCGCGCCCGGTCTCGGCCCGCAACCTGTCCAACCGCGTCGAGGACGAGGTGGTGGACGCGCTGGTGAAGGCGGTGAAGGACGCCTACCCCAGCCTGTCCCACCGCTATTACACGATGAAGGCCAAGTGGTTCGGCCAGGACCACCTGGACTATTGGGACCGCAACGCGCCGCTGCCCGACGACACCGACCGCAGCATCCGCTGGGACGAGGCGCGCGACCTCGTGCTGGGCGCCTATGGGCGCTTCTCGCCGGAGTTGGCGGGGCTCGGCAAGCGCTTCTTCGACAACGCCTGGATCGACGCGCCGGTGCGCCCCGGCAAGGCGCCGGGCGCCTTCGCCCACCCGACGGTGCCCAGCGTCCACCCGTACCTGCTGGTGAACTACCAGGGCAAGACGCGCGACGTGATGACGCTGGCGCACGAGCTTGGGCACGGCGTGCACCAGATTCTGGCCGGCAAGCAGGGTCACCTGCTGTCCGACACGCCGCTGACGCTGGCCGAGACGGCGTCGGTGTTCGGCGAGATGCTGACCTTCCGCGCGCTGCTGGATTCGGAGACGGATCCGAAGCGCCGCAAGATCATGCTGGCGACCAAGGTCGAGGACATGCTGAACACGGTGGTCCGCCAGATCGCCTTCTTCGACTTCGAGCAGCGCGTCCACACGGAACGGGCCGGCGGCGAGCTGACCGCCGATCGGCTGGGCGAGATCTGGATGGCGGTGCAGACGGAAAGCCTGGGCCCGGCGCTGCGCTTCGATGACGGCTACCGGAACTACTGGTCCTACATCCCGCACTTCATCCACTCGCCCTTCTACGTGTACGCGTACGCCTTCGGCGACTGCCTGGTGAACTCGCTGTACGCCGTGTACCAGGACGCCGAGAAGGGCTTCGCGGAGAAGTACCTGGCCATGCTGTCGGCCGGCGGCACGCTGCGCCACAAGGAGCTGCTGGCCCCCTTCGGCCTGGACGCCAGCGACCCGGCCTTCTGGCAGAAGGGGCTGGGCGTCATCCGCGGCTTCGTGGACGAGCTGGAAAAGCAGGGGTGAAGCCCGTCCGGTTGACGGCCGTCAAGAATCCCTGATCGAAGTGTGGGTATGGTGGTCTCCAACGATCCTTCCGGAGACCACCATGCCCACCATCTCCATTCCCGCCTGGGACTCCTCCCTCGAGGTCGGCAACGCCATCATCGACGCCGACCACAAGGAAACCGTCGAACTGCTGGCCGAGGCCGCCAAGGCTTCCGACGCCGAGTTGCCCGCCCATTTCAAGGCCTTCGCCCAGCACCTCCGCGAGCATCTCGCCCGCGAGGAGGAGCTGATGCACCAGTACGGCTTCCCCCCGACCCCGATCCACGTCGGCGAGCACAACCGCGTCCGGCTGGAGCTGGAGGGCATCGAGAAGCGGATGGCGATGGGCAACCTCGCGCTGGTCCGCGGCTATCTGACCGAGGTGGTGCCGGAGTGGTTCGTGAACCACAAGAACACCATGGACAGCGCCACGGCGTCGTGGATCCGCAGCCAGGGGGGTTGAGGGTTTTGGTGGGTGGGGAGTGGTCGCGTTGGGCCCCCCTCCCAACCTCCCCCCACTTCGCGGGGGGAGGGGTTGAGCGTCGAAGTGGCGGAGTTCCCTCCCCCGTCGAAGATGGGGGAGGGTTAGGGTGGGGGCCCGACGCGACCACTCCCCCTCCCCACCCAACTCACCCCTTCACGAACGGGCAGGCGCTCTTTTCCAGCGGCAGGAAGGCTTCGGCGGCGGGGATGCTGCGGATGGCGGTGTAGTAGTCCCAGGAGCCCTTGCTCTCCGCCTTGCCCTTTACCTGGTAGAGCGTCAGGTCGTAGAGCACGCGGCCGTCCTTGCGGACGCTGCCGGGCCGGCCGAAATAGTCGGTCGGCATCGCCTTCATCTTGGCGGTCACCGGCTCGGAGTCCGTCGTGCCGGCCTCCTTGACCGCCTTCAGCCAGTGCAGGGTGGCGAGGTAGGTGTTGGCCTGCTCTTTCGACGGCATCTTGCCGTGGCGGTCCAGGAAGCGCTTCGACCAGGCGCGGGTCTGGTCGTTCTGGTCCCAGTAGAAGCTTTCCGTCACATAGAGCCCCTTGGCGAGGTCGAGGCCGAGGGAATGCACGTCGGTGATGAAGACGATGTAGCCGACCAGGGTCTGCCCGCCGGCCGGAAGGCCGAATTCGGCCGCCTGCTTGATCGCCGTGATCGTGTCCGACCCGACGTTGGCCAGCGCCACCACCTTCGCCCCGCTGCCCTGCGCGCTCAGCAGGTAGGAACCGAAGTCGCTGGTGCCGATGGGGTGCTTCACGCCGCCCACCACCGTGCCGCCGGCCTGTTTGATGGCCTCCGTCGCCGCCTTCTCCATGGCGGTGCCGAAGGCGAAGTCGGCGGTGATGAAGAACCAGCTCTTGCCGCCGGACTCCACCACGGCCTTGGTCGTGCCGACCGACAGGGCGTTGGTGTCGTCGGCCCAGTGGATCGTGTAGGGGGAGCACTGGGCGTTGGTCAGTTCCGTCGTCGTGGCGGCGCTGATCATCAGGACCTTCTTCTTCTCGCGCGCCACGGACTGGACCGCCAGCGCCACCGACGACACGGGGATGTCGGTCACCATGTCCACCCCGTCCACGTCGAACCACTGGCGCACGATGTTGGAGGCGACGTCCGGCTTGTTCTGCATGTCGGCCGAGACGACCTCGATGGGGCGGCCGAGCACCGATCCGCCGAAATCTTCCACCGCCATCTTGGCGGCCAGCGTGGCGCCGATGCCGCCGATGTCCGACGCGAAGCCCTGCTCGTCCGCCAGCACGCCGATCTTGACCGGCTTGGTGCCTTGCGCGGCGGCGCTGCCGGCGGCCAGCAACACCGCAACGAACGCCTTCACCCACGGCCTCATGCTTCCTCCTCCCACTCATTCTTGGGGACCGTTCGGCCCCTCATTCGTACGTATGGTATCATTTGAAACTGCTGCGCCAACCATCAAGGACGCGCCTCTTGCCAAGGTGAGGGTCGGCCACCACTCCTTTTCCGAACCATGGTGGAGAGAGAGACGGGCATGTCGTCGGAAATCCGCGTTCTGGGCTTTGACGCGCCGGCTGCGTGGGGAGTAGGCGCCGGCCCCGAACTATAGGCTGGTGCGACCTCGCGCGTTTTGAGGGCCAGTGGATCGTTTGTTGCGGGCAATTGGTAATTCCGATACGCTCTTAGCGCGAACGAGATAGGAATTACACTCGTTTGCGTTAAATTCCGATCGGACTCTTCGCGCTCTGGAGGCGCGGGCCGGTCGGCAATCCCAGAGATTAGCGAGACGCCATGCCCCGTATTGAAACGATCATCCGCGCGGTCTGCACTCTGTTCATCATCCTTGCTGCGCCCGTGCCTGCGGCCGAGGCCGCCGGCGTGGTGCAGGAGTTGAGCCTTCCGTCGCGGGTCCTCGACAGGGACTACCGGTACACGATTTACCTTCCCGATGGATACGCCGAAGGCTGCGGCACGTATCCGGTCGTCTATCTGCTGCACGGCTCCAGTGGAAACGAGCGGGATTGGTTGGACAAGGCCAACGTCAAGCCGGTCCTGGACCAGTTGATTGCCGAGAAGCGCATCCCGCCGACCGTCGTCGTGATGCCCGGCCATCGTGGCATGTGGTGGGTTGATGGCGATGGTGACAAGGCCGAGACCGTTTTCCTGACCGAACTGCTTCCCGAAATCGAACACCGCTTCCGCGTGTATGCGGAGCGCGCCGGCCGCTCCGTCGGTGGCCTGTCGGCCGGCGGATACGCGACGATTCGCTTCGCTTTCACCCGGCCGGACCTGTTCGCGGTCGGCATGGCGCTCAGCCCGGCGATCTACAGCCCGTTGCCGCCGCCCAACTCCGCGGCGGTGAAGGATCCGGCCTTTATGAAGAACGGGGCTTTCGACAAGGACCTGTGGATCCGGCTGAACTGGCAGTCGCTGATCGATGCCTACCGCGCCCAGCCGTTGCGGGTTCCTCTCTACCTCAACTCCGGTGACCGCGACCGCTTCGACATCGCCTACCACACCGCCGTCCTGCATCGGGAACTGTTGCATCTGCAGCCGGATGCGACGGAATTCCGCGTCGTGCAGGGCGATCACGAATGGCGGATCTGGCATGAGACCATCGGCGATGCGCTGATCTATGGCCTGGCGCGGATGAAGGCGCCGAGCCCGGGGCCGGCTCCCGCCGCCGCCGGCAAGGACGGGGCGTCCTGCGGCTGAACGCGGTTCGCCCTGTTTGGGGGTCTCCGCGGGGAGTAGCGGACGGACCGGAATAGCGGGGTGCGCGCGGCGCGTAAGAACGGCGCCCGCGCCCCTTTCCGGAATGGCCGCCACGCCCGCGCAGCCGTAGTCTTGTTGCGCCGAAACAGCATCAATCAATCATGAAATTTCCATTCACGACGTGAGCCGCGCGGTCCCGCGCTTGTCCGACCCGCTTATCCGACCATCGCCCAAGCCCGCCGCGCCGGCCCCGCACAACCCTTTTACGGGAGGTGACCGATGGGCGACTTCACGGTGCGCACCGCCGACCGGCGGGACACGACCCTCACACAGCAGGCCGTCGACGACCTTGCCGGGCGGCTGCGCGGCACGCTGCTGACGCCGCAGTCCGCCGGCTATGAGGAGGCGCGGGCGATCTGGAACGCCATGATCGACCGCCGGCCGGGCCTGATCGTGCGCTGCGCCGGGGCCGCCGACGTGATGCAGGCCGTGCGCTTCGCGCGGGAGAACGGGCTGCTGGTGTCGGTGCGCGGCGGCGGGCACAACATCGCCGGCAACGCGCTGTGCGACGGGGGTGTCCTGATCGATCTCAGTTCGATGCGTTACGTGCAGGTTGATCCGATGGGCCGGACGGCGCGGGTGGCGCCCGGCGCCACGCTGGGCGACCTGGACCGGGAGACGCAGGCCTTCGGGCTGGCGGTGCCGGTGGGCATCAACTCGACGACGGGGATCGCCGGGCTGACGCTGGGCGGCGGCTTCGGCTGGCTGACGCGGAAATACGGGCTGACCGTGGACAACCTGCTGGGCGTCGACATGGTCACCGCCGACGGCCAGTTCCTGCGGGCGAGCGCTGAGGAGAACGCCGACCTGTTCTGGGCGGTGCGCGGCGGCGGCGGCAACTTCGGCGTCGTCACCTCCTTCACCTTCCGGCTGCACCCGGTCGGGCCGATGGTGACGGCGGGGCTGATCGTCCATCCCTTCGACAAGGCCGGCGACCTGATGCGCCGCTACCGCGACGCCGCGGCCGCCCTGCCGGACGAGGCCGCCTGCTGGATCGTCCTGCGCAAGGCGCCGCCCCTGCCCTTCCTGCCGGCCGAGGTGCACGGGAAGGAGGTGATGGTGCTGGCGGTCTTCTGCGCCCTGGACGAGGAGGCCGCGGCGAAGGCGCTGGAGCCCGTGCGGGCGCTGGGGACGCCGATCGGCGAGCATCTCGGCCCCATGCCCTACGCCGCCTGGCAGTCGGCCTTCGACCCGCTGCTGGCGCCGGGGGCGCGGAACTACTGGAAGTCGCACAACTTCACGCACATCGATGATGGGCTGATCGACCTGCTGGTGGAGGAGGCCGGGAAGCTGCCGTCGCCCCACTGCGAGATCTTCGTCGGGCAGCTGGGCGGGGCGGCCAACCGGGTGCCGGCGGACGCGACGGCCTACCCGCACCGCGACGCCGCCTTCGTCATGAATGTGCATTCCCGCTGGGAGATGGCGCCGGAGGACACCGCCTGCGTCCGCTGGGCCCGCGACGTCTTCGACCGCACGGCGGGCTACGCCACCGGCGGGGTGTACGTGAACTTCGTCACCGACGACGAGCAGCGCGTACAGGCCGCGTACGGCGCGAACTACGACCGGCTGCGGGCGCTGAAGCAGAAGTACGATCCCGGCAACCTGTTCTGCGTGAACCAGAACATCGCGCCGTCCGGATGAATTAGCCCGCTCCCCCCTGGGGAGAGGGTGGCCCGAAGGGCCTCTCGCGCAAACGAAGTTTGCGCTGACGGCGTCAGGCGGATGCCTCTGGCATCCGCTGAGAGCCGGTGAGGGGGCCGTGCATTGCGGGACGTCCGGCACACGCACAACCCCCTCACCCTAACCCTCTCCCCAGGGGGGAGAGGGGACTTCTTCATCCCCGCGGGGACTCGCCTTTCGGCCCGGCCGCACCCACCTATTCGGCATGCCGAACACAGACGAGAACACGCTGGGCGGCCGGATCGCGCGGTACGCGCGGGTCGGGACCGCCGTGGGGGGCCTTGCGGCCCGTTTCGCCGGGGAGCGCGTGCTGGGCATCCCGTTGGAACGGGAACGCCACGCGTCCGAACTGCGCGTGGCGCTTGGCGGCCTGAAGGGGCCGCTGATGAAGGTCGCGCAGCTGCTCTCCACCATTCCTGACGCGTTGCCGCGTGAGTATGTGCAGGAGCTGTCGCAGCTTCAGGCCGACGCGCCGTCCATGGGCTGGCCCTTCGTCAAGCGCCGCATGGCGAGCGAGCTCGGCCCCGTCTGGCACAAGCGCTTCCAGAGCTTCGAGCACACCGCCGCCGCCGCGGCCTCGCTGGGGCAGGTGCACAAGGCGGTGGGGCTGGACGGGCGGGAGTTGGCCTGCAAGCTCCAGTACCCGGACATGGCCTCGGCCGTGGAGGCGGACCTGCGCCAGCTGGGTCTGATCTTCGCGATCTTCGAACGCTCCGACAGCGCCGTCTCCACCAAGCAAATCCAGGCGGAGATCGGCGCCCGCCTGCGCGAGGAGCTGGATTACGAACGCGAGGCCAAGCACGCCCGCCTCTATCGCAACATGCTGGCCGAAACGCCCGGCGTGCATGTGCCGGAGGTGGTGCCGGACCTGTCCACCCGCCGCCTGCTGACCATGGAGTGGGTGCAGGGCCGCAAGATCCTGGACTTCGTCAAGGACCACCCGGACGCCCGCGACGAGCTGGCCATGAACATGTTCCGGGCCTGGTACGTGCCCTTCTACTGTTTTGGGGTCATCCACGGCGACCCGCATCTGGGGAACTACACGGTGCGGCCGGACCGGTCGATCAACCTTCTGGACTTCGGCTGCATCCGCGTCTTCCCGGCGCGCTTCGTGAAGGGCGTGATCGACCTGTACGACGCGCTGAAGACCGACAACCGCGACAAGGCGGTGGAGGCCTACCGCACCTGGGGCTTCGCCAACCCGTCGAAGGAGCTGGTGGACGTCCTGAACATCTGGGCGCGCTTCGTCTACGCCCCGATCATGGACGACCGCGCCCGCCGCATCGAGGAGACCAACTCCGGCCATTACGGCCGCGAGACGGCGGCCAAGGTGCACGCGGAGCTGCGCCGCGTCGGCGGGGTGGAGGTGCCGCGGGAGTTCGTCTTCATGGACCGCGCGGCGATCGGGCTCGGCTCCGTCTTCCTGCACCTGAACGCCGAGGTGAACTGGTACCAGCTGTTCCAGGAGATGATCCGCGGCTTCGACGTGGACGCCCTGCACGCCCGCCAGACCGCGGCGCTGAAGGCGCAGGCCCTGCCGCTGCCCGAGTAGACGCCGACTCGTAATGCTTTCCTCTTCGGCGTCGAATGGTCTATACGGGCGGCTCCCATGAAGACCGCCGATTTCGACTTCGACCTTCCGGCGGACCGGATCGCCGAGCATCCGGTCAAGCCGCGCGACGCCGCCCGCCTGCTGGACGTGGCGGAGCGCCTGCACGACCGCGTCGTGCGCGACCTGCCCAGCCTGCTGGAGCCGGGCGACCTGATGGTCGTGAACGACACGCGCGTCATCCCCGCCCGGCTGGACGGCCGGCGCGGCGAGGTGCGCGTGGAGATCACCCTGCACAAGCGCGAGGGCGAACGGGAATGGGCGACCTTCGCCCGCCCCGGCAAGCGGCTGAAGCCCGGCGACGTCATCGCCATCGCCGACGATTTCTCGGCGGAGGTGCTGTCCAAGGACGGCATGGAGGTGCGGCTGCGCTTCTCCGCCGGCGGGGCGGAGCTGATGGCGGCGCTGCACCGCCATGGGCGCATGCCGCTTCCCCCCTACATCCGGCGGGAAGCGGACGCCCAGGACGCGTCGGACTACCAGACCGTCTTCGCCGCGCGCGAGGGCGCCGTGGCCGCCCCCACCGCCGGCCTGCACTTCACGCCGGAGCTGCTGGCCGCACTCGACGCGCGCGGCATCCGTCGCGTGCCGGTGACGCTGCACGTGGGCGCCGGCACCTTCCTGCCGGTGAAGGTGGAGGACGTGGCGGAGCACCGCATGCACAGCGAATGGGGCGAGGTCCCGGCGGAGACGGCCGAAGCCATCAACGCCACGCGCGCGGCCGGCGGGCGCATCGTCTCCATCGGCACGACGCCGCTGCGCATCCTGGAGACGGCGGGGCTGGAGGACGGCACCATCCGGCCCTTCAGCGGCGAGACGGACATCTTCATCACGCCCGGCTACCGCTTCAAGATCGTGGACCTTCTGTTGACGAACTTCCACCTGCCCCGCTCCACCCTGTTCATGCTGGTCTGCGCCTTCGCGGGCATGGAGCGCATGAAGGCGGCCTACGCGCACGCCATCGCAATCCATTACCGTTTCTTCAGCTACGGCGACGCGTCGCTGCTCCGGAGGGCTTCATGACCGGCACCACCACCGGCATCGGCTTCGATCTTCTGAAAACCGATGGCCGGGCCCGGCGCGGACAGGTCAAGACCGCGCACGGCGTCATCAACACGCCGGCCTTCATGCCCGTGGGCACCGCCGCCACCGTGAAGGCGATGACCACGGACGCCGTGAAGTCCACGGGTGCCGAAATCCTGCTGGGCAACACCTACCACCTGATGCTGCGCCCCACCGCCGAACGCGTGGCGCAGCTGGGCGGCCTGCACCGCTTCATGAACTGGGACAAGCCGATCCTGACGGACAGCGGCGGCTTCCAGGTCATGTCTCTGTCCGACCTGCGGACGATGACCGAGGAAGGGGTGACCTTCAAGTCGCACCTGGACGGCAGCAAGCACCACCTGACGCCGGAACGCTCCATCCAGATCCAGCACATGCTGGACAGCAACATCACCATGTGCCTGGACGAGTGCACCCCGTTTCCGGCGACGGAAGCGCAGGCCGCCTCCTCCATGCGGTTGTCCATGCGCTGGGCCAAGCGCAGCAAGGACGCCTTCGTGGAGCGGCCGGGCTATGGCCTGTTCGGCATCGTGCAGGGCAGCGTCTATCCCGACCTGCGGGCGGAGAGCGTCGCTGCGCTGACCGACATCGGCTTCGACGGCTACGCCATCGGCGGGCTGGCCGTGGGTGAAGGCCAGGAGACGATGTTCACCGTGCTGGACTTCACCGAGCCGCTGATGGTCAAGGACCGCCCGCGCTACCTGATGGGCGTCGGCCGGCCGAGCGACCTGATCGGCGCGGTGCGCCGCGGCGTGGACATGTTCGACTGCGTGATGCCGACGCGGTCCGGCCGCACCGGCCAGGCCTTCGTGCGGCGCGGCACCATCAACATCCGCAACGCCCGCCACGCCCACGACGACCGCCCGCTGGACGCCGAATGCGGCTGCCCCGCTTGCCAAAACCACAGCCGCGCCTATCTGCATCACCTGTTCAAGGCCGGCGAGATGCTGGGGCCGATGCTGCTGACCTGGCACAACCTGCACTACTACCAGGACGTCATGGCGACGCTGCGGCAGGCCATCGAGGACGGCCGCTTCGAGGAGGTCGCCAGCGCGATGGAAGCCCGCCTGAACGAGGGCGACGTCGAGGCGGTGCCCGATCCGTTGGCCAAGGTCAAAGTTTCGTAGGTTGGGTGGAGCCGCAGGCGCAACCCAACAGCGGCAAGCATTGTGGAAGAGACCATGTCCGAGAACATCTACGCCGGGCTGACGCAGCTCGGCGGGGCGACCGTCCAGCCGAAGACGCCGGAAGAGGCGGTGCTGGAGCGCGTGCCGAACCCGAACCCTGGTGAACAGTATCTCGTGCGCTTCACCGCGCCGGAATTCACCTCGCTCTGCCCCATCACCGGGCAGCCGGACTTCGCGCATCTGGTCATCGACTATGTCCCCGGCGACTGGCTGGTGGAATCGAAGTCGCTGAAGCTGTTCCTGACCGCCTTCCGCAACCACGGCGCCTTCCACGAGGCCTGCACGGTCGGCATCGGCAAGCGGCTGGTGGACGAGCTGAAGCCGGTGTGGCTGCGCATCGGCGGCTATTGGTACCCGCGCGGCGGCATCCCCATCGACGTGTTCTACGCCACCGGCGAGCCGCCGAAGGGCGTGTGGATCCCGTCGCAGGAGGTCCAGCCGTATCGTGGGCGTGGCTGATCGGGGGATTTCACCACAGAGACACGGAGACACGGAGATTTCCGCCCGGACGACCGCCCGTATCCGGCGCGACCGTCTTCCCTTGATAGTCTCTGTGCCTCTGTGCCTCTGTGGTTCAAGGCATCACCATGGCTGACCCTGCCCTCTCCATCCGCGAAGCCATCCGCGACCGGGCCTTGGCGCTCGGCTTCGACGCGGTCGGTTTCGCGAAAGCGGAGCTGGGTCCGGAGGCCAAAGCCCGGCTGGCCGAGTTCCTGCGCCAGGGCCGGCACGGCGACATGGGCTGGATGGAGGACAAGGCCGACCGCCGCGTCCATCCCCAGGCCCTGTGGCCGGAGGCGCGCACCGTCATCGCGCTCGGCACCAGCTACGCCCCCGCGGAGGACCCGCGCGCCCTGCTGGACCACCCCGACCGCGGCATCGTGTCGGTTTACGCGAAGAACCGCGACTATCACGACCTGATCAAGGGCCGGCTGAAGACGCTGGGCCAGTGGCTGGCGCACATATACAAGACCGAGCTGAAGGTGTTCGTGGACACCGCCCCCGTCATGGAAAAACCGCTGGCGCAAAAGGCGGGGCTCGGCTGGCAGGGCAAGCACACGAACCTCGTGTCGCGCACCCACGGCTCCTGGCTGTTCCTGGGCGAGGTCTACACGACGCTGGAGCTGCCGCCGGACGAACCGGGCACCGACCGATGCGGCAATTGCCGACGCTGCCTGGACGCCTGCCCCACCGCGGCCTTTCCAGCCCCCAACCAGCTGGACGCGCGGCGCTGCATCTCCTACCTGACGATCGAGCACAAGGGGCCGATCCCGGAGGATCTGCGCCCGCTGATGGGCAACCGCATCTACGGCTGCGACGACTGCCTGGCCGCCTGCCCCTGGAACAAGTTCGCGCAACGCTCCCGCGAGGCGGCCTTCCTGCCGCGCGCGGAACTGACCGCGCCGCGGCTGGCCGATCTGGCGCAGTTGGACGATGCCGGATTCCGGCAGGTGTTCAGCGGGTCGCCGATCAAGCGGATCGGGCGCGACCGCTTCGTGCGCAACGTGTTGGTGGCGCTGGGGAATTCCGGAGACGCGCGGCAGGCGCCGGTGGTGCGGGCGCTGCTGGAGGACCCGAGCGAGGTGGTGCGCGACGCGGCGGGATGGGCGTTGGGGCGCCTTCTTCCCTAAAGGGTGTTGGGTTGCGGCTTCGCCTCCACCCAACCTACGGGCGTCGTAGGTTGGGTGCAGCCGCAGGCGGAACCCAACATCGCGGCAGGGATCAGAACGCCTTCAGCTTTTTCCAGGCGAACAGGACCATGCGGAGCAGCAGGAAGCCGTGGCTGAAGCGGCTGATCTGGGTTTCGCCGTAGGTGCGGTCGGCGTAGCGGATCGGGACCTCGACGATTTTCAGGTTCAGCTTGGACGCGCCGAAGATCAGGTCGAAGTCGCCGAAGGGGTCGAAGTCGCCGAAGTAGTGGCGGTTCGCGACGATCTGGTCGTAGTCGCGCTTCCACAGCACCTTGGTGCCGCACAGCGTGTCGGTGAAGCGGGTGTTCAGCAGGAAGGAGAAGATCTGGGCGAAGGTCCGGTTGGCGACCCAGTTCAGGAAGCGCATGGCCTGGTCGGCCATCGGGTAGACCAGGCGCGTGCCGTTGATGAACTCGCCCTTGCCCGACGCGATCGCCTGATAGAATTTCGGCAGGCTTTCCGGCGGCACGGTCAGGTCGGCGTCGAGGATCATCAGGATGTCGCCGCGCGCGGCGTTGAAGCCCTTGCGGACCGCGTCGCCCTTGCCCTTCCCGTCTTGCTTCAGGACCTTGATGTCCCAGTCCGGGTAGGCGTCGCGGACGCGCAGGCATTCCTCGTAGGTGTTGTCCTTGCTGTTGCCCTCGACGTAGATCACCTCCAGGTCCGGGCAGAAGCGCGGCAGGCGGCGGACGGCGTTCTCTATGTTGCCGCGCTCGTTGCGGCAGGGCACCAGCACGGTGCAGGAGGGCAGCGTCTTCGGCGCTTCCGTCACGGCCGGGCGCGCCACCACGTAGTTGCGCACGCAAAGGCGGCGGATGCCCGGCAGCGGCGCGATCCAGCGGTTGACCAGCGTGCCCAGCCCGAAGGCCTTGCGCGGCACCAGCTGGCGCCATTCCCGCCGCACCGGCTCCCAGCCCGCGAGGTCCAGCAGGTTCATGGTGTCGGCGGTGCTGAGCCAGTTGTGCTGGCCCTGCGGCATCTTCAGACCCAGGCTCTCCGCCCAGGCCAGGATCGGCTCCCAGGCGCGGCTGTGATAGCTGACGATGATGCGCGTCTGCGGCGTGGCGAAGCGGTGCAGCAGGCGCAGCGTCTCCTCGCAGTCGTCCAGGAAGCCGATGGTGTCGGACAGCAGGATGACGTCGAAGGTGCCCTCGACGCGGGCCAGGTCAGCGGGATCCTCGGCGTTGCCGGCGTGGAACTCCAGGTAGGGGTGCCGCTCGCGGGCGCGGTGGATCATGCCGGGGGCGAGGTCGATGCCGACGCCGCGCGACGGCTGGAGGAAGGCCAGCGTGTCGCCCAGGCCGCAGCCGATCTCCAGCACGCTGGCGCCGTCCGGCACCAGGAAGCGCAGGTAGGCGCGGTCGGCTTCGTGGAAGGCGGCATTGCGGGCGGCCCAGCGCTCCACCTGCGGGGCCAGCGTCTCGAACAGCGAGCGCACGGCCTTCTGGCGCGGGCTGAGGGGGCGGCTCTCCACCGTTTCGGGGCGGTTGTCGTGTTCGAGAGTCATGACGGTCATGAAGGAGTTCCGGAGGATGCGGAATTCTCACCCCGGCGGTCCGATGGGCGGCGGCCCGACAGGCCGAGCCAGAGCAGACCGCCCGGCAGGGAGGACAGGGTGACGGACAGCCCGATCATCAGCGACAGGACCAGGGCTTCCGCCGGGCCGAGGCCATAGAGCGCGAAGCCGGCCACGAAGGCCCCTTCGCGCACGCCCCAGCCGTTGAGGGAGATGGGCAGCGCCGCCGCGAAGATGGTCATCGGCACGACGGCCACCGCGTCGGCCACCGCCACCGGCAGGCCGAGCGCGCGGGAATAGGCGATCACCGCGAAGATGGTGCAGACATGCACGGTGGTGCTGTGGACCAGCCCGACCAGCGCCCAGCGGCTGAACAGCGCCCGCCGGAGCCGCGCCACCAGCGCCTGGAGGGCGAGGACCGGCGGGCGCTTGAGGATGGACGGCAGCGGGATGCGGTCGGCCTGGATGCCGGCGAGAAGCCCGGCGGCCAGCAGCAGGACGGCGGCGGGACCCGCCCAGGCGACGGCCGGCGGGGCCGTGGCGACCAGATGCGGCAGCCCGGCGAACAGCAACAGCACGCAGCCGACCAAGGCCAGCAGCCGGTCCATGACCAGGGCGAGCACCACCGCGGAGGAGGAGCCGCCGCCGCGGTAGGTCAGCCAGCCGCGCACCACGTCGCCGCCCAGCGCTCCCGGCAGGACCTGCCCGAAGAACAGGCCGGCGAACATCAGCCGCATGGCCAGCCAGCGGGACACGCGCTCCCCCGCCGCGTGCAGCGCGTCGCGCCAGCGCTCCGCGGAGAAGACGACCGAGAGGAATTTCGCGGCAAAGCCGGCGGCGAGCCACGCCGGGTCGGCGCCGGCGACGCGGTCGAGCACGCCGGACCAGTCCGCCTTCGACGCCAGCAGGCCGAGCACGCCCAGCGTCACCACCAGCTTGGCGGCCAGCATCAAGCGCCCGCCCGGCTTCGGCGCGGGCAGCACGATCGGCTCCGTCGGGCTGAGGCTGACCTCGTGGCTGCTCAAACGCTTAAAAACTCCTGAATTGCGCGCGGCACTCTACCGGTTCGCGGAAACCGCGTCCATCGCGTCCAGCACGCCGGCCACGTCCATGGCCGCGAAGTCCGGCCGGTGGTGGACCACGACGCGCGGCCCGTTGGCGTGGATCGGCTTCGACGCGTCGGAGAAGACGGCCACCGTCGGGCAGCCGACCGCGGCCACCAGATGGGTCGGGCCGGTGTCGTTGCCGACCGCCGCCCAGGCCCGGCGGGCGAGCCCGGCGATCTCCGGCACGCTGGTCCGGCTGGTCAGGTCCACGGCCGCCGGGCAGGCGGCAACGATGGCCTTGGCGAGGTCGGCCTCGATCGCGGTGCCCAGCACCACCGGCGTCACGCCGCGCGCCGCCAGCGTGTCCGCCAGCTCGGCATAGCGCTCGACCGGCCAGCGCTTGTCCGGGCGGCCGGGGGAGGAGCCGGGGATCAGGAGGACGTAGGGGGCGGTCAGACCGAAGCGGGCGATGTCGGCGTCCAGCCAGGACAGGTCGGGCGTGTCGTCCAGCGCGATGCCGAAGGGGGCCAGCTGCCGGGCGTAGCGCGCCAGCACCGGCACCCGGCGGCGCCCCGGATACTGGTCGCGGTGGGAGGCGCCCAGCGCCGTGCCCGACCATTCCGGCCAGGGGCCGGGGGCGAGCAGCCAGAAATACCGGTCGGTGCGCGGCTGCGCCTGCAAATCATAGACGCGGTCGAAGCGCCCGGCGCGCAGCAGGCGGCGCACCCGCATGTAATCGGCGAGCTTGCGCCCGCGCGGGTCCTCCAGCACCTCGTCGAACAGGCCGCTCAGGCGGGCGAGCGGGGCCAGCGACGGCAGGGTCAGCAGGGCCAGATGAGCGCCGGCATGGTGGCGCCGAATGGCGGCGAAGGCCGTCTGCGCCAGGAAGAAGTCGCCGAAGGCGCCCAGCTTGATGACCAGGATGCGGCGAGGCTGCCCTTTAGTCATCGTGGGCCGGCGCGCGGGCGGCGAGGCGCAGCATCAGGCCGGCCGACAGGATGCCGGCCATCCACCAGGCCTGCCAGATGCCGTAGGCGGTGCTGACCATGGCGAGGCCGGAGGCGAACAGGGCGAGCGCGAAGGGCTGCTCCCGCTCCTCCAGCCGCGCCGTGCCGAAGAGGAGCAGCAGGGCCGCCGCCAGGGCCAGCGCGGCGCCGAGGCCGCCCAGCTCCAGCCAGACCTGGAGGAAGGCGTTGTGCGGGTGCAGCGGCAGCAGGCTGTCGGTGATGGTGCCGAAGCGCGACACCTCGCCTTCCGGCATCAGCGCGCGGGAGGCGTCGATCCCCTGCCCGAAGAACGGCGTCTCCAGGGCGCGCTCCGCCGCCATGCCCCAGATCTCCACGCGGTGCTGGGCGGAGCGGAACAGCCAGGTGGCGGCGTCGAGGTCCAGCACGCGGTCGAACAGCAGGACGGCCGGCAGGACGCCGGCGAAGGCCAGGGCCAGGACAACGCCCAGGGCGGCCCGGACCGCCCGCACCGACGCGCAGGACAGCAGGAAGACCGCCACGCCGACCGCGATGCCCATCATCGCCGACCGGCTGGTCAGCAACAGGCAGGCGGCGGCGTAGCCGAGTGGCAGCAGCAGCGCCACCCCGCGGCGCCCGCCGCGGTCGAGCGCCATCGCCGCCGGCCAGACCAGCAGGCAGAGCAAGGCCGCAGTGCGCTTGGGCACGTTGCTGTCGGCGATGGGGAAGTCCGCCGGGACGCGGTTCCACCAGCGGTGCAGCGGGAAGTCCAGCGCCGCCTCCGCCGCGAAGACGGCGATGCCGACGAAGGTGCCGGCCAGGAACAGCTGGACCAGCCGCCGCGCCTCCACCCCCGGCAGCGAGGACAGCCATGCCCCGCCGACCAGCGCGCCGAGCGCCACGTAGCCGATCTCCACCACCGTCAGCCCGGCGCGGGACGACGGGCTCCAGGTCACGGAGGCGGCGGCGAGCAGCAGGAAGGCGCCCACCACGGCCAGACCCGGCAGCGCCCGTTGCAGGCGGCCCAGCGCGTCGCGCCGCGCCAGCCCGGCCAGCCCGATCAGGATCACCAGGATCGCCCACACCGGCAGTCCGCGCGGCGCCATCGCCGCCAGCGGCCCGAGCAGCGCCGCCGCCAGACCGGCCAGCACCGCAAGGATGGAATCGGGGAGCGCCCTGGAGGAATCGAGGCGTGACAGGGAAAAGGCCATGAGATCTCGCGTCCGGAAGGCACGGCGCGGCTTAACAGAAGCCCGGTGTGAAAGCAACGGGGAGCGGCCGGGCGAATGTTGGGGCGGGGATGGTGGGGATGGGAGTGGTGGTGGGGAGTGGTTGGAATTGGGCCCCCACCCATCCTCCCCCACTTCGCGGGGGAGGGGCTATCCTCGAAGCGGCGGAGTTCCCTCCCCCGTCGAAGATGGGGGAGGGTTAGGGAGGGGGCCCAACGGCTGGCGCCTCCCCCTTACGCCGACCGCACCTTGTTCAGGAAGCCCTGGACTTCCGCGCGCAGGTGTTCGGCCTGGCGGGCGAGCGTGCGGCTGGCGTCCAGCACCGCGTCGGCGGCGCCGCCGGTCTTGCTGGCGGCGTGGGTGACCTCGGCGATGTGGCGCATCACCTGCTGGGTGCCCTCGGCGGCTTCGTTGACGTTCTGCGCGATCTCGCGGGTGGCGAGGCCCTGCTGTTCCATCGCCTGGGCGATGTCGGTCACGGTGCGGCTGATCGTCCCGACCGCGTCGGAGATGGTGCGGATCGCCTCCACGGCACCGCCGGTCGCGGCCTGCATGTCCGCGACCTGGGAGGAGATCTCCTCGGTCGCCTTGGCGGTCTGGCCGGCGAGGTTCTTGACCTCCGTCGCCACCACGGCGAAGCCCTTGCCGGCCTCCCCGGCGCGGGCGGCCTCGATGGTGGCGTTGAGCGCCAGCAGGTTGGTCTGGCTGGCGATCTCGCCGATCAGGTTGACGACCTGCCCGATGCGCTGCGCCGCGTCGGCCAGCCCTTCGACGATGGTGTTGGTTTCCCGCGCCTTGCCGGCCGCCCCCATGGCCACCTGCGAGCTGGCGTTGAGCTGGCGCGAGATCTCGGCGATGGAGGAGGACAGTTCCTCCGCCGCGGCGGCGACCGTCTGGACGTTGGTGGAGGCCTGCTCCGACGCGGAGGCCACGGCGCTGGACTTGGCTGTGGTGAGCGCTGCGTCCGACGACATCTCCTGCGCGTCGCGGCCCAGGTTGCCGGCCGAATCGGTCAGCGACAGGACGACGCCGGACACCGCCTGCTCGAAGCCGGCGGCGAACTCGTTCATGGTGCGGCGACGGTCGGCGTCGATCTGCCGGCGCATCTCCTCCCGCTCGCCCTCCATGCGCCGCATCTCCAGCGCGTTCTCCTTGAAGACGCGCAGGGCCAGCGCCATGGCGCGCAGCTCGTCCTTGCGGTCGGCACCGGGGATGTCGACGTCCAGGTCGCCTTCGGACAGGCGGCCCATGGCGCCGGTCATGGCGTGCAGGGGAAGCGTGATGCCGCGGTCGATGTACCAGGCCAGCATCAGGCCGAGCGCCAGCGACACCACCGCGCCGACGATGATCACGGTGCTGGCGTTGGCGCGCCCGTTCTCGCGGTCCTCGCGCTGGATGGAGACCAGCCGCGCCACCTGGTCGCTGACCGCCCCGGCCGCCTTGGCCATGGCGGTGGAGGCGGTGCGCTGGTTCTCGCTGGCCGCGACCAGCGCCGCGAATTCCCGGTCGAAGGCCTGGGCGGCGTCGGTGATCGCGGCGATCAGCGCGCGCCCTTCCGCGTCCACCAGGACGGCGCTGGCCTGTTTCGCCAGATCCAGCGTCTCCTTGACCGCCTCGGCGACCGTGGCCCGCGCCGCCGCGTCGCCGCCCAGCAGATAGTCGCGCTGGCCGAGCATGGCGGCCTGCGCGTTCTGGATCAGGCGCATCGCGACGCCGCGCAGTTGCACGGCCTCGTTCACCTCGCTCTGCGCGAAGCCGGCGGCCTCCTGGAGGGCGGCGGAAACCGAGCCCTGATTCTCCTGCATCTCGTGGGCGAGCTTCTGGATCTGCTGGGCGTGGGCATCCAGCCCCCGGCCCGACTCGGCCGCGCTGGCCTGATCCAGGGCGGCGCGGTAGTCGCGCACCGCGGCGACGATCTGCTTGGCCAGATCCTCGTCGTTGGTGCCGGCCAGATCCTTCTCGACGGTCTCGACGGTCGACAGCAGCAGCGCGACGGCGTCGCCCACGGCCTGCATGCCGGCCGGGTTGCGCGTGCGCAGGAACTCCGCCTGCAGGCGGCGGGCCTCCAGCACCGTCTCGATCAGCCGGTCGGCGCGGTCGGAGGTGTCGCGCGCCTGCCGGACCGCGTGCTCCGCGTCGCGCAGGCTGACCATGTTCTGGTCGTAGCGGTCGGACTGCTGGCGGCCGATCTTCTCCGCGATGTCCTTCAGGGCGCGCGCGCGGGCCTCCATGCCGTCGGTGCGGGCGCGGGCCTCCTTGTCCTGGGCGACGAAGTTGGCGAAGGCGGCGCGGTAGCCGTCGATGCCCGCCAGGATGTCGTCGAGCAGTCGGACGCTGCCGGCGTCGTCCAGCGCGCCCTTCGTCTCGCGCGCCTCGGCCCGCAGCGTCTCCAGCATGCCCGGCACGCTGGCGGCGGCGCGGGCGTCGCGCTCCGTCACGAAACGCGCCTCTTCGATGCGCACGGCTTTCAGGCGGGTGTCCAAATCGGCGGTGTGTGCTGCGACATCGACGCGCCCGGCGTAGGTGCGCAGGCTGCTCCAGCCCACGAAGGCCACAACCATCGTCAGCATAAGAACGGTCACAAACCCAAGCGCGATACGCTTTCCGATCGTCATGGCAATCGGGCTCCCCCGAGTTCAGCGGCGCCGCTTCCGCGGTTTTGATGCCTTGTCTTAACCTTATATGCCGCCAAGAATTAATTTCTGGTATGACCTGTGTCATTCATTGACACGCGGTCAGAAGCGGTCGGGCATCCAGGGGCTCGGTCCCGCGAAGACCAGGGAGGCGGTCGCCACGGCGTCGTCCCCGCCCTCCAGCAGCCCAACCTGACGGAGCAGAGCCGCACCCCTATGCCCACTGTAAAGTGTGGCGAGCGCGGCGACGTCCAAGGACAGCACGCCGGCGGGCGGAAGCGTGACAGGCCCGGAAACACGTTGGACGCCGCCGCGGCCGCCGGACACGAAAAGCCGGAAAAGCCCGCCGTTGGCGGGAAACAGCGGGTCCGCGACGTCGAGAAGAAGCTCCGCGGTCAGCGCCGCCGGGTAGCCGCGGGTGCTGAGCGCGCGTTCGACGTCCAGGATTCGAAGCAGCCACTCCTCGCGCGCGTCCACGGCGACGCCGCCGGCAGCGGCCGGCGCGGGGGCGAGCAGAGCCAGCGGGTCGTCCGGCCCGCCGCGCCAGCGCAGCCGGTCGACCTGCGCCCGGTAGCCCGCCAGGAAACCCAGCGCGAGCTTTGCTGCGCGGCGGCTGAGCAGGCAGATGTCGGCGACGACCAGGCTGCGACGTTTTGGCGCACCGACGGCAACGTAGCCTTCCGGACCGTCCGGACCGTTCAGGAGGAAGAGGTCGGACGGCTCGCCATCCGGGCAGAGGGCGAAGCTCCACAGCCCCTCGTTGCGTTCCACCAGTCCGTTGCCGGTTTCCAGCACGCGCCGGCGCAGCGCCGCCAGCGGAGTCGCGTCCCGGGGGGCGGCGCGCATGACGGTGCCGTCGCCCGGCGGAGGTCCGTCGAGCAAGGCGGCGGGCGGCGCGCTCCAGTCGAAGGACACCCCGCCCCGGCCGTAGCCGGCCCTGGCGTAGAGCGCAAGAGTCGCAGGATAGAGAACGGAGAGCGCGGCGCCGGACGCGCGGGCCTCCTCCAGAACGCCGCGGACCAGGGCGGAGCCGTGCCCCCTCCCCCGCGCCGCCGGGTCGACCGCGACGGCGGCAACGCCATGGGCCGGCACCGGGCGCCCGCCGAACCACTGGTCCATCGGCCAGACGGCGGCGCAGCCGACCAGTTGCCCGTCGCGGCGCAGGCCGCGCAGCACGTCGGTGCCGAACAGAGCGATGGACCGCTCGAAATTCTCCCGCGGGATGCCGAAGCCCTGGCGGACCAGGGCCGCGGCGGCGTCCAGATCGGCGGGAGAGAGGGGGCCGAAATCCATGCGCACCGCCATGGTCAACAATTCCCTCTCCCGCCTCTCGCGCCCGCTTGCGGGCGCTGACGGCGTCAGGTGGCCTTTTGGCTGCCGAGAGCCCCGGGAGAGGGTGCATGACCCTCTCCCCTCCGGGGAGAGGGCAGGGTGAGGGGGTCCCGCCACCTTGGTACGTCCGGCAAACGCGCAACCCCCTCACCCTAACCCTCTCCCCAGAGGGGAGAGGGAATAGGAGGGTCCTCAGCCCTTCGCGCCGTTCAGGGCGCGCGCCTGCTCGCGCAGGACGTACTTCTGGATCTTGCCGGTGGAGGTCTTCGGCAGGGCGGTGAAGACCACCGTGCGCGGGCACTTGAAGTGGGCCAGATGCTCGCGGCAGTAGGCGATCACCTCGGCCTCGGTCAGGGTCACGCCGTCCTTCAGCGTGACGAAGGCGCAGGGCGTCTCGCCCCACTTCTCGTCGGGACGGGCGACCACCGCGGCCTCGACGATGTCCGGATGCTTGTAGAGGACCGACTCGACCTCGATGGTCGAGATGTTCTCGCCGCCGGAGATGATGATGTCCTTGGAGCGGTCCTTCAGCTCGATGTAGCCGTCGGGGTGCCAGACGCCGAGGTCGCCGGTGTGGAACCAGCCGCCGGAGAAGGCCTCCTGCGTGGCGCGCGGGTTCTTCAGGTAGCCCTTCATGACGGTGTTGCCGCGCATGAAGATCTCACCCATCGTCACGCCGTCCTTGCGGGTCGGCTGCAACGTGTTGGGGTCGGCGACCATCAGCCCTTCCAGCGTGGCGTAGTTGACGCCCTGGCGCGCCTTCAGCGCCGCGCGCTCCTCCAGCGGCAGGTCGTCCCAACGCTCATGCCAGGCGCAGATGGTGACCGGGCCGTAGACCTCCGTCAGGCCGTAGACGTGGGTGACCTCGAAGCCCAAGCGCTCGATCTTCTCGATCACCGCGGCGGGCGGGGCGGCGCCGGCGGTCATCATCTTCACGCCGCGCGGAATCTCGCGCTTCTGCTCCTCCGGCGCGTTGACGATCAGGCCCATGATGATCGGCGCGCCGCACATGTGGGTGACGCCCAGGTCGGCCAGCGCGTCGTAGATGCCCTTGGCCGAGATGGTGCGGATGCAGACGTTGGTGCCGGCCATCGCCGTGACCGTCCAGGGGAAGCACCAGCCGTTGCAGTGGAACATCGGCAGGGTCCACAGATACACGGGGTGGTGCGGCATCGCCCAGGTCAGCACGTTGCCCATGGCGTTCAGGTAGGCGCCGCGGTGGTGGTAGACGACGCCCTTGGGGTTGCCCGTGGTGCCCGACGTGTAGTTCAGCGCGATGGCCTGCCACTCCCGCGCCGGCATCGGCCAGTCGAAGGCGGGGTCGCCGGTTTCCAGGAACTGCTCGTAGGTCTGCTCGCCGATCAGCTCGCCGCCCTTGGCCTGCGGGTCGTCGATGTCGATGACGATGGGGCGGCGCTTGGGCTCCAGCATATGGATGGCCTTGCCGATCACGCCGGAGAATTCCCGGTCGGTCAGCAGGATCTTCGCCTCGCCATGCTCCAGGATGAAGGCCAGCGCCTCGGCGTCCAGGCGTATGTTCAGCGCGTTCAGCACGGCGCCGGCCATCGGCACGCCGAAGTGGGCCTCGAAGGCCTCCGGCGTGTTGGGGGCCATGACCGCGACCGTGTCGCCGAGCCCGATGCCGCGCTTGGTCAGCGCCGAGGCGAGCCGCACGCAGCGCTCGTAGGTCTCCGCCCAGGTGCGGCGGACCGGGCCGTGGATGACGGCGGTGCGCTGCGGGTAGACGGCGGCGGTGCGGCGCAGGAAGGACAGCGGCGACAGCGGCACCGTGTTGGCCGCGTTCTGGTCCAGGTCGGTCTCGTAAGGGTTGTGGCGGGCGTCGGTCATCGGGGCCTCCCTTCAGCCTCTCGCAAGGGTGTCCCGCCGGGTTTGGCCATGGCAGTCGCTTTGGCGTCCCGGCGGCTGTGTTGCCGAGAGTCTTGCCAGAGAAGCCAAGGGCTTGGAAGGGGGCAGCGCCGCCATTGCGCGGACGTGTCGCGGGGCGATCCGCCCGCGTCAATGCGCCCGATTGACCAAGCCTTCCGAAGTGGGGTGCCTTACCCTTTTCGCACCACCTCCACGCGACCGCCGGTCATGCTGACCAGCTGGGCGGGGGTGAGCTGGAAGACGGCGTTGGGGGTGCCGGCGGCGGCCCAGATCGTCTCCAGCGCCATCAGGTCGGCGTCGATCAGAACCAGCGGCGGCACGGCGTGGCCGATCGGGGGCACGCCGCCGATGGCGAAGCCGGTGCTATCGCGCACGAAGTCGGGATCGGCGCGCTCGATCTTCTCCCCGATCAGCCGGCCGACCGCCTTTTCGTCCACGCGGTTGGCCCCGCTGGCCACCACCAGGACCGGGCGCCCGCTCTCCTTGCCGCGGAAGATCAGGGATTTGGCGATCTCCGCCACGCTGCAGCCGACGGCGTTCGCCGCGTCCTCCGACGTGCGGGTGCTGCCCTCATGCTCCACCACCCGGTGGCCGAGGCCGATCTGGTCGAGAAGGTCCTGAACGCGGCGGGCGGAGGGGCTGAGGTCGGTCATGGCGCCCTCTTACCGCGCCAGTTCTTGCGACCGGCGGGTGGCGGCGGCGATGGCGCGGTCCATCAGGGGCTGGAGGCCGTCGCCGGCCATCAGCACGTCGAGCGCGGCCTGAGTCGTGCCGTTCGGGCTGGTCACTGCCTTGCGCAGGTCGGCGGCGGGGGTCGGGGACTGGTGCATCAGCTCGCCCGCGCCCGCAACGGTGGCCCGCGCCAGACGCATGGCAAGCTCCGCCGGGAGGCCGGCGGCCTCGCCGGCCTTGGCCATCGCCTCGACCATCAGGAACACATAGGCCGGGCCGCTGCCCGACACGGCGGTGACCGGGTCCAGCAGCAATTCGTCCTCCACCCAGGCGACGTCGCCGACCGCGCGCAGCAGCGCGTCGCACAGCGTGCGCTGGGATGGCGTGACGGCGGCGTTGCCGACGGCGACGGTCATGCCGCGTCCGATGGCGGCCGGGGTGTTGGGCATGGAGCGCACGATCGACAATTCGGGGGCCGCCGCATCCGCGCCCAGCAGCGATTCGAAGGACCCGATGGTCTTGCCGGCGGCAATGGACAGGAAGACGGTGCCGGGGCGGACCAGCGGGCGGTAGCCCGGCAGGACCGTGTCCATCACCTGCGGCTTCACCGCCAGGACGACGACGTCAGGCACGAAACCGGAGGGCAGGTCGGCGGGGCCGGTCGCGGCGGAAACGGCGGGGTTGCCGCGCACGCTCTCCGGCAGGCCCGACGGCTCCACCACCACGACGCGCGACGCGGTGCCGGCGGCCAGCCAGCCGTCCAGCATGGCGCCGCCCATCTTTCCGCAGCCGACCAGAAGCAGCGCGCAGCCTTCCGACATGACCTTACGCCTCGCCCACGGTGTCCAGGATCGCGGCGGACACCGCGTCCGACGCCGACTTGCCGCCCCAGATCACGAACTGGAAGGCGGGGTAGAAGCGCTCGCACTCCGACAGCGCGATCTCCACGAGGTCTTCCAGCTGCTCCACCGTCGCCCCGCGCGAGCCGCGCAGCAGCATGGTCTGGCGGAACATCGGCGTGTGCTCCTCCGAGCAGACGTCGAAATGGCCGAGCCACATGCGCGCGTTCACCTCGGCCAGCAGGTCGTTGGCCGCGGACCGGCGCGCGGAGGGCACCTTCATGTCGAACTGGCAGGAGAACTGCATCGCGCTGACGTCGGGCTGCCACACGAAGTAGAGCCGGTAGTCGCACCAGCGCCCCCCGATCTCGACGACGAGTTCATCCTCGCTGGCCCGCTCGAAAGGCCATTCGTTGGCGGTGACGATCTCCTCGACGATGTCCAGGGGATTGTGGGCGGAAGAGGGAGTGTCGACGGCAACAGCCGACATGTCGGCATCCTCCTGTGAAGGCGCGGTGGACGTCACCGCCCCCAGGCCCCCGGGGCAAGGCCGGGCCCCCGGCTCATCAAGCCAAGAGCCAAAGCCCCGAGATATTGTGTCTGGCGGCCGAAAGGCTACCACCGGAAGCACCGTGCCAAAAAGGATCAGGCCGGCGCAACTGGTTTTCGGCGGTGCGTCCGTGATGGATTCGTGACTGGCGGCGGCGGGATCAGACCCCGGCGCCCGTCCCCGAGTCGTCACTTGAACCAGGGGACGTGCCGGTCGGCTTGCCCGCCACGCCGGAGGCCTGGCCGGGAGCGCGGCGGTGCGGGGCTCCCTCCTCGTGCCGCAGAGCGCGGTCGGCGAGCAGGGTGGCCACCGTCGCTTCCAGCGCGGTGATGCGCTCGGTCAGCGCCTCCTGCTCCTCGCGGGCCTTGGCGGCCATGGCGCGAACGGCCTCGTATTCCTCGCGGCTGACCACGTCCATCCGCGACAGCACGCGCTCGAACTGCTGGCGCATCTGCGCCTCGGCCTCTTCACGCAGGGACGACAGCGCGCCGAGCGCGCCACCCGCAACGCGGGCCAGATCGTCCAGAAGCTTGTTGTCCACCTGCATCGACTCAAAATCCGGGTTTCGTTGGCACATTATGGGACCCACCCCGCAGAACTTCAACGGGCTTGGGTGCGATGCGTCACGGGCGCGCCGCGTTCGGGGCTGGCCGGATCACCGGCGCAGCCCCTCGAACAGCCCCTTCAGCAGCGTGTCGGGCTTCACCGGCGCGCCATCCCCGCCGGCGCCGGGAATCGGCACGTCCTTCGGGATCACGCGGTTCAGAAGGCCCTCGGCGGCGCGCCGGGCGAAATACTCCTGCACCTCCTGCATCTCGAAGGAGCGGGTCGGCTGGGCCAGCGGGCCGGTCAGCCGGACGGTCAGCGGCGGCAGCGCCTGCTCCGACAGGATGGTGACGCGCACGCGCATGTCGATGGACTTGGCCGGCAGGTTGACCTGCCCCACGCCGGAGGCCTGCCCGACGTCCGAGTCGAGCTTCAGGTCCTCGGTGCGCAGCACGCCCTGGTCCACCACGAAGGTGCCGTCCATCCGCGCGAACTGCGTCTCGCCGCCCTGGAGCCCGCCCATCACCGCGCCCAGCAGCTCCTGCGGGCGGTCGAGCCTGGTCAGGCGGTCGCGCAGGGCGCGCAGGTCGAAGCCGCGGATCACGCCGTCGCGCGCGCTGACCCGGCCCTGGCCGCTGAGGGCCCGCAGCAGCGCGTCGGTGCTGGTGCCGCTGGTGGCGAGAGTCGATTCGAGGTCCAGCGTGCCGCCGGTCAGGTCGAGCGCCCCGCCGCCGATGCCCCCATCCTTGAAGGCTTGGGCGAGCTTCGCCTTGACCAGCGTGATCGCGGCCTCCGCGGTCGGCGCCTGCCCGCCCGGCGCGGCAAGACGGCCGGTGATGCCCAACTGGCCGCCGAGCAGGCCGCCGTCGAATTGCTCCAGCGTCAGCACGCCGTTCTGCACGGCGGCGCGCAGGGCCGGCTTCTCGATTCGCGTCTCGCCCTTGACCAGCGCCGCGGAGGTCAGCGCCAGGCGGCCGTCGAAGCTGTTCAGCCAGCCGAAATCCAGGCTTCCGGAGTCGGCCGCCGGGGCGGGCGCGGCGCTCCCGGCCGGCGCCGGGCCGCCGGCGGGCGCGCCCGGCCGGCGGGACGCCGCGGCGGGGCCGGCGGCGAGGCGGTCGAGATCGAGGTCGCCGGTCTGGATCTCCGCGTCCACGCGCGGCTTGGCGCCGTTCAGGTCGGTGGCGGCGCGGCCGCGCAGCGAGGTGCCGGCGACGGTGCCCTGGATGTTGGCGAGCGTGAAGGCCTTCTTGGTCCCCGCCAGCTCCGCGTAGAGGTCCATGGCGCCGTAGGCGGCGGCCTCCGCGCGATTGGAGAGGAGTGCCGCGAGCTGACCCAGTTCCGGGTGCCTGGTGCGCAGCTTCAGGTCGGCGGAGGGGTTGTGCTCCAGGTTCAGGACCGTGCCGCCGGCCTCCAGGTTGCCGCCGACCGCGTCCATGGACAGCTCCACCGCCAGGCGGTCGGCGTCGCCGGACAGGCGCGCCTGCGCCTTGACCGGGCCGATCTTCTCCGGATCGGGGGCGCCGGCCGGCCAGGACACGACCCGCGACAGGCCGTCGAGGCTGGCCGCCTCCACGTTCAGCGTCAGGTGCGCGCCGCGCAGGGGGGCGATCCCGGCGGCCTGCCCGTCCAGCCGGCCCTTCAGCCCGGCAAAGTCCTCGACCGTGGCCTGCTTGACCGACAGCGCGCCGCCGGCCGCCGTGGCGTCGAGGTGCAGCCCCGTCGCGGGCAGGCCGCGCACGGTCAGCTGCCCGACGGTCAGGTCGAGGTTGGCGTCCACCGAGGCGAGCAGGCGCGCGGGCGTCATCGGCTGACGGGCGTTGCCATTGGCGCTGGCGGCGGCGTTGCCCTTGCCGTTCGCCGGCGCGGCACCCGCGGGCGCCGCGGCCCCACCGGCGTCGGCCGGCTGCGGCAGGTAGGCGTCGAGGTTCAGGCGGTCGAGGTCGAGCCGTGCGCCGAAGGCCGGGCGGCCGCGGTCCACATAGGCGACGGCGCCGGACAGGCGGCTGGTGTCCACCCGCAGGTCGAGCCCGGAGACATCCACCCGCCCCGGCCGCCCCTGCACCTGGGCGGACAGCGAGGCGCGGCGCAGCCGGTCGGCCGGCACCGCGTGCACGTCCACCTTCAGCCACTCCAGCAGGGCGCGCAGGTTGTCGGCGTTCGCCTCCATCCGCAGGGTCAGCGCCGGCTGACCGTTGGCCGCCGCCAGCTCCCCCGCCGCCACGAAATCGGACCCGCCGGGCAGCAGCGCGCTGAAGCGGTCGATGTTGAGGGTGCCGCCGGACAGGTTCGCCTCCACCCGCCCCTGGCGCACGATCCCGCCGTTGTAGGTGATGGCGTCGACGGAGAGGTCGAGCTTGGCGTCCAGCCCCTCCGGCAGCGCGAAACTGCCGGGACGGCCGGCGGCGGGGCCGGCCGGGGCGGTCCCGCCGGTGGGCGCGGAGGCGGAGGGTGCCGCGCCGCCGGAGGTCCCGGCCCGGTCGAGCCCCCGGTCGAGCCAGCCGTCCAGGTCCAGGCGGTTGAGGCCCAGCGTCACCTCCGCCCGCGCCGGGCTGCCGGCCTCCGGGCCGCCGCTGCGCAGCGTCGCGGTTCCGGTGGCGCGCGTGTCGCCGAGCTGGCCTTCCAGGTTGGTGAAGCTGGCCCCGGCCGCCGAGGCCTCCACCGCCGTGCGGACGCTGAAGCTCTGCGCCAGCGCCGGGTTGGCGGCGCCATGACCACCAGCCGCCTGCCCGGCCGCCTTGCCGGTCAGGCTGTCCAGCGCGCGGGCGAGGTCGGCGCCCTCCACGCGCAGGTCGCCCTGGGCGCGCGAGCCGCCGCCGACCGGCGCCTTGGTGACGATGCCGGCGAATCGGAGGGTCGCGTCGGTGTCGGCCATGGACAGCGCCGCGCGGACCTGCACCGCGGCGCCTTCGACGAGGCGGCTGACGAACATCTCCCCGCGCATGGGCACGCCGCGCGCGCGGAAGCTGCCCTGCCCCTGGAACGGGCCGGTGAAGCTGCCGGCGACGATGCGGGCGTCCAGGCGGTCCAGCGTCTCCGACCGGCCGGCGCGGGCGTCGCGGTAGAGGATGGTGCCGTTCTCGACCGTCACCTGGTCGAAGCTGACCGCCGACGCCAGCCCGTCGCCCGAACCCTGGCCGGCGGGGGGCGGCGGGCGGTCGGCGCCGGACAGGTCCCAGTTGAAGCGTCCGTCGGGCAGCACCTCGAACACGAAGACCGGGTCGATCAGGCGGATGCTCTGCACCTGGATGCGACCGCCGAGCAGCGGGCCGAGCGCCACGCGGACGTCCAGTTCCTTCAGGCGGGCCATGTCCGGCTCCGCCCCGCCGGGCGCGTTGGCGAGCCGCGCGTCGCGCACGGTCAGGGCCGGCGACGGCAGCAGCGACAGGCCGATGTCGCCCTTCAGCTCCACCGCGCGGCCGGTGGCCGACGACACCCGTTCGGCGATCTGGGCCTTGTAGCTGTTCCAGTCGATGAAGCCGGGCACGATGAGAACGGCGCCGACCAGAACGGCAAGCACGACCAGAACCGCGATCAGGATCTTCTTCACCGACGCCCCGCCCTCCCCCGCACCACCGGACCGCGAGCCCGGTCCGCAAGGCCACGAACCTTCCAGCCCCCGCGGTGTTTCGCTAAGCTAAGACACAGACAAGAACAAGCAATTTGGGCAAATCCACGGCCGAGTTTCCGCCCGGCCCGCGCCTTGTCCCCAGCCCCGGCCCAGGCGCCGGCGGATGGCCGGGGACCTTGGGCAAGACGTTGGAGATACGCGCATGGGTGATGTCGTCAACCTGAACCGATTCCGAAAGATGCGCGAGCGGGAAGAGCGCGAAAAAGTCGCGGAGGAGAACCGCGTGCGCTTCGGCCGCACCAAGGCGGAAAAGCAGCGCGACCGGCAGGAGCGCGAGCGCCGGACGACGGACCTGGACGGCAAGAACTTGGACGGCAAGAAGGTCGAGGACTGAACCGCCCTCCCGCCGGGCGGTCCTCCATCCCCCTCGCCCGCCCCCGGCGGGAGAGGGAGGGGCCCACGGCTCAGCCGTGGGAGGGTGAGGGCTTGGTTTCTCGGGACAACCTTGCCCTCACCCTCCCGCCTCCGGCGGGTCCCTCCCTCTCCCAGCGGGGCTGGGAGAGGGTGTTTACGGCAGCCCGCGGACGTCTGCGGACCGGACGGACGACTCAGACCACGCGGTGGCCGGTCTCGGTCAGGCCGCGGGCGCGCATCCAGTCGTAGAGCGCGAGGTCGTGGATGACCGGCTGGTAGACGATGCCGTTGTCCGCGGGCGGCGTGGCCACGGTGGTGCCGTCGTTCAGGCGGTATTCGACCACGCCCGGGAACGCGACGCGGCCGTCCTGCTCCAGGACCGGGGTCGGCGCCTGGAAGGCGGCGGGCTTGCGCAGCGACCGCGCCGCCGCCTTGTGCCGCTCGATGTGGCGGGCGGCGTTGGGGGGAAGGGTCTTGCCGCCCTTGATGCCACCCTTGACGACGGTGAGGGCGGGAGACTTGAGGGCCTTCGGTGCCATGAACGGGATTCCCTGACGTTGAGTCCCATTCTGCTACCACCGCGACGACTCCCGCGTCAGCCGTCGTGGACGGGTCCCCCGACGGTCGTCCGGAAGGTGAGTCTTGGCGGCAACAGGGGGGCGGCAACAGGGGGCGGCGATAAGGGCCACACCAAGGGACCGGGCCCTCTGACTTTCGTGACAATTACGCGCTGAAACAGTCCGCCGAACAGACAATCTGTTCAGCTGCCGTTTGCTGCGCTACAGTGATGCTCACGAGAGGCAAACGGGCAAAGCCCACTGAAGACTGAGGAGGCCGCAGCCATGGTCGACGTCTGGTCTCATCGCGGTGCATCCGAATTCCACAAGCCGTCCCGGTTCCTGCCGCGCATCCGCACGGTCGGCACCGACCGTCCCTGGGTGTGGCTGACCGCGGGGTGGCGCGACATGTGCGCCAGCCCGGCGATCAGCCTGGCCTACGGCGTCCTGGCCGTCGTCTCCAGCTTCGTTCTGGTGGCCGGGCTCGCCATGTACGACCTGGGCTACCTGATCCTGCCGATGGCGGCGGGCTTCATGCTGCTGGGGCCGGTGCTGGCCGTCGGCCTCTACGAGACGAGCCGCCTGCTGGAGCGCGGGGAGCGCCCGACTCTGGCCCGGGTGGCCGGCGCCTACCACCGCAACGGGATGCAGATCGCCGGGATCGGGCTGACCCTGATGCTGGCCCTGCTCGCCTGGATCCGCGTCGCCTTCCTGGTCTTCGCGCTGTTCTTTTCCATGGATCCGCCGGCCTTCGACCAGCTGGTCGAGCGCATCTTCTTCTCGTCGCAGACGATCCCGTTCCTGCTGACCGGAACGATCCTGGGCGGGGTGATCGCGACCGTGGTCTTCGCCATCAGCGTTGTGTCGATCCCGATGCTGCTGGACCGCGAGACCGACGTCTTCACCGCCATGGCGACCAGCGTCGTCGTGGTGCGCGAGAACTGGCAGGCCATGGCGGTCTGGGGCTTCCTGATCGCGCTGTTCATGGCCGCCGGCATGGTCACCGGCTTCCTCGGCATGGCGCTGGCCTTCCCGCTGATCGGCCACGCCTCCTGGCACTGCTACCGCGATCTGGTCGGCCGGGACTGACGGACGTTATCGGTCAAGAAAAGGCCCCCTTCCGCCACGGCGCGGGAGGGGGCCTTTTCGCGTTTCTAGCCCAAACCCTCAGGACGGCTTCTTGAAGAAGGCCTCGGCGGCGTTCTTCTGCGCCTCCTTCGCGGCGATGGCGGCGCGGGCGCGCTCGACCTCCGCCTCCAGGCCGGCGATGTAGGCCTTCAGCTCCGCCACGCCGAGGCTGGAGAGATCCTTGGGCGCGGGCTTGGCCTTGCGCGGTTCCAGGTCGTCGATGTCCATGGTCGTTTTCCCCCAAGCGTGATGCGGGCCGATCGATACCCATCCTTGCCAGTTCCGCCGTGGAAATCTACCTTCGACGCTTAGGTATACAGTACACCTGAAACAAGCGGCACACCTGAAACAAGCGACCAAACGAGGATAGGGGAGAAACCATGGGCATCGCCCTGCCGGACAGCATGACCTGCATCGAGATTTCCCAACCCGGCGGGCCGGAGGTGCTGCGCGCCGTGCAGCGCCCCGCCCCGGTGCCCGGCCCCGGCGAGGTGCTGGTGGCGGTGGAGGCGGCCGGCGTGAACCGGCCGGACCTGCTGCAGCGCCAGGGCCGCTACGACCCGCCGCCGGGCGCGTCGGACCTGCCGGGCTTGGAGATCGCCGGCCGCGTCGTGGCGCTGGGCGAAGGAGTGACGGACTGGGCCGCCGAGGACGCCGTCTGCGCGCTGGTGGCCGGCGGCGGCTACGCCCAGTACTGCGTCGTTCCCGCCCCGCAGCTTCTGCCCGTGCCGAAGGGATTCGGCATGGTCGAGGCCGCGGCCGTGCCGGAGACCTTCTTCACGGTCTGGACCAACGTGTTCGAGCGCGGCGCCCTGAAGGCCGGCGAGACCCTGCTGGTGCACGGCGGGTCCAGCGGCATCGGCACGACGGCGATCCAGCTGGCCAAGGCCTTCGGCGCGAAGGTCTTCACCACCGCCGGCAGCGCCGACAAGTGCCGCGCCTGCGAGGAGCTGGGGGCCGACCGGGCCATCGACTACAAGACCGAGGACTTCGTCGCGGTCATCAAGCAGGAGACCGGCGGGCGCGGCGTGGACGTGGTGCTGGACATGGTCGGTGGCGACTACATCGCCCGCGACATCGAGATCATGGCCCCGGACGGGCGGCACGTCTCCATCGCCTTCCTCCAGGGGCCGAAGGTGTCCATCAACATGTTCCCGGTGATGACCAAGCGCTTGGTCCTGACCGGCTCCACGCTCCGCGCCCGGCCGGTGGCGGAGAAGGGCCGCATCGCGCAGGCGCTGCGCGAGAAGGTCTGGCCGCTGCTGGAAGGCGGCTCCATCAAGCCGGTGATCCACAAGGTCTTCACGCTGGAGCAGGCCGTCGAGGCGCACGCCCTGATGGAGTCCAGCGCGCACATCGGCAAGATCGTGATGACCGTATCGTGATGACCGTCCGGGTCTGATCGGCAATCGTAGGACGGCGAAGGAATTCCGGGCGCCGCAGCCCGGAATTTCGGCATAGGCCACGATTTTCCCGTCATTCTTGTTTGCGGCGCGCGCCGCAGGCTTGCTAAAGCTCGCCAAGATGGTTAGCAGAGGATGGGCGTCCGGGGCTTCCCCGGCCGCCTGCCCCGGCGCGCTTACATAGAACGGCTTCGGCCCTATATGGAGGGCGGAGCCGGGGGATTTCCGGTACAGTGATTTCGAACGCCCCACCCGGACAACGGGTGTGGTCGGAGTGGAGTTGTCAGGAGGGACGATGGCACTGCCCTTGATGCCGAAAGCGACGGCCGTTTGGCTGGTCGAGAACACATCCTTGACCTTCGAGCAGATCGCCGCCTTCTGCGGCCTGCATTCCCTGGAGGTCCAGGCCATCGCCGATGGCGAGGTGGCGGTCGGCATGGTCGGGCTGGACCCGGTGGCCAACGGTCAGTTGACCAAGGCCGAGATCGAGCGGTGCGAACGCAACCAGGACCTGCGCCTGAAGCTGCTGGTCCCCGACCTGCCGCTGCCGGCCGCACGGTCGAAGGGCCCGCGCTACACCCCGATCACCAAGCGCGGCGACAAGCCCGACGCCATCGCCTGGCTGCTGAAGCACCATCCGGAGCTGTCGGACGCCCAGCTCTGCCGGCTGATCGGCACCACCAAGCCGACCATCGCGTCGGTGCGCGAGCGGTCGCACTGGAACGCCCCGAACATCAAGCCGCGCAACCCGGTCCTGCTGGGCCTGTGCACCCAGCGCGAGCTGGAGGAGGCGCTGGCGCTGGCCGTCCGCCGCGGCGGCGTGCCCCTGACCCCGGAAGAGCGCGAAGCGCAGGACCGCGAAGAGGGCGGCTACGGCGACGAGTCGCCCTATTCGGAGCAGGAAGAGGCGCGCTGAGGCGCCTTTGCCCCCACCCTTCCCATGGCTGTGCCATGGGCCCCTTCCCTCCCCCGCTTCGCAAGGGAGGGAGACTAAGTTCCCTCCCCTGCGAAGCGGGGGAGGGTTAGGGTGGGGGCAAGAAGCGACCCTTCCCTGGACGCGGCCACCGCGCCGCGCTAGATCTCGGCCATGAGCCCTCCTTCCCGTCTTGTCGTCGGCATCAGCGGAGCCTCGGGCAGCGTCCTGGGCATCCGGCTGCTGACCGCGTTGCGCCGAATCGGCGTCGAATCGCACCTCGTCGTCAGCCGCTCGGCGGAGGTGACGCTCGCCCACGAGACCGACCTGAAGGTCGCCGAACTGCGGGCGATGGCCGACGTGTCCTACGCCGCAGCCGACATCGGCGCGGCCATCGCCAGCGGCAGCTTCCGCTGCATGGGCATGATCGTCGCGCCCTGCTCCGTCCGCACGATGAGCGAGATCGCCACGGGCGTGACCTCCACCCTGCTGACCCGCGCCGCCGACGTGACGCTGAAGGAGCGCCGTCCGCTGGTGCTGATGGTGCGGGAGACTCCGCTGCACCTCGGCCACCTGCGCACGATGACGCAGCTGGCGGAGATGGGCGCCGTCATCGCGCCGCCGGTGCCGGCCTTCTACGCCAAGCCGCGCAGCATCGACGATCTGGTGGACCACGCGGTCGGCCGGGCGCTGGACCTGTTCGGGCTCGACGCCGGAATCGTCCGGCGCTGGGGCGAGCAAACGGAGGTTCTAGAAACCTAGGCCGGCGTGGGCTATACCGCACTGTTAATGTCTGGATTGGCGAAGTCCGGTTCGGCCGGAACGTGCGAGGATGTCCGTACCATGATGAACAACAGCGACCGGGAAGTCCCCATTCGTCAGCTTTTGGCCGGCATCAAGGGCTTTCGCGCCCGCTACTACGAGCGCCGGCCCGAGAACATGCGCCAGCTGGTGGAGGAAGGGCAGAAGCCGAAGGTGCTGATGATCGGCTGCTCCGACAGCCGCGTCGACCCGGCGCTGCTGACCCAGGCCGAACCGGGCGAAATGTTCGTGGTGCGCAACGTCGCCAACCTCGTGCCGCCCTACCAGCCCGACGGCGCCTACCACGGCACCTCCGCCGCCATCGAATACGCCGTGCGCGTGCTGAACGTCGGCCATGTGATCGTGCTGGGCCACGCCTTCTGCGGCGGCATCCAGGGGCTGATCCGCCTGCGCGCCGGCACCCCGGACCAGAACGACTTCGTGTCGCCGTGGGTGTCCATCGCCAGCGCGGCGCTCGATCCCTACGTCCCCCTCCCCGCCGCGGAAACCGACGAGGAACGCCGCAAGGCGGAGCTGGACCGGCTGCAGCAGAATCCCGGCGTGGTGGAGCGCGCGGCCGTCCGCACCTCCGTCGACAACCTGATGACCTTCCCCTTCGTCCGCGAGAAGGTGGAGTCGGGCGATCTGGAGCTGCACGGCTGGTGGTTCGACCTGGACAGCGGCGACCTGTGGGCCATCGACCCGAAGACCGGGGTCTTTTTGCCGGTCGAGTGAGGATCATTCTTTCCCAGAAGGGGGCTCCAAGCCCCCGGACGGGGGCAATTTCTGCCCATTCCCCCGCCTCCAGCCCTGAAAACGCCTGATCCGGCGGCCGAAACGACTGGCACGCCTGTTGCTTTACCCCGGCCGAATCGGATTCCGCGAGGAAGGACGGCCGGACCATGGGTATGACCACGATCCTGAACAATGGCGTGCTTGGGCTGACGGCGCAAAGCCGCGCCCTCGGCTCCATTTCGTCCAACATCGCGAACGCGGCGACGACCGGCTACAAGGCCACGGAGACGCAGTTCGACGACGTCTGGCTGAAGGACCGGTCCAGCAACGTCGGCGACCCGGGCGCGGGCGTGCGCGCCTACAACCGGCTGGACAACCGCGCCGGCACCATCAGCCAGACCGGGGTGACGACGAACGCGTCGATCCTCGGCAACGGTTACTTCGTCGTCCAGGACATCGATTTCCTCAACGGCACCGCGGGGACCACGACCGCCACCGGAACCCCGACCGATTCGAACGTCGAGCTGACACGCGCCGGCGACTTCTCGATGGACAAGGACGGCTATCTGGTCAACACTGCCGGCAAGGCGTTGATGGGGTTCAAGCTCGACCCGAACAACCCGTCGACGACCCTCGGCGCCACCTCCAGCCTGAAGCCCGTCTCGCTGAGCGGCTTGACAGACTATCATGAAGCCACGACCCAGGCGTCGCTGGCCATGAACCTGCCGACGGCCCAGGCCGTCGCGGCGACGCCGACGCTGGCCAACACGACCGGGGCCACGCTGAACCTGATCGACAAGAGCGGGTCGGCGGGCAGCACCATGCTGCGCTTCATGAAGACGGGCGTGGCGGAGGACGGCAGCACGACCTGGAAGGTCTACAACGCCGGCACCGTCGGGGCGGACGGCCAGGCGGTCGGCTCGGTGAAGGCCAGCGACCCGGCCACCTGGCAGCCGATGGGCAGCCTGACCTTCGACCGCAGCGGCGTCCTGACCGGGGGCGCCAACGGCAGCAAGCTGTCGATGGGCATCAACCCCGGCGGCAATTTCGGGCCGGTGACCGTGGACCTCGGCACCTACGGCAAGCCGGACGACTCGGTCACCAGCATCGCCGACATGGACATCGGCACCCGGACGAGCCAGAACGGCATCGCGGCCGGCAGCTACCAGGGTGCCGAGCTGACCTCCGACGGCTATGTCGCCGCGACCTTCGCCGGCGGGCGGCAGCGCTATCTCTACCACGTGCCCGACGCGATCGTGGCGAACCCGCAGGATCTGGAGAACCTGTCCGGCACCTCCTTCCGGACGACCACCGAGTCGGGGGCCATCAAGCTGGCCGCCTTCGGCAAACCCTCCGGCAACGGAACGTCCGGCAACACGACGGTGGGCGCCAGCCTGAACAACAACAGCGTCGAGGGCTCCAACGTCAACATCGAGAACCAGTTCACCACGCTGATCCAGGCCCAGCGCACCTACTCGGCCGCGTCGAAGCTGGTGTCCACCGCCGACGAGATGACCCAAACCACCCTCACGCTGAAGGCGTAAAGGCCGTCAACGCCTCGGCGACGCGGCCGGCGACGGTGCGCCAGTCGCCGACCCGGTCCTGGCGGAACAGGCGGGCGGTCGGGTACCAGGGGCTGTCCGCGCGGTCGAGCAGCCAGCGCCAGTCCGGCGAGAAGGGCAGCACCACCCACAGCGGCACGCCCAGCGCCCCGGCCAGATGGGCCGGCCCTGTGCAGGAGGAGATCACCAGATCCAGGTTCGCCATGATCGCCGCCGTGTCGGCGAAGTCGGCGATCTCCGGCCCCAGATCCGTGAAGTGATCGGTGAAGGTCGCAGGCAGCGGCGCCCCCTCCAGATCCTCCCGCCCCGGCCCCTTCTGCAAGCCGAAGAATCGCACCCCCGGCACATCGAGGACCGGCCGCAGCCCTTCCAGCCGGGGGGAGCGCAGGCGGTCGCCGGGAAAGCGCGGGTTGCCCGCCCAGACCAGCCCCACTTTTGGCCCCTTCCCTCCCGCCAGCCGCTCCTTCCAGGCCGCGGCGCGCGCCGGGTCGGGGCGCAGGTAGGGCACGGCGGCGGGCACGCGGTCCAGCGTGGTGCCGAACGCCCGCGGGAGGCTCATCAGCGGGCATTCCAGGTCGAAGGGGGGCAGCGGGTCGCCGCGCGCGATCACCCGCTCCGCCCCCTCCATCCCGGACAGGACGGACAGAAGCGGCCGCTGCACCTCCAGGATCACGCGGGCGCCGCGCGCGGCGACCAGCGGGACGTAGCGCACGAACTGCAGCGTGTCGCCGAGCCCTTGCTCCGCGTAGAGCAGGATGGTCCGCCCGGCGATGTCTTCTCCGGTCCATGTCGGCTGCGGGAAATCGCGCCAGGGCGGCTCCGCCCCCTGGTCGTGGCGGCGCCAGTCGAACTCCGGCCAGCCGCCGGCGTAGTCCCCGGCCAGCAGGCGGGCGAAGCCGCGGTTCCAGCGCAGGCCGGCGTCCTGCGGCCGGGCGGCGAGCGCGCGGTCGAAATCGGCCAGCGCCTCCACCGGCCGGGCCATGGCGACCAGCGCCGTGCCGCGCGCCGCCCACAGGGAGGGGCCGGGGCGCAGGGCCTCGGCCTCCGCGAAGGCGGTCAGCGACTTCTCGAAGCGGCCGAGCTTGGCGAGCAGGCCGCCCAGGTTCTCCCAGGCTTCGGCAAAGCGCGGGCGACCGGCCAGCGCGGCGCGGTAGGCGGCCTCCGCCCCATCCCAGCGGTGCTGCGCGGCCAGAGCGGAGCCCAGCGCCATCTGAGCCCCCGGAAAGGCCGGGCGGACCGTCAGGGCGCGCCGCGCGGCGGCTTCGGCGGCCGGCGGCCGGCGCAACGCGAGCAGCGAATCGGCGCGGTTCACCAGAGCCTCCGCATGGGCGGGGTCGAGCACCAGGGCGCGGGCGGCCGACGCGGCCCCCTCCCCCGCCCGGCCCAGCGCGCGCAGGGCGCCGGCCCGGCTGGCGTGGGCGTCGGCCAGGCCGGGGTCGAGCCGCAGGGCGCGGCGGAACGCGTCCTCCGCGCCGGCCGCGTCGCCCAGGCTGTGCAGGGCGCCGCCCAGGTTCGACTGGCCCCCTGCGGACTCCGGCCGCAGGGCCAGCGACCGGCGCAGCAGCCGCGCGCCTTCCGCGGCGTGGCCGCTCTGGGCATACAGCACGCCCAGCAGCTGGGCCGCGTCCGGCTGCTCCGGATCGGCGTCCAGGATGCGGGCGTACAGCGTCGCGGCCTCGTTCAGGCGGCCGGCCTGGTGGTGATCGACGGCCGCCAGCAGGGCCTCGGTGATGGTCGCCATGGGGACGCGGGATCCTGAACTGCGGGAACCTGATGAGCTTAGCCGCCAAGCCAGCATAGCCGCCAACCCAGCCTAGCCGAAAGTGCAACCCTGCTTCGAACGTCCTTCGCGTTGCCTTACGCAACCGCAGCAAATATGCTCCCGTCCGGATCATGGGACGGTGGGTGTGTTTCGCGATGGATCGGCGCGTGAAGCTTTGTGCTCTGGCCTTGACCTGCACGCTCGTCTCGGCGGTCGCCACGACCGCGCCGGAGACGGCCCTCGCCAGCGAGAAGGCGGCCGGTGGCGGCGGCGGATGCCCCTGGGCCCAGGACGTGACGCTGGAGATCGCCGGCAAGACGCTGACGCTCGGGCAGGACGTCTTCTCCGAAAAGGGTGAGTCGGTCACCATGGAGGGGTTCCAGATCTTCCCGCTGGTCAACCAGCTGAAGCTGCGCATCCTCGGCCCCAAGGGGCAGGAGTGGGAAGCCGGGCTGACCCGCCTGTCCGGCGGCAAGCGCTGCAACGCCTTCTACGTCGGCAAGCCCTATCAGGTCTCCGGCGACGAGGAAGAGGAGGACTTGGAGGGCAACCGGACCAGGAAGAGCCGGGTGCTGACCCACTAAAGCGCGGATAGAAGCGCGGCCAGCGCCGGGTCGTCGCCCGGCACCAGAAGGCGCAGGTTCGCCGCCGCGAGGTCGGCCGATCCGCCGGGCCCCGGAACGAGGCCGGAGGCGGCGAACAGGCGGTCCTGCTGGACGCGCTCCGCGGCCAGTTCGGCGGACTTCAGACGTTCGTAGAGGGATTGGTCCTCGCCCTTCACCCGGCGGCGCACGGCGCGCAGGGGACGGACAACCTCCGCCCGCCAGGGGGCGATGGTGGAATCGATTCGCGTCAACTCCTCGGCCGACAAACGGACGCCGCAGGCCAGCCCGGCCCAGGCGGCGAAGAGCAGGACGTTGACGTCCTGCCCGCACCGGTCCTGGAGGTCCAGGCAGGCCGCGGGCACCCCCGGCCGCGCGTAGACGGCGAGGGAGAAGTCCCAGAGGGGGTTTTCGGTCATGGCGCTAAGTTGTCGCGATGGGAAGGGGATTCACCACAAAGACACTAAGACACAAAGATTTTCACAAAGGGGTTTCCCGCATCATGGAGATCCCAATCATCGGAACACCCTTTGTGCCGTTCTTTGTGTCTTTGTGCCTTTGTGGTGAAAATCCTTTCGAACACTCGCGCTCAGTCGCCCAGGCTGATGCCCAGGCCGCGGGCGGTCTTGACCAGGGCGCCGTCCAGTTCGACCTCGGCATAGCGCGCGATCGCCTCGGTGATCGGCACGTCGATCACGCCGCGGTTGGACCAGGCGACCATGCGGTCGAACTTGCCCTCGGCGATCAGGTCGACGGCGTGCACGCCGAAGGCGGAGGCGACCAGGCGGTCGCGCGGGCTGGGCATGCTGCCGCGCTGGACGTGGCCCAGCACGGTGACGCGGGTTTCCGCCCCGGTCGCGTCGGCGATCTTCTCGCCGATGTAGTCGCCGATGCCGCCGTAGCGCTTCTGCCCGCCCTGGAACAGCTTCTGCACGCCGGTGCCGTCCACGGTCTTCACCGCCTCCGACACCACGACGAGCGCGAAGTTGCGGCCGGTGGAGCGCACCTGCTTGATCTTCGCGGCGATCTTCTCGATCGAATAGGCGATCTCCGGGATCAGGATCACGTCGGCGCCGCCGGCGATGCCGGCCGCCAGCGCGATGTGGCCGGCGTCGCGGCCCATCACCTCCAGCACCATCACGCGGGCGTGGCTGGCCGCGGTCGGCTGGAGCCGGTCCAGCGCCTCCACCGCCACACCAACGGCGGTGTCGTAGCCGACCGACACCTCGGTCAAGCCCAGGTCGTTGTCGATGGTCTTCGGGATGCCGACCATCTTCAGCCCGCCCTTCTGGGCCAGCTTGTGCAGGATGGCGAAGCTGCCGTCGCCGCCGATGCCGATCAGCGCGTCGAGCCCCAATTCCCGGTAGCCGCCGATGATCTCGTCGGAGCGGTCCTTCAAGGAGCCGTCGGCCATGGGATAGGCGAAGGGGTCGCCCCGGTTGGTGGTGCCGAGGATCGTGCCGCCCATGCGCATCATGTTGCCGTCGACCTGCGGCAGGTCGAGCACCTGGTACTGCACCGGGCGCTGCAACAGCCCCTGCGTGCCCTCCTTGATGCCCAGGACCTGCCAGCCGTAGGTCAGGACGGCCCGGTGGACCACCGCGCGGATGACCGCGTTCAGCCCGGCGCAGTCGCCGCCGCTGGTGAGAATGCCGATGCGCTTGCCAGCTGTCATGGATCCCTGTCCCGTTTCGCCTGGAACTGCTTCGTACGGTAGTCTTACCAGAACGATGTTCCATCGCAATCGTTCTGGGCGCAATCGTTCCGGGAGCGACCGGATATTGCATTGCGAAGACCGGATGATAACCCGCGCGGAGGAAGCAGGTTTCGCCGTGCCGCGTCCCATCAAATCTGGTATAGTCCCGCCCGCTTAGCCAGCGGGCATCCGGGCGCATGAACGAACAAGAGATGTTGAAGGAAAAATTGGCGGCGCTGCGCAGCGAGCATCGCGATCTCGACGATGTGATCGCGCGCCTGCACGAGCGTGCGCCGTTCGACCAGCTTCAGATGCAGCGCCTGAAGAAGCGCAAGCTCGCCCTGAAGGACCAGATCGCGCTTCTGGAAAGCCGCCTGCTGCCCGACATCATCGCGTAAAGCCCGTCAGCGCCGGGGGCACGGGTTTCCCGGCACAAAAGCGGGTATTCCCAAGGCCTTTGCACGCGTCTCTCTGGACTCCGGGCGCGCCCTTCCTATAATGCGCCGCTTTCCAGACTTTGAGGAAAGCGAGCCGCCGTGTCTGACGAGTCCGTAGCCAAGCCGCTGGTCGGCATCATCATGGGCAGCCAGTCGGACTGGACCACCATGAAGCATGCGGCCGACACGCTGTCGGCGCTCGGCGTGCCGCATGAGGTCCGCATCGTCTCCGCCCACCGCACGCCGCAGCGGCTCGTCGAATACGCGACGACGGCGCGGGAGCGCGGGCTGAAGGTCGTCATCGCCGGGGCCGGCGGTGCCGCGCACCTGCCGGGCATGGCGGCGGCCATGACCCCCCTGCCCGTCTTCGGCGTCCCGGTCGAAAGCCACGCGCTGAAGGGCATGGACAGCCTGCTGTCGATCGTGCAGATGCCGGGCGGCGTGCCGGTCGGCACGCTGGCCATCGGCAAGGCCGGCGCCATCAACGCGGCGCTGCTCGCCGGCTCGGTCATCGCGCTGATGGACCCGGCGGTGGCCGAGGCGCTGGACGCCTGGCGCGCCCGGCAGACCGCCGCGGTCGCCGACATCCCCGTCGACACCCCCGCCTGATTCGGTGATTGGCTGACATGTCCCACCGCACGCTGCCCCCCGGTTCCACCATCGGCATGTTGGGCGACGGCCAGCTCGGCCGCATGACGGCGCTGGCCGCCGCCCGGCTCGGCTACAAGGTCCACGTCTACGCCCCGGACGCGGAGGGCAGCCCCTGCGCCCAGGTGTCCGCCGCCGTGACCTCCGCCCGCTGGGACGACCTGGACGCGCTGGAGGCCTTCGCCCGCTCCGTCGACGTCGTGACGCTGGAGTGGGAGAACGTCCCCGTCGCCGTGGTCGAGCATCTCGGCCGCTTCGCCCCCGTGCACCCCGGCGGCAACGTCCTGTCGGTGGCGCAGGACCGCGTGGCGGAGAAGTCCTTCGTCAACAACCTCGGCATCGCCACCGCCCCCTGGCGCGCGGCGAACAGCGCCGAGGAGGTGGCCAAGGCGGTCGCCGAGGTCGGCCCGCGCTGCATCCTGAAGTCCACCCGCCTGGGCTACGACGGCAAGGGGCAGGCCCGCATCGAGCCGGGCATAGACCCGGCCGAGGCCTGGGCCGCCATCCGGTCGGACGCGGGCATCGTCGAGGGCTTCGTGACCTTCGCCTGCGAGGTGTCGGTGATCGTCGCCCGCGGCCTGGACGGCGCCATGGCCGCCTACCCCGCCGTGGAGAACCGGCACAAGAACGGCATCCTCGACAAGACGCTTGCCCCCGCCCGCGTGTCGGGCGAGACCGCCGCGCAGGCCGAGCGCGTCGCCCGCCGCATCGCGGAGGCGCTGGACCTCGTCGGCGTGCTGGCGGTGGAGATGTTCGTGACGCCGGACGGCGCGGTGCTGGTCAACGAGATGGCGCCCCGCCCGCACAACTCCGGCCACTGGACCATGGACGCCTGCCACAGCGACCAGTTCGAGCAGCTGGTCCGCGCCGTCTGCGGCCTGCCGCTGGGATCCGTGGAGCGGGTGGCGGACGCGGAGATGGAGAACCTGATCGGCGACGACGTCCTGCGCTGGCCGGAGCTGCTGGCCGAGCCTGGGGCCCGCCTGCACCTCTACGGCAAGGCGGAAGCGCGACCGGGGCGCAAGATGGGCCACGTGACGCGGCTGCTTCCCCGGGGGTGAGGGGAAGCCCCTGGCGTTGGGCCCCCACCCTAACCCTCCCCCATCTTCGACGGGGGAGGGAACTCCGCCGCTTCGATGATAAGCCCCTCCCCCGCCGAAGGTGGGGGAGGTTGGGTGGGGGCCCAGCGCAACCACGCCCACCATCCACGAGCCCCCATGCGCGCCCTGCTCGCCGCCGCCTTCACCCTCCTCGCCACCGTCGCGCTGGCTGGCCCGCCGTTGCCGGACGGGCCGTTGACGCGGATCGCCTTCGGGTCCTGCGCCGACCAGGAGAAGCCGCAGCCGATCTGGAGCGCGGTGCTGGACTACCGGCCGGAGCTGTTCGTCTTCGCCGGCGACAACGTCTACGGCGACTCGAAGAGCCCTGATCTGGCGGAGCTGAAGGCCGCCTACGCCAAGGCCGCCACGATCGAGGGCTACCGGCGGCTGCGCGACACCGTCCCGGTCATGGCGACCTGGGACGACCACGACATGGGGAAGAACGACGCCGGGGCCGACTACCCGTTCCGGGCCGAGTCGCAGCGCCTGTTCGCCGATTTCTGGAACCTGCCCCCCGACGATCCCCGCCGCCACCGCGACGGCGTGTACGACGCCCGCAGCGTCGGCCCGCCCGGACGGCGCGTGCAGATGATCCTGCTGGACACCCGCAGCTTCCGCTCCCCCCTGCGCCGCACCGACGAGCACGGCGCCGTGGGCAAGGAGCGCTACCTGCCCGACCCGGCCCCGTCCCGGACCATGCTGGGCGACACGCAGTGGCGCTGGCTGGAGGAGCGGTTGCGCGAGCCGGCCGACCTGCGGCTGATCGTGTCCTCCGTCCAGGTGGTGGCCGACGGCCATGGGTGGGAGCGCTGGGGCAACTTCCCCGGCGAGCGCCAGCGCCTGTACGACCTGATCCGCGACACCGGCGCGGCGGGCGTCGTGCTGCTGTCGGGCGACCGGCATTTCGGCGCGCTCTACCGAGAGACGGCCGGCGTCCCCTACCCGCTGACCGAGCTGACCTCCAGCGGCATCAACCGCACCACCCCGCGCAAGAGTGCCGCCAAGGAGCCCGGCCCGAACCGGCTGGGCGAGCGCTACACCGAGGTCAATTTCGGGACGGTGGACATCGACTGGGCAGGCAAAGATGGAACGGGCGGCACCGTCACGCTGTCGGTGGTCGGCCAGGACGGGACGCGGCAGCGGGTGGAAAGCTTGCGGCTGTCGGACCTGAGGGTGCGATGATTCGGCGCGGCCCCGTGGATTTGTCTCTAAATCTCTGAAAATCCACACATGTATGTGTCATTAGTTTTGCACAAATGATTCTTTGGTCCTTTTTCTGAACGCGGAGGCGCGTTACTCTTCACGCACGAAAGTTCAGAATTCCGATTCTTTTTGTACCGATTTTGGGGCTGATGCCGCACCTCGCGCACGAACCGCCCAGGCGACCGACATCGGCGACGACGGTATCCGTCCGCCGCCAGCCCTCCTATCGGGAGCGGGACCGCTTCGTCGGCTTCGCCTTCGCCGCCGCCGACCTGCTGATCGAGACGGACACCAAGGGCGTCATCCAGTTCTGCGCCGGCGCGCGCTGCCGCCTGACCACCGGCGACGTGGCCGGGCTGGTGGGGTCCAGCCTTCTGGACCTGGTGGCGCCGAGCGACCGGAAATACGTCAACGTCCTAATGAAGCGCATCCAGGACAAGGCGCGCATCAAGCCGGCGCGCGTCGTCTTCCAGGGCTGCGACGGCCAGCGCTTCACGGCACTGCTGGGCGGCTGCCGGCTCGATTCCTGCCCCGGGTCGCTGTTCCTGACCATCCTGCTGTCCTCCGGCCCGCGCGCCACGCAGGAGGCGCTGACGGTGGCCGGGCAGCTGCTGGACAGCCACGCCTTCGGCAACATCCTGGAGGAGCGGATCATCCGCGCCCGCGAGAAGGGGCTGGACCACGGGCTGACCCTGCTTCTGGTCGAAGGGCTGCAGTCCATGGTGGACGCCCTGCCGGAGGGGGCGGCGGACGAGGTCAAGCAGGGGATCGACGCCTATCTGCGGGCCATCTCCGCCGACGGCGACAGCGCCGGCCGGCTGGCCACCGACCGTTACGGCATCGTGCACGCCAGCGACATCGACGGGCAGGAGGTGCAGAGCCACATCGCCCAGATCATCCACAACGCCGGCGGGGAGCTGCCCGGCGGCATCCGGACCTGGTCGCTGGACGTCGCCGACGAGAAGCTGGACGCCGCCGACGCGGCCCGCGCGCTGGTCTACACGGTGCAGGCCTTCGCCTCCGCCCAGGGCGGCGACTTCACCATCTCCAGCCTGGAGGACGGCGCCAAGCGCATGCTGTCCGACGCGGTGGACCGCATCGGCCGGCTGCGCGCGACCATCGAGAAGCGCGACTTCTTCGTCGTCTACCAGCCCATCGTCGACATCGGCACGCAGGCCGTCCACCATCTGGAGGCGCTGACGCGGGTGGAGGGCATGCCCTCGCCCGCCGACTTCATCACCTTCGCCGAGGATGTCGGGCTGATCTACGACTTCGACCTGCTGCTGACGCAGTCGGTCCTGGACACCATGCAGACGTACCGGAAGGAACCGACCCTGCCGGACGTGGCCATCAACCTGTCGGCCAAGACGCTGATGAGCCCGATCTTCCTGCGCCAGTTCCAGGCGGTGACGGAGCCCTACGGCGATCTGGCGCGCAAGCTGCTGGTCGAGGTCACGGAAACGGTGGTGGTCACCGACATCGCGCGGCTGAACGAGGTGTTGCAGAAGCTGCGGACCGCCGGTTTCCGCATCTGCCTGGACGACGTCGGGGCGGGGTCGACCTCCTTCCAGTCGCTCTACGGCATCCAGGCGGACTTCGCGAAGATCGACGGGAAGTTCGTGCGCGGCGCGGTGGAGAACGCGCGCGACATGGCCATGCTGCGGTCCATGGTGGACGTCTGCCGCCAGCTCGGCCTCGGCCTCATCGGGGAACAGGTGGAGGGGCCGGAGCACGCGGAGCTTCTGACCGATCTCGGCGTGTCGCTGGCCCAGGGCTACCTGTACAGCCGCCCGTCGCGCGACTTCGCCTATTTCGCGAAGGACTGGTCGAAGATGGGCGGCAAGGGCGGAAAAATCCTCTGGAAGAGCTGACCGCGGCGCGGCCGGCCTTCAGAGGTTGAGAAACGACAGGCCTTGGTGCTTCACACCAGCTCGTGCGCGGTATCGAGGTGGCGGCGCGCCTCTTCGAGGAGTTCGCGGTTGCGGGTCAGGAACTCCCGGCTTGCCCCGGCCCCGCCGTGCAAGCGGATTTCACCCAGGAGACGCTCCGCCTCGTCCAGCGTGTTCAAGACGGAAACCGCGGTGTCCATGTCCATGGCCGAAACTCCCAACCCGTGCTGTGCTGCGGTGCACGCAAAACCGTTCGCGGTATGACAAAAGCATTAATGCGCAGCGCAGCATAGAGGATAGAACGTCGCAGGCTGAGATCTTTTGTCTCACATTTTCGCGAAAAAAGAGCAATCTTCAAAGGTGCGATTTCTCCAGAGCGTCCGCTTGCACGCGAATGACCTTTTCGGTGGCGGAGAAGCCCTGGCGGCGGGTGAGGACGATCACGACCGCGGCGCTGCCCAGCATGAAGACCCAGGGGCCGAGCATCCAGCCGAGCGCCGCCATCGCGAAGTAATAGGCGCGCATGCCGCCGTTCAGCGCGGTGACGGCCAGCGTCATGGCCTCCGCGATGGTGTCGGCCATGGCGCTGCGCTCCGGCTCCGGCACGGGCGGCAGGGGCGCGGAGCCGATCAGGGCGCAGCAGTAATTGTACTGGCGCAGCGCCCAGGTGAACTTGAAGAAGCCGAAGGTGAAGATCGCCACGAGCAGCAGCATCTTCAGCTCGAAGAACTCCCGCGACGTCCGCACGGCGATGGTCAGGTTGCCGATGACGTCGTGCGCGTGCTCCACCGCCCCCAACGCGCCGACGAGCCCGGCCAGCACCAGCATGTTGGTGCTGGCGAAGAAGGTGCAGCTGTGCATCGTGTGGCCGACCAGCTGCGAATCCATGATGCGGTTGTCGCGGTCGAGCATCCGCCGCATCCAGTGCCGCCGCACCAGCTTCAGATGCTGGTTCACCGCCACCCGCGCCGACAGCAGTCGGTCCTGGATCACGGTGAAGCCGACCCAGCACAGCCAGAACCAGAAGAAGGCGAGGATGTCGGGCAGCGACAGGTCTGACGGCGCGGGGGAAGGGAACACGGGAGAGCACTCGGACGGATGGAGAAACCGCAACCGGTGTAGACCCCGACGGCTCCGCCTGTCCAGCGACGACGGACCGGCGGCCAGGGCTATCGCATTTGGCGCCAAATCCCTCTCCCGTCCCGGGAGAGGGTGGCCCGAAGGGCCGGGTGAGGGTGCCGACAAGGATCAAGTCGCT
>NZ_JAGINP010000006.1 GCF_017876155.1 Azospirillum rugosum
ACAGGGCTGTGTCACACACCGGGTCAGACACCCCGTTCGGGGCGGATTTCCCAGCCGAATCAATGGGAACACAAGTAATGGTGGAGCCGAGGAGGATCGAACTCCCGACCTACGCATTGCGAACGCGTCGCTCTCCCAGCTGAGCTACGGCCCCACACACCGTCACCGGCGTGGGGCGGATAATGGTGATGCGATTGGTGCCTGTCAAGCCTTCTGAACACACCAAATCGCGGCCCCGCGACACCGCCCGAAAGGGGCGGGCGCCGGCCCTCCGCGCGGCACTGGACAGGCCTTGCCGCTTGTGCTTAGGGTGCCCCGCAAAATTGAACGAATTGGGACGGGCCGGGCATGATTGCGCTGTACCTGCTGATCGACACCGTTCTCAGCATCTATGTCTGGCTGCTCATCGCCTCCGCGGTGCTGAGCTGGCTGGTCGCCTTCAACGTGGTCAACACGCGCAACCGCGCGGTGTACGCCATCGGCGACTTCCTCTACCGGATCACGGAACCGGCGCTGCGGCCGATTCGCCGCGTGATGCCGAACTTCGGCGGGATGGACCTGTCGCCGATGGTCCTGATCCTGCTGATCTTCTTCGTCCGCAACCTGATGGCGGAATACTGGCCGCGCTTCTGATGGCGGGTCCTTTCGAAGCCGTTTTCGACGGAGTCCGCCTGACGCTGCGGGTGACGCCCAAGGCGTCGCGCAACGGGATCTCCGGGCTGGTCGACACGGCATCGGGGGCAAAGGCGCTGAAGGTGATGGTGACGGCCGTGCCGGAGAACGGCAAGGCCAACGAGGCGGTGGTGAAGCTGCTGGCCAAGGCGTGGAAATTGCCCAAAACCAGCCTGACGGTGGTGGCCGGGGCGACCGACCGGAACAAGATCGTGCATGTGGCCGGCGACCCGGCCGAGTTGATGCGCCGGCTGACGGCGCTGTTGAGCGAGGAGGGGACCGATGGCTGAGGCGAAGATCATCGACGGCAAGGCCTTCGCGGCCGGCCTTCGCGCGCGCGTCGCGGAGGGCGTCGCCGCCCTCAAGGCCAGCCACGGCGTCACCCCCGGCCTCGCGGTCGTGCTGGTGGGCGAGGACCCGGCGAGCCAGGTCTACGTCCGCTCCAAGGAGCGGGCGCTGGTCGAGCTGGGCATGAACAGCTTCGACCACCACAAGCCCGCCGACCTGGCGGAGGCCGACCTGCTGGCCCTGATCGACCAGCTGAACGCCGACCCGGCCGTGCACGGCATCCTGGTCCAGCTGCCGCTGCCCAAGCACATCGACACGGCCAAGGTGCTGGCCCGCATCGTGCCGGAGAAGGACGCCGACGGCTTCCACGTCGTCAACGCCGGCCTGCTCGCCGTCGGCAGCCCCGGCGCCATCGTCCCCTGCACGCCGCTGGGCAGCCTGCTGCTGATCCGCGATGTGCTGGGCAACGACCTGAAGGGCAAGCGGGCGCTGGTGCTCGGCCGCTCCAACATCGTCGGCAAGCCGATGGCGCAGCTGCTGCTCCAGCAGGACTGCACGGTGACCGTTGCCCATTCCCGCACGCAGGACCTGCCCGGCGAGTGTCGCCGCGCCGATATCCTGGTGGCCGCGGTCGGCCGGCCGGAGATGGTGCGCGGCGACTGGATCAAGCCGGGCGCCGTGGTGATCGACGTCGGCATCAACCGCGTGCCGGGTGCTGAAGCCGGCAAGACGCGCCTCGTCGGCGACGTGGCGTACGAGGAGGCCGTGAAGGTTGCCGGCGCCATCACCCCGGTGCCGGGCGGCGTCGGGCCGATGACCATCGCCTGCCTGATGCTGAACACGCTGGCTGCCGCCTGCCGCGCCGCCGGCGCGCCGGTTCCGGCTGAGGCACTTGCATGATCACGGTCCACGCCCGTGTCGGCGGCCGGGTCGTCGAGCAGCCGCTCAGCCTCGGCGAACCGTTGCCGGCCGGCACGGTGTGGATCGACCTGCTGCGCCCGGACGAAGCGGAGCGCGCCCATGTGGGCGCCGCCACCGGCTGCGACCTGCCGACGCGCGAGGAGATGAAGGAGATCGAGGCGTCCAGCCAGCTGTACATGGAAGGCGACGCCGTCTACCTGACCTCCTCCGTCATCGCGCGGGCCGACACGCCTCACCCGGAGCAGGGCGAGATCACCTTCGTCCTGACGCCGCGCCACATGATCACGGTGCGCTTCACCGAGCCGCGCTCCGTCGCCACCTTCGCCGCGCGCACCATGCGCCAGCCGGAGCTGCTGGCGAGCGCCGAGGACGCGCTGCTCGGCATCCTGGACGCGGTCATCGACCGGGTCGCCGACGTGCTGGAGCTGATCGGCGGGCGCATCGACGGGCTGTCCACGCGCATCTTCACCGAGTCGCTGGACAGCAACGGCTTCGGCCAGGCGGCCAAGAAGCCGGACGAGTTGCAGGACGTGCTGCGCGGCATTGGCCGGGCCGGCGACCTGACGCACAAGGTGCGCGACAGCCTGGCGGGCCTCGACCGGCTGGTCGCCTTCCTGACCTCGGTCAGCGCCGGCCGGCTGACCAAAGAGCAGAAGGCCGCGCTGAAGACCCTGTCGCGCGACCTGCGCTCCCTGAACGAGCACGCGGGATTCCTGGCGCACGAGGCGAACTTCCTGCTCGACGCCACGCTGGGGCTGATCAACATCGAGCAGAACGCCATCATCAAGATCTTCTCGGTGGTGGCCGTGGCGCTGATGCCGCCAACGCTGATCGCGTCCGCCTACGGCATGAACTTCCACCACATGCCGGAGCTGGACTGGGATTTCGGCTACCCCATGGCGATCGTCATGATGGTGCTGTCGGCCGTGGTGCCGCTCTGGTACTTCCGCCGCCGCGGGTGGCTGTAACGCAATGATGGAGTCGTAGGTCGGGTGGAGCGCCTGCGCAACCCGACAGCGTCGGCGATGCGGGGCGTGTCGGGTTGCGCTGCGCTCCACCCGACCTACAAAAGCGCATTACCGGTCGTCGCGGGGGGCGATCTGGTCCAGGCGGTGGGCGAAGTCCACGTCGGCCTGGGTCAGGCCGTCGACGGTGCGGGTGCACAGGATCACCTCCACCCGGCCCATGTCGTTGAACCATTCCGGGTGGTGGTTGACGCGTTCGGCCAGCAGCGCGACCTGGCTCATGAAGCCCCAGGCGGTGGGGAAGTCGGGGAAGTGGTAGGTCTTGCGGATCGCGTCGCGCTCCAGCACCTCCGACCAGCCGTGCAGTTCCTTCAGCGCGGTCTGTCTCTTGGTCCCGACCAGCTTGTCCGACATGGCCTGCGTCCCCCCTTGGTTGGTTAAAAGGCGTTCATCAAACGTCGATCCCGGTTTAGCGCCGCTTGGCCTGGGCCGCAAGCGACGCTACCTTTTCGGCATGAACCGCAAACCGGCACACACCCACACCGTTCCTCCCTCCACGCCCGACCTCGAGCGGATGGCCGAGGAGGCGCTGGACACAATCCCGAAGGCGCTGCTGGCCCCGGTCGGGAACCTCCTGATCCAGGTCGAGGACTTTCCCGACGAGGAGACCGAGCGCGAGATGGAGCTGGAAAGCCCCTTCGACCTGCTGGGCCTCTACCGCGGCGTGGACATGACCCGGCAGAGCGTCGCGGACCTGCGCAGCGGCCCGGACATGATCTTCCTCTACCGCCGCCCGATCCTGGATTACTGGTGCGAGACCGGCGAGGACCTGTTCGCCATCGTCCGCCACGTGCTGATCCACGAGATCGGCCATCATTTCGGCTTCTCCGACGACGACATGGAGCGCATCGAGAGTTTGGAGTGATCAGGATGCGCGCTCAGCCGTCCAGCGCCTCTGCGACACGGCGGCGCAGGGCGGGGACCAGCTCCTCCTCGAACCAGGGGTTCTTCTTCAGCCAGGCGGTGTTGCGCCAGCTCGGGTGCGGCAGGGGCAGGAAGTCCGGCAGGTAGTCCCGCCAGGCCGCCACCGTGTCGGTCATGGTCCGTTTGCGGCGGCCGCCCAGGTAATAATCCTGCGCGTAGCTGCCGACCAGCAGGGTGAGGCGCACGCCGCTCAGCGCGGCGCGCAGCGGCGGGTGCCACAGTGGGGCGCATTCCGGGCGCGGCGGGTAGTCGCCGCCCTTCGGCGCCGTGCCGGGGTAGCAGAGCCCCATGGGCACCACGGCGATGCGCGATTCGTCGTAGAAGGCGGCGCGATCCATGGCGAGCCACTGGCGCAGCCGGTCGCCCGACGGGTCGTTCCAGGGAATGCCGCTGGCGTGCACCCGTGCCCCCGGCGCCTGCCCGACGATCAGCAGCCGGGCGGAAGGGCTGCCGCGCAGCACCGGGCGGCAGCCGTGCGGCAGCGAGCCTTCGCACAGGCGGCAGGCCCGCGCCTGCGCAAACAAGGCCTCCAGGCTGTCGGTCAAAGCCGCAGAAGCTCGGCCACGAAGGCGGGCACCACCTCGGTCGCCGGGCCGTTCACCGCCTCGGCGAAGTGGCTGGCGCCGAGCGAGGGCTCCAGGTTCAGCTCCACCGTGTGGGCGCCGGCGCCGCGGGCCTCCGCCACGAAGCCGGCGGCGGGGTAGACGTTGCCGGACGTGCCGATGGAGACGAACAGGTCGCAGGCGCCCAGCGCGCGGTAGATGCGATCCATCTGGTAGGGCATCTCCCCGAACCACACAACGTCCGGCCGCATGCCGCCCTTGCGCGCGCAGGTCGGGCAGACGTCGTGCACCGACAGGTCGCCGTCCCAGGTTTCCACCGTGCGGCAGTGGACGCAGAAGACCTTCCGCAGCTCCCCGTGCATGTGGATCAGCGTCTTGGAGCCGGCGCGCTCGTGCAGGTCGTCGATGTTCTGGGTGACCAGCAGAAGCTCCCCCTTCCAGCGGCGCTCCAGCTCGGCGAGCGCGGCATGGGCGGCGTTCGGCTGGATGGCCGGGTCAGCCAAGCCGCGGCGGCGGTCGTTGTAGAAGCGGTGGACCAAGTTCGGATCGCGGGCGAAGCCCTGCGGAGTCGCGACGTCCTCCAGGTCCACCTTGGCCCAGATGCCGTCGGCGCAGCGGAAGGTGTCCAGCCCCGATTCCTTGGAGATGCCGGCCCCGGTCAGGATGACGATGGAGTCGGTCGGCTTGATGTGGTTCGCGATGGTGGAGCTGATGGTCGTCATGGGCGCCCTGGCGGGATCTGGAAACGGCTGGTACTTCTTTCGATTGGAGCAAGGAAAGAGGAGGCAGCCGGGATGGTCAAGGTCCTGTTCGTCTGCACGGGCAACATCTGCCGGTCGCCCACCGCCGAAGGTGTGTTCCGCGCCCTGGTAAAGCAAGCGGGGCTGGAGCATCACGTCCATGCCGATTCGGCCGGCACCGACGGCTATCACGTGGGGGAACCGCCGGACCAGCGCAGCCAGCGCGCCGCCCGGTCGCGCGGCGTGGACCTGTCGGACCTGCGCGCCCGCAAAGTGACGATCGCCGACTTCGCGGCCTTCGACTACATCCTGGCCATGGACCGCGGCCATCTGGCGCAGCTGCGCCGCATGATGCCGTCCACCAGCCCCGCGACGGTCGCGCTGTTCCTGGATTACGCGGCCGTCGGCGCGGGGCGCGACGTGCCCGATCCCTACTACGGCGGTGCCGATGGCTTTGCCGAGGTGCTGGACCTCTGCGAGGCGGGCGCGGCCGGCCTGCTGGCGGCGATTCAGCGCCAGAAGGGCTTGCGGGCCTCCGTCAGCGCCTCGTAGCGGGTGATCCCGATGTCGCGCAGTTCCCGGTCGGTCATGGACAGGAGCTGCGCGCTTTCCTGGCGCCGACGCCAGAGACGGGCGAGCCAGGCGAAGGGGCGGAACGCCACGGGCACGCGGCACGGCTGCGGGCGGAAAGACACGGGGATTGCCATGGTACGGTCTCCGTCGTTGGGGAACGGCGGGGTAATCGCATTTGAAATCCCCTCTCCCCTCTGGGGAGAGGGTTAGGGTGAGGGGGTTGCGCTTGTGCCGGACGTACCAAGGCGGCGGGGCCCCCTCACCCTGCCCTCTCCCCAGAGGGGAGAGGTTTAAAAGGCCAAATGCGAAAGCCCTGGGTGATCGGAGCATCAGCATCCGGCCCGGCGCGCCGCCCGGCAAACGAGAGCTTTTCCGTCTCGGGTGAGGGGAATTCACCCGATGTCGGTCACCGCGGGTGATTGAACTCCGTCCGCATCCAGGCGCGGAAGGCGGCGATCTCCGGCCGTTGCAGGCTGTCGCGGGAGGTGACCATCCACCAGCTGGTGCTGGCGCGCAGGCGCGGCCCGGTGACCTCGACCAGCCGGCCGGCCTCAAGCTCCGGGTCGATGGTCGGGCGGCGGCCGATGACGACGCCCAGCCCGCGGACGGCGGCGTCCACCGCCATGTGGATGGCGTCGAAGCGCAGGCCCTCGGCGAAGGCCGCGGGCGGCAGGCCGGCGCCCTCCGCCCAGGCTGCCCAGTCCTCCGACACGCTGGCGATGTGCAGCCGGGGCAGCGCCAGGAGGTCGGCGGGTGATGCGACGCGCGCCGCCAGCGCCGGGGCGGCGACCGGCACCAGCTCCTCCTCCAGCAGCTTCAGCGCGGCGAGGCCGGGCCAGGGGCCGCTGCCCAGCCGGATGCCAACGTCGATTCCGTCGCGCGGGAACTCGACCCGGCGGTGGCTGGTGTCCAGGCTGACCGACAGGGTCGGGTGGGTCGCGCGGAAATCGGGCAGGCGCGGAATCAGCCAGCGCAGCGCGAAGGTCGGCGCGGCGCTGACCGACAGGCGCCCGCTCGGCTTGCGGCCGGGCACGCTTTCCGTGGCCAGCGCCAGGGATTGCAGCGCGTCGCGCACCCGCGGCAGATAGGCCTCCCCGGCCGGGGTCAGGGACAGGCTGCGGTTGCCGCGCAGGAACAGCTCCACCCCCAGCCAGTCCTCCAGCGTCTGGATGCCGTGGCTGACCGCGCTGGGGGTCAGGCACAGCTCCTCCGCCGCGGCCTTGAAGCTCAGGCGGCGGCCGGCGGCCTCGAACAGGCGCAGCGTGTTGAGCGGGGGCAGACGGTAGGCCATGCCCTCACCGTAACGCAAAAAACCGTAACGCAAAAAGCCCCGCCGTAGGGCGGGGCTTTTGCAACGCGCGTGCGCTGAGGCCAATCAGAGCGACTGGTCGACCCAGCTGTACAGGGCGGTCTTCGGCAGGGCGCCGATCTTCGTGGCGGCGACCTGGCCGTTCTTGAAGATCATCAGCGTCGGGATGCCGCGCACGCCGTACTTGGTCGGGGTGCCGGGGTTGTCGTCGATGTTCAGCTTAACGACGGTGACCTTGCCGCCATACTCCTTGGCGAGGTCGTCGAGCGCCGGAGCAATCATCTTGCAGGGGCCGCACCACTCCGCCCAGAAATCGACCAGGACCGGACCCTCGGCCTTCAGCACATCCTGTTCGAAGCTGTCGTCGGTGACCTTGATGGGGTTGCTCATGTGACCTCTTGCCTGGGTTCAGGGGTGCCGCCGTGGAAAAACAAGCCGTCGGCGATCCCATCCCTGTCGTGGAACTTTGCCAAAATGTAGGGCCGTCTCCCCGCTCCGGTCAAGCAGAGCGGCAAATGCGGCCCGGTCAACCCAATCCGCCGGTTCCTGCAACCCGGCGGACGTTGAAAAGTTCCGCCCCCGAAACCATTCGCGCGCCCGAGTCGCCCAAGGCGGTGGAGCAAATTACGGAAGCTCCATCAAATAGGGGCCGTCGGTCCACAGCAGGACGCAGCGGATACGCTTGCCCGGATAGACCGCCGTCATGGCGCCGCGGTAGGCGGCCATCTGCCGCTGGTAGACCGGCGGCACGTCCTCCACCCGGCGGGGCGGCGGGCGGTTGGTCTTGTAGTCGACGATCCAGACGGTGTCGCCCTCCACCACCAGCCGGTCGATCTGGCCGGACAGGGCGCGCCCGTCCACCACGCCGACCACCGGCACCTCGGCACGGGAATTGGGGCCGAAGAGGTGGGCGAAGTCGGGGCTGTTGACCACCGCCATGGTCTCCCGCGCGATCTCGTCCTGCCGCTCCGGCGTCAGCTCGTGCGCGGGCCGGGCGAGGAAGCGGCGGCAGGCGGCCTCCCGCCCGTCGGGCGGCAGGTCGGGCAGGCTCTGCATCAGCCGGTGGACCAGAAGGCCGCGCTTGAAGCGCGCCCCGTCGTCCTCGCCGAGGGGGGAGCGCACCGCCGGCTCGTCCCCGTCCGGGCGGGAGGGGGTGAGGGGGCGGCTCGGCTCCGGCTCCTCCGGGGCGTTGGCGGTCAGCCAGGGCAGCGGCGCGTACGCCTCCATCACGCGGCCGGCGTCGGCGCCGTCCGGCTTTGGTGCTGCGGTCTGTGGGTCGTGCAGGCGCCAGCCGTCCCCGGCCCAGCCGTCGGGGCAAAGAGATGAAAAATCAAAGGGATGCGGGATGCCGATCTCGCCCATGGCGGCCTCGACCAGCTTGTACCAGCAGGCTTCCGACGGGTCGCGCTTGCCCTGGTAGCCGCAGACGTACAGGCGGTCCTCCGCGCGGGTCAGGGCCACGTACAGCAGGCGCCTGTACTCCTGGTCGCGGCGCCGGTTGGCGCGGGACCGCGCCTCGGTGCAGAGCGCGTCCTCCTGGTTGCGGCGCGCGGCGAAGAGGGGGACGGCGCAGCCCTCGTCCGGCCACAGGATGGGCGGGCTCTGCGTCGGGGTGCCCAGCGTGTCGGGCAGGAAGACGATGGGCGCCTGCAATCCCTTGGACCCGTGCACCGTCATGATGCGCACGCGGCCGCCGCCCTGCTCCAGCTCGCGCTTGATCTCCGCCTCGCTGGCGGCGAGCCAGGCGAGGAAGTTCTGGAGCGACGGCGGCTCGGTCTTTTCGAAAGCGAGACAAACGGCCAGGAACTCGTCCAGCGGGTCCTGCGCGTCGGGGCCCAGCCGCTTCAGGATGGCGCGGCGCCCGGACCGCTCGTCGGCCGGGCAGGGGGCGGCCAGCAGGCCTGCAAACAGCTCGTAGGGCGCCAGGAAGTCGGTGCGGGCGAGCTGGCCGCCGAGGTAGCGGCGCGCCGGGCGGTAGGCCGGATCCTCCTCCGCCTTGGCGACCAGCGCCGACCACAGCGTGCCGCGCCGGCCATGAGCCAGATCGAACAGCTGATCCTCGCTCAACCCGATCAGCGGCCCCTTCAGCACGGTGGCGAGCGTCAGGTCGTCTTCCGGCAGCAGCAGGAATTCGCACAGCGCCATCAGGTCCATGACCGCCAGCTGCTCGGTCAGCACCATGCGGTCCACGCCGGCGACGGGCACGGCGCGGTCCTTCAGCGCGCGCACCAGCTCCGTCACGAAGCTGGTGCGGCGGCGGACCAGCACCATCACGTCGCCGGGCTGGATCGGCCGGCCGCGCGACTCCAGCGTCTCCCCGCGCTGGGTCCAGTCGCGGATCGTGTCGGCGATGACCGCCGCCAGCCGGGCCGAGGGCGAATCGGCCGATTCTCGCTCCACTGGCGGCGCCCAGGCCGGCGGGTCCGCGACCTCCGCCGGCTTGACCGGCGGCCACAACTCCACCAGCCCGGCGTGCCCGCGGCGGAAGGCGCGGTGGCGGATCACCGGGCTGACCTCCGACGCCACCCCGTCCTTGGCGGTGTCCAGCCGGAACACGGCGTCCACCGCCTGCAACACGGCGGCGGTGGAGCGGAAGGAGATGTCCAGTTCCACCGCGTGCCAGGTCCGCGTCGCGATCTCAGCGCGGGTCTGGAAATGCCGGCGCATGCGCGCGAACTCGGCCGGGTTGGCGCGCTGGAAGCTGAAGATCGACTGTTTCTCGTCGCCCACGGCGAAGACGGTGCGCGTCGTGCCGGCGCTGCCGTGGGCGGACAGGTCGGCGAAGAACTCCTCCGCGATGGAGGACACGACGGCCCACTGCTCCGGGTTGGTGTCCTGCGCCTCGTCGATCAGGATGTGGTCCAGGCCGCCGTCCAGCTTGAACAGCACCCAGGGCACGGCCGGCACGCCGTCCTTGCCGCGCAGCAGCGTGTTGGCCGCCAGGATCAGGTCGTCGTAGTCGAGCAGCGCCTTGCCCTTCTTCTTCGCGTCGTAGGCGTGCAGAAGGGCTTCGGCCAGGGTGAGCAGGGCGGTGGTGGAGGCGGCGACTCCGGCCGACTTCACCCGTTTCATCAGCGAAACGAGCCGTTCCGCCTCGCGCTCCAGCGCGATCAGGGCGGCGGGGAAGTTGGTCGCCGGCTTCTTGGTGATCAGCGTCTTGCGCGCCGTGCCCTCGGCCGTCAGAAACAGGCGGGCGTAGGCCTGGAAGGCGCGCACGCGGCTTTCCGCCGCGTCCAGCCAGCTCTGGATGCCGATGCCGCGCTCCTCGTCCGTCTTGGTGCCGGTGGACAGCGCCCGGCAGGCTTCCCGCAGGGTGGGCACGTCCAGCGACGCGTCGGCGCAGGCCTCATGCAGGATGTCGGCCTCGGTCGTGCCGGGCTCCACGCCCAGCTCGCGGTGGACGGCGTCGATGGCGCCGTCAAGACCCTTATAGCGCTCGAACAGGCGCTGGATGCGGCCGCGCTCGTTGGCGAGTTCGGCCAGGATGTCGGCGAACTCCTCCGCGTTCAGGTCGGCGGTCAGGCGGGCCATCGCCTTGCCGAGCGGGGTGTCGGGCGCGGCGCGGCCGGCGTGCAGCACCTCGTCGCGCGCATCGGTCAGCAGGCCGGCGGCCGTGCGCTCGTCCATCACCTCGAAATGCGGGGCGAGCCCGGCCTCCAGCGGGAAGCGGCGCAGCAGCGACTGGCAGAAGGCGTGGATCGTCTGGATCTTCATGCCGCCCGGACAGTCCACGACCTGCGCGAACAGGCGCCGAGCGGCGGTGCGCGTCTCCGCCGTCGGCCGCTCACCGCACAGGTCGTAGAGGCGGTCTTCCAGGTCGGCGTCGGGCAGGGTCGCCCAGATGCCCAGCGTGCGGTTGATGCGGATGGACATCTCCGCCGCCGCCGCCTTGGTGAAGGTGAGGCAGAGGATGCGCGCCGGCGCCGTGCCGGCCAGCATCAGCCGCAGCACGCGGTCGGTCAGCACCTTCGTCTTGCCGGACCCGGCCGACGCGCCCACCCACACCGACGACAGCGGGTCGGAGGCCTGGCGCTGCTTGACGTTCGGGTCGAGCGGCAGCTCGCGGGCGGGGAAGTCGAGGAGGTTCATGGGGCAATCGCTCCGGGGGAGGCGGGGGCGACGCTTGCCCCCTCCCTAACCCTCCCCCGCTTTCGCGGGAGAGGGAACTCCGCACTCTTCCCCTCCACCGCCAACGGTGGGGGAGGGAGGGACCCACGCGCGAGCGTGGGAGGGAGGGGGCATCCGTGCATCATCATCCCTCACCACCATCGCCACCGGCCGACCATTCCTGCACCCGCGCGAGGTGCGCGTAGTCCGTGTAGCGTGGCGCCATGGCGGGGCGGGGGCAGGAGCGGTAGGGGGTGGCGGGGTCGTCGAAGTGGCGGATCAGCTCTTCCAGGCCGGCGCGGGCCTCGGCGGCGAGGGTCGCGGGGTCGCCCTTCACGGGCTTCTCCTCGCCGGCCGGGTCGCCGCCGGACAGGCGCCAGAAGGACAGCTCCGCGACCGTGCCGGCCGCCACGCCGCCGAAGCCGCCGGCCAGCGCGATGGCGGCCTCCAGCGGCAGCTGCGGGGCGAAGCCCAGCTCGATCTCGCGGGTGGAGGGCGGCGTGCCGGTCTTGTAGTCGATCAGGACCAGCCCTTCGCCGGTCGAATCGATGCGGTCGGCCTTGGCGGTCAGCAGGAAGGGGCCGGCGGGGCCGTTGAGCGTCAGTTCGCCGCTGACCTCGGTCGTCAGCGGCTTCACGGTCAGGCGGCGGTCGCGCTCCAGCGCGATGAACCACTCCGCGATGCGCTCGAAGCGCGGCCACCAGAAGGCCCAGACGTCGGGGTGGGTCTGCAGCAGCGGGCCGAAGGACTCGCGGCCGAGGTCGATCAGGCGGTGCAGCGCGTCCTGGGGCAGCAGGCCGGGGTATTCGCGCACGAAGGCGTCCAGGGCCGAGTGGATGAACTGGCCCCGGTCGGCCGCACCCGGATCGGCGGCGATGGGGTCCAGCTTGCGCAGGCGCAGCACATGCTCCGCGTAGACGGCGTAGGGGTCGCGCATCCAGCGCTCGATCTTGGTGACCGACAGCTTGCGCGGGCGCGCGGCGACCGGCGGGCGTGGTTCCGGGGGCGAAACGGGGCGTACGGCGTCGGGCTCGTCCAGGCCGCGCGCCCAGACCAGCCAGGGCTCCCCGGCCAAATCGATGCGACCGTCCAGGTTCAGGGCGCGCAGCACGGTTTCCAGCCGCAGCAGCCAGCGGGACGGCACGGTCGGCGTGCCGTCCACGCGTTCCGCGCGGGTCAGCACCACCTCCGGCGCGCCGCAGGCGTGGGTGAAGTCGTGGGCGGACAGGCCGACCATGCGCTCCGGGCTGGGCAGGCCGAAGTCGCGACGCATGGGGCGCGACATCCAAGGGTCGGCGGCCGGGTCGGGCGGCCAGGTGCCCTCGTTCAGCCCGCCGAGGATCATCAGGTCGAAATGCTGGAGGCGCGCCTCCATGGGGCCGAGGATCCACAAGCGCGAGTGCAGGCCATAGCGCGGGTAGACCGGCCGCATGGCCATCAGCGCGTCGAGCAGGGCCGGATAGTCGGTGCCGGGAACCGCCGGGAAGCCTTCCGCGGCCTCCAGCAGTTCGTGCACGAAACCGGCGGCCCCCTCGCCGTCGGCCTGGAGCCAGAGGAACTTCTCGCCGGGCATGTCGGTGCGGGCGGCCAGCTTTTCCGCGAAGGCGATGTGGGCGCGCACGAGGTCGGCGATGGGCGCCTCGCTGAACAGCACCTCCATGAAGGGGGCCGCGAGCTTGGCGAGACCCTCCAGCCAGTCGAGCAGGAAGGCTTGCTGGTCCTTGCGCCCCTCGTGCTGCGCGAAATACTCCGCACCCTTCAGCGCGGCGATCAGGCCGCCGAAGCCTTCCGCCGGGCGGGGACCGCGCAGGACGGTGCGCTCCAGCGCGCGGGCGGCGCTGCGGAAGTCGGACGGGTCGCGCCCGCCGGCCGCCAGCGGGTGCTTGGCGAGCGCCAGCAGGGCCAGCGGGTGGGCGCGGCTGGCGGCCAGCTCGGCGGTCAGGCGCAGGTAGGTGCCGACCGCGGTGTGGACGAGCGGCTGGCCGGCCGAGTCGTTCACCGCTATGCCCCAGCGCGACAGGGCCATGGCGACGCGGCGCGCGAGGTTTCGGTCGGGGGTTACCAGGGCGGCGCGCTTTTCCGGCGTTTCCAGCGCGTGGCGCATCAGCAGCGCGATGGCCGACGCCTCCTCCTCCGCCGTGGCGGCGTCGATTCGGGTCAGGTTGGCCAGCGCCGATGCGTCCAGCCCTTCCAGCTCCCGCCAGCTTTCCGTGGTGGCGGCGGGGCGCATGGCCTCCGCGATCAAGCGGGCGCGGACAGCGCGCGGCTCCTCCACATCGTTCCAGCGCCGGACGCCGTCGCGCGTGGTGCCCAGCCGGTCCAGCAGGTGGGCGAGCCCGTGCTGCGGGTGCGATTCGTCGCGGCGGATGGCGTCCCAGGCGGTGTCGTCGGCCTCCTGGTCCAGGCCGGGCAGGACGACCGCGCCTTGCGGCAGGCGGGCGATCACCGCCAGCAGGTCGGCGGAGGCGGGGATGGAGCCGGTGGAGCCCGCCGCGATGACCAGCCCCTGCGGCGGCTCGGCCCGCCAGAGCGCGGCCTGGGTCTCCAGCACGATGTTGCGGCGCTGGGCCGGGTCGGTCAGTTCGATGGAGCCAAGGATGACCGGCCAGTGCTCCGTGACGATCTTCAGGAACTCCAGCGTCACCTGCCAGTGCTGGGCGTAATCCTCCGGCACCAGGGAGGCGAGGCGGTCGAAGGCCACGCCTTCCGTCCACACCGCGTCGATCAGCCGGCCGAGGTCGGCGCCCAGCCGCACCGCCTGCGCGGTGGTGGCCGAGACGCCCTGGGCCTGGAGGATCAGCCGGGCCAGCAGAAGCTGCCGCTTCAGCGGGGTGACCGCGTCCGGAAGCTCCAGCGGGACGCCGGGCAGCTCCTCCGCGGTCAGGCTGAGCGTGTCGGCGTCCAGCTCGCCCAGCGGGCTCATGCGGGGCAGCAGCATGGGCCGGCCGCCGGATCGGCGCAGGAAGGCGTCGCGCAGGGACAGGCAGGAGCGGCGCGTGGGCAGCAGGACGGTCACCGCGGCCAGGGCCAGCGGGTCGTCGCCCACACGCTCCACGATGCCGGCCGCCAGCGTGTCCACGAAGGACACGCCGGAGGGAATCGTGAAGACCTTCGGTTCCGCGCTGCTGGTCATCGATGTCCCGGAACGTTCAGACGGTGGAAACCAGACACCACAAAGACACAAAGGACACAAAGATTTTCACAAAGTGGGTCTCAAATTTGAAGTGACAACGCCTTCAGGTCGACACCTCTTTGTGACGTTCTTTGTGCCCTTTGTGTCTTTGTGGTGAAAAATTCTCGGCCTTGGCGGTCAGGTGGTGACCACCGACACGTCGCTCATCGACAGCAGATCCTCGGACTCCTGGAGTGCCGCGGGCGTGCCGATGTGGAACCACAGCCCGTCGTGGGCAAGGCCGTAGAGGCGCCCGGCCTCCTGCGCGCGGTCCCAGATCAGGTTGGTGGAGAAGGCGCCGTCGGGCGTGTTCTGCGCGAACAGCTCCGGCTTCACGATCTGCACGCCGGCGAAGACGAAGGGGGCAATCTCCATCTCGCCGCGGCGGACCAGCCGGCCCACCGGGTCCATGTGGTAGTCGCCGCGCCCCTCGTAGCCCACCGACTTGGTGGTCGCCATCAGCAGGAGCAGCGCGTCCATCGCCTCCGGATCCCAGTGCCGGGCCAGCCGGGCCAGCGTGGGGGAGGGGCCGTTCAGCCACAGAATGTCGGCGTTGACGACGTAGATCGGGGAGGATCCCAGCAGGGGCAGCGCCTTCTTCACGCCGCCGCCGGTCTCCAGCAGCGTGTCCTCCGGCGACAGGGCGATGGCCGGGCGGGTGCGCGCCTTCAGGTGGTCGGCGATCATCTCGCCCTTATAATGGGCGTTCACCACGGCCGTTTGGACGCCGGCCTCCTCCAGCCGGTCGAGCGCGTGGTCGAGCATCGGCTTGCCGATCACCGGGATCAGCGGCTTGGGCCGCTCCAGGGTCAGCGGGCGCATGCGCAGGCCGAGGCCGGCGGCCATGACCATGGCCTTTTCGGGCGCTTTCACAGGCTTCTCAACAGACGACATTATCAATCCGGCTCCGGAACGACAAAGTCCGCGCGGGTTCCCGGCGGCAGGTGACGGGCGAACCAGTCGGCGACGGGGGCCAGTTCCGGCTTGGCGAGCTGGCCTTCCAGAAGCCGCCAGACTCGCGGCAGGTGGACGAGGTAGCCGCGGCGGCGCTGCTGGAGCGCCAGCCGCACGAAGATGGCGACGATCCGCGCGTGCCGCACGGCCCCCAGCACCGCGTAGGAGCGGCGGAAGGCCGCGGCGTCCAGGCCGGGGAAGGCGGAAACGTACCGGTTCAGCAACGAATCCGCGAGGTCGGCGGGCACGTCGCGCCGCGCGTCCTCCAGCAGCGACACCAGATCATAGGCGATGGGGCCGAGCCCGGCGCTCTGGTAGTCGATCAGGCCCGCCGCCTTCAGGCCGGGGCGGGGCAGGCGCATCACGTTGTCAACGTGGTAGTCGCGCAGCAGCAGCGACTGCGGGCCGGCGCAGGCCGCGGGGATCACCGCCGCCCAGGCCATTTCGAGGTCGGACAGAGCCGTGTCGGACAGTGGCTTTCCGGTGGCCGCCGGGACGTACACCTCCGCGAACAGGGCGACCTGCTGCGCGAACAGGGCGGCGTCGTAGGTGGGCAGGGCGAGGCGGGCGGCCTCCGCCACCGGGAAGCGGCGGTGCAGCTCGATCAGGACGTCGGTCGCCAGTTCGTAGAGCGGGCGCGGCTCCGCCCCGGCCGCCAGCAGGCGCGACAGGGTGTCGTCCCCGAAATCCTCCTGAAGCGCCAGCCCGGCCTCCACCTCCGCCGCAACGATGCCGGGCACGGAGAAGCCGAGGCCGCGCAACGTGTCGCCGATGGCGATGAAGGGCAGCAGATCCTCGGCCGGTGCCGGCGTGTCCACCAGGATCAGCGTGCCGCCGTCGTTGGTCGTTACGCGCTCGTAACGACGGGCGGAGGCGTCGCCGGCCAGCGGTTGGCGCTTGGCCGTGTCCAGCCCGTGGCGGGCGAGGAAGGTCACGATCTCGGCGGTGCGCTGTGGGGATTGGGCGGTCACGGCTGCTCCAGTCCCGACAGGTCGAGGGCGCCGAGTCGGCCGTCCCAAGTCCCATGGCCGATCAGGTCGGCCTGGCGGCTGTCCGGGCCGGTGAAGGTCATTTTGATTTCGAGATGATCGTCCGGCAGCAACGGACCCAGCCGGTCCGGCCATTCCACCAGCAGCACGGACTCGGCGCGCGCCTCGTCCCAGCCCAGTTCGGTCACCTCGTCCGGGCCGGACAGGCGGTAGAGGTCGAAGTGCCAGACCGGGCCGATGTCGGTCTCGTAGGTCTGCACCAGCGTGAAGGTGGGGGAGGGCACCTCCGCCTCCTCCTCCGTCACGGCGCGAATCAGGGCGCGCGACAGGGCGGTCTTGCCGGCGCCGAGGTCGCCGCGCAGCGCCACGAGGTCGCCGGGGACGAGCGCCGACGCCAGCCGCCGCGCGAGCTGCGCGGTCGCGGCCTCGTTGGGCAGCGGAACGGTGCGCCGGGAGGGCAGAGTGAAGGGCGGCTGTGTCATGGCGCCGGATTGTGGGGGAACGGCGGCACCGCCCGCAAGCCGGAAAGGCGGGTCCGCGACCGAGGTCACGGGTCCGCTGGCGATGGTCAGGCGCGGGCGGTGGCCGGGCGGCGGGCCTTCAGGGCGTGGGGCGCTATGGTTTCCACGTCTGCCTGCCTGTCCTCGCCCGCCTTGCCCTCGACCAGGCGCGGGGCCTTGTTGAAGTTCATGGTGATCATCAGCGTCAGGCTGTCGTTGATGACGTGCAGCATCTTGTCGGAATCGACCGGCAGGGGGATCTTGCGGCCCATGCAGTAGGCGACCAGGGCGGCGGCCACCTCCGCCTCGTGCAGGACCATGGTCCGGTCGTCGCCCTCGTCCCCGGTGACCTGGATGACCGTCTCGACGCCTTGGTTCATACGATAGGTAACCGTTCCGACGGTCCCGCGCGGCAGCGGCTCGCGCATTCGCCGCCGACGGTCGAGCACCGCCTTCACCACTTCCTGGTCGGTGAACACGAGGCAGCGCAATTCCTTCATGAAACCAGCTCCGGTCGTCCGCGCATGCGGTATATCCTACTCCAGTATGAAGGGCGTTAAATTAGCAATTTTAAACAAATGTACGATTTTTTCGCGTGCCCGCTCCTCCAAAGGCGCATGACGGTCGCGACGGCCTTGACCGCAACCCCGAAACCGTCCCATTGAATGCGGCACATTGCTTGGGACTTTCGGAACAAAGGGTAGCGCTTCCATGCCGCAGACCGTCCATCGCACCGATGTCGTCATCGTCGGGGCCGGCCCCGTGGGCCTGTTCGCCGTCTTCGAATGCGGCATGCTGAAGATGCGCTGCCACGTCGTGGACGCGCTGGACATGGTGGGCGGGCAGTGCACCGCGCTCTACCCGGAAAAGCCGATCTACGACATCCCGGCCCACCCGGCCATCGAGGCCGCCGACCTGATCGACAAGCTGGCGGAGCAGGCCGCCCCCTTCGCGCCGACCTACCACCTGGGCCAGCAGGTCGAGAAGCTGACCCGCACGGACGAGGGCCGCTGGCTGGTGGAGACCAGCATCGGCACGCAGATCGACACGCAGGCGGTGATCATCGCCGCCGGCTGCGGCGCCTTCGGCCCGAACCGCCCGCCGCTGGAGGGGCTGGAGCAGTATGAGGGCACGTCCGTCTTCTACATGGTCCGGCGCAAGCAGGACTTCGCCGGCAAGCGCGTGGTGATCGCCGGCGGCGGCGATTCGGCGGTGGACTGGACGCTGTCGCTGGCCGACGTGGCGGAGAAGGTCTATGTCGTCCACCGCCGCCCGAAGTTCCGCGCCGCCCCGGAAAGCGTCGCCCGCATGGACGTGCTGGCGCGCGAGGGCAAGATCGAGATGGTCGTGCCCTACCAGCTCTCCGGCCTCGTCGGCGAGAACGGCCAGCTTTCGGCCGTCCGCGTCGCCACGCTGGACGGGGCGGAGAAGGACCTGCCGGCCGACGCGCTGCTGGCCTTCTTCGGCCTGTCGATGAACCTGGGCCCGATCGCCGAGTGGGGCCTGAACCTGGAGCGCAGCCACATCGGCGTCAGCCTGCCCGGCTGCGCCACCAGCGCCCCCGGCGTCTTCGCCATCGGCGACATCGCGACCTATCCCGGCAAGCTGAAGCTGATCCTCTGCGGCTTCTCGGAAGCTGCGCAGGCTGCCCACGCCATCCACCCGCTGGTCCACCCGGGCGAGGCCCTGCACTTCGAATACTCGACCTCGAAGGGCGTTCCCGGCGCGGACTGAGCCGAAACGCAAAACGGGCCGCCGGGGGAAACCGGCGACCCGTTCTGCGAACGGCTGACGGGAGGCGGGAAATCAGCCGTTGCGGGGGCCGTGTCCACCCATGCCGTGCCCACCCATGCCATGGTGGTGCATGCCGCCGCGGTGACCGCCGAAGCCGCCGCCGGCGCGGTTCATGAACTGGTCGGCGATCTTCTGCTGGTCGGGGGTCAGCTGGGCGTAGAGGTCGGTCGCCGCCGGGCGGACCTGCTGGATCTGGGCCAGGCGGGCCGCCGTCATCGCCTCGATCCGCTCAAGCCGCTGCGGCGCGCTGGCCGGCATCGGCTGGTCCTTGTACTTGGCGCAGAAGTCCTGCATCGGCTTCTCCGCCCCTTTCGCCGCGTCGGCGAACTTGGTCCAGGCGGCGCGCTGCTGGTCGGTGATGTTCAGCTTCTTCTCCGCGAAGGCCAGCATGCCGGCGAGCCGGGCGTCCTGGTCCTCGCACATCCGGGAGAACATGCGGCCGTGGTCGCGGCCGGCGCCCGGACCAGCCCCCGGACCGGCGCCGGGACCCGGCTGCTGCTGGGCGAAGACCGGCACGGCGAGGCCGAGGCCGAGAACCAGAGCGGCGGTGGTCATCATGGCGCGTTTCATGGTGGTGCTCCTCGTTTTCGAAAGCTTTTTCGAAAGGCTTTGTGCCTTCCCGATGACGCTCAGACTGCGCCCCCAACGTTGCCCGTTGATGTCCGGCGTCCGGTCATTTGGTAACGCTGTGTAACAGCCCCGCCGGCCGTTACGTGCCGTTACACATTTTTCCTTCACCCCCGCGCCCGCGCGTCGGATCATGCGGGCCATGGACCGCACGCCCCACCTTCTGGTCGTGGACGACGACCGCGAAATCCGCTCGCTGCTGGCGCAGTTCCTGACGCGCCACGGCTTCCGCGTCACCGGCGCCAAGGATGGTGCCGAGATGATGCGCACGCTCGACACCGCGCGGGTGGATATGATCGTGCTCGACCTCATGATGCCGGGGGAGGACGGGCTCAGCCTGTGCCGCCGCCTGCGCGCAGCGCCCGAGACGGCGCAGACCCCCGTGATCATGCTGACCGCCATGGGGGAGGAGACCGACCGCATCGTCGGGCTGGAAATGGGCGCCGACGACTATCTGGCGAAGCCCTTCAGCCCGCGCGAGCTGCTGGCCCGCATCAAGGCGGTTTTGCGCCGCGCCGCCGCCCCGGCCGCCCCGGGCGGGGAGAGCGGCAAGCTGCTGCGCTTCGAGGACTGGACGCTGGATCTGGCCAAGCGGGAGCTGCGCTCCCCCGACGGGGTGCTGGTCCAGCTGTCGGCCGGCGAGTACGACCTGCTGGTCGCCTTCGTGGAGCATCCCCAGCGCGTGCTGACCCGCGACCAGCTGCTCGACCTCGCCCGCGGCCGGTCGGCGGTGCCCTTCGACCGCTCCATCGACGTGCAGGTCAGCCGTCTGCGCCGCAAGATCGAGCCCGACCCGGCGGAGCCGACCCTGATCAAGACGGTGCGCGGCGGCGGCTATCTCTTCACGCCACCGGTCGTGGTGGGGTCTTGATGGAGACCGCGCGGAAAAGCCGCCTGCTCGTCGCGCGCCGCTGGCTGCGGCTGCCCGACAGCATCGCCGCGCGCATGGCGCTGACGGTCGTGCTGGCCCTGCTGCTGACCCAGGCGGTCAGCGCCCTGGTCTATCTGACCGACCGGCCGGAAGGGCCGCCGGTGCACAGCCCGCGCGTGCTGGTGCAGCGCGTCACCTCCATCGTCCAGCTGGTCGAAAGCACGCCCGTGCCGGAGCGCACGCGGCTGGTGCGCGCCATCGACGACCCGGTGCTGCGCGTGGAGTGGGAGCGGGACACCCCCCGCTTCAAGACCGACAGCGTGCGCGAGGGCTTCCCCTTCGACCGGCTGCGCCGGGCCATCCGCAACGGGCTGGACGACCGCGACCGCCAAGTGGTGATCGAGGTGCGACGCGAACCGCCGATGCCCGGGCCCTTTCCGGCGGAAGACCACCACTGGGGCCGCGACGTGCGGCTGTCGGTGCGGCTGAACGACGGGTCATGGGTGGTCTTCGCCGGCGGCGACCCGCTGGAGGGGCCGTTCCGCCTGCTGCGCTTCGCGCTGTGGATGGCCGGCATCGTCGCGGCGATCGCGCTCGTCTCGCTGTGGACGGCGCGGCGGCTGACCGCGCCCATCGCGCGCTTCGCCGTGGCGGCGGAGCGGCTGGGCGTGGACGGCGAGGCGCCGGCCCTGCCGGAAAGCGGCCCGCGGGAACTGCGTGCCGCCACGCGCGCCTTCAACCGGATGCAGGCGCGGCTCGCCCGCTTCGTCGCCGACCGCACCCAGATGCTGGCGGCCATGAGCCACGACCTGCGCACCCCGCTGACCCGCCTTCGCCTGCGCGCCGAGCTGGTCGAGGACCCGGAGATGCAGCGCAAGATGCTGTCCGACCTCGACGAGATGGAGGCGATGATCAACGCCACGCTCGCCTTCGCCCGCGACGACGCCAAGCGCGAGCCGCGCGGCCCCCTCGACCTCGCCGACCTGCTGCAGAGCCTGTGCGAGGACCGCGTGGACGCCGGGCATCAGGCGGTCTACGAGGGGCCGGCGCACGCAGCACTCGACGGCCGGCCGGTGGCGCTGCGCCGGGCCTTCGCCAACCTGATGGACAACGCGATCGCCTACGGCGGCGGCTTCACCGTGCGCCTGCGGCCGGAGGACGGGCCCTCGTCCACGTCCATCGCCACGTCTATCGTCCGCGTGGAGATCGACGACGCCGGCCCCGGCATCCCGGAGGAGGAGTTCGAGAAGGTCTTCGCCCCCTTCTACCGGCTGGAACGCTCCCGCTCCCGCGACACGGGCGGGGTCGGGCTGGGGCTGGCGACCGCCCGGACGGTCGTGCGCGGCCACGGCGGCGACATCGCGCTGGCCAACAGACCGGAGGGGGGACTGCGGGTGACGGTGACCCTGCCGCGGTAGGGGGGCGGTGCAGAAGCCCTGGCGTTACGAGGCGGTCAGCTTCGAATTGATGTAGCGGTTCAGGCTGACCTTCGCTTCGGCCGCTTCGATGGTCAGGCGCCGATGCACGTCCGGCGTGGTGCGGACGACGAATTTTCCCGAATACTCCCGGTCCGCCAGCGGTTGGGGAATGGGCTCGCCGTTCGCGCGCATGTCCTCGACGGTTTCCGCGACGAGATTCCGGATGCCGCGCAAGGCTTCCACCTCGTCCTCGTCGAGCCAGGACAGGCTCGGGAACTCGGCGCAGGAGGCGACGTATTCGTTGTCCTCCGGGGACCACGTCACGCGGTAGGAATAGTGGCTAGTCGGCATCGTCGTCTTCCCGTTGGGACGCCAGCAGCTTGTCGATGGCCTGGACCACCTGCTTGACCTGATAGCCTTTGGCCTTTCCGTCCTTCCCGCGCTGGATGTTCACGCGCGGGTCGCCCGGCCATGGCATCCGATAAACCCTGTGGCTCGTCCCCTGCTGCCTCGGCTTGCCGAAGTGGTGGTCACAGAGCTTGGCGACATCGTCGAACGCGACGTCGTGCGGCACGCTCCGCATGCGTCTGAGAATGTCGTCGATCTTCGCCATGCTCCGCATCATGTGATATCAATAATGATACTGTCAAGGGGCGACCCTTGAGCCCCTGTGTCCAATGCACCGCAACATAAGCGACGCACATCCGGTTGTCGGTAAAGACCCCGACCGGAGGGACCGTGCCGTGCCCCAACTCGACCGAACGCCAGCGCCTGTGGACAGCCGCCCGCATGTGGTGATCGTGGGGGCCGGATTCGGCGGCCTCGCCTGCGCGGGCGCGCTGGGCGGGACCAACATCCGGGTCACCGTGATCGACCGGCACAACTACCATCTGTTCGTGCCGCTGCTGTACCAAGTGGCGACCGCCGCGCTCTCCCCAGCCGACATCGCGGAGCCGATCCGGCGCATCCTCAGCCGGCACCCGAACATCGACGTGCTGATGGGGGAGGTGACCGGCATCGACCGGGCGCAGAAGCGGGTGGTGCTGGCCGACGGCAGCTTCGTCCCCTACGACCGGCTGGTGCTGGCGACGGGCTCCTCCTACAGCTATTTCGGGCACGACGACTGGGCGGCGATCGCGCCCGGCCTGAAGACCATCGAGAACGCCCGCCGCATCCGCGCCCGCCTGCTGATGAGCTTCGAGCAGGCGGAGATGTGCGACGACCCCGAGCGGCAGAAGGCGCTGATGACCTCCATCATCGTCGGCGGCGGGCCGACGGGGGTGGAGATGGCGGGCTCCATCGCGGAGCTGGCGCGCCACGCGCTGGCCAAGGACTTCCGCCGCATCGACCCGCGCGCCGCCAAGGTGCTGCTGGTGGAGGCCGGGCCGCGCATCCTGGCGAGCTTCCCCGACGACCTCGCCAACTACGCCCGCCGCAAGCTGGAGGAACTGGGCGTGGTGGTGCTGACCGGCCAAGCGGTGGAGGCGATCACGCCGGAGGGGGCGACCGTGGCCGGGCGCTTCATCCCCGCCGGGACCATCGTCTGGGGCGCCGGCGTGCAGGCGTCCCCGGCCGGAAAATGGTTGGGGGCGGAGACCGACCGGGCCGGGCGCATCCCGGTCAACGCCGACATGTCCGTGCCGGGCGTGCCGGACGTCTACGCGCTGGGCGACACGGCGACGCTGGCCGGGGACGACGGCAAGCCGCTGCCCGGCCTCGCCCAGGTCGCCAAGCAGCAGGGCGAGCATCTGGGCGCGGCGCTGGAGGCCAGCCTGCTGCGCGACCAGCCCATGGAACCCTTCCATTTCCACAACCGCGGCAACACGGCGATCGTCGGGCGCAGCGCCGCGGTCTTCGACTTCGGCAAACGGCACCTGAAGGGCTGGTTCGCCTGGGTGCTGTGGGCCATCATCCACGTCTACCTGCTGGTCGGCTTCCAGAAGCGCGTGCTGGTGACCATGCAGTGGCTGTGGCGCTACGCCACCTACCAGCGCGGCGCGCGGCTGATCACGCAGGACAGCCCGACCTCCGCGACCGTGCAGCCGGCAGCATCCCCGGTCGGGCGAACGGCGCAGCCCTTCAATGAGCCGCGGCGGCGGCAGGGGTAGGGGTCGAGTTCCGTAGGTTGGGTGGAGCGCAGCGCAACCCAACAGCCTTCGCATCGCGACGTGTGTTGGGTTTCGGCTGCGCCTCCACCCAACCTACGAGTCACACTGACGGCCGGATCGGCAGGATGCAGCGGAAGCGGGCGCCGTCGCCCAGCCATTCCTCGACCTCCAGCCGGCCGCCGTGCAGTTCCATCACGTTGCGGACCAGCGACAGGCCGAGCGCCGCGGCACCCCGCGGGTCGGTGCGGTCGTAGCGGGACGGCAGGGCCGTGGCGTCGGGCGGGGCGGCGCTGCCGATGGTCACCACCAGCGCGGTCGCCGTGCGCTCCCCGGCCAGGATGATGCGCTTGTCGGTCGGCGGGTGGCGGATGGCGCCGACCACCAGGGTGAAGAGCGCCTGCTTCAGCCGCCGCGCGTCGCCTTCCACCTCCCCCAGCGCGGCCGGGGCGGAGAGGTCGAGCCGCAGGCCCTCGCGCCGCGCCCATTCGCGGGTCAGCTCGGCCACCGTCGTCAGCAGGTCGGGCACGTCCACCGCGCCGCGGTCCAGCGTGGTGACGCCGGCGCCCAGGCTGGTCATGTCCACCACGTCGTCGATCAGCGCCAGCAGCCGCTCCCCGGCGTTCAGCACGCCCTTGACGTATTCCATCTGGCGCGGGTTCAGCTCCCCGAAATACTGGTTCGCCAGGACCTCGCCGAAGCCGATGATGCCGTTCAGCGGCGTGCGCAGGTGGTGGGAGACGTTGGCGATGAACTCCGACTTCAGCTGGTCGGCGGCCTCCAGCGCGGCGTTGGAGGCGCGCAGCGCCTGCTCCAGCCGGGCGCTGTCGGTGACGTCGAGGTAGCTGTTCAGCACCGCCCCGTCGGGTAGCGGCAAGGTGGCGAACTCCACGACCGAGCCGTCGGCACGCTCCAGCCGGCCGGAGCGGACGGCGCGTTCCAGCGTGGCGCCGATCATCTCGTCCTTCAGGCTGTCCCAGTCGCCGCCGTTCTCCAGGAAGGGGCGCATGCGCTCGAACAGGTCGGAGATGTGCGGCTCGCCGTGCAGGTCGTCCTCGTGCAGGTCCCAGATGCGGGCGAAGGCGGGGTTGGACAGCTTCAGCCGCCCGTCGCCGCCGAACACCGCGATGCCTTCCGCCAGGTTGTCCAGCGTCTCCTGCTGCACGGCGATCAGCGTGTTGTAGGAGGACTCCAGCGCCAGCGTGTTGGTCACGTCCTCCATGATCAGCATCAGACCGCCCATGGGGTGCGGGGCGGCGAGGCTGCGCAGGGTGGTGCCGTCGGGCAGGTGCAGCAGCTCCTCCACCGGCTCCAGCAGGCGGGTGTAGCGGCCGAGCCTTTCCCGCTTGTAGCTCTGGTAGTCGGCGTATTCCGGCAGACGGCGGCGGGCGCGCAGCTCCTCCAGGATCTCGGCGTGGGTGGGCTGGTTGCGCAGCCAGACCTCCTCCAGCTCCCACAGGCGGGCGTAGGCCTGGTTGAAGAAGGTCAGCCGCGTGTCCGCCCCGAAGATGGCGATGGCCGCCCCCAGCCGCTCCAGCACCTCGCCATGGGCGGCGAGGTGGCGGCCCAGCTCCGCCCGCATCTCCTCCACCGCGGTGAGGTCGAGCGCGTAGCCGACCACCAGCGTGCCCTCGCCGTCCGGGGCGGGCAGGGGGGCCTCCGTCACCTCCAGCAGACGCCGTTCGGTGCCGACGACCACGGTCACCCGCTCCGACTGGGCGACGCCGCCCGACCGCGCCCGCTCGGCCAGCGCCCGCCCGGCGGTGGCGGAGGCCAGCTCCGCCTGCGCGGACAGGGCGGTGACGGGGTCGGAGTCCACGGCGCGGGCATAGGCCCGGTTGCACCAGGCGAGCCCCAGGTCCGCCCGGCGCAGCCACACGGGCACCGGCAGGGCGTCCGCCGCCGCCCGTAATTCGGCCAGCGCCGACTCGGCGCCCACGCGCTCCCGCGTCAAGTCGTCGCGCTCGGTGCAACGGTCGGTGATGTCCTCCAGCCAGACCACGTCCTGGTGCCCCGCCGGTTCCGCGGCCGGCAGGGCACCGGGCGCGCCGGAACGGCGGCCGGACAGCAGGATCCGCCGCCCGTTGCGGGCTGTGGCCTCGATCCGGAAGCCCTCCCCCCGGTCCCGCAGCCGGCGCATCGCCTCGGCGACTCGGGGGGCATCCGTCGCGGCGAAGGCGGCGGCGAGGTCGCCCTCCGGGGCGGTGCCGAGCAGGGCCGCGCAGTCCGGCGCCGCGGCGGACAGGCCCTGCGCGTTCCAGGCGCACCAGGGGTGCGGGCTGGCGGCCAGCAGCGCCTCCAGCCGGGCGATGTCGGCGGACAGCTTGTCGGCGCGGCGGCGGTTTTCCTTCGCGTTCCAGAACAACCCGCCGAAGCCGGCGGCCCCGAGCACCCCGGCGAACCCCATGGCGAGCGGCGAGGAGGACGGCCCGGCCGACAAGCCGAGTCCCACCGCCAGCCCGAGCGCAGCCAGGGCGTATGGTTTGGTAAACGCGTTCACGAGCCAGAGACTAGTCCACGCCCTTCGGCGGGACAAGGCAGGGCGACGGGTGGTGCCCCTTTCGGAGAGGTGAACCCGTTTCCGGCGATCCGCGCTGGTCATTCGGAAATCTTAGGTTGGGAATGGCGCAACGATGGTTCAACAGTCGGGTGCGACGGATGGCGTCCGGCTTCGCGGAAAGCATATCGCGAAAGGATCGGGGTGACCGGCGCGACGATTGACGGCAAGCCGGTGTCTCTGAAGTCGCCGGGCGGGAGGGGCACCGTCACCACACGCCTTCCCCGATGCGGATCGTGGTGATCGCCGCCTCCACCACCGGGAAGGCCGCGCGCATCGCCTCCAGGCAGCGTGCGGCCTCCGGTCCGTCGCCGGCCTCCGCGGCGACCTCCAGGGCGGCGCTGTGCCAGGCCAGCTCGTTGGCGCCGGCGGTGCGGGCGGCGCCGGCGAGCGTGTGGGCCGCGGTGCGGGCGGCGTCCAGGTCGCCGCGCTCCAGGGCGCCGGCCGCCTTGTCGAGCAGGGGGCGCGTCGTCTCCAGGAAATAGCCCAGCAGCTCCAGGGCCGTGCGGTCGAGCGTGCCGAAGGTCTCGCGGACGTGGGCGAGGTCGAGCGGCACGCGGGTGGTGTCGGCGGCGACGGCGGCGGACGGGTCCTCCGGCGGGGTGGCGGAGCCCTCGCCCAGCCAGCGGTCCAGCACGGCAGCCAACTGCCTCAGGGTCACGGGCTTGGCGATGTAGTCGTCCATGCCGGCGGCGGCGCAGCGTTCCATCTCGCCGGCGAGCGCGTTGGCCGTCATGGCGATGATCGGCATGCGGGGACGGGGCTGGCCGGACGGCGCCTCCGACCCTTTGAAATCCGATTCGCGGAACTCGGCGTTGCGGATTTGGCGCGACAGCTCGTAGCCGTCCAGGCGCGGCATGTGGCAGTCGGTGATCAGCAGGCGGTAGCGCCCGCTCCGCCACGCCGCCAGCGCTTCCAGCCCGTCGGCGGTCAGGTCGGCCTCGAACCCCAGCTGGCGGAGCTGGCGCAGGATCACCTGCTGGTTGGTGGGGTGGTCCTCCGCCACCAGGATCGGGGCGCCGGCCCCCGTTATGGCCCCCAATTCTACGATGGCCGGCCCCGGCAGGGACGACCCGTCCGGCGCCGGGTCGGCCGCGCCGCAGGGCGGGGTGGCGGCGGCGCGGCCGGCCAGGACCGCCAGCTTGCGGAACAGCGCCTCTCGGCGCACCGGGCGGGTCAGATGGTCGTGGACCACGTCGGGGGCAAGATCCGCGGCAAGGTCGTCGGGGCAATCGGCCAACGGTTCGCGCCCGTCCAGCAGGTGCAGGGTCGGCGGCGGACGGACGCCAGCCTGGCGGATGCGGTCCAGCAGCTCGGTGACGGTCAGTTGCGGGTTGGGCTCGCCCGGCGCGTCGTCCGGATGGTGGTCCGGCAGGCCGCCGGCCAGGACCAGCAGGTCGGCGCCGGACAGGGTCAGCAGCTCCACCGCCTCCTCCGCCGTGGTGGCGTCGGCGACGGCGGCCTGGCGGTCCTCCAGGCTGCGGATCAGGACGGCGCGCTGCACCGGATCGGGGTCGGCCACCAGGATGGACAGGCCCGACAGGTCGATGCCGTCCAGTCCCCCGCCCTGGTATCGGGTGCCCGGGTCGCCGGCGGCCAGATCGACCGTGAACCAGAAGACGGACCCATGGCCGGGCATCGACTCCACGCCGATGCGCCCGCCCATCATCTCCACCAGGCGCGCGCAGATCGCCAGCCCCAGCCCCGTGCCGCCGAAACGCCGGGTGGTCGAGCTGTCGGCTTGGCTGAAGGGCTGGAACAGGCGGGACTGGCCGGCCTGGCTGATGCCGATGCCGGTGTCCTCCACCGCGAAGCGCAGGCGCACGGCGTCCCGGCCTGGTGGATTCTGGGCCGGCGTGTTTGGGGCCGGCGCGTCCTCCAGCCGGGCGCGCAGGACGACCCGGCCGGCGTCGGTGAACTTGATGGCGTTGCCGGCCAGGTTGAACAGGATCTGGCGCAGCCGGCCGGGGTCGCCCCGGACCACCGGTGGGACCGCGCGGTCGACGTCGCAGACGAGCGCCAGCCGCTTCTGGTGGGCCTGCGGCGCCAGCAGCTCGGCCACGCCCTCCACCAGCTCCCGCGGGTCGAGGTCCATCTCCTCCAGGTCGAGCTTGCCGGCCTCGATCTTCGACAGGTCCAGGATGTCGTCGATGATGCGCAGCAGGGCCGTCGCGCTGTCGCGCACGGTGGTGACGATCTGCGCCTGCTCCGCGTTCAGCGGCGTCAGGGCCATCAGTTCCAGCATGCCCAGCACGCCGTTCATGGGCGTGCGGATCTCGTGGCTCATGGTCGCCAGGAACTCGGACTTCGACCTCGCGGCGACCTCCGCCTGCTCCTTGGCGTGGCGCAGCGCCTCCTCCGCGTGCTTGCGGGCGGTGATGTCGTAGCTCCAGGCGAGAAGGGCGGAGCGGCCCTCGAACTCCGTGCGCTGGATGGTCTGGAGCGCCCAGACGCGGCTGCCGTCGGGGCGGTCGATCGCCACCTCCACGTCGCGTGCGACCAGATCCCCATCGCGTGCGACCAGATCCCCATCGCGCGCGACCATGTCCTGGGCCATTCCGGCGGCCCCGGCCGGAAGGGGCAGGGGGAGCGGCAGGGGAAGCGGCTGCCGGCTGCCGACGAAGGCGTCCAGCGGCCGGCCGGCCAGTTCCGCCGCGCGGGCGTTGGCGAAGGCCACCGTTTGGAAAGGATGCGCGCCGTCGGCCCGGCCGATGGAGACGCCGACCGGGCTCTGCTCCAGGATCGCGCGCAGGCGGCGTTCCCCATCGGACAGGTCGCGCTCGCGGGCGCGGATGGTGGCGACGAAATAGTGCAGGGCGCGGGCCATGTCGGCGATCTCGTCCAGGCCGCGCGTCGGGATGGTCACCGGCCGGCCGGCCGCGGAGGCGGTCATCGCCTCCTGCAGGCCGCGCAGCCGCCGCACCACGTTCTTGTGGATGTAGAGGAAGATGCCGACGGCACCGAGGATCGAGACCAGGGCCATCACTAGGATGGCGTGCCTGCCGTTGCGGATCACGCCTTCGAACTCGGTGGAGCGGCGGGAGATGTCGCGCTCGATCGCCATGACGTGGTCGGACACCGCGGCGACCAGCCGGTCGGAGACGTTCTGGTTGCGGGCGACCAGCCCCTTGATGGAGCGCGCCAGCACGATCTCCTCCTGCCGGCCGGTGAACAGGTTGCGCTCGCCCAGCCCCAGGGACTGAAGCTCCCGGTACAGCGGCTCGGCCCCGGCGACGAGGTCCGGGGGAAGCTCCGCCACCGCGGCGGCGGCGCGGTCCATGGCGGCCCGGTAGTCGTCGCGCAGCCGCTCCAGCCGCGCCTCGTGGTCGGCGCGCGAGGCCGCCAGCATGATGGTGGCGGCGTGGTAGGCCGCGTCGGTCCAATGGTCGATGACGCGTTCGCGCCGGTAGGCGTCGGCCAGTCCCGCCGGATCGGCCGGCAGGGGAACGTCGTCGAGCAGGGCCTGCTCCAACTGGCGGACGCGCTCGGCCAGCATCATCAGGCGGTTGACCAGCCCGCCCACCTCCGCCGAGGCGGCCAACTGCCGCTCCACCTGGCTGTTCAGCGCCAGCAGGTTGCCGACCAGTTCGTTCTTGCGGCGCTCCAGCTCGGCCAGGTCGGCGGGGTCGGCGCCGCGGACGCGCAGGCGGGCCATCAGGTCCTCCAGCAGGACGATCTGGTCGCCCAGCCGCGACATCACCGCCTCGCGCACCGACTGGCTCTGCACCGCGACCAGCGCCGGGGCGTTCGCCGCCAGCGTGCCGCTCTGCTGCGCCAGCTGCGAAGCGCTGATCAGCCCGGGGACCTTCGCGGCGGCGACCTGCTCGAACCCTTCCTGGAATCGCCCGAACAGCGACACGGCCACCACGCTGGTGGTGACGGTGAGGCCGGCGATCACCGTCAGGCCCGCCAGGATGCGGAACGCCACGCCCAGCCGGGGAAGCCGCATACCCCTGTCCCTCATGTCGGTCACCCCCGTCAGATAGCACGTTGCGTTGCCGCCGCGCAAATCGGCGCTCCCCGCGGGCCGCCGCCGGGAACAGCGGCGACTTGACCCGCGATGGTTGCCCGCAAGATCCTCGGGTTAGGAAGTCGTGGGTCGGGGAGGGGCGATGCGGATGGTCCGGAGTCTTGCCGGGATGCTTCTCGGGCTGGCCGTCCTCGGCGCGACGGTTCCCGGCCGGCCGGCGCGGGCCGACACGCTGACGGCCGTGCAGGAGTCGGGGGTCCTGCGCTGCGGCATCACCTCGCGCGGCAGCGGGCTGTCCATCCTGGACGAATCCGGGCGCTGGCGCGGCTTCTTCGCCGACATGTGCCGGGCTGTGGCGGCCGCCGTCACCGGCAACGCCGACCGGGTCGAGTTCGTGGAGGCCAACACCGAGAACCGCTTCTCCATCCTGCGCAACGGCGAGGTGGACGTGGTGATGGAGGGCACCACCTGGACGCTGCAGCGGGACGCCGCCTTCGGGGTGGACTTCCCGACGGTCTACCTGTTCGACGGGCAGGGCTTCATCGCCCACCGGTCGCTGGGGGTCGCGCATCTGGACGACTTGGCGAAGACCACGGCGTCGGTCTGCGTGATCGAGCAGACCACATCCCTGCGCAACCTGGAGGACTGGATGGCCCGCAACGGGGCGCGCCTGACCCTGAAGCGGGTGCGCTCCGACGAGGGGGCGACCTCCGCCTTCTTCAACCACCATTGCGACCTGTTCAGCAGCGACCGCATGAGCCTGTACGCCCAGCGGCGCCTGATGGCCCCGGACAGCAGCGACTACGTCATCCTGCCGGAAGCCATCTCCAAGGAGCCGCTGGGCCCCATGGTGCGGACCGGCGAGAAGCGCTGGTTCGACATCGTGCGCTGGGTCTTCCTGGCGACCATCCTGGCGGAGGAGAAGGGCGTCACCGCCGCCAACGCCGCGGCGGTGAAGGAGGAGACGCTGGACGTGGAGGTGCGCAAGCTGCTGGGCGTGACGCCGGGGCTCGGCTGGGGCCTCGGCCTCGACGACGGCTGGGGCTGGCGCGTGATCACGCAGGTCGGGAACTACGGCGAGATCTTCGACCGCCACCTCGGCGCCGGCTCCCCCCTCGGCATCGAGCGGGGGCTGAATGCGCTGTGGAACAAGGGCGGGCTGATGTTCGCGCCGCCGCTGGGCGGATGAGGCCCGTTGTCTGGTGGGGGCGCGCCCCCTTGCCCGGCCCCGTCCCGTCCCCATGTTGGGGGCCATGTCGAGATGACGCGCGGCGAACGCTTCAAATCCGGGCGCCGCGCCGCTATGGTGGCGCCTTCCGGGCGCCCTCGTACCCGCTTCAGGCAGTTTTCCAGGCCATGACCAGACCCAACACATACCGTTCCGGCCCCGACGAACGTGGGCATTTCGGAATCTACGGCGGCCGCTTCGTCGCCGAAACGCTGATGCCGCTGATCCTTGAGGTGGAGAAGGCCTACAAGGACGCGAAGGCGGACCCTGCCTTCGAAGGCGAAATCCGCCAGCAGCTCAAGCAGTATGTGGGCCGGCCGAATCCGCTGTACTACGCGGAGCGCCTGACGGAGATGCTGGGCGGTGCCAAGATCTACTTCAAGCGCGAGGAGCTGAACCACACCGGCGCGCACAAGATCAACAACTGCATCGGCCAGATCCTGCTGGCCCGCCGCATGGGCAAGAAGCGCATCATCGCCGAGACGGGCGCCGGCCAGCACGGCGTGGCGACCGCGACGGTCTGCGCGCTCTACAACATGCCCTGCGTCATCTACATGGGCGAGACCGACATCGCCCGGCAGCAGCCGAACGTCTTCCGCATGAAGCTGCTGGGGGCGGAGGTCGTGCCCGTCACCTCCGGCGCCCGGACGCTGAAGGACGCGATGAACGAGGCGCTGCGCGACTGGGTCACCAACGTCGCCGACACCTACTACCTGATCGGCACGGCCGCCGGCCCGCACCCCTACCCGATGATGGTCCGCGACTTCCAGTCGGTGATCGGCGACGAGGTGCGCACCCAGATGCAGGAGCTGGAAGGCCGCCTGCCCGACAGCTTGGTCGCCTGCGTCGGCGGCGGGTCGAACGCCATCGGCCTGTTCCACCCCTTCCTGGACGAGCCGACCGTGCAGATGATCGCGGTCGAGGCCGCCGGCCACGGGATCGAGAAGGGTCCGCTGGAGCACGCGGCCTCCATCACCGGCGGGCGCCCCGGCGTGCTGCACGGCAACCGCACCTACCTGCTGCAGGACGAGGACGGGCAGATCCTGGAGGGCCACTCCATCTCCGCCGGCCTGGACTATCCGGGCGTCGGGCCGGAGCACAGCTGGCTGCACGACATCGGGCGCGTCGAGTATGTCTCGGCCACCGACCAGGAGACGCTGGACGCCTTCCAGCTCTGCGCCCGCACCGAGGGCATCATCCCGGCGCTGGAATCGGCGCACGCGCTGGCGGAGATCGTCAAGCGCGCCCCGAAACTGCCCAAGGACCACCTGATGGTGCTGTGCCTGTCGGGCCGCGGCGACAAGGACATCTTCTCCGTCGCCCAGCATCTGGGAGTGAAGCTGTGAGCACGGATACCGGCCGTATCGCCAAGCGTTTCGCCGCCCTGAAGGCGGAGGGCCGCGCCGGCCTCGTCACCTTCATCACCGCCGGCGACCCGGACCTGGAGACCTGCCGCGCCCTGCTGGACGGGCTGCCGGCCGCCGGCGCCGACCTGATCGAGCTGGGCCTGCCCTTCAGCGACCCGATGGCCGACGGTCCGGCGATCCAGGCGGCCAGCCTGCGCGCGCTGCACGCCGGCACCACGGCGCGCAAGACGCTGGACCTCGTCCGCGGCTTCCGCGAGCGGGACGCCGACACGCCGATTATCCTGATGGGCTATTTCAACCCCATCCACGCCTACGGCGTCGACCGCTTCCTGGCGGACGCCAAGGGGGCCGGGGTGGACGGGCTGATCATCGTGGATCTGCCGCCCGAAGAGGACGAGGAGCTGTGCATCCCCGCGCTGAAGGCCGGGGTGAACTTCATCCGCCTGGCCACGCCGACCACGGATGAGAAGCGCCTGCCGACGGTGCTCCAGAACACCTCGGGCTTCGTCTATTACGTGTCGATCGCCGGCATCACCGGCACGGCCAGCGCGGACAACGCCGCCGTGGGGGCTGCCGTGGACCGGCTGAAGCGCCACACCGACCTGCCGGTCGCCGTCGGCTTCGGCATCAAGACGCCGGAGCAGGCCGCCAACATCGCCCGCGTCGCCGACGCGGCGGTGGTCGGCTCCGCCATCGTCACCCGCATCGCCGATGGGCTGGACGCCGCGGGCAAGGCCCGGCCGGGCCTGGTCGAGGACGTGCTGGGCTTCGTGCGCGACCTTGCGGCCGGCGTGCGCCGGGCGCGCGGCTGACCGAACCGGCTTAGCTGACCGAACCGGCTCAAGGGAAACCCGCCAGCGGGAATTCAGGAAACATTTCGATGAACTGGCTTACCAACTACGTCCGCCCCAAGATCCGCGCCCTGTACGCCCGCAAGGAGGTTCCGGACAACCTCTGGCACAAGTGCCCGAGCTGCGAGGCGATGCTCTTCCACCGCGACCTGGAAGAGAACCTGAACGTCTGCCAGCACTGCGGCTTCCACATGCGGCTGGAGCCGGTCAAGCGCCTGGCGTCCATGTTCGACGACGGCGAATACCAGTCGATCGAGCTGCCGAAGACCGTGGTCGACCCGCTGAAGTTCCGCGACCAGAAGCGTTACACCGACCGCCTGAAGGAAGCGCAGTCGAAGACCACCCGGCACGACGCCATCGTCGTCGGCTCCGGCCTGATCGGCGGGCAGCCGGCGGTCGTGGCGGCCTTCGACTTCGGCTTCATGGGCGGCTCCATGGGCATCGCGGTGGGCGAGGGCATCCTGGCGGCGGCCCGGGCGGCCATCGCGCAGAACGCCGCGCTGATCGCCGTCCCGGCCTCGGGCGGGGCGCGCATGCAGGAAGGCATCCTGTCGCTGATGCAGATGCCGCGCACCACCATCGCGGTGGAGATGGTCAAGGAAGCCGGCCTGCCCTACATCGTGGTCCTGACCGACCCGACGACCGGCGGCGTCACGGCCTCCTTCGCCATGATCGGCGACATCCACATCGCCGAGAAGGGCGCGCAGATCGGCTTCGCCGGCGCCCGCGTGATCGAGAGCACGATCCGCGAGACCCTGCCGGAGGGCTTCCAGCGCTCCGAATACCTGCTGGAGCATGGCATGGTCGACATGGTCGTCCATCGCCGCGACCTGCGCCCGACCCTGTCGCGCGTGCTGGCCCTGCTGATGCAGAAGACCCTGGTTCCGGCCGAGCCGGAATCCCTGGACGAGGTCCCCGCCGCGCTGCCGACCACCCAGCCGGCCGCCGAGGAGAAGGCCCGCACCCAGGCGGAGGCGCCGGATGCGACCCCGCCGCAGGCGGGCGCGGAGAAGACCGGCGCCGAACAACCGGTTTGATGCAGCCGGTCTGAACAGGGGAGAGGTCGGTTCCATGGGGACCAAGCCTGAGGGGTCGCGCGCCGACCCCGTGCTCGACCGCCTGAAGGGGCTGCACCCCAAGGTCATCGACCTGTCGCTGGACCGCGTGCACCGGCTGCTGGCCGCCCTGGACCATCCGGAGCGGCGCCTGCCGCCGGTGGTCCATGTGGCCGGGACCAACGGCAAGGGGTCGACCGTCGCCTTCCTGCGCGCCATGCTGGAGGCGGCGGGCCTGCGCGTGCACGTCTACACCTCGCCGCACCTTGTCCGCTTCCACGAGCGCATCCGGGTGGCGGGCCGCTTGATCGACGACGACCGGCTGGCCGCCCTGCTGGAGGAATGCGAGGTCGCCAACGCCGGCGCGCCGATCACCTTCTTCGAGGTGACTACCGTCGCCGCCTTCCTGGCCTTCTCGCGGGAACCGGCGGACGTCGTGCTGCTGGAAACCGGGCTCGGCGGGCGGCTGGACGCCACCAACGTGGTCGACCGGCCGGCGGTCACCGCGATCACGCGCATCTCCTACGACCACCGCCAGTTCCTGGGCGACACGCTGGAGGCCATCGCGGGCGAGAAGGCCGGCATCTTCAAGCCGGGCGTTCCCGCGGTCCTGTTCCCGCAGCCGTCCGACGAGGCCATGGGCACCCTGGTGGTCCACGCGGCGAGAGTCGGCGCCCCCATCCACGGCTGGCGCGTCACCCCGACCGCCACCGGCTTCCGCTTCGAAAGCCCCCGGCGCCGCATCGACCTGCCGCCGCCGGGCCTCGCCGGCGCGCACCAGATCATCAACGCCGGCGTGGCGCTGGCCTGTCTTGACCATCTGCCGGTGAAGGTGGACGACGCCGCGGTGCGCCGCGGCCTCGCCGCCGTGGAGTGGCCGGCCCGCCTGCAACGGCTGACCCGCGGTCCGTTGGCCGAGCGCCTGCCGGCGGGGTGGGAGCTGTGGCTGGACGGCGGCCACAACGATTCCGCGGGCGAGGCACTGGCCGTTCAGGCCGGGACTTGGGCGAAGGAAGACCCCAAGCGCCCGCTGCTGATGATCTACGGCATGCTGGCGAGCAAGGAACCACGGGAGTTCCTGGAGCCTTTGGCGCCCTTCGTCGCCGCCGCGCGCACGGTGTCGATCCCAGGCGAGGAGGCTTCCCTGTCCGCCGAGGACACCGCGGCGGCGACTCGCGACTGCGGCATCGCGGACTCGGCCCCCGCGCCGGACGTGGCGACGGCGCTGGCCGAACTGTTGGAACGCGCCCCGGCCGGGCCGGCGCGCGTGCTGATCTGCGGGTCGCTCTATCTGGCGGGTTCGGTCCTGGCGGAAAACGGCTGACGGCCTATCGGCCGCGCTTGCCGTCCAGTTCCAGCATGCTGCGCAGGGCGGCGATGGTCTTGTCGAGCGAACTCGACTCGCCCGTGTCGCCCCCTTTCTTGTCGCCCCCCTTCGGCGCCCCCTTCGGCTCGGGCGCCGGCTGGCGGTGCTCCACCATGTCCACGAGGTCGAGCGGTTCGTCGTCGTCCTCATCCGGCGCCACGCCCAGCGGAATGGGCGTGGGGAACAGGGCCGCCGGTTTCCGGTCGGCGGGGTCGTCCTCCATCTCGGCCGCATCCTCGTCGTCCCGCGTGGCCTGCTCCATCAGTTCGGCCATGGTCGGCCGGCCGGCCCGCAGGGGGATCGGGGTGGGCGGCAGGGGAGGGAGCGGATCGTCCTCGTCGTCATCCTCCTGCTCGACGAGCGCGCGCAGGGCGCGCAACGCCTCCTCCATGTCCATTTCCTGGGCGGACTTGCGCGGGGCGGGAGGCTCCTCCTCCTGATCGTCCTCCTCGTCGTCGTCTGCGGCGACGAACAGCGGCTGGCGGTGCGGCAAGGGGGAGGCGGGCTCGTCGGCGTCCCGTTCCGTCAGCCAACCGGCGGTCAAATCGTCCGGCAGATCCTCCGGCGCATCATCGTCTTCGTCGTCCTCTGGCTCGTCGTCGGGATCAGCGGCGGCTTCGTGGACCATGTTGCGCAGGGCGGCGATGGTCTTGTCGAGCGGCTGCTCCTCCGGAACGGCAACGCGCTCCCGCCGGGGCGGGGCCTTTTCCGGATCGCGGATCGCGAAGGCGACGATGTCCTCATCCGAAGGTTCGTCCTCCGCGGTCTCGTCCTCCGAAGGCTCGTCCTCATCCTCGAAATCGCTGCGCGCCAGCAGGGGACCCGGGACGGCGCGCGGCGGCTCGTCATCCTCCGGCGCGTCCTCGCGATCCGCTGCGGCCGGGTGAGGAGCCTCCTTGGGCCGCGCCGTGTCCCGGGGTGCGTCGTCGTCGCCGAGCATCCCGCGCAGGGCGGCGATGGTGCGGTTGAAGTGCGCGACCGGATCGTCGTCATCCTCCGGCGCGGCGCGTTCCGGCCTGGCGTCGGCGATGGCGAAGGGGCGGGGGAGATCGGCGGCGGCGTCCTCGTCCTCGTCCTCGTCGCCCTGGTCCTCATCCTCGTGGATGGCGGGCTCCGCCTCCTCGGGATCTTCCTCGCGCAGGTCGGCTGCCATGTCGGCGAGCGACACGGGCTCCCACAGCGGACGCCGCCCCGTCACCTCGGGGGGCGTGGTGTCCGCGATCAGGTCTTCCAGTTCGAGCGAGGGCAGGGGGCGGGCGATGATCGCCGGTTCCGGTGCGGCCGGAGGGGGAGCCTGATGCTCCTCCTCATCCTCGTCCCCGCGGCTGCGCACCGCGTCGAGCAGCCCTTGCAGCGCGGCCAGCGGGCCGGCGAAGGAGGGCGGCGCCTCCTCCACCTCCGCCGCCGGAGCGAACGTCATGGGCGGGGGTGCCGGCCGGCTTTCGGTGTCGCGGGAATCGCACCGGGAACAGCGGTAATGCGGGGCGATGGACAGCACCGGGTAGTTGGGCCCGAAGCGCCGGAGCATGGCGGCACGCGGCAGCACGCCCTCGTGTCCGCAGGCGCGGCAGCGGACATCCACATCGACCTCGATGTCGCGAAGGTACAGCATGCGTGCCATCGGCGCAGTATACGCAGCGGCGCTGCCAAGCCCAGAGGATTCGCCCGCCGCCCCACGCCGCGGGCCGGCCGCGACGGTGACCTTTTCCGTCCGGCCGGGGCAGCGGATCGGCAGTGGATCCGGCGATGCGCCACGCTTGTCCCCCCACCAATTCCGGATTGCGTCTTCCCGAATCGGGCAATCTGTGCCACATCATAGGCCTTGAGTTCGGGGTCGCACCCCGGCCACCAGATTTTGAATCGTCCAGTTCCAGAATCGCATCGGCGTGGACTCGCTCTTTTCCTTCCAGGCCCGCCCCACGGACCCGGCCCGGAATCCGGACTCCGACCCGGCGCTCGAGGTGCTGCGGTCGGTCTTCGGCTATTCCGCCTTCCGCGGGCAGCAGGCCGACATCATCGCCCACGTGATCCGTGGCGGCGACGCGCTCGTCCTCATGCCGACGGGCGGCGGCAAGTCGCTGTGCTACCAGGTTCCGGCGCTGGTGCGCGACGGCATCACCGTGGTCGTCTCCCCGCTGATCGCGCTGATGCGCGACCAGGTGACGGCGCTGCGCGAACTCGGCGTGCGCGCGGCCTACCTCAACTCCTCCCTCGACCCGGCCGAGGCGCGGGAGGTGGAGCGCGCCATGGTCCGGGGCGAGCTCGACCTCGTCTACGTGGCGCCGGAACGGCTGGTGACGCCGCGCTTCCTCGACCTGCTCGACCGCACGAAGCTGGCGCTGTTCGCGCTGGACGAGGCGCACTGCGTCAGCCAGTGGGGCCACGACTTCCGGCCGGAGTACCTGCAGCTCTCCATCCTGCACGAGCGGCACCCGATGGTGCCGCGCATCGCGCTGACCGCCACGGCGGACGCGCAGACCCGCGCGGAGATCAAGGACAAGCTGGGCCTGACCGAGGCCCGCGTCTTCCTGTCCAGCTTCGACCGGCCGAACATCACCTACCGCGTCGTCCCGAAGAAGAGCGAGCGCCAGCAGATGCTGGCCTTCCTGCGGGAGAACCACCCCGAGGACGCCGGCATCATCTATTGCATGTCGCGGGCGAAGGTGGAGGAGATCGCCTCCTGGCTGAACCAGCAGGGCCGCGAGGCCTTGCCCTACCACGCCGGGCTGCCGCCGGAGGTGCGCGAGGCGAACCAGGACCTGTTCATCAAGGGCGAAGGCATCGTCATGGTGGCGACGGTCGCCTTCGGCATGGGCATCGACAAGCCGAACGTCCGCTTCGTCTGCCACTTGGACCCGCCGAAGAGCCTGGAGGCCTACTACCAGGAAACCGGCCGCGCCGGCCGCGACGGCCTGCCGGCCAACGCCTGGATGAGCTACGGCATGGCCGACGTTGTCAGCTTGCGCCAGATGCTGGAGCAGTCGGAGGCCGGCGATTCCCACCGCCGGGTGGAGCGGTCGAAGCTGGAGGCCCTGCTCGGCTTCTGCGAGACGTCCTCCTGCCGCCGCCAGGTGCTGCTGAACTATTTCGGCGAGACGCTGGCGGAGCCCTGCGGCAACTGCGACACCTGCCTGGAGCCGGTGGAGACCTGGGACGGCACCATCGCCGCGCAGAAGGCCCTGTCGGCCGTCTACCGCACCGGCCAGCGCTACGGCGCCGGGCACCTGATCGACGTGCTGCTGGGCAATTCCACGGAAAAGGTGGCGCAGCAGGCCCACGACGCGCTGAAGACCTTCGGCTGCGGCAAGGAGCTGTCGAAGGCGGAGTGGCAGTCGGTCTACCGCCAGCTCGTCGCCGCCGGCTACCTGACGGTGGACCTGGAGGGTTACGGCGGCTTCCGCCTGACCGACGCCGGCATCCCGGTCATCAAGGGCCAGACCACGGTCAAGCTGCGCAAGGACCCCATCGTGGAGAAGCGCCGCGGCGTCCATGACGCGCTGCGCCGCCACGTCTCGCGCGGCGGGGGCGGTGCCTCCTCCGGCGCCCTGTCGGGGGAGGGCGTGTCGCGCGCCGGCGCCCGCGGAACGCTGTCGCCCGCCGACGACGCGCTGTGGCACGCCCTGAAGGACTGCCGCACCGAACTGGCCCGCGCCCAGGGCGTGCCGCCCTACGTCATCTTCCACGACAGCACGCTGCTGGAAATGGTCGCCTCCCGCCCCCGCGACCGCCAATCCTTCGCCCGCCTGCCGGGCGTCGGCGCCCGCAAACTGGACCGCTACGCCGAGGCCTTCCTGGACGTCATCGCCCAGCACGGATAATCGCACGCACCCGAAAAAAGTCCTCTTGCATCCCCCGACCCATGCGGTTATGTTCCGCGCCCACGACGACGGAAACGACGTCGACGCCGCAGTAGCTCAGGGGTAGAGCAACTGATTCGTAATCAGTAGGTCCGGGGTTCAAATCCCTGTTGCGGCACCACTCTAAGGCCCTGAAAGGTAACGCCTTTCGGGGCCTTTCCCGTTTCCGTAGGTGTTTAGTTGTTGGGTGTTAGCAACCACCCAGCAATCACGGGAAAACGGGCCTCATGGTACGTGGTGGGGTTCTAAAGTGGTTGCCCTCAAAAAGCAAACTTCACACCTGGTGCCCATTTGAGAACTCACGGGCCTCGCCCCAGGGCGCTCCTGACCTTCGCGGCTGCGGGTACGGGCGGAGAGGATCACCGCAGCAACGCGGCCGTATACGCGTTCTGATTGCCCTCGGTTTGGCCTTGGTGATGAGCGGCGGCCAACGCGCAGGAGCAGACCGGTGCACGGCTCCACGACACCCGGAGCAACTCGGCCTTGTTGGCGGCCAAGGGGTGGACGATGTTGAGCAGCACCAGCTTGTCTTGGCCCGGCAAGGGACCGGCATTGGTGACGTTCTGGCGCGCACCGGACGGCGATAAGCTCCTGCGCGGCGCCGTGCCCGCGGTTGGACACCTACGGCAGCGAGCCCGGCTCCGGAGCTGTTGTGAAAACAACCAGCGCGATGTGCGCTTTGGCGACCGCGACGACCCAACCCCAGAACTAGATCGTGCACCTGGGTTCACTCATGTGAGCTCAATGCGGCCTGAACATCATCTTGTCGGTCGTTCATGCTAACGCGGCGAAATGCTGGAATACAATGCAACGTCCGTGGGGCGCGGCGCCGAACATCTTATATCCGCTCCAAAGCCACACAAAGCCTACACCAACACGGGAAAGCGAAGCATGTTTGCGCCCCTGCCGGCGTCAGACCTGCCGAGACAGGATGTGTTTTTAGCGCCACACCCCCTACGTTTTGTTGCCCAAGGGCACCAACGCAATTGCCGAACCGAATGCATGCATGTAGCTATGGCCTCGTTCACAGGCCAAATCGGCCACTAAAGCTGCCAGGATGGAGGCAACAACTATGAACCGTTATCTGCTGGCGGGCTGCGCCGCCGTTGCTCTGGCGATGGGTGCTGGCGCGGCTAACGCCCAGGCCAAGTTCGAGGTCAAGGTCGGTGGCGACGCCTACTTCGAAGCCGGTTACGTCAGCCAGGACCTGGACACCAACTCGCGTTCGACCGAGTTCCGCAACCGCTTCCGCGTGAACATCATCCCGACCGCCAAGGCTGACAACGGCCTCGAGTACGGTGGCCGCATCCGTATCCGCGCTGCCAACGGTGACCGCAGCGTGGACGCCGACCGCGCGTACATCTTCGCGCAGGGCGCCTTCGGTCAGGTCCGTCTGGGTGTGAGCAACTCGTTCAACGACGAGACCTACATCACCGGCCCGATGGACTACCTGCCGCTGGCTCTGTACGATCAGGTCATCAACTGGCTGCCGGGCAACACCGTTTCGGGCACTGCCCTGAACACCAACACCATCGGCTCCGGTGGTGCGAGCATCACGACCCGCAACAGCATCATTTGGCCGTCGCTGAACGTCGATGCCAATGCGACCAAGGTTGTTTACTTCTCGCCGCGTATCGCTGGTCTGCAGTTGGGTGCCAGCTACACCCCGCGCAACGACAGCAACAACACCGACATGAACCGGTCGAAGTTCACGTCGTCCGCTCTGGCCAGCGTGTTCCAGACCGGCATCTACGAGGACGTCTGGGAAGTCGGCGCGAACTATAGCAACACCATCGCCGGCTTCACCGTCAAGGCTAGCGCCGGTTACATGGGCGGCAGCGCGCTCCGTGGTACGGGAGCATTCGCGACCAACTACAACGACCTGACCGGCTGGCAGGCTGGTGCGCAGATCGGCTACGCTGGCTTCGCGGTTGGCGGCAGCTACATCGACTACAACCGTTCGGGCGAGAACTCGCTGGGCTTCACCGAGGGCCAGCGCAACTACACCGCTGGCATCCAGTACACCACGGGCCCGCTCGTGGTTGGCGCGAACTACAAGTTCGGTGCTGACGCTGGCTCGACTGCCGTCGCCGGCAGCCGTCACCTGAGTGTCTACGAGGCTGGTGTCGGTTACACCGTCGCCCCGGGCCTGACCCTGCAGGCTCAGTACGACTACGTCACCAGCAAGTTCGAAGGCGCCCAGCCGGACGACGATGCGCACGTCGTGCTGGTCCGCTCGGTCCTGGCGTTCTAAGCCAAGGTCGCTCGCGACTGACAACGGGGCGGTGGCTTTGGCCACCGCCCCTTTTTGTTGCTTGTTCCTTCATGGAAACAGATGATGGAAGGCCAGTACGGCCTAAAGCATGGAAGATCGCGGCACTAAAGAGCTTTGAAAGCGGATCACACCTGTTTAGAAGTAGAAAAAACGGGAGCATTGAGAAACATCTAATGGCCAAGCCAGCGATGGATATTCACCAGATTGCTTCCGTATTTAAGAGAGCGCTGCTCCAACACGGTGGGGCGAACACGCCCACGGCTTGGCCTCAAACTTTGACCAATTCTGATTTGCTTAAGCTTTTTAGGAGCGAAATTGACGCAGCGCGCAGTCTTGGGGTTCGTTGGGAAGAAATTGCTAAAGAATTAGCTCGGGCAGGCATCCACAAGAAAACTGGAGCCTTGTTTACGGGGCCAGAAATCCGCGTGTACGCAAGCCGTTGGCCGCAGCAACCATCGACTTTGTCTCTAGAGACGGGCGCTACACCTGCGCCACGATCTGCATCGCCTCCTGCGATCATTTCACCCGCAACTGTTTTAGACAGCTTTCCAAAGCGATTGATAGCGTCCTTGACGTCAACCAAGCACCAGCTTCCTGCGACTGAGCAACACTCAGTTGCCGCACGCATGCTGATCCGGCTTGAAGCGATGTCGTCGTCGCGTATGGACGGCGTTCGCTGCACATTGGAAGACCTTCTCACACTTGAGGCAAGAGGAGAAAACACTGATCTGCCGAGCCGCCCTCAGTCGGTCCATAAAGTAAGGCAATATGTATTGGCGCTGGAGCGATTTATTCCAGTCGTCAGGGAAGGCGGTCCTACGGAGCTGACGGTGGAGCTGATCCACCATCTTCACCAAATTGTTGTGATGCATACTTCCCAATCTGCCGACAACCCCATCTACCGCAAAGGTATCGATGTTGATCAGATAAAGACTTGGCTCGCTGATTTGGCCGAATATATGCAGCAGCTAGAGGAAGACCCTGTAAGCGCCGCTGCGCTGGCGCGAGCCGCAATCGCTCATGCTCACTTCGACGCTATGCAACCCTTTGCAGCCGGGAACGGACGAGTTGGGCGTCTACTGCTTACTTTGATGTTGTCTGCCTACGGCTTTAGAACGATTTTGGTTTCAAAGAAAATCGAGCAGCTAAAAACTGAGTACATCGCAGCCTTGCGCCGAGCCCAAGAAGCGCAAAATTGGACCCACCTCGTTAGCTTCATTGGAAATTCCTTAGCGGCAACCCAGAAAGAAGATAGTGAAATAGATCATGGCATTGTCGACTTGCCTGCATTGTGGAAACATCAGCCTGGTTTTCGCAATGGTTCTGCCGCATACCGGACGCTCGACCTCCTTCCTTCCTATCCTGTTGTGACGGCTAGATTGCTCACGAACCTCCTGATGGTAAACCGCGCGGCATCGTACAAAGGAATAGAACAGCTTGTCGGGGCGGGCATACTTGTTGAGCTAACTGGTAACCTGCATAGCCGCACGTTTGCGGCGCCTGCGGTGCTACGTGTCCTCGAGGGAGCATTAGGGGAGCAGTAGTTGGACCGGCAACCACGGGCAGTTAAGGCTTTCAGGCAGCGCAGCGTGGGTGAGTTTGAAATTCTGAAAACGTTCGGCCTGCGCTTTGGTCTGGAGATCGGGCTTGGGCGCCTTGCGCCGGGTGCGCCACAGTTCGATCAGGAGCCAAATCAATTATGCCCATACCCCCGCGCTGGGCGGCGAGCAGGGAGCAGGCGTGGACCAGGAGGAGGTGGCGGACCCCACCGGTGTTTGCTCACCGGGCCGGCCGCCCGTGATCGGCCAGTGATCGGCTAAGCGACGACGAACTTTCCGTCCACGAGGTCGCGGATGGCGGTCCAGGCGGACTGGCCTTGCCGGCGCGCCGTTCCGGTGACGGAACGATAGCCGGCGTGGATGTCCGGGCCCCAATCGGAACGGAAGCCATTGGTGCTTTGCGGACGGTCTCGGGTCTCTTGAAGCTCCTCTATCCCCATGGCGACTACGACAAGGAAGCCGTTCGTCGCTGCCTTGAATACGCCCTCGAAGCACGCCGCCGTGTCAAGGAGCAGCTCAAGAAAATCGGAGGGATGGAATTCTACGACGTTCACTTCTCCTACATCGACCAGTAGACATTGGAAGAGCGGTGGATCACCGTGCCCGAGCAGGGTGGCGGCAAACTCATCCCCGAAGGGCCGCTTAAGCCCGGTGTCCTGCATTCTATCGCCACAGGTACCAGCGGCCACCTCGGACTGTACCGATTGGAAACCCAGATTACGGCCGGCAATGGTAAGCTGACCACCTCCGGCTTGGGATCGAACTCGGCTGCAAAGGAGGCGGTGAAGGTCGCCTTCGATTACCTGGAAGCCAACCTTTCGCGGATCAACGGCCACGCCAAAGCTGGTGACCACGATTTCCACCTGCACACGGTCGAGCTTCACAACACGGGTGCGGCTAGGGCTATGACTCTGGCGAGCTTCGTCGCGTTCTGCTCGGGGGCGCTCGGGAAGCCCATTCAGAGCCAAATGGTGGTGCTCGGGGACATGAGCCTGGGCGGCAGCGTCGCTCCCGTTGAAAACCTTGCCGAGTGCCTTCAAGTGGCTTTTGACGCGGGTGCTAAGCGCATCCTGATCCCGATGTCAAGCGCCGCCGACATCCCGACTGTAACGGCCGAACTGTTCACCAAATTTCAGACGTCGTTCTTCAGCGACCCTATCGATGCAGTCTTCAAAGCATTCGGAGTTGACTGACTCCGATTCTCGCGCGAGGCAGGAGAATGAACCACCGCTCCAACTTTCCTGACAAGATCACCTCTTGCCTCTGCACGTGGGAAACAGCACCGCGCCTCAATAGTCTACACCCGCGCGCCTATCAGGCACGTACTCCCAGGTTTTTGCCTCACAGACAACGCCAAAAAGCCGCTATGGACTCGACACTTCGTTCATGCCCACGAACTTCATGGCATTCGGCAGAGAGTTTTTTTGCGGCTCATTGTATTCATAGCTGAACCTCACAATCGGCCGCAGAAGCTTATGAAGCTACTTCTCGCGCTCACGCAGTTCTGAATTCGCCACATGAATTGGTGCACTGCTTGCGACGGCGACCTCCCGATCCTCCCATCGAAATACGACAACCATATTTGCATCGTCGAGTTGTACAATATGCACCCGTACTGAATCGATGTCGGGTGGGAATGCTTGGTAAATGCGCACAAAGTCCGACAGCGCAGCTTGACAGTGTGGGAACTTCTCCGGCGGAATAGTGAAATCGCCTAACACCAGTGTATCTCCGGTTGGCCTCGATCTGCCCGTCAAGTTTCTTCCTTCGACAGCGAGGGTTAACATAGTACCCCCGTGCGGCGTTGATTTATGATCAATTCCTGGATGGCTCCCGCCAGTGCCTGACGTAGAAAAGTATGGCGAAAAACTCTCCATGGCCTTCTCCGTTACTTTGAAGGCTTGCTTTTCCCGCGTTCGGATGGTCTTGAAGATTGCTGCATTCAATACACTTGGCTCCTCAACCAGATGCAGCAGGAGCTCGTCCGTTCCGGCCTCCGAGCAGACGAGGCGGAATTCAGACTGCCTGGATTGCGATTTCTGGATAGAGCAACCTGCCGGGCTGCTCAGTCGAGAAAGAAAGTGCCTGACTCCGATCTCGCTGATCGCAAACTCCGCAGGAACGGGCAGCACAGGTAGGTGGTGATCTAGAACAACGAGCGTCTCGACCCGGGGTTCTTTGTGAGATCGCGCAACGAGGACAGCTTTGTGGCAAACCTCTGGGCCACCGTTTATGAGACGTAAATCAACGCCCAAACCTTCATCACCATCCGGCAGAATACCTACGAGGTAGAAGAGTCCATGCACAAGCTTGGATGAGGGGGCCCCCTCATCCAAGCTGCTGTTGTCAACAATCGCGACCGGAGGCTTCAGCGCCTCCGCATTTCGATCCTCATCGGCATATTTGAGAAGCTGCTTTTCCAGGCGCCCCTCATCGTAATCCAACATATCAACAACTCGCGCAAGCCCGTCTTTCCCGACATGGACCAAGGCAACGACAAATCCTTCCTGCACGTCCATAGTCCCAACGAAGCGGAAGGGTTCCGATTTAGACATCGCCGAAGCTTTTGCCCGACCTCTCTGAATGCGCACTTCTCGTTCAGCCTTCCCCTCATCTGCACCCCGCGACTGTAAATCGCTTTCCACCGCCTCGGAGTACGCCTTTTCGATTCCGCTCTTTTCCTTAAGCCACTCGGACAGCGTCTGGTTGGGCGGCTTCACGGTTGATGCATGTTGAAGGACCTTGGCGTATTGGGAGTGCGAAGCCTCTCCAACCGCGCCGAAGGCAAGCTTGACGACGGGCAGAAACGGGTTGCGGTCGTCCCATGCGCTCCATCGCTTGCTGGATTTCTGACGGACGAAAGCTTTCAACTTCGCCATATCGTCATTGAGGGCACCAACCACGAAGTCGTAAATCTGTTCAAGAGCCTCATACAACTGGTCGCGCGCGCGCTTCTCTGTGCGGCTGTACTTATTCACACTTTCTTCGACTTCTCGGAAACGGCCTTCCATATCGGCGAGGTCGGAATGCGGGTCGTTAGTGAATTTTCTAGCCATCGTTGCCGCGCACCTGAAGTTGCCACAAACCTTTAGGCCCTAAAGGTATTCATGGGCAATATCACCTGTACAAGGGTCGCGTCCGTCCTCTCGCGTGGCATTGGTGGAAGAGAAATGTTCCGACGTGGTGCTTCCGAAAGAAGGAGGCCACTTGCCCGTGGAACGACGCCTCGTGCGGAGACTGGTGAGGGACATTTCGCGGAATACCGTTCGACGACCCTTATGATGATGCGCTCCCTTCGGCCTCGAAGGAATTGACACTTCTCAAATCAACCGCACTTAAACAAACCGGCAATATAAATAAAAAAGAGGCCGCCCCATATGACGGCTTCTGAGTGTGTAAACAGGACACGTGAGGACAGGGCGCACACTAATTTTCATTAAGAGGTGTGCACCGAGCACAGCCGCGTAAAGACGAAGCCCATGCCCCCCTCAGAGTTCAAGGACAGGGACCTTAGATCGCCCTGTTTTCCTTTCGCCCTCTCCCTCACAACCCACACTCCTCACTCATAGGTTCCATCATGTCGGAGAAGACCCACGGACCGGTGCCGTGGAGCGGCGCCCGTGCGCTCGCCCCAGTTCGTTCCGCTGAAACCAAAATGGCTCGTCAGAGCCGACCATTTTCCATTCTTCCTCGTTTCAAGGAGAAGGCGAAGCACAACACAACGCTGACGGCTTCTGTCCCAGCTGGCTGTCCAGGGCTGAGTCGGCCTCCTGCTGGGGGTTCGAAGAGCCCAATACAGTCGCCTTGTCCCGACGATGCGGAGGTCGTTGCACGCACCGGTAAAGGTTGTCCTCAGCGTCTGACGTTCGAGCCGGGGCAGCTCTACACGACACAGCAAGTGGCCGCTGTCACTGGCCTCAGCGCGAAAGCGTTCGAGGCGTGGCGGCTGAAGGGCTTTGGCGGTCCTTCGTACATCAAGCTGGGCAAAGCCGTGCGCTATCGGGGCGATGATCTGCTGGCGTGGATCGACGCGAACCGCTGCAGCTCGACGTCGGAGAACTGACCGATGGCCAAAATGCGCATCACTCCCGCCCGGATTTCCCTGTCCCCTGGTCCCAAGGCGGACAAAGATAACTTGAAGACCGGTTGCACGTCGGCAACGCAGCGGCCTCCATCGTGGGCCGACCGGCTTCCGCTGCCTCCTGTCCAACACGATGTCGCTTGGCTTACGAAACATTGGAAACCGAAGGAACGGTTCGAGACGGCTGACCAGGTGCGGGAGCGACGGGACAAGCTGGTTCGCCTTCTGGAGAATGGCGAGAATGCGGCGCGACGGGTCGCAAAGCGACTGAAGCGGTGCAAGCCGCAACGTCGTTGCGGTTCCGGAGCGTGTCCGATCTGCGGTCGGCGGTTCCGCCGTTGGTGGGTCGGCGAGGTTTTGAAGCTCCTATCCTTTACCGAAATCACGGATGGTGACAATGACGCCGTGGTGCTCAGCGTCACTTTGGTGAACCGGGATCATCGACGGCAAGCGGGCCAGCTTCACACCTTGGATTTGAGGAAGCTGATCGATCAATACCGGACGCAGATCAAGAGGGCCGGGCTCAATGTCCGGTTCATGGTTGGTGCCGTGGACATCAGCTTCAACATTGATGGGCTGAAGCGGTGGGAGCCGCATTGGTCTCCCCACCTCTACCTCCTCGTCAATGGGGCCACTTCCAAGGCGATCCGAGAGGCACTGGAACGTCATCTGATCGCTGACGACGCTGTGCCCCGGCCGATTCGCATGCGGACAGTGAAAAACGGCGTGAAGGCGGCATCCTACGCATGGAAATCGGCCTTTTTTCAGCGGAACAGCTTCTTGGACGGATTGGGCAGGCCGAACACTTGGCCATACCCGATGAAACCGACCCAAGTTCGAGAGTTGATGATCTATCTGGACCGGTATCAGCCGACTGACCGCCTGTTCCTGCGGAACGTGCGTCGGCATGGCTGGAATTTGGTCCCTTTCTAGATCGCGCTGATTTTGTCCTCACAAATTGAGGATGAAGATCGTCGGGAACGGCTTACGGAGGCTCGGAGAACCTGTTTCAAGCCTTCCATGACAAGAATGAAGAACGGAAGATAGCAACACTGCATCTCCGTCTATTTCCCTAAACCCCACATTACGGCAGCCGCCATCTCGCTGTGCACCGTGTGCGTTGTGTGCGCGCATGGGAAGCCGTGCGTCTGCCTTGGAGCCTCTTCAATGAGTAGCAATGAGCTTGGTAACGGTAAACTCCGTAGGTCTAAGGCCGAAGCATGCAACGACGACCAGCAGGCGCCGTTGACTGTGATCGGCTACGGCTACGACGCATTGACTGGACTCCGCTACACCGTCGCGGAGTTCCGAAACGGGAAAGGTGAGCGGGTCGAGGCCCTCATCTCGGCCAAGGACAAGGCCAAAGGCGAGCCCCGCATTATGGATATTCTCGCGCATTCGGGTTTCAATGTCCCAGGATCGTCGAAGCGTCGCCGTGCTCTTGTTGAACTTCTTGACAGCAGTGTTGCGCCTGATGAGTATGTTGTAGTCTCTCGTGTTGGATGGTCCGAAGCGAATTTCTGCCTGCCGACCAACGTCTATGGCCCCAAAAGGAAACGTGTACGGTTGGCGCTGCTCGATGGGGCGGCCAATCATTGGTACGGCAGCGCGGGCGGCTATGAGCAATGGCGGGAACACGTTGCTCTTCCCTGCGGTGGAAACCGCACGTTGGTATTTGGTTTGGCATTCGCCTTTGCTCCGCCCCTGATGGGCATCTGCGCGGTCGAAAGCGGAGGCTTCCAGCTCACTGGTCCCTCCTCCATCGGTAAGACCATGGCGCTGACCGTCTGGGGCTCGGTGTGGGGCGGCGGCGGCAAGGATGGTTTCATCAGCTCTTGGCACACGACGATCAACGCTGTCGATACGGAAGCCGCGCTGCACCGGCACGTCCCAGTGTTCAAAGATGAGGCCAAGCTTGCTGACAATCCAGGCGGTCCCAAGGCGGGCGAAATTGTCGCCAAGGCCGTTTTCCAGTACACCGGGGGGCAAGCCAAAAGGAAGCAGCCCGATCGGGAAAAACCGGTCACTTGGGACGCCCTGTTCTTCAGCTCCAGCGAGGTCACGTTCCCGGAGTTGGCCAAAGATGCGAACATCGAGCTCACGGTGGGACAGATGGCCCGCATGATCGACATTCCTGCGGATGCTGGAAAGGGGCATGGCATCTTCGAGACATTGCATGATGAAACAGACGCTGCCTCTGCGGCGAACGCCTTGAAGGAGGCCGCCAAAACCCACTTTGGCACTGCGTCCGACAAATTTCTCCAACGCCTGGCCGAGGATTTGGCCAAACGTCCGAAATGGCTGAAATCTTGGGTGGGGCGGCGGATGTCGCTTTATCGGAAAACCATGCCGCACAACAACGCGCAAGGTCCATACCAGCGCATCGGAGACCGCTTTGCTCTGGTGTATACCGCTGGTGCTCTGGCCGTTTTCTACGACGTGCTGCCATTCACCCGCAAGGAAATCCTTTCGGCCGTCCGTTACTGCCACGAACGCGCCATGCTCGATGAATTGAACGCTGGCATCAACCGCGCACGCTCCGGTGTCGATGTTGTCCGAGCCTATCTCACCAACAGTATCGCCAACTTCGGAGACGCGGACGGTCGCGACGCCCTCATGGACTATGACAGCGTGCCGGGCTTCGTCAACCGGCGCTGCCGCACCCCGGAAATTCTTATCTTGAAGGATGTGTTCGATACGATTGTGTGCGCCGGTCGCGACCCGGATAAGGTTTTCTACGACCTTCTCACTGCGGGGTACGCAACCCGACACACCACCGGCCCGAAGCACATCCATCGAAAGCTTCCCAAACCGTTCGGGCGTCAACGGGTGATCTGCATCTCGGGGCACATCCTCAAACTGTAGAGCAAGTTGCGAGCTCAGAGTGCCCTGTAAGCCCGGCCGAACGACTTCGGTCGGGCTTGTTTGACAAGTGGCCCGCGCCTGCACCAACGCCTGCGCAGACCAGCACAACGAGCCTGTCTGGACGGCATTGGATGCTATCTGCACTCAACCGACCGTCGCACCAATGTGCCGTGGGACATCCCCTCGCATGAACTCCCGAGCGAGGAGATTTACCTCGGCCACAGCGCACACGTGCCAGTAGGCGCGCCAGGACATCACGTGCGAAGTCCGAGTTGTGGGAGCGATCCTGGAAGTCGTCATGGCGCCGGGCGTCCCGATCACCGCCTTTCAGAACAGCGGATCGTTCAATGGACCAAAATTCATGCTCCTGAATCTCAGGATCGGGCGCGACTCCGAACCAACCGAGACAACAGGTGCCAATAGCGCGCCTTGCAGTTCGTGATAAAATCCTCACCCTAATCCGGCGGGTGTGCGCCAAAAGGCGCTTCATCATCGTCTGGGTGCTTTATTGTTTCCATGGCGGAATAGATCGCGTTTCCAATAAGATTCGCGGCGGCGAGTGCGGGGTCGATGTCCACGTGAGCATAGCGGTTGGTAGTGCTCGCTTGTGTATGACCAAGAAGGCGGCCAACAACGGGAAGACTCATTCCTTGAGCCACGCCCACGCTGGCCGCTGTGTGCCTCAAGTCGTGCAATCGGACATCGGACAGTCCAGCGCGCTCACAAATGCGTTTCCATGGCTTGGCGAGGTTGATCAAGGGTTGGTCTTTTGATCTGCCCCGAATGATGTATGGGCTGTCCTTTGACGTGGGCAACGCTTGCACTTCCCGCAGCACGTTGATGGCCGGTTCGCTCAAGAACAGCGGCTTGCGACCGGTTTTGCTGTCGGGAAGTTGAATAATGCGGCTAGACCAGTTCACCCAGCTCCACTGCGCGGTCAGAATTTCACTGAGCCGTGCCCCGGTGAGCAATAGAAGCTGGATGGCGGCCACCATGTACGGCGTCTCCGTCTGTGCGGCGAGCCCCGCGCGAAGAGCATTGCCCAACCGAGCCAGTTCCTCGCTCGTCAGGTAACGTTCACGATGCTGCTCCGGGAATTTCCGCACATGGCGACACGGGTTGGTGTTATCGGGCCGCATGCCCCAGAGTTCGGCGAGATTAAACAGCTTTGAAAGGAGGGCCAGAGCGCGGTTTGCCTGGTAGGGGGTTTCGGCCAAACGACGGTGCAAGCTGGCGACATCGTCTCGGCTTATCTCCCCCACCTTGCGCCTTGCGAGGATCGGCCCAATGATGCCCCGCCACTTTTGCAAGTCGTCGCGCTGTGAGGACAGCTTTTTCCGTGGGAGGTGCTCCGCTTCGTATCGCGTCCACAGGTCGGCCATGGTTGGGGCCGCCCGGGCGGTCAATCTGCTGGCTTGTGGGTCCTCGCCGCGAGCCACGGCGGCCAGCGCCTGCGTTGCCATCGCGCGCGCTTGGTCCGCTGTGATGACGCCGTGCGTCCCCAGGGTCAACCATCGCTGCTGCGCGTCGCGCCCACCCGCGCCTGCGCGGTACTTGACAACGTAGCGGCGTTGCCCAGTGGGGAGCACCTTCACCCCGAAGCCCGACAGTTGGTCGTCCCACAGGAACACCGGCTTCTCGGAGGGCGCCTCAGCCTCAACGGCGCGCTTGGTGATTCGGGTCGTCGCCATCGCGTCCTCGCAGCGGTGGTTGCCAGCATGGACACGGTACACCGCGACTCGGCGAGCAGCAACCACTTAGCAACCACCCACCCTCGGTGCAGATGGTAGGAGATCGTACCTCATCGCGGGCGTGTTCTAAACTGGAGAAAAAAACGTAGTGTTATCAATGTTGTATAGGGTAACGTAGGAGCTCATAGAACATCATAGGGTTACGCCTTTTTCTAAACTACTGATTCGTAATCAGTAGGTCCGGGGTTCAAATCCCTGTTGCGGCACCAGTTTCTTAAAGGGCTTAGCGCTACCGCGCTAAGCCCTTGTTCGTTCCAGGCAATATCCCAGGTAACGGTTCGCAGTTCCGCGTCTGAAGGCGGAAAGTGCGCTTGTGGCGGGCTGAACCCTTCTCCCCGCAGTGCGAAACGCATGTTGCCGCACTTGTTACGGTTGGCGGCATCGGCCCGCATCAAAATGCCGAACGGCTCATGCATGCACCTTCAGACAACCGTGCTTATGTGATATCGATTACCCAGCTACGGATACGCGTTGCGGCTCCCGACGTGACAATTATATCACGCTTTGTCCTCGGGTGAGCACGTCAAGAGCTTGGGTGAACTTGTATGTCGAACACTGCTGTCAATCTCAACACCTCTCCAGTGTCCAGAAGCGTTGGAAATGCTCAATCACCCCAACAAACAATCAAAGAAGCGTCTTCGAACGAGTTGTTTTTCGCCCTAGTTGGACCTGCGGGTGCTGGTTGCAGTCGCGCAGCAGAGCGCCTGATGAAGGTGCTTGAAACTACAGCCATAGATGGAAATAGGTTTAAATTCTGCAGAATTAAGGCGAGCGATCTCATAACTGAGTGGGCGCAAAGAACCGGCAAGGCTCTTCCGAATGGTGACCGAAAGACCATCGACAGGGTTACAGCCTATCAAGACCTTGGCGACATGATGCGTCGTGAGATGGGAGAGGCGGCTATCGCACTTGAAGCTATTGCGGCTATTCGCGCCAAGCGGGCGGAGTTTATGGATACGAAAGTAAACCCTTCGGAGCCCGTGACTCCTGATAACATGCCGAGGGCATACATTGTAGATTCACTCAAAAATCCGGCAGAAGTCCGTCTATTGCGGGAAGTTTACGGCGACGCGTTCATATTGGTTGGGGTTGTCTGCGAAGAGCGCGAAAGGGAAGAGCGCCTTCTGAACGCCTTCTATACCATTCCTGAACAAGCGACACAGGGCAAACACGCTCGCGATATGGTGCGCAAGTTAATGTCCAGAGATGCAGGCGAAAACCAGGGTGATCATGGACAGCATGTGACTGACACTTTTCATGAATCGGACTACTTCATAGATAACTCTGAAGATGACAAGAAGAATGAAAAGCCATTCCTAAATGAAGAGTTTGGTCGCTTGATCGAGGTTATCACGCATTCCGAAGTCAAGCGCCCTCGCATAGAGGAAACGGCTATGCACATGGCCTATTCCGCACAGCTACGCAGCTATTGTCTTTCGAGGCAAGTAGGTGCTTGTCTTATTGATAGCTCTGGAAACATTCTTGCGACGGGTACGAACGAAGTTCCTCGTGCCGGCGGTGGTGTATACGGCGAACGACATGATCATGATGATAACCGGTGTTACTTTGCCGATTTTGGCGGATGCAGTAACAATCGTGTTCAGAATGCCATAATTGAGGAGGTTATTGAGGCGGCAACCGGCAAGACACGTGAAACGGATGTGGCCGGCGTCGATGCTCTAACGAAAAAACTACGTAGCACTGCTCTCGGCGGGCTTATCGAATTTAGCCGTGCAGTTCATGCTGAGATGGATGCTATACTCTCAGCCGCCCGTACTGGCGCATCCCTCGTTGGAAGCAGACTTTTTGTAACTACGTTCCCCTGTCATTACTGCGCGCGGCATATCGTGACGGCCGGCGTTTCCGAGGTCCATTACATTGAGCCATATCCGAAAAGCAGGGCCTTGGATCTGCATAAAGATTCTATCACTACTGAGACGTCTGGATGGATGTCTCCAGAAGAATTTGACTCACCTAGAATTGCCAAGTTCCAAAATGAACGGGCTACAGAACAGGGTAGGCAGTCTGTGGAAAGTGAGCCTGGCAATAAGGGAAAGGTGCTATTCCGACCATTCATTGGCGTTGCGCCGAGATTGTATCAGCGTGTGTTCTTGAAAGACCGACCTTACAAGGACAAGGTTACTGGAAAGTTTGGCATCGGGAGCCCAAAAGGTTCAAATCCTTGGCAACTCCATAGGGTTAGCTATGCAGATCTAGAGGTCCGGCTTGTTGACCAATAAAATTAGCTGGGACATTAACATGGCTTCACAGCCCAACGATGGCAAGGTTGTTCCCTTCGTACGGAACAGGAATGTTCCGGACGAGGAGCAAGCTCGCGAGACGAAGCCAAAAAGTAATAAGCGAGCCCCAAAGCAACTTGAGCTGAAACTCGACCGAGAAAGGGAGGTTGTTTTTTTAGGGACAAACTCGATCACGAACCCTGTTTTTCTGCGGACCATTGTGGATCTACAAGCTAAGTTTGTATTTGATGTCCGATATGTGGCTAGGTTTGATTTTTCGGGACGTCCATCAAGAGTTGCTTACAACGCACTCTTAGAGAACTGCGGAAGGTATTTTCCGGTACCTTTTGCCTTTCACAGCAGCATTGACACGCCAGAGCTCGGAGCCAAACTTACTGAGCTCGGAGAAGATATTGTTCGACGGATGAAGGATATCAACACCGGGATCAATGGGCCGATACTTCTTCTTGTAGACGAAGCGCGGCACGGTCGACTGTCGGGTCAGGTCGTTGCATCTGTGCTAACCAGCGAGACTGGTCGAGACTGGTTCTCTAGTGATGCGATGAGTGAGCGCTGAGCAACAAATCTCAGAAGGTGGGGATTGGACAAATTCCCCCTTCTGAATTTCCTTGCAGGTCGGGTGGGCAAAGTTCAAATGCCAGATGATCGTGCCTTTCCCGCCTTTAGATGAACTAATACCGTTACTATGTAGCGTTTTGCGGCACAAGGCGATGGTCGCCGCGCTGCAACCCTCATCAGCGCGGCGACCATCCTATCGTGTCCTTCCCGTCCCCGCCCCCTCAGAACACCGCGCGCAACAAACCCAGCGTCCGTTGCTTCGCCAGCGCGGCGCTCTCGGCGTCGTAGCTCGCGCGTTCGTCGCAGTTGAAGCCGTGGCCGGCGGGGTAGAGGTGGACCATCACGCTCGGGTGGCGGTCGCGGACGCTGTCGGCGACGGTCAGGGGGATGGCGTGGTCCTTTTCGCCGAAATGCAGCAGGGTCGGGGCGCGGGGGGCCTCGTCCAGGCGGTTGGCGATGCCGCCGCCGTAATAGCCGATGGCCGCGCGCACCACCAAGCGCTGCGCCGCGGCCCAGGCGACCGTGCCGCCCCAGCAGTAGCCGACGATGGCCGCCGCCCCGTCGCCGCCCAGATGGGCCAGGCCCGCGGCGACGTCCTTCAGCGCGTCGTCGATGGTCACCTTGCCCATGATCTCGCGGCCGCGCTGGATGCCGGCGTCGTCGTAGGCCAGTTCCACGTCGCGCTCCGCACGGTCGAACAGGGCGGGGGCGAGCGCCCGGTAGCCCTCGGCGGCAAAGTCCTCGCAGACGTTGCGGATGTGGTTGTTCACGCCGAAAATCTCCTGGATCACCAGGATCTGGCCCTTCTCGGCGCCGGCCGGCCGCGCCTCGTAGCCGCGGAAGCGGTGGCCGTCGGACGCCGTCAGGTCCAGCCAGTTGCCCTGTTGTTTGCCGCCCTTCTGAGTGCTCATGGGGGTGTCTCTCCCTTCATTCGATTTGCGCATTGAAGATAGCGAAGGAACGCCGGGTGTCATCGGCGGCGGGGGCGCCAATATGTAAGGGCCGCCATGCCGAGAGGGCCCGCCCCATGACGACTCCATCCGAAACCCCGCACGCCTCCCCGCAGACGTCCCCGGCCGGCTTCGACCTGACGCCGCCCACGGCCGAGCAGCGCCGAACGCTGGAAGCCCGCCTGTCCGGCGAGGAGCGCCGCGTGCTGCTGAGCCACGGGACCGAGGCGCCGCATTGCGGGACGCTGCTCCACAACAAGACTCCGGGCACCTACTGCTGCCAGCTCTGCGGCCTGCCGCTGTTCCAGGCCGGCACCAAGTTCGAGTCCGGCACCGGCTGGCCGAGCTTCACCGCCCCCTTCGACACCGCGCATGTGAAGCTGTTGCAGGACAACAGCTACGGCATGGTGCGCGTGGAGACGCTGTGCGCCCGCTGCGGCAGCCACCAGGGCCACGTCTTCCCCGACGGACCGCCGCCGACCGGCGTGCGCTTCTGCATCAACTCCGTGGCCCTGCGCTTCGAGCCGGAGGGCGCTGCCCTGGCCAGGTCGGTGCAGGACTACATCGACAGCATCGGATGATTCCCCATGGCCGCTGACCACGCCATTCCCTTTTCCGTTCTGGACTTGGCGCACGTCCCGCAGGGGAGCACCCCGGCGGACGCGCTGCGCAACACGCTCGACCTCGCCCGCCACGCGGAGCGCTGGAAGTACAACCGTTACTGGCTGGCCGAACACCACAACATGGTCGGCATCGCCAGCGCCGCGACCTCCGTCGTCATCGGCCATGTGGCGGCGGGCACCAGCACGATCCGCGTCGGGTCGGGCGGCATCATGCTGCCGAACCACTCCCCCCTGGTGATCGCGGAGCAGTTCGGAACGCTGGAAACGCTGTTCCCCGGCCGCATCGACCTGGGCCTGGGCCGCGCGCCCGGCACCGACCAGATGACGCTGCGCGCGCTGCGCCGCGACCCGGAGGCGGCGGAGAACTTCCCCCGCGACGTGCTGGAGCTGCAGGCCCTGCTGGGCCCGGTGCAGCCCGGCCAGCGGGTGCGCGCGGTCCCCGGTGCCGGCACCAACGTGCCGTTGTGGATCCTTGGGTCCAGCCTGTTCGGCGCGCAGCTCGCCGCCGCCTTCGGCCTGCCCTACGCCTTCGCCTCGCACTTCGCGCCGGACGCGCTGATGCAGGCGCTGGAGGTCTACCGGGCCGGCTTCCAGCCGTCGGAACAGCTCGACCGGCCTTACGCCATGGTCGGGGTGAACGTCGTCGCGGCCGACACGGACGCGGAGGCCAAGCGCCTCTTCACCTCCCCGCAGCAGAGCTTCGCCAACCTCGTCCGCGGCACGCGCGGCCTGCTGCCGCCGCCCATCGACGACATCGAGAGCTATTGGTCACCGATGGAGAAGGCGCAGGCGTCCAACATGCTGTCCTGTTCCTTCGTCGGGTCGGCCGACACGGTCCGCCAGGGGCTGGAGGCGTTCCTGGAGCGCACCGGCGCCGACGAGCTGATGGTCGCCTCGGCCATTTACGATCACGGGGCGCGCCTGCGCTCCTACGAGATCCTGGCCGACGTGCACGCGGCGATGGCGGCCGGCCGGGGCGGGTGAGGCGGCCGGAGCCATCCCAAATTGAGGGAGTTGTGCGGCGCAACGGCGCAGCGCGCCTCGCGGACTGCGCCCTGGACCGGGCGCGGATCCGGTCCTATGGTGGCGTGACCCGGTTCGTAGGGAAGGAGGGGAACATGTCGGACTATTCCCACGCCGGCCTCAACACCAGCAGGGTCAACGTCACGCTCGAACTGCCGCTCGACGTCTACAAGAGACTGGAAAGGCGCGCCCGTTACATGAGCATGACCGTCGATGCCCTTGTGAAGAGCATTCTGGCGCAGCAGCTTTACGACACAAGTCTGCGCAATATGGACTAGCCCGAAGTCCTTATCCTTGACGATGCCGAATGGTCGCCGGCCGCCTGTGCCGTGATGGCCGCGCTTGATCCGCATCAATGCTCGGACGTCCGTCTTCCGGCAATCCTTCGTCCATCAACGGAAAAGGACGGTGCCGCCATGACGACCGATCCCCGCAAGGACTCCCGCGCCGCAGAGGCGTGGCTGCAACAGCTTCATGAATTTGTCGATGCGCTGAACGTCGCCTTTCTGCTGGCGGCCTTTCTCTTCGCCGTCCTGTCGCTCGTCTGGGCGGTGCACGACCGCAGCGTGGCGGAACTGGTCTGCGCCTTCGGGCTGTTCCTGTGCGGGGCCGGCCTGCTGACCGGCTTCATCGAAAAGGTGGACGGCACCACGGAGTGAGGGGTCCCGTTCGGCCGTCCGCGTCGTTTGGACGCGCGCCGATTCGGGCGGTTTTCGGGTCACACCGGCAAACCTTGTCAATGCGCATAAAACCCTACGATTTCTTCCCGCGCGCGGGCCTGCTATACCTCCTTTAGGGACGGATCATTCTTAAGGGCGGCGGCACGGGTATGGGGACGGACGAACGCGTCGGCGATGCGGCCGTGCGGGATGGCGAAACCTCCGCAGCGCCGGGCCTGCGTCAGGAGACAGGGCGTCCGGAAGGTGTCCGGCCCGAGATGGCGCCGCCGCGCGCGCTGCCGGCCTTCCTGGCCGCCGGTCCGGCCGCCTGGGGCGGGTCGCGCGGCGACGGGCGCCGCCGGGACCGGGCCAGGGCCGACGCGCCGCCGATCCTGCCGGCCCGCCTGCGCGGCGCCACCAACCCGCTTCTGGCCGCCGCCGCTCCCCTGCTCGACCTCGCCGCCGGCCTGCGGGAGCAGGCGGGGCTGGAGGATTCCGAGGGGTTGCGTGACCAGATCCTGGCCGATCTGGCGCGCTTCGAGGCGGAGGCCGCCGCCGCCGGCCTGTCGGCGGAGGAGGTGCGCGTCGCCCGCTTCGCGCTCTGCGCCACGCTGGACGACGTGGTGCGCGCCACCCCCTGGGGCGCCCGCTGCCGCTGGGCGCGGGAGGGGCTGGTCGCGCTGGTGGACCGCGAGGCCGGCGGGCCGGAGCGCTTCTACGACCTGCTCGACACGATGCTGAGCGATCCGCGCCTGCACCGGCCGGAGCTGGAGCTGTTCTACGCCTGCCTGTCGCTGGGCTTCGAGGGCAAGTTCCGCGACAAGCCGCGCGGCGCCCACGACCACGCCCACCTGCGCGACGAGCTGTACCGCGTGCTGCGCCGCCTGCGCGGGGAGCGCGACCGCACCCTGTCGCCGCAGTGGCGCGGCGTGGCGGAGCGGTTCCGGCCGCTGGGGCTCGCCCTGCCGCCCTGGCTGGCGGCGGTGGCGGTCGCCGCCCTGCTTGCCATGCTCTATGTGGAGTGGGGCTCCTCGCTGGCCGGGCGGGCGGAGCCCCTGGCGGCGCGGCTGTCCGGCCTGCTGCCCGACCGGCCGATCGAGATCGTCCGCGGCGTCCCGCCGCCCCCGCCGACGGCCGTGCCGTCGCTGGCCGTCCGGGTCACCAGCCTGCTGCAGCCGGAAATCCGCTCCGGCGCCGTGGCGGTCCTGTCCGGCGACGACGGCGCCCTGGTGATCCGGGTGGAGGGGGCGGGCATGTTCGCCACGGCCAGCGACGTGGTGAAGGCGCGCTACCGCGCCGTGGTGGACCGCGTCGGCCAAGCGCTCGGCCCCGAGGCCGGGCGCGTCGTCGTGGTCGCCCACACCGACGAGCCGCCACCCGGAAGCGGCCCTTTCCCGACGCTCCAGGCGCTGACCGAGGCGCGGGCTCTGGCCGTGCGCCGGATCCTGGAACGCACGGTGGGCGCCCCGCGCCTGTCGTCGGAGGGGCGCGGCGACCGCGACCCCGTCGCCACCAACGCCACCTCGGCCAGCCGGGGCGCCAACCGGCGCGTCGATGTCCGTCTCTACCCCGAATAGGCTGCGGATCCCATGCGCCCTCGCCGTCCCGCCGACCGGGCTTCCTCCGACCCGAACCAGACCGAAGCACCGCCGAAGGGTCCCCGCCCGGACAGGCCCGTCCGTCGGCCCCTTCATCGGGCCCTCCGTCGGCCGCGCCCGGCTGCGGTGCACGTCGCCCCGCGGATGCGCTGGGCCGGGACGCTGGCGGTTGCGCTGTCGGTTGGCCTGTTCGGCTGGGCGGTCACGCCGTTGCTCGGCCTCGTGGGAACGCCGGCGCGCCTGCTGCCGACGCTCGTGGCGCTGGCCGTCTGGGCCCTGCTGAACCGCCGCGAGGATGTGCGGGAGCGGACGGCCAACGCCCGGCTGGTGGAGGCGCTCGCCGCCTCCCGCGATCCGGAGCTGAAGGCCTCGCTGGAGGAGCTGGGCACGGTCCGCGAACGGCTGGACGACGTGCTCGGCCGGCTGATGACGCAGCGCTTCGGCGCGCGCTGGGGCGGGCGCTACCTCTACCAGCTGCCCTGGTATCTGGTGATCGGCGCGCCGGGCTCCGGCAAGACGACGGCGCTGGCCAACGCCCGGCTGGGCGCGGCGCTCGGCGGCGGGCTGGAGGGGATGCCGGTGCAGAATTTGGGCGGCACCCGCAACTGCGACTGGTGGTTCACCGACCAGGCGGTGCTGATCGACACGGCCGGCCGCTACACCACCCAGGACAGCCGCCGGACGGTGGACGGGCGGGTGTGGTCCGGCCTGCTCGACCTGCTGAAGGAACACCGGCCGCGCCAGCCGCTGAACGGCGTCCTGCTGACCATCAGCCTGTCCGACCTCGCGGAGTGGAGCGAGGAGGAGCGGCACAACCACGCCATCACCATCCGCCAGCGATTGGCGGAGCTGCGCGCGCACCTCGGCCTGCGGGTGCCGGTCTACCTGCTGTGCACCAAGGCCGATCTGGTGGAGGGCTTCGCCACCTTCTTCGACACGCTCGACCGGGCGGAGCGCGCGCAGGTCTGGGGCATGACCTTTACCGCAGCCACCGGCGCCGCGGCCGACGCGAAGAGGGACGCCGACCTGGCGCTGGAGCACGGCATCGAGCCGCTGGGCGTCTTCCACGCGCAGTTCGCCTCGCTGCTGCGTCGGCTCGACGAGTGGCTGCCGGAGCGGCTGCACCAGGAACCGGACATCCAGCGGCGCAGCGACGTCTTCGCCTTCCCGCTGCGCATGGCCGACTACGAGGCGGCGCTGGCCGACCTCGTCGACACCGCCTTCACCGCCGAGGCGGAGGAGGAGGCGCCGTTGCTGCGCGGGGTCTACGTGACCAGCGCCACCCAGGCCGGCGCGTCCGCCGAGGCCCCGGCCCAGACCTTCTTCCTGGAGCGGCTGCTGCCCGAGGTGGTGTTCCCGGAGGCGAACCTGGTCGGCGTGGACCGCGCGCTGGAACGCTTGCGGCGGCGGCACGGCCTCGTCGCGCTGGGGGCCGCGGGGGCGGCCGGCGTCGCGGTGGGCCTGTTCGGGCTGAACAGCTACCACGCCAACGACGCGCTGCTGGCGCGGGCGGAGGCGGCGGTGGCCCAGGCCGAGGACAGCATCCGCCTGCTGGACAGCCCGCCGCGCTCGCTCGCCCGCGTGGCGGACACCGACTTCCAGGCCGTGCTGCCGGCGCTCGACGCGCTGCGCGCCTTGCCCGGCGGCTGGACCGAGCGCGGGGGCTGGGTGCCGCTCTCCATGGGCGGCGGGCTCTACCAGGGCGAGCGGATCGGTCGCCCGGCGGAGGAGGTGTACCTTCGCGCGCTGCGCAGCGTCTTCCTGTCGCGCATCGCGCTGCGGCTGGAGGAGCAGCTGCGCACCAACTGGGCGCGCCCGGACCTGCTGCGCCCGGCGCTGCGCGCCTACCGCATGGTCGGCGGGCAGGAGCCGCTGGATCCCGCCGGCCTCGCCGAATGGCTGGCCGCCGACTGGCAGCGCACGCTCCCCGGCCCGGCGCATGAGGAGCGGCGGCGCGCGCTCGGCGACCATCTCGCAGCATTGGTCGACGTCGGTTTCGCCCCCGTCCCGCCGGACGAGGCGCTGGTCGCGCGCGTGCAGGAGGTGCTGGACCAAGCCCCCGTCCCCCGTCCCAACCCGAGCCTTCCGCCCTCATGAGCGCTGGATTCGCGGTCGGATTCCACGGCAAGGTCCCGGCGCGGGGTGACTTCGTCGGGTACGGGCTGCCGCGCGGGCTGCTGATGCTGTGGGACGGCTGGCTATCGGAGGTTCTGGCCGGTGCCGGCCGCCATCTGGGCGCGCCGTGGGAGCGGCTGTTCCAGGCGGCGCCGGTCTGGCGCTTCGGTCTGTCCGCCGGGCTGTGCGGCGACGCGCCGCTGGCCGGCATCCTGATGCCCAGCGCCGACCGGGTCGGGCGCCTCTACCCCTTCACCATCGTGACGACCCTGCCGGCCGGGACGAACCTGGCCGTGGTGCCGGCCGCTTGCGCCAATTGGTTCGCCCGGGCCGAGGCGCTGGCCGCCGACGCCTGCCGCGCCGGGGCCGATGTGGACGCGCTGCCCGCCCGCATGGCCATCCTCGGCCGCCCGGACGTGGAGGGCGCCGACCCGGCGCTGGCCGCCGTGGTGGTGGAGCAGCTCGGCCCCCTGCCGCCGCTCGCCAGCCTGTGGTGGAGCCGCGGCGGCGGGCGCGTCCCCCCGTCGCTGCTGACCTGCTGCGGCCTGCCCGGCGCCAAGCGGGCCGCCGCCTTCCTCGACGGGGCCTGGGGGCGCTGGGGCTGGTTCGACCTGGAGGGGTAGGGCGGGCCGGTGTGTCGGGTTTCACCCGACCTACGAAGCTCTCCGCCGTAGGTTGGGTGGAGCGCCAGCGAAACCCAACAGTCTCCGCATGGCAACGTGTGTCGGGTTGCGCTGCGCTCCACCCAACCTACAAATTTCCCAAAAAAGAAAGGGCGCGTCTCCACCGCTGGGACGCGCCCTCTGTTTTGCGACGGCTGTGGCTTACTTCCAGCCGGCGCGGTCCATGATCTTCAGGGCCTCGGCGTTGTTCTTGCCGTAGACGGCGGCGTTCAGCGGGTCTTCCTTGAAGGTGCCCCAGCTGACCAGCACCGGCGCGGTCGGCGCGCCCGCGACGATCGGGTACTCGAAGTTCTTCTCGGTGAACATGCGCTGGGCGTCGGGGCTGATCAGGTACTCCAGGAACTTCTCCGCCGACTGCTTGTTCGGCGCGCTCTTGGTGATGCCGGCGCCGGAGATGTTCACGTGGGTGCCGCGGTCGCCCTGGTTGGGGAAGATCACGCCCAGCTTGTCGGCGATGGCCTTGTCCTCCGGCTTGGTGGAGGAGGCGATTCGCGCGAAGTAGTAGGTGTTGGACACCGCCACATCGCCCTCGCCGGCGGCCACGCCCTTGATCTGGTCGGTGTCGCCGCCTTGCGGCTTGCGCGCCATGTTGGCGACGACGCCCTTGGCCCAGGCTTCCGTCTTCGCCTCGCCGTTGGCGGCGAGCAGCGCGCCGACCAGCGACTGGTTGTAGACGCTGTTGGAAGCGCGGACGAGGACGCGGCCCTTCCAGGCCGGCTCCGCCAGCGTCTCGTAGCGCGGCAGGTCGGCCGGCTTCACCGTGGCCTTGTTGTAGACGATGATGCGGGCGCGCTTGGAGATGCCGAACCAGTGCCCCTCCGGCTCGCGCAGGTGGGCCGGGATGGCGGCCTCCAGCGCCTTGTTGCGGGTGGGCTGAAGCAGGCCAGCCTCCTGGGCGCGCCACAGGCGGCCGGCGTCGACGGTGATCAGCACGTCGGCCGGGCTGTTGGCGCCCTCGGTCTTCATGCGCTCGATCAGCTCGTCTTCCTTGCCCTCGATCACGTTGACCTTGATGCCGGTCTGCTGCGTGAAGGTGTCGTAGAGGGCCTTGTCCACATCGTAGTGGCGCGAGGAGTAGACGTTCACCTCCGCGGCGCTGGCCCCGACGGACGCGAGCAGCGTGGCGGTGAAGGCGGCGGTCAGCGCGGCGCGCGTTCCGATGTGCATCCTGATTTCTCCCGATGTCCCGATGGCCGTGCGGTTCCTAGTTGCGAACCGTTCTCACCGGCACCTTGGCCGGAGGAGGCTGCTCTGTCAAGCGAGAATGATAACTGTTCTCACGAAGCGGTTGCGGAAGCTTCTGGCGAAAGGAGGAAGGCCTTGTACCACTTTTGGGTATGCCTATAATCCGCGCGGGCGGTCCGACGCCCTTCCACAACACTCCGCGACGGTTGAGGGGCAAAGACGATGCGTTGGAAGGTTCTCATCGCTTTTGGTGCGGCGCTGCTGTCCGCGACCGCCGCCGTCTCCCCGGCGTCCGCCGTGGACTTCTCCAAGGCCGCCGGCGAGTTCGGGCCGGAAGGGGCGTGGACGAACCGGTGCGAGATCGACCGCATGACCGACAGCAAGGTCTGCCGCCTGATGAACTACCGGCTGTTCGACGACGGGAAGGAGGTCGGCTTCGTGGCGCTCAGCGTCATCCCGACCGGCAACGACTTCCACCTGTTCCTGACCACCAGCCAGGGCATGGTCGAGAACTGCGCGATCCGCGTGGACCGGCAGCCGCGAATCGAAACGCAGATCGCCACGCTGAACATGTGCATGTTCCCGAACTTCGTGTCGGGCCGCGTGGTCGACCAATTCCGCAACGGCTCCACCGTGCTGGTCCGCGTCAACTTCCTGCGCGCCGGCAAGCGCGACATCGACTTCCCGCTGAACGGCTTCTCGCGGAACTTCGAAGAGATGCAGCGAAGCCTGCAATAGCGGGCGTCGTCAGGATCGAATCGGGAGAAACGCGCCTCGCGGTGAGCGCGGTTGGCCGCTGCGTGGAAATAGCGATGACGTCGCCCGAAAAACGGGCACCTCCTTGCGAGAACGAATATCATGCCGGGAGGCTGAAACGGTGGCGCAGCCTGGCCGTTATTCTCGCCAGCATCTTGCGGGGGGAATGGCCATGGAGGCGAGTACCGGCTACGGACACCGCGGCACCTTCGTTGGCGAGAGCGCCACGCCGACGACAAGGAGGGTAATCGGTGCCCTGTGCATCGCCTTCGTCCTCGCGACGCTCGCGGTTCTTCCATTCGCCGCCAATCCTGGTCCGGTCATTCCGGCCGTCACCACCACATTCGGCGCGGGTGTGCTGATCGCTGACCTCTGCACCGGCTATCTGCTGCTCGTCCAGTTCCGCGCCGTCCGCACCGTGTCGCTGCTCCTGCTGGCCGTCGCCTACTTCTACAGCGCGGCGATGGCGCTTCTGCACGTGCTCAGCTTCCCCGGAGCCTGGATCGTCGACCGTGCGCTGATCGGCACTCCCCAATCGGTGGGATGGCTGTTCATCTTATGGGTCGTGGGCTTCCCGTCCCTCGTCCTTGCCGCCATCCTCGCCGAAGCCCGCCGCGGAGAATGGCGGATCGCCCCCGAGCGCATCGGCGGAGTCATCCGCGCCACCATGGCGGCCCTGGTCGTGGTGGTGCTCCTGCTTGCGCTGGCCGCCACGACCGGACATGACTGGCTGCCGCATGAACTCCAGGGCAACGTCTTTGCCACCTGGGGCAATGCGGCCCAGTGGACGTCCGTCTTGCTCTCGACGGCCGCATTCCTTCTCCTCTGGTTGGTCACCCGCGGCCGCAACCTTCTGTTCGGCTGGCTCGGCATCGCCTTGATCGCCTTCGCCGCCTTCAACGCGCTCGCGGTGGCGGGGGGCGCCCGCTACACCGTCGGGTGGGATCTGAGCCGGGTGAGCGGCTTCGTCTCGGCCAGCCTGCTCCTGGTGTTCTTCCTTGGCCAGTTCGCCAAGCTCCATCGCTCGCTGCGCGAGGCCAACGAAACGCTCGAAGGGCGCGTCGCCGAGCGCACGGTCGAACTGGAAGCCTCGAACCAGCGGCTGCGGAAGGCGCTCGACGAACGGAACCTCCTGCTGCGTGAGGTTTACCACCGGGTGAAGAACAACCTTCAGGTCATCGACAGCATCATCGCCATCCAGGGCGCCACCTTGGACACGGCTGGGGCGGACGGGTTTCTGAACGATTTGCGCCAACGCATCAACGCGCTCGGCCTCGTGCATCAGCAATTGATGACGTCGGACGATCTGGTGACCTTCGACATTCGGCCCTTCCTGGAGGAACTCCGGACCAGCCTCCAGGCGGCGATCCGTGGCGAACAGCAGGGCGTCACGATCTCCGTCGAGGCCGATCCCTTGCGGGTTGACCTGGACTTCGCCATTCCGCTCGGCCTGATCGTGACGGAACTGGTGCAGAACGCCCTGAAGCACGCATTCCGCGACGGCGGCGGAACGTTGCGGGTCCACCTCAAGCACCACGCCGACGACGCGCTGCTGCTCTCGGTCCAGGACGACGGCGGTGGTTACTACCGGCCGGATGGAACTCCGGCGAGGACGGACGCGTTAGGGTTGACGATCGTCCAAGCGCTGGTCGCACAGTTGGAAGGGGAAATGAGCATGTCCGACGTCGGAGGAACCAAGGTCGACGTGCGGATGCCTCGGCCCGAGGTCCGGGCATGACGGACGAGATCACGTGCGTCCTGGTGGTCGATGATGAGGCATTGATCGCGCTGGGCCTGACGGTCACCCTCCGCTCCATGGGCCTGCGGGTCTGTGGAACGGCGGCCACGGCGGAGCAGGCCATCGCCCTGGCGCAGCAACACCGTCCCTCCCTCGTGCTCATGGACGTCCGTTTGAAAGGGCAGGCGGATGGCGTGGACGCAGCCATCGAGATTCACCGGACCGTCGGCTCGTCGGTCATCTTCATCACCGGATCGCGGGAACCGGAAACGGTGCAACGCATCCAGCAGGACCACCCCGCGGGCGTTCTGTTCAAGCCGATCCTGCCCGTTCACCTGAAAGCGGAGATCGACAGGGTTTTCGGGCACTGAATAGGATTGCGACCCGCTTTGGACCGCGGGGGCGGACCCGGCCTTCCAAGGTCAACAGACCGATGGCGGGACCGGAGGTTCCCCCCGCGCTCTTTCCGGCGCGACATTACCGCCAGATGCCGCCGCGGCCACGGCGGTCGTCCTCGTCGAACAGCTCGGCCAGCTTGTTCATCATGGTGCCGCCCAGCTGCTCCGCGTCGACGATGGTGACGGCGCGGCGGTAGTAGCGGGTGACGTCGTGCCCGATGCCGATGGCCACCAGCTCCACCGGGGAGCGGGTCTCGATGTACTCGATCACCTGCCGGAGGTGGCGCTCCAGATAGTTGCCGGAGTTGACCGACAGCGTCGAGTCGTCCACCGGCGCGCCGTCGGAGATGACCATCAGGATGCGCCGCTGCTCCGACCGGCCGATCAGGCGGTTGTGCGCCCACATCAGCGCCTCGCCGTCGATGTTCTCCTTCAGGATGCCTTCGCGCAGCATCAGGCCCAGGTTCTTGCGCGCGCGCCGCCAGGGCTGGTCGGCGGCCTTGTAGACGATGTGGCGCAGGTCGTTCAGGCGGCCGGGGTTCGGCGGCTTGCCCGCGGCGATCCAGCTCTCGCGCGCCTGCCCGCCCTTCCAGGCGCGGGTGGTGAAGCCCAGCACCTCCACCTTCACCGCGCAGCGCTCCAGCGTGCGGGCCAGGATGTCCGCGCTCATGGCGGCGATGGAGATCGGCCGGCCGCGCATGGAGCCGGAATTGTCGATCAGCAGCGACACCACCGTGTCGCGGAAGTCCGTCTCCTTCTCCTTCTTGAAGGAGAGCGGCAGGACCGGGTTCACGACGATGCGGGCCAGCCGGGCGGCGTCCAGGATGCCCTCGTCCAGGTCGAACTCCCAGCTGCGCTGCTGCTTGGCCAGCAGGCGGCGCTGCAGGCGGTTGGCCAGCTTGGAGATGACGCCCTGGAGGTGCTGAAGCTGCTGGTCGAGCATGTGGCGCAGCCGCGCCAGCTCGTCCGGGTCGCAGAGGTCGGCGGCGTCCACCACCTCGTCGAACTGGGTGGTGAAGGGCTTGTAGGCGTTGGGGTCGGGCTCGTTGCGGCCGCGCGCCTCCGGGCGCCAGGGCTGGCCGGGGCCGGCGGGCTCCTCGGCGCCTTCGCCCTCACCCATCTGGGTGTCGCCCTCCTCGCCGGTGCCTTCCTCGGCCTGGTCGCCCTCGTCCGACTCCTGCATCTCCTGCGAGGTCATGGAGTCGGTCTGGCTCTGGACGTCGTCGGAACCCTGGGTCTGGCCGCTGTTCGGCTCGTTGTCGTCCTGCTCGTTGTTGCGCTCGTCCTCCTCGCTCTCCTCCGGCTCGTCGGGCTCGTTGCCGACCTCCATGTCCAGCTCGGCGAGCAGCTTGCGCACGGCGCGGGCGTAGGCGTCCTGGTCGCCGATGTGCTCGGCGAGGCCGTGCAGGTCGGTGCCCAGCTTGTCGACGATCCAGGGGCGCCACAGGTCCACCGCGTGGGCCGCGGAGGGGGGAGGGACGGCGCCGGTCATGGCCTCGCGCGCGATCAGGCGCAGGGCCTCGGCCAGCGGCACCTGGTCGCGGTCTTCCATCCGGTCGAAGCCCTGCCGGTGGTAGCGCTCGTCGAGCGAGGCCTCCAGGTTGGCGGCGATGCCCGGCATGTTGTTGGCGCCCAGCGCCTCGCAGCGAGCCTGCTCCATGGCGTCGAAGGCGGCGCGGGCGGTGTCGCCCAGCGGCATGCGCTGGAGGTGGATGGCGTTGTCGTGGAAGCGCAGCCGCAGCGACGCGGCGTCGGCCGCACCGCGCAGCTTGGCGACGTCCTGCGGGTTCAGGTCGCGCGCCGGCGTCGGCACGCGCACGCGCAAGCCCGCCACGCCCGGCGGCTCGGTGGAAAAGCCCACCTGCACGTCCGCGCGACGCGACAGGGCGCGCACCGTGGCGGCGGTGGAGCGCTTGAAGGCCTCGACGGGATTTTCGCGTTCGGTCATGGCGGGCTTCAGGTAAGAGGCTGGAATTCCGGCAGCCGGGCTGCCTTGCGGTCGAAGGTCAGGGTGGTGGTGCAGCCCTGGTCCCGGTTGCAGAGGCCGATCAAGGCGTCGGAGAAGTCGAAGCCATTGCGGTAGAGGGCCAGAGCGGCTTGGGCCGCATCTTCGCACTCGACCTGGATGGCGGAGTTCCCGAGAACGAGGTCGAGGATACGGGCGATGTCCGTGCGGCTCCGGCGCATGACGCCTTCCATCACCCACACGAACTCGCACAGGACGACACGGTCGACGAAGCAGATCTCCCCGGCGGCCACGGCCGCGCGAACGGCTGTCCGTGCCTTGGCCGACTGATCCGGATCGTCCTCGATCACCAGACGAAGAAGAACGTTGGTGTCGAGGCCGATCACGGTTCCGTGTTCCGGCTTCTGTTGAAGCGCTCGACCGCCTGTTGGCGGATCGCCTCGTCCATCTCCTCCTGGGTGACGGCACGCTCGAAGGTGCCGCCACAGCCGATGAGATCTTCCAGCGTGTGGGGACGGGGGCGGACCACGATGCTGCGGTCGCTCCGCAGGACCAACTCCACGCGATCCCCGGGCTTCACACCCAGCTGGTCACGCAAATCCTGCGGGAGCGGCAGCTCACCGTTCGGTCCAACCCTGATGTATCCCATGGCTGTTGCTCCCTCGGCCGGCCCCTGCCGCTCGCCTTACACCAGGTTCGCCTGCACCCCCGTCTCCGGCAGTTCGGTGCCGAAGCAGCGCTGGTAGTATTCGGCGACCGTCGGGCGCTCCACCTCGTCGCACTTGTTCAGGAAGGTGATCCGGAACGCGAAGGCGATGTCGTTGAAGATCCGGGCGTTCTCGGCCCAGGTGATGACCGTGCGGGGGCTCATCACGGTGGAGATGTCGCCGTTGATGAAGCCGGCGCGGGTCAGGTCGGCCAGGCGCACCATGGAGGCCACGGTCTTGCGGCCGGCCTCGTCGTCGTACTCCGGCACCTTGGCGGCGATGATCTTCACCTCGGCGTCCAACGGCAGGTAGTTCAGCGTCGCCACGATGTTCCAGCGGTCCATCTGGCCCTGGTTGATCTGCTGCGTGCCGTGGTACAGGCCGGTGGTGTCGCCCAGTCCCACGGTGTTCGCGGTCGCGAACAGGCGGAAGCCCGGGTGCGGGCGGATGACGCGGTTCTGGTCGAGCAGCGTCAGCTTGCCTTCCACCTCCAGCACGCGCTGGATCACGAACATCACGTCCGGGCGGCCGGCGTCGTACTCGTCGAAGACCAGCGCGCAGGCGTGCTGAAGCGCCCAGGGCAGGATGCCTTCGCGGTATTCCGTCACCTGCACGCCGTCGCGGAGCACGATGGCGTCCTTGCCCATCAGGTCGATTCGGCTGATGTGGCTGTCCAGGTTGATGCGGATGCAGGGCCAGTTCAGGCGCGCCGCCACCTGTTCGATGTGGGTGGACTTGCCGGTGCCGTGATAGCCCTGGACCATGACGCGCCGGTTGTAGGCGAAGCCCGCCAGGATGGCGAGCGTGGTGTCGCGGTCGAAGCGGTAGGCCTCATCGATGTCCGGCACATGCTCCGTGCGCTGGCTGAAGGCCGGCACCTGCATGTCGCTGTCGATGCCGAAGACTTGACGCACCGACAGGGTGATGTCGGGAACGTGATCGAACAGGGCCGAGCTGGCCTGGGTGGCTCCTTGAGAAGGCATGGGAGGTTCTTATCGTTCCAGCGAGTGTCTGTGGTCGGGTGCGGCCCGGCCGAACGGATCCGGCCCAACCGTCAGGGTTCATACACCATAGCAGGCTTTTAGAGTGTTGTAGGCCTGATTGATCTCCTTCAACTTCTCTTCGGCCGCCTTGTCCCCGCCGTTGGCGTCGGGATGGTGAATTTTCACCAGCTCGCGGTAGCGGGCCTTGATCCGCGGGAAGTCCACCGGCGGGCTGAGGTTCAGCACCACCAGCGCCTCCTCCTCCGCGGTGCGGGCGGCCTGGCGGCGCTGCTTCTGCTCTTCCGACTGGCCCTTGCCGGCCTCGCGGCCGAACTCGAAGCTGAAGCCGTGCATGGCGCGGTCGCGCAGGAACTTCTCCTGCACCGCCCAGAAGCCGAGCGGCCAGCTGGGCCGCTGCCACGTCGTGTCGCGGCGGACCTCCTCCTCGATCTGCTCGGGCTTCATGCCGGCGTAATAGTCCCAGGCGCGGTTGTACTCGCGCACATGGTCCAGGCAGAACCAGTAGTAGTCGTTGAGGTGGGTGCGGCTCTTCGGCGCGCGGTATTCGCCCTCGCTCTCGCAGCCCGGATGGTCGCACGCGCGCGTCGCGGTGCGGGGCCGGGAGAAGCTGCTGAAGTCGTAACGAGGGCGCTGCTTGGTCATCAGGCAAGTATGGGAAGAGGCACCCACTCTGGCAAGCGCACGCAAGGGGCGGGTCCCATGACGCGGAAAGACCGCCGGAAACCTTGACACGGGCTCGGCCGTGGTCCCTCCTCAGCGGCGCACCCAACCGCAGGACACCGTCCAGGATCCCCGCCATGGAATACGCGACCCGCATCCGCCAGAAGCTGACCGACGCCCTGGCCCCCGAGACGCTGGACATCGCCGACGAGTCCGGCCGCCACGCCGGCCACGCCGGGGCCCGCCCGGAAGGGGAAACCCACTTCCACGTCACCATCGTCTCCGCCGCCTTCGCCGGAAAGTCGCGGGTGGAGCGGCAGCGCATGGTCTACGGCCTGCTCGCCCAAGAAATGGCGGAACGCATCCATGCGCTCGGCCTGACCACGCTCACGCCGGACGAGGCCAACCGGTAACAACGCCGACTAGAACGGCACCGGGACCGCTTTCGCCGCCGTCAAAGCGGCAGCGGAAGCGGCCATCGGAAATGCATACATATGCGTGCAACCATCGGGAGTCCTTTTCTCTCCGGTCAGCATAATTTGAGTGCGGCTATGGTTGCAATTCTCGCGGTATTTAGTACAGTGCGGCACATGCAACCATTTATCGCGCCGTGACCGACGCACCCCTCGCGCGTCACCGGCGGCTTCGTGGAGAGAGCGGCGGATGGCGAAGCGCGGGCCGAAGAAGCGGGTGAGCACCATACCCAGCCTGGGGGTGGAGCCGCTGAAGAGCATGAACATCATGGTGGGCGGCCATCGCACCAGCATGCGGCTGGAACCGTCCATGTGGGACGCGCTGGAGGACATCGCGCGGCGCGAGGGGCTGACCGTCAACAAGCTCTGCACCCAGATCAAGGAGCGGCTGGACGAGCAGGCGCGGCGCAAGGGCCTGGCGGCGGACAGCGTGGAGGTGACGCTGACCTCGGCGGTCCGCGTCTTCATCGCCGCCTATTTCCGGCGGGCCTGCACCGAGGACGGCCATGTGCGGGCCGGCCACGGCGGCGGCGACCCCTTCGTCGGCACGCCGTTCGAACTGCCGCAGCAGGAGGATCTCGACCAGCCCGCGGGCGACGCCGGCCCCCAGGCGATCGCGGCGCCGCCGGGCTTCCCGGCCATGGGCTTCACCGACGTTTCGCGCGCGACCTACGAATCGTAGCCCGGGCGAGTCGCAAGCCCGGCGCCGGGACCAACGGGCGAAACGGACCAAAAGGCGGTGGGAGGCGGTCAGTCGGCCGCTTCCGCCGCCTTTTCCGTACCGCCGGTGTAGTGGTCGGGCCAGTTCTTGCGCACGACCTCGCCGTTGCTGTCGAAGATGTGGCAGGTGTTCAGCAGGACCGGCCGCTTGGTGCTCAGCATGGCCTCGCCCGTTTCGCCGCTCTTCGCCTTCGCCGCCTGTTCGCGGGCCAGGATCGGGTAGATGGTCTGGAACGCCGTGGTCGCGACCGGGCCCAGCAGCTCCACCAGATGGGTGCAGCCCTGCACGCCGCCCAGACGCTCCTTCACGGCGCGGGTCCAGCCGGTGGCGATCTTCAGCCCGACCAGGCGCTGGAAGTTCGGGAGCACCGCGCCGCAGGTGCGGTAGGGGCTCTTCTCCGTCACCGCTTCCACTGCCCGGACCGTCAGGCTGTCGTCCACCGTCAGGCGGATCCACATGCCGTGCACCGGGTCGCCGGGCAGGATCTGTCCGCGCTGCTCCGTGGTGAATTCGTAGGCCTTCACATCGGTCAGGTGGCCTTCGATGTCCCACAGGCCGTCGGCCCGCCGAAAGCCCCGGCAGGTGACCTCCCGGGTGTGGATCGGCTCGCGGGCGGCGGGTTCGGACAGCGGCATGGGGCTCTCTGGTCTCGGGTGGTCCTGGCCGATTCGATGCAAACCGGCCCGTTTTCTTGGCAGAGGCCGTCTTGCTGGGACGGCGTGTTTGTGGGTTGAAGGAATATCGGCGGGGCCAGCGTTCAGGTCAAGCCGGCCCCGCCGCATTGCAGCATCAACTGGGCAACATCAACTGGGCAACATCAACTGGGCAGCATCATCCGGGTTCCATCAGCCGGACCCCATCACGGGGACATGCCGACGGAATAGTTCGACCCGAAGATGAAGGCCTCGCGGTCGCGGATCTCGTCCTCCAGATGCGCGCGCACCACGGCGAACAGGTCCCGGATCGACACGATTCCCAGCACCGCGCCGCCGTCCGGCCCGTCGGCGGTGACGGGCAGGTGGCGGTAATGGCGCCGCTCCATCAGCTCCAGCGCCTCGATGGCGCGGGCGTTCGGCCCCAGCGTGTCGGGGTTGGCGGTCATCACCTCGGCAAGGCGCGTGGCGGCGGCGTCGCGGCCGGCGGCGACGACTCGGGCGGTCAGGTCGCGCTCCGTGACGATTCCCTTCAGCAGCCGGCCTTCCGTCACCAGGACGGCGGCCACCCGCCGCTCCGCCATCAGCACGGCGGCGTCGCGGGCGGTGGCGTCCGGCGGGAGGGTTGCGAGCTGCTGGTCCTTGATGACGTCGGGCATGAGCTTGCGATTCGGCATGTCTCTACTCCCTCGTTGGGCAGCGACTCGGCGCCCGATAGGGCGCGAATCGAGACGATAGGGAATTCTGACAGTTCGTTCAGCCAGCGGTCAAGGCATCCGGTTGTGATACCCGCGCGTCAATTCCCGGAAACGGCATCCTCCAGCAGGGCGCGCACCTGCGCCGGCTCGACGTCGCGCAGGGTGAAGGCGTCGCCCAAGCCGCGCACCAGCACGAAGGTGATGCGGCCATCCTTCACCTTCTTGTCCTTGGCCATGGACAGGATCAGCCCGTCGACGTCCCACTCCACCCCCGGCACGTCGGTCGGGCGGACCGGCAGGCCGACGCCGGCCAGATGCGCCCGCGCCCGGTCGGCGTCCGCCGCGGGGCAGAGGCCGAGCCGCACCGACAGGTCGAAGGCCAGGACCATGCCGATGGACACCGCCTCCCCGTGCAGCAGGCGGGCGCCGAAGCCGGTCGCCGCCTCCAGCGCGTGGCCGAAGGTGTGGCCGAGGTTCAGGAGCGCGCGGTCGCCGCTCTCCCGCTCGTCCACGCCGACGATGTCGGCCTTGGCGCGGCAGCTGGCGGTGACGGCGTACCGGCGGGCGTCGCTGTCGCCGGCCACCACGCGGGGGCCGTTCTGCTCCAGCCACGCGAAGAAGTCGGGCAGGCGGATCAGCCCGTACTTCACCACCTCGGCGTAGCCGGCCAGCACCTCGCGCCGCGGCAGCGTGTCCAGCGTGGCGGTGTCGGCGATGACCAGCTTCGGCTGGTGGAAGGCGCCGATGAGGTTCTTGCCGTGCCGGCTGTTGATGCCGGTCTTGCCGCCGACCGAGCTGTCCACCTGGCTCAGCAGCGTCGTCGGCACCTGGATGAAGTCGATGCCGCGCAGCGCCGATGCCGCGGCGAAGCCGGTGATGTCGCCGATCACCCCGCCGCCCAGCGCCAGCAGCACGGCCGACCGCTCGATCCCGCGCTCCAGGATGGCGTCCATCAGCCGCTCGAAATGGGCGAAGTCCTTGGTCTTCTCGCCGGCCGGCAGGACGATGGCCTGGGTCGGCTCCACGCCGGTCTCGCGCAGGGTGCGTTCCAGCGTGGGCAGGTGCAGAGGCGCGACGTTCTCGTCGGTGACGACGATGGGGGCCCGGCCCCGGGTGACCGCGGCGATGCGCGGGCCGGCGTCGGCCAGCACGCCGTCGCCGACCAGGATGTCGTAGCTGCGCGGACCGAGGTCGAGGCGGACGGTGTCGGTGACGGAAGTGGTCATGGTCGGGTCCCGGTCCGTGCTGTGTCAGGTCTTGTCGGAGGAATGGGCGGCGTGGTGTCGGTGGTGGCCGCCCTGATGACCGCTGTGCCGCAGGGCGATGCCGAAATGCGCCTCCAGCGCGTCCAGCACCTGCTCCACCGTCGCCTCCGGCGGGCGTTCGTCGCTGATCACCGTCAGGTCGGCCTCCGCGTAGACGGGGTAGCGGGCGGTCATCAGCCGCTGCAGGATCTCCTTCGGGTCGCCGGAGTTCAGCAGCGGCCGGTGGGTGCGCCGGGCGGTGCGCGCCAGAAGCACGTCCAGCTCCGCGCGCAGCCACACCGACAGGCCGTGCCGACGGATCATCGCGCGCGTCTCCGGGTCCATGAAGGCGCCGCCGCCGGTCGCCAGGATGTGCACGGGCTGCTCCGTCAGCAGGCGGGCGATGATCTTGCGCTCCACGGACCGGAAGACCGCCTCGCCGTCGCGGGCGAAGATTTCCGCGATGGTGCAGCCGGCGGCCGCCTCGATCTCCGTGTCGGCGTCGACGAAGGGCAGGTGCAGGCGCGCGGCCAGGCGCCGGCCGATGGCGCTCTTGCCCGCACCCATCAGGCCCACGAGCACGACCGTCTTCGGCAGGGTCTTCGCCGGGCCTGAAGGCGGGCTCTGAGGCGGGGTGTGTGACGGTGCGCGAGCGGTCATGACGTTGCGAAATCCCTGATACCGGCGTCCAAATCCAGACCTGCCGCACGACCGGTTGTTGCGCCGAACCGTGCCGTGCGTCTAAGGTGGTACGTCCTGCGGTCATCGACCATCGGGTCAGCGGCGCGGACGGGTTCGCGATGCTTTAGCATGAAGCGCATCCTTGTCCCAAGCCGCACGGACGCAGACCGTGATACAGCGCCGCCGTTCCTTCCACAGAAACACGTCACCGATCACCATGAGCCGGGTCATTTCCGTACTCTTCGTCCTGCTTCTGCTCGTTGTCGGCGGCGGCATGGCGTTCCTCGCGTCCTGGGACATGCCGGCACCGTCGAAGACGGTGGAAAAGGTCATTCCGGATGAGCGGTTCCCCCGCTGACGCCGGGATAACCGCCGGGCGACCGCGCCGGCCCGCGGCCTTCACCGTCGTGGCCGCCGGTGCGTTCGCCGTCTCGACCGCTTTTTCGATCGCAGCGCCGGCGCTCGCGCAGGACAGCCGCGTCGGCCCGCCGATTCGGCTGGTGCCGGTGCTGCCGCCCGCAGCACCCCCCGCTGCCGTTCCGCCGCCGCCCGTGACGCTCGTGGAGCCGCCGGCACCCCAGCCCCCGTCCTTCGACGTGGTGCCCAAGGTGGCGCCTCCCGCCGCGATCCAGGTGGAGACGCTGGGGCCGCTCGACCCCGACGGGGCCGGCACGCTGGACGGCGCCCGGGGCCTGGGCGGCAACCCCTGGCAGGGCCTGCCGCGCGCCGTCCTGCTGCGCCTTCTGCCCGAACTGCCCGTCGCCACCCCGTCGCCCGCCGTCAAGGAACTGCAGCGCCGGCTCCTGCTCAGCCGCGGTTCGCCCCAGGCGGCCCCGGGCGAGCCCGCCCCGCCGCGCCGCTTCGGCGCCCTGCGGGTGGAGAAGCTGGCGGCCATGGGCGACCCGCGCGGTGCCGCCGACCTGGCGTCCCTGCTGCCCGAGGTCCTGGCCGACGAGGGCGCCGCCCGCGCCCTGACCGACGCGCAAATGCTCGCCGGCCCCCTGGACTGCGCCGCCGCGCAGGAGCGTGCCAAGCCCTTTGCCGGCGCCTATTGGCAGCGGGTGGAGTTGTTCTGCCGCCTGCGCGCCGGAAAGGCGGCGGAGGCCTCGGACGCCGGCCTCGCGCTCGACATGCTGCGGGAGCAGCCGGGCGGCGACCGCCTGTTCCCGGCCCTGGCGGAGGCGATGGCCGGCGGCCCGCCGCCCGCGCTGCGCGGCTTGCCCGGCTTGAAGGATCCCGGCCCGGTGACCCTGGCGGCCCTGCGCGCGCTCCAGTTCGGCGCGCCGCCCGACGTCCTGGCCCTGACCGACCCGGCGCGCCTCGCCGCCGTGGCCACCAGCCCGGCGACCGACCCCGCGACCCGCGTCACCGCCGCCGAGCGCGCCGCCGCGGCCCTGTTCCTGGACGCGCGCCAACTGGCCGACGCCTACCACGCGGTTCCCTCCAAAGGCCCCTCCAACAGCGAAGATCCGGTCCAGTTGAAGGACATGGCGGCCCGTGACCGCTCCGCCCGCACGCGGGCGCTGGTGCAGCGGGCCTTCCTGGCCGCGATGGACGGCCGGCGCCGGGTGGAGCTGGCGCGGCTGGCCGTGGACCTCGTGGACGCGCCGCTGCTGGCCGGTCCGCTGGGGGCCGCGGCGGCGGGGATGCTCGACACCGTGTCGCCGACCCCGGACGCCGCGGCGCTGGCCCCGGCCGCCGCGCGTCTCTATTTCGCGCTGGGCCGCGCCGACGCGGGCCGGCGCTGGCACGACCTCGCGCTGCGCGGCCGGCCGACGGCCGAGGTGGCGCGGCTGTGGCCGCTGTCCGTAATCGCCAGCGGCGCCCCGGCGGGGAACATGGGTCTTGCCGGCTGGATGGACGAGGCGCTGCGCGGCGCCGACGCCGCGGCCCGGGCGCGAGTCGCCGGCCAGCTCGCCCTGTTGCAGGCGGTCGGCGTGACGGTGCCGGACGACGCCTGGCTGCGCGCCGCCGACGGCGAGGCCCCTGCGGCGCAAATGACTCCCATGCTTCCGAACCCCGCTTTGTGGGAGCGGCTGAAGGACGCCTCCGCCGCCGGCCGGACCGGGGAAACCGTGCTTGCCGCCCTTCTGCTGCTGGGGGAGGGTGGGCCGGCCGCCGCCTCGCCCGTGGTGGTGGCCCGTGTGGTGGCGGGCCTGCGCGCCGTGGGCCTGGAGGCCGACGCCCGCGCCGTCGCCCGCGAAGCCGCCGCAGCCCTGGCTGGATGACCCGAATGCCCCCAAAGACGACCCAGACGAAGCCCCCCGCCAACAGCACCGGGGCCAAGCGGCGCGGACGCCCCTGCAAGCCGAGGCCGGTCGCCGCGTCGCCGCACGTGGACGCTTTCCTCGACATGCTGACGGCGGAGCGCGGGGCCGCGCTGAACACGCGCATGGCCTACGAGCGCGATCTCGCCGACCTCGGCCTCTGGCTCGCCCAGCGCGGCCTGCCGCTGGACAAGGCCGGGACGGAGGACCTGCGCGGCTATCTGGCCTACCAGCACGCGGCCGGCGGCGGCGACCAGAAGCCGGCCGCCCCGCGCACCGTGGCGCGGCGCCTGTCGGCCATGCGCCAGTTCTACCGCTTCCTGGTGTCGGAAGGGCGGCGCCAGGACGACCCGGCCTCGGCGCTCGACAGCCCCAAGCAGGGCCGGCCGCTTCCCAAGATCCTGACGGTGGACGAGGTCACCCGCATGATCGACGCCGCCCAGACCCGCGGCGGGCCGGAGGGGCTGCGGCTGGTGGCGCTGCTGGAGGTGCTCTACGCCACCGGCCTGCGCGTGTCGGAGCTGGTCGGCCTGCCCATGGCGTCCATCCTGCGCGACGGGCGCGGCCTGATCGTGCGCGGCAAGGGCGGGAAGGAGCGCATGGTCCCGCTGTCGGAGCCCGCCTCGGCCGCGCTGGCCGCCTACCTGCCCTGGCGCAGCCACTTCATCCTCGCGGGTCGGGAGGGCGGGCCGGTGGCCTTCATGTTCCCGTCGCGCAGCTCCACCAACGGCCACCTGACCCGCCAGCGCTTCGCCCAGCTGCTGAAGGAGCTGGCCATCGAGTCGGGCATCGACCCGGAGAAGGTCAGCCCCCACGTGCTGCGCCACGCCTTCGCCACGCACCTGCTCGACCGCGGCGCCGACCTGCGCTCCGTCCAGAAGATGCTGGGCCACGCCGACATCGCCACCACCCAGATCTACACGCACGTGGTCTCGGAACGGTTGAAACAGGTCGTGCACGAGCACCACCCCCTGGCGCGGCGGAAGACCGTACGTACGCAATAGTGTTACGCCGCGACCGCTTGGCACGACCGATCCGTGCGATGCGCCATTGGTTCGACCCCCTCCGCTGTGGTATATCCCTGAACCAATTGGGCCAATTGGCCAACTGGTGTTGAGCGGCCACGCAACGACGCGCCGCTCCGTTCGGGGGGAACACGCATGGGCACGACCATTTCCGGTCTGGAGATCCTGGGTCCGATCAAGCCGGGCTTCGACGCCATCCTGACGCCGGAGGCGCTGGCCTTCCTGGCGGAGCTGGAGGGGCGCTTCGGGTCGGAGCGGCTGCGCCTTCTCGATGTGCGCGCCAAGCGGCAGGCCCTGCTGGACCGGGGGGAGAAGCCGGGCTTCCTGCCGGAGACCCGCGCGGTGCGCGAGGCGGAGTGGACCATTGCCCCGCTGCCGCACGACCTGCTCGACCGCCGGGTGGAGATCACCGGCCCGGTGGAGCGCAAGATGATCATCAACGCGCTGAACTCCGGCGCGAAGGTCTTCATGGCCGATTTCGAGGACTCGCTCTGCCCGTCCTGGACCAACCAGGTGGAGGGGCAGATCAACCTGCGCGACGCCGTGCGCCGGACGATCAGCCATGACGACCCGGCTACCGGCAAGAAGTACCGGCTGAACGACAGGACCGCCGTGCTGAAGGTCCGCCCGCGCGGCTGGCACCTGGAGGAAAAGCACGTCCTGCTGGACGGCGAACCGATCTCCGGCGCGCTGTTCGACTTCGCGCTCTTCGCCTTCCACAACGCCAGGGAATTGCTGGAGCGCGGCTCCGGCCCCTATTTCTACCTGCCGAAGCTGGAAAGCCATTTCGAGGCGCGGCTGTGGAACGAGGTGTTCACGCTGGCCGAGGATTACCTGAAGATCCCGCACGGCTCCATCAAGGCGACGGTGCTGATCGAGACGATCCTGGCCGCCTTCGAGATGGACGAGATCCTCTACGAGCTGCGCGACCACTCCGCCGGCCTGAACTGCGGGCGCTGGGACTACATCTTCAGCTTCATCAAGAAGTTCCGCAACGACCCCGCCGCCGTCCTGCCCGACCGGGCGGAGGTCACCATGGCGACGCATTTCCTGCAGTCCTACAGCCTGCTGGCGATCCGGACCTGCCACAAGCGCGGCGCCCCGGCCATCGGCGGCATGGCCGCCTATATCCCTGTGAAGGACGATCCGTCGGCCAACGAGACGGCCTTCTCCCGCGTCCGCGCCGACAAGGAGCGGGAGGTGTCCAACGGCCACGACGGCACCTGGGTGGCGCACCCCGGCCTCGTTCCGGTGGCGATGGAGGTGTTCAACACCTACATGCCCACCCCCAACCAGATCGACCGCAAGCGCACCGACGTGACCGTCGCCGCCGCCGACCTGCTGACGGTGCCGGACGGGCCGAAGACGGAGAAGGGACTGCGCAACAATGTCGCGGTCGCCATCGGCTACATCGAGGCGTGGCTGCGCGGCATCGGCTGCGTGCCGCTGTTCAACCTGATGGAGGACGCCGCGACCGCGGAGATCAGCCGCACCCAGGTCTGGCAGTGGCTTCACCACGGCGCGGCGCTCGACGACGGCCGCCCGGTCACCATGGAGCTGGTGGACGCCGTCATCGACGAGGAACTGGCCGCCTGGAAGGACCGCGTCGGCGCCGCCGCCTTCGACGTCGGCCAGTACGAGGAGGCCGCCGTGCTGTTCCGCGACCTCGTGGAGCGCAAGGACTTCGTCGACTTCCTGACCCTGCCCGCCTACGACCACATCGTCGCCCAGGGGGTGTGAGCGGGGGCTTCCTTGGGCGGCGGTTCGGCCGTTACCATATCCCGCTGAGCCGGGAGGCCATAAACCGGAGGCCGGGAATGGGACGCAACGCCGCCGCCTATGAGGACGATTTCTACGGCTGGACGCAGGAGCAGGCCGGGCTTCTGCGTGCCGGCAAGCTGTCCGAGGTGGACGTCGAAAACCTCGCCGAGGAGATCGAGAGCATGGGCCGCAGCGAAGCGGACCGGCTGCGGAGCTGCCTGCGCCTGATCCTTCTTCACCTCCTGAAATGGCAGGAACAGCCGGAGCGCCGGTCCCGAAGCTGGCGCAACACCATCCAGCGCGAGCGCGACAACGCGGCCCTGGCGCTGGAGGAAAACCCGAGCCTCGCGCCGAAGCTCCCGGTCCTGTTCGACAAGGCCTACCAGCTTGCCCGCCGCGAAGCCGCCCGCGAGACGGATTTGCCGGCCGATCGCTTCCCGGAAGGCAATCCGTTCACCCTCGACCAGACCTTGAGCCCGGATTTTCCCGAAGACCTGGAGGATGGCTGGCGGCGGAACCAGCAACCCGCCCGGCGGCCGGGATGACCCGAAGCGCTCCCGTGTCCGCATCCTCCCCCGCCGCCCGGCCAGCCCCGCGCGGCTCCTCCCACGGCCTCGAATCGCTTCTGCTCCTGCTCACCACGGGCGGGCTGATCGGGGCGATCGTTCCGGCGACGAAGTTCGCCCAGGCGGCGGGCGTGCCGCCGCTGCCCTGGGCCTTTTCCATGATGTTCGGCGCCGGGGCGATCCTGGCGGCGCTGGCGCGGGCCAAGGGGGCGCCGGTGCCGCTGACCGGGCGGTATCTGCGCTATTTCGCGGTGTCCGGCTTCCTGTCCGTGGCGCTGCCCAACGTGGTGTTGTTCTTCGTCATGCCGCCGCTGGGCGCCGGCCTGTCGTCGGTCGTCTACACGCTGCCGCCGATCCTGACCCTGCTGTTGGCCACGGCGGTGGGCATCGAGCGGCCGGACCGCTGGCGGGCGGCGGGCATCGGGCTGGGCTTCGCCGGCGCGCTGATGATCGTGGGGCCGCGCGGCAGCCTGCCGTCGCCGGACCTCGCCGGCTGGATGGCGCTGGCCTTCCTGATGCCGGTCTCGGTCGCGGCCGGCAACATCTACCGCACGGCCGCCTGGCCGCCGGGGGCGAAGCCGCTGGCGCTGGCGGCCGGCACCATGCTCGGCGGCGCGGCGTGGGTGGCGCTGGCCCTGCTCGCCACCGGGGCGGTGGGGGATCTGCCGAAGCTCTGGCTGGCGCCGGGCCTCGCCGCGTTGCAGATCGCGGTGACCGCCTTCACCTACATCCTCTATTTCCGGCTCCAGGTCGTGGCCGGGCCGGTCTATCTCAGCCAGATCGGCTATGTGGCGACGGCGGTGGGGCTCGGCACCGGCACGCTGGTCTTCGGGGAGCGCTATTCCGCCTGGATCTGGGGCGGAGCGGCGGTGATCGTCGCCGGCGTGCTGCTGGTCGCCTTCGGGCGCCGGCTGCTGGGCCATCGGCTTCTCGGCCATCGGCTTTAGGGGCGCCGCGTTTTTGGGCATAATGCCGCGCGATAACCTGTGGCGTCGCCGCGCCGCACCGTGCTACCAAGGCCGGTCCGCGACGTCCGCGTCCTATCTATATCGGTCCGTGATCCTTCCGGCATGCAAACCTTCCTCGAATTCGAAAAGCCGATCGCCGAGCTTGAAGGCAAGATCGAAGAGCTGCGCCACCTGACCAACGCCGGCGACATCAACATCGCCGACGAGGTCACCAAGCTGCAGACCAAGGTCGACAAGCTCCTGCGGCAGACCTACGCCAAGCTCACCCCCGCACAGAAGGTGCAGGTGGCGCGCCACCCCAACCGGCCGCACTGCCTGGACTATGTGAAAGGGCTGATCGAGGACTTCACGCCGCTGGCCGGCGACCGCGCCTTCGCCGAAGACCGCGCGGTCATCGGCGGCCTGGGCCGGTTCCGCGGCCGTTCGGTGGTGGTCATCGGCCAGGAGAAGGGGCACGACACGGAAACGCGCGTGCGCCACAACTTCGGCATGGCGAAGCCCGAGGGCTACCGCAAGGCCCAGCGCCTGATGGACCTCGCCGACCGCTTCAACCTGCCCGTCGTGTCGCTGGTCGACACCGCCGGCGCCTTCCCCGGCGTCCAGGCGGAGGAGCGCGGCCAGGCCGAGGCCATCGCCAAGAGCATCGAGCGCTGCCTGCGCCTCGCCGTGCCCATGGTGGCCGCGGTGATCGGCGAGGGCGGCTCGGGCGGCGCCATCGCCATCGCGACGGCCGACCGGGTGCTGATGCTGGAGCACGCCATCTACTCCGTCATCTCGCCGGAGGGCTGCGCGTCGATCCTGTGGCGCAACCCCGACATGGCGGGGGAGGCGGCGATCGCGCTGCGCCTGATCAGCCAGGACCTCAAGGAACTCGGCGTCATCGACCGGGTGGTGAGCGAGCCCATCGGCGGCGCCCACCGCGACCCGGCGGAGACGGTGAAGGCGCTCGGCGACGCCATCGAGGAGTCGCTGCGCGATCTGGAGGGGCTGGACGGCGCCGCCCTGCGCGCCCAGCGCCGCCAAAAGTTCCTCGATATGGGCCAGAAGGGCCTGGGCTGAGGACGCGCCATGGCCGCCGGCAGGAAGACCCGTCTTCTGGGGCTGGCGGCCACCGTCAACCTGACGGCCGTGGCGCTGGCACTCGCGGCCTTCTGGCTGCTGTCCGCGATCGTCGCGCCGCCGGAGGGGATCGCCAACCCCGGCGCGCGCATGGCCTTCTGGGCGCGTCTGGCCCTGTGGCCGGCGTTGGTCCTGTTCCTGGCCGTGGGCGGCGTCATGCTGGCGCGGACCCGGTCGGTCGCCCTGAACCCCATCGACGATCCCGAGTCGCGGTTCCACCGGGTCAGCCAGCGCGTACTGAGCAACACGGTGGAGCAGACCCTGATCTTCCTGCCGGCGCTGGCCGCGCTGGTGGCGCAGGCTCCCCTGCCGGATCTCGGGGCGGCGACCGTGGCGACCATCCTGTTCGTGGTGGGGCGCCTGCTGTTCTGGGCCGGCTACCTCGCCCATCCCTACGCCCGCGCGCCGGGCATGTCGGTGACCTTGACGGTCAACGCCGTGCTTCTCGGCTGGTCCATCCTCCTGTCCTTGGCCTGAGGCTGCCTCTGCACAACCCATGGGGACGATGACGTTGAGGTTGCGCCATGCCGCGCGTATGATGTCCGCTCCTTGATCGTCCTGAGCGGATCCTCGCGCCCGGAGTTCGCGCAATGCGCTTGTCCCAATGGCCTTCCTTCGCCCAAATCGCTGTTTCCGCCTTCCTGCTGCTGACGGCGGTGCTCGAACTGTTCGACACCATGCTGGAGGATTTCATCGGCGTGGAGGTCACCACGGCGCATGGGCTTTTCGTCTTCGCGATGGGAAAAATCCTGAAGGAATGGCTTGAGGTAAAAGAAAAGTTTTTAACGACGCGCGAGAAACTTTCAGAAAGCCGCGAGGCCCGGGAGGCCACGCACCACGGGGAGGCTGCGGCCGAAACCCGAACGGCGTAGATGTTTCGCCCTGCTTCTGCGCCGGGGTCATACCACCATCGGCGCAATTCATTCGCGGACAAATAACACTCATGTTGCTTCGCGGTCGAGACTGGGAGGCTTCATGCGCGCGATCCGAAAATACTTGGTGGTTGCTGCTCTTTCTGCCTTGTCTTTGAGCATGCCCTTCGCAGGGCGCGTGCACGCGGCCTCCTCCCCCGATCTGGTCAGCTTCGGCGTGGGGGCCTATGACTCCATCGTTTTCCAGGAGTCGACGGACACGCCCCGCAACCGGTCGCTCGATTTGCGGCTGGAATACCGCTTTGGCTACTCCCTGCTGCCCTTCACCGAACCCTACGCGCAGATCCACCCCTGGCTGGGCGTGGAAACCACGATCGACGGCATGCTGTACGGCGGCGGCGGCTTCCTGGCCGATTTGAAGCTTGGGCCGGTGGTCGTCACGCCGAGCGTCGGCCTGGGCTTCTGGCGGCGCGGCGGCAGCAAGAACCTGGGCTCCGCGCTGGAATTCCGCAGCCAGATCGAGGTCGGCTACGAGTTCGACAACCAGATGCGCGTGTCCGCCTACCTGTCGCACATCTCCAACGCCGGCATCACCCGGAAGAATCCGGGCGTGAACACGGCCGGCGGCTATCTGCACATCCCCTTCAAAACGCTGTTCAGCGGCTGGTAACCGGGGCGGCTACAACCAGCGCCGCCCCCCCCAGGGCGGCTTTACAACCAACGCCGCGACCGGAAATAGAGCATCGGGAGCAGGGCGGACAGGACCATCAGCAGGATGGCCAGCGGGTACCCCCACTCCCAGCTCTTTTCCGGCATGCCGGCGAAGTTCATGCCGTAGACGGTCGCGACCAGGGTCGGCGGGAACAGGCCCACCGTCAGGATCGAGACGATCTTCACGATCTCGTTCTGCTCGACGTTGATCTGGCCCAGCGTGGTGTCCAGCAGCAGCCCGACCTTGCCCGCCAGGAAGCGCGCGTACTCGCTCAACCCCACGACGTCCTGCAGGGTCGCGCGCGCCCAGCGCCGGGTCGGCTTGGCGGCGGTCCAGCCCTCCCCGCGGGCGAGGAAGGTCAGCATGCGGTGAAGGCTCGCCAGGCTGACATGCGCCTTGCCGACCAGATGGCCGGTGTGGCCGATGCGCTTCAGCGTGCGGGTGTCGTCGCTCTTCTCGGTGCGGGAGGGCAGGGCGCGGCCGCGGAAGGCGCGGCTGCTCATGGTGTCCAGTTCCAGCCCGACGCGGCGCAGCACGCCGGCCGTGCGCTCCACCATGGCCTCGACCAGCGCCGCCAGGACCGCTTCGCCGCCGGTCGCCGCCCCTTTCGCCACTGGGCATCCGCTGCGTGTGACACGGCGGCGGAAGGCCAGGAAGGGCTGCGGATCGACGGGGTGGATGGTGGCGAGCCGCCCGCCGGCCAGCACGAAGCTGACCGGGACGATGCTCGGGCGGTCGGTGTCCGCCCACAGCAGGGCCATCACCGTCATGTGCACGGCCCCGGGGGTGATGCGCAGGCGGCTCGATTCCTCGATCTCCGCCATCTGCTCGCGCGTCGGCAGGGCCACGCCCATCAGCGCCTCGGCGCGGGCCAACTCCTCCGGTGTGGGATTCAGCAGGTCGATCCAGGTGGTCGCGGCCGGAAGCGGGCCGCCATTCTGCTCGGCGTCCTGCTCGGCCTCCTTGGACCAGCGCAGCGTGCCGCCGTCCTTGACGAATGCGTGCAGCATGCCGGAGCGCCGCCGTCAGACGATGCGGCCGACGCGGCGGGGCTTCGGCGGGGGGGCCTCATCCGCCTTTGCCGGAAGGTCCAGCTCGGCGGGGCCGCCGTCCTTGCGCAGCTCGGCTTCCAGCTTGCGGCGGAAGGCGCCGCCGTCCTTCCGGGAGTCCAGGAAGTGGCCGACGGCCTCCTTCGCGGAATCGCGGTCGAAGGGGACCTTGCCGAAGACGGACAGCTTGGCGCGTTCCAGCAGCTTCGGGTCCATCCGCTCGCGGATGGCCTTCATCTGGCGCAGCAACTCCTTGCGGACGTCGGACATGAAGGCCCCTTCCGATTTTGCTCGCGGCCGATTTTACCCGCGGCCGGTCTTACTCGCGGCCGATCAGCGTGCCGGCCCCGCCCTCCGTGAAGATCTCCAGCAGCAGGGCGTGCGGCACCCGGCCGTCCAGGATGACGGCGGCGTCCACGCCCTGCTCGACGGCGTCGATGCAGGTCTCGATCTTCGGGATCATGCCGCCCGTCGCGGTGCCGTCGGCGATGGCCGCGCGGGCCTGCTCCAGCGACATCTTGGCGATGATGTCCTTGTTCTTGTCCATCACGCCGGCCACGTCCGTCAGCAGGAAGAAGCGCGTGGCGCCCAGCGCGGAGGCGACGGCCCCGGCGGCGGTGTCGGCGTTGATGTTGTAGGTGTCGCCCTGGCGATCGAAGCCGATCGGGGCGATGACCGGGATGATGTCCGACTGGGCCAGCGAGGTGATGATCGACGGGTTCACCTGGTACGGCTCGCCCACGAAGCCCAGGTCCAGCACCTTCTCTATGTTGCTGTCCGGGTCCCGCTGGGTGCGGCGCAGCTTGCGCGCGGTGATCAGGCTGCCGTCCTTGCCCGACAGGCCGACGGCGCGGCCGCCGGCGTTGTTGATGGCGGCGACGATCTGCTTGTTGATGGAGCCGGCCAGCACCATCTCCACCACCTCGACCGTCTCCTTGTCGGTGACGCGCAGGCCGTCGATGAAGCTCGACTTGATCGCCAGCCGCTGCAGCATCTGCCCGATCTGCGGCCCGCCGCCGTGCACGACCACGGGGTTGATGCCGACCTGCTTCAGCAGGACGATGTCGCGGGCGAAGCTCTCCGCCAGGCTGTCGTCACCCATGGCGTGGCCGCCGTACTTGATGACGAAGGTGCGCCCGGCGTAGCGGCGCATGTAGGGCAGGGCTTCGGACAGGGTGCGGGCCTTGGCGAGCCACTCGTCGCGGGTGGTGTTCTGCACGGGAGAGCCGTTCGTCAGGGTGGACATTGGCGGACTCTTTAACGGAAAGCTCCGGGGGTGCCTAGTGGGCTTTTTCAGCCGGGAACCCTCGAAAGGCTGCATGGTTCGAGATCATACAACCGAATGGCAACCGAGTGGCAACCGAACGGGACGAGACCATGAACGACCGCATCCTGCCGACCCCGCGCAACCCCTTCACCGAAGCCCACAAGGAGGAGCTGGAGGAGAACGCGCGCAAGATCGAGAAGGGCCAGGGGGAGATCAAGCCGCGCAAGGACGAAGGCAGCGGGGACGGCAAGCCGAAGTGACGGGGTGTCGCTCCGTTGCGGGCAACAGGGTTTTCACGGATTGCACGGATTTTGACACGGATGACACGGATTTTTCTTTGATCTTGGCTCAGCCAGGGCTTTTCGATCAGCCACGGCTCAGCAAGCATAATCTTCCGTGAAATCCGCGCTCAAATCCGTGAAATCCGTGAAAACCCTGTTGTCCCCCAAGAAACCAACCCTCACGCCACGCGGACCCGCGCGACCCGCCCCACCAGCACCGTCATCGGCTGGGTCAGCGCGGTCGCCGTGACGGCCATCAGCACCATCGCGGAGAAGCAGGCCCCGGACAGGACGCCGGCTTCCAGCAGGATGGTCAGCACGATGACCTCCATCAGCCCCTTGCACGGCATCAGGGCGCCGAGCCTCCAGGAATCCCGCCAGCTCTCGCCGGTCAGGCGGGCGGGGATGGCGGTGCCCAGCGTCTTGCCGACCAGCGTCGTGACGGTGGCGAGCGCGAAGACCCACCATTGCGCGGAGGCGGCGAGGTCCAAATCCACCTTCAGCCCGGTCAGGGTGAAGAAGAAGGGCAGCAGGACCAGCGTGGCGAAATGCTCCAGCCGGTCCAGCACGGCGGCGGCGAGCCGGCGCGGCACGACGGTGCCGGCCACGAAGGCGCCCAGGATGTAGTGCAGGCCGATCAGCTCCGTCACCGCGGCGGAGGCCAGAAGTGCTGTGCAGGTGACGACCACGGCGGTGTCGCCGACCCGGCCGTCGGGCGCCACGCGGTCCAGCAGGCGGCTCAGCAGGGGGCGGGCGACCAGTTCGGTGAGGGCCAGATAGGCGAAGCCCAGCACCGCGACCGCCGCCACGCCGCCCAGGCCCTCGGTCCCGCCCGCCGCCCAGGCCAGCACGGCGGTGATCAGCACCCAGAGCAGCGCGTCGTTCACCGCGGCATAGCCCAGCGCCAGGCGGCCGACCCGCTCCTCCAGAAGGCCCATCTCGCGCAGGATGGCGCCCAGCACGGGCAGGGCGGTCACCCCGACGCAGATGCCGAAGCCGGCGGCGAACAGCCAGGGCTCCGCCTTCGGCCCCGCCATGCCCGGAAAGGCGCCGGCGATCCACAGGCCGAGCGCGCCGCCGAGCAGGGTCGGCACCAGCATGCTCGACAGGCTGACCGCCACGAAACCGCGCCCGCGCCCGCGCAGCTCGTCCACGTCCAGGTGCAGCCCGGTCAGGAAGGCGAAGAACACCACAGCCAGCAGCGCCAGCCCCGAGAGGGGCGCCAGGGACGCCGGGGCGAACAGCGCGCCCCAGAGGCCCGGTGCCAAGTGCCCCAGCCCGGAAGGGCCGAGCGCGATGCCGAACAGGATCTGGATGACCACCATCGGGGCCACATGCTTCACCCCGCACAGCCGCCACAGCAGGAACGGCCCGGCGATCAGCAGGATCGCCTGGACCAGGAACAGCAGCGCCGGCGTCAGCGCGGGGGGCACCGGGTTACTCCGCGGCGAGTGCCGCGAGGCTGGCCCGCAGCTCCGCGATGCCCAGGCCCTTCTCGGAGCTGGTGATGTGGACCTGCGGGAAGGCGGCGGGGTGCTTCTTCAGCCCGGCCTCGCACCGCTTGGTGACCTCGGCCAGCTCCTGCGACCGCACCTTGTCGGCCTTGGTCAGCACGACGACGTAGGGCACGGCGGCCTTGTCCAGCATCGTCATGATCTCGTCGTCGTTCGGCTTCAGGCCATGGCGCGAATCGATCAGCACCAGCGCGCGGCGCAGCGTGACCCGGCCCTTCAGGTAGCGCCGGACCATGTCGTTCCAGGCCTCCACCTTCTCCTTCGATTCCTTGGCGTAGCCGTAGCCGGGCATGTCCACCAGCTTCAGCCGGCCGCCCAGGTCGAAGAAGTTCAGCTGCTGCGTCCGCCCCGGCGTGTTGGACGTGCGGGCCAGCGTCTTGCGTCCGGTCAGGGCGTTGACGAGGCTCGACTTGCCGACGTTGGAGCGGCCGGCGAAGGCCACCTCCGGCAGGTCGGCTTCCGGCAGCTGGTCGGGCGTCTGGGCGCCCCACTTGAAGTCGCATTCCTTCGCGAACAGGAGCCGCCCCGCTTCCAGGGCCTCCTCGCTGAAGCCGGACATCAGGCCGGTGCTGTTGGGCCCGGTGATGTTGGGTGGGGTCATGGCAGTGCTTTCACGGTAGAAACCCCCTCGCCCGCCTCCGGCGGGAGAGGGAGGGGCCCGCGCCGAAGGCGTGGGAGGGTGAGGGCTAGGTCGTCCCGAAAATCTCGCCCAAAACATAACCGCCGGCAAACGCCCGTCAAGGAAGGGGTTTGCCGGCGGTCATGGAGTCCGCTCAGGAGGGAAGGGCGATCAGGCCTTCACGCCGTCCTGGCGCATGATGATCCACTGCTGCGCCACCGACAGCGTGTTGTTCCAGGCCCAGTAGATGACCAGGCCGGCCGGGAAGCTGGCGAGCATGAAGGTGAAGATGATCGGCAGGAACTGGAACACCTTCTGCTGGACCGGGTCCGGCGGGGTCGGGTTCAGCTTCTGCTGGAAGTACATGGTGATGCCCATGATGATCGGCCACAGGCCCAGCATCAGCATCTGCGGCGGCGTCCAGGGGATCAGGCCGAACAGGTTGAAGATGGTGGTCGGGTCGGGCGCGGACAGGTCGTGGATCCAGCCGAAGAAGGGCGCGTGCCGCATCTCGATGGTCACGAACAGCACCTTGTAGAGCGCGAAGAACACCGGGATCTGGATCAGGATCGGCAGGCAGCCCGAAACGGGGGAGACCTTCTCGCGCTTGTAGAGCGCCATCATCTCCTGGTTCAGGCGGACCTTGTCGTCGCCCACGCGCTCGCGCAGCTCCTGCATCTTGGGCTGCAGCTTCTTCATCTTGGCCATCGCGTGATAGGACTTGTTGGCCAGCGGGAAGAAGCAGGCCTTCACGATCACGGTGAAGACCAGGATGGCGACGCCGAAGTTGCCGAACAGGCGGCCCAGCATATCCAGCGCGTAGAAGAACGGCTTGGTCAGGAAGTAGAACCAGCCGAAGTCGATCGCCAGGTCGAAGTTCGCGATGCCCAGCTTGTCCGAATACTCGTCCAGCAGGCGGACCTGCTTGGCGCCGGCGAACAGGCGGCTGGTCTGCTCGGCCGTGGCGCCGGGGGCGACCTCGATGGCCTGGCCCAGCGTGTCGACCTGGTAGCGGTCGGTCGCACCCGGCGAGGTGTGGAGGAAGCGGGCGGTGACCTGCTCCTTCTGGTCCGGGACCAGGGAGACCAGCCAGTACTTGTCCGTGATGCCGATCCAGCCGCCGGTCGTCGGGGCGGAGATGGAACCGGACTTCTTCAGGTCGTCGTACTTGTGCTCGTTCAGCTTGCCGTTGAAGACGCCGAGCGGGCCTTCATGCAGGATGTAGTAGCCGGACGTCTGCGGCGTGCCGGCGCGGCTGACCAGGCTGTAGGGCAGCAGGCGCACCGGGGCGGAGCCCGTGTTGCGCACCTTCTGCGTGACCGTGAACATGAAGTTCTTGTCGACCGCGATGGTCCGCTCGAACACCAGGCCCTTGCCGTTGTCCCAGGTCAGGGTCAGCGGCTTGTCCGGGGTCAGCGCCTGGCCGTTGGCGGTCCACTTGGTGTCGGCGCCGGGGACCGGCTGCCCCTTGTCCTCCGGCACCCAGCCGAACTCGGCGTAATAGGCGTCGGGCGTGCCGCCCGGGGCCAGCAGGACGATCTCCGGGCTCTTCGGGTCGGTCGTCTCGTGATAGTCGGCCAGCGTCAGATCGTCGATCCGCGCGCCCACGAGGTTGACCGAGCCGTGCAGGGCCGGCGTGTCGATCTTGACGCGGCTGCCGGCGGCCATCTGCTCCGCGATCAGCGCGGCGCGGTCCTTGACCGCCTCCGGTGCCGCAGCACCGGGCACCGTGGCGCCGGGAACCCCCGGAGCGGTGCCGGGGGCGACCGGCTGCTCCGTCTGGGCGGCCTGCTGCGCAGCCTGCTTCTGCTGCTGCACGCGGGGCCCTTCATAGAAGTACTGGAAGCCCAGCAGGATGGCGATCGAGAGGGCGATCGCGAGGATGAGGTTGCGTTGGTCGGTCATGGCATCCCGGTTGCCGTGGGCCTTGCTGGTAGAGGGCGGCCGATGGCCGGCCTCAGGGCCGGCCTGAGAAAGTGTGTCGATGCGCCGCCCCGGACGGCCCGTGCGAACAGCAGCGGTCCGCCCGCCCCGGCTCGGGCACGGGGTCGTACCCCCACCCGCCCCAGGGATGGCAACGCAAGAGCCTCCGGACGGTCAGCCAGCTGCCCCGGATCGCTCCGTGCTTAGATAGCGCCTCAAGAGCGTAGTTGGAACAGGTTGGCTGAAATCGGCAGTGCCACCCGACGAAGGGCGACAGCGTCCATTGGTAGAGGACGACAAGGCCGCGCAGCAAAAAGGCAAGCGGGCTCATGCGCCGGCCCCCTCGCTGCGTGGTCCGTCGTCTGGCCCGCTTTTCGGCGCGTCGCGCCAAAGCCCGAGGCGTTTCAGCGCCGCGGACAGGTCGCCCAACAGCTCCGTCCACGGCCTTTCGGCCGTGTCGGCGCGGGCCACCAGCACGAAATCGTGACCGGGGGCCGCATGGGCGGGAAGGATCTGGCGGGCCGCCTCGCGCAGGCGGCGGCGGGCGCGATTGCGCACGACCGCGTTGCCCACCTTGCGGCTCGCTGTCAGGCCAAGACGAATCGGCGGCTCGCCAGGGGCGGGCCGCTGTCGATCGTCGTGTCGGCGCACCTGCAGGATCAGGCCGGGAGCAACATGCTTTCGCCGTGTACCGGCCACGGCCAAGAACTCCGGCCGCCGCTTCAGGCGCCCGACCAAGCGGTCCGGCGCCGCCATCGCGTGTTAGGCGCTCAGGACCTTGCGGCCCTTGGCGCGGCGGCGGGCAATCACCTTGCGGCCACCGACGGTCGCCATACGGGCGCGGAAGCCATGCCGGCGCTTGCGCACGATCTTGCTGGGCTGGTACGTGCGTTTCACGGCACTTTACTCCTCGATCTCAGGGCAAAAAATGAGCCCCGCTGTATAGAGGCACAGCCCGCGTGAGTCAATCGCCGCGGTCCATGCCGGGTGCGAATTCTTCTCCGTCCGGGGTGCCCCCGGTGCAAACAGGGTATGGCGCTGCCCCTGCGCCGCACCGAAGTGTTTATCCGTGACCACGTACGAGGGTCCGGAGAGGGGAAATCGGCATGCTGCACCGGCGGCAGTTCATCGTGTCCAGGCAAGCGCAAGCGATCGGGTCCGACTGGGTGGTCCGTGACATCGGCGGGCTGGTCCTGTCCCACGCGCCCGACCTGCCGGTCGAGCGCGTGCTCGGCGCCGACGGCACGGTCTGGCACCTGCTTGGCCTCGCCGTGCAGACCGACCCGGCGCGTCCCGATCCGGCCGAGGCCCTGGCCGGTTCGCGCTTCGAGACCATCGGGGAGACGCACCGCTCCTGGGCGGGGCGCTGGGTCCTTCTGAGCAACCGCGCCGTGCACATGGACGCCGGCGGCACGCTCGGCGTCTTCTACGGCGAGGTGGACGGCGGCCTGGTCCTGTCCTCCAGCGCCGCGCTGATGGCGGAGCTGCTGGGCGACAAGGCGGAGTTCCGCCGCCGCCTGACGCACGAGGCCGGGCTCGACTGGTACCCGCTGCCGGGCTCCGGCCTGAAGGGGGTGCGCCGCCTGCTGCCGACCCAGGTGCTGAACCCGTCCCGCCGCATCGGGGAGGAGGGGTTCCTCACCTTCCGCCGGCCCTTCCCGCCGCTGCTGCCCGGCTTCTCCGACGAGCAGGCCATGGAGCGGATGGAGCGCATCCTGGTAACGGCCGTGCGCAACCTGCACCGGACTGTGGGGCGGCCGCTGATGCTGCAGCTGACCGCCGGCTTCGACACGCGCCTGCTGCTGGCGACCGCGCGCAAGGCGGAGGTGCCCTTCGCGACGTTCACCTTCGACCACAAGGACCTGACCCCCGGCGACCGCAAGCTGCCGCCGAAGCTGGCGCAGATCGCGGGGGTGGAGCACACGCTGATCCACTGCGGCCCCATCGACCGGCAGCGGGCGCGCGACTACCTCGCCCACACCGGGCGCCACACGGCGGCGCTGGACGGGGAATTCCATTCCAACGGCGCCTGGGAGGGCGTGCCGGAGGGCAGCACCGTCCTGCACGGCGGCGTGTTCGAGGTGGCGCGCTGCTTCTACTGGGGCCAGATCCCGCCGGGCCTGACCGCGGACGGCGAGGACACCGCCGCCCGCCTGTTCGACAGCTTCCGCGGCAAGCTGTACAACCCGCTGTCCCACTACGACTCGCTGCGCGAGTGGCTGGACTGGGTGGTGCGCACGCCGGAGCTGGCGATGGATCTCCGCGACCGCTTCTACCTGGAGCAGCGCGTCGCCGGCTGGCTGTCGGCCATCGACCAGGGCGTGGACCTGACCGGCCGCCAGCTGTTCCAGCCCGGCAACTGCGCGGACTTCATGGCGGTGGCCCTGGCCCTGCCGGTGGACGTCCGCCGCGCCAGCCGCCACCACGCGGAACTGATCCGCCGCATGGCCCCGGAACTGCTGAGCGAACCGATCAACCCGCCGCAGCCCGCGGTCCTGCGCCAGCTCCGCAAGCTGCCGCGCCGCCTGAACAAGCTGCGCACGGCGATCGGGCACCATTTGATGCGGAAAGCGGGGTAGGGGGACGTCCTTACCCCCACCCCGACCCTCCCCCGCTGGGCGGGGGAGGGAGATGGGCTAGTTCCCTCCCCCGCCCAGCGGGGGAGGGTTAGGGTGGGGGCCCAGCGCGACCACTGACCGCTCCACAGACGACTCCGGAGCATTCCCCACCCGCCCCGGCGCCGCTGTGGCGGCCAGGTGCTGCCAGCGCCGGTAGGCCTCGGCGCTCACCGGCGCGCGGTGCTTTCGCCCGATCCGGACGATCTCCGGCAGGGCCGCCAGCACCTTCAGGTCGGTCAGGCGCGGGCCGTGCCGCAGGTTCTTCCAGCTGTTGCCGATCCAGGCCCGGGCGAATCGCCAGGGCAGCAGCCCGGCGGGGCAGCGGGCGACCTCGCGGATCAGGTCGTTGCGGTGGTTGTAGAAGCGCTCCAGCCCCGGCTTGCGGCCCTTCTCGCTCTTGTCGTGGTAGACCATGACGTCGGGCAGGGCGACGACGCGGAAGCCGGCGCCCATCAGGCGCAGGCAGCGGTCCTTCTCCTCGCCCTGGCGGTACAGCTCCGGCATGTAGAGGCCGACCGAGGCCACGGCGCTGCGGCGCAGCAGGTGGCCGCAGCCGACGTACCAGGGCACGTCGAAGGGGGCGACGCCGCGCGGGAAATAGACCAGCCCGTCGCGTGTCTCGATGTTGCAGGCGACCCCCGCCGTGTCGGCGTGCGACTCCAGATAGGCCACGGCGCGGGCGAGCCCATCCGGCTCCTCGAACCAGGAATCGTCGTCCACCGACAGGACATAGTCGCCCGTCGTGTTCACGAAGCCGAAGTTGCGGGCGTAGATCAGCCCGGCGTTGTGCGGCAGGCGGACGTAGCGGACGCTGGGGAACTCCGTCCGCACCATCGCGTCGGTGCCGTCGGTCGACCCGTCGTCCACCACCAGGATCTCCGCCACCGCGTGGCTCTGCGCCAGCAGGCGCGACAGTGCGGTGCGCAGCTCCGGCGCGCGGTTGTAGGTGGCGATGACGGCGCTGACGGATGCCATCAGGCGACCTCGCTGGACGACGAAGACGCACGCGGCCGCTCCGGCATCGGCAGGAAGGTCGGCGGGCGCTTCTGCTCCTCCGGATACTCGTCGCGCAGGCCGGCCAGGTAGCTCTCCAGGAAGACGCTCAGGCCCTTGAAGTCGCGGTTCAGCAGGTAATGGGCGCTGTACTTGGCGATCATCCGCGGGATCACCGACGCCTTCTCGTAGTTGGCGTGGATGTAGCCCATGTTGCGGAAGAAATGCGGGGTGCGGTCGGCGCGCATCGTCTCCACGGTGCCCAGCCGGCCGCCCAGAACCTTGTGCTCCGTCCGCGACATGCCGGGGTGGACGTGGATCGCCTTCACCGCGGTGCCGGACTTCAGCCCGGCGCGGCGGGCGCGCAGCGTGAATTCGTACTCGTCGCCCCAGATGAACATCTCGCGCTTCACGTTGCCGATGGTCTCGAAGACCTTGCGGCCGATCAGCGTGCCGTTGAACAGCGCGATGGTGTCCGGCACCAGCCCGTCCACGGCCTTCGCGCGCAGCGCGTCGGGATCGCGGATTCCCTGCATGGGGAAGGCGAGGATCCCGTGGTCCTCCGCCGCCAGCACCAGCGGGCCGACCATGTCGAGGTGGTGCCGCTCGGCCTGGGCCAGCAACTCGGCCAGCGCGCCCGGCTGCGGGATGCCGTCGTCGTCGGTGCTCCAGATCCAGCGGTGGCCGAGGCCGAGCGCGGTGTCGAAGGCGGTGTGGTAGGCGCCGGCGGAGCCGCAGTTGGCCTGCCGCACGACGACCAGCACGTCGCCCCATTCCTCCTTCTGGGCAGCCAGCCATTCGGGCGTGCCGTCGCTGGAGCCGCTGTCCACCACCACGACCCGGTCGGGCCGCGGCACCTGGTTCAGGATGGCGGCGAGGCAGGTCGGCAGCAGCGCCAGCCGGTTGTGGGTGACGACGATCGCGGCGACGTCGCGGGCGACGTCCGCCGCCGGAAAATTAGGTACCATGGCCGGGCGATCCTCGATCAATCAGTCTGCACTTGGAACGGAACGCAGTCGGAGGAGGGCGGGCGGCAGGGCAGGTTCGCCACGCTCGGCGCCTCGGTGGGGACCAGCACGCCCAGCCGCGCCAGCGAGGCCTGCACGACGCGCGCGGCGTAGAAATGCCCCTCCGTCCCCCAGCGGCTGTCGTTGGGCTTGTACAGGTCGGTCACGCCGCCGGCGGCCAGCGCCTTCAGCCCGGAGGCGAGCGGGGCGAGGTGCAGCGTGCGGTCGTCGGACAGCACCTCCTCCACCGCGGAGCGGACGGGCGGGGGCTCCAGCAGGAAATCGGCGTAGACCGTGCCCTTGTCCGGCGCGACCATCAGCAGGAAGCGCGTCCGCCCGTTGGCCTCCACCGCGGCCTGAAGCGCGCGCAGGCTCCGCCGCCGCTCCTCCAGCAGCGCGCGGTCGGCCCGCCAGGGCAGGAAATCGTCGGTGCGGAACAGCGTGCTGGAGGCGGCGGCCGAGCTGAACAGGCCCGCGTAGACCAGCGTCCGCTCCTGCACCGAGGCGGCGGGCAGGTTCAGCAGCGCGCGCGGCATGGCCTTCACCAGCATGTCCATGGCGTAGCCGACCGGGGGTGCGGCCCAGGCGTGGGCGCGGGCGCGGGTCCAGGGCTGCGCGGTCTGCCCGATCGCCTTCGGCGTCAGCGGTGCGGCCTTCGGTGCCGCCGATTGGCCCCTTTGCTGGGAGACGACGGTCAGCGCGGGCGCGCGCAGCAGGCTTTCCGCCGGGGCGGGCAGATGGGCGGTGCGGGCCGGCAGGTCGCGCTCGGCCACCTCCAGCACCAGGGCGCGGGGCGGGCGGTCCCGGAAGTCGGCGGAGGCCAGATACTTGGCCAGCGGCGTCTCGTCCAAATGCAGCACGCCGACGCTCAGGCCGGTCTGGTTGCGCAGGTGGTCGGTCCAGTAGTGGCCGTAGGGGGTTCGGCTGTCCGACGGGTCGGGGCGGGAGAAGCCGTCGCCCATCACCACCACGTCGTAGGCCGTGCCAAGCCGGGCCGCCTCGGCCAGTGGCGGGACGAAGATCGCCTGCGGGGCCGACGGGCCGAAGCGGTTCTCCGCGAAGCCGCCCATCCGCGTCAGGTCGCCGTCGGGCGGGTCCAGCGCGTGGGCGAGCGGGAGTACCAGCGCCGCCACCAGCGCGCAGGCCCGCAGGGCAAGGCCGTCGAACCCCCGGAACAAGCCCCCGAACAAGCCGCCCAACAGGCTTCCGAACCGCATCCTCATGCCGTCCTCACAGCCGTTCCGGCAGGCGCAGCGCGGGCTGGTCCGCCCGGTCGGCGATCCCGTCGCCCAGCCGCATCCAGACGCGCAGCAGCCGGGTCACCGCGATCCACAGCAGGATCGGCAGCAGCGAGAAGAAGCCGAACTTGACGATGGTGATGTTGCCGTCGCGGAACCACTGCAGCGACAGCGGGATGAAGGCGCAGTAGAACAGCACGGCGTAGCGGTTCTGGAACCCGCTCTGCCAGAACCAGCGGTGCAGCCGGCCCAGGATCAGGCCCACCACCACCATGGTCACGATCATGCCGATCCAGCCGCCGCTCATCCAGCCGTCGCCGGCCAGCGAGGTGGTCAGGTTGGAGAAGTTGCCGAAGTCGTGCAGCGACACCCACTTGACCGGCGCGCCGATCGGCTTGTCCGGCCACAGCATGCGCGGGATCGGTTCGGTGAACAGCTGCAGGTACTGGGTGAACCAAGTGTAGGTGCCGGACTGGTTCGGCACGACCCAAAGGATGAAGGCCAGGAAGTCGAAGTTGGCGATGTCCTGGTTCGACACGCTGTCGACGAAGGAGCTGGAGCCGCCGTCGAACATGCGGAACATGTTGAACGGGCTGACGCTGCCGTCCAGCACGCCGCGCAGGAAGTCGCGGTTGTTGCCCAGCGTGTGGAACAGCAGAAGCACCGGCAGGCCGGCCGCCACCTGCCACCAGCGGAACCACTTGGCCCGCGTGTGGTACAGCACCAGCAGCACCATGCCCAGCACGCCCATGATGATCGCCCAGCGCCCCCAGCCGAGGAAGGCGCGGTAGCTGACGAAGGCGATGAAGGGGATGAAGGACAGCGGGTGGAAGCGGCTGACCCAGATGATCCCCAGCGTCAGCGGCAGGCCCATGGAATGCGCCTCCGCGATGTAGCCGGTGGTGTTGACGTAGACCGGCTGGCCGGTCATCGGGTCGCGTTCCATCTGGACGTCGCCGGTGCCGCTGAAGTCCGCGCCCTGCTGGCGCAGGATGGCCGAATAGACGGCCAGCGGCGCCAGCGCGACCACCGTCATGACGAAGGCCGTGATGTCCAGCCGGTCGAAGGTGAATTTCGGGATCCGGCTGAGGTCCGGCCTGACCCGCCCGGCGTAGCCGCAGGCGATGGAGAAGGCGATCAGCGCCACCGAACTGACGGTCAGCGACTTCACGAATTCCGTGGCGCTCGGCCAGAATCCGATGAACAGCCAGACGTTGTCGATGTTGAAGGTGTACACCAGCAGCGGGCGGATCACGAAGACCAGCGTGTGGAAGACCAGGTAGTAGGTCAGGGGGTGGAACATCGACGCGGTGCCGCTGCTCACGAACACCACGGCGACCAGGGCCACCACCAGCACCTGCGCGATCAACGCCGTTTCGATCATACCGGGCTCCGCCTCGCTCGTGACGACGCGCCTCGCCCGCCCAGCCCGTTTGAAGGAGCCGGCGGGGAGGACGTCCGGACGAAGCAACGCGGCGCACACGGGCCGGGGTCCGACGGAGGAGCGTGCGCAGACGGCGAGCGCATCCCGAAAGCGGACTATCCCCACTGGGGTGTCAATCGTCCGCAGGTCTCTACGCCGGAGGGCGGCGTTCAGCCCTCCGGTTGGCGGGGGCCGATGAAACTTTCCGGTGTGCCGTCCTCCGGATTGACGGGAATGATGAATTCTTGATCCACGCCCTCGCCGCGATTTCGGGGCAATCCCTTCGCGCTTTTGCCACGCCGGGGCTCCGCCGCCAGTTTCGCTAGCGTCCGAAGCGGAGGTGATATGACGCGCCTGAGGAAAAGCTGGTCCCGCGGTGTCTTTGCGCTGCTGTTGAGCCCGATCCTGTGCATGCTCCTGTCCGTTCCGGCGCTGGCGGCCGATCCGGCCATCTATGTGTCCACCAAGGGCAACGACCATTGGTCCGGCCGCCGCGCCGACCCGACCCCGGACGGCAAGGACGGCCCCGTCGCCACGCTGGAGCGCGCCGTGGAGGCGGCCCGCCAGGCGAAGACGCGCGTCGTCCTGCTGCGCGGCGGCACCCACCGCCTGACCGAGACCGTCACGCTGGGGCCGGAGGATTCCGGGCTGCGCATCGCCGCCTATTCCGGCGAGCAGCCCGTCCTGTCGGGCGGGGAGCGCGTGACCGGCTTCACGGTGGAATCGGGCGGCACCGTCTCCGCCCCGCTGGCGCGGGAGCCCGGCCTGGACGTCACCGCCGGCGGCGTCCGCCAGCGCGCGGCGCAGAGCGGCAACTTCGACCCCAACGACCCGATCCGCTCCGGCTGGTTCGTCGCGCAGGCCACCAAGGGCGGCGGCGACAAGCGGCAGTTCCGCTTTCCGCCCGGCACGGTTCAGTCGGCCTGGGCGGTCCCCGGCGTGCGCGTGCAGGCGCTGGACCGCGCACGCCAGGCCGACGACATCCGCGGCATCGAGCGCATCGACCGGAACGGCACGCTCGTGCTCGACCGCGACGGCTGGTACCCGTTCCGCGACGGCACGACCTTCCGCCTGCTCGGCCACCCCGACTTCCTGAGGTTTCCCGGCCAGTTCGCCTGGCGCGCGCGGGACAAGCGCCTTCTGCTCCGCCCGCACGACCCGGAGGGCTTCGCCCGCAGCGGCGAGGCGGTGGTGGCCCGGCTGGCGCCGCTGATCCGGGCGGAGAAGGCCGACAATCTCACCATCGAGGGCCTGGGCTTCGCCGACACGCCCTACGACGGCGCCGCCATCCGCCTGACGGGCGGGACGGGGCATCGCGTCGCCGGCAACCGCTTCTTCGCGGTCGGCACGGCCGTGATCCTGGACGGGGCGGACGGCAGCGAGGTCACCGGCAACGCCATGGAGCATCTGGGCCGCAGCGGCGTGGAACTGACGCCGGGCAGCAACGGCAACCGCGTCGTCGCCAACAGCATCCGCAACATCGGCGAGGTGAACTTCTACAGCGCCGGGGTCATGGCCGCGGGCGTCACCCGCACCATCATCGCCCACAACGACATCCGCACGGCGGCGCGCTACGGCATCTCGCTGAAGAACTGGAACCCGCAGACCAAGAACAGCGACAACGTCGTCGAATACAACCGCATCCGCGACGTCGGGCGGGAGACCGCCGACCTCGGCGCCATCGAGACGCTGGGGCGCAGCGACATCGACACGCGCACGGTGATCCGCTTCAACGACATCCGCGGCACCGGCGGTCTTGCCACCAACCCGGCCGGCGACTGGCTGGTGCGCTACAAGGGCTTCGGGATCTACCTTGACGACCTGACCAACGGCGTGACCGTCCAGGGCAACTTCCTGGAGGACACCGGCTGGGCGGCGGTCTTCATCCACGGCGGAGACGGCAACCGGGTGGAGAACAACATCGCCGTGCTGACCGAGGGGCGCGACAAGTTCGTCCGCTTCGAATGGGTGCCCAGCGCCGGGACGGCCGGCTTCCTGCACGACAACGCGGCGACGCGGAACCTCGTCTACGCCCGCGTGCCGGTGGAGCAGATCGTCACCAGCCTGACCGGCGGCGAATACCGGCTGGAGAACAACATCCTGGACCGCGCCGGCCGCAACGCCCGCGCCCAGGCGGCGGCGTCGGACCGGACGCAGCGCTCGGTCCAGGCGGGCAGCCTGCCGGACCCCTATTTCCAGGACCCGGACAAGGGCGACTTCCGCCTGCGCGCGAACTCCCCCGCCCGCAAGATCGGCTTCGAGGACCTGCCCTGGTCCCGCATCGGCCCGGAAGGGGCTCGCTGACGCCGTGGACGCCGTCTCTCCCACACCCCCGATCGAAGGGGCCCCGACCGAAGGGGCCCCGACCGAAGCGCCGCCCTCGGAGACCATCGGCCTCCCCCCGCCGCGCCTCGACCTGGACGCCCTGCCGCCCCGCATGCTGCGCGAGCTGCGCGCCAGCCATGTGGGGGAAACGGTCGCGGTGAACCTCTACAACGGCGTGGCCGGCGCCACGGCCGACCCGGAGCTGCTGCGCTTCGCGGCCTCGCACCGGCTGGTCGAGCTGCGGCACCTGCGCCTGTTCGAAGCGGTGCTTCCGCACGCGCGCCGCAGCCGCCTGATGGGGTTCTGGCGCCTGTCCGGCCGGCTGATGGGCGGACTGCCGGCCCGCCTCGGCCCAGCCTACTTCTACGCGGTGGTCGCAGGCGTGGAGGCCTGGGTGGACGGCCACTACGCCGGGCAGATCGACACCGCCCGCCGCCTGGCCCCCGATCCCGGCCTGCTGCGCATGCTGGAGGCCTGCCGCCACGACGAGATCCAGCACAGCCTGGACGCGGCGCGGCTCGACCCGTCCCCGCCCTGGGGAGCCCGCGCGCTCGCTTGGGCGGCCGTGGCCCTGTCGCGCCTGGGCGTGGCGGTGGCGCGACGGGTGTGACCGGCGGACCTTTCAGGCAATGGGGGCTCAGGCGACGGGAGCTCAGGCGATGGGCGTGCGGTCGGCGGCCGGGGCGGCCATCGCGCGCGTCACGGCCTTGATCAGACCGGCCGTGTCGAACGGCTTGCCGATCACCGTGAAGCCCAGGGCGCGAGCCTCCGCGATGGAGTCGCTGTAGCCGGACACCAGCAGGACGGGCAAGTCCGGCCAGTCCTCCCGGACGCGCCGGGCCAGGGCGACGCCGTCCAGGGAGCCGGGCAGCCGGATGTCGGAAACCACCACCTGGATGGGATCTTCAGGCGACCGGGCCGACAGGAGGTCCAGCGCCGCCTCCGCGTCGACGACCCGGCGCACGGTGAAGCCGGCGTCGGTCAGCAAGGCGGTCGTCACCCGCCCGACCTCCTCGTTGTCCTCCACCAGCAGCAGGCGCGTGCCGGGCCCGATCCTGTCCGCCGGGGCATCCGCCCATCCGGCCACGGCCGTGCCCTCCGTCTCCTCCGCCAGCGGCAGGTGGATCGACACCGTCGTGCCTTGTCCTTCCCCGGGTCCTTCGGCGCTGGTGATGGACACGCCGCCGCCCGCCGCCTTGGCGAGGCCATAGACCTGGCTGAGGCCGAGTCCCGTGCCCGACCCGACGCCCTTGGTGGTGAAGAAGGGCTCGAAGACGTGGGGCAGGATCTCCGGCGGCACGCCGACCCCGCTGTCGGTGACCGACAGCGTCACGGCCCGGCCCTCTTCCCCTCCCTCCAGCGTCGTCCGCTCCAGCGCGATGCGCAGCGTCCCGCCGTCCGGCATCGCGTCGCGCGCGTTGACCGCAAGGTTGATCAGCGCCAGATCCAGCTGCACCGGGTCGATGGCGACGCGGAAGCCGGGGGTGAGGTCGAGATCGAGCGCGATGGCGCCGGTCAGCGACTGGCGGATGAGGCCGAGGTTGCCGCCGATCCGCTCCGCCAAGTCGATGGTCTCCACATGGGCTGCGCTGCCGCCGCGGGAGAAGACCAGCAGGTCGCGGGTGATCCGCGTTCCCTTCTCCACGGCCAGCTTGATCGACGCCAGATGGCGATCGAGCTTGGCATCCTCCACATGGTGGCGGTCGCGCAGGCGGCGGCCGATCAGGTCGGCGTTGCCCTGGACGGCCATCAGCAGGTTGTTGACGTCGTGCGCCACCCCGCCGGTCATGCGGCCGAGCGCTTCCATGCGGGCGGCGTGGGCCTTCGCCTGGATGTCCTGCCGCTCGGCCCGAAGCTCCCGCCGCAGCAACCCCACCAGAAGGGCGGTGAGGCCAAGCGCCGCGACGCAGGCGATCGCCAGGATCCAGACGGAGCGGTCGAAGGGCGCTTGATAGACGGCGATCGGGATGGCGACATGGACGGACCAGCCGGTCTCCGGCGACTTGCGGAAGGCGGTGATCATGCCGGCGTTGTCGGGCGTCAAGCCCCGGTAGACACCCGCGTCGCCTTCGGCCCGCGCCTTCAGGGCCATGGGGCCGGGGGACTGGCCGATGCGGTCCGGGTTTCCCGTCGTGGCGACGATGACTCCGGCGTTGTCCACCACGATGCCGCGCAGCGGCTCCCGCAGCCCCGCGCGCAGCAGGTCGGCGAAGCGGTCGGCCTTGATGGTGGCAGCCAGCGTGTAGACGACCTGCCCGTGCCGGATCACCGGCGCACGCACGCTCACCATGCCCCGGCCGTTGGGCGAGGCCGTGCCCGGCCCGACCATGTTGCCGACGATGGGCTTGCCCACCGCCACGACGCGCAGGTGCCCCGCCTCGTCGACGACATGGCCCAGCGGGGTCCCGAAGGGCAGGCCGGTGTTCACCAGCTGGTCGCCCGCGATGTTGGCCAGGAAGATGCGGTCCCAGTGCGGAAGCTCGGCCTTGAAGCGGGTCGCCACCTCGTAGAAGGGGGCCAAATCCGCCACGTCCTCGTCCAGCCGGGGGGAGCGCGCCAGGACCTTCAGCAGCTCGATCTGGGTCGCCAGGTCGTGGTCGATGCGCGCCGACAGCGCGTCCGCCCGGCCGACGGCCTCGTCCCTCATCCGCTCCTGCTGCGTGTGGAGCACGAACGCGGTGACACCGGCCGCAAAGAGGACCAGCGGCAACAATGCCCCGATCACGAGAAGGAGAAGCCGATGCCGCAATCGATGGACTCAGCAGGGGTTGTCGCGGGGCCACCAATGGGCTTCCGGTGATCGCGGTGTCAAGCTGGCTGTACGGCGTAAAGCAGGGCGCGCGCGGCCTCAGCCCACCGCGCGCTTCGGCCGGACCGCCGCGGATTCCGGTTCGGGGGCCGGGCCGGCGATGCGCTCCAGCACGGCGTCGAACCCGGCGTGGCTGGATTCATAGGCCGCCCGCGCCCGCGCGTGGGCCTGCTCGGAGGCGAGCGCCAGCGCGGCGCGGTCCTCCGCCCAGCGGCGCAGCGCCGGCAGCACCGTCTGCACGAAATCCTTGTCCTGCGGGACGAGCCCCGGGCGGGGGATGTCGCTGCCGATGCAGCCGCGCTCATAGGCCAGCACCGGCACGCCGGCGGCCATGGCCTCGAACAGCACCAGCGGCTGCGCCTCGTTGCGGTACTGGGTCGGGAAGACGAAGACGTCGATGTCGCGGTAGAAGGCGGCCTTGGCCTCGCCGTCGACCGGGCCGCGGTATTCCACGTCGCCGTCGAAGGCGGCGAGCCCCGCCGCGACCAGCGCGTTGTCCATGCGGCCCAGCCCCGGCCCGGCCAGCACCAGCTTCACGTCCACCTCCTCGGCCCGCAGCGCGCGCAGCAGGTTGAACATCGTGTCCAGCCCCTTGTCCACGCACAGGTTCGACAGGTGCCCGATGCGCAGCGGACCCGGCTTGCGGGCGCGCGGGCGCGGCACCGGCGGCGTGAAGATGGCGTTCGACATGCTCATCCCCGTGCGCGCCGCGGGGTAGAGCTTCTGGAACGCCAGCTGCATCGCCGGGCAGAGCAGCACATGCATGCAGTCGGTGCCGGCCACGCGCGTCAGCAGGCTCATCCGCCAGGTCGGCTTGGTGATGGTGGCGAAGGAGTGGTGGTGCAGCGTGCGCTCGTAGCCGAACAGCCGCGCCAGCCCGGCCAGCGCCGTGGTGTAGAAGATGCCCAGGCCCGAATCGACGGGCATGTAGAAGCGCCGGTCCTCCTGCATTCCGCCGGCCGCCAGCCGCAGCCCGGCCAGCAGGACGCGCAGCGCCTTGGCCGCGTGGTAGCGCGGGCCGCCGCCGTTCCAACCCGGCGACAGGTCCGCGACCTCCACGTCGCCGCGGGCGCGCAGGCGGTCGAGAACGAGGGCGGTGACGCGGCTCATCCCGTCGACCGGCGGGGGCAGGCGGCCGGAAACGACGATGTGGGGGGACGTGCTGCGGTCGGTCATCAACCCTCGCTTTCACGAGTGGATGGCATGTGGGCGGACGGCATGGGGGCGGACTGGATGGTGGTGTGGGAAACGGGCTGCGCGCCCAGGCTGACCAGGGCCTTCTCCACCGATTCCGCGAAGAAGGAGGCGTCGGCCAGCGCCTGGAACGGCCGGCCGTTGAGGCTGAGGCGCCGCCACTCCGCCTCGTCCGCCGCGACGGAGAGCATGTAGCGCGCCAGCCCTTCCGGGTTGTCGGGCTCGACGATGTGGCCGTTCAGCCCGCTGCGGATCAGCACGTCGCGGGCGCCGCACTGGTCGGACAGGATCGTCGGCACGCCCATCGCCAACGCCTCGTTCACCACCAGCCCGAACTGCTCCTCCAGCGAGGGCAGCAGCAGGCACAGCGTGGAGCCCAGCGTCTCGGCGATGCCCTTCTCCTGAAGGAAGCCGCGGAAGATGATGTGCCCCTCCAGGCCCCGCTTCGCGACCTCCGCCCGCAGTTCCGCCTCCAGCGGGCCGGAGCCGCAGAGGTGCAGCGGGCGCGCCGCGTCCCCGGCCAGCCGTCGGTACAGGTCGTAGGCCTCCACCGCGCGGAACAGGTTCTTCTTCGGCACGAAGCGGGCGATGATCGTGAAGTGCCGCTCGGCAAACGGCACGCCGTCCGGCGCCGGGACCATGCCGGACAGCCGGCGCACGCGGTCCAGCGACAGCGTGTCGTAGCCGATGAACAGCCGGTCCTTGGGCAGCGCCAGGAAACGGTAGTAGTCCACCGTGCGGTGGCTGCCGCCGATCGCCGCCTGGTAGGGCTTGTAGAGCAGCCCCTTCAGCGCCTCCCGCCACAGGACGCGCGGCTTGTCGTCGAACTTGGAGGCGTTCATGTTGACGACCTTGCGGCCGAGCAGCCGCATCGTCACCGCCAGCCCGAAGACGTCCGGGTCCTCGTAGTGGCAGAGGAACACGTGGCTGGCGTTCGCCCTCCGGCATTCGCGCAGCAGCGCCCGGTAGACCTGGAAGGACGGGATGTCCGCCTTGGACCGGCCGGGAAACAGCGTGACCTTGCGGAAATTCTGGCCGCTTCCGGTCGAATCCCAGGCGTAGGTGTGGGACTTCGACCCGACCTCCAGCCCGACCACGTCGTACAGGTGGCCGAGCCGGCGTCCCACCGCCTCCAGGCGGTCCATGTGGTAGGGGCCGAACATTTCCCAGGAGAAAATCAGGGCGGGCTTGCTCATTCCACCTCACCGTTCATCAGCAGCCCGGCGTAGCGCGCCAGCACGGCGCTGCGGCTGGCGTGGGCTTCGACCCAGGCGCGGCCGCGGCGGCCCATGGCGGCGCTGCGGTCGGGAGCGTTCAGCAGGTCGGCCACGGCCTTCGCCATGGCCTCGGGGGAGTCGGGCGGCGTGCTGAGGAAGGCGCCGATCTCCGCCTCCAGCCGCGCCAGCGCGGAGCCCGGCAGGCAGGTGCAGACGAAGGGGCGGCCGGCGGCCAGGATGGTCACCGCCTTGCCCGGCATGGCGAAGGCCGCCCCCTCCGGGCGTTGCGGGACGAGGTGCACGTCGCCCTCCGCCAGCCCTTCGGCCAGCCGCTCCTTGGGGGACAGCGGCGCGAACTCGACGTTGGTCAGGCCCATGGCCGTGGCTTGCGCCTTCAACTCCTCCTCCAGCCCGCCCTGGCCGCGCAGCAGGACGCGCGCGTCGGGGCGCAGGCTGTGGAGGTGGCGGGCCATCTCCAGCACCTGTTCCAGCCCTTGCTTGCGGGCGAAGGCGCCGCTGTAGAGCACGGTCGGCGGCTGGCCGTCCGGGCGGGGCAGGGGATGAATGGCATCCGCGTCCACATGCGGCGGGATCACCGTTACGGGACGGCGCACGCCGAGGTCGCGCAGCACGTCGCGCATCGCCTCCGACAGGACGACGATGCTGTCGGCGCGGTTCAGCGCGGTGCGCTCCAGCGCCTGGATCGCCTTCAGCGCCGCCCCGCCGCCCATGCCCAGCGCGCCGGCGAGGCCCGACTGGATGTCGTGGACGATGGCGACGTGGCGCCCGCCCGGCGCCCTGAAGCGGTCGGCGACCGCCACGCTGAAGATCGACGGGCAGAGCGACAGCACCGCCTTGTGCCTGGCCACCCGCCCGCGCGCCCGGGCGGCGAGGAAGCCGCCGTGCAGCACGCCCTCGTGCACCAGGCGGGCTCTCATGCCGCCCCCCCGCGGCGGGATGGTGAACAGCCGTTCGATCCGCACGCCGTCCACCGTCCGATGGTCCTGGCTGCCGTCGGCGTAGCCGTCGTAGACGCGGTTGCCCGGGTAGTTGGGCCGGGCGGTCAGCACGGTCATGTCCGTTCCCGCCGCCGCGAAGGCGGTGGCGAGGTCGGTCATCATCGGCGCGCTGCCGGCCGGCTCCGGCCAATAGCTCATGGCGACCATCAGGGCGCGGGGCGGCACGGCGACGGCGGGTGCGACGGCGCGAAAGGCGGCGGAATCGTCGGGCATCGGATCACTCCGCGGCTTTGGCGGCGGAAGGGGCGTCGATGCCCGGCGCCACGTTCTCCTGGAACCAGGCGTAGGTGCGCCGCAGGCCCTCCTCCAGCCCAACCTTGGGCCGCCAGCCGGTGGCGAACAGGCGGGACACCTCCATCACCTTGCGGGGATGGCCGTCCGGCTTGCTGAGATCCTGCGTCAGCGTGCCCGGATAGCCGACCACCTCGCGGATCATCCCGGCGAGATCGGCGATGGTCACGTCCTCGCCGGGGCCGACGTTGACGATGTCCTCCCCGTCGTAGTGGTCCATCAGGTGCAGGCAGGCGTCGGCCATGTCGTCGACGTAGAGGAACTCGCGCCGCGGCGTGCCCGTGCCCCACAGCGTGACGGAGGGGGCGCCCTGCCGCTTGGCGTCGTGCAGGCGGCGGATCAGGCCGGGGATGGCGTGCGAGCCCTCCGGGTCGAAGTTGTCGCCGGGGCCGTAGAGGTTCGACGGCATGGCGCAGATGGCGTTGAAGCCGTATTGCCGCCGGTAGGCCTGGCACATGGTGATGCCGGCGATCTTGGCGATCGCGTAGGGCTTGTTGCTCGGCTCCAGCGGGCCGGTCAGCAGCGCATCCTCGCGCAGCGGCTGCTCCGCGAACTTCGGGTAGAGGCAGGAGGAGCCCAGGAACAGAAGCTTCTTTACCCCCGCCCGCCAGGCCGCGTCGATGACGTTGGTCTGGATTTGCAGGTTGTCGCGGATGAAGTCGCCGCCGAAGCGGTCGTTGGCCAGGATGCCCCCGACCTTCGCGGCGGCGAGGAAGACGTAATCGATCTTCTCCCGGTCGAAGAAGGCGCGCACCGCGGCCTGGTCCGTCAGGTCCAGCTCGGCACGGCTGCGCAGGACGAGGTCGCCGTAGCCTTCCTCGGTCAGGCGGCGCAGCACGGCGGAGCCGACGAGGCCCCGGTGCCCCGCGACGAAAATGCGGGCGTTTCTATCCATGGACTCGGTCCTTTATTCGGCCGCGCTGGCGATGCTGTCCTGGCCGCGGCTGCGGGCGGCGTACCAGTCCACGACGCCCGGCAGCCCGTCCTTCAACGGGATGCGCGGCGTGTAGCCCAGCGCCGACAGGCGGGCGATGTCCGGGCTGCGCCGCTGCGTGCCGCCCGGGGCCGGCGGACCGGCCTGGATCTCGGCCTCGCGGCCGAGGATGGAGACGACCTGCCGGGCGAGGTCGGCGATCGCCACCTCCTCCGGGTTGCCGACGTGGTAGATGCCCAGATGCTCGCCGCGCTCGATCACCGTGACGATGCCGTCGATGGCGTCGTCGATGTGGACGAAGGCGCGGGTCTGGGTGCCGTCGCCCTGGATCAGGAAGGGCACGGGGCCGCGCGGCGACAGGTCGATGGCGGCCACGGCGCGGCGCACGAACTCGGGCACCACATGCTCCCAGCCCATGTCGGCGCCATAGACGTTGTGCGGGCGGAAGATCGCCACGCGGTCGAAGCCGGTGCGCCCCCAGTTGACCGCCAGCAGCTCCGAGATCAGCTTGGAGCCGCCGTAGCTGTAGCGCGGGTTCAGCACGTCCGGCACGACCAGCGGGATGTCCTCCGGCGTCGGGACGACCGGCGGGGTCTGGTAGGCCTCCGAGGAGGAGGCGAGGACGAGGTCGCCGACCCCCTCCGACCGGCAGGCGTCCAGCACGTTCAGCATGCCGCGCACGCCGACGTCCAGCACCGTCTCCGGCTTCTCGTAGAAATGCTTGGTGCCGTTGACGGCGGCCAGGTGCAGCACGCCGTCGACGCCCTTCACCGCCTTGGTGACGGCAGCAAGGTCGCGGATGTCGCCGGTGACGAACTCCACGGCGTTGACGACGTCGCCCAGCCGGCGCGGGTGGCCGCGCGAGTTGTCGTCGAGCACGCGGACCTGGTGCCCGTCCTGGACCAGGCGGCGGACCAGCGCCGCACCGATGAAGCCGCTGCCCCCGGTGACGAGGTAATGTTTCGGCATGGAATTCCCCTTAGGCAACGTGGGCGAAGCGGGCGGCGCCGTGGCTGCCGAGCGCCACGTAGGCCGTGCCCTCGGGCAGGTCCACCTCGCGGCTGTTGAAGTTGTTCCAGAAGTCGTAGATCACGCCCGGCCGGTCCATGCGGCTCGCCAGATCCGGCAGCGGCATGGAGGTGAAGACCGGGTGGTTGTTCAGGATGACGGCGAGGTTGGCGCCGTCCACCGCCTCGGCCATGCTGCCCGCCGGCTCCAGCCCGAAGCCGCGGATGTCGTCCGGCGCCACCACCGCGTCGAAGCCGCGCCAGCGGGCATTCGGGAAGCGGGTGCGCAGCTCATCGTACAGCGGCTTGGCCATGGTGCCGCGCAGGTCGTCGGTCGCCGGGCGGCCCTTGAAGGCAAGGCCCATCAGGCTGATGGTCGGGGCCTTCGGGAAGCCCTGCATGGAGCCGGTCAGCTGCTCCAGGAACACCGACACCTCGATGGGCTGGCTTTCGTTGATGCGCCGGCCGGCCGCGGTGATGTCCATGTCCACCCCGAACTGGCGGGCGGATTCGATCAGGATGTGCGGGTCCTTCTCCAGGCAGGGGCCGCCGACCGGGCCCGGCAGCGGCAGCTGCGTGCGCGGATAGCCCAGCTTGCCGGCGCGCGACACTTCCAGCGCCGAAACCTCCATGGCGTTGCACAGCCGGGCGATCTCGTTGGCGAAGGCGAAGGTCACGTCGCGGTAGGTGTTGTCCACCAGCTTGATCATCTCCGCCGTTTCCAGCGTGGAGACCTTGACCGTGGTCGGGGTCAGCATGCCGAAGATCTGCGCGGCGCGGGCCGCGACCTCGACGCTCTCCGCCCCGATGATCTGCGGCAGCTGGTTCAGCTCGATCAGCGCCTGGCCTTCCAGCGTGCGTTCCGGGCAGAAGGCGATGTCGAAGCGCTTGCCCGTCGCGCGCAGGATCGGCGCCACGATGTTGCGGGTCGTGCCCAGCTTCACCGTGGAGCGCAGGATGACGAGGTCGCCATCGTGGATGCAGTCCGCGACCTGGCGGGTCGCCGCCTCGATCATGTCGGTGCGCACCTGCCCGTCGGCGCCCAGCGGCGTGCCCACGGTGATGATGAAGACGCTGCAGCGCTCGCATCCCTCCGGCGTACGCCCGAAGGAGAAGCGGTCGCGCGCCACCACATGGCGCAGCTTTTCGGTCAGGCCCGGCTCATGGAAGTGCGGGATGCCGCGCGCCAGCTTGTCGAGAACCTCGCCACGCACCTCGACGCCATGGACCTGGAAGCCCGCGTCGGCCATCGCGACGGCAAGCGTCAGGCCGACATAGCCGAGGCCCAGGACGCAGACATTCCGGTCTGGGAAGGACTTTGGAAGCATATTCGTTCGATCCTGCAAGTGTTTTGCGCATGCATCCGAAGGCGCCGCTTCACCCACCGTCGGCACCATGCGCGACTCCGAACGCCCGTTGGTGCGCCAATGTTCCGGTCATATTGCCGGCGTGAAGAGGCTATGCTGTTGATTGGCCGGAGTTTTTTTGGGATTACTCCGGACCGGTGAGAAGTGTGCGTCCGATCGGATGGGCAGCGTCATCGGGAGTACGGGTGGATTCAGGCCGCCGCCGTCATCAGGCGCCGGAGGCGCGACGGGCGTACGAGGCCGGTGATCAGAACGGCGGGGGCATACACCGCCGTAAGGAGGAGCCCGCCGACCAGGACGGTCACCAGGGGGCTTCGTGGTGCCAGAAGGTCGGGAAGGGCGTTCATCAGCGCCGGCAACAGCGCCGATGTGACTGCGACGGCCAGCAGGCCGCACAGGGCCGCCCGCGCGATGATGTCCAGATGCAGCTCGCCCACGGCCCGGCGGTGCTGCCACGCCAGCCCGGTCATCGCGGTCAGCTCCGCCACGATGGTGGCGACGGCCGACCCCTCGATTCCCCAGCGCGGGATCAGCGCGCAATTCAGCGCCGCGTTCGTCACGCCGCCGATCAGGATCGCGGTCATGTAGCCGGTCTGCCGGTGCCAGACGAGCAGCGGGTTGCCGAGCGCCAGGTTGACGTGCACCACCGCCACCGAAATCATGATCAGGCGCAGCGAGTCGGCGGCGTCCGCGTAGGCCGGCCCGTAGATCACCCCCAGGATGGCCGGCGCCAGCGTGATCCCTCCGGCCGCGATCAGCGCCCCGATGCTGAGGATTGTCGTGGCGTAGTCGCGCATGCGCTCCCGCATCCGCGCCGGGTCGCCATAGGCGGCGGCCAGTTGCGGCATGAAGGCGCTCAGAACGATGTTGCCGGCGGTCAGCGCCAGCACCAGCAGCTTCGTCACCGCGGTGTAGAGCCCGACGTCATGCTGCGGCACCAGGAAGCCCAGCATCACCAGATCAAGGTGCGAGAACAGCGCCCAGGCGAAGACGCTGACCGCCATGGGGGCGGACACCTTCAGGATCGCCGCCCAGACCTTCAGGTCCACCCGCGGGCGCGGCGGGCGGAAGTCGCGGCTGAAGCGGACCAGCATCAGCACGGCGTTGATGACGAAGGACCCGCCGGTGATGGCCGCGGCGATCGCCACGTCGTCCGGCCCGTGCACCAGCGCCAGCATGGCGATGGTGATGCCGAAGCCCGTGCCGATCTCCCGCGTCGCGATGACGCTCATGCGCTCCGTCGCCTGGTAGACGAAGTCGAGCAGCAGGGCGTTGCCCAGCAGCTGGACCGCCTGCACCAGCAGCACGGCCTTCACCAGCCCCGGCTTGTCGAGCGTCAGCACGAAGGCGGCGTAGATGGCGCCGACCACAAGGGCCAGCAGCGTGCGCAGCGTCAGCACATGGTCGGCGAATTCCACGGCCTTGTCGCGGTCGCGCGAGATTTCGCGCACCGCGTAGGTGGACAGGCCCAGGTTCACGAACAGCGCGGCGTAGGCCAGCATCGAGGTGCCGAAGCCCAGCACGCCGAACGACTCCGGCCCCAGCGCGCGCGCCGTCCAGGCCGTGGTGACCAGCCCGCTGATCAGCGTGGCGATGCGCGCCAGCCCCAGCGCGCGGATGTTCATGAAAATGCGTCGTCCGGCATTCGTGGCGGCGGTCATGGCGGATTCCGGAAAAGCGGGAAGCGCCCTGTTCCCCTCTCCCAGCCCTGCTGGGAGAGGGAGGGGCCCGCGGAACGCGGGAGGGTGAGGGCTTGGTTTCTCGGGAAAACCTTGCCCTCACCCTCCCATGCTCCGCATGGGCCCCTCCCTCTCCCGCCGGGGGCGGGAGAGGGGAACATGGCGCTCGTCCTCAGCCGTGTCAGTTCGCGTAGTACCGGCGGTAGCCGTGGTAGCGGCCGCTGTCGGGGAACTCGTATTGGGCGTGGCGGCGGATGTCGACCTGGGAGAACAGGACGCCGACGACCTCGCCGCCCGCCTCCATGACCTCCTTCAGGCCGGCCATGGCGGTTTCGCGCTTGGTCTTGCCCCAGTGCACGATGAACACCGTCTGGTCTGCCAGCGCCGCCAGCAGCTTGCCTTCCGACACCGCCAGCACCGGCGGGCTGTCCAGGATCACCCGGTCGTATTCCAGCGCCAGCCGGGAGATCAGCTGGTGCATCCGGCTGGACCCCAGCATGTCCTGCGGCAGGGCGGAGCCGCGGCCCGACGAGATGAAGTGCAGGCCCGTGCGCGGGTCGGTCTGGATCACCTCCGACGGCGCGCATTCGCCCGCGAGAACCTCGTACAGGCCGCGCTGGTTCTCCAGCCCCAGCATGCCGTGCAGGCCCTTGCGGCGCATGTCGCAGTCGATGATGATCGTCTTCTGGCCGGCGTTGGCGCAGATGCGCGCGAAGGCCGCGGCGATGGAGCTTTTGCCCTCGCCGGGGACGGAGGAGCCGAACAGGAGCACCCGCTGGTGCCCGTCCGGGTTGGCGAGCAGGAGCGTGGTGCGCAGGTTCTGCATGGCCTCCGCGAAGGCCGACATCGGGCGGTCGATGGCGTAGGCCGCGGGCGAGGTGGTGAAGCGCCGCCGCCGGCTGATCGCCGGCACGATGCCGAGCGAGCGCACGCCGGTCGCGGATTCGAACTGGTGCGGGCTGCGGAAGCCCTTCTCCGCCTGCTCGCGCAGCAGGGCCAGCAGCACGCCCAGCGTCGCCGAGGCGACCAGCGCCAGCAGCACGATCATCTTCTTGTTCGGCTGCGACGGGTTCAGCGGGATCGACGCCTCCGACACGATGCGGGAGTCCGGCTGCTGGATGTCGGTCTGGCCGGCGATCTCCTGGAAGCGGGTCAGCATCGCCTCATACATGGTCTGCGAGGTCTCGGCGTCGCGCTCCAGCGTGCGCAGGGTCACGTTGGACTGCTGCTGCTGGTTCCGCTGCGCCTGGAGCTGGTCCAGGTTGGCCTTCAGCCCCGCTTCGCGCCCGCGCTCCAGCTCCACCTCGTTGGCGAGGTTCTGGACGATGCGGCCGACGTCGGCCTTGATCTGCCCCTGCAGGTCGCGCAGCTCGCTCTGCAGCGCGGTCAGGACCGGGTGCTTGGCGCCGTACTTGTTGGAGGCGTCGGCGATCTTGCGCTGAAGCTCCACCTCCTGCTGGCGCAGCGCCTGGATCAGCGGCGAGCCCAGCACGTCGCCGATGGCCGACACGCCGCGCGGGCTCTGCACCAGGGTGGAGACCTCGCGGTACTTGTTCTCCGCCTCCTGCCGCTTGGTGCGGGCGAGCACGTAGTTGGTGTTCAGCTCGGCCAGCTGCTGGGCCAGCACGGTGGTCTCGCCGTTGGCCGAGGTCAGGCCGCTTTCCGCCCGGTACTTCTCGGCGGCCTCGCCGGTGGTCTTGGCCTCGCGGCGCAGGTCGGCGATGCGGTCCTCCAGCCAGGCGGTGGCGCGCTTGGCGGCCTTGAACTTCTCGTCCAGCTGGTCGACGAGGTACAGCTCGCCGATGGTGTTGGTGATCAGCGCGGCCTTGCGCGGATCCTCGCTGTCGAAATTGATGGCGATCACGTAGGACCGCCCCTGCGGCCGGACCGCCAGGTTTTCGATGAAGGTGTTGACGACCGAGGTCTTCTCGTTGGCCGCCTTCTCCTCCGGGCTCAGCTGGATGTCGGCGCGCTCGCCGCGGGCCGTGTTCCACCAGGACTCCGGTACCCAGTTCTTCGGGTAGAGGTAGGCCAGCCAGTCCGTCCGCTGCGGCCGCAGGGCGGCGTTGAACTCCGGATCGGTCGTCAGGTTGAGCTTGTCGACCACCTTCTCGGCGAAGGCCGGCGACTTCAGGATCGCCACCTCGCTCTGCAACGCGCCGAGTTCGGTGGACAGCCCGGGGACGACCTCCTGGTACTTCATCACCTGGCTGCGGCGCTGGTCCACCATGATCAGCGTCTCGGCGGTGTAGAGCGGCGTCATCCGCAACGCCACCAGCGCGGCCAGCCCCGTTCCCAGGACGATCGCGGTGCCGATCAGAAGCTTGTGCCGCAGAAGCATGCCGGTGGTGCGGCGCACCGCGCTCGCCGCTGCGGTGGACAGGTCGAAGGAGATCGGGCCCGTCTGCCGCCTTGCGGGTTGGTCGTGAACTTCCTGGGTGGCCAAAGCGGGTCCTCCTCGCATGCCGAACCGCGCCCCGTTCGGGGCGTTCGGTGCCTAGAACGCCGCTATGGTCCGGCCGTTTCATGGTGCGCCCGGTGCATCCGGGGAGGAAGACGCGCGCAATGGGTAAGCTGCCCGGGGACCGGCCGGTCGAATAGGCCTTCCGAAGGGCTCTACCGAGGCGATGGACCGGCGGTGACCATTTTCGGATAATGGGTACTCCTGGGGATGGTCATTGGTGGGGAAACGGGTATGGGGCCGGTGCGGGACGATTGGCTGGACGTGTTCCCGGCGCTGCGCGCGCTGGAGCCCGGGGCGCTGGAATTGCTGCGCGACCAGGGAGCCCGCGTGGCGCTGCCGCGCGGCACCGTGCTGTTCCGGATCGGCAGCCTGTGCCGCAACTTCCTGCTGCTGCTCGACGGTTCCGTCCGCGTCCAGATGACCGCGGAGACCGGGCGGGAGATCGTGCTCTACCGCGTCGGCCGGGGGGAGACCTGCATCCTGACCACCGCCTGCCTGATGACGCGGGCCGACTACAACGCCGACGGCGTGGCGGAGACCGACCTGGACGCCGTGGCGCTCGGGGCCGGCGCCTTCCACGAGCTGCTGGCGCGGTCGGCGGCGTTCCGCGACTTCGTCTTCGCGTCCTTCGGCAACCGGCTGCTCGGCATGATGACGCTGGTGGAGGAGGTGGCCTTCGGCCGCATCGACCTGCGGCTCGCCCGCTTCCTGGTGGACCACCGCGACGGCCGCGGCGGGCTCGACACCACGCACCAGGCGCTGGCGGTCGAACTCGGCACCGCCCGCGAGGTGGTCAGCCGCCAGCTGAAGGAGTTCGAGCGGCGCGGCCTGGTCGCGCTGTCGCGCGGCCGCGTCGCCGTGCGCGACGCCGACGCGCTGCTGGCGCTTTCCGATGAAGGGGCCATGTGAATCGCGTGTGACGGAGTCACAGACGGGGGCTGTGGAATGGGCTTGGATGGGCGCACCGCTGATCCAATCGCTGATCCCCTGTCCAAGAGGTGTTCCCATGCCCGTCAACGTCGGCACCATCGACCGCGCGCTGCGCGTCGTCGTCGGCCTCGTCCTGATCGCCCTCGTCTTCGTCGGCCCGCAGACCCCCTGGGGCTGGATCGGCCTCGTGCCGCTGCTGACCGCCGTGGTGGGCTTCTGCCCGGCCTACACGCTGCTGGGCATCAAGACCTGCCCGCTCAAGCAGTGAGGGGTCGCTGTTGGGTTGCGCTGCGCTCCACCCAACCTACGGGCGCTTTCGTAGGTTGGGTGGAGGCGAAGCCGCAACCCAACATCCTCGCCGGCAACAAAAAGCCCCCGTCCGCGAAGACGGGGGCTTTTCATTTGCAGACGAATGAAAGTCTTCACCCGCGCGGGGCGTGCTTGTTCAGGATGCGCTGCAGGGTGCGGCGGTGCATCTTCAGCCGGCGCGCGGTCTCCGACACGTTGCGGTCGCACTGCTCGAAGACGCGCTGGATGTGCTCCCACCGCACGCGGTCGGCGGACATCGGGTTCTCCGGCGGCGAGGGCAGGGGGCGGCCGTCGGCCAGAAGGGCGGATTCGACAGCGTCCGCGTCGGCGGGCTTGGGCAGGTAGTCCACGGCACCCGCTTTCACCGCCGCGACCGCCGTGGCGATGTTGCCATAGCCGGTCAGCATGACGATCCGGGCGTCGGGGCGGGCGTCCCGCAGGGTTTTAACGACGTCGAGGCCGCTGCCGTCGGCCAGCCGGAGGTCGACGACGGCGAAGGCCGGGGCCGACTCCTGCGCGACGTCTATCCCAAGCTGGACGCTGTCCACGGCAACGACGTTGAAACCGCGCTTTTCCATGGCGCGCGCAAGGCGGATGCGGAAGGGCGCGTCGTCGTCGACGATGAGGAGGCTGCGGGTGACATCTCCCGTGAACGTCAGCTTGGCGGTTTCGCCCGATGGACTCTCGTCCGTGGTCATACCGGTGTCCACCATTAGTCCTCTGGTTTCAACATACCCCGGTCCCAACGTACGACAACTCGCGCGCCGCCGCCACGGTTATTACCATAAGCCACCATGGCCCCGGTTTTCTCTAGCAACGTTTGTGCAATAAAGATTCCCAGCCCCATGTGACCGGCACGCTCGCCGCGTGTGGAGATGTAGGGCTCGCCGACGCGGGCCAAGACCTGGGCAGGGAAGCCGGGTCCGTCGTCCATCACCGCCACGGTGACGGTGCGCGCGTCCCAAGTCGCCGTCACGGTGACGCGGCGGTCGGCGAACTGGTGGGCGTTCTGGATGTAGTTGCCGATGCCGTGGATGATTTCCGGGCTGCGACGGAACACCGGCTCCTCGCCGTCGGGCGGGGCGGTCTTTTCTATAACGAACTGGATATGACCAAGCCGGTGCGGCGTTCCCGCCGCGTCCAGCAGGGCGGTCAGCGGAATCCGCTCGAACGGGTCGCCCCCGTCGGCCTCCGGCTTGCGGGCGAGGTCGGCCAGGATCTCCCGGCAGCGCATCACCTGGCTTTGCAGCAGCGAGACGTCCTCGCCGTAGGGGCTGTCCGGCGGCAGGTCGCGCGACAGCTCCTTCGCCACCACCGCGATGGTGCCGAGCGGGGAGCCCAGCTCGTGCGCGGCGGCGGCGGCCAGCGCGCCCAGCGAGGACAGCCGCTGCTCCCGCGCCAGCGCCACCTGGGTGGCCGACAGCGCCTCGGCGAAGCGGCGCGCCTCCTCCGCCACGCGGAAGACGTAGCCGCTGATGAAGCCCGCCGACACGGACAGCGACAGCCAGATGCCGAAGGCGTAGAGCGGGGCGACGGCGGGCATCGGCTCCGGCCAGGGCAGCGGGAAGTGCCACAAGGCCAGGACGGTCAGGCAGATCAGGTTCAGCCCGGTCAGGATCACCACACAGTAGCGCGACAGGATGGCCGCGGCCACCGTCATCGGGGCCAGCAGCAGGATCGCGAAGGGGTTGGCGAGCCCGCCGGTGAGGTACAGCAGCAGCGTCAGCTGCAGCATGTCGTAGCCGAGATACAGCGCGGCGTCCCGGTCGGCCAGCCGCAGCCGCCCGCCGCGCTGGGCCATCGCCACGATGTTCAGCAGGACCGACGCCCCGACCGCCGCCAGCACCGGCCCCAGCGGCAGGGGGAAGCCCAGCGCCAGCTGCACGAAGCCCACGGTGGCGAGCTGCCCGACCACGGCAATCCAGCGGATCAGGATCAGCGTGCGCAGCGTGACGCGCCCGTCCAGGTTGGTCCATTGCGCCGGCCCCATTCCGGCGGAGCGGCGGCCGGAGGGCTGGGGGGCGGCGGGACGGGCGGATTGGACGAGGGTCATGGGCGCGGTCTTTCTCGCGTGGCCGCCTCACAGGATGGTGGGGGCCACGGCCAAAACTGTATTGCCGGTAGGGCCTTTTTGCCACTCTGGCGATCGCGCGCCAAGCGGCCATATTCTAGGCCCATGACGAAGCCAGCCACTCAGCCAGCCACTCAGCCAGCCACTCAGGCAGCCCCCCAGGCAGCCATACACGTCGAAACACTGACGAAACGCTTCGGCACCCGCAAGGACGGGGAGGTCACCGCCGTCGACAGAATTTCCTTCACCGTGGCGAGGGGCTCGGTGACCGGGCTGCTGGGCGGCAACGGGGCGGGGAAGACGACCACCATCTCCATGCTGCTGGGGCTTCTGCTGCCCACGGCGGGCCGGATCGAGGTGCTGGGCGTGGACATGGTGCGCCACCGGCACGCCGTGCTGCCGCGCATGAACTTCTCCTCCCCCTACGTGGAGCTGCCGCACCGGCTGACCGTGCGCGAGAACCTGACGGTCTACGGGCACCTCTACGGCCTGTCCGGCGTGAAGCGCCGCGTGGAGGAATTGGCCGAGCACCTCGACCTGACCCGCTTCCTGGAGCGGCCGTCCGGCGGCCTGTCGGCCGGGCAGAAGACGCGCGTGGCGCTGGCCAAGGCGCTGCTCAACCGGCCGGAGGTGCTGCTGCTGGACGAGCCCACGGCCTCGCTCGACCCCGACACCGCCGACTGGATCCGCACCTACCTGGAACGCTACCGGCAGGAGACCGGCGCCACGGTCCTGCTCGCCTCCCACAACATGCTGGAGGTGGACCGGCTGTGCGACGAGGTGCTGATGATGCGCCAGGGCCGCATCGTGGACCGCGGCACGCCGGCGGCCCTGCTCGCCCGCTACGGCCGCGGCAGCCTGGAGGAAGTCTTCCTCGACATCGCCCGCGCCCGGACGGCGGGTGAGGCCACGGACCGGGAGCCAGCCGATGCCGCGGAGTAGTACCCCTCTCCCGCCCCGGGAGAGGGTGGCGGCGAAGCCGCCGGGTGAGGGTTGCGCGAGAATCAACGCGCTGATCCTCGGAACTACCCTCACCCTCCCGCCTTCGGCGGGCCCCTCCCTCTCCCGAGGCGGGAGAGGGGATCGCACGCCCGTTGGAAAAGTGTTGAGCGCATGACCTCCACCGCCCTTCACCCCAACCCCACCTTCTCCCCCCGTCGGGTCGGGGCCATGGTGCTGCGCTACTGGTACCTGCTGCGCGGGTCCTGGCCGCGGTTCCTGGAGCTGGCCTACTGGCCGACCATGCAGATGATCCTGTGGGGCTTCATCAACCAGTTCATGGCCTCGTCGAGCAACTGGGTGGCCAACGGGGCGGGGGTGCTGGTCAGCGCGGTGCTGCTGTGGGACGTGCTGTTCCGCGGGCAACTCGGCGTGTCGGTCTCCTTCCTGGAGGAGATGTGGTCGCGCAACCTCGGCCACCTGTTCGTCAGCCCCCTCCGGCCCGGCGAGTGGGTGGTGTCGCTGTTCACCATGAGCCTGATCCGCACCATCATCGGCGTGGTGCCGGCGGCGCTGCTGGCGATCCCCTTCTTCGGCTATTCGGTCTTCAGCCTGGGCCTGCCGCTGGCCGCCTTCTTCGTCAACCTGATCCTGCTCGGCTGGTCGCTGGGGCTGCTGATCGTGGCGATGATCCTGCGCTACGGCATGGGGGCGGAAGGGCTGGCCTGGATCGTCGTCTTCATGCTGGCCCCGATCAGCGCCGTCTACTACCCGGTTTCCGTCCTGCCGGAATGGCTGCAATGGGTGGCGCTGTCGCTGCCGTCCAGCCACGTCTTCGAAGGGATGCGCGCGGTCCTGTTCGGCGGGGCGATGCGCTGGGACCACCTCGCCTGGGCGGTGGGGCTCAACGCCGTCTACATGGCGCTGTGCACGTGGGTGTTCCTCTACTCCTTCAAACAGGCGCGGGTGCGCGGCGCGCTGCTCCAGACCGGAGAGTGATGGCCGGGGAATGACAAAAGGCGCCGCCGCTCGCCTCCCCGGCCCAACCGTGGTAGCGTCCGCGCCTCGCACCGCCGCAACCCAGAGCGCCGCCATGAAGCCCGTTACCGCCACTCCCGTGACCCTCGCCGAGATCGCCGCCGCGCTGGGCGCCCAGCTCGAAGGCGACGGCACGCTCCGCATCGCCCGCGCCGTCCACCCGGCGGAGGCCGAGGGGCCGGAGGATCTGGCGCTCGCCATGGAGAAGGGGCTGGCGGCGGCGCTGGCCGAGGGCAAGGCCGTCGCCGCCGTGGTGGCGGAAGGGGCGGAGCCGCCCGCGAACCTCAAGGGCTGGATCGTCGTGAAGCGCCCGCGCTTCGCCATGGCCGGCCTGACCACCCTGTTCGAGAAGCCGGTCCATGCGGAGCCCGGCGTCCACCCCGCCGCCTTCGTGGCGCTCGACGCCGTGCTGGGGGAAGGCGTGTCGGTCGGCCCCTTCGCCTATGTCGGGCCGAAGGCCGTGCTCGGCGACGGCGTCACCGTGATGCCGCAGGCCACCGTCGGGGCGGAGGCGGTGATCGGCAAGGACAGCCTGATCCACCCCGGCGCCCGCATCGGCGAGCGGGTGGTGATGGGCGAGCGCTGCATCATCCACCCCAACGCCGCGGTCGGCAACGACGGCTTCAGCTTCGTGACGCCGGAGCCGGGCAGCGTGGAATCGGCCAAGGCGACCGGCAAGGTGGTCGGCACCAACGTGCTGATCCACCGCGTGAACTCCATCGGCACGGTGATCATGGGCGACGACGTGGAGGTCGGCGCCAACGCCACCATCGACCGCGGCACCATCACGGCCACCAAGATCGGCTCCGGCACCAAGATCGACAACCTCGTGCAGATCGGCCACAACGTGGAGATCGGCACCAACTGCATGCTGTGCGGCCATGTCGGCATCGCCGGCAGCACGATCATCGGCGACCGCGTGGTGCTGGCCGGCAAGGTCGGCGTGGCCGATCATGTGAAGATCGGCAGCGACGCGGTGGTCGCCGCCAACTCCGGCGTCGGCACCGACATCCCGCCGAAGGCCGTCTACATGGGCTATCCGGCCGTCCCGCGCGACCGCGCCTTCGACCAGTACAAGGGGCTAGCCCGTCTGAAGCGGCTGTTCGCGGACGTGGCTGACCTGAAGAACAGGGTTCGGGCGCTCGATGCCAGCGCTAACGTCTCTGCGGACGCTTCCGCGGAGAGCACGGATGACCGAACTTGAGAATGACGTTTTAGCGATCATCGCGGAGAAAGGGCGGGTGGAGCGCGACCGCCTCGCGCTCGACGCCCGGCTGGCCGACCTGGAGATCGCCTCCCTCGACGTGATCGAGATCGTCTTCGCGCTGGAGGAGCGGTTCGGGATCGAAATCCCCTTCAACGCCAACGACGCCCGCAAGGAGTTCGACACGGTGGGCGACGTGCTGCGGGCCGTGGAGTCCGTCGTCGCCAAGCCGGCAGCGTGACGCATGGGCCACCGGCGCGTCGTCGTCACCGGCCTCGGGGTCGTCTCGCCCATCGGGTCGGGCGTGGCGGACTATGCCGACGGCCTTTTCGCCGGCCGCTGCGGCATCGGCCCCCTCAGCCTCGTCCCCACGGAGGGCCTGTCCGTCCGCATCGCCGGGGAGGTCCGCGGCTTCGACCCGGCCGCCCATTTCGACGCGCGGCGGCTCGGCCTGCTCGACCGCGGCAGCCAGTTCGCGCTTGTCGCCGCCCGGCAGGCGGTGGAGGCCTCCGGCCTCGGCTTTGCCTCGGATTTTGGGGGGCCGCTGGGCCTGCGCACCGCGACGATCCTCGGCACCGGCGTCGGCGGCATCACCACGCTGGACGAGGGCTTCCACCGGCTTTACCGGCAGGGTGCGCAGCGCCTGCACCCCTTCACCATCCCGCGCCTGATGGTCAGCGCCCCGACCGCCCAGGTCTCCATGGAATTCGGGCTGACCGGCCCCGCCTTCACGGCGTCGAGCGCCTGCGCGTCGGCCGCGCACGCCATCGGTTTGGCCTTCCAGATGGTGCGCGGCGGGCTGGCGGACGCGGCCGTGACCGGCGGGACGGAGGCCAGCCTGACCTTCGGCGCGCTGAAGGGGTGGGAGGCCATGCGCATCGTCAGCCCCGACGGCTGCCGCCCCTTCTGCGCGACGCGCAACGGCATGGTGCTGGGGGAGGGGGCGGCTGTGCTGGTGCTGGAGACACTGGACTCCGCTAGGGGCCGCGGCGCCGACATCCTGGGCGAGATCGCCGGCTTCGGCATGTCGGCGGATGCCAAGGACATCACCGCCCCGGACGCGGCGGGGGCCGCCCGCGCCATGCGCGCCGCGCTGGCCGACGCCGGGCTGGAGCCGGACGGGGTGGGCTACGTCAACGCCCACGGCACCGGCACGACGGCCAACGACGCCACCGAGGCGCGCGCCATCCACGCGGTCTTCGGCGACCACGCCCGGCGGCTGCTGGTGTCCTCGACGAAATCGATGGTCGGCCACGCTCTGGGCGCGGCGGGTGCCTTGGAGGCGGCGGCGACGCTGCTGGCGCTGCGCCGTCAGGTGGTGCCGCCCACGGCGGGGGTGGAACGGCCCGATCCGGCCTGCGCCCTGGACGTGGTCCCCCGCGACGCGCGGGATGCCAAGGTGGAGGCCGCCCTGTCCAACTCCTTCGCCTTCGGCGGGCTGAACGCGGCGCTGGCGTTTCGAAGGGTGTGAGTGCAGAAACGGGAGGCATTGCCCCCACCCTAACCCTCCCCCGCTGCGCAGGGGAGGGGACTTGAACTCCCTCCCCTGCGCAGCGGGGGAGGGAAGGGGCCCACGAAGTGGGAAGGGTGGGGGCAAAGTACTCTTACTGAAACGCGATTTTCGCGTGATCCCCCGGGCTCGGCGGCTCCCCGGTGAGCTTCGCCTTCACGTAGCCATAGGCGTAGACCATGGCGCTGGACGGGCTGTCCCAGTACTCGGCCTGGTCCACGGTGACCTTCAGCAGGGCCACCTCCGGGTCGTCCGGACCCTTCGGGAACCAGGTGGACAGGATGTCCCGCCACAGGAAGCGGATCTTGTCCTGGTCGCGGACCAGCTGCGCGATGCCGGACACCGAGACGTAGTTCTGGTCGCCCGGGTCGGCGTAGGAGAGGTTGATGCGCCAATGCTCCTGGAGTTCATGGACCTTCGGCGAATCCGCCCTGGTGAAGAACCAGAGCGTGCCGTCGTCGAATCCCGCGTGCGGCAGCGTCGCCATCGGGCGGGAATGCAGGATGCCGTTCTCGTCGAGCGTCGTCATCATGGCGATGCGGACGCCCTTGATCATACCCCAGAGTTTCTCGGCGGACTCGCGGTCGGTAGCGCTTCTTGCCATGGTCTGCCCCTCGTTCGGTAGCCCCAACGGAGTTCGATCAACGGGCACCGGCTGAAAAGGTTCCGAGCGCGTTCAGGGCTCCGACCGACCACGAATCTCCCCCCGTAACCCCGCCGTAATGGTCGATGCGCGACAGCGACAGGGGCGCCACCGACAGGCGCAGCGCCGCCTCCGGCGTCAGATCCAGGGCCAGCGCCAGCGCGGCGCGGATTGAGCCGCCGTGGATCACCGCCACGATGTCCCGCCCGGCCTCCGCGGCGGTCAGGCGGCGGACCGCACCGGCCACGCGCGCTATGACGTCGGCGAAGCTCTCGCCGCCGGGCGGGGCCTCGGTGGCCGGGGCGGACCAGAAGCGGCGGGTTTCCTCCGGGTGCAAGGCCGCGACCGCGTCGTGGGACAGGCCCTCCCAGGCGCCGAAGTTTTGCTCGGCGAGGTCGCGCTCCACCAGCGCCATGTCGCTGCCGGGCAGGCGCAGGGCCGCCGCGGTCTGTCGCGTCCGGCGCAGGTGCGAGGTCACCCAGACGGCGTTCGCGGGCAGCCGGTCGGCCAGCGCCGCCAGGGACGCCGCGTCGCCGGTGTCGGCGGGCGGGTCGTCGCGGCCGTAGATCAGCTTGTCCGGGTTTGGCACCGGCGCGTGGCGGATCAGCCACCAGCGGGTCACGATCATGACCGCCCCGTCATGGATGCAGCGCCGCCAGCGCCAGCAGCACCGCCGCCTCGGTTGCCTGCTGGGCCGCCCCGAACACGTCGCCGGTGTGCCCGCCGATCTGCCGCCGCGCCTGCCACGCCATCGCCGCGCCCACCAGCGCCGCCACCAGGATGGCCGCCGGCGCCGCCGGTCCCAGCGCGGCGAGGGCGACCGCACCGGCCAGCACCAGCGACAGCGCGACCGTCGCCACCGCCGGCCGCCCCTGCCGGGCGGCGAGCCCGTCGGCGCGGGCGGGGTTCAGGGTGCGGGCGATCACCGCCATGCCGCCGCGCGACAGGGCGCCGGACGCGGCCAGCGCCAGCAGCACGGCGCGCGGCTCGGCCAGGGCGGCCAGGGCGGAGGCGCGGATGGCGATGGAGAAGACGATGGCCAGCACGCCGTAGCTGCCGACCCGGCTGTCGCGCATGATCTCCAGCTTGCGGGCCTTGTCGCGCCCGCCGCCGAAGCCGTCGGCGACATCGGCCGCCCCGTCCTCGTGCAGGCCGCCGGTCAGCCAGACCGTCATCCCCAGCGCCAGCAGCGCCGCGGGCAGCGGCGGCAGGTGCAGCAGCGCCGCCAGCACGTAGACCGCTCCCCCCGCCAGCCCGACCCCGGCGCCGACCAGCGGGAACCAGGCCATGGCGCGGGCGTGCGCGTCGCCGGCCGGCGGACCGGACAGGCGCAGGGGAAGGCGCGTCAGGAAGACGACGGCGAGCGCCAGGTCGGCCGTCCAGCGGAAGCGTGGCAGTGGAGAGGAATCGTCGGTCATCGCGCTTCGAAGTACGGCAAGGCAGCCCCCACCGCAACGGGGAACCGGCCGGCGGCAAGGACTTTGACAGCCGGACTTTGACAGCCGCGTGCGAATGGTCCAAGGTCGCGCCGCTTTTCATTTCCACTCTTCGCGCGCCAGCGCCAGGACGTTTCGCCATGAGCAACCTGCAGCCCGCCATCACCTTCGAGGAAATCCGCGCGCTCGTGCGCAACCTGCCGGGGCCGGACCTGGATTCCGGCACCGCGGCCTTGCAGCGGGAGCGCCAGCTGACCAAGCCCGCGGGCTCGCTCGGCCGGCTGGAGGAAATCGCGCAGTGGATGGCGACTTGGCAGGGCCAGCACCCGGCCGAGGTGCGCCGCCCGCGCGTCGCCGTCTTCGCCGGCAACCACGGCGTGGCCGCGCGCGGCGTCTCGGCCTACCCGGCGGACGTCACCGCGCAGATGGTCGCCAACTTCCAGAACGGTGGCGCCGCCGTGAACCAGCTCTGCGAGGTGGCCGACGCCGACCTGCGCGTCTACGAGCTGGACCTGGAGAACCCCACCGCCGACTTCACGCAAGGGCCGGCCATGGGCGAGGAGGAGTGCTGCCGCGCCATGGCCTACGGCATGATGGCGGTGGAGCAGGGCGTGCAGCTGCTGGCACTGGGCGAGATGGGCATCGGCAACTCCACGGCGGCAGCGGCGATCTGCTGCGCCCTGTTCGGCGGGGAGGCCAAGGACTGGGTCGGCCGCGGCACCGGCGTGGACGACGAGGGGCTGGCCCGCAAGGCCGCCGCCATCGAGGCCGGGCTCGCGGCCAACCCGCAGGCCCGGGGAGACGCCTTCGAGGCGCTGCGCTGCTTCGGCGGCTACGAGCTGGCGGCCATCGCCGGCGCTATCCTGGCGGCGCGCATGGCCCGCGTGCCGGTGCTGCTGGACGGCTACGCCTGCACGGCCGTCGCGGCGGTGCTGTTCAAGGCTGACCGCCGCGCGCTCGACCACTGCATGGTCGCCCACCGCTCGGTCGAGCCGGGCCACAGCCGCCTGCTGGAGGCCATCGGCAAGGAGCCGCTGCTCGACCTCGGCATGCGGCTGGGCGAGGGCTCCGGCGCGACGCTGGCGATCAACATCGTCCGCTCCGCCTGCGCCTGCCACGCGGGCATGGCGACCTTCGCCGAAGCCGGCGTCAGCACTCGCGAGGGGTGAGTCGAGGCGCCGCGTTGGTGGGGATGAACCACAGAGGCACAGAGACACAGAGGATTATTTAAAAACAGCTTTCGCTTACTTGGCAACCGACCAAAGGAGCGAGGGCGTGTTCAATAATCTCTGTGTCTCCGTGCCTCTGTGGTGAATCCCTCCCCACCAACCACTCACCGCCGCGGCACGCCGGAAAGCCGGTGGATCATGTCCTGCAGCATGTCCGGCATCACCGGCTTCTGCAGCAGGTGCGAGCCGATGCGGCCGACCTCCAGGGCGCGGTTCGGGCCGGTGTCGCCGGTCAGCACGATGGACGGGACCGGGGCGTTGCAATAGGCGCGGATGCGGCGGATGGCGTCGGTGCCGGTCCGGTCGTCCGGCAAGTGATAGTCGGCGATGATCACGTCCGGCCGGCGGCGGCGCTGGGCGATCTGGGCCAGCGCGTCCTCCGCGGCGGTGGAGCCCACCGTCTCGAAGCCCCATTCCTCCAGCAGCATGGTCAGCGCCGTCAGGATGGTGGCGTCGTCGTCCAGGATCACGGCCAGCGGCGGCCCGTCCTTCTCGGCGGCGACCAGCAGGGGCGGCGGGTGGGCGGTGTCGCCGATCTCCGCCGCCAGCGGCACCGTGACCGCGAAGACCGACCCCCGACCGGGGACGGAGCGCATGGACAGCTCGTGCCCCAGCAGCGTGGCGAGCCGCCGCACGATGGACAGGCCGAGCCCCAGCCCCTGGGTGCGGTCGCGGCGGTTCGGGCCGACCTGGACGAACTCGTCGAAGATGGCGGCCTGGTCCTCCGGCGCGATGCCGGCCCCGGTGTCCCACACCTCGATGCGCGCCGTGTCGCCGCGGCGGCGGCAGGTCAGCAGGACGCCGCCTTCCCCGGTGTATTTCAGCGCGTTGTCCAGCAGGTTGCCGAGGATGCGGCCGAGCAGCACGGAGTCGCTGCGGATCCACACCGGGCTGCCGACCATGCGGAACTTCAGCCCCTTGGCCGCCATGCGCGGCGCGTAGTCGGCCGACAGGCGCTGCATCAGCGTGACCGCGGGAAAGTCCGCCGGGTCCGCCGCCAGCGTTCCGGAGTCGAGCCGCGAGATGTCCAGCAGCGTGTCGATCAGCGCCTTCAGCCCCTCCAGCGCCTGCTGCATGGTGGCGACCAGCGCCTGGGCCGGGTGGTCGCGCAGCCGCTCGCCCAGCGCGTGGACGAACAGGAACAGCGTCTGCACCGGCTGGCGCAGGTCGTGGCTGGCGGCGGCGAAGAAGCGGGCCTTGGCGGCGTTGGCGGCCTGCGCGTCCTCCAGTGCGGCGCGCAGGGTCTCCTCCATGGCGCGGCGGTCCGTGACGTCCTGGACGACGGCGTTGACGGCGTGGACGGTGCCGTCGGGCAGGCGCAGCGGGTACAGGTTGAACAGATACTGCCGCTCGTTGCAGGGGGAGCAGGGGGACGGGCCGCCGGCGACGCCGTCGTACAGGGGCTCCCCGGTCGTCAGCACCCGGCGGTACAGCGGCTCGATGGCGTCGACCAGCGCGGGCGGCAGGATGTCGCGGAGCGGCCGCCCGATGTGCGCCGACACGGGCAGGCCGTTGGCCGACGCCAGCCGCTCGTTGATGTGCAGGTAGCGCAACTGGGAGTCGATCACGCACATGCCCGCGGGGGCGGTGTTGTAGAGCGACTGGAGCATGGCCTCGGTGCGGCGGTGCTGCTCGACCTCATGCTCCAGGGCGAGGTTGGCGGCGTGCAGGGCCTCGTCGGTCGCCTTGCGCTCCGTCACGTCTTGGACGATGCCGAGCAGGCGCGACGGCCGCCCGTCGGGGCCGGCGGTGCTGGTGCCCGTGCATTCCAGCCAGCGCACCGCGCCGTCCTTGCGCAGGATCCGGTACTCCATCCACACGGTTTCGCGCCGCACAGCCGCCCGCTGCGCGGTGGCCAGCACCAGCTGCCGGTCCTCGGCGTGCACGAAACGCTCGGCGAAGGTGGCGATGTCCAGCGCGTCCGCCCCCGGCTCCAACCCCAGGATGCGGTGCAGCCCGTCCGACCACTGCACCCGGCCGGTGGACAGGTCCCAGTCCCAGCTGCCCATGCCGGCCGCCTCCTGCGCCAGGCGCAGCAGGGTTTCGCTCTCGCGCAGGCTCGCCTCCGACCGGCGGAGGTCGGTCACGTCCACGGTCACGCCGTCCCACAGCACCGCCCCGCCCGGCACCCGGCGCGGCACGGCGGTGACGCGGCGCCAGCGCGTTTCCCCGGCCGCGGCGTATTCCTCGTCGAGGCAGAGGGGCGCCATGGTCGCCGCGGATTCGCGCAGCGCCTCCGCCATCCGCGGGCTGACGGGCAGGGACGGGCCGCTCCACAGGTCGGTCGCGGGGGCCGAGGTGCCGGGAGCCATGGCGCCGGCCGCGGCCGTCGCCCGTATGGCTCCGTTCGGCAGCAGCGCGTGCCGATGGATCAGCCCCGGGACATGGCGGGCGACGTCCGCCACATAGCGGTTCGCCACCCGCTGGCGGCTGAGCGCCGTGACGGAGCGGAACAGCCGGGCCTGGATGACCGCCGTCGCTCCGGCCAGCACCATGGCGACGAGGATGAGGCCGACCAGCAGCGGCGAGGCGCTGAACGGCCCCAGGCCGACCAGGGGGGAGCCGAACGCGCCGGCCGGCTGGACCAGGGCGACGCGCCAGCCGCTTTCCGGGGCGACGGCCGCCGCCGCCATCGCGTCCCGGCCGTCGGGCAACGCCACGGTGGCGATGCCGCCCGGCGTGGCCTCGGCGAAGGGCTGGGGAACCGGCGCGGCGATCCGCGGGTCCGCCGGATCCCCCAGGCTGGTGAGCGCGACCACCCGGCCGCTCCGGTCGATCACCGCGGCCTGGCCATGGCCGGCCAGCTTGCCCTGAAGCCGCGCGCGGAAAGCCGTGGCCGGTATCTTGGCCAGCAGCACGTAGCGCACCGTGTCCGCCCGGACGACGGGAACCGCCAGGCTGACGAACGGGTGGGCGGAGCGCTCGGGCACGCGCTCCACGTCCTTCAGCAGGAAATGCCCCGTGTCGAAGATGCGCGCCACGGCGTCCGGGTCAAGCGGGGGCGGCAAGGGAGCGTCGGCGGGCAGGCGGGTGTTGAGCAGCTGCCGGTCGCGGTCGGCGACCACGACGTTGCCCCAGGTCCCGCGCTGCTCCACCACCTGCGTCGCCAGCCTGCGGAAGGTGGCCATGTCGCCGCTGTCCAGGGACGGTGCCGCCGCCAGCACGCTGAGCGCCGCCACCTCCTCCGCCACCATCTGGTCGAGGGACAGCGCGAGCGTGTCCGCGGCGCGCATCAGCTCGTCCTCGACCTGCCGGCGCGCGTCGCCGATGGACAGGATCACCAGCAGGACGGCGCACAGTGCGGCCGGCAGAAGAGCCGCCGTGATCAGAAGGTAAAGCTGCCGTCGTCCAGGGGTGTACTCACCCGCGCTTGGCATGTCTTGCACCAATGCATACGCGCATATGTTGATCGTAAGCGCAAAACAGGCGAAGCTTCAATACGCAACAGGGCCTATGTTCATGATTTCATTTTTGAAACATAGATGAAGTTCATTAAACACAGAAAGGAAAGGGCTCCGCACGGCAAGTAGTATATCAGCGAGCGACGAGCGTAATCTTTGCCGCGATTCCGGAGGTCCGCTCCGGACCGGCCGCATCCCTGGCAACGGTCTCAGAAAAAACTCAGAGGAGTCCGTCGGCGATGTCGGTGATGATCGCGGACAGGAACAGGTCCACCAGGACCAGGGCGGCGGCCGCCACGCCGGTGACGTCCAGCGCGGTGCGCATGACGAACCACTGGTAGGTCAGCATCGCCAGCATCACGGCGAAGACCAGCGATTCCGACAGGGCCGGCGGCAGCAGGCCGGTGGCGGCCAGCACCACGACGGGCAGGTAGACCGCCATCTGCACGACCGAGGACCAGTTGTAGGCGCAGACGAAGTCCACGTAGCGCGACGACCGGTCGAGCATCCCGGCGACGCTGTGCATCAGCACCGGAAAGGCGGTCCAGCTGATCACGTAGGCGATGGCCTCCACCGCGACGACCTGGACCAGCGGCGTGTCCTGCACCTGGTCCCACAGCCGGATGGTCAGCAGGAGCGCCCAGGCCGGCAGGACAATGACGGCGGCGTAGAAGGACTGCCACGCCCCCTGCGGCGTCCGGTCCAGGTACTGAAGCCCGGTCGGGTCGAAACGCGCCAGACGGTAGGCTCCGAAGACGGAGTAGGCGACGTCCCGGGCATTTAGGGGCATGGGGGCAGCGGCATGGTGGATTCACCGGAAGGTGGCGGGCAGGGTCACCGGGGCCAGTCTCGACACATCGTCTCAGCCGATCCGGTCGAACACGCCGCCGAGGACCGCGCCATAGATGTCGGTCAGGCGGGTCAGGTCGTCCAGCGTCGTGTTCTCGTCCACCTTGTGCATGGTCTGGCCGACCAGGCCGAACTCCACCACCGGGCAGAAATCCTTGATGAAGCGGGCGTCGGACGTGCCGCCGGTCGTGGAATATTCGGGGCGGCGGCCGGTGACGGCCTGTGCCGCCTCGGCCACCAGCTCGGTCAGCGGGCCGGGCGGCGTCAGGAAGCTGTCGCCCGACACGAAATGCTCCAGTTCATAAGCGCCGCCGACCGCGTCGAAGCGTTCGCGCAGCCAGGCCAGCAGCGTGTCCGGCGTGTGGCTGTCGTTGAAGCGGATGTTCAACGTGGCCTTGCCCTGCGCCGGGATGACGTTGTGCGCCGGGTTGCCCACGTCGATGGTGGTCAGCTCCAGGTTGGACGGCTGGAAATGCGCCGTGCCCCCGTCCAGCGGCTCCGCCGTGATGGCGGCCAGCATGCGGGCCAGCCGGGGCAGCGGGTTGTCGGCCAGATGCGGGTAGGCGACGTGCCCCTGCGCGCCGAAGACGGTCAGGAAGGCGGTCATGCTGCCGCGCCGGCCGATCTTGATCATGTCGCCGAGCGCCTTGGGGTTGGTCGGCTCGCCCACCACGCAGGCGTCGAGCTTCTCCCCCTTCTCCTTCAGCCAGCCCAGCACCTTCTTGGTGCCGTTGATGGCGACCCCTTCCTCGTCCCCGGTGATGAGGAGGCTGATGGAGCCCTTCGGCGCGCCATGGTCCCGCAGGTGGCGGGCCGACGCCGCGACGAAGGCGGCGATCGCCCCCTTCATGTCCACCGCACCGCGCCCGTAGAGCCGGCCGTTGTGGATCTCCGCGGAGAAGGGGTCGATGGACCAGCCCTTCAACTCGCCGGGCGGCACCACGTCGGTGTGCCCGGCGAAGCAGAAGTTTGGCCCCTCTGTACCCAGGCGGGCGTAGAGGTTCTCCACCGGCGCCGTGCCCTCCTGCTCGAACCGCAGGCGGTGGCAGGCGAAGCCCAGCGGCGTCAGCGCCGCCTCCAGCACGCCCAGCGCGCCGGAATCCTCCGGCGTCACGCTGGGGCAGCGGATCAGGGCCTGCGCGACCGCGACGGGATCGCAGGGGTCGAAGGCGGGGGCCGCGGCGTCGGTGGTCATTGGAGCCCTCGCGATCAGTCGCGCAGCAGGTCGTTGATCGAGGTCTTGGCGCGGGTCTGCTCGTCCACGCGCTTGACGATCACGGCGCAGTACAGGCCCGGGCCGGGGGTGCCGTCCGGCAGCGGCTTGCCGGGCAGGGTGCCGGGCACGACCACCGAATAGGCCGGGACGCGGCCGACGAAGACCTCGCCCGTGTTGCGGTCGATGATCTTGGTCGAGGCGCTGATGAAGACGCCCATGGACAGCACGGCGCCGCGCTCCACGATCACGCCCTCGACCACCTCCGACCGGGCGCCGATGAAGCAGTCGTCCTCGATGATGACCGGGTTGGCCTGCAACGGCTCCAGCACGCCGCCGATGCCGACGCCGCCCGACAGGTGGACGTTCTTGCCGATCTGGGCGCAGGACCCGACGGTGACCCAGGTGTCCACCATGGTGCCGCTGTCGACATAGGCGCCGACGTTGACGAAGCTGGGCATCAGGATGACGTTCGGCGCGATGTAGGCGGAGCGGCGGACGACGGCGCCCGGCACGGCGCGGAAGCCGGCGGCCTGGAACTGGCCTTCCGACCAGCCCTCGAACTTCGGCGCGACCTTGTCGTACCAGGTGGAGCCGCCGGGGCCGCCGGGGATCGCCTCGTTCGGGTTCAGGCGGAAGGACAGCAGGACCGCCTTCTTCAGCCACTGGTTCACGGTCCAGTCGGAACCCGTCTTCTGCGCCACGCGCAGGTCGCCGGAATCGAGGCCGGCAAGGGCTTCGTCCACGGCGCTGCGGGCGGGGCCCTTGGTGTCGGCGTTCAGGGAGGCGCGGTTCTCCCACGCGTCGTTGATGGCGGTTTCGAGGCTGGCGTGGCTCATGGCGGCATTCGTCTGGGCATGGTGTCCGAGGGTTCGGAACATGGGCCGCAGTCCGCCGCCTTGTCAACAATACGGGGCAATGGGACCCGCAGATCCGTAGGTTGGGTGGAGGCGCAGCCGCAACCCAACAAACCCCGCGGCGCCGACGACGTCGGCTTCCGCCGGCGCTCCACCCGACCTACGCGGTTTTTCACCACAGAGACACGGAGGCACAGAGGTTGGCACGTCCCGGATCGGCCTCCGTGTCTCTGTGCCTCTGTGGTTTTCCCCGTTGCCGTTGCGTCCCGCCGCCTACCCCGCGACCTCGTCCAGCCAGGTCACGAGGTCGTCCACGGTGTGGTCGATGTGGCTGCCGGTGCCGACGCCGCCCTTATCCGGGCGAGCCCAGTCGGCCTCGCTGCGCACCCACACCGTCGTCATGCCCATGGCGTGGGCGGGGACGAGGTTGCGGGCGATGTCCTCGACCATGCAGGCGGTCGTCGGGTCGACGCCGTAATGCTCGACCAGGGTCTCGTAGGGGCGCGGGTCGGGCTTGGGCACATAGCCGGCCTCGACGATGCCGAAGATGGCCTCGAAGCGGCCGTCGATGCCCAGGCGCTTCGTCACGTTCTCGGCGTGCCGGACGGAACCGTTGGTGTAGATGATCTTGCGCCCCGGCAGCCGGTCCAGCGCGCCGGCCAGCGTGGGGGAGGGGGCCACCGGCGTCACGTCGATGTCGTGGACATAGTCCAGGAACGGCACCGGGTCGACGTCGTGCTCGACCATCAGCCCGCGCAAGGTCGTGCCGTGCTCGCGGAAGAACCGCTTCTGCATCACGCGCGCCTCGTCGTAGGAAATGCCGAAATGGTCGGCGATGAAGTCCCCGATGCGCCGGTCGACCTGGGCGAACAGGTTGCACGAGGCGGGATACAGGGTGTTGTCGAGGTCGAAGATCCAGACCCCGACGTCGCGGAGGGAAGCGGTCATGGGGTGAGAATGGGGCGTGGCGCCCCCGCCCGCAAGCCGGATCGGCCAGGGGACCCGCCGAGGACCCGCCGGTGGTCAGTGCGATTGAAGATTGGAGCGGAAAAAGGTAGCATTTTTCCGATATGCTGTAAGGCACGCAGCCGTAGGTTTCATCCGTGCCCGCCGAGTATACCGTGATCCTGCCATCGACCGCCGAATCCGCCGCCCTGCCGGCGCTTGTGGCCGCCTTTCCGGGGCCGGCGATGCTGTTGGCCGCCGACCGCGCCGTCGCGGAGGCGAACGCCGCGGCGGAGGAGCTTTTGACCGGCGATCCCTTGTGGATGGCCGACGTCCAGTCGTGGCTGGCGGCGTCCAGCGTGGCGCCGGGCCTGTGCTCGGTTCCCATCGAGGTGCCGCGCGGCCTGATGATCGTGGAATGGGCCGCCGTTCCGCTGGCCGACGGGGCCGTCCTGCTGGTGGGACGCGACGTGACGCTGGAGCGGCAGCTCCGCCACACCCTCACCGAGTCGCGGCAGCGCTACAAGGATCTGGTCGAGGCGTCGAGCGATTTCGCCTGGGAAACCGGCGCTGACGGCCGATTCGTGTTCGTCACGCCCAAGGGAGCGCTGGGTTACGGCGCCGATGCGCTGATCGGTCGCAACCCCCGCGATCTGGCGATCGACGAGTGGGGCGACCTGCCGTTGCCCTTCGACAGCCGCCGCCCGGTCGACCAGACGGAGCTGTGGCTGAAGCGCGCCGACGGCCTGCCGGCCTGCGTCGTGGCCTCCGCCCTGCCGCTCTTCGGCGCGGGGGGCGTGTGGACGGGCGCGCGGGGCGTCTGCCGCGACGTCACCGACCAGGTGCTGCGCGGGGCGGAGCTGGCGCGCGTGCGCAACCGCGAGAAGCTGCTGGCCCACATCGTCCACACGCTGCGCGACCAGATCGACGCGGCCAAGGCGCTGCACGTCGCGGCGGCGGAGACGGCGCGGGCGCTCGGCGCCGACGGCTGCCGCATCTACCGCGCGGACGAGTCGGGCGCGCTCTTCCCGGCCGCCGACTTCGCCGCGGAAATCCCGGCGGGGTTCGAGCCGGAAAGCTTCCAGCCGATCCTGGACCAGGTCGCCGCGGTGGACGAGGTCGTGGTGACGGCGCTCGGCGGCGATCGGCTGCTGGCGGCGCGGACCGAGCACCGGCAGGCGGTGAACGGCGCCGTGGTGGTCTGGCGCGGCGACGACTCCGACCCCTGGGACGAGGACGACCGCCATCTGATGTCCGGCGTGGCCGACCACATCGGCATCGCGCACGCCCATTTCGCCTACCAGGAGCGTTTGCGCCGCCTGTCGGAGCGCGACGGGCTGACCGGCCTGTTCAACCGCCGCACCTTCTTCGAACGGCTGGAGGAGGCGCTGGCCCGGCCGGAGACCGGGGCGTCGGCGCTGCTCTACGTCGACCTCGACAACTTCAAGGCGGTCAACGACCTGCACGGGCACCAGCAGGGCGACGCCGTGCTGAAGGCGATCGGCACCTTGCTGACCACCAGCGTGCGGCCCGGCGACCTGCCCGGCCGGCTGGGCGGGGACGAGTTCGTGCTGTGGGTCGGCCGCTCCGACGAGGAGAACGCCAAGGCCGTGGCGCAGCGCCTGCTGAACGGCATGGCCGGCCTGCGCCACCTGTCGGCCAGCCCCGAAAAGCCGCTGGGCCTGTCCATCGGCATCGCCGTGCACCGGCCGGGGCGGGAAACCGTGCAGGAGCTGACCGACCGCGCGGATTCGGCCATGTACGACGCCAAGAAGCGCGGCAAGGGCCACTACGCCTTCGCCCCCGACCCTGTGTCGACCGATCCCGTCTCCACCGACCCCGCCAACCCGGCCTCTCCCCTGGGGGCGAGCCTGTGAACCGACGTGCCGACATGCTCAATCCAAAGCCGCTCGACCCGTCCCTGCTCGACCCCAGCGACTATGAAGCCGCCAAGGCGATGGCGCGCAGCGCCGACCCGGCGGTGCGCCAACGCGTGGCGGCCTCGCCGCTGACCCGGCCGGAGCTTCTCTACTTCCTTGCCGCGGATGCGGCGGCGGAGGTGCGCCAGGCGATCGCGACCAACGCCGGCACGCCGCGGCAGGCCGACCTGATGCTCGCGAAGGACCGCGAGGTGGCGGTGCGCGGCGCCGTGGCGCAGAAGGTCGCCGGGCTGCTGCCCGACCTGAACGCCGACCAGGCGTTGCAGGTGGAGCGGCTGACGCTCGATTGCCTGGAGGCGCTGGCCCGCGATCAGGCGACGGAGGTGCGCGGCATCCTGGCGGAGGCGTTGAAGGAGTTGCCCGGCGCGCCGCACAGCGTCATCAACCGGCTGGCCCGCGACGTGGAGCTGTCGGTCTGCGCGCCGGTGCTCCAGCATTCGCCGATCCTCACCGACGAGGATCTGGCCGACATCATCCTGGCCGGGCCGGTCGCCGGCGCCCTGTCGGCCATCGCCGGCCGCAAGAGCGTCTCGGCCTCCGTCGCCGACGCCATCGCGCGCTCCGACGACGAGGCGGCGGTCACGGCGCTGCTCGCCAACCCCTCGGCCCAGATCCGGGAGGAGACGCTGGACCGCATCCTGGACCAGGCGCCGCAGCACGAGCCCTGGCACGCCCCGCTGGTCCGCCGGCCGAAGCTGCCCGCCCGTGCCGTGAGCCGGCTGGCCAGCTTCGTCGCCGACAACCTGCTGAAGGTGCTCCAGGAGCGCACCGACCTCGACCCCACGGCGGTGCGCGCCTTGGCGGAGGCGGTGCGGGCGCGGCTGAACCGCGGCGCGGCCCCGGCCGCCGGCGCGGGGGCGGCGCAGCCCCGTGGCCTCGTCGATTTCGGCGAGGAGGAGCTGGGCCACAAGGGTGGCAAGGACGGTGACAAGCCGGCCGAACGCCCGTCCGACAAGGCTGCGCGGCTCGCCAAGGAAGGCAAGCTGACCGAAAAGCTGCTGGAAGGGGCGCTTGCGGAGGGCGACCGCGCCTTCGTCATGGCCGGCTTGGGCGAGCTGGGGCAGATCCCGCTGCCCATCGTCGACCGCATCATCGGCACCCACGCCTCGCGCGCGGTGACCGCGCTGGTGTGGCGCGCCGGCCTCTCCATGCGCTTCGCCCGGCAGGTCCAACTGCGGCTTGCCCAGATTCCGCCAAAAACGGCGCTTATGGCTCGGGACGGCGTCCACTACCCGATGTCCGACGACGAGATGCGCTGGCAGCTCGCCTTCTTCGGGCTCGAAGACAAGACGTGACGCCGAGTCACCACACGGATCCGTCCATGCGCATCCCGGCCTTCGTCCTGTTTCTCGCCGCCGCCACCGTTCCGACTATCGCGGCCGTCTCTCCCGCCCCCGTCCTCGCCGCCCCGCCGCCCGCCTCGCCCGAGGAGCGGGAGGTCGCGGCCGTCTTCGAAAGCGCCCGCTCGGCACTCGCCCAGAAGCGCGGGGCCGCGGTGGTGCCCATGCTGTCCCGCGCCTCCGTCACCAAGCTGGAGGCGGTGCGCACCGCCGCCCGCAGCGGCGGCGACTCCGGCCTGACCACCCTGGAACCGGCGGAGAAGTTCGCCGCCATGGGGCTGCGCCGCTACGTCAGCCCGTCCGACCTGCGGCGCATGTCGCTGAGCGAACTGGCCGACCACGGCATCCGGCACGGCTGGTTGGGCCCCAACGTGATCGGCAGCAGCGGCCTCGGCCCCGTCCGCGTGAAGGGCGACCGGGCGTCGGCGCTGCTTCTGGTGGACAACCGCCCGGCGCTGGTCCCCGCCGACTTCGTTCGCGAGGGCGGCGCGTGGAAAATCGACGTCACCAACGTCTTCACCTTCGGCAGCCAGATGCTGAAGGGCTTCGCCGCCATGTCCGGCAAGAGCGACGAGGTCTACATCGCCGACCTCCTGGAAAAGCTGCCCGCCAAGCCCGCGGCGATGCCGCGGTGACGGCTCAGAGCCCCTCTCCCCTTGTGGGAGAGGGGTTGGGGTGAGGGGTAAACGCCGGCAACGCTGTTGTTTTCAAGCTCGTAGCTTACAGCGGCCCATCGAAAAGACGCCCCTCCGCCACGGCCAGGATCGTTTCCAGGACTCCCGTCAGGTTGCGGAACACGTCCGGGTTCCAGATCCGCATGACCTGATAGCCTTGCGACTCGAGAAACGCCGTTCGCTCAGCATCCGCCACGACCGTGTGCTGGCTTCCATCCAGTTCGACGATGAGGCGACGGTCGTGACAAATGAAGTCCACCACGTACCGCCCCATCCGCTGTTGGCGTCGGAACTTCAACCCGGCCAAGCGCCGGTCTCGGACGGCGCCCCATAGGAGCTTTTCCGCATCGGTGGCCGATTGACGAAGTGATCGTGCCCTCTGCGAGGTCATGCGCCGGTCCCCCTCACCCCAACCCCTCTCCCACGGAGGGGAGAGGGGCTACTCGCCGACGAACGTGTGGGCTTTCGTGATGCCGGACAACGCGCGAAAGGTCTCACGCAGGGCGTGCGGGATGTACCCCGCCCGCGCATCCGTCCGGCGTTGCGTGGATCCCAGTGATTGCGTTACAGTCCCGGCGCACGCACTAGTCGTTGGTGCCAGCCTATGACCGCTCCGGATGGATTTCCCCTCGACGCGCTGGATTCGCGATCCGACGCGCCTGTCCGTTCGGAAGCGGACCTCTTCCCGGGCTCCGCAACCGCCGCCGTCGCGCCGCCCGACGCTCCTCCTGTGGCCACCTACGCCGTTTCCTGCCCGGCGCGCTTCGCCGCGGCCGTGCTGACCCTGGCCCGGGCGCGCGGGATCGACCTGTCGGCGCTGGCCTCGGCCGCGCTGATGCTGGCTCCGGACCGGATGCCCGATCCGGGCGTGCCGGACGAGCCTGACGAACGCGCCGTGCTGGTCCTGCGGCTGGCCCCCGGCCTGGACGACGCGGCGGTCCGCCGCGCGCTGGCGGCGGCGCTGGCGCTCGCCGATCCCGGGCTGCGGCTGGTTCCCGTCGCCGAGGTCGGGCATCTGGAAGCGGCGGTGGAGACCCTGACCTACCGCAACAAGGCGCTCGCCCACGCGCTGGAGCGGGTGTCTTTCCGGCCGCTCGACGGGCCGATGACGCAGGTGCGCGACGCCGCGCAGCTGTTCGGCTTCGTCAACGAATGGTGCTTCGACGAGGATCGCGTGGTGAAGCGCTTCCGCGAGCTGGCGCCGGTCTACCACCCCGACACCGGCGTGGTCGCCTGCCGCGAGCGCATGGCCCAGCTGATCGACGCCCGCAACCTGCTGATCCGCCACGTCCGCACCGCCTACCACTCCGCCGCCTGGGCGGACCGTCGCTGACCGCGACCGCGGTCAGGTCAGGTTCAGCTCCTCGATGCCGATGGCGTCGGCCAGGGTGGCGCCGTCCAGCACCGTCCCGTCCAGCGTGGCGCCCGTCAGGTCGGTGCCGGTCAGGTCGGCCTCGCTGAGGTTGGCTCCGCGCAGGTCGGCGCCGGCCAGCGTCGCGCCCGCCAGGTTTACCTTGCGCAGGTCGGCGTTCTTCAGGATGGCCATGCCCATGCGGGCGCGCTGGAGGTTGGCGCGCCAGACATGGCCGCTGGTGGTCTGGATGTGCACGGGGCCGAGCTGGGCATCGGTCAGGTTGGCGCCGGTCAGGGTCGCGCGCTCGAAATTCACGCCGCGCAGGTCCGCCTTGGTGAAGTCGGCCTTGCGCAGGTCCGACAGCGACAGGTCGGCGATCGCCAGCGACGCCCCGGCCAGCGAGGCGCCGCGCAGCGCGATGCACTGGAGGATGGCCGCCGACAGGTTGACGGGGCCGAGCTTGCGCCCCGACAGGTCGAGCGACGACAGGTCGGCGCGCTTGCCGTCCTTGCCGCCGCTGTCGATCCAGGCCATGTGCAGCACCAGGATCTCCCGCAGGTCGTCGTCCGGGTTCTCCAGCGTCTTGGCCCGCACGGCCGCCGACAGGTTGGGGGAGCGCAGCTGGGCGGCATCCAGGATGGCGCCGATCAGGTTGGTGTTGGTGAAGTTGGCGCGCCCGATGGCGCAGCCGGTCAACACGGCGCCGGACAGCTTGGCGCCCGACAGGTTGGCCTCCGTCAGGTCGGCGTCGGTCAGGTCGCAGCCGGTCAGGTTGGAGCCGGTCAGGTTCGCGCGCATGAACTTGGTGCCGCGCAGCACCGCGTCGGTCAGGTCGGTCTGCATGACGAAGGCGTTGGCCACCTTCGCGCGCGACAGGTCGGCGCCGCGGATCACCGCGGCCGTCAGTTCCGACGTCAGCACCGAGTCCTCGAAGGCGTGCTCCGTCAGCTCCCCGGACGGGGTGTAGTGCAGCAGCGTGCCGTCGCGCAGATCCACCTCCACCAGCGTCGCTTCGGACAGGATCGCGCCGCGCAGGCAGGCGCCGCGCAGGTCGGCGCGGCGCAGGTCGGCCTTCTCCAGGTTCGCCAGCCGCAGGTCGGCGGCGTAGAGGTTGGCGTTGACCAAGTTCGCCCCGGTCAGCCGCGCGCTGAACAGCTTGGCGCCCGACAGGTCGGCGTCCGACAGGTCGATGTTCGACAGGTCCAGGTGCGACAGGTCGCGCATCTTCAGGTTCGCGCGCACGCCGCCCGCCTGGCTTTTGCGGAAAGCCAGATGCCGGTGCAGGATGGCGTTCAGCTGGTTCTGCGTCAGCTTCGTGCGTGGCGTGTTCGATCCGTAGCCTGGCGCGGACGACATCCCGGGGACCCTGGTTCAGTGGAACGCCCCATTTTGATCACAACCAGCGAAAAAAGGGTTAACAATAAGTAAGAATTTCGTCAAATCCTGCCGTAATATGCCACAATTCCGGATCATAGGCCTCTCCGCACAGCCACGATCCACAGCCGCGATCGGGACGGTGTTGACTCGCGGTGTCGCGATGCGTATGGTCCGCCGACCTGCCTCCGTCGAGCCGATCGACCGGGTACCGCCGGCCATGCGCCGGGGACCTCCGCCAGTCCGCGAGTGTCGCGCACTGGCGCTTTTGCGCTTGCGCGGATGCGGACCGAAACTGAGGACCGCTGACCCATGTTCGAAGGCCTGACCGGACGCCTGGGCGACATCTTCGACAAGCTGCGCCGCCGCGGCGCGCTGAGCGAGGAGGACGTCAACGCCGCGCTGCGCGAGGTGCGCGTCGCGCTGCTCGAGGCCGACGTGGCGCTGCCCGTGGTCAAGCAGTTCGTCAGCCAGGTCAAGGAACGCGCCGTCGGGCAGGAGGTTCTGCGCTCCATCACCCCCGGCCAGCAGGTCATCAAGATCGTCCACGACAACCTCGTGGAGATGCTGGGCCAGGGCGAGGACATCAACCTCAACGCCGCCGCCCCCGTGCCGATCCTGATGGTCGGCCTGCAGGGCTCGGGCAAGACCACCAGCACCGCCAAGATCGCGCTGCGCCTGAAGAACCGGGACCGCAAGAAGGTCCTGATGGCCTCGCTCGACGTGCGCCGCCCGGCCGCACAGGAGCAGCTGAAGGTTCTGGGCGAGCAGACCGGCGTCGCCACCCTGCCCATCGTCCTCGGCCAGGACCCCGTGACCATCGCCAGGCGCGCCCTGGAGACGGGCCGCCTGGAAGGCTACGACGTGGTCATGCTGGACACCGCCGGCCGCCTCGCCATCGACGAGGAGCTGATGGCGGAGGTCGCGGCCGTGCGCGACGCGACCAAGCCGGCGGAAACGCTGCTGGTCGCCGACGCGATGACCGGCCAGGACGCGGTGACGGTCGCCACCAACTTCAACGACAAGGTCGGCATCACCGGCATCATGCTGACCCGCGTGGACGGCGACGCCCGCGGCGGTGCGGCCCTGTCGATGCGCCAGATCACCGGCAAGCCGATCAAGCTGCTCGGCATGGGCGAGAAGATCGACGCGCTGGAGGCCTTCCACCCCGACCGCATCGCCGGCCGCATCCTCGGCATGGGCGACGTGGTGTCGCTGGTCGAGAAGGCCGTCGAGACGATCGACAAGGAAGAGGCCGAGAAGCTCGCCCGCAAGATGGAGAAGGGCCAGGGCTTCGACCTCGACGACATGGCCTCCCAGCTGAAGCAGCTGCGCAAGATGGGCGGCATGTCCGGCCTGTTGGGCATGCTGCCGGGCATCGGCAAGATCAAGAACCAGCTGAAGGACGCCAACATCGACGACGGGATGATCAAGCGCCAGGAGGCGATCATCTCCTCGATGACGAAGAAAGAGCGCAAGCACCCCGACATCATCAAGGCGTCGCGCCGCAAGCGCATCGCCGCCGGCTCCGGCACCAGCGTGCAGGAGGTCAACAAGCTGCTGAAGCAGTACGAGACCATGCGCGGGATGATGAAGCAGGTTCAGAAGCTCGGGCAGAAAGGCCTGATGCGCCACGGGCTGCAAAGCCTTCTGCCGAAGAATTTCCGGGGGCCCCAGTAACGTTTGTTGCAATCGGCCTTCGGTTCTTTCCCCGCGCGACGCGCGATCATCTCTAACGACCAACCAGGAAAGCGTTCAGACCCATGTCCCTGAAGATCCGTCTCGCCCGCGGTGGCGCCAAGAAGCGTCCGTTCTACTCGATCGTCGTCGCCGATTCGCGCAGCCCGCGCGACGGCCGCTTCATCGAGAAGATCGGCACCTACAACCCGATGCTGCCGCGCGAGCATGAGCAGCGCATCGTGCTGGACGCCGAGCGCGCCAAGCATTGGCTGTCGGTCGGCGGCCAGCCGACGGACCGCGTCGCCCTGTTCCTGGCGAACGCCGGCCTGATGGCCAAGCCGGAGGTCCGCGAGACCCCGAAGAAGTCCGCCCCGAAGGCGAAGGCGCAGGAGCGCCTGAAGGCCGAAGCCGCCGCCAAGGCCGCCGCCGAAGCCGAGGGCTGATCGACCAATTCGTAGGTTGGGTGGAGCCGCAGGCGAAACCCAACGTGTCCACGACGCTGGGCGCGTTGGGTTCCGCTGACGCTCCACCCAACCTACGGAATTCCCGCCATGCCCATGTCCGCCAAAGTGTCCACCAAAGTCTGTGTCGGCCAGTTCGCGGGGGCGCACGGCGTCCGCGGCCTCGTGAAGGTGAAAAGCTTCACCGGGGATCCGGAAGCCGTGGCGTCCTACGGGCCCCTGTCCGACGAGCGGGGCGGGCGGTCGTTCCGCCTGACGCTCCAGGGCACCATGAAGGACCTGTTCCTGGCGCGCGTCGACGGCATCGCGACGCGTGAGCAGGCGCAGGACCTGACCGGTGTGCGGCTGTACGTGGACCGGTCCGCCCTGCCGGAGACGGAGGACGAGGACGAGTTCTACCACGCGGACCTGATCGGCCTGCGCGCGGAACTCGCCGACGGCACCGTCTATGGCCGGGTGAAGGCGCTGTTCGACTTCGGGGCCGGCGACGTGCTGGAAATCCGCACGGAACCGGGCCCGCTGGAACTGCTGCCCTTCACCAAGGCCTGCGTGCCGGTGGTCGACGTGAAGGGAGGCCGCATCGTGGTCGACCTTCCCGCCGTCATCGAAGCGCGGGAGGGGGAGGCGATGAAGGGGGAAAAGGACGGAGCGGACGCGCAAGACGGTGCGGATGACGCTGAAGACGGGGAGACCGGGCCGTGAATCACGGCGCCGCCGGTCCTCTTGCCTGGACTGTCAAGGTCCTGACGCTGTTCCCGGAGATGTTTCCGGGCCCGCTTGGTCACAGCCTCGCGGGAAAGGCGCTGGAAAATGGAGTTTGGGCGCTGGAATCAGTGGACATTCGCTCGTTCGCGCGCGATAAACACCGCTCCGTCGATGACACCCCCTTCGGCGGTGGGGCCGGCATGGTCATGCGGCCCGACGTGCTGGACGCGGCTTTGACCGCGACGGCGGGTCCTCCCGGGACCCCTGGACGCGGGCGGGCGATCTACCTGTCGCCCCGCGGACGGGTGCTGTCCCAGGAACTGGTGAAGGAGTTGGCGGCCACCCCGGTGGTCACGCTGCTCTGCGGCCGGTACGAGGGGGTGGACGAGCGGGTGCTGGACGCGCACGGCCTTGAGGAGGTCAGCCTCGGGGATTTCGTGCTGTCCGGCGGCGAGCCTGCCGCCCTGTGCCTGATCGACGCCGTGGTGCGCTTGCTCCCCGGCGTCATGGGCAACGTGGAGACGGCGGGCGAGGAAAGTTTCGAACGGGGGTTGCTCGAATACCCCCACTACACCCGGCCGGCGGTCTGGACCGACGGACAGGGTGTGGAACGGTCGGTTCCGGACATCCTGTTGTCCGGCCACCACGAGAAGGTTCGCGCCTGGCGGCTCGCCGAGGCGGAGCGGATCACGCAGGCCCGGCGTCCGGACCTGTGGGACCGTTACGCGGCGGGCAAGACGGCCGAGGGTCAAGTTGTTGGGAAACGGGGTCGCCGGCGCGGCCCGAAACCGGAGTGACGGTCCGCCGCGAGGCGCACCGATGGAAAGGGGTAGTGTCATGAACCTGTTGCAGCAGCTCGAGCAGGAGCAGATCGAGAAGGCCCTCGGCGGCAAGACCATTCCGGAGTTCTCGCCGGGCGATACCGTCCGCGTGAACGTGAAGGTGGTCGAAGGCACGCGCGAGCGCGTGCAGGCCTACGAGGGCGTCGTGATCGCCCGCAAGAACGCCGGCCTGAACTCGTCCTTCACCGTCCGCAAGATCAGCTACGGCGAAGGTGTGGAGCGCGTGTTCCCGCTCTACTCCCCGCGCCTCGACTCGATCGAGCTGGTCCGCAAGGGCGCCGTCCGTCGTGCCAAGCTGTACTACCTGCGCGATCGTCGCGGCAAGTCGGCCCGCATCGCCGAGCGCACGACCGGCCGTGGCATGAACGAGAAGGCCGCCGCGGAGTAATCCGCCCCCTTCCGTCGCCGAGCCTACCAGCGCCCGCCCGGAGTGATCCGGGCGGGCGTTCGGCGTTGGCGGCCCGCCAAGGCGGCTCTCAGCGCGTCTTCGCCGCCGCCAGCAGCGCCGCCCCGACGTAGCCCAGCACCCGTCCGCGCCGGCTCACCTCGACCCAGGCGCCGTGCACGCCGGTTACGGTGACCGTCTCGCCGTCCTCCAGCACGTCCTTGACCTTGGCATCGCAGAAGGGGGCGACGCGCAGGTTCGCATCGGCCCGGACGCGGGCGATGGCACCGACGCTGAGGGCAGGGGCCCGCCGCGTCTCCGGCAGGTCGTCGGGCAGGGCGCAGCCCCGATCCTCCCGCGAGGCCTTGGCGTAGCCCTTGAAGGAGGCGCTGGCGGATGGCTTGGCCGGCGCCGCCTGGGCAACGCGCTCCGGCTTGCGCCCAGGCAGCGGAGCGGCCGGGGTCGGCTCCGGCCTCCCGACCTCCGGTGCGGACGCAACCGGGGCGGCCGGGGATTCGCCGGGCGCTGAAAACGACTCCAGCAGAGGCGCCAGCGGCGATGAGACCACCGGCAGGGGACGCAGGGCTTGGTGCGGCTGAGGCGCATCCTTTCCCGGAGCCGCGCGGGGCGTCAGGGCCGGCAGCACCGCGGTCGGGGGTGGGCGCGGCGTGAACCGGTCGGGGGTGGCGGGACTCTCGGCTTGTGCCGCCGTCGCGGCCAGAACCAACCCGGCGAACAAGGCCGGAACGGGCAGGGGGATGGGGCGGAACCGCATCCGCGCCCTCAATCCACGGTGACGCGCGCGATCAGCGTCGGCAGCGTCTGGCAGCGGAACAGCCCGTCCATGGTCCTGTGCTCGGTCAGGCGCAGCGTCAGCGCACAGCCGTAGCCGTTCACCGCCAACTCCGTCTGGGCGAGCGCGCCGACGGCGGCGGACGGCTTGGCGATGCTGTAGCCGGGCGCGCCCAGGCGCCCGGCCAGCGCGCCGGTGACCGGGTTGAAGGACTCGACCTCCAGCGTCAGCGGGCCGAGGTTGTTGAGCACGGTCTCCGAGTTGCCGTCCTCCTTCGTCGCATAGAGCTGGATGGGCAGAGCCTTGCGTCGGGCGATCCAGTCCTTGAGCGCCAGGTTGGCCAGCACCGGGTCGCGGCTTTGCAGCGCCGCCTCCACCGCCATCTGGCGGAGCGCCGGGTCGTTGCCGCCGAGCGCCGCCTCATAGGCGGCGATCCGCGCCGGGCGGTCGGCACCCAAAAGCTTGGCCCGCAGGTCCGCCACCTGGGCGGCGCGCGCCTCCACCTGCCTCCGCGCCGCCTCCAGCCGATCGGACTCGGCCTTGGCGGTCGCCGCCTGCTCGGCCAGCAACTCCTCCTCCCGCCGCCGACGGGCCTGCTCCTCGGCAACGCGCTGCCGGGCGTCGCGGTCAAGCTGCTCGCGCGCCGCCCTGGCGTTGTCCGACCCGCTGAGCACGGTCAGGCCGGGCAGCTCGTCGGCCGGCTTGCCCACGCCCTCCATCACCTCCGGGTTCTGCAGCTCGATCCGTGCGGTCCAGCCGTTGGCGCCGCGGGTTGCCACGGCGGTGGCGGTCAGCGTCTTTTCCAGGTTGGGGGCGGTCGCCGGCCGGATGAAGGTGAAGGGCCCCTCCCGGCCGTCGATCAGGTAGGTCGGCTTGGCCAGCTTGAGCTTGGCCCCGATTCGCGCCGCGGCGCGCGAATCACCGTCCTTCGCGACGGGTTTCCCTTCCGGCGTCGGGACCGGCATGGGGTCCACCGTGACCTCCTCCACGGTCCAGGGCGGCGGGACGAGGCGGGCGACTTCGGCGCGGATCTGGTCGGCCGGGAAGTCGGCAGCCAACGCCGAAGCGGGCGGAAGCCCTGCCGCCAGAGCCATCGCGAATCGCCAACCCGCCGGCCGCCGCACCATCGCTCGTTCTCCACCGAAAGCAACCACAAGGGGTTGTGTCCGCCACCCGCGGCACTGGTACAGCGAATGCCCATGGGAGGGAAGCGGGAACTGGTCCTTTCCGGCCGCCCCTTCTCGGCCGCGCGCGGCAACAGGGGAAGCTGGCGGGGGGCGTCACACGGCTTCGTTGCGGGACTGCGCGACCCCCGGTCGAATTAGGCTTTGTGCGCACACGCCCCTTGCAATATGTTCATACAAATGGATGTATGTTCGCCGCACAGGCGAACGTTTTTCTGCAACGGCAGAGGGTCGATGGGTGTCATGACAGGCGGACACAGGAGCAAGGAAGGGCCGATCCTGGTCTGCCGCAACGTCAAGGTCAGCGGCCGTCGCACGAGCCTGCGCATGGAGCCCTACATCTGGGACTCCCTGAAGGAAATCTGCGAGCGCGAGGGGCTGACCCTCAACCAGATCTGCACGGAGGTGGACCGCCGCCGCGGCGAGGCCAACCTGACCGCGTCGATCCGCGTGTTCATCGTCAGCTATTACCGCAACGCCATCGGCGGCCGCGGCTTCGCGGAGGACGACGGGCCGTCCCGCATCCTCCGCAAGGCGATGGACGACGCCATCCCTCCCTTCGACGAGGAATGACGCCGGACATCACCAGCGCAGGCTGGGAACCGCGTAGGTCGGCGTGTGGCCGGCGGTTTCCGCCGCCGCGGCCAGCCTGACCGGGTCGACGGATTCGCCCCAGGCGCCGCCCAGCTCCTCCTGGTGGATGCCGAAGGTGACCAGCGCCACGTCGATGCCCGCCGCGTTGGCACCGGCGACGTCGGTGCGCAAGCTGTCGCCCACCGCCAGGATGCGCCGCTTGTCGCTGATGCCCATCAGCGACAGGCAGCGGTCGTAGACCGGCGCGTGCGGCTTGCCGTGCCAGCACACGTCGCCGCCCATCTCCTCGTAACGCTGGGCCAGCGTGCCGGCGCACAGCACCATCTGCGGCCCCACCATCACGATCAGGTCCGGGTTGGCGCAGACCATGGGCAGGCCGCGGCGCCGGCAGGCCTCCATGTCCGGCTCGTACAGGGACAGCGGGTCGCCGAATTCCACGATGCCGGTGTTCAGTACGAAGTCGGCCTCCTCCGGCGTCGGCACGACGGTGTAGTCGAGGCCGAGGTACACGTCCATGTCCCGCTCCGGCCCGATGTGGAACAGGCGCCGGCCGAGTCGCGCGTGCCACGGGTCGTCGCGGTCGCGCAGCGCCTCGTAGGTCGCCTCGCCGGAGGTCATGACGTGGTGGTAGCGCTCGCGCCCGATCCCCATGCCCTCCAGCTTGCGGATCACGCCGCTGGTGCGGCGCGGCGCGTTGGACAGCAGGCAGATGGTCTTGCCCGCGGCGCGCAGCCGGTCCAGGCACTCCGGCGCGCCGGCATAGGGCTGCTCCCCGTCGTGGATGACGCCCCACAGGTCGAGGATAACCCCGTCGTAGCGGTCGATGACGGAGGCGAGGCCGGGGATCTGCGCGATGTCGGTCATGATGTCCGGGTGGGTGGCGAAGGAATGGCGGGTGGGCTTCAGCGCGCGGGGGACCGCGCCGCGGATTCGGCCAGCAGCTCGGCGTAGACGGCCAGCGTGTCGGCGCACATCCGCTGCTTGGTGTAGCGGTCGGCGACGAAGGCGCGGGCGCGGGCGCCGATGGCGGCGCTCTGCTCCGGGGTCAGGGACAGCGCCTCGTCCAGCGCCTTGGCCAGCGCGTCGGCGTCGGCCGGCGGCACGACCCAGGCGGTCTCACCGGGGATCACGGTTTCCTGGTAGGCGCCGATGGAGGTGACGATCACCGGCTTGCCCATGGCCTGCGCCTCGACGATCACGCGGCCGAAGGCCTCCGGCTCCTGCGAGGCGGAGACGACCACGGCCGACAGGTGGTAGGCGGCGGCCATGTCGTTGCAGTGGTCGGTCATCTTGACCAGCCCGTCCAGCCCGGCGCGCTTTACGCGCTCCTCCAGCTCCTGCCGGTAGCCGGTGCGCCCCTGGTCGGAGCCGACGAGCAGCGCGCAGACGTCCTTGCGGCCCAGCTTGGCCAGCGCGTCGATCAGCACGGTCTGGCCCTTCCAGCGGGTCAGCCGGCCCGGCAGCAGGATCACCGTCTTGTCGTCCGGCAGCCGCCACTGCTTGGCCAGCTGGATCATGCGGGCGGAGCTGACCCGCTCCGGCGCGAAGGTCAGGCTGTCGATGCCGCGGTGGATGGTGCGGATGCGGGCGGGGTCGACGTCGTAGTTGTCCAGGATGTGCTGCCGGATGAAGCCGGAGATGGCGATGATCCGCTCCCCCCGCGCCATCACCGAATTGTACCAGCGCTTCAGCCGGCCCTTGAAGTTGTAGGGCGCGTGAAAGGTGGTCATGTAGCGCGCCCCGGTGCGCTGGCAGGCCAGCCAGGCGCTCCAGGCCGGCGCGCGGGACCGCGCGTGGACGATGTCGACGCCCTGCTCCCGGATGATGGCTTCCAGCTTGCGGGCGTTGCGGCGGATGACCAGCGGGTTCTTGGAGGCGAGCGGCAGCGTGATGTGGCGGATGCCCGCCCGGTCCAGCTCGGCGGCCATCGGGCCGCCCTGGGACGCGACCAGCGGAACCGCGCCGGCCTGGGCCAGCGCCAGCGCGACGTCGATGCAGCCGCGCTCCGCCCCGCCGGTGACCAGCGTCGGCAGCACCTGCAGCACCACGGGCGGCCGGCCGGCCCCGTTACCGGCGTTGATCCGGTCGTCGAAGGGCCCCCGGCTCTGGGTCCGGTTGCGCGCGTCGTCGCCGGTGTTAAGGTGGGAATCCAAATCCATATCCGTGCACTTCGTCTTCGTCCTGGCCGAGAGGTGGCAGATCATGACCGGACCCGCAGCCAGCAGCTCCGCCCTGTCGGGCGGCGCGCACCATACCCTACAGCGCGGCGCGGCGACCATAGCCTATCATCACACGCCCGGCACCGACCCGGAGGGGCTGGCCCCCGGCGTCCTGTTCCTGGGCGGCTTCATGTCCGACATGACCGGCACCAAGGCGACCGCGCTGGAGTCCTGGTGCGCGGCGGAGGGGCTGTCCTTCACCCGCTTCGACTACCAGGGCCACGGGGCGTCCAGCGGCCGCTTCGACGAGGGCACCATCGGCACCTGGGCCGACGACGCGCTGGCCGTGCTGGACCGCGTCACGGTGGGGCCGCAGATCCTCGTGGGGTCGTCCATGGGCGGCTGGATGATGCTGCTGACGGCGCTCCGCCGGCCGGAGCGCATCGCCGGCCTAGTCGGCATCGCGCCGGCCCCGGACTTCACCGAGGACCTGATGTGGGACCTCTTCGACGAGCCGACCCGCCGCGAAATCCTGGAGACCGGTCGCTGGCTGCGCCCGTCCGACTATGGTCCCGAACCGCAGCCGATCACCCGCGCGCTGATCGAGGACGGGCGGAACCACCTGCTGCTGCGCGCGCCCATCGCCTTCGACAAGCCGGTGCGGCTGCTGCACGGCGTCCGCGACCCGGACGTTCCCTGGCAGGTCAGCCTGAGGCTGGCCGACGCGCTGACCACCGACGACGTCCGCGTCACGCTGATCAAGGACGGCGACCACCGCCTGTCGCGCCCGCAGGACATCGACCTGCTGTGCCGCACCGTCGGCGATCTGGTGCGGGAGATCGCGGCGTGAGACGGCTTTCCGCGGCGGCGGAAAAAAAATCGCAAAGGCGGTGTTCTGGGGCTTGCGCACCGCCGTCGGGCTGGATATAAACGCGGCCTCTGCGGAGGGGTGGCCGAGTGGTCGAAGGCGCACGCCTGGAAAGTGTGTATACCCCAAAAGGGTATCGAGGGTTCGAATCCCTCTCCCTCCGCCAGTAATTCTTCACAGCCGCATGGGCGGCTGTCTGCCGCTCTTCTTTCCAAGCGGCGGTTGGTGCTTAGGCGTGAGAAATCATCACGCTTAAGCGAGACGGCTTCGAGCCGCTGATCTCCCGAAATCCTATATGGTGCCATGGACCGGCCAGCGCCGCCTTCCACACGGAAGGGGACGATGCGGCGGATTGCTCACCGTAGGACGCTATCGTCTTGCGCTGCATGCGTGAGGCACGGAGCCCTCTGGCCCCAGTGCCGCCCCGGCGGTGCCGGAGCGGGAAGGAGATGGTGTCCGCGGCGGGATTCGAACCCACGGCCCCAGGATTCATACCACTTCGGCTTTCGCCGCCACCGTCCAACGTTTGGTCCGGCGTTCGTGGTCTGGACTGTCCCTTCACCATAGGCCGAGGCCCGTAGGTGCCGCCCATCCAGTCTCTACACCTTCCCCCTGTCGGGGGCTTGGCTCGGGATCGGCAAGGCGCAAGCGCGCCGTAGCGTTCCCCGACTTTGAGCGGATCCGCTGCGCCGTTTCCAAACGCAACGCCCAATTAAAAACCAGGAATCCTGTGCTCTATCCTGCTGAGCTACGCGGACGTAACCTCTCTCCTTATAGACCGGACCGGAGCGGCCCGGCAACTCCGCCCTGCGAGAATCACCGCGCAGCGCGGTTTTGCGACGGTTCGGCCCGGTGAAAGCCCGGCCCAACCGTCTCGGCGCGGCTTATAGCACGCTTTGCGCAGAGGTTCAGCGGCAATTCGTGCTGCGCGGGAACGCAAACGGTCGGGTTTGGCGGTCTACAGCAGGTCGCGCAGCATCGCCACCAGCGGCACGTCGGCGGGCGGCATGGGATAGGTGCCCATGCGGTTCGGGTAGACCCAGGCCAGCGTCTGGCCTTCCTGCGCGATCACGTCGCCTTCCCAGACCCGGCAGACGTAGAGCGGCATCAGGAGGTGGAACGTCTCGTAGCTGTGCGAGGCGAAGGTGAAGGGGGCGAGGCAACTGGCGGCGGTGTCGATGCCCAGCTCCTCCTTCAGCTCGCGCACCAGCGCGGCTTCCGGGGTCTCGCCCTCGTGCACCTTGCCGCCGGGGAACTCCCACAGGCCGGCCAGCGACTTGCCCGGCGGGCGCTGGGCGAGCAGCACCCGCCCGTCGGCGTCGACCAGCGCCACGGCGACCACCAGCAGCGTGGGCAGGGTGCCCGGGGCGGGCGTCGAGGCGGGGTCGTAGCAGGCCGGCATCGGAAGACGCTCCTCAGCTGCGGTAGCTGCCGTTGATGTCGATGTAGCCGTGGGTGAGGTCGCAAGTCCACACGCGGGCCTTGCCGGCGCCCAGGCCGAGGTCGATGTGGACGTCGATCTCCTTGCCCTTCATGTGCGCGGCGACCGGCGCCTCGTCATAGCCCGGCACCTCCATCCCCTCGGCGCAGATCAGCGTGCCGCCGATGGTGATCTTGATCAGGTCGCGGTCGGCGCGCTCGCCGGCCCGGCCGATGGCGGCGACGATGCGGCCCCAGTTGGCGTCCTCGCCGGCGATGGCGGTCTTCACCAGCGGGGAGTTGGCGACGGTCAGGGCGATGCGCTTGGCGGCCGCGTCGTTGTCGGCGCCGACCAGGGTGATGGAGACGAACTTGGTCGCCCCCTCGCCGTCGCGCACGATCTGGAGCGCCAGATCCAGCATCACCTCCTCCAGCGCCTTGCGGAAGTCGGCCAGCTCCGGCGCGTTCGCATCGGCGACCGGGGCGTTGCCGGCCTTGCCGGTGGCGAACAGCAGCAGCGTGTCGCTGGTGGAGGTGTCGCCGTCCACGGTGATGGCGTTGAAGCTGCGCTCCGTGAACTCCGACAGCATGGACTGCAGCGCCGGGGCGGCGATCGCCGCGTCGGTGAAGAGGAAACCCAGCATGGTCGCCATGTCCGGCGCGATCATGCCCGATCCCTTGGCGAAGCCGCTGATCGTCACGGTCTTGCCGCCGACCGTCACCGTGCGGGTCGAGCCCTTGGCGAAGGTGTCGGTGGTCATGATGGCCCGCGCGCCGGCCTCCAGCGCCGCCGAATCGCCCTTCAGCCCGGCGACCATGCCCGGCAGGACCTTGGCGATGGCGTCGGGGGCCAGCGGGATGCCGATCACGCCGGTGGAGGCGACGTAGACCTCATCCGTGCCGCAGCCCGCAATCTCCGCCGCGGCCTGGACGGTCGCCTGCACGGTCGCGTCGCCGGCCTTGCCGGTGAAGGCGTTGGCGTTGCCGGCGTTGACCACCACGGCGCGGGCCGAGCCCTTCGGCAGGCTGTCGCGGCACCAGATCACCGGGGCGGAGCAGGTGAGGGACTTCGTCAGCACGCCGGCGACCGTCGTGCCCTCGTCCAGTACGGCCAGCATCAGGTCGTCGCGGCCCTTGTATCGGATGCCGCTGTTCGCCGTGGCGATGCGCACGCCCGCCACAGGGGGGAGCGTCGGGAAACCGGCGGGTGCCAGGGGAGAGACGGTCGTGGCCATGGGGCGGGCTCGTGGTCTTGGCGGGGGAGGTGGGGCGGGGGAGGTGGGGTGGTGGGGTTGGGAAGGCGTTGCCCCCACCCTAACCCTCCCCCGCTGGGCGGGGGAGGGGATCTGTCCCTCCCCTGCGCAGCGGGGGAGGGAGGGACCCGCGAAGCGGGAGGGTGGGGGCCTGTGCCCGATCCTTACTTCTTCTTCGGCTCTTCGGCCTTGGGCGCGTCGGCCTTCGGCTCTTCCTTCGGCATGGGGGAGCCGTCGAGCTGGTAGGTCTCGACCTTCGCGTCCTTGCGCAGGTCGTCGACGACCGTGGTGACGATCTCCTTGCTCAGCTGCTGCTCCAGCTGCGGCTTCACCTCGTCGAGCGCCGGCTGCGGCTGGGTGCGCTTGTCCTCGACCTTGATGACGTGCCAGCCGAACTGGGTCTTCACCGGCTCCTTGCTGATCTCGCCCTTCTTCATGGCGAAGGCGGCGTCGGCGAAGGGCTCGACCATCGTTTCCTTGGTGAAGTAGCCGAGGTCGCCGCCCTGCTGGGCCGCCACCGGGTCCTTCGACTTCTCCTTGGCGATCTTGGCGAAGTCGCCGCCCTTGTTCAGCTCGGCGATGATGGCCTTGGCCTCATCCTCCTTCTCGACCAGGATGTGGCTGGCCTTCACCTCTTCCTGCGCCGGGTTCTGCTTCAGGTAGTCCTTGTAGGCCTCCTCAAGCTTGGCCGGGGTGATGCGGGCCTGCACTTCCTTCTGGATGTAGGCGCGCTGCACCGCGCGCTCCTCGGCGCGCTTGATCTCGTCCTTGACCTCCGGAGATCCTGCGAGGTTGGCCTTGTAGCCGGCCGAGGCCACCAGCTTGGAGTTCACGAGCTGCTCGACCACCGCCGGGAAGATCATTTCCAGCGGCATCTGCTGCACCTGCGGCGGCAGCTGGCTGACCATGCGCTGCACGTCGGAGCGGTGGATCTCCTCGCCGTTGACGCGCGCGACGACCGGATCGGCCGGCGTCGCCTGGGCCGGAGTGGACTGGGCAGCGGCGGCAGGGGTGCTCGCGGCCGGGGCGGGGTTCTGGGCGTTGGCCGCGACAGGCGCGGCCAGGGCCAGGCCGCAGGCGGCCATGGACAGAAGGGCGGCGCGGAACACTCGATTCACCATGGGGTCTTCTTCCTTCCGGCGGCGAAGCCTTGTTGGGGTGCCCGGTTTCAGGCCATTTTCGTCTCAGGCGTTCGTCTCGCGCCCGAATCCGCGGGGATTAAGCATGGGTTCGGCGCGCGGGGCAAGCGGTCCTGATGCCCTATGTCGTCTCCGGTATGGGGCCCGGGATGGGCGACAAAGGGGCGGAACGGTGGAAGAACCGTGGCAGGGCACCCGCCGTTGCGCGCCCAGCGTTTCCCGCGGCCGTTCAAAGGGGCGGGTCTCGTTGACAGAAACCCGCCACAGGCCTATGTGAGACCGGTTGAAAAGCCGGCTTCACGACGTTCCACCCTTCGAGGTTTTCATGTTCGGTGCTCTCGCCCGCAAGATTTTCGGCACCGCCAACACGCGCACGGTCAAGGCGTTGCAAAAGACCGTCCAGCAGGTCAACGCGCTGGAGACCGAGGTCCAGAAGCTCTCCGACGACGAACTGCGCGCCCGCACCGACTGGCTGCGCGGCCGCCTGGCGAAGGGCGAGACGCTCGACGATATCCTGCCCGACGCCTTCGCCACCGTGCGCGAGGCCGGCAAGCGCGTTTTGGGCCAGCGGCACTTCGACGTGCAGCTGATGGGCGGCATGGTGCTGCACCAGGGCAAGATCGCCGAGATGCGCACGGGCGAAGGCAAGACGCTGGTGGCGACGCTGGCCGTCTATCTCAACGCGCTGGAAGGCAAGGGCGTCCACGTCGTGACCGTGAACGACTACCTCGCCTCGCGCGACAGCGGCTGGATGGGCCGCATCTACCGTTTCCTGGGCCTGTCCACCGGCTGCATCGTCCACGGCCTGGACGACGAGGAGCGGCGCGCCGCCTACGCCGCCGACATCACCTACGGCACGAACAACGAGTTCGGCTTCGACTACCTGCGCGACAACATGAAGTTCCGGCGCGAGGACATGGTCCAGCGCGCCTTCAACTTCGCCATCGTGGACGAGGTCGACTCGATCCTCATCGACGAGGCGCGCACCCCGCTGATCATCTCCGGCCCGTCGACCGACGCGGCGGAGATGTATGTCCAGGTCGACCGTCTGATCCCGATGCTGACGCGGGACGACTATGAGTTGGATGAGAAGAACCGCACCGTCAGCCTGTCCGAGGCCGGGCAGGAACACATCGAGCAGCTGCTGGCCCAGGCCGGGCTGCTGAAGTCGGGCGGTCTCTACGACATCCAGAACGTGGCGCTGGTCCACCACGCCCAGCAGGCGCTGCGCGCTCACACGCTGTTCCAGCGCGACAAGGACTACATCGTCAAGGACGACAAGGTCGTCATCATCGACGAGTTCACCGGCCGCATGATGGAAGGCCGCCGCTATTCGGAAGGCCTGCACCAGGCGCTGGAGGCGAAGGAGAAGGTGACGATCCAGCGCGAGAACCAGACGCTGGCCTCCATCACCTTCCAGAACTACTTCCGCCTCTACCCGAAGCTGGCCGGCATGACCGGCACGGCGATGACCGAGGCGGCGGAGTTCGCGGAGATCTACGGCCTGGAGGTCGTGGACATGCCGACGAACCTGCCGGTCCAGCGCAAGGACCAGGACGACGAGGTCTATCGGAAGGCCTCGGAGAAGTACAACGCCATCATCGACCTGATCGAGGACGCGCGGAAGCGCCAGCAGCCGGTCCTGGTCGGCACGACCTCCATCGAAAAGTCGGAGCTGATCTCCGACCTGCTGAAGAAGCGCGGCATTCCCCACAACGTGCTGAACGCCCGCCACCACGAGCAGGAAGCCTACATCGTCGCCCAGGCCGGCCGGCCGGGTGCGGTGACGGTCGCCACCAACATGGCCGGCCGCGGCACCGACATCCAGCTCGGCGGCAACGTCGAGATGCGCGTGAAGATGGAGCTGGCCGACGTTCCGGAAGGCCCGGAGCGCGAGGCCAAGATCAAGCAGATCGAGGCCGAGGTGGCCGAGGCGCGCGATCTGGTGAAGCAGGCCGGCGGCCTCTACGTCGTCGGCACGGAGCGCCATGAGAGCCGCCGCATCGACAACCAGCTGCGCGGCCGGTCCGGCCGCCAGGGCGATCCGGGCGCCTCGAAGTTCTTCCTGTCGCTGGAAGACGACCTGATGCGCATCTTCGGGTCGGAGCGCATGGACGGCATGCTCCAGCGCCTCGGCCTGAAGGAAGGCGAGGCGATTATCCACCCCTGGATCAACAAGGCGCTGGAAAAGGCCCAGACCAAGGTCGAGGCCCACCACTTCGACGTCCGCAAGAACCTGCTCAAGTTCGACAACGTCATGAACGACCAGCGCAAGGTCGTCTATGAGCAGCGCCGCGAGATCATGGACACGGAGGACATCTCCGAGACCATCACGGAGATGCGCCACCAGGTCATCTCCAACATGGTCAACCGGGCGATCCCGCCGAACTCCTACTCCGAGGCCTGGGACACGGCCGGCCTGCACGAGGAGGTGAACCGCCTGCTCGGCATGGACCTGCCCGTCCAGGACTGGGCCAAGGAGGAGGGCATCGCCGAGCCGGAGATCGAGGAGCGCGTGCGCGAGGCCGCCGACCGCAAATACGCGGAAAAGGCCGAGAGCTACGGCGCCGAGACGATGCGGCACGTCGAGAAGAGCCTGCTGCTCCAGATCCTGGACCAGGAGTGGAAGGACCACCTGCTGCAGCTCGACCACCTGCGCCAGGGCATCAGCCTGCGCGCCTACGCGCAGAAGGATCCGCTGAACGAGTACAAGCGCGAGGCCTTCGAGCTGTTCGAGACCATGCTGGGCGCGCTCCGCGAGCAGATCACCGCCGTGCTGATGCACGTCGAGGTGCGCATGGCCCCGCCGCCGGAGGAGTTGTTCGCCCGCTCCCTGCCGGAGATGCACGAGGGCCGCGACGACCCGGCGCTCGCGCTGGCGGAGGCCGGGTCCGGCTTCCCGCCGGACGACGCGCCGCTGCCTGCCGGCATGGTCCGCCGCGCCGCCGCCGCCGGCGCCGTCGCGGGCGCGGTGGAGGAATGGGCCAACACCCCGCGCAACGCCCCGTGCCCCTGCGGCTCCGGCCAGAAGTACAAGCACTGCCACGGCAAGGTGGGGTAAGGCAGTCCCGGAAGGCCTCGCGCCGGGCCCCCACCCTAGCCCTCCCCCATCTTCGACGGGGGAGGGAACTCCGCCGCGCGTCCCCTAACCCCTCCCCCGCTCTCGGCGGACCCAAAGGGTCCGCCTGCCGCGTCAGCGCAAGCTTCGCTTGCGCGAGAGCGAAGTGGGGGAGGGTTGGGTGGGGGCCCAGCGCCCGCAATCTGGTGACATCCCACCCTCACGCACATCTGCCCTGCCTTTACGTGTGCCGCCGCCCGCGCAGAATTCTCTTGGATTGTGCGGCGCAACGCCCTATGTAGGGCATCCTGATCGCTGGAGGCTCGCGCGTCTCTTGAGCGAGACGCGCTTTGATATCGCGGAACGGCCCCCTCGGGACCCGGTCGACCGCAGCTTCGGACAGACGCCTCTCCCTCTTCCGACCTCCTCCCGGCGAAAACGCCGGCGTTCCACCGCTCACCACTTCGGTGCAGCGGCCGTGCGCCGTCTTGGTCCTGAGGAAAGGTTCCGCTTCTTGTCGTCGAACGAAATGACCGCCGTCGTCGAAACTCCGGTTGCCGACGAAACCCTGGCCGCTGCTCCGGCCACCGAAGTCACCGATATTGAAACCGCCGCTTCCGACAGCGCCTTCGCCGCGCTGGGCCTGCACCCGCTGGTCCTGAAGGCGCTGGAAGCGTACGAATACACCACCCCGACCCCGGTTCAGGCCGCGGCGATCCCGCACGCCCTGGAAGGCCGCGACATCCTTGCCACCGCCGAGACCGGCACCGGCAAGACCGCCGCCTTCATGCTGCCGGCCCTGACCCGCACGGCCGAACTGCCGCGCATGGGCGTCGCCGCCCCGCGCGTGCTGGTTCTGGCCCCGACGCGCGAGCTGGCCAAGCAGGTCACCGACGCGGCCCGCAAGTACGCGAAGTTCATGAAGCGCAACATCGTGGACGTGGTCGGCGGCATGCCGTACCGCGACCAGCTGCGCCTTCTGTCGCGTGCCGTGGACGTGATGGTCGCCACGCCGGGCCGCCTGCTCGACCACGTGTCGCGCAACCGCATCGACCTCAGCACCGTCGAGGTCCTGATCCTCGACGAGGCGGACCGCATGCTGGACATGGGCTTCCTCGACGACGTCGAGACCATCGCCAAGTGCTGCCCGGAAAGCCGCCAGACGCTGCTGTTCACCGCCACGCTGGACCGCCGCATGGCCCAGCTGGCCGGCAAGCTGCTGCGCAACCCGGAGCGCGTTGCGGTGGAGAGCACCACCACCGCGGCGAACGTCGAGCAGCGCCTGCACCACGCCGACGACATGGACCACAAGCGCCGTCTGCTGATGCACTTCGCCGGCCAGGAAGAGGTCGGCAAGGCGATTATCTTCGCCGCGACCAAGCGCGACGCCGACACGCTGGCCGAGGAACTGGCCGCCGCCGGCCATGCCGCCGCCGCCCTGCACGGCGACATGGACCAGTTCAAGCGCAACCGCACGCTCCAGCGCCTGCGCACCGGCCAGGTGCGCCTGCTGGTGGCGACCGACGTGGCCGCGCGCGGCATCGACGTGCGCGACATCACGCACGTCATCAACTTCGACCTGCCGCGTTCGGCGGAGGACTACGTCCACCGCATCGGCCGCACGGGCCGCGCGGGCGCCTCGGGCGTGGCGATCTCCTTTGCCGCCCGTCCCGACCGCGACGCGCTGTTCCGCATCGAGCGCTACACGGGCATCCGCCTCGAAATCCACACCGTGCCGGGGCTGGAGCCGCAGCGTCCGATCCACGCCGGTGGCGGCGGCGGTCGTCCGGCCGGCCGCTCGGGCCGTCCGGGCGGCGGCAACGGCGGTGGTGGCTACAACAAGAAGCCGTGGACCCGCAACGCCAACGGCGGCGAGGGCAAGGCCGGCGGCGGTCACCCGGGCGGCTACCAGGGCCGTCCGCAGGGCCGTCCCGCGAACCGCAACGACCATGTCCGCAACGAGCATGGTCATTCGGAGCGCGGCCGGCCGGACCATGGCCACGCCCGCCGCGACTCCCACGGCGGCAAGCCGGTGGCCCGCGCGACGAAGTGGTAAGCTCGGGTCGGTGAGAATGAGAAAGGCGCGGTCCCCCGGGGCCGCGCCTTTTTTCTTTGGGCCGCGCGCCGTGCCGTTGTGGGGCCCATCCGGTTAACGAGGCAGGGACGGACATCAACCGCGTCCCAGCAATCACAACTGGACCGAGGAATCGTCAATGGCAGATCAAGGCCAGAACAACCGCATGACCGAAGCCATCGACAAGGCGAAGGACACGGCGGCCAAAGACTTGCCCGGCAATCCCGACACCAAGGGCGTGGAAAGCGCGGAGCACATCAAGCGCACCGCGGACAGCATGGCCACGGGCAACGTCCCGCACGGCGGCGACGATCCGCAGCACCTGACCGGCAACACGCGGCAGACCCCAATGCCCAGCGAAACCGGCGGCAAGGGAAACGTTGGCGATACGCCGATGAAGGAGCAGGGGCGCTGAGGCGTCCCTAGACCCCCGCGACGCCCCACAGCAGCAGCGCCACCAGCAGCACCAGGATCAGCGCCGCCACGGCGGTCAGGGCCAGCGCGCGGCCGATGTCGGCGGGGGTGGCGCGGGCGCGGCCGTCGCCGATCCAGGGCTCGGTGATCACCACGCCGCCGTCCCGGTGCGGCCCGGCCAGCGCCAACCCCAACGCGCCAGCCACCGCCGCGGTCGGCCAGCCCATGTTGAAGGACGCGCTCTTGCCCCCGTCGCGGACCATGGTCCGAAGCGCGCCGCCCAAATTGGCCCCCACGAAGGGAGCCGCCAGCGCCAGCAGCAGGGCGGCCAGCCGCGCCGGTATGGCGTTCAGCGCGTCGTCGAGCCGTGCAGCGGTCAGGCCGAAGCGCTCGTGCCGCACGCCGGGATTGCCGAGCGCCGAATCGGCCCCGTCCACGGCCGCCCAGACCAGCAGCCCCGGCGCGCCCAGCAGGGCATAACCGAAGACGGGCGCCACCAGCTTGCGGGCGAAGGCCTTGGCGGCGCCCTCCACCGCGGCGCGGGCGATGCCGTGCTCGTCCAGGCTGAAGGCGTGCCGGCGGGTCAGGGGAAGGATCGCATCCTGCGCGGCGGCGGCACCGCCCTTTTCCAGCGCCCGGCGCACCGCACGCACCCGCATCCAGGAGGCCCGGCCGCGCAGCGTGGCGAGGATCACCACCAACTCCAGCACCCAGCCGCGCCCCACGGCGCCGATCCGGTCCACCAGCAGGCCGGCGGCGAGCGCCATGACCAGCAGGGCCAGGACGACCAGCGCGCCGCGCAGCAGTCGCGCGGTCTTGCCGCGCTCGACGCGGTTCAGCCGCCGGTCGGCCCAGGCGCAGAAGCGGCGCGACAGCGCGGCGGGGTCGGGCAGGACGCGCCCGATCCAGTCGCCCAGGACGGCGTCGATGACCAAGGCCAGCAGCAGCAGGAACAGCGGCCCCGGTCCGTTCAGGGGGTGGGCGCCGAAGGCGGTGGTGACCATGGCGACGCCCGTTCCCCCGGTGTCAGCGCGCGCCGGCTTGGCGCAGCATGTTGATGACGCGGGCGTTGCGGCCGTCCTGCGCCCAGCTCAGCGTCGTGCGGCCGGTGAAGTCGGTGCGGTCGGCCTTGGCCCCGGCCTTCAGCAGGCGGTCCACCAGGTCGGGGCGACCGTTGCGCGCCGCCATCATCAGCGGGGTCATGCCCTCGCGGTTGTCCTGGTCGACCTTGGCGCCCTTCTTCAGCAGCTGGTCGACCGTGGCGACGTCATCGGCGTCCACCGCGTAATGGAGCGGGGCGTTGCCCTGCTTGTCGGCGCGGTTGGGGTTGGCGCCGCCGTCCAGCAGCATCTTGACCACCTCGGCGTTGCTGTTGCCGATGGCGATCTGCAAGGCGGTCTTGCCGGAGATGTCCGTCTGGTTCGGGTTCTCGCCCTTCAGCAGCAGCATGCGCAGCGCGCTGACGTCGTTGGTGGACACGGCCTTCACCAGGCCCGGGCCTTCCAGGATGTTGACCTGCGCCTGCGCGGGGGCCAGCGCGGGCGCGCTCAGGCCCAGGGCCAGCACAGACAGCAACAACAGCCGTTTCATGGCGCTTCCTCTCGCGGAGATGTCGGTCCTGCGGCCGGATACTATCCAGTTCGCCCCACCCTTGACCAGCGACGCGGTGCGCCCGATGGTCGCCGCCCCTTGCATCGCTGGCCTGCCAGCGTAACAAAGCGGGGGCAACAACGCCGGGAAACCAGGGAGGCCGCCTTATGCTCCGCAACCCGCTCGCTCGCCACATCGCGCTGTTCCTGGCGGTGAAATTCGCGCTGATCGCGCTCGGCCTCTGGTGGTTCCTCGGCGGCGGCCTGCCGGAGCCGCGCGGCGCCGTTCCGGCCGCGTCGCCGTCCCGGTCGAGCCCCTGACGGTTGCGGAACTTCCGCCCTCCGCACCGGGTTACACCCGGCAACAGCGGAGGCGAGTCCATGTCCTATGAAAGCGGTGTGACACCCACCCGATCCACGTCCTCAACCGGGACGGTCCGCGAGGCCGTCGGCATCTTCTCCAGCCGCGACGCCTTGCAGAAGGCGATCGACGAGCTGTCCTTGGCCGGCTTCCAGCGGCACGAGCTGAGCGTGCTGGCCAACGACCAGACCATCCGGGACCATCTCGGCCACGTGCCGGACCGGGTGGAGGACGTGGCGCATGACCCCGACGCGCCGCGCCAATCCTACGTCTCGCCGGAGGACACCGGCAGCGCCAAGGGCGTGGCGGTCGGCTTCCCGGCCTATGTCGGCGCCATCCTGGCGACGGGGGCGGTGCTGGCGACCGGCGGCACGGCGCTGGCCGCCGCAGCGGCCGCGGCGGCGGCGGGCGTGGGCGGCGGCGCGCTCGGCTCCGTCATGTCGCAATGGCTGACCGACAAGCGCAACGAGCCGATGCTCCAGCACCTGGACAAGGGCGGCATCCTGCTCTGGGTCAACCTCGCCGACGCCGAGCGCGAGCGGCTCGCCCAAGAGATCATGACCCGCCACGCCGCCCAGCCGGTGGAGGTGCACGAGGTGCGGCAGACGGGGTCTGGGGGGTAAAGACCGTAGGGAGGGGATTTCACCACCAAGACACCAAGACACCAAGAATCCACGACGGGCCGGGTGCGAGGATTCTTGGTGCCTTGGTGTCTTGGTGGTGAACAAATCCGTTGACGCAGGTCATGGCCCGCAGCGGTGCACGCCCCTATGATCCGCCGGAGATTCCCTCCGGAGATCCGCCGTGGACGCCCAATCGGCCCTGTCGCTGCTCGAAACCGGCCTGAACCAATGCGCCGTGGTCGTGGATCGCGACGGCGGGCTGCTGGTGGCGCTGCTGACGGCGGGGCTGGTCGGCGGCACCACCCATTGCGCGGGCATGTGCGGGCCCTTCGTGCTGGCCCAGGTGACCGCGCGGCTGGAGCAGGTGCCGGTCTCGAAGATGAGCGAATTCCACCGCTTGGCGGGGGCGGCGGTGCTGCCCTACCATCTCGGCCGCGGGACGACCTACGCGCTGATCGGCGCGGTGGCGGCGATGGTGGCCGGCCATGTCGGGGCGCTGCCGGGGCTGCGCTGGCTGTCGGTGGCCCTGCTGGCCTTCGCGGCGCTGTTCTTCCTGGGCTATGCCGTCAAGGGCCTGTCGGCCTGGGTGCCGAAGCTGGACGGAACCTTCCAGCGCTGGTGGGGCGACCGGGTGTCGCGGCTGGCGCGGCCGTTGTTCGGCAACCCCACGGGCTGGCGCGGCTACGCGCTGGGGCTGGCGCTGGGCTTCATCCCCTGCGGGCTGCTCTACGGCGCGGTGGCGGTGGCGGCGGCCAGCGGCAACGCGCTGACCGGGGCGCTGGGCATGGCCGCCTTCACGCTGGGCACGGTGCCGAGCCTTCTGGCGGTCGGCCTCGCCGGCCACCTCGCCGGCCGTGCGTGGCGGACGGCGGTGGCGCGGGCCGCCCCGGTGATCATGGCGGTGAACGCCGGGGTGCTCGGCTGGATGGCGTGGCGGCTGATCGCGGCCTGACGCTGTATTCAACCACAGAGACACGGAGACACAGAGGGGCTTTGTCCTCTGTGTCTCCGTGTCTCTGTGGTTTATTCCCCGATTCAGTGGTGGGTTTGCCCCTTCAGCGCGTCGGCGAGCGGGATTTGGCCGCAGCCGGGCTTCAGGGGCTGCTGCTGGCTCTCGTGCGGGGACCAGCCGGCGAGGTACAGCACCTGGAAGGTGGCCTGGATGCGCCCGTCGGGCTCGGCGTACAGCTCGGCGTAGCGGCGGGCGGCGTCGAACAGCAGGGCGCGGGTGGCCGGCACCTTGCGGCGGGCGAGCACGGCGTTGCTCTCCCCCATGCCGCGCAGGTCGCGCATCAGGCGGAAGGCGTCGGCGTAGGTGACGGTGATGACGTCGCTGTCCACCACGGGCAGGGCGAAGCCGGCGCGCTGCATCAGGCCGCCGACGTCGCGGATCTCTGCGAAGGGCGACACGCGCGGGGACACGCCGCCGGACACCTCCATCTCCGCCTCATACAGGCAGCGGCGCAGCTCCAGCAGCGTCTCCCCGCCGAGCATCGCGGCGCAGAAGAACCCGTCGGGCTTCAGCGCCTGCCGGATCTGCACCAGCGCACCCGGCAGGTCGTTGACCCAGTGGAGGCTGAGGTTGCTGACGGCCAGGTCGAAGGTTTCCGGCGCGAAGGGCAGGAACTCCTCGTCGGCGGCAACGGCCAGCGGCCCGGCCTGCCGCGCGAAGCCCGGCGACAGGTCGCAGGAGACCAGCCGCTCGATCCCCTTGCGCCCGCGCAGCATCCGGGCCATGACGCCATCGTGGGCGCCCACGTCCAGCACGGTGGGGAAGGGGCGGACCACGTCCTCCAACCGGTCGGCGAGGCGGTCGGCCACCTCCTCGAACAGGAAGGCGTGCTCGGCGAAGGTGGGGACGGCGCGGTCGCGGCGGCGGCGGACGAGCGCGCGGTCGAAGACGGTCATGCTGTCGGGCGTGGTCATGCCCGCAATATAGCCCAGCGCGGGAGGGCTACAACCATCGGCGAAGCGGCAGGCCTTGTGATAAGCTCCCCCCGGATGTGACCGGAGCGCGTGGGAATGGGAATCGAGGAAGCCATCGGCGTCACCTACGAGGCGCTGATCGTCATCATCAAGATCACCACGCCGGCGCTGGTCATCACCACCGTGCTGGGCCTGTTGCTGACCATCTTCCAGCAAGTCACCAGCATCAACGAATCGTCGCTGCAGCAGGATCTGAAGATCTTCGCGACCCTGGTCATCCTGTTCGTCACCGGGCCGGCGATCTACATCGCGCTGCGCGACTACACGCTGGTGATCTTCGACCGCATCGCCGCCATCCATTAGGAGGCTTCCCGTGGTGGCCGCGTCCTTACCCCGGTTCCTGGCCCGTGCCGCCACCGTCTTTATCGATATGGTGCTGCCGCCGCGCTGCCTCGCCTGCGGCGGGCCGGTGGACCGGCAGGGTGGGCTGTGCGTCACCTGCTGGAGCGCGCTGACCTTCATCGCACCGCCCTTCTGCGCCTGTTGCGGGACGCCCTTCGACTATGCGGTGCCCGGGGAGACACTGTGCGGATCCTGCATGGCCGAACCGCCGCCCTTCGCCCGTGCCCGCGCCGTCCTGGCCTACGACGACGGCAGCCGGCCGCTGGTGCTGGGCTTCAAGCACGGCGACCGCATCCATGCCGCCGACGCCTATGGGGCCTGGATGGCGCGGGCGGGGAAGGAGCTTCTCGCCGGGGCGGACCTGCTGGTCCCGGTGCCGCTGCACCGCTGGCGGCTGTTCCGCCGCCGCTACAACCAGGCGGCCCTGCTGGCCCGGGCCGCCGGGCGCAGCGCCGGGGTGCCGGTGGCGCCGGACCTGCTGGTGCGCCGCCGCGCCACGCCCACCCAGGGCAGGTTGGACCGCAAGGGGCGCAAGCGGAACGTCAAGGGCGCCTTCCGGCTGCGGCCCGGCCGGCGGGACCGGGTGAAGGGCAAGCGGATCGTTCTGGTGGACGACGTGCTGACCACCGGTGCGACGCTGGCGGAATGCACCCGCGTGCTGTTGCATGCCGGGGCTGCGCAGGTCGACGTCTTGACCTTGGCCCGTGTGGTGAAGACCTGAGTATCGAAGGTCGCAACGGCTGGCATGGCCCGGCCGTTGATCTTATAACCGTTCCACCCAGCCGAGGAGCCCCGCATGGCCGACGTCGTCATCTACACCACCCCCTTCTGCCCCTATTGCGCGCGCGCCAAGCGGCTTCTGGACAGCAAGGGCGTGACGTACGAGGAGATCGACCTCTACATGCAGCCGGGGCGCCGCGACGAGATGATCCAGCGGGCCGAGGGGCGCATGACCGTGCCGCAGATCTTCATCGACGGGAAGCCCTACGGCGGGTCCGACGACATCCACGCGCTGGACCGCGCCGGGAAGCTCGACCCGCTGCTGGGCATCGCCTGATGGAGGCCCCGATGGAGTCCGCGTCGAAGTCCTCGCTGAAGGCGGCCTGCGTGCAGGTGAACGCGGGGCCGGAGATCGGTCCCAACCTGCTGGCGGCGGGGGATCTCGTGCGCCGGGCGCGCGACGCGGGCGCGGACTTCATCGCCATGCCCGAGAATGTCAGCCTGATCGTCCAGGGCCGCGCCAAGGTGCTGGAGCGCGTGAAGCCGGAGGCCGAGCATCCCGCCGTTCCCTTCTTCGCCGACCTGGCGCGGGAGACGGGGGCGTGGCTGCTCGCCGGCTCGCTCGGCATCCTGCTGGAGGAAGGGCGGGTCGCCAACCGCAGCTACCTGTTCGACGACCGGGGCCGCGTCGCCGCGACCTACGACAAGGTCCACATGTTCGACGTGGACCTGAAAGGCGGCGAGAGCTACCGCGAATCGGCCACCTTCCGGCCCGGCGACCGCGCGGTGCTCGTCAACTCGCCCTGGGGCGGGGTCGGGCTGACCATCTGCTACGACGTGCGCTTCGCCTACCTGTACCGGGCGCTGGCCCAGGCGGGGGCGCGGATCCTCACCGTGCCGGCGGCCTTCACCGTGCCGACCGGCCGCGCCCACTGGCACGTGTTGCTGCGCGCCCGCGCCATCGAGACCGGCTGCTTCGTCATCGCCCCGGCGCAGACCGGCACCCACGACCAGGGCCGCCAGACCTACGGCCATTCCCTGATCATCGCCCCCTGGGGCGAGGTGCTGGCCGACGGCGGCGAGGAGGTCGGGATCACCGTCGCCGACCTCGACCTGGACCGGGTGGAGGAGGCGCGCCGCATGGTCCCGGCCCTGACCCACGACCGTGAGGTCGCGGTCGAGCGGATCGGGTTCTGAGGGATCCTTACCCCGCCCGCCGGGCGGTGACGACGATGCGCCGGCTGTCCACGGTCCAGGGGGCGGCCTCGAAGTCGCCGGCCAGCGACTCGATCGCGAAGCCGGCCGCTTCCAGCATCAGCTCCAACTCGTAGCGGAAGATCATCCGCCAGGTGAAGTCGAACTCGGTCACCGCGATGTGGCCGTCGGGCAGCAGCTCGTCGTACCAGCCGTGCAGGCGCTGGCATTGCCGCTCGTCCAGCCGCCCGACCAGCGCGTTCTTGACGAAGCGGTTGCCGGTGCGCGGGTTGCGCCGAGGCATCGAGGGGGAGGGCTTCGTCTCCGCGTCCATGGGCAGGGTCAGCGGGTTCATGACGTCCAGCGCCAGCCGCCCGGCCGGCGCCAGATGCGCCGCGACGGAGGCGAGCGTGCGCCGCTCCGCCCCAAGGTCCGGGATCAGCATCAGCACGTTGAAGGGGATCGCGGCGAGGCGGAAGCCGCGCTCCGGCAGGTCGAGCGCCGCCGCGTCCTGCTGCACGACCCGGACGCGCGCCCGCACCTCCGGCAGCTCCTCCGCCAGCTTGGCGCGCAGCTGGTCCAGCATGGCGGCCGAGATGTCCACCGCCCAGACCTCGATCCCGGCGCGGGCCAGCGGGATGGTCAGCCGGCCGGTGCCGCAGCCGACCTCCAGCACCGGGCCGCCGGCGGCGAGTGCTGCGTCGCGGTAGAAGGCGACGTCGCCCAGCATGCCGATGCGGGCCAGCACCGCCGCATCCTCGGCCCGCGGCTCCCCGATCTCCAGCGACGGGTAGTCGCCGTCGTAGTAGAGGATGCTGCCGTCGGCCTCGGGTACGTCCTTGTTCATCGCCGTGCGCCCTTGGAAATCAGGGCCAAGACCCTATACCAGAGGCTCGGAGACGGCTAGTTTGGCGGCCATGATCGTTCTTGGAATCGAAACGAGCTGCGACGAGACGGCGGCGGCCATCGTCAGCGACGCGCGGGAGATCCGCGCCGACGTGGTGCTGTCGCAGCTGGACGACCACACGCCCTACGGCGGCGTGGTGCCGGAGATCGCCGCGCGCGCCCATCTGGAGCATCTGGACGGGCTGATCCGCCGCGCCCTGGACGAGTCCGGCCTGGGCCTGGGCGACATCGACGCGGTGGCGGCGACCGGCGGGCCGGGCCTGATCGGCGGCGTCATCGTCGGGGTGATGACCGCCAAGGCCATCGCCGCCGCGCGCAAGCTGCCCTTCGTCGCGGTGAACCACCTGGAAGGCCACGCCCTGACCGCGCGGCTGACCAACGACGTGCCCTTCCCCTACCTGCTGCTGCTGGTCTCCGGCGGGCACTGCCAGCTTCTCGTCGTGGAGGGCGTGGGCAAGTACAGCCGCTTCGGCACCACCATCGACGACGCGGTGGGGGAAGCCTTCGACAAGACCGCCAAGCTGCTCGGCCTCGGCTACCCCGGCGGGCCGCTGGTGGAGAAGGCGGCGGCGCGCGCCACCGACCCCGGCCGCTTCGACCTGCCGCGCCCGATGGTCGGGCGTCCGGGCTGCGACTTCTCCTTCTCCGGCCTGAAGACCGCCGTGCGGCGCCATGTGGAAGAGCTTAGCACGCCTCTCTCGCCGGACGACCAGGCCGACCTCGCCGCCGCCTTCCAGCGGACGGTGGCGGAGGTGCTGGCCGACCGCTGCGCCCGCGCCATGCGCCGCTTCAAGGAGCTGCACCCCCAGGGCGGCGCGCTGGTGGTGGCCGGCGGAGTCGCCTCCAACAAGACGCTGCGCGCCCGCCTGCAGACCCTGGCGGACAAGGAGGGCATGCCCTTCGTGGCGCCGCCGCTGCGGCTGTGCACCGACAACGCGGCGATGATCGCCTGGGCGGGCATCGAGCGGCTGCGGCTGGGCCAGACCGACCCGCTGAACTTCGCCCCGCGCCCGCGCTGGCCGCTCGACCCCAGCGCCAAGCCGGCGATCGGCAAGGCCGGCGTCGGGTCCGGCGTGAAGGCGTGAGGGGGCGCGTGATGGCCGACTCCATTCTGGGCCTGACCTTCCGCACGGCCGAGCGGCGCGACGTGCCCGACCTCGTCCGGCTGATCGCCGACGACGCGCTGTCCACGGGCGGCGACTCCGACCCGCTCGATCCGCTCTACGGGGAGGCCTTCGACCGCATGGCCGCGCAGCCCGGCAACCGGATGGTGCTGGCGGAGCTGGACGGGCGGCCCGTGGGCTGCTTCCAGCTCACGGTCGTGCACGGGCTGGGGCGCCGGGGTGCGGCGCGGGCGACCATCGAGTCCGTCAAGGTGGTGAGCGAGCGGCGCGGCCAGGGGATCGGCGGCGCCATGATCCGGCACGCCGTCGACCTCGCCCGCGCGGAAGGCTGCGCCCTGGTGCAGCTGACCACCCAGACCCGGCGCACGGACGCCCAGCGTTTCTACAAGAGGCTGGGCTTCCAGGACTCGCACGTCGGCATGAAGCTGGATTTGACCCGCGAGGGGTGAGGGCGCCGCTTGCGGGACAAGGCGGGGATTGCCTAAACAGTCCCCGGGAAAACGGGGCGGGGTGTCATCATGGCGGCAATCAGGTACCAGCGCATTGGCGTGATCGGCGGCGGCGCCTGGGGCACGGCGCTGGCGTTGGCGGCGCTCCGCGCCGGGCGCGAGGCGGTGCTGTGGGCGCGGGAGCCCGCGGTGGTGGAGGCCATCAACGGCGGGCGCGAGAACCGCGACTACCTGCCGGGCGTGCCGCTGCCCGCCGACCTGCGGGCGACCGGCGACCTGGCCGCGGTCGGCGCCTGCGACGCCGTCCTGCTGGTCACGCCGGCGCAGCATCTGCGCGCCGCCTGCGGCCAGTTGGCGCCCCATCTGCGCCCGGGAACCCCGGTGGTGATCTGCGCCAAGGGCATCGAGCTGGACAGCCACGTCCTGATGAGCGAGGCGGCGGAAGCCGCCCTGCCGGCGGGAACGCCGCTCGCCGTGCTGTCCGGCCCGACCTTCGCGGCGGAGGTGGCGCGCGGCCTGCCGACCGCGGTGACGCTGGCCTGCGCCGACCCGGCCGTCGGGGCCGCGCTGGTGGAGGCGCTGGGCAGCCGCACCTTCCGCCCCTACCTGTCGGACGACGTGATCGGCTCCCAGGTCGGCGGGGCGGTGAAGAACGTGCTCGCCATCGCCTGCGGCGTGGTGGAGGGGCGCAAGCTCGGCGATAACGCGCGAGCGGCGCTGATCACCCGGGGTCTGGCGGAGATCTCACGGCTCGCCCTGGCGCTCGGCGGCCGGGCGGAGACGCTGATGGGGCTGTCGGGGCTGGGCGACCTGACGCTGACCTGCTCCAGCCTGCAATCGCGCAACATGTCGCTGGGCGCGGCGCTGGGCGCCGGCCGGACGCTGGCCGAGGTGCTGGGCGAGCGCCGGTCCGTGGCGGAGGGCGTCTACACCGCCGCCGCGGTGGTGGGGCTTGCCGCGCAAAAGGGCGTGGACATGCCGATCTGCGCGGCGGTGGACGCCATCCTGAACCACGGCGCCGGCCTGGACGACACCATCGCCGGCCTGCTCGCCCGCCCCTTCCGCGGCGAGGGGCATTGATTTCCCGCATCGGGAACTGTTGCAATGCCGGATGGATCGTGCGACGCTGAACGGGTTCCATGATCGGAGACCGTGCCATGATCGCCCTGCCGCATCCCTTGTCCATGCTGGCGCCCCGCGCCACCGCGGCCCTGGACGCGTGGAGTGTGCGTGGCAAGGACCATTGCGGGGAGTGGATTAAACGAACCGGCATCTGAAAGGGACCGCGCGGTCAAGGTCCCGCCGCCGGTGATCCGCGCGCCGTTCTTTTGGCTGTACAAATAGTAGACCCGTAGGTTGGGTGGAGCGCAGCGCAACCCAACAATCACCGGAATGAGACGGGTGTTGGGTTGCGCTGACGCTCCACCCAACCTACGGCTCCAATCCTCACCAATCCTCGGGCATGCTCTCCGACAGTTCGCCGAGCAGGCGCAGCACCTCGTGCGAGGCGTCGTTGAGCTTGCCCAGCTCCGCCATGGCAAGTTCTTCCTTCCCCTCGGCCTTCAGGCGCAGGGCGGTCTTGCCGTGCTCGTGTACGCGGCGGTGCGAGGCTTCGAGCGCGCGGTAGGCCGGGGCGTTGCGGATCGCCGGGTTGTCCACCGACTCGTACCAGGCGCCGAGCCGGCAGGTCTGGTGATCGGCAAGCTCGTCCGCGGACAGGGAGAGCCGCCCCATCAGCGCGTCCACGATCTTCTTCTTGAAGACGACGTGGTCGATCTTGGCGATTTCGCAGAGCGCGCGGGGCGTCTTCAGGGTGGCGATCTGCTCCACCCGCTGGGCGATCGCGCTGTTGGAGCTGTTGACCGACTGGATCACGCTGCCGATCAGCGTGTCGTTGCGCGCCGCCATGGTGGCCACGGTGCCGATCCCGCCGGAGATGCGGGTGGAGGTTTCCGACTGCTGGCCCAGGATGTCGGCGATCTCGTGCATGCGCCGGCCGACGTTGCCCACCTGCTCCGCCACCGTGGTCATTTCGGTGCCGGTCGCGGCGATCACCTCCTGGCCGCGGGCGACGGCGGCCCCGTTCTGCCGCATGGCCTCCACGATGCTGGCCATTTCGCCGCGCAGCGCCTCGATGCGGCCGCGGATGTCTTCCGTCGCCTGGGCGGTCTGGTTGGCCAGCGCCTTCACCTCCGTCGCCACGACGGCAAACCCTTTTCCGGCCTCGCCCGCTCGCGCCGCCTCGATGGTGGCGTTCAGCGCCAGCAGGTTGGTCTGCTTGGAGATGGCGTCGATGGAAACGAGGATTTCCCCGATGCGGTCCGACGCCGCGGCCAGATCGTCGATCTTCGCCGCGGTCTGCTCCACGGCGCCGGCGATGGCGCGCATGGTGTCCACCGCGTCGGTGGCGGCGGTCATCCCGCGGTGTACGGCGTCGCCGGCCGCCCGCGCGTCGTCGGACGCGCTCTGGCTGTTGCGGGCGATGGCCTCCACCGAGGTGACGAGGTCGGCGGCGGCCAGCGCGATGTCCTGGCCCTGTTCCTTCACGGCGCGGGCATCCCGGCTGAGTTCGGCCAGGGTCACCATCGCCTCGTTGGAGTTGATGGCGAAGTGCACGAGGCTCTTCAGGTTGTCGCTCATGTCGCGGCGCAGCTGCTCGTTCCGGCTCTGGTCGGCGTGCGCGGTCTCGTAGGCGGACAGCGTCAGTTCCAGATCCTGGCCGACCAGCCGGGTCAGCGCCGCCGCCGCACCCGGGACGCCCCGGCGGATCAGCCCGCCGCCCACGCCGTCCGCCAGCTCGATCAGGCGCGCCAGCATGAAGACGTAGGCGGTCACGTAGGCGTGCGGGGCAAGGCCGATGCGTGCGTGGGCGCGGCCGACCGCACGGGCGCGCTCCGCATAGGCCTCGGTGATCCCATCCGTCAGCAGGTTGGCCCAGTGCTGCTTCTGCTGCGCCTTCAGCCGCGGCAACAGGGATTCGTCCCCGATGTAGGCCCACAGCGCCGGGTTGGTGCGGATGAAGGCGTAGAACTCCTCGACAAGGCGGTCCAGCACACCGACAAGGCTCGGCGCGACGCGCCGCAGGGCGTTCTGGTCCTGCGCGCTCAACCGGGTCGAGGCAAGATCGCGTGCGTGGACCGCCATGGGCATCTCCTGAAAAGGGATTGTTCGACGTCGTATGTGTTCTTTGCGCGATAAGCGCTCAATCGCAGCAACCATAAAAGGCGAAAGGTTTACGTTTTGGAAGACATGGGCAGGGACGAAGCGTCGCACCTCGCTTGTCGCTGCACCTTCCGCGGCGCGCCCCGCTGCGCTAGGCTCGCCCGCCAATTCGAACGGGAAGGGTGACCCATGCTTTACATGTTCCACTGCACCGACAAGGCGGGCGCGTCGCAGTTGCGCGTCGACAACCGTCCGGCCCACCTGGCCTACCTGGAGTCCAACGCCGACCGCATCTTCGTCGCCGGGCCGCTGCTGTCGGACGACGGGCAGGGCATGGTCGGCAGCCTGCTGATCGTGGACTGCGCCGATGAGGCCGCCGCCAAGGCGTTCGCCGACGGCGACCCCTACGCCAAGGCCGGCCTGTTCGAAACCGTCGAGATCCGGGCGTGGCGCCGGGTCTACCCGAAGGCCTGAGCGGGGGACGGACGGCGATGGCCCGTTGGCTTCTGAAGTCGGAGCCCTTCAAATATTCGTGGGACCGCATGGTCGCCGACGGCACCACCCATTGGGACGGCGTGCGCAACCACCAGGCCTCGAACAACCTGAAGGCCATGAAGGTCGGCGACCGCGCCTTCTTCTACCACTCGAACGAGGGGCTGGAGGTGGTCGGCGTCGTCGAGATCGCGCGGGAATACTACCCGGACCCGAGCGACGAGGCGGGCCGCTTCGGCATGGTGGACGTGCGGGCGCTGATGCCCGTGAAGACGCCCGTCACGCTGAAGACCATGAAGACCGACCCGCTGTTGCAGAACATGGCGCTGGTGCGGCAGTCGCGCCTGTCCGTCTGCCCGGTCAGCGACGACGAATGGGCGCATGTCTGCGCGCTCGCGGGGATCGAGGCGTAGGGAAACGGCCACGGGGGCGGTTCGGCGGGCATCCGCCGGGCGCCCCCGCAAGGCCCCTGCGGCATTGTGCGAAAGTAGGATGCGGCCGGCCGGGCTACTCGGCCGGTTCGCAGATCACCGCCTGGAAATCCAGGGTGGCCTGAAGCATGCGGCGGGCCAGGGCGCGCACCTCCGCCGCGGACTGGGCGGGGCTGGTCCCGAAGCCGGGACCCGCATCGGGAAGCGCGCGCAGAGTCGCGTCGATCACCATCAGGTTGGTGCGGTCGCTCATCTCGGTGAGCCGGCCGATCAGGTCCGAAGCGTCGGCCGTGCCGTCCGCGTTGGTCGTGGTGGCCATGTCGCTCGCTCCGCCCAAATCACACGCATGTCCGGTTCACGCCGCACGCTAACGATGCCGGGTTAAGGGGCCGTTAAGCGCCTGTGGAATGCCGCCCGGGCCGGGGCAGGCGTCAAGGTGGGGCCGGCGGTCGACTGGTCGGTCATCTGGGTGGTCATCGGGGCGCGTCAAATAGTCGCGGCCCTTCTCTCATCCTTTCGCATCAGGTTTCAAAACATCAGGCGTTGCGTCGCAACAAAGTGGGGTCATAAGACCCGATTGGGCTGGTGGACAATCGGCCGTTCTGCTTGTGGAGGCGGGAACTTGTGTGGATAATGAACGGCAACAGGGGAGTGGCCGGCCGCCACTCTCTCAAGCCCTTCAGGGTCTAACCAGAAGCACTACCGGGGGAATCGCGAGCCAATGTCCGACAATTCGTTCTTTCCTGTTAAGCCGGAGATCGCCAAGACCGCTTATGTGGACGAGGCGGCGTACACCAAGATGTACGAACAGTCGATCTCTGATCCCGAGGCTTTCTGGGGTGAGCACGGCAAGCGCGTCGACTGGATCAAGCCCTTCACCAAGGTGAAGGACGTCAGCTACACCGGCGACGTCCACATCAAGTGGTTCTACGACGGCACGCTCAACGTTTCGGCCAACTGCATCGACCGCCACCTCGCCACGCGCGGCGACCAGACCGCGATCATCTTCGAGGGCGACGATCCGTCGGTTTCCAAGAACATCACCTACAAGGAACTGCACGAGAACGTCTGCCGGCTGGCCAACGTGCTGAAGAAGCACGGCGTCAAGAAGGGCGACCGCGTCACCATCTACCTGCCGATGATCCCCGAGGCCGCCTATTCGATGCTGGCCTGCGCGCGCGTCGGTGCGATCCACTCCATCGTGTTCGGCGGCTTCTCGCCGGACAGCCTGAAGGACCGCATCGTCGACTGCGACAGCCACTTCGTCATCACCTCCGACGAGGGTCTGCGCGGCGGCCGCAAGGTTCCGCTGAAGGCCAACGCCGACAAGGCCGTGGCCGGCGCGCCGGGCGTCAAGAACGTGCTGGTCGTCAAGCACACCGGCGGCGACGTCGCCTGGACCGAGGGCCGCGACCTCTGGTACCACGAGGAAGTCGCGTCGGTCTCCGCCGACTGCCCGCCGGAGGAGATGAGCGCGGAAGACCCGCTGTTCATCCTCTACACCTCGGGCTCGACCGGCAAGCCGAAGGGCGTGCTGCACACCACCGGCGGCTATCTGGTCTACGCGTCGATGACGCACCAGTACGTCTTCGACTACAAGGACGGCGACGTCTACTGGTGCACGGCCGACGTGGGCTGGGTCACCGGCCACAGCTACATCGTCTACGGCCCGCTGGCCAACGGCGCCACCACGCTGATGTTCGAAGGCGTGCCGACCTACCCGGACATCTCCCGCTTCTGGCAGGTGGTGGACAAGCACAAGGTCAACATCTTCTACACCGCCCCGACCGCCATCCGCTCGCTGATGCGCGAGGGCGAGGGCCCGGTGAAGAAGACCTCCCGCGCCAGCCTGCGCATCCTCGGTTCGGTGGGCGAGCCCATCAACCCGGAGGCGTGGCTCTGGTACTACAACGTGGTGGGCGAGGGCCGCTGCCCGATCGTCGACACCTGGTGGCAGACGGAGACCGGCGGCATCCTGATCACCCCGCTGCCGGGCGCCATCGGCCAGAAGCCGGGTTCGGCGACCAAGCCCTTCTTCGGCGTGAAGCCGGTCGTCGTGGACAACGACGGCAAGGAGCTGGAAGGCGAGACGGAAGGCAACCTGTGCATCGCCGACAGCTGGCCGGGGCAGATGCGCACCGTGTTCGGCGACCACGAGCGCTTCGTCCAGACCTACTTCTCGACCTTCGCCGGCTACTACTTCACCGGTGACGGCTGCCGCCGCGACGCTGACGGCTACTACTGGATCACCGGCCGCGTCGACGACGTGATCAACGTGTCCGGCCACCGCATGGGCACGGCCGAGGTCGAGAGCGCGCTGGTCGCCCACCCGAAGGTGGCCGAGGCCGCCGTCGTGGGCTACCCGCACGACCTGAAGGGCCAGGGCATCTACGCCTACGTCACGCTGAACGCCGGCGAGACCCCGACGGAGGAGCTGCGCAAGGAGCTGGTGAACTGGGTCCGCAAGGAGATCGGCCCGATCGCCTCGCCCGACCTGATCCAGTGGGCGCCGGGCCTGCCGAAGACCCGCTCGGGCAAGATCATGCGCCGCATCCTGCGCAAGATCGCCGCGAACGAGCACGACAGCCTGGGCGACACCTCGACCCTGGCGGATCCGACGGTCGTCACCGACCTGATCGAGAACCGCATGAACAACGCCTGATCGGCGGCGTTCATCGGGAAATAACGACGGACCGGGGGCCTTTTGGGCCCCCGGTTTCGTTTTGCGCCCATTTCCCGGATGGGAACGGTGCTTCCGCCACCCTGTTGTGTCGCCAATCCTTTCTTGGAACGGGCGTAAAGGGCGGCGATGCGGATCCATCACCTGAACTGCGGCACCATGTGCCCGGTCGGCGGGCGGCTGTTCGACGGCAGCAGTCCTGGCATGACCGCGCATCTCGTCTGCCATTGCCTGCTGATCGAGACGGAGCAGGGCCTCGTCCTCGTCGACACCGGCTTCGGCGTGCGCGACGTGCGGGACACCCGCCAGCGGCTCAGCCCGCTGTTCGTCGCGATGAACCGCATCCAGCTGCGAGAGGAGGACACGGCCCTGCGCGCCGTGGAACGGCTGGGCTTCCAGGCCTCGGACGTCCGGCACATCGTGGCGACGCACCTCGATTTCGACCACGCCGGCGGCATCGAGGATTTCCCCAACGCCACCGTGCACGTCTTCGGCCGCGAATTGGAGGCGGCGCGGGCGCAGCGGCGCGGCTTCATCGCCTCCCAGCGCTACCGCCCGCACCAATGGGACGAGGCGGTGAACTGGCAGGCCTACGAGGCCGGCGGGGAGCCCTGGTTCGGCTTCGAGGCGGTGCGCGACCTGAAGGGGCTGCCGCCGGAGATCCTGCTGGTCCCGCTGCCCGGCCACACCTGGGGCCACTGCGGCGTGGCGGTGCAGGGTGATGGCCGGCGCGGCGAAGGCGGCTGGCTGCTGCTGGCCGGCGACGCCTACTTCTACCACGGCGAGATGGACCCGCAGCGCCCGCACTGCCCGCCGGGCATGCGCGCCTACCAGCGCCTGATGGAGGTCGACCACGCCGCCCGCATCGCCAACCAGGACCGCCTGCGCAGCCTCGTCCGCGACCACGCCGGCGCGGTGCGCGTCGTTTGCTCCCACGACCGGGTGGAGTTGGATCGCTGCCGGTGAGAGGCAGAGCTTATCCCACCACCCCGTCGCACCAGGACTGGCGGCTTTCGCCGTGGTAGGGGCGGGCGAGGCCGGCCTTGATCAGGGATTCCGACAGGTCGGCGCCGCTGGTGGTCACCACGCGGGCGCGGACGCGGCCGCCGTACTTGTCCGGCTGCACGTCCATCAGGCTGACCAGGCTGGCGCCGATCAGCTTGCGCGCCATGTCGCGCGCGGCCTCCGCCATGTCCTTCTCGCGGGCGCAGCGGGCGCGCATCTCCGGCGCGTCCATGCCGTCCACCCGCACGTTGGTTTCCACGACCTGCCCCAGCCAGATGGTCGCGCGCACGGTGAGCGTGTCGCCGTCCACCACCTCCAGCACCTCCGCCGGGATCGGGCCGGGCAGAAGGGGCGGGGCGCTCGTCGCCGGGCCGGCGGCAACGGCCAGCGCGACGCCCGCCAAGACGGCCATCAGGACAACCGCTGGGGAACAGCGGAAGCGACATGATTCGGCGTGCATGCGCGGTTCCCTTCGCGTTGGGCGAGCGCCCGGGTTGCGCGGCGAGGATAGCGCGCGAACAGGAACGTATCAAGCACGACTTAGGTATTGTATCCTGCATTCATATGTATTCGTGCCCTTGATGAGCGAATGCAGGCAGTCGATCCTAACGTGTGCGCATCAAAAGTCGGAGCAGCGTCCCTTGAACTCCCAATCGCCGTAGCGGGTCGGTTCCGGTCCCTTCGGGCCGCCGATCTCGCCGGGCTTCTGCTCGGGGCCCTTCAGGGTCGTTTCGGTGTCGGTGGAAGAGGCGTCGGCGGTCTGGTCGTCGATCGCCGCGTCGTCGGGTGCGGAGGTCTTGTCGGTCATGGCCGTGATATGGGGCGGGGTGCGGTGGGTTGCCATCTTGAACGGTGCCTTGCCCCTAGCCCATATCACCCCCGACGAGCCGCGGGAAGGCCCATGGGGTTACTCCTGTCGCGCGCTGACCGACCAGGCTTCCGGATCGACGCCATGACCAGCTACGTGAAGACCACCATTCTCCTCGCCGGCCTGACCGCCCTGTTCATGGCCATCGGCTACCTGATCGGCGGCAAGGGCGGCATGATGATCGCCTTCCTGATGGCGCTCGGCGTCAACCTGTTCAGCTACTGGAATTCGGGCGACATGGTCCTGTCCATGTACGGCGCGCGGCAGGTGGACGGCTACACCGCGCCGGAGTTCCACGGCATCGTCCAGCGCCTGGCGGAGCGCGCCGGCCTGCCCATGCCGCGGGTCTTCATCATCGAGAACGACCAGCCCAACGCCTTCGCCACAGGCCGCGGTCCGGAGCACGCGGCGGTCGCCGCCACCACCGGCCTGCTGCGCATGCTGAGCCCGGAGGAGATCGCCGGCGTGATGGCGCACGAGCTGGCCCACGTGAAGAACCGCGACACGCTGGTCATGACGATCACCGCGACGATTGCCGGCGCCATCTCCATGATCGCCAACTTCGGCATGTTCTTCGGCGCTTCGTCGTCGAGTGACGGGGATGGGCGGGACGGCAACCCGCTGGGCATGATCGGCGGCATCCTGGTCGCCATCCTGGCGCCCTTCGCCGCCATGATCGTGCAGATGGCCATCAGCCGCACCCGCGAGTACGAGGCCGACCGCATCGGCGCGGAAATCTGCGGCCGCCCGCTGTGGCTGGCCGACGCGCTGACCAGCATCCACGCCTACGCCAACCAAATCCCCAACCACCAGGCCGAGGCCAACCCGGCCACCGCCCACCTGTTCATCGCCAACCCGCTGCACGGTCGCGGCGCCGACAGCCTGTTCTCCACCCACCCCAACATGGAGGAGCGGGTTCGCCGCCTGCGCGAGATGGCCGGCGCCGGTACGTCTTGGCGCGGTCCCTGGGGCTGATCGCCTCGCGATAGGGATTGCGCTATGAGGTGCGTAATACTACCTTCCGGCTGCCAAGCGATCCGGTGGCAGCCAGGGGGAAAGCATGTCCGAGGCCACGAAGTACCGTCTCGTCACCCGGTCCGATTTCGACGGGCTGGTCTGCGCCGTGCTCCTGAAGGAGCTGGACATCCTCGACGAGATCAAGTTCGTGCATCCCAAGGACATGCAGGACGGCAAAATCGAGATCTCCGGCCGCGACATCACGACGAACCTTCCCTATGTCTCTGGCGTCCATCTGGCCTTCGACCACCACCTGTCGGAGACGCTGCGCGTCGGTCAGCAGGACAACCACATCATCCAGGCCGACGCGCCGTCGGCGGCGCGCGTCGTCTACAACTACTACGGCGGCAAGGAACGCTTCCCCGGCATCTCCGACGAGATGATGGCGGCGGTGGACCAGGCGGACTCCGCCCAATACGGGATCGAGGATATCCTGAAGCCGCAGGGCTGGGCGCTGCTGAACTTCATCATGGACGCGCGCACCGGGCTCGGCCGCTTCCGGGATTTCCGCATCTCCAACTACCAGCTGATGATGGAGCTGATCGACGCCTGCCGGAACCACGGCATCGACGAGATCCTGGCCCTGCCCGACGTGAAGGAGCGGGTGGACCTCTACGCCGAGCATGAGCCGAAATTCTCCAACCAGCTGGCCCGCTGCACCACCATGCGCGGCAACGTGGTGGTCGTCGACCTGCGGCGGGAGGAGACGATCTACGCCGGCAACCGCTTCATGATCTACGCCATGTACCCGGAGGCCAACGTCTCGATCCACGTCCTCTGGGGCCTGAAGCAGCAGAACACGGTGCTGGCCTGCGGCAAGTCGATCATCAACCGCAGTTCCCGCACCAACATCGGCCCGCTGATGCTGGAATACGGCGGCGGCGGGCACGAGGCCGCCGGCACCTGCCAGGTGGACAACGACAAGGCCGACGCGGTGCTGGAGGAGATCGTCGCGCGGATGCGCGCCGACGGCTGACAAACGCCGCCCCGGACGCGGAGAGGCGCCATGCGGGTGTGCCTGTCGCTGGTCGGCGAGCAGTTCAACATGTACGCCAACACCATCGCGCTGTTTCACCACGCGCTGGTGGACCTCGGCCATACGGTGCGGGTGTCGCTGAACGGCCTGGACCCGGCGGCGCTGAACCTGTTCCTGCCGCCCATGGCCTTCCGGTCGCGCGAGCTGCTGGCCCACCTCGCGGACCGGCGGATCCCCTACGGCTTCGTCGGGGTGGAAACCTTCCACGGCTACGCCCACCACCGCCGGGACGAGCCGGAGGGCGACAGCGCCGACTTCCGGCGCTTCGTCGCCGACGCGCGCTGCATCCTCTGCCTGTTCCGCCAGGATCTGGAACCCTACCGCGCGCTCGGCGGCCGCGCGGTCTACGCGCGCTACGGCTTCCACGAGCGGGTGGAGGAGGTCCGCCCCGGACCCGAGCGCCCCGTCGACGTCTTCTTCTTCGGCGACGTGGCCGGGCGGCCCCGGCGGGAACGGTTGCTCCAGGGCCTCGCCGCGCGCGGCCTGACCGTGCAGACGCTGATCGGCGCGCAGGAGGCGCCGCCGGCCCTGGTGCGCAACTCCCTGATCGGCATGGCCAAGGCCAACCTGAACATCAACCATTCCACCCACGTCAGCCCGCAGCGCGTGGTCTTCCTGTCGAACAACCGGCTGCGCTGCCTGTCCGACACGGCCGACGACCCGGACGGCTACCTCGAATCCGCGCTGGCCTTCGAGCGCGACGCGGAGTTTCTCGACGGCTGCGAGGACTATGTCCGCTCCGGCCGCTGGCGCATCGACGGCGAAGCGGCTTATGAACTGGTCCGCCGGCACCCGATGAGCCGGACGCTGCAAGCCGCCTTCGACGAGACGCTGTGACCTCCGACCTCCTTCCCCTGTTCGACCCCTCCTGGCTGTCCATCCCGCCCGACGCCGGCCACGACGACGTCCTCCGCCGCATCGACGAGGCGGAACGGCGGGCCGGCGAGGCGCTTGCGCGGCTGATGGCCGAAGCCGGGACTCCGGCCGGTCCCGCCGACCTGGACGCGCGCATCGACGCGCTGCTGGCGCTGGAAACCCGCTCCATCCCGGAAGGCGCCAAGACGGCGGACGAGGCGGTGGAGCGCGCGACCATGGAGATCGGGTTCCGCCGACGCGCCCTGTTCCCCCATTTCCACGCCCTGGCCGACCGGATCCGGGTGCTGCACCGGCAGGCCCTGGTCGCCTGCCGGGACGCGCGCTGGGCGCTGATGACGCGGCGCGCGCTGGCCGATCCCGGCGGGCCGTCCAGCCCGCTCCAGGGCGCCGGCACGCGCTATGTGAAGAGCGACCGCTACGACGCCCGGGCGGCGCGTGCCCTGTCGCCGATCGAGCGCGTGCGCGCCGACCGCACGCTGAAGCGGCTGGGCGAAAACCCCGTCCCGCCGGAGCTTGGCCTGCGTCCTCTGGACGGTGGGGGCGAGACGCTGTGGGCCATGACCGCCGGCCATCCCAACCGCTTCATCCTGCGCCGGGGCGAGGCGGCGGGGGTGCCCTGCTTCGTCCTGGAGGACGTCGGGCCGCACGCCGGCTACGACGAGTGGGGGACGAGACGCTAGCATCTCTCGACACCCGGCGTCCGGCGCGCTAAATCCAGCGCATGTCCGAAGCCTCCCTTGCCGCGCGCGCCGCCGCGCTCGACCTGCTGCGCGATGTGCTGCGCAAGTCCATCCCCTTTGACGACGCGTTCGACGCGCACCCGGATCTGCGCGGGCTCGATCCGCGCGACCGCGGCTTCGTCCGCATGCTGGTCGCCACGGTGCTGCGCCGCCTGGGCCAGATCGACGAGCTGATCCAGGGCAGCCTGTCGAAGCCCGGCCTGCCCAAGGCCACCGTGCACGACATCCTGCGGCTCGGCACGGCGCAGCTGGTCTTCCTCGGCACGCCTGCCCACGCCGCCGTCGACACGGCGGTGGAACTGGCGGCGGCGCGCGGGGCGGAGCCCTACAAGGGGCTGATCAACGCCGTCCTGCGCCGCATCGGCCGCGAGGGGGCGGAGCTGGCGGCCAAGCAGGACGCCGGGCGCCTGAACACGCCGGACTGGCTGTGGCTCGCCTGGCGGCAGGCCTACGGCATGGGCCGCACCCGCGGCATCGTCGAGGCGCACCTGCACGAGGCGCCGCTGGACATCACCGTGAAGCGCGACCCCGCGTCCTGGGCGGAGCGGCTGGAGGCCACCGTCCTTCCCACCGGCTCGCTGCGCCGCCCGCCCGGCGGGTCCGTCACCGAGCTGCCGGGCTTCGCCGAGGGCGCCTGGTGGGTGCAGGACCTTGCCGCCTCCCTGCCGGCCAAGCTGTTCGGCGACCTGGCGGGCAAGCTGGTCTACGACCTGTGCGCCGCCCCCGGCGGCAAGACCGCGCAGCTCGTCGCGCAGGGCGCGGAGGTCGTCGCGGTCGACCGCTCCGCCAAGCGGCTGGAGCGGGTGCGGGAGAATCTGGGGCGGCTCGACCTGCCCGCCGAGATCCTGGCGTCCGACGTGGCGACCTGGACCCCCGACCGGCCGGCCGACGCGGTGCTGCTGGACGCCCCCTGCTCGGCGACCGGGGCGATCCGCCGCCACCCGGACATTCTGCGCGTCAAGACGCCGGAGGACATCGCCAAGCTGGCCCGCGCGCAGAACCGCCTGCTGGCCCACGCGGTCGATCTGGTCAAGCCCGGCGGTTTGCTGGTCTACTGCACCTGCTCCATCCAGCCGGAGGAGGGCGAGGCCCAGATCGACCGCATCCTGACCCGCGACGACCGGGTCGAGCGCGTGCCCATCGAACCGGGTGAGCTGGACGGCATGGCAGAATTGATCAACGAGCGCGGCGAGGTCCGCTCGCTTCCGGGCATGCTCCCGGATCTCGGCGGCATCGACGGGTTCTTTGTGGCAAGGCTGAGACGGTTGCACGAATAGATTACCACCGGCTTGCGGCGGTCGAGGCGAATTTGATACCAAACAGGAATGTTCTTCCCCGATCGTCCGATCCCCCGAATCGATGCGCCGATCGATGCGCCGGCCGTCTCCCCCTGTCGTGTGGCGGGGTGAGGCGATGAGTGGCGCGCGTGGCAAAATCGGCCGGTTGCGGGAAGGCGTGGCGCAGATCGCCTTCGGCAACCCGATCTACAAGCTGACGCTGGGCGGCCGGGCGCCGACGGCGCTGTCCATCGTGCCGCCGGACCCCTGGCCGGGCGACGCGACGGAAGGCTCCGCCCTGCTGGCCGGCGTGTTCCGACTCGGCGGGCAGACGGTCACGGTGGACCCGAACGGCACGCCCAGCTGGCGGGCCGGCAACGCCGGCTGGCTGGACGCGCTGCACGGGTTCGAATGGATGCGCGACCTGCGCGCGGTCGGCGGCGACGCCGCGCGGCGGCGGGCCCGCGCGCTGGTGCTGTCCTGGCTCGACCACAACGGCGGCTGGCACCCCAAGACCTGGGCGCCGGAGGTGATGGGCGCGCGCATCAGCACCTGGATCGGCCTGCACGACTTCTACTGCGCCTCGGCCGACGACGAGTTCCGCGCCCGCATCTTCGACAGCCTCGCCCGGCAGGTCCGCCACCTCACGCGCGTCGTCCCCGGCGCGCTGGACGGCAAGGCGCTGGTCACGGCGGTGAAGGGCCTCGTCTACGGCGGCTTCTGCCTGCCCGACACCGAGCGCACCGGGCAGGACGCCCTGCGCCTGCTGGAGCGGGAGCTGCCGCGCCAGATCCTGCCCGACGGCGGCCATGTGGAGCGCTGCCCCTCGGTTCAGTTGCGCATCCTGCGCGACCTGATCGACGTGCGCGCCGTGCTGCGCGCCGCCCGCGCCGAGGTGCCGGAGACCCTGCAGCACGCCATCGACCGCATGACGCCCGCGCTGCGCTTCTTCCGCCACGGCGACGGCGGGCTCGCCCTGTTCAACGGCGGGCGGGAGGAGGACGCGGCGCTGGTCGACACGGTGCTGGCCCAGGCCGACGCCCGCGGCCGCCCGTTGAAGAGCGCGCCGCACACCGGATTCGAACGGCTGATCGCCGGCCGCACCATGGTGCTGATGGACGCCGGCGTGCCGCCGGTCAGCGGCCTGGACGCAACCGCCCACGCCGGCACCCTGGCGCTGGAGATGTCGGTCGGCAAGGAGCGGCTGATCGTCAATTGCGGCAGCCACCGGACGGCCACCGGCCCATGGCGCTCCGCCCTGGCCGGCACCGCCGCCCATTCCACCGTCGTGCTGGCCGAAACCAACTCGTCTGAGGTGCTGGAGGACGGCGGGCTCGGCCGCCGCCCCTCCCACGTCGGCTGCGAGCGGCAGGAGAACGACGGGGCGGTGCTGGTCGTCGCCACGCACAACGGCTACAGCCGCAACTTCGGCTACCTGCACCGCCGGCGCGTCTATTTGGCGGAGAACGGCGAGGACCTGCGCGGCGAGGACACGCTGGAGCCGGTGATCGGCGCGACGCCGGAGCCGCAGGACTTCACCATCCGCTTCCACCTGCACCCGTCGGTGCAAGCCTCGCTGATCCAGGGCGGCGGGCAGGTGCTGCTGCGGATGCACAGCGGGGCGGGCTGGCGCCTGCGCGCCTCGGGCGGGACGCTGGAGCTGGAGGAAAGCATCTATCTGGGCAGCGGCGACGAGCCGCGGCGGACCACCCAGATCGCCATCCACGGTCATACCGGCCCTGACGGCAACACCGTGAAATGGGCCTTGCGCCGCGAGCGCAAGGGGGCGTAAATCGCGCGCATCCGCGGCGGACGGGCCGTTGGGATACGGATCGGTGCCAGTTTTCGGCGTCTTTGAACGTTTTCCCCTGCGACCGTCATTCCCGCGAAGGCGGGAATCCAGGCTTCGGACGGCGGCACGCTTCCTTGAGCCTGGATCCCCGCCTTCGCGGGGATGACGAAGCGGGGCGGTTTCGTTTTTCCCGTAGGCCCCGTCCATCGCGGCCGGTTCCATGACAACCAGGATGCCCCGATGAGCCCGCCGAAGACCGCCCATTCGCCCGCCCCCGATCTCGTCCGCATCACGCGTGCGCTGATTTCCGTGTCCGACAAGACGGGCCTCGTCGCGCTCGGCCAGGCGCTGGCGGCCAAGGGGGTGGAGATCCTGTCCACCGGCGGTTCGGCGCAGCGGCTGGCCGAGGCCGGCGTCCCGGTGAAGGAGGTCTCCGACCACACCGGCTTCCCGGAGATTATGGACGGCCGCGTGAAGACGCTGCACCCGCGCGTGCACGGCGGCATCCTGGCCCGCCGCGACATCCACGCGGACGCCATGGCGGCCCACGACATCCCGCCGATCGACTTGGTGGTCGTGAACCTCTACCCGTTCGAGGCGACGGTCGCGAAGGGCGCCTCCTACGACGACTGCGTGGAGAACATCGACATCGGCGGGCCGGCGATGATCCGCGCCGCCGCCAAGAACCACGACTTCGTCACCGTGGTCACCGACCCGGAGGACTATGAGGCCGTGCTGGACGAGCTGGCGACGCACGACGGCGCCGTCACGCTGAAGCTCCGCCGTACGCTCGCCCAGCGCGCGTACGCGCGTACGGCCGCGTACGACGCCGCCATCTCCACCTGGCTGGCCGGCCAGCTGGGCGAGACCTTCCCGCCGCGCGTCACCCTGTCGGGCAAGCTCAGCCAGACGCTGCGCTACGGCGAGAACCCGCACCAGCAAGCGGCCTTCTACGTGACGGGCGAGCAGCGCCCGGGTGTGGCGACGGCCACCCAGCTCCAGGGCAAGGAGCTGTCCTACAACAACCTGAACGACACCGACGCCGCCTTCGAGCTGGTCGCCGAGTTCGAGCGCCCGGCCGTCGCCATCATCAAGCACGCCAACCCCTGCGGCGTGGCGCAGGGCGACAGCATCCTGGACGCGTACAAGCAGGCCCTGCTGTGCGACCCGGTCAGCGCCTTCGGCGGCATCATCGCCGTCAACCGCCCGCTGGACGCCGCCACGGCCGAGGAGATCTCCAAGCTGTTCGCCGAGGTGGTGATCGCCCCGGACGCCGACGACTCGGCCCGCGCGCTGCTCGCCACCAAGAAGAACCTGCGCGTCCTGCTGACCAAGGATGTGCCGAACCCGGCCGAGCCGGGCATGATGATCAAGCAGCTGTCCGGCGGCTTCCTGCTGCAGAACCGCGACAACGGCCGCATCGACCCGGCTGAGCTGAAGGTCGTCACCAAGCGCGCCCCGACGGAGCAGGAACTGGCCGACCTGCTGTTCGCCTTCCGCGTCGGCAAGCACGTGAAGTCGAACGCCATCGTCTACGCCAAGAACGGCGCCACCGTCGGCGTCGGCGCCGGCCAGATGAGCCGCGTCGACTCGGCCCGCATCGCCGCCATCAAGTCGGCGGAGGCCGCCAAGGCCGCCGGCCTGTCGGAGCCGCTGACCAAGGGTTCGGTGGTCGCGTCGGACGCCTTCTTCCCCTTCGCCGACGGCCTTCTGGCCGCCGCGGAAGCGGGCGTGACCGCGGTGATCCAGCCCGGCGGCTCGATCCGCGACAACGAGGTCATCGCCGCGGCCGACGAGAAGGGCCTGGCGATGGTCTTCACCGGGATGCGTCACTTCCGGCACTGAGCGCCAAGGGAGGGGGCGCGTCTTGCCCCCTCCCTAACCCTCCCCCGCTCCGCGGTGGAGGGGATCTCTCCCTCTCCTGCGAAGCGGGGGAGGGAAGGGGCCCGCGGCGCAGCCGTGGGAAGGGTGGGGGCAAACCGCAGCGCGGCTCGCCCTACCGCCCCCGCGCCCCCATCAGCCGCGCCATCATGCCCGACAGGCTCGCCGGGTGATGCTTGCGGCCGTCGTCCTCCTCCGGCTTCAGCCGGCCGGTCGCGGCCATGGCGACGAGCAGCGCCGGATGCATCGGCGGGTGATGGCCGTCCGCATCGGTTCCCTGGCGGGTGACGCCGGAGTCGCGGGCCAACGCCTCGTTGATGTGCGCGAAGGCCTCGATGTCCTTGATGTGCAGCATATTCGTTCCGCCCTCCGGGCCGAGACTATTGTGCGTCGCAGCAAAAAGGAAGGTAGCAGCTTGGGCCGGCCGAATCTGTGATCAGGGTGCGGCAGACTGTCGCGCCGCGGGGCTTGGTGTCGGGGCCGGCTCCCGCACCGTCAGCATAAGCCCAAAACCGACCACGAAGAAAGCCACAACGCTCGCCATGCCGGCGCGCTGGCTCTCGAAGGCCTGGGTGGCCAGCCCGAAGGCCAGCGGGCCGAGGAAGCCCACCATGCGTCCGGTTAGGCTGTAGAGCCCGAACATCTCCCCCGCCATGCCCTGCGGTGCCAGCCGCGCCATCATGGAGCGCCCGGCCGCCTGCGCCGGCCCGAAGAAGGCGCCGAGCCCCAGCGCCAGGATCCAGAACCACAGCTTGTCGGTGGCCAGCAGAAGCGGCACGCCGAAGGTGATCAGGCCCAACAGGCTGATCAGGATGGTCGGTTTGGCCCCGGCCCGGTCGTCGACCCAGGCGAAGGCGATGGCGCCGATGCCGGCGACGACGTTGAGCGCGATCGCGAACATCACGATCTCCTCGAACGTCATGCCGAAGGCGTGGGCGGCGAAGATGCCGCCGAAGGCGGTGATGGTGTTGATGGCGTCGCGGTAGAAGGCGCTGGCGACCAGGAAGCGGACGACGTTCTTGTACTTGCGCGTCTCCGCCAGGGTCCGGCGCAGCATCGCCACGCCCTCCCGCGCGGCCTGCCCGATGCCGAGGCCGGTTGGCGGTGCGTCCGGCACCCACAGGAAGAAGGGCAGGGCGAACAGCCCGTACCACGCGGCGGCCAGCAGGGCCGTGGCGCGCACCGGTGCCTGCTCCGCCGTGCCGAGCAGCCCGAACAGCGGGGCCGGCGACTTGACGAAGACGAACAGTGCGATGACGAGGCAGACCAAGCCGCCGAAATAGCCGACGCCCCAGCCCCAACCGGACAGGCGCCCCAGCATGGACGGCGGGGCCAGCCCGGTCAGGCTGGCGTTGTAGAAGACGTTCGCCAGCTCGAAGGCGACCGTGCCGAGGACCACGCAGACCAGGGCGAACAGCGCGTAGGACGGGTCCGGCTTCACCCACCAGAGCGCGGCGCAGAACAGCACCGTCGTGACGGTGAACAGCGCCATCCAGGGCTTGCGCCGCCCGGTCCGGTCGGCGATGGCGCCCAGCACCGGGCTGAGCAGCGCGATCAGCAGGCCGGCGACGGTGAGCGCGGCACTCCACCGCGAGGCCCCGGCCACCTCGTCCCCGACCACCCCGCGGGCAAAATAGACGGAGAAGACGAAGGTCGTGACGATGGTGTTGTAGGACGAGTTGGCCCAGTCGTAGAGACACCAGGACGCGATGGCACGGCGGCTGGGCGCCTCAATGGGATCAGACATGGAGGACCGTCGTTACTGGCGGCACAAGCGTGCCGCAACCAGAGCGTTAATGGCGGACTGTTGATCGTCAAGCTTGGCGTCGATGCGGAGGAGCATGTGAAGCGCTCGGGACAGCGTTTCCGCAATCTCCCGGTCGCCTTCGACAAGCTGGGCGAGGTCGCGCTTCATTTGGGCGATGTCGCTTTCAAAGCGGTCGGATGTCTTGGCAATGGACATGAGCCAACCCCTCACCCGCCAATCCCGAAGGCGATCTGGTTGTTGTCGTAGCGCGCGACGACGGTCAGACGGTCGCCGGGGCGGACCCGGATCGGGGTTTCCAGGAAGGTCATGGCCTGCTTCCAGTGGTTCGTCCGGGCGCGGCTCTCCGACCGGTAGGTGACCTCCTCGTCCATGAACAGGTCGAACCAGAAGGCCACGCCGTGGCAGGTGCCCTCCCGGGTGATCTCCACCGTGATCTCGCGCTCGCCTTCCTCCGGCATGTTGCGGGTGAAGTCGAACTCCAGCGCGGTGAAGCCGGCGGACAGCGGCGTGTGGGCGTCGGCGGCGAGGTCGATCTGCTGGTAGCCCGGCGAGCGGAAGACGTCGAAGGTCGACATGTCGAAGCCGTCGATGGTCTTCACCGGGTTGATGCGGGCGAGATCCGGCGTTTCCACCAGCATGGCGTAGACGGTGGAGGCGCGCGGGATGATGGCGCCGCCGGGCTTCACCAGATGGGTGCGCGCGTGCTGGAGCACCGACAGCATGCGCGGCGCCAGCATGCCGATGTTGATCAGCTCCGACACGAAGACGTCGGCCTTCTCCGGCAGGTCGCCGCCGGCCCCGACGCTCAGCTGGGTGGACAGCTTCGGCACCACGCTGACGCGGTCGCCATAGCCGTTGTGCGCCACGGTTTCCTTCGCGACGCGGGCGAGGATCGGGTTGACCTCGCAGGTCACGACCCGCTTCGCGCCGGCGCGCGCCGCCATCATGGCGACGATGCCGGACCCCGTGCCGATCTCCAGCACCAGGGAGTCCGGCGTGACGGCGCGCTTCAGCGCCGCGTCATAGGCCTCGTTGCGCTCAAAATCGTTGATCATCGGCAGGTGCCAGCCGGGCACCGCGTTGGAATAGATCAGGCGCCGCGTGAACTGCACCAGCGGATGGTCGGGGGCGATGGCGCGGGCGGCCTCGATGGCCTCCACCGCCTCGTTGGCGCGGTCGAGGCTTTGCAGCGTGTGGGCGAGCCCGACATGGGCGGGGACGAAGCGGGGGGCGGCCTCGATCACCTTGCGGAAGGAAGCCGCGGCCTCCTCCAGCTCCCCGCGGGTGCTCAGCGCCTCGGCGAGGTTGTAGCGCGCCTCCAGATAGTCCGGGGCGAGGTCCAGCGCGCAGCGGAAATGGGTCTGCGCCTCGTCCAGCCGGCCAAGTTCCCGCAGGGTCGTGCCGAGGAAGTTGTGCATCTCCGGCGCGTCGGAGCGCAGCGCCAGCGCCGTGCGGAAGGCGGTCTCCGCCTCCTCAAGCCGAGCCAGCGACTTCAGCGCGTTGCCCAGGTTGCCGTGCAGCTCCGGCAGGCGGTCGTTCAGCACGATGCCGGCGCGGAAGGACTCCTCCGCCTCCGCGGCGCGGCCGAGCTGGAAGAGCAGGCTGCCGCGGCTGTTGTGGAAGGACGGGTCGTTGCCCTGCTCCGCGATCGCCTGGCCGAGCAGCTCCAGCGCGGCGTCGGGATGGCCGGTGTGGGCGGCGACGAGGCCCAGCAGGTGCAGCGCCTGCGCGTTGTGCGGGTCGGTCGCCAGCAGCGCCCGGCACGCCGCCTCCGCCCCGCCCAAATCGTTCGCCCGGAACAGGCGGATGGCGTCGAGGAGGGTTGGGGTGCTGTCGGTCATCGCGGCGGCTCCGGCTGGGCAAAAAGGCGCAAAACTGCGCGCACCATAGCCGGAAAGTGCTGTGAACGCATGGAAAACCCTCTCCCAGCGACGCTGGGAGAGGGTTTGTGGCGTCCCTTATCCCGCGGTCAACCCTCGCAGCTGCCGGTTCGCCACGGCCAGCATGGCGAGGTCGACGTTGGGCTGGGTGCGCAGTTCGGACAGAAGCTGCTCGACCCGCTCCACCACCGGGCGGTGCTGGGCGATCCAGCCGTCCACCGGGGCTTCGGCCGGCAGGTGGTCGGCCGTCTCCAGCACGCGGACGGTCAGCGCGGTCTGGTGGGCGAAGAGGTCGTCCACCAAGGCGGCGACCGCCTGCTTCTGCCAGTGGTTGTCCACCTTTGCCGACGCCGCCTTGTCGCGCAGCCACTCCAGCCCGAACCGGCGGCCCAGGATGAAGTAGACCGCGGCCACGGCCGACACGTCGCGCTTGGTGCGCCGCGCGATGCGGACGAGGTCGGGCGCCGCCGCTAGGACCGGCAGCGCGGCCATACGGTGGGCCAGCTCGGCCGGCACGCCCTGATCCGCGTAGGATGCCACGCGCGCCGACAGGCGGGCCGCCTCCTCCGCGTCCAGGAAGGCGTCGAGCCCGCCCAGCAGGGCCTCGATGCCCGGCCGGTAGGCCTCCGTCTCCGCCGCGATGTCCAGCGGCTGCGCGCAGCTGGTCAGGAACCAGGCGACCGCCCGCTCCATCAGCTGCACCGTCTCTAGGATCAGGCTGGTCTGCAACGCCGCCGGGACGACGTTGTCCAGGTCCTCGATCCCGGTCCACAGGGACCGCAGGCCGAAGCTGTCGCGCACGATGGCGTAGGCGCGGGCCACGTCGGCCGGCCCCATCCCCGTCTTCTCCATCATCTCCTTGACGAAGGTCGGGCTGGTGCGGTTGACGAGGCTGTTGGTGACGCTGGTGGCGATGATCTCGCGCCGCAGCCGGTGGCGGGCGACGGCCTCCGCGTGGGTCTTGCGCAGCGGCTTGGGGAAGTAGCGGATCAGGTCGTCGGCCATGAAGGCGTCGTCCGGCAGGTCGGACGCCAGCAGGTCGTCGTACAGCGTGATCTTGGCGTAGGCCAGCAGCACCGCCAGCTCCGGCCGGGTCAGACCCTCGCGGTCGGCCAGCCGAACCGACAGCTCCTCCTCGTCCGGCAGGTATTCGATGGCGCGGTTCAGGCGGCCGGTCTTCTCCAGCGCGCGGATGAAGCGGGCCTGCGCCTCCAGCGCGTCCGGTCCCTGGGCGCGGGCCACGGTCAGCGCCTGGGTCTGGAGGTAGTTGTCGGCCAGCACCAGCCCGGCCACCTCGTCGGTCATCTCGGCCAGCAGCCGGTCGCGCTGCTTGATCGTCATGTCGCCGCGGGCGACCACGTCGTTCAGCAGGATCTTGATGTTCACCTCGTGGTCGGAGGTGTCCACGCCGGCCGAGTTGTCGATGGCGTCGGTGTTCAGCCGCACGCCGTGCCGCGCCGCCTCGATGCGGCCGCGCTGGGTGACGCCCAGGTTGGCGCCCTCGCCGATCACCTTGGCGCGCACGTCGCGGCCGTCGATGCGCAGCGCGTCGTTGGCCTTGTCGCCGGCCTCCGCGTTGCTTTCCTCCGACGCCTTCAGGTAGGTGCCGATGCCGCCGAACCACAGCAGGTCCACCTCGGCCTTCAGCAGGGTCTGCATCAGCGCCTGCGGGGTGACGTGGTCCTTCTCGATCCCGAAGCGGGCGCGGATCTCCGGCGTCAGCTCCAGCGACTTGGCGGAACGGTCATAGATGCGCCCGCCGGCCGACAGCAGCCCGGCGTCGTAGTCCGCCCAGGACGACCGCGGCAGGTCGAACAGGCGCCGGCGCTCCTCCCAGCTCGCGGCCGGGTCCGGATCGGGGTCGAGGAAGATGTGCCGGTGGTCGAAGGCGGCGAGCAGCTTGATGTGCTTCGACAGCAGCATGCCGTTGCCGAACACGTCGCCGGACATGTCGCCCACGCCCACGACGGTGAAGTCCTGGGTCTGGATGTCGCGCCCAAGCTCCCGGAAATGGCGCTTCACCGATTCCCAGGCGCCGCGGGCGGTGATGCCCATCTTCTTGTGGTCGTAGCCGGCGGAGCCGCCCGACGCGAAGGCGTCGCCCAGCCAGAAGCCGTAGTCGATCGACACCGAGTTCGCGATGTCGGAGAAGGTCGCCGTGCCCTTGTCGGCGGCGACGACCAGATAGGGGTCGTTCCCGTCGTGTCGCACCACCTCGGCCGGCGGCACCACGCCCCCCTCGGCGTCGAGGTTGTCGGTGATGTCCAAGAGGCCGCGCATCAGCGTCTTGTAGCACTCGATGCCTTCGGCCAGCGCCGCCTCGCGGCCGGCAGCGGCGGGCGGCGGCCGCTTCACGACGAAGCCGCCCTTGGAGCCCACCGGCACGATGACCGTGTTCTTGACCATCTGCGCCTTCATCAGGCCCAGGATCTCGGTGCGGAAATCCTCGCGCCGGTCGGACCAGCGGATGCCGCCGCGGGCGACCTTGCCGCCGCGCAGGTGCACGCCCTCCATGCGCGGGCTGTAGACGAACACCTCCACCATCGGGCGCGGCAGCGGCAGCTCGTCGATGTGGCGGCTGTCGATCTTGAAGGCGATGTAGGTCTTCGGCTTGCCGTCCGCCCCGGCCTGGTAGGCGTTGGTGCGCAGCGTGTTGCAGACCAGGTTGAGGAAGCGCCGCAGGATGCGGTCCTCGTCCAGGTTCTTCACGCCGTCCAGCGCGCGCTCGATCTCCGTCACCAGACCCGGATCGTTCGGCACCTGGCGGGCCGGGTCGAAGCGGGCGTGGAACAGCGCGGTCAGCTTGCGCGCGATGGCCGGGTATTCGGCCAGCGTGCTTTCCACCACGTCCTGCCCGTAGGCGATGCGCGCTTGGCGCAGGTACTTGGCGTAGGCGCGCAGCACCGTGACCTCGCGCGCGGTCAGCCCGGCGCGCAGCACCAGCCGGTTGAAGCCGTCATCCTCCATCCGGCCGTCCCAGACGGCGGCGAAGGCCTCCTGGAACTTCTCCTTCACCATGGCGCAGTCGATGGGCAGGCCGTTCTGGCTGCGCGCGGTGAAGTCGTGGATCCACACCGGGGCGGCATGGCCGGCGACCGTCACCTCGAAGGGCTGCTCGGTGATCACCTTCAGGTCCATGTGCTCCAGCATGGGCAGCACGTCGGACAGCGGGACCGGCCGGCCCTCGTGGTAGATCTTGACGTGCAACTCGTGCGCTTCCGCCTCCAGCGGGCGGTAGAGGTTGATGCCGAGCCCGCCCTGCGCGATCGCCTTCTCGATGCGCTCGATGTCGGTGACCGCGGTCTCGGCGTTGAACTGCTCGCGGTAGCTAGTCGGGAAGGCGTCGGCGTAGCGGCGGATCAGGGCGCCGCCCTCCTCCTCGCCGTGCGCCTCCAGCAGGGCGTCGCGCAGGTGGTCGTCCCAGCCGCGGGCGGCCTGCACCAGCCGCGCCTCAAGCTCGGTGGCATCCACCGCCGGGACATGCCCCGGCTCCGTCCGGATGATGAAGTGCAGGCGGGCCAGCACGCTCTCGGTCAGCTGCGTGGTGAAGCCGGAGCAGGTGCCGTTGTAGGCGCTCTCCAGGATGGTCTGGATGCGCCGGCGCAGCGTGGTGTCGTAGCGGTCGCGCGGCACATAGACCAAGCAGGAGGCGAAGCGCTCGAACGGATCCTTGCGCACGAACAGCGCCAGGCGCTGGCGTTCCTGCAGATGCAGGATGCCGATGGCGATGTCGAACAGCTCCTGCGGCTGGATCTGGAACAGCTCGTCGCGCGGGTAGGTCTCCAGGATGTGGAGGAGCGCCTTGCCGTCGTGACCCTGCGGGTCGAAGCCGGCGAGGCTCATCACCTCGGCGACCTTGCGGCGCAGGTACGGGATCTCGCGCGGGCTGCGGTTGTAGGCAACGGAGGTGAACAGGCCGGCGACCAGCCGCTCGCCGACGATCCGGCCGTCGGCGTCGAAGCGCTTGATCAGAACGGCGTCCATCGGCACGGCGCGGTGCACCGGCGACGGGCGGTTGCCCTTGGTGACCATCAGGACGCGCGGGTTGCGCAGGAAGTCGCGCACGTCCGGCGGCAGAGTGGCGTAGTTGCGCAGGCCATCGAAGACGGTGACGGCGTCGTCGCGCAGGATGCCGAGCCCGCTGCCGGGGACCAGACCCAGCGGCTGCTCCCCGCCGTCCCCGGCGTCGCCGAAGCGGTATTCGCGGTATCCCAGGAAGGTGAAGTGGTCGTCGTCCGCCCAGCTGAGGAAGGCCTTGGCCTCGTCCACCTCGTCGGCCGGAACGGTGGCGCGGGCGGCGTCGGCGTCGGCCACGGCCTCGCGCACCTTCTCGCGCATGGCGCGCCAGTCGGCGACGGCGGCGCGCACGTCGGCCAGCACGCGTTCCAGCCCCTCGCGGGCGCGGGTCAGCGCCTCGCCGTCGGGCACCGCGCCGACCTCCACGTGCATGAAGGATTCCGGTGCCGCGTCGGTCGGCGCCGCCGCGGGCTCGTACAGGTCGGTCAGCTGGCCGGAGTCGTCGCGCTTCACCCGCACCACCGGGTGGATGACGAGATGGACGGTCAGCCCCTGGCGGTTCAGCTCCGCCGTGACGCTGTCGACCAGGAACGGCATGTCGTCGTTGACGATCTCCACCACGGTGCGGTGGGACTGCCAGCCGTGCTCCTCGACGCGCGGGTTGTAGACCCGAACCTTTGCCTTTCCTTCGGGCGCCTTGCCAGGTTCGCGCTGCTGGCCCCACTGCCACATGGCCAGCGCCGCCCCGTAGAGCTGCTCGGCCGAGGCCTGGATGATGTCGTCGGGGGGCACGTTGTCGTAGAACTGCCGCACGAACCGTTCCGCCGGCGCCGCGCGGGTGCGGCCCAGCCGCTCGCGCACCTGACGCACGACCTCTTCGGTCAGCTCGTCCTTGAGCTGTTCGGCCCTGAGAGCCATCGCTCGATCCCTTCCCTGTGGTCGCCCCGGTTTTGTTCGGGCGGTTTTGCTCGGTCACGCTTTGCTCGGTCACATGGGGGGAGCGTAGCGGATCTGCCGATCCTGGCAACAGGCCGTGGGGCGTGATCGGAAGAGTTCCGGCCTATAACCTACGGACAGGTTGTGGGGCCGGACGTCTATGGCCGACTGTTGCATATCGGATTGACTTTCGTCGAGCGGCGCCGCCGCTTCGGGGCGGGAGGGCACGGAATGGATGCCGCCGTCGGACTCCTCGTCGTTGCCGCCGTGGCGCTGGTCTCCGGTGCCGCGGGGTGGGCGTTGCGCGGCCGCCGATTATCCACGGCTTCCGGTGAGACGCCCGACGAGCCTGTCCCGTTAGAACCCGCCGTCCCTCCTGTTCCGTCCGCATCCGAACCGCCCCCAACCGAATTCCCGGCTTCCGAAAGGGCGGGCACCCTGACGCAGGCCATCCTGGACGCGGCCGTGGACGGGATCGTCATCATCGGCGAGACCGGCATCATCCGATCCGTCAACGCGGCGGCGGAGCGGATCTTCGGCTACCCGGCGGAGGAGGTCGTCGGCCGCAACGTCAGCATGCTGATGCCCGAGCCCTACCGGTCGGCCCACGACGGCTACCTGGCCCATCACCGCGAGACCGGCGAGACGCGCATCATCGGCAAGGGCCGCGAGGTGCAGGGACTGCGCAAGAACGGCCACGTCTTTCCCATGGACCTCGCGGTCGGCAGCGCCGTCGTGGACGGGGAGCATCTGTTCGCCGGCATCGTGCGCGACATCTCCATCCGGCGGGAGACGGAGGAGCGGTTGCGCTACAGCGAGGCGAAGAACCGCGCCATCCTGGAGGCGGCGGTGGACGGCATCATCACCATCGACGACCACGGCCGCATCGAGAGCTTCAACCGCGCCGCGGAGCGGATCTTCGGCTACAGCGCGGCGGAGGTGCTGGGGCGCAACGTCAGCATGCTGATGCCGGCGCCATACCGGCAGGCGCACGACGGCTATCTCGACAACTACCTGAAGACCTCCCAGCCGCGCATCATCGGGATCGGGCGCGAGGTGGAGGGGCGGCGCAAGGACGGCGAGACCTTCCCCATGGATCTGGCGGTGGGCGAGGGGTTCCTGGCCGGCCGGCGCATCTTCGCCGGCATCGTGCGCGACATCACCGAGCGCAAGCGCGCCGACGCCGACCTGCGCACCGCCAAGGACGAGGCCGAGCGGGCCAGCGTCGCCAAGACGAAGTTCCTGGCGGCGGCCAGCCACGACCTGCGCCAGCCCGTGCAGTCGCTGGTGTTCTTCACGGCGGCGCTGGCCTCGCAGCTGCCCGAGGGCACCGCCCGGGCCATGGTGGACGACATGGAGGTGGCGGTGGCGGCGCTGAAGACGCTGCTCGACAGCCTGCTCGACGTCTCGAAGCTCGACGCCGGCGTGGTGTCGGTGCGGCCGATGATCTTCCCCGTCGACAGCGTCCTGGCGACCACGCGGGTCAGCTACACGACGCTGGCGGCCGCCAAGGGGGTGCGGCTGACGGTGGTGCCCAGCAACGCCCTGGTGCGCACCGACCCGGCGCTGTTCGGCCGCATGGTCCAGAACCTGGTGGACAACGCCGTGCGCTACACCGGCGAGGGCCGCATCCTGGTCGGCTGCCGCCGCCGCGGCGACCTGCTGCGCGTGGAGGTCTGGGACACCGGCATCGGCATCCCGGCCGGCCAGACGGAGGAAATCTTCGAGGAGTTCACGCAGATCGGCAACCCGGAGCGCGACCGGGAGAAGGGGCTGGGCCTCGGCCTCGCCATCGTGAAGCGGCTGTCGCGGCTGCTCGGCCACCGGGTGTCCGTGCGGTCGGTCCACGGGCGCGGCTCCGTCTTCTGGGTCGAGGTGCCGCTGCAGGCCACCGTCCGCCTGCGCCCGCCGGCGCAGCGGAGCGAAATCGTGGTCGGCGACGGCGCGGGGCGCGGCGTGATCGTGCTGATCGACGACGAGCCGGTTGTCTTGTCCAGCCTGCGCGCCGTCCTGGAAAGCTGGGGGTTCGAAGTGGTCGCGGCGGAGTCGGCGACCGAGGCCATACAGCTCCTCGCCGCGCGGGAGCGTCCGCCGGCCGTGATCCTCGCCGACTACCGCCTGCGCGAGGGGCGCACGGGGACCGAGGCGATCCGCGACGTGTGCGACCTCTACCGCCGCGCCATTCCCAGCATCATCATCACCGGCGACACCGCGCCGGAGCGCATCCGGGAGGCGGAGGCCAGCGGGATCAGCGTCCTGCACAAGCCGGTGACGCCGCCCGTCCTGCTGAGCGCCCTGACCCAGACCATGGGCAACGCCTGATCCGAGGGCTTGGCAGGGGCCGGCGGCTCAGTGTGCGGCGGGGAAGTCGAAAAGGTCCGGATCGGGGAGCGCCAAAGCCGTCAGCAGAGGCAGGGCGGATGCGATCGGAGTCGGGAGGGGGCGGTCCTTGGCCCCGATCTCCAGGATCAGGCGTTCCGGGGGGCGGTCCGGGAGATGCTCCAGCCGCGCCATCCGGTCCTGGCACTGCCTCAACGCCTCTTCCGCCGCCAGCAGGGGGACGACGGCCACGCCGTCGTCGTCGCCGACCAGCAGGTCGCCGGGGCTGACGGCGACGCCGCCCACCATCACCGGCAGGTCCATCTTGCCGCCGACCGCCCTGTGCGGGGCGCGCGGCACCGCGCCCTTGGCGAAGACCGGGAAGCCGAGAGCGCGGATTTCGCGAAGGTCGCGCACCGCGCCGTCGATCACAAGGCCGCCCAGCCCCCGCGACTTGCAGCTGCGCGTCACCCACTCCCCGGCCACCGCCACGGTCTCCAGGCCGGCGCCGCCGACGACCACGACGTCGCCCGGTTCGGCCAGGCTGCAGGCGGTCAGCAGGACGCTGTTGTCGCCCGGCATGGGGGTGACCGTGCGGGCCTGGCCGCACAGGCGCGTGCCCGGTGCGCAGCTGCGGATGCCCGGCGCCACAACGTGCCCGCAGCCCAGCGCGTCGGCCACGACGCGGCTCGGCACCGCGCGCCAAGCGTCCAGGAGTCCGGGCGACAGGCGCGGGAAGTTCACGATGTACCGTTGCAGACCCATGGGGCGAAACCTTTGCCGACAGGCGAACGAGGCGTGGACGGGAGGTGGGCGATCAGGCGTATCGGGCAACCAGGCAAGACGCAGCCAAGGCACGGCACGGCAGCGAACACGCTGTGGACGCAACGGTGTGGCCGGCGCTTCGGCGGCGGGCCGTCCTGGTCCGCGTTCCGAAGTCGCGATTCCGAAGCCCTCGCCGAATTGCGTGTCTTTTGTTTCTTATTTTAAAGATAACCGATCGAAGGCAAATACGCAATCCGTTTGCCAAGCAGATGGCGCGCCAAAGCGAATACAGTCGGATGTCGACGGAGGAACATGCAAGTGCATGCGTCGCTTCCCCCAACTAACGGCCGCCGGACCTCCCGGAGTCGCGGCGTGCTCCGGCGGACTGTTGTTGGGCGTTAGCTGGAATGGTGCGCTCTGCAGAGGATCGGTGGGCGCCGGGGCGCTGCCGTTACATCCGGCGCTGCGACAGAGCAGCGCAGGCGGCGGGTTGGCCCACCCGGGTTGGCCCATCAGGCGAGACAGGGCGGTCGAAGCAGGGAATGCCTGGAAACGCGAAGGGCCGGCGCCACAGTGGCCCGGCCCTTTGTCTTCGCGGTGCTTGACCGGTTTGTCACCGGCCTGTCTTCCCCTCGGAAGACTGGAGCGGGCGAAGGGATTCGAACCCTCGACCCCAACCTTGGCAAGGTTGTGCTCTACCCCTGAGCTACGCCCGCGCTCCACATCGCCGTTCGGACCGTCTCACGGTGCCGTCCGGCGGCGTGCGGCGGACTATACTCATCGCCGAACGCAATGCAAGCGTCATGTTTCACTTTTTTGGGACGTCTGGACGAATTTCCGGTGCGAGGCTAAAAACATCAGCATGGACAACGCATTGACCACCGACGGCACGGCCGGGGCGCCGCTGCCGACGAGCCCGGAGCAGCTCCTGGAGCATCTCGCGGCGCTCGGCATCCCGACCGTGACCCACAGCCATCCGCCGGTCTTCACGGTGGAGGAAAGCAAGGCGCTGCGCGGCGTGCTGCCCGGCGGTCACTGCAAGAACCTGTTCCTGAAGGACAAGAAGGATCGGCACTGGCTGGTGGTGGCGCTGGAGAACGCGCGGATCGAGATGAGCCGCCTCGACAAGGTCATCGGGTCGGCGCGGCTGTCCTTCGCCTCGCCGGACCGGCTGTGGCGGCATCTCGGCGTGCGGCCGGGGTCGGTGACGCCCTTCTCGCTGATCAACGACCGGGACCACCGGGTGACCGTCGTCCTGCAGCAGCAGATGCTGGAGCAGGACCCGCTGAACTTCCACCCGCTGCTGAACGACCGCACCACGGCGATCCGGCCGGACGACCTGATCCGCTTCATCCGCGCCGGCGGGCACGAGCCGGTGATCGTGCCGTTCGGCACCGAGGAGGAGTGAGGCCGGCACCCGACGCTTGCTTAACGCACCTCATGCGCTCATCTATTCGGCAAGATCGCACAGGGAACCAAGACCGCCATGTTTTCCATTCCGCCCGCCAAGCCCCCCGCCGGTGCCGCCAACGCCGGAGCCGCCACCGCGGCGGCCGGTGACCTGATCAAGGACAGCAGCGACCGCAACTTCATGGCCGACGTGATCGAGGCTTCGCGCTCGGTCCCGGTGATCGTCGACTTCTGGGCCCCCTGGTGCGGTCCCTGCAAGCAGCTCGGCCCGATCCTGGAAAAGACCGTGCTGGCCGCCAAGGGCAAGGTGCGGCTCGTCAAGATCGACACCGACAAGGATCCGATGATCGCCTCGCAGCTGCGCGTGCAGTCGATCCCCGCGGTCTACGCCTTCTTCCAGGGGCGGCCGGTGGACGGCTTCATGGGCGCCCTGCCGGAGTCGCAGGTGAAGGCCTTCGTGGAGAAGCTGGTCAAGCTGGCCGGTGCCGCGGGCGGCGACGCCGGCGACGTGCTGGAGGAGGTGCTGGCCCAGGCCAAGGAGGCTCTGGAGGCCGGCGACATCCAGACCGCGTCGGAGATCTACAGCGAGATCCTGCAGGCCGATCCGGAAAACATCAACCCCGCCGCCTACGCCGGCCTGGTCCGCTGCCTGATCGCCACCGACGACCTCGTCCGCGCCAAGCAGATGCTGGACCAGACGCCGGAGTCGATCGCCAAGGACAAGGAGATCGCGGCGGTGCGCAGCGCGCTGGACGTGGCCGAGCAGGCCGCCAACGCCGGCCCGATCCCGGATCTGATGGAGAAGGTCGCCCACAACCAGGACGACCACCAGGCCCGCTTCGACCTGGCGCTGGCCCTGTTCGCCGCGGGCAAGCGCGAGGCGGCGGTGGACGAGCTGCTGGAGCTGGTGCGCCGCGACCGGACCTGGAACGAGGAAGCCGCGCGCAAGCAGCTGGTGAAGTTCTTCGAGGCCTTTGGCCCGACCGACCCGCTGACCATCCAGACCCGGCGCCGTCTGTCGTCCATCCTGTTCCGCTGACGTTTTCCGGTGGCTTTTTTCCAAGGAGCGGGGACGGGGCTTGCTCTGTTCCCCGCGCCGGGGGGCTCTATATTCGTCGCATGAGCCGGACCCCCTTCGACCCGTCGCTGAACCGCCTCCCGCGGCTGCTGCCGATCTTCCCGCTTGCGGGGGTTCTGCTGCTGCCGCGCGGGCGGCTGCCGCTGAACATCTTCGAGCCGCGCTACCTCGCGATGGTCGAGGACGCGCTGGCGTCCGACCGCATGATCGGGATGATCCAGCCGACCGACCCGGCCAGCCGGGAGCGCGAGCCGGCGGTCTACGAGACCGGCTGCGCCGGGCGCATCACCAGCTTTTCCGAAACGGACGACGGCCGCTACCTGATCACCCTGACCGGGGTCAGCCGCTTCGCCATCCGCAGCGAGGCGGAATGCCTGCGCGGCTACCGGCGTGTCGTTCCAGTGTGGGAACGTTTCGCCTCCGATCTGAACGACGGCGGCGGCGACGTCGACCGCCCGCGGCTGGTGGCCGGGCTGAAGGCCTATTTCAAGACGCAGGGGCTGTCGGTGGACTGGAGCGCCATCGAATCGACGCCCGACGAGCGGCTGGTCACCTCGCTCGCCATGATCTGCCCCTTCACGCCCAGCGAAAAGCAGGCGCTGCTGGAGGCGCCGGACCTGCCGGAGCGCGCGAAGCTCTTGATCGCGCTGATCGAGATGGCCATTCTCGACGGCCATGACGGCGACGGCAGCGTGCCGCGCCACTGAACCCCGTTTCCCGTTTCCGATTTTGACCGCGAGGCCCGTTCCATGAGCGCCCACATTCCCGAGGACACGCACGGCGAAGGCAAGTCGCAGGCTCGTGTCGACCCGAAGCTTCTGGAAATCCTCGTCTGCCCGCTGACCAAGGGCCCGCTGCGCTACGACGCCGAACGCGCCGAGCTGATCAGCGAGCGCGCCGGCCTGGCCTATCCGATTCGCGACGGCATCCCGATCATGCTGATCGACGAGGCGCGCAGCCTGGACAAGAAGCCGGGAGCGGCCTGATGTCCGAGGAGCATTTCGCGTCGGACGAATTCGGCACGAAGCACTGGCCGCTGGAGATCCGCCTGAAGAAGGAGGAGAAGCGGCTGGAGATCGACTTCGACGACGGCCGGACCTTCTCCTACCCCGCGGAATTCCTGCGCGTCCACAGCCCCTCGGCCGAAGTGCAGGGCCACGGGCCCGGCCAGAAGCAGACCGTCTCCGGCCGCCGCCACGTCGGCATCATGAGCCTGGAGCCGATCGGCCGCTACGCCGTGCGCATCGTCTTCGACGACCTGCACGACAGCGGCATCTACTCCTGGAAGCTTCTGCACGAGATGGGCGAGGACCAGGACCGGCTGTGGGCCGAGTATCTGGCGGAGCTGGAGGCCAAGGGCCTGAGCCGCGACCCGCGGGGGCGGCGCTGATCCGACCCGTCTTGCCGCCGGCGGGCTGCGGCGCACCGTCGCAGGGGCCGGCCGTCGGCGGCGCTTGAGCCGATTCGCGCCATTTTATAGATACCGCTCCTGCATGGATCGACCCTTCCACCGGGGAGGACCGCATGAGCAAGACGGGCGCTTCCAACGCCTCCCCCTACTGGAACCCGCTGGGCGAGACCGGCGGGAACCGCGGGACGGAGGGCAACCAACAGGTCGAAGACGGACAGGACGAGGGCGGGACTGAGGACGTCCGCGACCGGCGCCGCGAGCGCGCCGCCGCCGTCCTGGCGCGCCGGATTCGGCGCCGGTCCACCATGCGCGACCTCGCCCGCGCGCTGCTGATCGGGGCCCTGGTGACCCTCGCCGTCCTCGCCGTGGAGATCGGCCGCAAGGCCTTCGTGGTCATCAACCGCGCCGACCTGACGACGTCAACCACCACCGGCTGATTTCTACGGGGCTGATTTTTAAGGGGCTGATGGTTCAGGGCAGGATGACGACGTAGCGCTTGGTGGTCGTCTCCGTCACCTCCCACACGCCCTCGAAGCCGGGTTCCAGCGTGAAGCGGTCGCCAGCGCGGACGGTCCAGCGCCGGCCGTCGGCGTGGGTGATGGTGCTGACGCCGTCCAGGATCTCGCAGTATTCCCACTCGTCGTAGACGATCCGCCAGGCGCCGGGGGTGCAGCGCCAGACACCGGCGAAGCGCTTGCCGTCCGGCGATTCGTACTGGTTCCAGGTGGTGAAGACCGGGGAACCGGAGAGGATCCGGTCCGGGGCCGGGCCGCCGGTTTCCGGCTCGGCGGGGTCGGTCAGCAGGGTCAGGCTCATGTCCGTTGTCCTCACCAGGCGTTCAGCAGGGGCGGCAGGTCGCGCACCGTGTCGATGCGGCGGTAATTCTCCGTCGGCGGGGCGGCCTCCTCGTGCGCCCAGGTGATGGCGTAGGGCACATGGACGGCGTGGCCGCCCACGGCCAGCACCGGCAGGATGTCCGACCGCACCGAATTGCCCACCATGACGAAGCGCCCCGGCGCCACCCCGTGCCGGTCGAGCACGCGGCGGTAGGTGTCCGGGTCCTTCTCGCTGACGATCTCCACGGCGTCGAAGCGCTCAACGAGGCCGGAGCGGGCGATCTTGCTCTCCTGGTCGAACAGGTCGCCCTTGGTGATCAGCAGCAGGCGGTAGCGGCCGGACAGCGCCTCCACCACCTCCGCCACGCCGTCCAGCAGGTCGACGGGGTGGTCCAGCATCGCCTTGCCGAAGTCGATCAGGCTCTGGATGTCGCGCCCGGCGATGCGCCCGTCCGTCAGGTCGACCGCCGTCTCGATCATCGACAGGACGAAGCCCTTGATGCCGTAGCCGTAGACGCGCAGGTTCGCCCGCTCCGCCGCCAGCAGCCGCCGGTCGATGTCCGCGGGGTCGGCCGCGTGGGCGAGCAGGGCGCGGAACCGCTCCTGCGTCATGGAGAACAGCGACTCGTTGTGCCACAGCGTGTCGTCGCCATCGAACGCAATGGTGTCGATCATCGTATGAGTCCAGTTCCCGTGCGGATGGTGGGGACCAGAGGTATGACGGCTGCGCGTCTGTGTCCAGCGACGGTTCGCCTCGCGGACGGTCGTGGGTTCGCATAGACTGGCGCGCAACGAAAAATCGCGAGGGTGGGACATGGTTGCGGAGTTCGACATCCGGCCGGGCATCCAGGCTCTGCCGGCCAGCGCCATCGTGACGGTGGCGAACCACGGCCGCGGGCGCGAGGGGCTGATCCCGCTGTGGTTCGGCGAAGGCGACCTCGCCACCCCGGACTTCATCCGCGAGGCGGCGGACCGCGCCATCCGCGACGGCCACGTCTTCTACACCTACCAGCGCGGCGTGCCGCCGCTGCGCGAGGCGCTGTGCGCCTACCTCGGCCGGGTGCACGGCGTCCCGGTGCCGGTGGACCGCATCACCGTCACCACCTCCGGCATGGCGGCGATCATGAACGCCATGCAGATGCTGGTCGATCCGGGCGACGAGGTCGCCGTGGTCAGCCCCGTCTGGCCCAACGTCATGGCCGCCGTGCGCGTCCAGGGCGGCGTGCCGGTGGAGGTTCCGATGACGCTCGGCAACCAGGGCTGGGTCCTGGACCTGGAGCAGCTGTTCGCCGCCTGCGGACCGCGGACCCGCGCCATCTTCGTCAACTCTCCCGGCAACCCGACGGGCTGGATCATGCCGCGCGAGGACATGGCCCGCGTCATGGCATTCGCGCGGGAGCGCGGGCTGTGGGTGATCTCCGACGAGGTCTACGCCCGTCTCGTCTACGACGGCCGCACCGCGGCGCCGTCCTTCCTGGAGGTGGCGGACCCGGAGGACAAGCTGATCGTCGTCAACAGCTTCTCCAAGAACTGGGCGATGACGGGCTGGCGGCTCGGCTGGATGGTGACGCCGGCGGCACTCGGGCCGGTGCTGGAGAACCTCGTGCAGTTCTCCACCTCCGGCACGCCGGGCTTCATCCAGATGGCCGGCGTCGCCGCCATCGAGCAGGGGGAGCCCTGGGTGGCCGAGACGGTGGAGCGCTGCCGCAAGGCGCGCGACCTCGTCTGCGGCGCGCTGGCCGCCTTGCCGCGCGTGCGCATCCAGCCGGCCCCCGGCGCCTTCTACGCCTTCTTCCAGGTGGAGGGGGAGACGGACAGCGTCGCGCTGGCCACCCGCATCATCGACGAGGCGCTCGTCGGGCTCGCCCCGGGGGCGGCGTTCGGGCAGGGCGGGGAGGGGGCTTTGCGCCTCTGCTACGCCAGCCGGCTCGACAAGCTTGAGGAGGCCATGGGCCGCTTGGCGCGCGTCTTGGGTTGAGGAAAAACCCGTTCGCGGGCCGATTTGTTGGTGTGGTGCACAATTTGTGGCGCCCAAAAAATGGACAAAGGCCCGCGGAACGTGCATCGGTGATATTCCTACGACAGGTATCGAGAAAGCACACAGCTCGCATACGGACTTGGCGGTGGTAGGTTCACGTATGATGAGCAATATTCTTTCTCACGAACCGAGGGCGTGGCGGCTGGTACCGGCAGGGCCCCCTCGGGCCACCTTTCAAACAGGAAGAACCACCATGGCTTTGGCTCTGCGTTCGGCCACCGTTGGCCGCAGCAATCGGGCTGCTCCGGTGGCGCATGTGCTGGACACCGTTCTGGACACGTTCGCCCTTTGGCGGCAGCGCATTCTCACCCGCCGCGAACTGGCTCGTCTCGATGACCGCATGCTGCACGACATCGGCATCAACCAGCTCGAAGTCGACTACGAGGTCAACAAGCCGTTCTGGAAGGCGTGATGCCTTCCGGATCGCTGGACCCGGAAAAAAGGGCCGCTTCCATCGGGGAAGCGGCCCTTTTTGTTTTTCAGTATTTTCACCACCAAGGCACAAAGACACCAAGAATCCTCGCGCTCTCCACGGCGTGGACTCTTGGTGTCTTGGTGCCTTGGTGGTGAAACCAAAAAGCCCCCTCCCGAAGGAGAGGGCTTTTTTCGTCGTCAGACTTTGGTCGAGGTCAGATGCAGATCTGCTGGAGCGGCGCGAAGCCGTTGAAGCAGACGGCCGAGTAGGTCGTCGTGTAGGCGCCGGTGGCGTGGATGCGCACGCGGTCGCCGGGCTTCAGGTCCAGCGGCAGCTTGTACTCGGCGCGCTCGTACAGCACGTCGGCCGAGTCGCAGGTCGGGCCGGCCAGAACGACCGCTTCCGTGTCGCCGTCCCCATCATCGCCCATCACCTGGATCGGGTACTGGATCGCCTCGTCCATCGTCTCGGCGAGGCCGCTGAACTTGCCGATGTCCAGGTAGACCCAGCGCTTCAGGTCGTTGGCCGACTTGCGGGAGACGAGCACGACCTCGCTCTCGATGATGCCGGCGTTGCCGACCATGCTGCGGCCCGGCTCCACGATGGCTTCCGGCAGGCGGTTGCCGAAGTGGGTGCGCAGCGACTCGAAGATCGCCTGGCCGTAGGCGGTGGTCTGCGGCACGTCGGTGCGGTAGCGGGTCGGGAAGCCGCCGCCCAGGTTGATCATGCCGAGGTCGACGCCCAGCACCTCAAGCTCGCGGAACAGCTGCGCCACCTGGAAGATGGCATGGTCCCACTGCGTCAGGTCCTTCTGCTGCGAGCCGACGTGGAACGACACGCCGTAGGGCACGACGTCCATGTCGCGGGCCTTCAGCAGCAGCTCCCGCGCCATGGCGAGGTCGCAGCCGAACTTGCGCGACAGCGGCCATTCGGCGCCCTCGCCGGAGGTCAGGATGCGGCAGAACACGCGGGAACCGGGGGCGGCGCGGGCGATCTTCTCCAGCTCCTCGGCGCTGTCGAAGGCGAACAGCCGCACGCCCAGCTCGAAGGCGCGGCGGATGTCCGACTCCTTCTTGATCGTGTTGCCGTAGGAGATGCGCTCCGGCGTGCAGCCGGCGGCGAGCACCATCTGGATTTCCGGCACGCTGGCGGTGTCGAAGGCCGAGCCCAGGCGGGTCAGCAGGCCCAGGATCTCCGGCGCCGGATTGGCCTTCACGGCGTAGAAGATCTTCGCGTCCGGGAGGGCTTCCTCCAGGTCGTGGTAGTTGGCTTCGACGACGTCCAGGTCGACGACAAGGCAAGGCGTCTGCGGGCGCTGCTCTTCGAAAAAGCGCGCAATCTTATCGGTCATCTCAGTCTCCCGGACGCAAGATGAAGGTGTCAGGACGAATTGTGGGGTAGTCGGGGGCGGAACGGCCGATCGCTTCTGACCAGGAAAAAAGGTCAGGCGTTCCGGCCGCCCATACTGGACTGCCGATTGACCTTGCCTGCGTGGAACAGGCCTGTCCGGGCGGGGAGTGTTCGATAACGGGTGAGCCGGTGCCCACCCACAACAACATGAACCATCGTAACCTCCAAGTCGCCGCCTTGCTTAAGGGACGGTCGGGGATCACGCGTTACGTCGTTGCATAACCACATCTCGAAAAGACGAGGGGCGGGCCAGCGGCACGTGCGCTTGCGAGTTGCGGTTACATAGATCCAATGGCCGGCCTTTTAAAGTGAAAAATCCTTCACGCCGCAAAAAAGTGTCAGTCCCGTGGCCGGAGCAAAAAAGCGGAGACAAATCATGGACTTGAATACCGCTATCCCGGTTGGGGAAATGGCCCTCCGGCTGTTCGCGGCGGCGGTCTGCGGGGCGGCGCTCGGCCTAGACCGGGAGATGCGCGGCAAGGCCGCCGGCCTGCGCACGAACACGCTGGTCGCGATCAGCTCGGCGCTCACCACGCTGGTGGCGCTGGAGCTGTATTGGGACCTCGCCCGCCATGGGGATGAGGGCCGGATGGACCCGACCCGGGTCATCCAGGGAGTGGCCCAGGCGGTCGGCTTCATCAGCGCCGGGGTCATGTTCCGCGCCGGCAATTCCGTCCACGGGGCCACCACCGCGGCGGTGATCTGGGTGGCCGGCGCGCTGGGGATCGCCTGCGGGGCCGGCTACTACCTGCTGGCGGGGATGGCCACGGCGCTCTGCCTGCTGGTCACGGTGCTGTTCACCTACGCCGTGCGCCGGCTGCCCGTCGCGACCCGATCCGAGGACCGGCCGGAGGCCCAGCCCGAAGACTGATCAGCGGCGCCGCGCCATCATCCGGTGCGACAGCGCGGCGCCTAGCGCGACCAGCCCGATGGCGCCCATCATGGGCAGCGGCGTGCCCGTCTGCAGGTGCCCCACCGCCGCGCCGACCAGCGCCGCCACCGCCATCTGGGTGAAGCCCACCAGGGAGGAGGCGAGGCCGGCCATCATCGGGTAGGGGCCGACCGCGGCGGCCATGGCGTTGGGCAGGGTCAGCCCGGCCCCGACCATGAACAGGAAGACCGGCGCCACGATCGCCACCAGATGCAGCGCCCCGGCCAGAGCCAATGCCACGCCCAGCAGCCCGCCGGCCAGAGACACCGCGGTGCCGGTGCGGATCATCCAGGGGCCGCCCATGCGCTGGCTCATGCGCCCGGCGAAGAAGGAGCCCAGCGTGTAGCCCAGCACCACGACTCCGAAGCTCGCCCCGTACTGCGCCGGGGTCAGGTGCAGCCGGCCGATCAGCACGAAGCTGGACCCGGAGATGAAGGAGAAGATGCCGCTGTAGGCGAAGGCGACCGTCAGCATCTGGCCGAGGAACGCGCGGTCGCGCAGCAGAAGGACGTAGTTGGCGACCAGCCGGCCGGGCTTCAGGGCGTTCTCGTCGCGGTGCGTGTTGGTCTCCCCCAGCAGAACCTGGGTGGCCGCCAGGATTCCCGCCGCGAAGACGGTCAGCAGCAGGAAGTTGCCGCGCCAGCCGATAAGCTCGGTGATCACGCCGCCCAGGACCGGGCCGATCGCCGGGGCCAGCGTCATGGCCATCGCCATGTAGGCCAGCACGGTCGCCGCCCGGTCGCGCCCGAACACGTCGCGCACCACCGCCCGCGCCACCACCGGCCCGCAGCAGGCGCCCAGCGCCTGGAAGAAGCGGGCGACGATCAGCCCGCCGATGTCGTTGGTCAGCGCGCAGGCGGCACTCGCCACCAGATAGATGGTGATTCCGCCCAGCAACGCCGGCCGCCGCCCGAACCGGTCGGACACCGGCCCGTAGACGAGCTGCGACACCGCGAAGCCGGCCAGGAAGACCGACAGCGTCAGCTGCACCGTCGCGATGTCCGTCCCGAACACCGTGACCAGAGTCGGCAGGGAGGGCAGGTAGAGGTCCGTGGACAGCGGGCCGAAGGCGACGAGCGCGGTCAGCAGCACACGAACGGCGAGCGAGTCGGGGCGTGGAGTCGGCGGCATGGGGAATGGCTTCGGGTGCGGCGGGGGCGGCACCTTAGCAGATGCGGGCGGGCGATTCTCCCCCTCTCCCAGCCCCGCTGGGAGAGGGAGGGGCCCGCCGCGAAGCGGTGGGAGGGTGAGGGCAAGGTTTTCCCGAGAAACCAAGCCCTCACCCTCCCATGCTGCGCATGGGTCCCTCCCTCTCCCGCCGGGGGCGGGAGAGGGGATCAGGCCGCCCTCACCCGTAGCGCAGCAGCCGGGCGCCGTTGGTCTTCAGCCAGGCGCGCGGCGCCTTCACGTCGGCGGTCAGCTGCGCGCAGAGCGCCCAGAAGCGGGCGGAGTGGTTCATCTCCCGCAGGTGCGCCACCTCGTGGCCGACGACATAGTCCAGCACCGCCTCCGGCGTCAGGATCAGCCGCCAGGAGAAGGACAGGCGCCCGGTGGCGGAACAGCTGCCCCAGCGGCTCTTGGTATCGCGCACGGTGACCGCCGCGACCCGCGCGCCGATCAGGGCGGCCTTGGCGCGCGACCGCTCCGCCAGCTCCCGCCGGGCCTCGGCCATCAGGAAGTCGCGCACGCGGCGGGCGACATGCTCCGGCTGGCCGCCCACCACGATGGCGCCGTCCTCGCGCCGGGTGGCGCCGCGCAGGTCGGGGGCGTGGCGGATCACATGGTCGACGCCGAGGTAGGGGACGACCGCCCCGTCGCTGAAGGGCAGCTGCGGCGGCAGCGCCGCCAGGCGCGCCCGCACCCAGCCGTCATGCCGCCCGACGAAGCGAAGCGCCTCCGTTTCCGAGACGCCGACGGGGATCACCACCTGGATCAGCCCGCGCCCGGCGTCCACCCGCAGGGTCATGCGCCGCGCCCGCGCGCTCTCCCGCAGTTCCAGCGGAACGGGCAGGCCGGCCACGGCCAGCGCGCGGGGTGCCTTCGCTTTCGGACGGGCGGGGCTGGGGGTGCGACGAAAGATCATGGCCCTTTATAGACCGCTCCCTGCGCGGAGGCCAACGGATCGGCACCGTTGCGGATTCGAACGGATTTTGTCTCAACTGAGTTCCGCATGCGACATTTGACTCCGGCGCCAAGTCGCAAGATAAAGCAGTCTTAACCCGAGCGGTTTGGTGAAGTCGTGTCCGAGTACACCCAGAAGTCCACCGACGAACGTCATATGTCCAGCCGGATGGCCTGGCTTGAGGCCTTGGTGTCGGCCAACGGCGTCGGTCACGCTTTGCTTGCGCCGGACGGACGACTTCTCGTGGTCAACACGGCCTTTGCCGCCGCTTTCGGTTGCCTGCCGGACGATGTGGAAGGCAAGGGGCTGGAGGCGCTGGGCATCCCGGCGCCGCTCGTCCCGCAGATCACCGCCCAGCTGCGCCGCGTGGCCGCCACGGGCAACCCGCTCACCGCCCAGGGCTTGCTGCCGCAGGGGGAGGTGATGCTGACCCCCGTGCGCGACGCCGACGGCGCGGTGACGGCCATCGCCGCCATCGGCGACGTGGATGCCGCGGCCCTGGCCGCCGCGCGCGCGGAGGCCGCCCAGGCCCGCGCCGACCTGGAGAAGGCGCGCGCGGCCAGCGGCCGGTTCCTGTCGTCGGCCAGCCACGACCTGCGCCAGCCCTTCCAGGCGATGCACCTGTTCCACCACCTGCTGATGGGCCGCCTGACCGACCCGGCCTCGCGCGATCTGGGCGACAAGCTGGAGCAGGCCATCACGGGCGGCGAGACGCTGCTGCGCGCCCTGCTGGAGGTCTCCGCGCTGGAGGCCGGCACGGTCAAGGTGCATCCGCAGACCTTCCCGATCGACGAGACGCTGGGCCGCCTGCTTCAGGAATTCGCGCCGGAGGCGGAGGCCCGGGGGCTGCGCTTCAACGTCCGCCCGGCGGAGGCGGAGGTGGCGACCGACCCCGTGCTGCTGGAGCGGCTGCTTCGCCCGCTGCTGTCCAACGCCCTGCGCTACACCGAGAAGGGCGGGGTGCTGCTGGCCGCGCGCCGCCGCGGCGACGGCCTGCGGCTGGAGGTGTGGGACACCGGCATCGGCATCGCCCCGGCCGACCACGCGGCGGTCTTCGAGGATTTCCGCCAACTCGGCGCCACCAGCCGCGACCGCAAGCAGGGGCTGGGACTCGGGCTCGCCATCGCGCGGCGCCTGTCCGATCTGCTGGGGCTGCCGGTCACGCTGCGCTCCCGGCCCGGCAAGGGCTCCGTCTTCGCGGTCGACATTCCGCGCGCCGTGCAGGAACAGGCGAGCCACGCGGTGGGCGAGGCCAAGGCGCCGGAAATCCCGGCGGCCTGATTCCCCAAATCCCCGTTCGCGCAGGGTAGTCACGCCCACGCTTGCGCCGGCTCCATCGCCCATCCGCGCCGCGCCGGACTGGCGCCCCGACTCCATATCTCATGGGAGAGGCCAGGGTTCCTCCGGACCCCGGCGCCCGCGCGCCGTCTCGCGGCCTCCAACGGGAGGGGGCATGGTGCGGCCGACGACAAGGGCTTTGGGCGGGGCGGCGCTGGCCGCCGGCCTGCTGTGCGCGGCGGCGTCCGCGAACGCGACCTATCTCGACGATGAAGGGCGCGGCTGCGTCTTCGGGTACAAGTTCGGCATCGACCTGCTGGCCACCGGCTACAACCCCGGTCCCTATCCCGCCTACTGCCCACCACCCGTCGCCGTCTATCCGGCCCCGCCGGTCGCGGCGCCGACGGCTCCGCTCATTCTGGCAAAGGCGCCCCGCTACTACTGCACGGTGCGCTCGCCGGCCCTGGCGGGCGACCGCCTGTCGTCGCTGAGCGGAATCCTCTGCGGCGGGGACTCGGCTCTCGGGTCGGATTTGCGGGTGGATTCGCGGCGTTAGGCCCCACGGCTGATTGACAGGCCGGGGCTCCCTCCCTAAGGCTGTTCGGAAAAAGAAGTACAAAGTCGGGGAGGGTTTATCGATGCCGAACAGAGTCGCCGAAGCGGCGCCGCGCCACCTTGCCCGCGCCTGCAATCCAGGCGTGCCGCGCCCGATCGTGCTGCGCGCATTGCGTTTTGGCGCCGCCGCGAAACGTTCGTGTTCATAAAATCTTCAAGAGACCGTCGCGGGACGGCAACCCGCGCGCTGCATTCCAAACAAATCCACGCAAACGACCGGTTCTGACCGACCGGCACAGGGAGAGACCATCATGCTGACCCGCCGCACGCTCGCCGTCTCCACGGCCGCGTTTGCCTTGACCGCCGGGATCGCCGGCGCCGCCTTCGCCCAGCAGAAGACCGTCGTCGAGTTCTGGCACGGCCTGCCGCAGCCGCTCGGCGGCCAGCTGGAGCAGGTGGTGAAGGGCTTCAACGACAGCCAGGACAAGGTCCAGGTCAACCCCAGCTTCAAGGGCAACTACCCGGAGACGATGCAGGCGGCCATCGCCGCCTTCCGCGCCGGCAACGCCCCGCACGTCGTCCAGATGTTCGAGGTCGGCACCGCCACCATGCTGGCCGCAGGGCCGGCGGTGAAGCCGGTGCACCAGCTGATGAGCGAGACGAACACCGCCTTCGACGCCGAGGGCTACATCCCGGCGGTCCGCGGCTACTACTCGTCGAAGGACGGCAAGATGATGGCGCTGCCGTTCAACAGCTCCACCACCATCACCTTCTACAACAAGGACGCCTTCCAGAAGGCCGGCCTGGACCCGAGCAAGGCCCCGGCCACCTGGCCGGAGACCATCGAGGCCGTGCGCAAGCTGAAGGCCGCCGGCGTCGCCTGCCCGATGACCTTCTCCTGGCCGACCTGGACGCAGTTCGAACAGCTGGGCGCCCTCCACAACAAGCCCTTCGCCACCCAGGCCAACGGCTTCGGCGGGCTGAACGCCGAACTGAAGATCAACGACCCGTTCTTCGTGAAGCATCTCCAGACGCTGATGGACCTGCAGAAGGACGGGCTGATCCGCTACTCCGGCCGCGACAACGCCGCCGACCCGCTGTTCCCGGCGGGCGAGTGCGCCATCATCCAGGCCTCCTCCGGCCTGCGCGCGCGCATCGTGAAAGAGGCGAAGTTCGCCTGGGGCGCCGCCCCGCTGCCCTACTGGCCGGAGGCGGTGGACAGCCCGAAGAACTCCATCATCGGCGGCGCCGCCTTCTGGGTGATGACCTCGCCCAAGCGCACCCCGGCGGAGTACAAGGCCGTGGCCGACTTCTTCGCCTACATGTCCAAGCCCGAGGTGGACGCCAAGTGGCACATGGACACCGGCTACGTCCCGGTCACCCTGAAGGGCTTCGAGGCGGCCAAGCAGGCCGGCTTCTATGAGAAGAACCCCGGCGCCGACGTCCCCGCCCAGCAGCTGACCCGCACGGCCACCACGGAGAACACCATGGGCCTGCGGCTCGGCAACCTGCCGGAGATCCGCAACATCATCCAGGAAGAGATGGAAAAGGCCTTCCAGGGCCAGCAGACCGCCCAGCAGGCGCTCGACAACGCGGTGAAGCGCGGCAACACCGTGCTGCGCAACTTCGAACGCGCCAACAAGGGCTAAGGGCCGCAGTTTTTCCCTTCGGGGGCCCCTGAAGGGACAACCACTCACCGTCATTCCCGCGAAGGCGGGAATCCAGGGCATTCCGACCAGTGCACGAGGTGCCCTGGATCCCCGCCTTCGCGGGGATGACGGTCGAGGGGTCGTATTTATGATCAAAGCCCCCAACCCGGGACGGGAGAGGGAGAGCTTGAGGATTCCATGCAACGTCGCGTCATCTTCGACAACAAGGCGTTGCCCTACCTGCTGCTGGTGCCGCAGGTGGCGGTGACGTTGATCTTCTTCATCTGGCCGGCGGCCCAGGCGATCTGGCAGTCGGTCCACCTTCAGGACGCCTTCGGCCTGCGCGCCCAGTTCGTCTGGTTCGAGAATTTCGAGGCGGTGCTGACCGACCCCAACTATCTCGACACGCTGCGGATCACGGTGATCTTCTGCGCGGCGGTGACCCTGCTGTCGCTGGGGGCGGCGCTGCTGCTGGCGGTGCTGGCGGACTCGAAGATCAAGGGGGCCGGCGCCTACAAGACGCTGCTGATCTGGCCCTACGCGCTGGCGCCGGCCGTGGCGGCCGTACTGTGGATGTTCATCTTCAACCCGGAGATCGGCGTGCTGGGCCGCGCGCTGAACAACCTCGGCTACGCCTGGGACTACCGGCTGAACGACACCCAGGCGCTGGTCATGGTCGTCCTGGCGGCGAGCTGGAAGCAGGTGTCCTACAACTTCATCTTCTTCCTGGCGGGGCTCCAGGCCATCCCGCGCTCCGTCCTGGAGGCGGCGAGCATCGACGGGGCGAGCGCGTCGCGCCGCTTCTGGACGATCATCTTCCCGCTGCTGTCGCCGACCACCTTCTTCCTGCTGGTGGTGAACATCGTCTACGCCTTCTTCGAGACCTTCGGCACCATCCACGCGCTGACCCACGGCGGCCCCGGCAAGGCGACGGAGACGCTGATCTTCCGCGTCTACCAGGACGGCGTGGTCAATCACGACCTGGGCGCGTCGTCGGCGCAGTCGGTGATCCTGATGGTCATCGTGATCGGCCTGACCGCCATCCAGTTCCGCTTCGTCGAGCGCAAGGTGCATTACTCATGAGGCCCCAACGCAATTCCGACGAGCGCAAATCCGGCGGGGCGCTGGCAAGCCTGCTTCCCCACGCCATCCTGATCCTGGGCGTGCTGGTCTTCGCCTTCCCGATCTACATGACGCTGATCGGCTCCACCTGGGACGCCGCCACCATCGGGCGCGGCAACCTGCCGCTGACGCCGGGCGGGGAGCTGTTGACCAACTACAACGCCGCCTGGAACGAGACCCAGGGCACCCGCATCCTGCACACGCCCGTGCGGATCATGATGTGGAACAGCCTGGTCATGGCGTTGGTCATCGCGCTGGGCAAGATCGCCATCTCCATCCTGTCGGCCTACGCGGTGGCCTTCTTCCGCTTCCCGCTGCGGATGGTCTTCTTCTGGCTGATCTTCATCACGCTGATGCTGCCGGTGGAGGTCCGCATCATCCCGACCTACGAGGTCGTGGCGAACCTGGGCCTGATCGACACCTACGCCGGCCTGACCATCCCGCTGATCGCGTCGGCCACGGCGACCCTGCTGTTCCGGCAGTTCTTCCTGACCATCCCGGACGAGCTGGTGGAGGCCGCGAAGATCGACGGGGCGGGGGCGGTGCGCTTCTTCATCGACGTGGTTCTGCCGCTGTCGCGCACGAACATCGCGGCGCTGTTCGTCATCCTCTTCATCTACGGCTGGAACCAGTATCTGTGGCCGCTGCTGGTCACCAACAGCGCCGACATGGAAACCGTGGTCATCGGCATCACCAAGATGATCGGCAACGGCGAGGCCGCCACCGACTGGAACGTGATCATGGCCACCACGGTGCTCGCCATGCTGCCGCCAGTGGCGGTGGTGGTGCTGATGCAGCGGTGGTTCGTCAAAGGTCTTGTGGACAGCGAGAAATAAGAACATGGCAACGGTCGATCTGAATCGGGTCCGCAAGTCCTATGGGTCCGTCGAGGCCATCAAGGGCATCGACATCGCGATCGCGGACGGGGAGTTCCTGGTGCTGCTGGGGCCGTCCGGCTGCGGCAAGTCCACGCTGCTGCGCATGGTCGCCGGGCTGGAGAGCATCACCGGCGGCGAGATCGCCATCGGCGGGCGCGTGGTCAACGGGCTGGAGCCCAAGGACCGCGACATCGCCATGGTGTTCCAGAACTACGCGCTCTACCCGCACATGAGCGTGTTCGACAACATGGCCTACGGTCTGAAGATCCGCGGGCTGCCGAGGTCGGAGATCCAGGCCCGCGTCGCCAAGGCGGCGGAGATCCTGGAGCTTGGCCGCTTCCTCGACCGCCGTCCGAGCCAGCTGTCGGGCGGCCAGCGCCAGCGCGTCGCCATGGGCCGCGCCATCGTGCGCGAGCCCGCGGCCTTCCTGTTCGACGAGCCGCTGTCGAACCTGGACGCCAAGCTGCGCACCCAGATGCGGGTGGAGATCAAGCGGCTTCAGGATCGGCTGGGCATCACCAGCCTCTACGTCACCCACGACCAAGTGGAGGCGATGACTCTGGCCGACCGTATCCTGGTCATGAACCACGGCGTGGCGGAGCAGATCGGCACGCCGCTGGAGGTCTACCAGCGCCCGGCCAGCCTGTTCGTCGCCGGCTTCATCGGCTCCCCGCCGATGAACGTGCTGGACGCCCGCGTCGGCGCGGACGGGCAGGGCGTGGTTCTGTCCGGTGGCGCCGCCTTCGCATTGCCGGCGCCGCGGCCGGACCTCGCCAGCCGGCCACTTAAGCTGGGCGTGCGGCCGGAGCATCTGGTGGCCGGAGACGGGCCGCTGGCGGTGACGGTGGACCTTGTGGAGGCGCTGGGCGCCGACACGGTGATCTACGGCCGGCTGCCGGACGGGGAGGCGCTGGTGGTCCGCGTCAACGGCCTGCCGACCTGCCGCGAGGGGGAGACGCTGCGCCTGGACGCGCCGCCCGCGGCCCTGCACCTGTTCGACGCGGACACCGGCCGGCGTTTGCCGGATTGACGGAGCGGGGCGGCGCTGTTGCATTCGCCGCCGCCTCGTGTACCTCTACCGATCCGTCAATTCTGCGGAACCAAGGACAAGAAAAGCAATGAAGCTTTACCTGAAGCCGGGCGCCTGCTCGCTGTCGCCGCACATCGTCCTGCGCGAGAGCGGCCTGGCCTTCGACGTCGCGGCCGTCGACCTTGCCGCCAAGACGCTGGAAGACGGCGGCGATTTCCTGGCCGTCAACCCGAAGGGCCAAGTGCCGACGCTGGCGCTCGACGAGGGCGGCATCCTGACCGAGGGCGCGGCGATCGTGCAGTACGTCGCCGACCGCGCCCCGGACAGCGGCCTGCTGCCCGCCGTCGGCTCGCTGGAGCGCTACCGCGTTCTGGAGTGGCTGAACTTCATCGGTACGGAGCTGCACAAGACCTTCAGCCCGCTGTTCCGCCCGAACACGCCGGACGCGTTCAAGGACATCGTCAAGCAGACGTTGGCGACCAAGTTCGCGGTGGTGGAGGCCGGGCTCGCCGGCAAGGACTACCTGACGGGCGACCGCTTCACGGTGGCCGACGCCTATGGATTCACGGTGCTGCGCTGGGCTCCGCGCATCGGCCTGCCGCTGGACGGCTACCCGAACATCACCGCCTACATGGCGCGTGTGGCCGAGCGCCCGGCCGTGGCCGCGGCGCTGGCGGCGGAGGGGATTGCATAAGGCAGGCAGCGCATTGCCCCCACCCCGACCCTCCCCCGCTTCGCAGGGGAGGGAGTTTGGCGCGGAGCGGCGGCAGTCCCCTCCCCTGCGAAGCGGGGGAGGGTTAGGGTGGGGGCAAGTGAGGGCTTTTACGCCGCCGAACGCCCGCCGCCCGTGTTCCCGCCGCGGGCGGTCCCGTGGGGGGCCGGCCGGCGGTTGTGGCGGTTCTGCTGGTTGGCGGCGGACTTCGCCTTCAGCGGCTGGTCGCCGCCGACGCTGCCCTGCGGCTTGGCCGCGGCAGGCTTGGCGCCACCCTGCGCCTGCTGCGGACGGCCGCCTTGCGGTCGATTTTCCTGCGAGCGCGGCGGCCGCTGCGGCTTGGGGGCCGGCTTCGGCGGCTTGGCGGAGGAGGCGTGCAGGGCCGCCACGACAGCCGCGTGGTAGGGGTGGTCGTGGTCGGTCGGAACCGGCTGGCGAATCGTCTTCTCGATGGCCTTCAGGTAGGCCACCTCCTCCGCGTCGCAGAAGGACACGGCGCTGCCGTCGGTGCCCGCGCGGGCCGTGCGGCCGATGCGGTGGACGTAGCTTTCCGGCTCGTTCGGCAGGTCGAAGTTGATGACGTGCGTGATGCCGTCGATGTCGATGCCGCGCGCCGCGATGTCAGTCGCCACCAGCGCCTTCAGTTCGCCGCCGCGGAAGGACTCCAGCGCGCGGACGCGGGCCGACTGCGACTTGTCGCCGTGGATGGCGTCGGCGGGGACGCCGGCCTTCTTCAGATGCTCCGCGATGCGGTCGGCGCCGTGCTTGGTGCGGGCGAAGACGATGGTCCGCTCCATGGCGCCGTCCTGCAGCAGGTCGGCCAGCAGGCGGCGCTTGTCGGCGCGCTCCACGAACAGCACGCGCTGGGCGATCCGCTCCACCGTCGTGGACTGCGGGGCGACCTCGATGCGCGTGGCGTCGCGCAGGATGCTGTGGGCAAGGTCGACGACGCCGTCCGGCATGGTGGCGGAGAACAGCAGCGTCTGGCGCTGCTTCGGCAATGCTGCGACCACCTTCCGCACGTCGCGGATGAAGCCCATGTCGAGCATGCGGTCGGCCTCGTCCAGGACGAAGATTTCGATCTGGTCGAGCACGCACTGATTCTGCGCCATCAGGTCGAGCAGGCGGCCGGGGGTGGCGATCAGCACCTCCGTCCCGCGGGCGAGTGCGGCGACCTGCGGGCTCTGCCCGACGCCGCCGTGGATCACGGTGCGGCGCAGCGGCAGGTGGCGGCCGTAGGTGCGGAAGCTCTCGCCGATCTGCAAGGCCAGCTCGCGCGTCGGGGTCAGGATCAGGGAGCGCGGGGCCTTGGACTGCACGCGCTTCTTGGCCTGGAACAGGCGCTGGAGGATCGGCAGGGTGAAGGCGGCGGTTTTGCCGGTGCCGGTCTGGGCGAGGCCGAGCACGTCGCGGCCTTCCAGAAGAACGGGGATGGCGCCGGCCTGGATCGGCGTGGCGGTCTGGTAGCCTTCCTCCGCGACGGCGCGCAGAAGGGGCTCGATCAGGCCGAGGCCACTGAATTCGGTCATATGGGGTGGGTCCTGGTCACGTGAACTAAGGCTGCACCCGGGGGTGCGGCGTGGCTGGGGCGCTCCGCCGCGGGAGTGCGCGGAGCCATCAATTCACCGTGGGAACGGCGCACGGCGCCTCACCGGGACAACGGGATCCGGCACCCCAAAGCAAAATCGACCGCCCACACATAGGGGGTGGGGGTGGATTTGGCAAGCAAACAAGGCGGTTGGGGCCGGTTCGGACAGGAAATGTCGCGCCTGCCTCCTTACCCGGGGGCCTTCCCCGGGGAAGGAGGCGGCGGGACGGTCGTTGACGGTCAGCTCTTGCTGACCACGCCGCAGGCCACGCGGTCGCCGGAGTTGCCGGCCGGCTCGCTGGCGTAGTCGTCCGGCTGGGCGTGCACGACGAAGGTGGTGCCGCCGGGCTTGAACAGGCTGGCCTGCCCCTCGCCCAGGGTGACGGAGACGGTCACCGTCTCGAAGCCGCCCTTGCCGGACTCGTCCACCCAGAAGTTCGGCAGGTCGCCGGCGTGCGTCGGTGCGGCGTCGATGCCGTGCTGGCCGCCGTGCGGGTTGAAGTGGCCGCCGGCCGCCGCGAAGCTGGGCGTGCAGGTGCCGTTCTCATGGATGTGGACCGCGTGCCAGCCGGGCTTCAGCCCGTCCAGCTCGGCGTGGACCAGCAGGCCCTGCGGGAACTGCGTCAGCGTGATGGTGCCCAGCGCCTTGCCCTGCGCGTCGCTCATCGCCGCCTGGGCCTGCGGCTGGCCCGGACCCTGGGCGAAGGTCCCTGTCGCGAAGCCTGCCGCCATGATGGCGGTCGCGGCGAAGAGGGCCGCGCCGGCGGCCAGTGACATGCGTCTCATGCGTCTTGTCCCTCCCGTTGTGGACCGGTGCGGAATGGATCCGCCCGGATGCGCAAAATTGGGGGCCAAGGCGCATGGTCAAGTCAACGCACGCTTTCGGCCAACTGCGGCTTTTCGCCGCGCAAACGGCGCGGTATGTTTGCGAACGATTTGCATTATGATACGCGGGCGGGTTTCTGGGGACATCCATGGGGGACCCGAATCAGCGAAAGCCGGACCAGAAGGCCGGAACAAGAAGGGTGTTGGCGGGATGACGTCGCGGCTTGAGGCCTTGTGCCTGGAAAAGGGATTGAAGATGACCGGCCAGCGCCGCGTCATCTCGCAGGTTCTGTCCGAGGCGGACGACCACCCCGACGTGGAGGAGGTGCACCGCCGCGCGGTCGTCATCGACCCGCGCATCTCCATCGCCACCGTCTACCGCACCATGCGGCTGCTGGAGGACGCGCAGGTGATCGAGAAAGTCGACCTGGGCGACGGCCGCGCCCGCTACGAGGAAGCGTCCACCGACCACCACCATCACCTGATCGACACGCGCAATGGCCGCATCATCGAATTCGCCAGCCCGGAGCTTGAGGCGCTGAAGGAGCGCATCGCCCGCGAGCTGGGCTACCGCATCGTCGGGCACCGGCTGGAGATCTACGGGATTCCGTTGGGTGCGGATGGGAACGACGACGCAGACGAACCGGTGGACAAAGGGGTGCCTGTATGAAGGATGACGCGCGCCTGCTGACGCTCGACTCCATTCCGCCGGAAAGCTTCGGCTGCCAGGACGCGGTGCGGCGCTGCTACGCCGGCCTGTGCAGCTGCGGCCAGCCGGAGCGCTACGCACTGGAAGCGGCCGTCACCGTCTTCCGCTACCACAACCCGGACAGCACGCCCTTCCTGGCGGAAACCATCGTCAGCCAGTGGGTGGCCGGTCCGGTCCGGCACTGAACGGTTCGGCACCGAACGTCAGCGCCGCCGTTTCTTCACCAGGGCTTCCGGCGTGAAATCATCCGGCTTCATCGGCCTGTCGAAGACCGGGGGCCTCAGCTCGTTGTCGATGCCGCTGACCACGTAGCGGCCGCCGTCCAGGTCGTAGGTGATCTCCATCGCCGGCGCGAAGCCCGGCAGCTGCGGATAGGCGACCCCGTGCGCCTCCGCGTAGCGGACCAGATTGCCCTTGGCGTCGTAATGGTCGGCCATGACGATCTGCCAGGAATCCTCGTCCAGGTAATAGGTGCGCTCCGGCAGCGCGTGCCGGAAGTTCGGCTTCAGCTTCGCTTCCACGACCCAGACCCGGTGCAGCTCGTAGCGCAGGAACTGCGGGTTGGGGTGCGAGGACCACAGGAAATCCACCGGCGCCAGCCCGGCGACGTTCATCCGGTTGGCGTTGTAGGGCACGTACATCTCCCGCCGCGACACCAGCGTGAAGTCGAAGCGGTCCAGCGGCCCGCTGAACATGTCCAGCATGTCGGCGGTGCGGATGCCGCCGGTGGCCGGGTCCGGCCGGTCATAGACGAAGTCGTTCGCGCGCACCACCTTGCCGCTCTCCCCCGCGCGGAACCAGGCGCCGAACCCCGCCTGGATGGGGTTCAGCGTCCCTTGCAGGATCAGGGTCGTCCCAGCCTCCTCCTTCGGCGTCAGGGTCGTGCGGCGGTAGAGAAGGGGGCGGCCGTCCTGCCCGGCGGCGTAGCTGGACAGCCAGTCCTCGCGGTAGAGCGTCTGCGTCATGGCTCCGGTCGCTTCCGACAGGACCGTCGCGCCGGTGCGGCTGACCGACTCGCCGCGCCAGCGCAGGATGTGGTTCCACATCGCCTGCACGCCGTTGGCCGGGATCGGGAAGGGGACGCCCACGCGCGCGCCGTTCAGCGCCAGGCCGTTCTCGCCCAGCTTGGCGCGCTTGGCGTTCTCCACCGACTCGTCGTAGACGCGTTGCGGGGCGGCGGCGCTGCGCCGGGACGGGAAGACCGGGATCGCGAAGGTCGGGTGCTTCTGCAGAAGCTCCTGCAAGCCCCCCGACAGGCGGATCTTGTAGCGCTCCAGGTCGGCGGGCTCGACGGTGAACCAGCGCCCGTCCTCGTCGTAGGGGTCGGGCAGGGCGCGGCCGGGCACGGCGTCGTCCGGCATCGCGGTCAGGCCGCCGGCCCAGGGCGGGATCGCCCGCGTCCTGTTCCCCGCCCGCACGGCGCCGAAGGGAGTCAGCTCCTCCCCCAGCGCGGGGACCTTGGCGGGGGGAGCCTTGTCCTGGGCCTGGGCAGGAAACGGCAAGGCGGGAAGGGGCAGGGCGGAGAGCGCCAGCAGGATGGCGGCGAAAAGACGGTTCATGGGGCCGGCAGTCGGAAGAGGTGCCGGAAAATACCCCATTTGGCCGGCGCGGGTCATCAGGAGGCTGGCATGACCTCGTCGATGTAGTGCGGTTCCGGGCGGCGGTGGAGTTCCTCGTAATGGACCAGCACGGGCTCGCCGAGCGGGACCGGTGTTCCGTCCCGCCAGGCCCATTCGCCGCGGTCGCAGTCCGCGGCCCGGACGTAGCCGTTGATGTAGAGCCGCCGGTCGTGGCCCAAGCCGTTGGTGCCGGTGCGGTTCGGGCCGGAGCCGTGGATGGTGTGCGGGTGCCACAGCCCGACGTCGCCGGGCTCCAGGACGAAGTCCACCAGCCGCGACGGGTCGAGCCCGGCCTGCTCCAGCGCGTCCTCCGCGATGCCGGTGCCCAGCACGCTGCCCCGCGCGGCGAGCGGCACGTCGCCCAGGAGGTGGCTGCCGGGGTAGATGCGCATCGCGCCGCTGTCCGCGGTGTGCGGGTCCACGGCGATGCCGGTCTGGACGTAGGAGTCGCCGAGATTCCGATACGCTTCCCGCGGGCGGCGGAAGCGGCTGTCCTGGTGGAAGGCGTAGTCGCCGCCGGCCGCCCCCGGCGGTTTCCAGTGCATCTGGTTGATGATCTGCTTCACGTCGCGGCCGACCAGCGGCTCGACGATCCGCAGCATGCGCTCGTCCTGGCGGATCGCGTTCAGGACCGGGTCGCCGTAGGACGGCCACTGCACCATGCGCACCGTGTGCCCGATCGCCGGGTCGTCGGCGACGCGGACGTGAAAATTGCCGTGGCGGAAGCTGCGCGGGTGGGCCAGCCCGGCCGCGTACTGCCGGTTGAAGGCGGCGGCGAGCCTAGCCACCTCGTCGGCGGAGAAGACGCCGCGCAAAACCACGAAACCGTCCCGGCGGTAGCGGTCCCGCAGGGTGCCGGGGTCGGTCGGGAAGGGCAGGGGCATGGTCGGCGCCTCGGCGGCAGACGGTGATGGCGAACGTCCACCCTGATGATTTGCCTTGGCGTGCGCGAACGCAACCCCGCCGGGTGTGACATCTCCACCGGCTGGCCCCATCCACCGGCCGGGCGATCTCAAAAGGCGCGGCCTTCAGAAATCACGGCCCCTCAAAAATTACGAACGAACCGGTCCACATCCTCCAGCGCCGTGTCGACCACCGCGGCCAATCCGGCCAGCTGCGGCCAGGGGGCCTCGGCCGCCGCGGCGTGCTCCAGCTCCTGCGCGGCGTTGCCCAGCGCCTTGGCGCCCGCGTTGCGCGAGCAGCCCTTCAGGTTGTGGGCGCAGCCGCGCAGGCGGACGGCGTCCTGCGCGGCCAGCGCCGCGGCGAGGTCGCGGCCGATGCTTCGGCTGACCGTGACGAAGTCGTTCAGCAGCTCCTGGATCAGCGAGCGGTCATCGCCGCAGAGCTGGCGCAGCGAGGTCAGGTCGATCGCCGGAGGAACGCTTTCGCCGGACGCTTCCGCCTCCGCCGGCTTCGGCATGGTGTCCGCCGGCTTGGGCGCTGTGGATGGCGCCCCGGTGGCGGGCGTTTCGCCGGCGGGCGCGGGCGGCAGGAAGCGGGCCAGCGCCGCGCCGAGCTGGGTGAGGTTCAGCGGCTTGCTCAACACGCCGTCCATGCCCGTGGCGTGGTAGCGCTCGACGTCGGCGGGGGCGGCGTTGGCGGTGATGGCGATGATCGGCAGGTGGGTCCCGCTGTTGCGCTCGGCGGCGCGGATGCGGCGGGTCAGCTCGAAGCCGTCCACCTCCGGCATCTGGATGTCGGTCAGCAGAAGCGCGTAGCGCTTGGCGTTTGCGGCGGCCAGCGCCTCCGCTCCGCCGTTGGTCAGCTCCGCCGTGTAGCCCAGCGAGTTGAGCTGCATCAGCAGGACCTTGCGGTTGATCGGGTTGTCCTCCGCCACCAGGATCAGGCGGCCCTGGGCCTCGGCCTCCTCCAGGCTGGGCGGCGCCGCCGCGGTCTGCAGCGGGTGGGGCGCCGCGTCGAAGCGCGCCGGACCGGCCCCGGCGGACAGGTCGCCCCCGCCCTCCGGCAGGGCGCGCCCGGCGGCGACGGCCACGGCGCGCAGCAGGACCGAGCGGCGCACCGGCCGGGACACCGGGATCGCCCCTTCCGGCGCGCGGCTCAATCCGGAGGCTGGATGGCAGAGCAGGACGGTCGGCACCTGCGGTTCGCCGGTGCGGCGCCCCAGCACCTGCGGGGCCTGCGCGGCGGCCGGGGTGTGCAGCCCCTCGTCCACCACCACCACGTCCAACTCCTGGCCGGAAGCCTGGGCCATGCGCGCCTGGGCCGCCAGGGCGCTCGGCTCCCCGGCGGGCAGGACGCGGGCGCCCGCCGTTTCCAGGTAGCAGGAGACGAAGCTGCGCTCCATGTCCTCCGGCAGGCCGATCAGGACGGTCAGGCCGGACAGGTCGGCGTCGGGCTGCGGCGCCTCGGACAGCGGCGTGGCCGCGGTCGTCTCGCCCAGGGTCAGGTCGACCCAGAAGGTGGAGCCGCAGCCGGGCGTGCTGTCCACGCCGATCTCGCCCCCCATCAGCGACACCAGCCGCCGGCAGATCGACAGGCCGAGCCCGGTGCCGCCGAAGCGCCGCGTGGTGGAGCTTTCCGCCTGGGTGAAGGGCTGGAACAGGCGCTTGCGCGCGGCCTCGGTGATGCCGATGCCGGTGTCCGTCACGTCGATGCGCAGGCGCGTCCAGCCGTCCTCCTTCCCGGCCAGCGAGGCCTGCACGACGATGCGCCCGGCCTCGGTGAACTTGATGGCGTTGCCGCCCAGGTTGAACAGGATCTGGCGCAGCCGGACGGGGTCGCCGAGCAGCGTCTGCGGGATCGCCGGGTCGACGTAGGTCAGGAGCACCAGCCCCTTGTTGCGCGCGGCCGGGGCCAGCGTGTCGGCCACGCCCTCGATCAGGGCGGGGACGGAGATGGGCACCTGCTCCAGGTCCATCTTGCCGGCCTCGATCTTTGAGAAGTCGAGGATGTCGTCGATGATGCGCAGCAGCGAGGTCGCCGACTCGCGCATCGTCGCCAGCGTGTCCTGCTGCCCGGCGTCGAGCTGCGTGCGCTCCAGCAGCTCCAGCATGCCCAGGACGCCGTTCATCGGCGTGCGGATTTCGTGGCTCATGGTGGCGAGGAAGGCGGATTTGGCCGAGGTCGCCTGCTCCGCCTGCTCCTTGGCGATCTCCATCTGGCGCTCGGCCAGCTTGCGCCGGGTGATGTCGTAGACCCAGGCCAGGAAGACCGGGCGGCCGTCGAGCTGCGTCGGGTCGACCGACACCAGCGCCCAGAAGGTGGAACCGTCGGCCCGGCGCAGCCGCACCTCCGCGTCGCGCAGCTGGCGGCGGAAGAAGGTCCAGTGCGTCTCCTGCATCTCCTCGTCGCCGGCGTCGACGAACAGGTCGGCGATGCTGGCGCCGTTCAGCCGGTCCTTCGGGACGCCCAGCAGGTTCACCAGCCGGTCGTTGCACACCGCGATGGCGCCGTTTGCGTCGTAGGCGCAGACGCCGACCGGGCTCGATTCCAGGATGGCGCGCATCTGCTCGCGGCTCTGCCGCAGCTCGTGCGTGCGCTCCGCCACCTTGGTCTCGATCGACATGATGTAGTCGTAGGCGCGCAGCGCCGCGATGACCGCGGTGAACAGCCCTTCCGCCGACAGGTCGGCCTTGGACTTGTAGTCGTTGATGTCGTAGTCGACGATGACGTCGCGCTGGGGCGCCTGGCCGGGCTGGCCGGTGCGCAGGATGATGCGGACGTCGCGGTTGCCCAGATCGTTGCGGATCCAGTGGACCAGCTTCAGGCCGGCATCGTCCTCCTCCATCACCACGTCCAGCAGGATGACGGCGATGTCGCGCCGGTCGGACAGGATGCTGCGCGCCTCGGCCGCCGTCATGGCGCCGAGCAGGTCGAGCCGCCGGCCCTGGAACTGCACGTCGGCCAGCAGCAGGCTGGTCATGGAATGGACGTCCTGCTCGTCGTCGACGACCAGGATGGGCCAGGGCGGCCGTGTGGACACCGCCTCGCCGTCTTCCTCGGCGAACAGGATCTCGTCGTCGCTGTCCAGCGCGAGCGTGTCGCCCGTCATGCCATCACCGTCCCTGCCGCTTCCATCCCCGCCGGTGTTTCGCCGGGCGTTTCGTCCGGTGCCCCGGCCGGCGCCCCAGCCGGCGCCTCTGCGGCGTCGGTCATCCGCGGCGCCGACTTGGGGATGCGCACGATAAAGGTGGTACCCCTTTGGGGTGTGCTGTCAACGGAGATTCGCCCGCCGAGCGACTGCGTCACCAGATTGAACACGATGTGGAGGCCGAGCCCGCTGCCCCCGGTGCCCCGTTTGGTGGTGAAGAAGGGCTCGAAGACGCGGGACAGGTTGTCGGGGGGGATGCCCGCCCCGTCGTCGGAGAAGCGGATCTCCACCTCCTCCTCCGGCGTCTCCTCCACCGTCAGCACCATGCGCCCTTCCGCCTGGTCGTGGAAGGCGTGGGTCAGCGCGTTGATGACCAGGTTTGTGATGATCTGGCTGAGCGCGCCGGGGTAGCTGTCCATCTTGATGTCGTCCGGGCACTCGATGGCGACCTTGTGCGGGCTCTTGCGCAGGCGGGGACCCAGCGAGGTGATGATCTCCTCCAGATAGGCGCGCAGCTCGAACCGCCGGCGCTCCTGGCTGGTCTGGTCCACGGCGACGCGCTTGAAGCTCTGGATCAGCTCGGCGGCGCGGGTCAGGTTCTGCTCGATCAGGCGCGACGATTCGCCCGCCGCCGCGACGTAGGCGACGAGGTCGGACTTCTTCATGGCGCCCTTCTCGAAGGCTTCGGTCAGCGCGCGCGTCTTGGACGCCAGGTGCGTGGAGCAGCCGTAGGCGATGCCGACCGGCGTGTTGATCTCGTGCGCGACGCCGGCGACCAGCAGCGCCAGCGAGGCCATCTTCTCCGCCTGCACCAGGCTGTCCTGCGTCTCCTTCAGGTCGGCGTAGGCGGTTTCCAGTGCCTCCATGGCGTTGAAGACCTCCTCGGCGGACCGTGCCTCCACCGTCACGTCGGTGAAGGTGCGGACGAAGCCACCCTCCGGCAGGGGGTTGGAGCGCACCTCGATGATCGTGCCGTCCGGGCGCCGCCGCTTGAAGGCGAAGGGCTGGTCGGGGATGGCGGCGACCTGCTCCAGCTCCAGGTCGGGGTCGATGCTGAACTCCTCGAAGGCGCCGCGGTCGCGCTGGATGCGCACGATGTCCGGGAACAGCGGGTTGGTCGCCAGGAACTCCGCCGGGACGTCCAGCAGCTCCGCCGCGCGCCGGTTGGACATCACGACCCGCAGGTTGCGGTCCACCATGATGATGCCCTGGTCGGTGTTGTCGAGCGTGATCTGCAGCACGTTGCGTTCGCGGGCGAGGTCCCGCTCCGCCTGCATCCGCTCGGTCACGTCGGACATGGTGCCGGTCAGGCGGATGGCCGTGCCCTCGACGTTGCGCAGCGCGGTGGACCGGTCCTCGATCCAGGCCCAGCGCCCGTCGCGCCGCCGCATGCGGTAGATGGAGGTGTAGGCCACCGCCTTGTCGCGCAGGCGGCGGCGGGATTCCGCGACCACGCGCCGCATCTCGTCGGGGTGGATCAGGGCCGCCCAGGTCTCCGCCGTCATGGCCAGCTCGTTGGGGCCGTAGCCGAGCAGGGCCGGGAACTCCTTCGACCACCAGTACTGGCCGGTGCGCAGGTCGTAGTCCCACACGGAGGAGCGCGTGGCGGCGATGGCCAGCCCCAGCCGCTCCTCGCTCTGGCGCAGCGCCGCCTCCTCCTCGTCCAGGCGGACGAGCATGCCGTTGTAGGCGGCGATGACGCGGCCCAGCTCGTCGGCGGACACCCACTGCACCGGCCGGCGCACATGGTCCTGCTCGGCCGCGCGGATCGAATCGATGAGCCGGCCCAGAGGCACGCCGATGGTCAGCCGGTGCGCGGCCAGCGCCGTGACCACCGTGCCGAACAGCATCAGCGACAGCAGCCACAGGGTGTTCACCACCTCCTGCCGGATCTGCTCGTCCACCGTGGCGTAGCTGAAATGGAGCGTCAGGGTGCCCAGCCGGCGCGCCTGCACCTGGATGACGCGGCGCACCGCCTCGTGCCCGGCGAAGACCCGGCAATCCGCCCCCGGCCAGGCGAAATAGCCGTCGGCCAGCTCGTCCTCGACCTCGATGCACAGAAGCTCGCGGTTGACGGAGATCGCCTGGATGTTGTTGCGGATGGCCGGGACGTCCACCGTCCACAGGCTGGACGACAGGGCGACCGCGTTGATCTCCGCGACCGCCTCGATCCGGTCGCGCAGCGCGCCGCGCAGGTCGTTGTACTTGCTGTAGAAGAAGATCGCCGAGAAGCCCAGCGTGGTCAGGGTCAGAATCGGGAACAGGATCAGCAGGAACTTGGCCGACACCGTCGGCACCTTCTTCCAGGCCTGCTCAATCACCGTCATCGGGCACCGTCATCGGGGCATTCCAAACCCGGTCCGTTCCAAGGGTATGCCGGCGCGCGGCCCCGGTCCCTTTCCGTCACGGGGTTGTACTATCATCGGGCGCCGCCCGTCCATGGTGCAGGAAGGGCGGCCGGCGGCGAGAGCGCGGCAAAAGTGCCGCAACCCCGGCAACCACCTTGAGATTCCCGCACCCTATGCACTACTCTGCGTGCGCATCGCCGCGCGAAAACGCTGCGCTTGCGGCAACAGCGAGGATGTCCATGGAATTCGAAGCGCGCCAAAGCCTCCAGCTCGTCGAGGTGCGCATGTCCGGCCGGTTGGAATTCACCGACCATGACCGCCTGCCGGACATCGTCGAGCTTTTGGACCAGCCGGGCTTGGGACAGTTCGTGCTCGACCTGTCGGACCTCGCCTTCATCGATTCCGCCGGTCTCGGCATGCTCCTGATCCTTCAGGAGGAGGCGGAACAGCGCAACGCGAAGCTGGTCGTCCGCGGGCCGCGCGACGACGTCCGGCGTTCCCTGGACTTGGCTCGGATCGGTGACATCCTCACGATTGAATATTGAGCCGGCCCTGACCGCGCCGACGCTCCCCCCCGCGCGGGCCTTCTGCGTGGTGCGCGACCGCGTGCCGGCCGACATCGCCGCCCGGGCGGCGGCGCGCTTTGGGCTCGCGAAGGAAGGGGCGGGGGCGTCGCGCTCCACCGCCGCGATGCTGGTGGCCGAGGCGAGCCGCGACACGGTCCGCCGGGCGCTCGACCAGAACAGCTTCCTCACCGTCGAGCTGACGGAGCTGGAGGACACCACCGGCGCCATCGACGGCGACTGGCTGGGCGCGCCGCCGGTCGAACACGGCTTCTACCTGTCGCTGACCACCGGCACCGCCTACGGCATGCAGTGCGCCGTCCTGGTCTGCGACGAGCTGGCGCGCCGCGGCGTTCTGCGGCCGGAGCGGCGCGGCAACATCGAGCTGTGCCTGCACGAGGCCATCGCCAACGCCATCGTCCACGGCAACATGGGCATCCCCAGCTCCGCCAAGGAACAGCCGGAGGGCTACCGGCTGTTCGGCCAGCTTCTGAAGGAACGGCTGGGCGACCACGACGTGCGGCAGCGCCGGCTCGACATCTTCGCGCGCTGGGCCGGCGACAGCCTGAACATCGCCGTCGTCGACCAGGGCGGCGGCTTCGACACCTCGGCCCTGCCGGAGCAGGCCGACGGCAACGCCCATTCCGGCCGCGGCTTCCTGTTCATGCGGGCGCTGGCCAAGCGGGTCAGCGTGACCGACGGCGGCCGCTGCACCGTCCTGCACTTCGATCTGTGACCGGTTCCCATGGCCATTTCGCTCGCCGCCAGCCGCGTCCTCATCGTTGACGACAACGAGTTCAACCGGAAGTCGCTGGCGCTGATCATCCGTCGCGCGGGGCTGACGCAGATCGAATTCGCGGAGAATGGCGTGGAGGGGCTGCGCAAGGTCGCGTCCTTCCGGCCGGACCTCGTGCTGCTCGACGTCAACATGCCGGTGATGGACGGGCTGGAGATGTGCCGCCAGCTGCGCCGCAGCGCGACGCACGAGGAGCTGCCCGTGCTGTTCCAGACCGCGCTGGACAGCGACGAGGAGCAGGTCCGCTGCTTCGAGGCGGGGGGCAGCGACCTCATCTCCAAGCCGATCAAGCCCGGCGAATGCGTCGCCCGCGTCCGCCACCAGCTGGAAAAGCGCAAGCTGTTCAACGACCTCGCCAACTTCCGGGAGCGGGTGGAGCGGGAGCTGAAGCACGCCCAGGCGATGCAGCTGTCCCTGCTGCCCGAGCCGAAGCGGCTGCAGGCCATCGCGGAGCGGTACGAGCTGGTGCTGGACGCCCATTTCGAGACCTCGTCGGAGCTGGGCGGCGACTTCTGGAACGTCTACCCGCTGGACGACAACCGCGTTGCCTTCCTGATCGCCGACTTCGCGGGCCACGGCATCACCGCGGCCATCAACGCCTTCCGCCTGCACACGCTGATCGACCGTTTCCCCATGCAGCACGTGCCGCCGTCGGAATGGCTGGCGAACCTGAACGGCGCCTTGAAGGACGTGTTGCCGACGGGGCAGTTCGCCACCGCCTTCTTCGGCATCCTCGACCTGCACACCGACACGCTGACCTACGCGTCGGCCGGCGCGCCGAATCCGGTGCTGGGGGTGGGCGGCGACATCCGGCTGCTCGACTCCGCGGGCCTGGTGCTCGGCGCCTCGCGGCGGGCGAAGTATGTGGACCGCAGCCTGCGCCTGCCGCGCGGGGGCTTCCTGTTCCTCTACAGCGACGCGCTGATCGAATGCAGCGGCGAGGGCAACGGCCCGATCGGCCAGGACGGCGTGCCGGACGTCCTGCGCGGGGCCCTGGCGATCAACCGGACGCAGCCGCTGATCCCGCTGCTCGACCACTTCTACGCCCGCACGAAGCAGCCGCTGCGCGACGACCTGACGACCGTGTGGATCGCCCGGCGTCCATAACTCCAGCGTCCATAACGAAGCCCCGGAGGACAGCATGGGCGGAGCGAACGGGGCCAGCGAAAACAGAGTCAGCGAGGATACTGTGTGGGCGTGGCTGGCCGATGTGCCGGCGGCGCGCCTGGTCCGCTGGCTGGAGCCGCAGGCGCCGCAGACCGTCGCGGCGCTGCTTCTTCTGCTACCGCCCGACCGGGCTGCGGAGCTGCTGTCCGGGCTGTCCGACGAAATGCGCGCCCGCGCGCTGCGCGGCATGGCCGTGACCCGCCCGGCGGAGCCGGAAGCCTTGGCGATGCTGGAGCGGGTCCTCCGCGCCGACCTGCTGGACCGGCCCGAACCGGTGGGTGGTGACCGCACAGCCGAGGTCGCGCGGATCATCGGGCATCTGCCGCCGGACCAGCGGGACAGCGCAGCGGCGGCGTTGCAGAGTCAGGTGCCGCCCCCGCCTCCGGTTGCGCCCGGTCCCGTTTCCGGTTCCGACGCCGCTCCGGTCCTGCCGCCGCTGGCGCCCGGCCTTGCGGCGATGCTGAACACGCGGGAGGTCCGGGTGGACCGGCTTCCCATGCTCGAAGTGGTCATGGACCGGTTCGTGCGCCTTCTGTCCAGCAGCCTGCGGCCCAACTCCGGCCAAGCAGGGGGTGGTTTGGCGGAGGTTGGGCTGGAGGCCCTCCGCTCCGTGCGGTTCGGCGATTGGATGAACGCCACCGACGCGCTGCTGCTGGCGGTGTTCCGGGCGGAGCCGTGGGACGGTTACGCCCTGCTCGTCCTGCACGGCGACCTGCTGGACAGCCTTGTGGAAATCGGGCTTGGGGGAAGCCCGGAAGCGGCCGGCCTGCGCCTTGCGCGGCGGCAGCCGAACAGCCTCGACCGCGCCTTTGCCGAGGCGTTCGTGCGCGCGGCGTTGGGTGAGCTCGCCGTCGCCTTCGAACCCATCGGCACGGTTGCCTTTCCGCTGGACCGGCTGGAGGACTCCTCGCGCCACGCCTGCATCACCCGCCCGCACAACGCGTGCTTCGTCGCCGACCTCGTCCTGACCGCGCCGTGCCGTGCGGGCCGGTTCGAACTGCTGATCCCCTATGGAACGCTGGAACCGGTGCGCGCGGCGCTCGGCCGGATGTTCATGGGGGAGCGCTTCGGCCGGGATCCCCGGTGGGAAGCGCACCTGCGGGCCGAGGTGGCGCGGGCCGCCGTTCGCGTGCAGGCGGTGGCCGGCACGGCGGATGTGCCGCTTGGCGAGCTGCTGTCCTGGCGCCCCGGTGCGGTCGTGCGTTTTGATGACCAGCCGGGGGACAAGGTTGCCCTGACGGTGGACGGACTTGTGGTGGCCCGCGGGGTGCTCGGCCAGCAAGGAACGCGTTGGGCCGTCGGCATCGGCGTCGGATCGCCGTCGCTGGCCGCCGTTCCCCTGCCGGACATCGGATCGGAGGTCGGGCCGGAACCGTCTCCCGCGGGCCGGGGCGCGCTGCCGTTTCAGGACATTCCGGTGCGCGTGTCGGTGGTGGTCGGCGCGGCCGACCTGAGTCTCGCCGCGGTTCAGGAACTGACGGCGGGTGGAACCATCGCGCTGGACCGCGAGGTCGGGGACCCGGTCGACCTCATCGCCGAGGATCGGGTCGTCGCCCGTGGGGAACGGGTTGTCCGGTCCGGCCGTGTGGCCGTTCGCCTCACCGCCGTCCTTCCCGCCGGGGCCGCGCCATCGCCGGTTTAGGCGCAAACGGCGTGAAGACGGCGGCTTCCCGGAAGAAGCCGCCGTCGTGTTGATCGCCTTTCCGACGTCGGTTCAGGCCTGGGTCTCGGACGCCGCGACACGGCGCCGCACCCACATAACGCTCTTCAGCGTGAAGAACAGGGCGCCGATGCCGAGCGCGATGAGCAGCAGGATCTTCGGGCCATTCTCGCCGATCGCGGCGGCGGCCTCGCCGAACAGGTAGCCGGCCCCGGCGAAGCTCCACGCCCAGATGCCGGCGGCGAGGAAGTTCCAGAACAGGAACTTGCGCCAGGGCATGCGCGAGGTGCCGACGGCGACGGACGCGATGTTCCGCACGCCGTACAGGAAACGGAATACTAGTATGAACCCGACTCCGTAGTCTTCCAGCCATTGAAGCACGCGTGCGGCGCGCGCTTCGCACGCCGGAAAGCGGGCCAGCGCCTTGGTGCCCCATTTGCGGCCGAGCCAGAAATAACACTGGTCACCGAGGAAGCTGCCGATCCAGACCGCGCCAACCAGCCAGTACAGGTTGACGATGCCGAGGTGTGCACCCATGCCGCCGAAAATGACGAAGGTTTCGCCTTCGAAGAACGCCCACGCGAAGGCCAGTGGATAAAAGGCGTTGCCCCAATCCTGCAGCCAGGTGATCCAATCCAACGCTTCCTCCCCCGCAGCCTGTGCGGCCCGACCGTCCCCGCCCGTCGAGGCGGAGTCACGACGGATCCGACCAGTGGACCGCGCGGAATGGCTCGCGAAAGGCGGCTCCGGAGCGGCCCCCTGCCCAGCCCGATGGCGGCTCCCTCAAGGGGCACGGCCCAGGCTAGGTTACCGACACATGATTGCACATTTGGGCGTGTCTTGTCGCGTAAACTTTCCCATGCCGAAGGTCATGAAAGCGGAAATGTTGGATGGGCTAACTATCATCTCCGGACAGCTCCCCGACCGTCTGGCGCGCCGCGCGCAGCAGGATGGGGTTCGGCTCGAAGGGGCCGGAGTCGGCGTCCTCCTCCCACCCGTCCGGGGCGACGCGCCGCTTCAGTTCGCGGGCCGACTCGGCCAGGAGATGGGCGAGCTTCTGGTCGGGCAGGGCCTGGACAAGCGCGCGCAGCTCCGCGTTGGTCAGGGCGGCGGGGTCGAAGGACGGCGGGACCGGAGCGGTGGGCGGAACGAGCGCCATGGGAATCGTGGTGGCCGGAACCGCAGAACGGCCGGTCGCCGGCGATGCCGGCACGGCTTCGCGCACCACGTCGACGGCCATCGGCTCGGCGACCGTGGTGGCACGCGACCGGCGGGCCGGTTTGCGCGCCCGTTCCGTCTCGGGCAGGCTGTCAAACAGAAGGGGTTGCGTGCTCATCCGACTCACCCGCCGATTACCCACCATTCACACGAAACGGTTCACGCGAGGCTGTTCACCCGCGGTTTGCGAAGTGTTCTCGGTTCATTCTAAGGAACGAGTCCCGCTTGTCGAGCACAAAGTGCGAACCCGCCCGCTTGCCCGTTCTTGGCCCGATCAGGTGGCCGGCGCCGACAGCTGTTCCAGAAAGCGCTCCGGGCGGAGGATGCGCGTGCGGCCGACGCGGCGCACGGACAGGAGCTGCCGGTCCACCGTGACCAGCCAATCGGCGTCCGCGGCCAGCGCCACGGCGAGGAACATGTCGTCGTCCGGATCGCGGCACAGCCGGACGTCGGGCACGGACTCCAGCCGGCAAATGTCCGTCGCCAGGGCCGCCAGGAAGGCCTCGCGCTGCTCCGGCGGCTTGTACCGGTCGAACGTCGGCCGCATCAGCACGGCGTGCAACTCCGCCAGCGTGGCGTCCGAGGCGTACAGCCGGCCCCGCGTCCGCACCGCCGCAACGCAGTCCCGGACCGCGAGGTTGCGCCGCGGAACCTCGTCATCGAGCAGCGCGTAGGCGACGAGGATGTTGGTGTCGAGCACGACACGGAACGGCTCGTTCCGTTGCGTGGCTTGGAGCGGTGCGGTCATGGCGCCGCCAGCATAGGGCCGGGCCGCCGCTGCGGGAAGCCGTGGCTTGAGGCGGCAAATCCATTTGGGGTAAAAAGGATTCCGCACCGCACGCACTCTTCACGGACCGGGCCCGGAATGACCACTGTTTTGATCGTCGACGACAGCCGTCTCGCCAGGGACATGGTCGGCAGCGTGATCGCCTCGCTTCGGCCGGACTGGACCATCCTGTCGGCGGCCGGTGGCGACGAAGCGCTGGGCAAGCTGGACGGAACCGTCCCGGTGGCGGCGATCGTGGACTACAACATGCCGGGTATGGACGGGCTGACCCTGTCCGCGAAGCTGAAGGAGCTGTATCCCGGCCTGACCATCGGCATCCTGACCGCCAACGTGCAGGACGCGCTGAGGAAGAAGGCGGAGGCGCTCGGCTGCCGGTTCATTCCGAAGCCCATCACCTCCGACAAGATTCGGGAGTTCCTGGCCGCGGCGGGGCAGTGACCGCCATGCCGCTGCTCTCCCTCGACCCCGGCGAGGCCGACGCGATCGCCGAGCTGTTCAACATTGGCATGGGACAATCGGCCGCAGCCCTCGGCGACATGCTCGGCGAGGAGGTCCACCTGTCGGTGCCCTCCCTGTCGGTGTCCAGCCGTTCCCGCATCGCCCATCAGATCGCCCGGGAGTTCGACGCCGACTCCGCCGCCCGCGTCTGCGCGGTGCAGGGGGACTTCAGCGGTCCCTTCACCGGCCAGGCGATGCTGATCTTCCCGGAACGCGGGACGCTCGCCCTGGTCGGCCGCCTGATGCCCGTGGATCCGGCCGCCAGCGCGCCGGGCGAGGTCGAACTGGACGCGCTGACGGAGATCGGCAACATCATCCTGAACGGCTGCCTTGCCAGCCTGTCGAACCTTGTGGAGAGCGAGGTCGCCGGCGCGCTGCCCTGCTGCAGCACCGGCCAGCCGGCGGAGATCATCGGCGCCGCCGACACCGACCCGATCCTGTTCGTGCGCATCGACGTCGCGCTGGCCTCCGGCGACGCCTGCGGCCAAGTGCTGTTCCTGCTGAACATCGCCTCCCTCGACGGCTTCCGCGAGGCCATCCGCAAGGCGCTGGCGAATCTTTAAGGCGGGCCCTGGGTTTGCCTTGACGGACCACGAGCCAAGGAATACCTTTTGGGGGTGTCGTGGTAAGCGTGCGCAAGCACCGCAACCGTCGCCCGCTAAGGAGGGGCTGTATGGCCCCGCTAGTGACTTGAGGCAGGACCACTCGGCGGTGTGCCGACCCCCAATCAAGAGCCGCCCTTCGGGGCGGCTCTTTTGGTTTCAGGCCATTGCCGGTTCCAGCCAATGTGGACGTTTTGTCTTCAGCTCCAAAGGTCTGATCGCAAATTTTTGCTCAGGCATCCACCTTAAAATATCAGCTGAAAAATTTCCTCCCCTGAGCATTCTGTAAACTGTGTTTGCGACAATATCGGCAATTTGTACGCCATTGCTGTTTTCGCTATCAACAAATTGAACTTGCACCCTGTTGGCTCCGACATTGTTCGCTATGCTCGAGCTGACATGGTCTTGCAGCCTTCTGGCCTGTGAGCCATGATAACGGCGGTCTGCGGAAACTGTAATAAAGTTGCCTTCTCCGATCAGCAGAACGCTTTCAATGAGCAATTCTGCCCACAGATCTTGCTCTTTGATCGATCCAAGTGCCCAGTTTCCGAGTGGACTATGTCCGTCACAATACGCAACTCCGATCGGAGTGTCGGTGCTGCTATTCAGAAGATCAAAGAATAAATCGCGTTGATTGAACGTCAGTCGGCTGCCTTTTATCTCGCCGCGCATGCCGGTTGCTTTTCGAAATTTCTTCATGACGCGCGCGGCTTCGTCAGCCGAAAGCGGAGCGGCTGCCGTTAAGAACAAGCTGTCGTCCCGGCCGGTCCCTCCGGATTCGTCGCAAAAAACGTGCATCCGCTCACCCGGTCCGCGTCAGCACCAGGGCGGTGAGGTCGTCGTCGATGGGCCCGGTGGCGCGCAACGCGTCGAGGAGGCCGTCGAGGAAGCGCCGGTCGTCCGTCTCGCCGATCCGCGCGGCGACCATGGAGGCGAGGCCGGGCTCGTCCAGCACGTCGCCGCCGACCGGGATCTCGATGGCGCCGTCGGAATAGAGGAACAGCCGCCCGCCCTCCGGCAGCGGGGCGGAGCGCTCCTCATACGTCGCGGAGGGCAGCAGGCCGAGCGGCAGGCCGGCGCTTTCGGCCAGCGTCGGCTCGGCGTCGCCCGGCGCCCACAGCATCGGCCGCGTCGAGCCGGCCGACGCGTAGACGAAGCGGTTCTCCGCAAGGTCGACGACGCCCGCCAGCATCGTCGCGAACTGCCCGCTGGGCAGCAGCGCGCAGAGGCGCTTGTTCACCGTCGCCAGGAAGGCGGCGGGTGAGAAGTCGGTGAAATCCATCTGCTGGCCGATGGCGTGCAGGCGGAAGGTGTTCAGCGCCGCCCCGACGCCATGGCCGGAAAAGTCCACCATCGTCACCACGGCCCGGCCCCGGCCGTCGATCCTCAGGTCCCAGAAGTCCCCTCCCAGCTCCGACGACGGCGCGAAATGGGCGTGGATGCGCACCCCGGTGGCGGCTTCCAGTTCCGCGAGGCGGTCCGGCGTCGGCAGCAGCCGCTCCTGCATCTTGCGGGCGAGCGCCAGTTCGGTCTCCGTGCGCTCGCGGAACAGCCGGAGGTCGTGCAGCAGCGCCCGGTTCTGCAGGTGGATGCGCACGCGGGCCAGAAGCTCCACGGCGTTGATCGGCTTGGTGACGTAGTCGGTCGCCCCGGCGGCGAAGGCCTTGGCGCGGTCCTCCGCCCGGTTCAGGCTGGACTGCACCAGCACCGGAAGATCCTTCCAGGCCGGGTCGGCGCGCAGGAGCCGGCACATCTCGAACCCGTCCAGGTTCGGCATCATCAGGTCCAGCAGGATCATGTCCGGCCGGAACTGGTCCATGCGGGCCAGCGCGTCGTTGCCGTCCTCGGCCATTTCGATGTGCCGGACGCCGCCGCGTTCCAGCAGGGCCAGCAGCAGGTGGCGGTTGACGCGGTTGTCGTCGACCACCATCACCCGCGCGTTTTCCAGGACCTGGGGGGAATCGGGTTGGTCGTTCATGCCGCCCTCCCGCGCTCGATCCAGACGAGCGTGTGGTCGTCCGGCGGCGTTTCCCCCAGCGCTGCGGCCAAGGCCGCGGTGAGGGTCGCGAAGGCGTCGCCGTCGTCCCCCGCGGCGCTCACCGCGGCGGCGACGTTGCGGTCGAAGGCTTGGCCATCCCCGCCGTCCTCCCCGCCGCCATCAAGGGCCTCCAGCACGCCGTTCGAGTAGAGCGCGAGCCGGGCGCCGGGCGGGAAGGGCAGCGTGCAGGCGTCGTAGCGGTTGCCCGCGGTGATGCCCACCGGCCGGCCGGTCGCGTCGCCGAACAGCAGCGCCGCCCCGTCGGGGCGGATCACCAGGGGATGGGTCGCCGCCGCCGCCGCGTAAGTGAAGCGGCCGGCCGCGCCGTCCACGACGCCGTAGATGACCGTCGCGTGCTCCCCCAGCTCCAGCAGCGTGACGGCGCGGTCGTTCAGCTCCGCCAGGAAGGCGTCCGGCCGGTCGCCCAGCGTCGGCGCCAGCTCGTGGATCAGCGTGTGCATGCGGAAGGCGTTCAGCGCCGCCGACACGCCGCGCCCGGCCATGTCCAGCAGGAACACGCCGAAGCGCCCGCCGTCCAGCGGCAGGACGCCCCAGATGTTCCCGCCCATGTCGGACGACAGCAGGATGTGGGAGCGCAGATCCACCCCGGCGCTGTCCTTCAGCGAGGCGCGCAGAGCGGGGGAGGGCAGCAGGTGGTCGTACATGGACCGCGCCATCGCCAGTTCCCCCTCCACGCGCGCGCGGTAGCATTGCAGGTCGCGGATCAGGACGCGGTTTTCCAGGTGGATGCGCACGCGGGCCAGCAGCTCCGCCCGGTCCAGCGGCTTGGAGATCAGGTCGGTGGTGCCGGAGGCGAAGGCCTTGTTGCGGTCGTCGCTGGACGACAGGGCGGTCTGCACCAGCACCGGCAGGTCGGCGTAGGCGTGGTCGGCGCGCAGCCGCCGGCACACCTCGAACCCGTCCATGCCCGGCATCATGATGTCCAGGATCACCAGGTCCGGCGTGCGCGCCGCGATCTGCGACAGCGCGTCGAAGCCGTCCTTGGCGTAGGCGATGTCGTGGAAGCCCGCCTCGGTCAGCAGCGCCCCGATCAGGGTGCGGTTGAAGTCGGTGTCGTCCACCACCAGGATGTGGCAATCGGCGGTGGCCGGCCGGTCGCCTTGGAACAATTCGCCTTGCCCGGCTCCTGCCGACACGCCGTTCACAGCGGGAACCTCATGCGGATGCGCCGGCCGCCGTCGAGCAGCTGAAGCTCTTCCGCGATGGCCGCGATCATGTCGAGCCCACGGCCGGACGCGCCGAACTCCATGTGCTCCGGACGGGCGTAGCCGGTGCCTTCGTCGGCGACCTCGACCAGGATGCCGTCGGCGTCCAGCCAGACGGCGACCTCGATCCGGCGGTTGGCGAAGAGCGGGTCGGCCATCCGCGCCGCCAAGTCCTGGGAGAAGCGCTCCAGCGCCGCGACGCTCAGCCCCTTCATGCCCTCGACCTGGAGGTTGCCGTGCACCAGCGCGTTGCTGACCGCCTCGTGGAGCGCCAGCTCCATGTCGTCGCGCTGGGTGTCGGGCAGCGGATGGAGGTCGGTGATCGCCCGGACGATCCGCGCGGCGAGGTGGACGTGGTTCGCCGTCGCCGTGGTCAGGAAGGCGAACAGGTCGGCCCGCCGCGCCCGTCCGGCGGCGGCGGCCAACGCCTCGTCGGACAGGGTCCCCACCTCGATCCATGCGGCAATGGGCCGCGCCCAGGACTCCGCCGCCTCGGCGGTGTCGAGGCCGTCGAGCAGCGCCAGGACGGTCGCGGCGGCGCGCGTCGGATCTGCGGAGTCGCTGGGGGAGTCGTCAGGGTAATCGCCGGGCCGCCACAGGGGAAGGCGCAGCGCCGCGGACAGGCGCTCCAGCCGTTCGGCCGGCACGCCCAGCCCGCACAAGGCGGCGACGCGCGGCTGCTCCATGGGGGGGCGGTCCATGGGGGAGTGTTCCACGGGGGGGCGGTCCGGCGCCAAGGGGATCAGTCCTCGATCGCCACGATCTTGTTGAGCTGCGCCACCGTCAGCACGCGTTTGACCTGCCCGGCGGCGGCCCGCAGGATCAGCAGCTTGTCGACGTTGGACATCTCCTCCCGTGCGATCAGAAGCATGCCGATGCCCGCGGAATCGACGAATTCCAGCGCCGACAGGTCGAGGACTTGCCGCTTCGCCTTGGTCTGCAGCATCTCGCGGATGAGCGCGCGCAGCTTGCCGTGGTCGTTGAAGGTCAGGCGGCCGCGCAGCCGAACGACGGTCTCCTGGTCCTTGTCCTCTATTCCGTAATCCATCGGTCGGATGTCCCTGCAGGGTCGTGGGGCGGGGGCCGTCGCCGGCCGGACCCGTAAGCGTGATCAGAAGAGTTCGATGTCGCCGCCGGAACTGTCGTCGTGGCCGGCATCCACGTCAAGCACGCCGTGCTCGTCGAGCGCCGTCCCTTCCAACAACAACTTCCGCACGAACCGCTGCCGCATCTCGCTCAGCGTGAAACGGCCAAGTAGTTCGTCGAGCCATTCCTGCGGAACGCGGCCGTTCAAGGAAGCGGGCAATTCGACGCGGGTGCGGTTCTCCAGTTCATCCAGGCCGGCGGACATGATGGCCAGGCTGTCATTGATCGCTTCCAGCCGCTGCTTGGTCAGGTCCTGGAACTGCATGCCCGTGACCATGTGCCCGATGGTCGAGGACATGTCGGACGACACCACCGCCGCGGTCTCCAGAACGGTCTGGAAGTGGTTGGTCTGGTCGACCAGGCTCTCCATCGTCTTGTCCACCCGCTCCTTGGCGAGCATCTGCGGCGACATGTCGGTGTTGGCGATCTGGCGCAGGATGTCGTGGCCGTTGCGCACGCCCTTGACCACGGCGGTGACCTTGGACCGCATGCGGTCGGCCAGTTCCCCGGTGGAGCGGGACAGGTGCCGCACCTCCTGCGCCACCACCGCGAAGGTCCGGCCCGCCTCGCCGGCGCGGCTCGCCTCGATGGTGGCGTTCAGCGCCAGGAAGTTGGTCTGCCGGTTGATGACGTCGATGTCGGCGATGGACTTCTCCAGCTCCGACACGTCCTTCTGCACGTCGTCCAGCAGGTAGACCATGCTCATGGCGTGGCGCGACAGCGTCACGATGTTGGTGATCATGTCCGCGATCATGTCCTGCATGCCGACGACCAGCTGGTCCATCGGCACCCGCTCGCCGTCGATGGCGACCGACCCGGCCATGCTGACGATCTGCTCCACCCGGAGCGACTGCTCCATGGCCTTCTCGGCCAGCTCGCGGAAACGGGAGGACAGGTCGAGCGTGGCGGACTCCACCGTGTCCGACGTGCGCGACAGCTCGTGCTGGATGGCCTCCAGCGTGCGGCGCTGCACGTCGGCGTAGCCCAGCCAGGTGGACAGCAGGTCGGCGGTGACGGGGAGCTTTTCCGCCGTGGCGGGCGACACCGTTCCCAGCGATTCCAGTTCAGGCTCCGCGAGGGCGACATGGTCGCCGTAGGACCCGCCGCCCCCGTGCGATCCGCGGAAAGACCGGTCGTAAGACATGGTGGTGCTCCTCAGTTCGCCCGCGGTCGATCGCCGATGGCGTCGAACGCGCGCAGCATTTCGGCCGGTATCTGGGCCAGCGGCAGCTCGATGGCGACGGCGCCGGCCTCCTTGGCGGCACGCGGCATGCCATAGACGACGCAGCTCGATTCCTGCTCGCCGATCGTGTAGGCCCCGGCCTCGCGCATGGCCAGCAGGCCCGTCGCCCCGTCGCGGCCCATGCCGGACAGGATCACGCCGACCGCGTTGGCCCCCGCCGCGCGGGCGACGGAGGAGAACAGCGCGTCGACCGACGGGCGGTGGCCGCTGACCGGCGGGCCGTCCTGGATGTGGCAGGAATAGCCATGGGCGTCGCGGATGACGACCAGGTGGCGGTCGCCGGGGGCGATGTGGACCACGCCCTGCTCCAGCCGCGCCCCCTGCGTGGCGAGCCGCACCGACGGCGCCGACAGCCGGTCGAGCCGGGCGGCGAAGCTCGGCACGTAGCTCGGCCCCATGTGCTGGGTGATGACGATGGGCGGGCAGTCGGCCGGCATCACCGCCAGCACGTCGCGGATGCGCTCCACCCCGCCGGTGGAGGCGCCGATGGCGATGAGGCGCGTGCCCGACCCGGCGCGCCGCGGCGTCGGCAGGGTGGGGGAGGCGGTCGTGTGGGGCCGCCGCATCGACAGGCGCGCGGTGGCCGCGACGCGGATCTTGCCGACCAGCTCCTGCGTCATCGCCTCGAAGCCGTGGCCGTCGGCGCCGTCGGGCTTGGCGACGCAGTCCACCGCGCCGATCTCCAGCGCGCGGATGGTCGCGTCGGACCCTTCCCGCGTCAGGGAGGAGACCATGACCACCGGCGTCGGGCGCAGCGTCATGATCTTCTCCAGGAAGGACAGCCCGTCCATGCGCGGCATCTCGATGTCGAGCGTGATCACGTCCGGGTTGGTGTGCTTGATGATCTCGCGCGCCTCGTAGGGGTCGCGGGCGACGCCGGCCACCTCGATGCCGGGCTCCTCGGACAGGATGGACTTCAGCATCTCCCGCATCAGGCTGCTGTCGTCCACGATGACCACGCGGATGGGCCGCGAACGGATGGGATGGGGCATGGCTCAATCCTCTCCGAACAGTTCCACGTCGCCCTCGATCGGCTGCTGCCGCAGGGTGGAGCGGAAATGCAGTTCCTGGTGCGCCGTCTCCGACAGGGCCTCCGGCCGCAGCAGCTTGCGCAGGGCCTTGCCGGTGTTCGGGAAGTAATGGACCCGCCGGGCGGAGCCGCCCCCCAGATCCTGCCCGACCAGCTTCAGCCCCTCGCGCCGCACATAGTCCAGCGCGAAGCGGGCGTTGCTCTGGCCGACGTCGAAGCTGGAATCGATGACGCGGGCGCCGCCGAACAGCTTCACCTCAAGACGGTCGCGCCGGGCGCCGCGTGACAGCAGGTCGTTGATCAGCCGCTCCATGGCGACCGAGCCGTAGCGCGCGGCGGCGCCGGTCCCGCCGTCTTCCGACTCCGGCACCTCGGGCAGCAGGAAATGGTTCATGCCGCCGATGGCCGCCGCCGGGTCGTGGACGCAGGCGGCCACGCAGGAGCCGAGCGTGGTGACCATCATCACGTCCGACCGGTCGCTGACCAGGTGATGCCCCAGGAAGACCTTCAGCGTGTGGGCCTGGAACTGGGCGTTGAAGTAGCCGCCGGGCTGCCGGGTGCCGCTCTGCCGCGCCCCACCTTCCCGCAGCGTGTTCGGCCGGGCCTGGGTGGCGCGGCGGCCTGCGAAGCCGGTCATGGCAGCCTCCGGTAGATGGTCGGCCCGGTCTGGCGGAACCGGTTGGACACGCCGTAGAGGCTTTCCGAATGGCCGAGGAACAGGCACCCCCCGGGCTCCAGCAGGCGGGCGAAATTCTCGATCACCTGGGTGCGCCCGGCGCGGTCGAAATAGATCAGCACGTTGCGGCAGAAGATCGCGTCGAACGGCCCCTTCATGGGCCAATGCTCCAGCAGGTTCAGCGGCTTGAAGGTGATCAGCCGCTTCAGATCCTCCTCCACCACGATCTTCGCCTCGCCGTCCTCGCGCAGGCGCCGGGTGAAGCGGTCGCGCAGGGGGCCGGGGATGCTGGCCGCCACCTCCGCCGGGTAGACGCCGCGGCGGGCGGTGTCGATCATGTGGGTGTCGATGTCGGTGGCGAGGATCTTGGCGTCCCAGCGCCGCAGCTCCGGCCCGAAGGCGGCGGCCAGCACCATGGCGATGGTGTAGGGCTCCTGCCCCGAGGAGCAGCCGGCCGACCACAGGCGCAGCCGCGGGTGCGAGGACTCCCCGCCGTGCCGCGCGCGGATGTCCGGGACGACGGTCTTCGCCAGATAGTCGAAGTGGTGCGATTCCCGGAAGAAGCTGGTCAGGTTGGTGGTCAGCGCGTTGACCAGGAAGCCGATCTCGTTGCCGCCGTCCTCGCTCTCCAGCAGCGCGCAGTAGGCGTCGAAGTCCGCCAGGTTCAGCTCCCGCAACCGCCGGGCGAGGCGGGAATAGACCATTTCCACCTTGTGCGGGGCGAGCGCGATCCCCGCCAGCTGGTGGAGCATGCGCGCGATGAACTCGAAATGCCGCTTCTCGAACGGAAATTCCCGCCGGCCGGCGGCGGCCGGGGCGGCGGGGCTCTGCGATGCGGGCGTGGCGGCGGTCATGGACCGTCCCCGCCGCTGTCGATCCAGGCGCTGCTCATGCGGCGCGCCCACGGACATCGGCGGCCCGGACATCGGCAGCCAGCGTGTCGAGCAGCCCGAGCACCGTGCCCGACAGCCGTTCCAGATCCTCCAGCGCCCGGGCGGCGGCCGCGTCGTCTCCCTGTTCGTGGGCCTTCAGCGCGCGCTTGCCGGCCTCGTGGAAGCGGGCGTGCGGCTCGGCCAGCCGGGCGAAGGCGGGGGAGGAGCGCACGACCGCGTCGTCCACCGTGTCGTACCACTTGCCCAGCCGGCAGTGATGGTGGTCGGCCAGCTTGTCGGCGGTGGCGTCGCCGCGGCCCTGCACGGCCTTCAGCACGTTCTCGCGGAAGGTCAGGTGGTCGATCTTGGTGTTCTCGATCAGCTGGACATGGCGCGTCAGGTCGCCGGCCCCGCTGCGCCCCAGCGCGGCGGCGCGGTCCAGCGCGAAGAAGGCCATCTGCTGGCGCAGCTGCCCGGCCTGCTCCTCCAGGGAGCGGGCGGCGGCCGTGCTCTCCTCGACCAGCGCGGCGTTCTTCTGGGTCATCTCGTCCATCTGGGCGACGGCCGAATTCACCTCGTCCAGGCCGGAGGCCTGCTCCGCCGTGGCCCGCGCGATCTCCGACACCAGGTCGGCGACGCGGGAGATGCCGGACACGATGTCGGTCAGCGTCGCGCCGGCGGAGCGGACGAGGTCCACGCCGTCGCGCACCTGCGCCCCGCTGTCCAGGATCAGCGTCTTGATCTCCTTGGACGCCTGGGCGGAGCGCTGGGCGAGGTTGCGCACCTCCTGCGCCACCACCGCGAAGCCGCGGCCCGCGTCGCCGGCGCGGGCGGCCTCGACGGCGGCGTTCAGCGCCAGCAGGTTGGTCTGGAAGGCGATCTCGTCGATCACCCCGATGATGTCGGAGATTTTCTGCGACGACTGCTCGATCCGGCGCATGGCGTCCACGGCGCTGGCCGCCACCTGCCCGCCGCGCTCGGCGGCGGTCCGGGCGTCGTTGGCGACGCTGGTCACCTGCTGGGCGTTGTCGGCGTTGGAGCGCACGGTCGCCGCCAACTCCTCCATGCTCGCCGCCGTCTCCTCCAGCGAGGAGGCCTGCTGCTCCGTGCGCTCGGACAGGTCCAGGCTGCCCTCGGCGATCTCGCCGCTGGCGGTGGCGATGGACTCCGCGGCGGCGTTGATGCGGCGGACGATCTCCGACAGCTTCTCCACCGTGTTGTTGAAGTCCTCCTTCAGGCGCTGGAACACGCCCTCGTAGGGCCGGTCGATGCGGCGCGACAGGTCGCCCTGCGCCAGCGATTCCAGGGTCGAGGCCAGCTCCTCCGCCACGTCGGAGACGTTGCCGGCCAGCCGGTTGATGCCCTCGCTGACCAGCCGGAAGAAGCCGGCCTTGCCCGCCAGGTCGATGCGGCGGGAGAAGTCGCCGCGCACCGCGCTGTCGACGATGCCGGCGATCTCCGCCTCGATGGACAGCTCGTCGGTCAGGTCGCGCCATTCGATGACGGTGCCCAGACGCTCCCCATGGCGGCCGGCGACCGGGTTGGCGATCACCTGGAAGGTGCGGCGCCCGGCCTTGATCGTCCCCCGGTGGGTGGCGGTCAGGCCGGTCAGGGTGGCGCGCGGCTGCGCCGTATCGCCCTGAAGATCGGAATGGAGGGAATCGAGGTTGCGGCCGACCAGCCCGTCGCTGTCGAAGTTGGGCAGGACCGCCTTCAGGTCGGCCTCCGCCGCCTTGAACATGGCCAGCAGGGAGGCGTTGGCGTAGGTGATCGCGCCGTCGGCGTCCGCCATCATGATGCTGGCCGACACCCGGTCCAGCGCGATGCGGGAGCGCACGGCGGACACCGCGTCGTCCTTGAAGGCGTCCACGGCGCGGGCCATCTCGCCCAGCTCGTCGCGCCCGTCGGTGTGCGGCACCGTGACGGACAGGTGCCCGTCGGTCAGGTCGGCCATGACCTTGCGGATGCCGTTGACCGGCCCCGCGATGGACCGCGCGATGGCGCGGGCCGCCAGGACGCCCAGCAGGAGCGACAGGCCGCCGATGGCCAGCGACAGGACCAGGTTCTTCGTCACCTCGCCTTCGGCCTGCCGCTCGATCGCGTCCTGCTCCGCGTGCACGCCGGCGACCACCGCCTCCAGCGTCTCGTTCAGCCGGGACACCACCTTCGCGACCACCTCGGCGCGCAGCCGGTCGATGTCCTGGTCGACGGCGACGGCCTCGGCGAAGGCGGCGCGGTAGTCCGGCGCGCGCGCCTCGACCTCGCGCAGGCCCTGCAGAAGCGTGGCGTCGGTCAGCAGGGTCTGCGCCTCGCGGACGTGCTCCAGCATCTCCTTCAGGTTGGCGTCGAGCAGGCGCGGCGCGCCGGCGTCGCGCATCCCGATGGCCCGGTTGGCGTAGAGCCGCACCAGCGCCCAGTGCTTCGCCAATTCGCCAACCGCCAGCGCGGCGTCCTTGCCGCCGGAGGCCAGCGTTTCCTCCGACAGCCGCTCCAGCCGGTCGGTGATGGCGGCACCCAGCGGGTCCATGCGCTGCCGGATCGCCGCGTCGTAGCGTTCGCGGTGGGCGCGCACGGCTTCGAACTGGGCGTGGTACTCGGCGTGCAGCCGGGACAGCTCGGCGAATTTCGCGGCCTGCGGCGACGCCTTGATGGCGGCCTCATGCCCGGCCATCGCCCGGTCGAACTCGGCGCGGAGCGTCCGCTGGCGGTCGAGCGCCTTGGGGTCGCCGGTGAAGAGGTAGTCGCGGCCCTGGATGCGCTGGTTGGCGAGCCGGGCCGACAAATCCTTGGCGAAGCTCGCCAGGTCCGAGGAGGCGAGCACCGCGTCGACGTTGTTGTTCAGGCTGCGGATGCCGAGCATGCCCGCGCCGACCTGCGCCACCAGCAGGGCCAGCAGGAGCCCGAAGGCGAGCCACAACCGCTTCGAGATGCTCAGACCCGACATGCGCTTCCCCCACGCGTTTGCTTGCCGTTTTTCATGTGCGGTCGATCATGTGCTGGCGACGTGTGTCGGCGGCCTCCCCCCGGCGCCGCCGACCGTCCCCAATGACACCCGCTCTCAGTGACGCCCGTCCTCAGTGCGCCTTGTCGAGCGCCAGCGGAACCCGGGCCGCCGCGGCGTCCGCCGCCTCCCCGGCCTCGGTGGAGAACAGCTTCTCCACGTTCAGCAGGGTGACCATGCGGTTCTCCGCGGTGTAGAGGCCGCTCAGGTATTCCGCGTCGACCATGCCGCTGTCCACGTCGGGCGGCGGCTTGATGCTGTCGTGGCCGATCGCCAGGATGTCGGAGATGGCGTCCACCAGGATGCCGCGCGTGCGCTCGCCCACCTGGATCACCACCACGACGTGGCGCTTGGTCACCTGGGTGGCGCCGCCGCCGAAGCGGGCGCGCAGGTCGAAGATCGGGATGATGATGCCGCGCAGGTTGATCACGCCGCGCACATAGTCCGGCAGGTTGGGCAGCCGGCTTTCCGGCGTCCAGCCGCGGATCTCGCGCACGGACAGGATGTTGACCCCGTATTCCTCGCTGCCGACGGTGAAGGTGACGTACTGCTCTTCGGAGGCGTTGACCGACATTACGTCGGTCCGGGTGCTGCCGATGGTGGTCAGCGCGGTGGAGGTGGTCATCGCTTGGCCTCAGACCGGTTCGAGTGCAGGGGACGGAAGGGCGGCGGGAAGGGCGGCCTGTCCCGGGTCGGGCGGCCGGGAATAGCCGGAGTCGTGATGCCGGCTCATCTCGCGCAGGCCGGCGACGTCCAGGATCAGGGCGACGCGCCCGTCGCCCAGGATGGTCGCCGCGGCCACGCCGTCCAGGCGGCGGAAGTTGGCCTCCAGGCTCTTGATGACGACCTGCTGCTGGCCCAGCACCTCGTCGACGACGAGGCCGAGGCGCGCGCCGTCCTCCGTCTCCACCAGCACGACCAGCGCGCGGGTGGGGTCGGTGACCGCCTTGGGGATGCCGAACAGCTGGTGCAGGTAGACGAGCCGGACATACTCGCCGCGCGCCATCATGACGTCGCACTTGCCGACCAGCCCGTGCAGGTCCGCGGCCTTCGGGCGCAGGCTCTCCACGATGTTGGTCAGCGGCAGGACGAAGCGCTCCTCGCCCACGGAAATCACCATGCCGTCCAGCACGGCGAGCGTCAGCGGCAGCGACAGCACGAAGCGGGAGCCCTCGCCCGGCGCCGAATAGACGCCGATTCGCCCGCCCAGCGACGAGATGTTCCGCCGCACCACGTCCATGCCGACGCCGCGGCCGGACAGGTTCGACACCTGGTCGGCGGTGGAGAAGCCCGGCAGGAAGATGAGGTTGTCGATCTCCTCGTCGGACAGGCTGGCGCCCGGCTGGACCAGGCCCTTCTCGATGGCCTTGGACAGCACCTTTGGCCGGTTGATGCCGCGCCCGTCGTCGGTGATCTCGATGACGATGCGGCCCGACCGGTGCTGCGCCGACAGGTGCACGGTGCCGGCGCGCGGCTTGCCGATGCGCTCCCGCTCCTCCGGGCCTTCCAGCCCGTGGTCGATGGAGTTGCGGATCATGTGGGTCAGCGGGTCGACGAGGTTCTCCACCACCGTCTTGTCCACCTCGGTCGTCTCGCCGGAGGTGACCAGCTGCACCTCCTTTCCCGTCGCGGCGGCGCATTCGCGCACCAGCCGCGGCATGCGGGAGAAGACGCTGGACACCGGCTGGGCGCGGATGGACATCACGCTCTCGCGCAGCTCGCGCGTGTGCTGGGCCAGCTGCTCCAGCCCTTCCAGAAGCTCCTGGAACTCGCCGGGCGGCAGGTCGCGCACATGCTCCGCGATCATCGCCTGGGTGATGACCATCTCGCCGACCATGTTGACCAGCCGGTCGATCTTGTCGAGGTCCACGCGGATGGTGTGGCTGGTCAGGCCGGCGTGCTCGCCGCCACCGCCGCCGCCGCCGTTGGCGCGGGGCTTGGCGGGTTCGCCCTTCGCGGCCTCTGGCGGCTTGGCCGCGGCGGCCGGCACCGGCGGAGGGGCGGCCGACACCGGCACCGGATCGGTGGACGTCTGCACCGCGGGCGGGGCCGCGACCGCGGGGACCGGGGCCTCGACGGCGATGCGGATGTCGCATTCGTCGGCGACGAACTCGAAGACGTCGTTGATCTTCTCCTGATCCACGTCGGGATCGGCGATCAGCGTGACCGTCCAGGACAGGTACAGAAGCTCCGCCTCCAGCGCCTGGAGGGGCGGCAGGCTCCGCAGGTCGCAGTCGATGGTGGCGTCGCCGAGCCGGCGCAGCGCGCGCAGCATGAAGGTCGGCTCGTTGCCGGACAGCAGCAGGTCGGGCTTCGGCCGGAAGGTGATGGTCCAGCGCAGCTTGCCCTCGGGAACCGGGGCGGCGGCACCCGCCGTGCCCTCCTCCGCTTCGCGGGCCGCGCTGATGGCGACCATGGCGTCGCCGAAGATGCCGGCCTCGTCGTCCTCGTCGTCCGGATAGGCGGCTGGCTGGGCGGTCGGCGCGGGCTCCGGCGCGGCCGCCTCGGCCGGCCCGCCGGCCAGATGGCGGCGCAGCGCGGCGACGGTGTCGTCGGTGGTGCCGGGCGGGGCGGCCGCCTCCTCGCGCGCGTAGGCCAGCATCTGGCCCAGCACGTCGTTGGCGCGGATCAGCGTGTCCACCAGCTCCGTCGTGACCGGGATGCTGGTGTTGCGCACCCCGTCCATCACCGTCTCGAACTCGTGCGCGAAGGCGACCAGCTCGGTGAAGCCGAAAGCGCCGCCGCCGCCCTTGATGGAATGGACGGCGCGGAAGATGGCGTTGACCTCGTCGGAGTCCACCTCGCCGGGCGTCAGGCGCAGCAGGCCGGATTCGGCCACCGCCAGCAGCTCCGCGCTCTCGTCGAAGTAGGTTTGCTTGAACCGGCTCAGGTCTTCCACGGGCGTGCCCTCAAAAGCCAGATACGCTGCGTCAGCCGCAGACCTTCTGCACGACGGAGATCAGCTTGTCGGGGTTGAAGGGCTTCACGATCCAGCCCGTCGCCCCGGCGGAACGGCCTTCCGCCTTCTTCGATTCGTCGGCCTCGGTGGTCAGCATCAAGATCGGCAGGGTGCGGTGGGCCGGCGTCGCGCGCAGGCGGCGGATCAGCGTCAGGCCGTCCATCACCGGCATGTTCAGGTCGGTGATGACGAGGTCCACCTTGTTGGCGCCGATCAGGGTCAGCGCCTGCTGCCCGTCGCCGGCCTCCACCACGTCGTAGCCCGCGCCCTTCAGCGTGAAGGCGACCATGTCCCGCATGGTCCGCGAATCGTCGACGGTGAGAACCTTCTTCTTCACGCTCGGCTCCATTGCTTCAGCCAGGGGGCGAGACCCAGATCCTCGCACGCCTCCGTCAGGACCTCGGACGGCTGCAGGATGGCGAATGTGCGGTTGTGTTCGGCGGCGTGGCGCGCCGCGGCCAGCAGGGCCTGGATGCAGGCGGTGCTGACGCGCTCCACCGCGGCCGCGTCGGCGACCACGGTGTCGGACGCGCCGAATCCGGCGCGCAAGCCTTCCAGAAGCGGCTGCGCCATGGCGAGGTCGAGGTCGCTCGGCAGGCCAAGGCGGACCTGCCCGCCCTCGTCGCTCCACTTGATCAGTGTCACCTCATCCTCCTTGCCACCCACCACGCGGGTGGATCGGGCCGGTCCCGGTGTTTCGGGGAAAAACCATGCCCGCTGCACGTATAAGGATTCGTTAAGCCAGCCGGACTGACCTGAATCAACCGGCGTGCACAGCCGTGCGGAGACGGCGATCTTTTTCGGACGCGGGGCAGCGCCCCAGGGACGCGCAAAGAAAAAGGCCGGACGACGTTTCCGTCGCCCGGCCTTTTCGGTCAATCACGGCTGTTTATTCGGCGGCGGCCATGTAGCCCGGCAGCCAGGCCTCGTTGGCCTTCTTCAGGCGGGCGATGGTGATCGCCTCGCCGCCGCGGCCGGTCAGGGCCGTGCCGTTGGTCTTGCCGAGCACCGTCACCGGCACGCCGGCAGCCTTGGCCTTCTCCTGCACCGCCGCGGCGTTCTCCGGACGGACGGCCAGGACGTAGCGGCCCTGGTCCTCGCCGAACAGCACGCCGGCGTCCGCTCCATCCAGGCCCGACAGGTTGGCGCCGATTCCACCGGCCATGGCCATCTCGGCCACGGTCACCAGCAGGCCGCCGTCCTGGATGTCGTGGCTCGACACCGCCAGCCCTTCGCGGACGATGCCGCGGACGAAGTCGCCGTTGCGGCGCTCGACATCCAGATCGACCGGCGGCGGCGGGCCGTCCTCGCGGCCCAGGATCTCCCGCAGGTAGAGCGACTGGCCGAGGTGGCCCTTCGTTTCACCAATGAGGAGGATCGTGTCGCCTTCGTTCTTGAAGGCGATGCCCACGGCCATCATGGCGTCCGGCAGCAGGCCGACGGCGCCGATGGCCGGGGTCGGCAGGATGGCCTCGCCGTTGGTCTCGTTGTAGAGCGAGACGTTGCCCGACACGACCGGGAAGTCCAGCGCGCGGCAGGCGTCGGCCATGCCCTGGATGGCGCCCACGAACTGGCCCATGATCCGCGGCTTCTCGGGGTTGCCGAAGTTCATGTTGTCGGTGACGGCCAGCGGCAGGGCGCCGACGGCGGACAGGTTGCGGTACGCCTCGGCCACCGCCTGGGCGCCGCCGCGGACCGGGTCGGCGAGGCAGTAGCGCGGGGTGCAGTCGGTGGTGACGGCGATGCCCTTGGTCTGGCCGGGCAGACGCACCACGCCCGCGTCGGCCTGGCCGGACATGAAGCGGGTGTCGCCGTTGACCAGGCTGTCGTACTGCTCCCAGATCCAGCGCTTGGAGGCCTGGTCGGGGCAGGCGACGATCTTTTCTAGGATGTCGCCCAGCGTCTTGTCGGACGGCAGGGCGCGCACCGACTCCTCAAGCTCCGCGGCGGCCGGCGTCGGCTCCCACGGGCGGTCGTAGAGCGGGGAGGCGTTGGACACCGGCGCGATCGGCATGTCGCACCAAGTCTGGCCATGCATCTTGATGACCAGCTTGCCGTTGTCGGTCAAGTGGCCGATGACGGCGAAGTCCAGCTCCCACTTCTCGAAGATCGCGCGGGCGACGTCCTCGCGGCCGGGCTTCAGGATGATCAGCATGCGCTCCTGGCTTTCGGAGAGCATGATCTCGTAGGGGGTCATCCCCTCCTCGCGCATCGGCACGTCGTCGAGCACCAGCTCGATGCCCAGGCCGCCCTTGCCGGCCATCTCGACCGAGGAGGAGGTGAGGCCGGCGGCACCCATGTCCTGGATGGCGACGATGGCGTCCGTCTCCATCAGCTCCAGGCAGGCCTCGATCAGCAGCTTTTCGGTGAAGGGGTCACCGACCTGCACGGTCGGGCGCTTCTCCTCGGAATCCTCGCTGAACTCGGCCGACGCCATGGTCGCGCCGTGGATGCCGTCGCGGCCGGTCTTGGATCCCACATAGACCACCGGGTTGCCGACACCGGCGGCGGCCGAATAGAAGATCCGGTCGGCCTTGGCGACGCCCACGGTCATCGCGTTGACCAGGATGTTGCCGTTGTAGGCCGGGTGGAAGTTCGTCTCGCCGCCGATGGTCGGCACGCCGACGCAGTTGCCGTAATGGGCGATGCCGGCGACCACGCCCGACACCAGATGGCGGGTCTTCGGATGGTCGGGCGCGCCGAAGCGCAGCGCGTTCATGTTGGCGATGGGCCGGGCGCCCATGGTGAACACGTCGCGCAGGATGCCGCCCACGCCGGTCGCCGCACCCTGGAAGGGCTCGATGTAGGAGGGGTGGTTGTGGCTCTCCATCTTGAAGATGATGGCGTCGCCGTCGCCGGCATCGACCACGCCGGCATTCTCGCCGGGGCCGCAGATGACCTGCGGGCCGGTGGTCGGCAGCGTCATCAGCCACTTCTTGGACGACTTGTAGGAGCAGTGCTCCGACCACATCACCGAGATGATGCCCAGTTCCGTGTAGGTCGGCTTGCGGCCCAGGATTTCCAGGGCGCTGTTGTATTCCCCTTCGGACAGGCCGAACTCGCGGGCCATCTCCAGGGAGACTTCGGGCTGCTGCGCGGTGGTCACGACAGGGCCTCCACCAGACCGTCGAACAAGGGCTTGCCGTCGGTGTTGCCGTGGAAGGCGGACACCGCGTCCTCGGGGTGCGGCATCAGGCCAAGCACGGTGCGCTTGGCGTTGAAGATGCCGGCGATGTCGTCCAGCGAACCGTTCGGGTTCCAAGCCCCATCGTCGCGGCTCTCGTCGCTGACGTAGCGGAAGGCCACCTGGCCCTCGCCGTCCAGCCGCTTCACCGCTTCCGCGTCGGTCCAGTAGTTGCCGTCGCCGTGCGCCACGGGATAGCGGACGATCTGACCCTTGCGGTACTTGGCCGTGAACGCGCTGTCCGTGTTCTCCACGCGCAGGTGCACGGTGCGGCAGACGAACTTCAGCTTGGCGTTGCGCATCAGGGCGCCGGGCAGCAGCCCCGCCTCCGTGATGATCTGGAAGCCGTTGCAGATGCCGAGCACCCGCACGCCCTGATCGGCCCGCGCCTTCACCTCGCGCATGATCGGCGAGTGCGCCGCCATGGCGCCGGAGCGCAGGTAATCGCCATAGGAGAAGCCGCCCGGCACGAGGATCAAGTCGACCTTGGGCAGTTCGGTGTCGCGGTGCCAGACCAGATGCGGCTTGGTCCCGCTGGCGGCCTCCAGCGCGGCGACGGCGTCGCGTTCGCGGTTGGAGCCGGGGAAAACGATGACGGCGGCCTTCATGGGGCTTGGGAAATCCGGCGTCGTGGGGGGAACGGTTCGAGGCCGGACACTAATGGCCCGGCCCCGGCAAAGCAAGGGGCGCAACCCTGAAATGCCCCTCTCTCGCCTCCGGCGGGAGAGGGAGGGGCCCAAGCCTCTGGCTTGGGAGGGTGAGGGCTTGGTTTTTCGGGCCAGGATTCTCGGAAGGACCTTGCCCTCACCCTCCCACCAGGGGTGGAGAGGGGAAGGTGGCTAGCGCAGGGCAGGGGCGTCCGCCTCGGGATAGGCGGTGATCTGGTGCAGGGAGAGGTCCGCACCACGGTGCTCCTCCTCCGCGTCCAGGCGGATGCCGACGGTCATCTTCAATGCACCATAGACGAGCAGACCGGACAGCAGGCCGAAGGCGGCACCGCCCAGCGTGCCCACGGCTTGCGCCGGCAGCGACACGCCGCCCATGCCGCCCAGGCTTTCCTGCCCGAAGACGCCGGCGAGCAAGCCGCCGGTCAGGCCGCACAGCCCGTGCAGCGGCCAGACGCCCAGCACGTCGTCGATCTTCCAGCCGATCTGGCACTTGTTGAAGGCCCAGACGAACAGCAGCCCGGCCAGCCCACCGGTGATCAGCGCGCCCAGCGGGTGCATGACGTCGGACCCCGCGCAGACCGCCACCAGCCCGGCCAGCGCGCCGTTGTGGACGAAGCCCGGGTCGTTGCGGCTGATCATCAGCGAGGTGACGATGCCGCCGACCATCGCCATCAGGGAGTTGATGGCGACGAGGCCGGACACGCCGTCCAGCGTCTGCGCGCTCATCACGTTGAAGCCGAACCAGCCCACGGCCAGCACCCAGGCGCCCAGTGCCAGGAAGGGGATGTTGGACGGCGGGATGGCGACCAGCGTGCCGTTGTGGCGGTAGCGGCCGCGCCGGTTGCCCAGCATCAGCACGGCGCCCAGCGCCACCCAGCCGCCGAAGGCGTGCACGACGACGGAGCCGGCGAAGTCGTGGAAGGGCTGCCCGAAGGTCGCGGTCATCCAGTCCTGCAGGCCCAGCCGCGTGCCCCAGACCATGCCTTCCAGCGCGGGGTAGAAGAACGCGATCAGCAGAAGCGTGGCGCAGGCCTGCGGCCAGAACTTCGCCCGCTCCGCGATGCCGCCCGACACGATGGCCGGCACGGCGGCGGCGAAGGTCGCCAGGAAAAAGAACTTCACGAGGTCGTAGCCGTAGGCCGCGAAGCCCCCACCATTTTCAAGGGCGGCTCCTTTCCCGACCAGCGTCTTGGCGTCGGCGAAGAAATCCACGCCGTAGGCCACCGCGTAGCCGACGAAGAAGTAGGCGATGATGGACATGGCGAAGTCCGACAGGATCTTCACCAGCGCGTTCACCTGATTTTTCTCCCGGACGGTCCCGACCTCCAGCAGCGCGAAGCCGCAATGCATGGCCAGCACCATCACGGCGCCGATAAGGACAAAGAGGACGTCTCCGCCGGTCTTCGCTGCACCCATTTTGCCCAAACCTTCAGCATTATGCCCAATAAGAGGGCAAATTGATACGTTATTGGGCAAATTTACGCAAGCTATGAATCGCCCGCTCCGGGAGCAAACAGCGGGTGAACCGCCCAAAAGGCGGGCAGGGCGCGTGTGACGCTGCTTTTTCGTGTGCAAGGGGTGTGCCGCATCGCGATGAGCGTCCACGTCACAACGCGGACGGCTCAGTTTCGTAACGCGAATACCATGAATATCACTCGCTACTTGGTCGCGAGAGAAAGGCTTTGGGCGCGCGCCGTATTTCAATACAATATTCGTCCGCAACCGGGAGGCGCCGCCCGTCTCCCTGGCGGAACCTGTGCGACGGGGAAATGCGATGTCTGAGGAGGGCAACGGGCCGCAGTCGGGCAACGCGGTGCTGTCAGCGCTCAAGTCTTTGAAGTTCAACCTCGGAATCGCCGTTCTTGCGGTGCTTCCGTCCTTCCTTGCGGCCAGCGATGCTTCCTTGAAAAGCCTCGTTTCGGGGTGGTTGGACAGTTGCCTGATCGTCGTCGACGTCAACGTCGATCAACGAAACGGTCGGGAGGTTTACCGGGTGGATTTGACTGCGAACGGAAAAGTCCCCGCCCGCATCAACCTCGGTTTCGAAGCACGGGACGCCATCTTGCGCGACGTCAGCTGGGAGCGTGACCTGAAGCAACACAATCTGCTGTTTCACGCGCTGTCGGGATCATCCTGCGCGAGCAACTCGGACCTGTGCTCCGCCGACCAGATCGCGGCCCTCAATCGTGTTCGGGACAATCCGCCACGCGGAGCCTCGCAGGACGAAATCGGTCTGGCGTCAATTTCCGTAAATATCGACAACTTCAATGAACTGTTTTCCTACCGCTTCATCGGCAGTCCAATTGGAACCATGAAAAAGCTGAATACCGAGGAGTTCGGCTCTTATGTAATGTATCCTGACGATGTCGTGAAGGCGGGCGGCTTGTGCCGAGTACATCGAGCGGACTTTTTCAACACGCTGGTTGGGTCCAACAACGCCACAAAATTTATTTTTCTCATGTTCTTTGTCGCAGGAGGAAGTGTTCTCGTCGGCGTCTTCAAGAGGTGGGGAAATGCGTAAGACATCCGCTCTCTTTGATGCATGTGCGAGTTTCTGCCTCTGTGGGCTGTTGCTGTCCGGCGCGGCGAACGCCGGGGAAACCCGATCTTACGAAATCGAGGTGCGGCAGATCGACCTGGAGAACCCGGTGCCCCGGCCGAAGCCGGGTGTGCCGGTTCTCTGGGTGAAGGCGTTGCCGCCAGCGCGGAACGACGATTTCCAATGCGAAGCGTTGAGTGACGATCGCGGCATCATTCGTTGCGAGGTTCGCTGCGAACCGGATCCTGCCCGGATCCGCCAGCACTACGAATTCGAATTGAAGGAGCAGACGAACTACAACGCCGTGCGCCGGCAACGGGTCGCTGTCGCCGGCTGCACGTTCCGGCCGGACAGGGCCGTCGTCGAATACGAATATTACCGCGCCAGGAGCTACGCCGAGAACGTCGACCGCATCGGCGCCGTGTTCGCCGCCTACCCGGCCCTGGCCGAGATCACGCGTGCAGGAAACGTGATCGACGGTGTCCAGCTCTCCCTGGCGCTTTCCGGGCTGGACGGGACGAAGGAAGGGCGGGCAGCGCTGGCGACGGTTGCCACGTCGGCGGTGGAAGCGGTGGACATCCTGCGGGACAGCGACATGGCTGGCGATAGGAAGCGATTCGAGACGATCGCCTATGCCTCGGCCAACGCCATAATCGCGGCGGTCGGGCGACGCATCAGCGCGGTGAGCCGCGGGAATTTCATGCCGGGCGACTCGGAGCAGGAGTACCGTGCGAACCTCAGGGAACTGAAGACGCGGGCGATGGAGGCGCCGGATGTCCCGGCCTTGTCGCGGTCCTCGATCACAGAACTGTATAGCCTTTCGCAGGTATCCCGTGAAGCCGACTTGCAAACGCGTGGCGTGGCGGAGGCGTCCGCGGGCGGTGCCGTCGCCGGGGCGATCGTCGGAGCTTATGACCGACGCGCGAAAACCAGTGTCCTGGCTGGTGCCGTGGTCGGTGGCACGTCGGGTGGTGCCCACGTCGTGGATACACACATCATATGGTATTCAGGCCATGGAGTTAGGAATGAGGGTCTGCCGCTCGGCCGCGACGAGGTTCGCGCGCTCGCCACGATTCTGACTGCTGGAGGTTTGCCGACCGAGATCGGACGACGGTCGGGCTTGCCCCTGAACGGCTTCATGGGGACCGACGTATATTGATCGAGGTGCCCTGTGCCGAAGCGGCTGACGCGGTGGAGTCGCGGCAGCCATGACCATGCCCGTTGAGCGCCGCCGCGATCGGGTCCTATAGTCCAGACCGTGCGCGGGTGAACCGCTCCGCTCGCCCTGTCATCCCCGAATGGTCCCATGTCGCACATCACACGAAAGCTGGTCCTGTTGCTCGGCGTCTCGCAGCTCGTGTGCTGGGGCATCTCCTATTACCTGATCGGCCTGTTCGGGAAGGTCATGGCCGCCGACCTGGGGCTGAGCCTCGCGGTCGCCTTCGGCGGCTTCACCGCGGCGCTGCTGGTCATGGGGCTGACCTCCACGGCGATCGGCAAGGCCATCGACCGCTGGGGCGGGCGGCCGGTGATGGTGGCGGGGTCGCTGCTGTCGGCGGCCGGCTGCCTGGGGCTGGCGGCCTCCACGGAGGTGGTGGGCTATTACGCGTCCTGGCTGGTGCTCGGCCTCGCCATGCGGGCGACTCTGTACGACGCGGCCTTCGCGGCGCTGGCCCGGCTGGGCGGGCCGCAGGCGCGCAAGCCGATCTCGCAGATCACGCTGCTGGGCGGGCTGGCCTCCACCACGCTGTGGCCGGTCGGGCAGGCGCTGGCCGACGCCTTCGGCTGGCGCGGGGCGCTGGTCGGCTACGCGGTGCTGGCATTGCTGACCATCCCCCTGCACGCCGCCATCCCGGCCGAACGCTACGAGCGGCGCGTGGAGCCGGGAAGCGCTCCGGCGGACGCTGCCGCGGAACGGCCGCACCCGGTCCCCGGGGCGCCGCTGCTCTTCGCGCTGATCGTGGCGGCGACCGGGCTGCTCGCCTCCGGCCTGTCGGCGCACATGATCGGCATTCTCGGCGGGCTGGGCGTGGCTCCGGTCGCGGCGGTGTGGATCTCCACCCTGCGCGGGATCGGCCAGTCCTCCGCCCGGCTGTGCGAGGTGCTGTTCGGCGCGCGGTTGCACCCGACCAGCCTCGCCCTGATCGCGGCGGCTCTGCCGGTGCCGGGCTTCCTGGCCGGGATGGCGAGCGGGCAATGGGTCGCCGCCGGCATCGCCTTCGCCCTGCTGTTCGGGGCGGGCAACGGGCTGGCAACCATCGTGCGCGGCACGCTGCCGCTGGTGCTGTTCGATCCGCGCACCTACGGCAGCACGGTGGGCCGCCTCGTCGCGCCGAGCTTCTACGTCTCGGCCCTGGCCCCGCTCGCCTACGCCGTGGTCATCGAGCGGGCGGGGGAGGGGGCGGCGCTTCTGCTCTCCGCGGCGCTGGAGTTGGTGGCGGTGGGGGCGACGGCGGTGCTGTGGCTGTCCTTCCGCCGGGCCGGCCGTAGGTTGGGTGGAGCGTCAGCGTAACCCAACATCCTTCCCGGTGCCGGGTGTGTTGGGTTGCGCTGACGCTCCACCCAACCTACGGATTTATTTGCCTTTCAGGCGGCCATCCCAGTCCTCGACGGCGCCGCGGTCGAGGCGGCGTTCGGCGAGCGTGCGCCAAGCCTGGGCCAGGACCGGCAGGGCCGCCATCTCGGCCAGCGCCTCCCGGTTCATCGTGTCGACGTAGAGGACGTGCAGCAGCCGCGTCAGCGTCCATTGCGGGTAGGGGCGCTCCACCAGCGCCAGCCGGTCGCCGGGGCCGATCACGCCGGGCTCCGGCACGCGATAGTACCAGCCGGTGCGCCCGGTGGTCTGGACTCGCCGGGCCATGTCCGGCACGCCGAAGCGGTGGTTCAGCTTCCAGCAGGGCTGGCGGCCCTGCGCCACCTCCAACAGGGCGGTGCCGGCGCGGAAACGGTCGCCGACGCAGATGTCCACCTCGGTCAGGCCGAGGGTGGAGAGGTTCTCGCCGAAGGCGCCGGGCTGGCCCAGCAACGGCACGTCGGGGCCGAGGTCGGCCGTCCAGGCCGGGTGGTGGTCGAGCGGGTAGTGGTGGATGGCCTTGTCCGGGCCGCCATGGACGCGGCGGTCGCCCTGCTCGTCGTCGAGGAAGCCTTCCGGCCCAACGGCGCGCGGGCCGTCCACGGGCGTCTTGGCGATGGCGCTCGTCCCGGCGCGCCCCGGCGGGCCGAAGGGGACGGCCTTGCCGACGAGGACGGCGCGGATCGTGGTCTCAGTCACGGTTTCTTCCTTGCCCTTATGGCCTGTTTCCGGGCGGCCTGTTCCTGAAGGGCCACATAGTGGTGCCACACCAGCTTCGCCGCAAGGCTGCGGTGCGGGCGCCAGGGTTCCGCCACAGCCAAAAGTTGGGCCTGGGTCGGTTTCTCCGCCCATCCCTTCAGGCGCTGCACGCCCAGCTGGATGGCGAGGTCGCCCACCGGCCAGATGTCCGGCCGGCCGAGCGCCATCATCAGGTAGACCTCCGCGGTCCAGCGCCCGATGCCCTTCAGCGCGACCAGCGCGGCGATGGCTTCCTCATCGTCCATGCCGTGGATGGCGGTGATGTCCAGCCGCCCGTCGGCCACGGTTTGGGCGAGGCCGCGGGCGTAGCCGATCTTCTGGCGCGACAGGCCGCAGGCGCGCAGATCCTCGTCCGGCAGGGCGAGGATGGCGTCGGGCGTGACGGTCCCGACCATGCCCAGCAGCTTCTCCCACAGGGCCACGGCAACCTTGGTGGAGAGCTGCTGCTCGATGATCAGGCGCAGCAGGCCGGGAAAGCCGTCCGGCCGCGTGAAGTCGCGGATCTCCGCCCCGCCGACGCGCAGCGATTCGGCGAAGATCGGGTCGAGGGAGGTGAGGTGATCAACGGACATGGATGTGCCCCCGTTCCCTCTCCCCTCTGGGGAGAGGGCTAGGGTGAGGGGGATGTCGGGGGACCGTTGAGCGCGGCAGATGCCAGGGCCCCCTCACCCTGACCCTCTCCCCAGGGGGGAGAGGGGATAAAAGACCTTACGCCACCAGTTCGATCGCGTAGTCCTCGATGACGGTGTTGGCGAGCAGCTTGTTGCACATCGCCTCCACCTCCTGGCGGGCGGTGGCCTCGTCGGTGCTCTTCAGCTGAAGCTCGATGACCTTGCCGGCGCGGACGTCCTCGACGCCGTCGAAGCCCAGCGTGTGCAGCGCGTGCGCGATGGCCTTGCCCTGGGGGTCGAGAACGCCGCGCTTGAGGGTGACGTGAACCTTCGCCTTCATCGGAATGTCCGTTCGCTTGATGGTGCTGATGATGGGGGAATGACGGGGTTACTGGACCGTGGTCATTGAACCGTCTTGGGGCCCTTGACGTCCACCGGGCCGCCCTCGGGCAGGATGCCCAGGCGCCGGGCGACCTCCTGGTAGGCCTCCTCGACCTTGCCGAGATCCTGGCGGAAGCGGTCCTTGTCCAGCTTCTCGTTGGTTTTGATGTCCCACAGGCGGCAGTTGTCGGGGCTGATCTCGTCGGCGAGGACGATGCGCATCTCCTCGTTCTCCCACAGCCGGCCGAACTCCAGCTTGAAGTCCACCAGCCGCAGGCCGATGCCGAGGAAGAGGCCCGACAGATAGTCGTTCACGCGGAGCGACAGCGCGACCATGTCGTCGAGATCCTGCGGAGCCGCCCAGCCGAAGGCCGTGATGTGCTCCTCCGTGACCATCGGGTCGTTCAGCTCGTCCGACTTGTAGTAGTACTCGATGATCGAGCGCGGCAGCGGCGTGCCTTCCGGGATGCCGAAACGCTTGGACAGCGACCCGGCGGCGACGTTGCGCACCACCAGCTCGATCGGGATGATCTCCACCTCGCGCACCAGCTGCTCGCGCATGTTCAGGCGGCGGACGAAGTGCGTGGGAACGCCGATTTCCGACAGGCGGCTCATCAGATACTCGGAGATGCGGTTGTTCAGCACCCCTTTGCCGGTGATGATGCCCTTCTTCTGGTTGTTGAAGGCGGTCGCGTCGTCCTTGAAGTACTGCACCAGGGTGCCCGGCTCCGGCCCTTCGAACAGGACCTTCGCCTTTCCTTCATAGATGCGCCGGCGTCGTGTCATGAGAGATCGTCCAAAAACGTGTGGCCCGGGCACGGGGGACCGGTCCAGGGTTATGCACGAGTGATATAGCAAGCTGGCCCAGGGAACACAATGCGCGGGGCCAGGGCCCGGGCGGACGGCGCTGGGGTGACCCTACGGGCGCCGCCTCACCCCAGATCCACGGGTTCCCACGGCGCCTCGTGCGGCCGGCCGGCGGCGAAGTGCCAGATCGGGTCCAGTTCCGGCCGCTCCGCCGACGGCAGCGCCAGCAGCGAGCTGGACACCGTGCCGAAGCCCGTCGGCAGCAGGAAGTTCATGGCGCCGCGCTCCCCGCGCCCGCCGTCCCAGATGCGGCTCGCCAGCAGCTCCGGCCAGCCGCCCCAATCCGTCTTTTCAGGGCCCGCTTTCTCAGGATCCGGCGGGGCAGCCGTGCGGAACAGCGGCAGGTACTGCGCCTGGCGCGGGTCGTCGGTGTCGTCCAGGTCGTGGGCGGTGACCATGTGGACGCCCGCGGGGATGTCGATGACCTCCGGCCGGTTGCGGGCGGAGCTGCCGCGGTGGACGATCAGCTTGGCGTCCCGGTTGTCGGCGACCAGCAGGTTGAACGGCCGGTAGGCCCGCGTGTCGAGCTGCGACAGGGCCAGCGCCGCGTCGGCGGCGTCGGCGTGGTCGAGCGCGTCCAGCACCAGCTCGCCCCGCGACCGCTTGCCGGCCTCCGGCCCCAGCGTGCCCATGCGGTTCAGGATGGCGGCGACCACGCCCTCGTCGTTCAGCCCCATCCAGGAGCCGCCGGCCAGTTCGTCCAGCCCGGCCACGACGTTGGGCCGGTCGGGCCAATGGCGGCCGGGCGCCTTCCAGGGCCGGCCCTGCATCTCGTCCCGGTTGGCGGCCACGACCAGGGGCCACGTTGCGTCCGGTCGTCGCAGGAGGATCACGCTGCACATGGGGAATCTTGCCTTCCGCGTCCCTGAGAGGTATGTCGCCGCACGCCGGATTCGCCGATTGGCCGGTGCGGCTGGGCCGTTGGTGATGCACCGATGACGATGCCCGGGGCACCGGCTATATAATCTTGTATCTGGGAGCGAAAACCAATCCAAGGAGCCTGGGTCCCCATGACGACCTTCGACGAGCGCGAGCGGGCCTTCGAGAACAAGTTCCAGCACGACCAGGACCTGCTCTTCAGGATTCGGACCCGCCGCGACCGGCTGGCCGGCCTGTGGGCCGCGAACCTGCTCGGGCTGACGGGTGCGGAGGCGGACGCCTACGTCCGGCAGATCATCGAGGCCGACATCGGCGCCGTCGGCCCGCACGACATCCGTGACCGTCTGGCGGCCGACCTGCATGCCAAGGGCATCGACATCTCCGACCACCGGGTGGAGCGCGAGCTGGTCACCCTCCTGGAGGTCGCCCGCCAGCAGGTCCACGCCGAGTAAGACGGCGGCCTGATGGAATGCGAAAGGCCCGGCGCTGGGGAGCGCCGGGCCTTTTGCGTTTGCGGTGCGCGGGGCGCTTACTCCCCGAACACGCGCTTGAAGATCGTGTCGACGTTCTTCGTGTGGTAGCTCATGTCGAACATCGGGGCCAGCGTGTCGCGGGAGATGTGCTTGGCCACATCGGCGTCGGCGGCCAGCAGGTCGAGGAAGCTGCCGCCCTTTTCCCACACCTGCATGGCGTTGCGCTGCACCGCCTTGTAGCTGTCCTCGCGGCTCATCCCGGCCTGGGTGAGGGCCAGCAGGACGCGCTGCGAGAAGACCAGCCCGCCCAGGTCGTCCAGGTTCTTCTGCATGCGCTCCGGATAGACGACCAGCTTGTCCATCATGCCGATCAGGCGGGCCAGCGCGAAGTCCAGCGTCACCGTGGCGTCGGGGCCGATCATCCGCTCCACCGAGCTGTGGGAGATGTCGCGCTCGTGCCACAGCGCCACGTTCTCCAGCGCCGGGACGACGGCGGAGCGGACGATGCGGGCGAGGCCCGTCAGGTTCTCCGACAGGACCGGGTTGCGCTTGTGCGGCATGGCGGACGAGCCCTTCTGGCCCGGGTGGAAATACTCCTCCGCCTCGCGCACCTCGGTGCGCTGCAGGTGGCGGATCTCCACGGCCAGGTTCTCGATGGAGGAGGCGATGACGCCCAGCACCGAGAAGTAGAAGGCGTGGCGGTCGCGCGGGATCACCTGGGTCGACACCGGCTCCGGCGTCAGGCCCAGCTTGGCGGCGACATACTCCTCCACGCGCGGGTCGATGTTGGCGAAGGTGCCGACGGCGCCGGAGATGGCGCAGGTGGCGATGTCCTTGCGCGCCTCGACCAGACGCTCCCGGTTGCGGGCGAAGGCGGCGTAGTGGCCGGCCAGCTTCACGCCGAAGGTCGTCGGCTCCGCGTGGATGCCGTGGCTGCGGCCGATGGTGACCGTGTCCTTGTGCTCATAGGCGCGGCGCTTCAGCACGGCCAGCAGCTTGTCCAGATCCTCCAGCAGCAGGTCGGCGGCCTGGGTCATCTGCACGGCGAGGCAGGTGTCCAGCACGTCGGACGAGGTCATGCCCTGGTGGACGAAGCGCGCCTCCGGCCCGACATGCTCGGCCAGGTTGGTCAGGAAGGCGATGACGTCGTGCCGGGTCTCGCGCTCGATCTCGTCGATGCGGTCGATCTCCCACTTGCCGCGCGCCCAGACGGCGGCGGCCGCCTCCTTGGGGATGACGCCCAGCTGGGCCTGCGCGTCGCAGGCGTGCGCCTCGATCTCGAACCAGATGCGGAACCGGTTCTCCGGTTCCCAGATGCGGGCCATTTCGGGGCGGGTGTAGCGGGGGATCATCGGCTCTCTCCGGGTGGCGGATCTGGTGCGGGTGTTCGATCGAACGATTTGGCGGGCGATTCGGCGGGCGGCCGGGCGGGTCCGGATCGCGCGCGGGACCATAGCCGCGCGCGGCATCGCTGCAAAGCCTCTTCGGGCAAACCTCGTCGGGCCGTTCGCGAATTTCGCTTTTTCGGTTTGATTGCGCGGGTATTCTCGTGCGTAAATCGGTTGTTCACGGCCTATGGATCGGTCCAAGAGAGGAATACGGTCAATTCGTCGCGCCTTGGTGACCCTGATCAGCTTGCGGATACGGTGTCATACGCCTTAATGGATAGTTTTAAACGCATCCGGTGATGTGCTTGGGGTGCGGTTCGGGGGAGAGCCGTCTTTGTCCGACCCAGTTGCCGAGTTGATGGGCGAAACATCCCATTCCTCCGACGAGGCACGACTTTACCGTCTCCAGTTCCTGGCGTCGCTGTCTTTGGTTGCGGCGCTCGTGATCGGGCTTGGCGCCTACTTCATCTGGCAGCACTGGCAGGACTTCGAGGCGGACCTGCGCCAGTCCGAGGCGCGCTACGTCGCGGAACAGCGCGACACGCTGGTGCGGGAGGTGGACAACGCCGGATCCTACGTCGCCTACATCCGCTCCCGGATCGAGCCGCTGCTGCGGGAGCAACTGCGCGCCCAGGTGGACGACGCCTACTACATCGCGCGGACCATCTACGAACGCGAGAAGAGCCACCTGCCCGACCAGCTGTTGAAGCCGATGATCAAGGAGGCGTTGCGCCCGCTGCGCTTCTTCGATGGGCGGGGCTATTACTTCATCATCGACACGGCCGGCGACGGCGTCCTGCTGCCCATCGAACCGCAGCGGGAGGGCACGTCGCTGCGCGACCTGCAGGACGACACCGGCGACCGCTTCGTGCGCCGCCTGCTGGAGGCCGCGGGCGACTACGGCAGCTACGCCTCGGTCCGCTACCGTTGGTACGCGCCGGCGACGCCGCACGTGAAGCAGGACAAGTTCTCCTACGTGCGGCGGTTCGAGCCCTACGACTGGCTGATCGGCGCCGGCGAGTATGTGGAGGCGCTGGAGGACAAGCTGAAGCGGGAGGCGCTGGACCGGCTCCGCGCCGTCCGCTTCGGCGATACGGGCACCATCGCCGTGCTGCGCGACGACAGCCGCATCCTGCTGTCGCCGACCACGTCGGCGGTGGAGGGGCTGCGGGCGGAAACGATCCCGGACGCGGCGGAGCGCGACCTGGTGGGCCGGCTGCTCGCCCTCGGGCGCGGCGGGGGCGGGGAGCTGCACTACGACTGGGTGAACCCGGACACCGGGCGCCCGGCCTCCAAGATCGCGCTGGTGTCCAGGCCGGACGCGTGGGGCTGGATCGTCGTCGCCAGCTTCACCGTCGACGACCTCGCCGCGGAGATGGAGAACCGCCGGACGGAGGTGGGGCGCGGCGTCCGCCTGCGCATCCTCACCACGCTCGGCGCGCTCGGCATCGCGCTGGCCGCGTCGGTGGCGCTGTCCTGGCTGGTCACCGGCTGGATCCGGCGCATCGTCGGCACCTACCGCCGCAGCATGCGGCAGAGCGACAGCATCCTGCGCGAACGCGCGCGCCAGCTCTACCTCGCCAACTTCTTCGTCGACCATGTCTCGGAAATCGTGGTGCTGGCCGATGCCGGGCTCCACATCGCCTACGTCAACCCGTTCGGCTGCGCCGCGCTGGGGGCGCCCGCCGACGAGCTGGCCGGCAGCCACGCCGACCTGCTGGTCGCCTTCCGCGAAAACGGTGCCGCGGCGTCCGAGCATTACGAGACGCAGTACCGGACGCGCGACGGGCGCGTGCTGGAGCTGGAGGTGACCGCCAGCCGCGTCACCTACGAGGGCGAGGACTTCTACTGCGCGATCGCCCGCGACATCTCCGAGCGCAAGCGGGCGGAGTGGGAGCTGCGGCTGTCCGCCAAGGTGTTCGACAACGCCGCCGAAGGCATGGTCGTCACCAACGAGCGCAACCGCATCGTGGCGGTGAACGACGCCTTCTGCCGCATCACCGGCTTCAGCCGCGAGGAGGTGATGGGCGAGGTGCCGGCCATGCTCGCGGCGGGCGGACAGGATGATGCGCATCAGGGGGCCTACCAGGGGGCCTTCCACGACGAGATGTGGGAGCGGCTGCACGAGGTCGGGCACTGGTCGGGCGAGATCTGGACCGTGCGCAAGTCCGGCGAGGTCTTCCCCGAGTGGCTGAGCGTCCAGGTCGTGCGCAACGAGGCCGGGGAGGTGGTGAACCACATCGCCGCCTTCTCCGACATCACGGAAAAGCGCGCGCAGGAGGAACGCATCCGCCACCTGGCGCAGTACGACTTCCTGACCGACCTGCCCAACCGTTTCCTGCTGCGCGACCGGCTGGAGCGCGCCATGGCCGCCGCCGTCCGCCACGGCACCAAGGTCGGCCTGCTGTTCGTCGACCTGGACCGCTTCAAGACCATCAACGACAGCCTGGGCCACGCCATCGGCGACAAGCTGCTGCGCGCGGTGGCGGGGCGGCTGTGCGAGACGGTGCGGGCGAGCGACACGGTCAGCCGCCAGGGCGGCGACGAGTTCGTCATCCTGCTGAACGACCTGGACCATCCCGACGGCGCCAGCGCCGTGGCCCGCAAGGTCCTGCGCGCCATGTCGGAGCCCTTCGCGATCGACGGGCACGAGCTGCAGATCTCCCCCTCCATCGGCATCGCCATGTATCCGGACGATGGGGACAGCATCGACGCGCTGTTCAAGAGCGCCGACATGGCCATGTACGCCGCCAAGGAATCGGGTCGCGCCAACCACCAGTTCTTCACGCCCGACCTGAACAAGCGGGCGTCGGAGCGGCTGTGGCTGGAAAGCAACCTGCGCCACGCGCTGGCCGACAACGAGATGGAGCTGCATTTCCAGCCGCAGTTCTCCGTGGACGGGCGCCGGCTGGTCGGGGCGGAGGCGCTGGTCCGCTGGCGCCGCCCGGACGGGCAGCTGGTGCCGCCCGTCCAGTTCATCCCGGTGGCGGAGGACACCGGCCTGATCGTCCAGCTCGGCGACTGGGTGCTGGGCGAGGCCTGCCGCCGCGCGGCGGAGCTGCACGCCCAGGGCCACCGGCTGCTGATCGCCATCAACCTGTCGGCGGTGCAGATGCGCCGTCCCGGCCTGGCCGACCGGGTCGCCTTCTGGCTGGCCGCCTACAACCTGCCGCCGGAGTGCCTGGAGCTGGAGGTGACGGAAAGCGTCCTGATGGACGATTCCGACATGGTCACCACCGCCTTCGCCCGCCTGCGCGAGATGGGGGTGGCGCTGGCCATCGACGATTTCGGGACCGGCTACTCCAGCCTCAGCTACCTGAAGCGCTTCCGCGTGGACAAGCTGAAGATTGACCGGTCCTTCGTGCTGGGCCTGACCGACGGCTCGGACGGCGGCGCCATCACCGAGGCGATCATCGGCATGGCCCGCTCGCTGAACATGCAGACCATCGCCGAGGGCGTGGAGACGGAGGAGCAGTTCGGCTTCCTCGCCCGCCTCGGCTGCGACCAGATCCAGGGCTACCTGCTCGCCCGCCCCATGCCCTTCCGCGAGCTGGTCACCTTCATCGCCGAGCACAAGGACATGGTGGAGCCGGCGCTGCCAGCGTTGGACGAACCCGTGGGGTGAGGCGCCCCCCATCTCCTCGCAGTGCGTTCAGCGGCACCTTCATGGAGATCGTGCCGTTTTCTTCCCGGGCCGGAGCCGGTCTGCACGACGGACCTGGGCGAGGACTTCCGGCTGAAGCTCCGGTTCGACATGCCGCTTTCAGAAAGTCCCGACCCGTGTCGGGACTTTCTGAACCCTTGGGTCGCTTGGGCGGCCCGCGTCGGTGGGCGGTCAGGCGCCCAGGACGCTGCGGTCGTTCTTCGCCATCAGCGCCTGGAAGTACGGGCCGAGCTTCGCGTCATCGAACCCGAAGGCCTGCTGGAACCGCGCGATGAGGTCGCGTTCCCCCTGTTCGGCCTCCCCATCGGCCATGGCGCTGTCGATCATGTTCAGCAGGATGCACAGGCGCTGCTGTTCGTTGAGGTTCGGCGCGGCATCCTCAAGAAACCGCTCGGCCGGCGTGCTGCGCGCGTATTTGAAGCAGCGGTCCAGTTCCTCACGCGTCGCGTTGCGGCCCAGGACGGAGATGAGGTGCCCCACCTCCTCCGGATCGATCTCGCCGTCGGACCCCATGCAGTAGATCAGGGACACGACCAGCGCGCGCCGCGGGTTGAGGTCGAGCGGAGCCGAACCCTTGAAACGGTCGAAAAGACCCATTGAACCATCCCCCCAAAGTTACGTTCGGCGCACATATGGGGGTGACGCCTTCGGTCTCAAGATGGGGGCCTGCGGCCGCTCGCCTCATGCCGGCGGCACCGGAAGGCGCCTCCCTTGTAGCAGAACCCAGTGATCGCAACCGATCACTGGGCCTCAGTCGCCGGCGCGGGCCTCCGCCCGCTTGGCTCCGCGGGCATGGGCCCGCGCGGCGGCGGTCGCCGCCGTTACCAAGTCTCGATGAGTTATCCTCATCGAGACTTGGCCTTACATCAGCCCCTGCGCCTTGAAGCTCGCGTGCTTGCCCCGGCCGACGATGACGTGGTCGTGCACCGTGACGCCGACGGCGTGGGCGGCGCGCACGATCTCCTTGGTCATTTCGATGTCGGCGCGGCTGGGCGTCGGGTCGCCGGAGGGATGATTGTGCACCAGGATGATGGCGCTGGCCGACAGCTCCAGCGCGCGCTTCACGACCTCGCGCGGGTAGACCGGCGTGTGGTCCACGGTGCCGGTCTGCTGCACCTCGTCGGCGATCAGCTTGTTCTTGCGGTCGAGGAACAGCAGGCGGAACTGCTCCGTCGGCTTGTGCGCCATGGCGGCGGTGCAATAGTCCAGCAGCGCCTGCCAGGAGGCCAGCACCGGCCGGTTCATCACCCGCTGCCGCATGCCGCGCAGCCCCGCCGCCCCGACCACCCGGATCATGGCGACGGCCTTGTCCGACGCCAGCGACACGCCGTCCACGTTGTAGCCGCGCAGCCGTTCCGGCGGCGCGTTGACGACGCTCCACAGGTCCCCGAACTCCCGGATCAGGGCCTTGGCGAGCGGCTTCACGTCGCGGCGCGGGTTGACCGCGAAGAGGATCATCTCCAGCAGCTCATGGTCCTGGAGCGCGTCCGGCCCGCCCTCCAGGAAGCGGGTGTAGAGCCGCCCCCGGTGCCCCTGGTAATGGGCATCGTCCTCTTTCGCGGGGGAGGCGGGGGGAGGGTCCAGCTCCAACCCGAAGAGATCCGCGCCCGCGATGCCCGCCGACGCGCCCGCGTCCCCCATGCCCTTCCTGGTTTTGCGTTCGGCCATTCCGGCGCCGTCCTACATAGGTGTGCGCCGGACTATACCTCTTCCGCGGGAAAATCGCAGCGGAACTGCGAGGAAATGCCCGCTCACACCGCGGCCTTGGCGCCTTCCGCGGGAAGCTCGTAGGGCGGCTTGGTGTAGCCGGCGGGGGAGAGGGTGAAGATCTCGCAGCCGTCCTTGGTCACGCCGATGGAATGCTCGAACTGGGCCGACAGGGACTTGTCCTTGGTCACGGCGGTCCAGCCGTCGCCCAGGATCTTCACGTCGTAGCGACCGGCGTTGATCATCGGCTCGATGGTGAAGATCATGCCTTCCCTCAGCACCACGCCGGTGCCGGGGTTGCCGAAATGCAGGACCGACGGCGGCTCGTGGAAGACGCGCCCCAGCCCGTGGCCGCAGAAGTCGCGCACGACGGAGAAGCGGTGGCCTTCCGCGAAGGTCTGGATCGCGTGGCCGACGTCGCCCAGCGTGGCGCCCGGCTTCACCTGGGCAATGCCGATCATCAGCGCGTCGTAGGTGACCTCCACCAGCTTCTTCGCCTTCACGCCGACGTCGCCGCACAGGTACATGCGGCTGCTGTCGCCGTACCATCCCTCAAGGATCGGCGTGACGTCGATGTTCAGGATGTCGCCGTTCATCAGCCGCTTCTCGCCCGGAATGCCGTGGCAGACGACGTGGTTCACGGAGATGCAGTTCGCCTTCGGGAAGCCGCGGTAGCCGAGCGGCGCCGGCACGCCGCCGTGGTCGCGGATGTACTGCTCCAGCAGCCGGTCCAGCTCGCCGGTGGTGACGCCCGGCTGCACGTAGGGCGTGATGAAGTCGAGCGTCGCGGCGGCCAGCCGTCCGGCCTTGCGCATGCCCTCGAAGTCCTCCGGCCCGTGGATCCGGATGCGATGGGAATCGAGGTCGTTGTGGTCCAAGAGAGTAGCCCCTGTTGATCGGCCCTGCGGCCGGTAAGCAAAAACGTCGCGCACCCGTCCCGGCGGTCAGTCCATGCGGATCGGCAGCGGCCGGTCCAGCTCGATCGCCTCGGGTGTGATCCTACAGGACCAGCACACGGCTTCCACCCCCGATTCGCGCGCGCGGCGCAGGCCTGCGTCGTAGGTGGGGTCGATGTCGGCGGTAACCCGGAAGTAGGCGCAGTCGTTCCGCTGGACAAGGTACACCATCACGGCCCGCGCGCCCTGGCGCACCATCTCGGTCATCTCCTCCAGGTGCTTGGCGCCGCGGGCGGTGACGCAGTCCGGGAACTCGGCGCCCAGACCATCACCAATGTGCGGCCGGCGCAGGTGGACGTTCTTCACCTCCACATAGACCGGCGGGCGGCCATCCTCTTCCAGCAGCACGTCGATCCGGGAGTTCTTGCCGTACTTCACCTCGCGCCGCAGCCGGGGGTAGCCGGCCAGCTCCGGGATCGTGCCGGCGGCGATCGCCGTGGCGACCAGCCCGTTGGGGTGCGCGGTGTTGACCCCCACAAGCGTGCCGTCGGCCTCCACCAGCTCCAGCGTGTGGGCGAGCTTGCGGTTCGGGTTGTCCGACCGCGACAGCCAGACGGCGGAGCCCGGCGCGTCCACGCCGATCATGCTGCCGGAGTTGGGAACGTGGGCGGTCACGATTTCGCCGCCTGGCTCGCCACCCAGCTCGACATCGGCAAGGAAGCGTTTGTAGCGGCGGACGAGGCGGCCTTGAAGGAGGGGGGTGGGGAAGCGCATCTTGTGGGCTAGGTTAAAGCCGACCCCCTCCTTCCGGCAAGCCCGCCGGACCAACCCCCGCGCCATCCGAGACCGGAGCCGTCCGCGCATGACCACGCCTGAATCGAATCCCGCGTCCAACCCGACCGCCGCCATCCTGATCATCGGCAACGAGATCCTGTCCGGCCGCACCAAGGATGCCAACCTGCCGCACATCGCGGAAAAGCTGGGCGGGATCGGCGTCCGCCTGCGCGAAGCCCGTGTCGTCCCGGACGTGGAGGAGGAGATCATCGCGGCGCTGGACGCGCTGCGCGCCCGCTACAGCTACGTCTTCACCACCGGCGGCATCGGCCCGACCCACGACGACATCACCTCGGCCTGCGTCGCCAAGGCCTTCGGCGTGGCGCTGGAGCGCAACCCGGAGGCCGTCGCCCGGCTGGAACGGCACTACGGCGACCCGTCCAAGCTGAACGAGGCGCGGCTGCGCATGGCCAACATCCCGGCCGGGGGCGAGCTGATCGACAACCCGATCAGCGCGGCGCCGGGTTTCCGCATCGGCAACGTCTTCGTCATGGCCGGCGTGCCGAACATCATGCAGGCGATGCTCGACGGCGTCCTGCCGCGCCTGAAGGGCGGCCCGGCCCTGCACGCCCGCACCGTGGCCTGCGAACTGGCGGAAGGCGTGATCGCCGCCGACCTGGGCGCGCTCCAGGACCGGTATCCGGAGCTGGAGATCGGCAGCTACCCCTATTTCCGGAACGGCTATTTCGGCGTCAGCCTCGTCCTGCGCGGCACCGACGAACCCCGGCTGGAAGCTGCGACGGAGGAGCTGGCGGGCATCGTGCGCCGGCTGGGCGGCACGCCAAACGTCACGGTCGGTGCGAAAGGATAGGCATCGGGTATAGTTCGGAAGTTGCTCGGTGCGGCATATTGTCGCGACACTATACAAAACTATGTTGGGACGAGAGTGAGTGACGATGTGAAGCGTCGTGCCATGAAGCCTTTCGAAAAAGCGGCCATCCTGTTCCTGTTGAAGCACCTGCTGTCGGGGGCCGCCGGGGCCGTCGTGCTCGGCACCGGTCTCCTCGTGTTAGACGTCGCCAACCTGGCGACGCTGATGGGCAGCAGCGATCACGGCATCATCGCCGCGGTGATGCTGTACGCCGGGCTGATCGTCACCTTCGGCAGCGTGGCGATGGGGATCGGCGTGATGACCCTGAACGAGGACACGCGTCCCTGACGCGCGGGCCGCGCTGCGGCCGGCCTAAAAGGGACCAAAGGTCTGGTAGGCCCAGACCAGAATTACGATGGCGGCGGTCCAGGCGGCCGCGTAGGGCATCCATGTGCGCCGGTTCCGGCTCAGTGCCGCCGGCACGACGAGCACCGCCACCATCAGCAGACTGACCAGCCCCAGCCAGTTGAACGACTCCATCCCGACCCTCCGGTAATCGTTGAGGTTGCGTGGGAAAAATATGGTGATTCCGTCCCAAGCGCGCACGGTTCTTGACCAAACGCCTCCCGATTGTCTAAGTCAATCGGGCGGAACGGACGGCTGCATACAATAATATGCAACCCCGGCGGGCGCGTTTACTCACGCCCCCACACCGATCCGCCGACGGTGCGCGGGCGTGGCGGAATTGGTAGACGCAAGGGACTTAAAATCCCTCACCCTTTGGTATGCGGGTTCGAGTCCCGCCGCCCGCACCAGACTGGCCAACAAAAGACTGGCCGGCAAAGCGATGGCTCGAAGCGCTTCAATTCGGTGCCGACCAGCGTTGCCGTCGCGCTTACAGCACGAACTGCACCACCTGATAGATCACGACCCACGGTGCGGCAATCAACACCGCCCAGGTGGCGACCAACGGCATTCCAGTCAGCTTTTTCACCGTCCGCTCATCGCGAGACGAGGTGGAGTCGATCGGATCGAGGGTCGGGATGTACTGGGACATGATTGCCTGCCGGTCTGTTTGTGGCGGTAGGATGCCCGGGGACCCGTTAACGGCGATTGAAGTTGAGGGCAACGGAGGCGGGCAATTGTGTCTTACCGCCACCGGAAAATCCCGGGCTATGAGCCACGCCACTGGCTTGCGGTTCTACCGGCGCCATTCGTGATCAAACGCAAAAGCCCTGACCGGCGGGGATGTCCGGTCAGGGCTTCGGGAAAGGACGAAGCGAGGGCGGGGTTACTTCTGGATGCCGAAGGCGTTCTGCTTACCCGCGCCCGCCCCGGCCCGCACTGGATCGATCGTCACGCCCCGGCCTTGATCGCCTCGACCATGGCGGTGAAGACGGCCTTCGCCTCCGCGGCGCTCCGGGATGGCAACTCGGCCCGCCCAGCCTCATAGACCAGCGCGCCGTCCGGGGCGGATTGCATGACATCGAGAAGCGCGTCCAGCACCTCCTCCGGCGACGAGGCGCCGGACGCGACCGAAGGGGCCGCCGTTTTGATCCACCGCGCCAATCTGTCACGCATTGATTGTTCTGCCGAAACGCTCACGCCCGCTCCGCCTGTTCAGCAAATCCTGGCGCGACGATACGGCCGCCCGCCAGCGCTGTCACCGGTGATGACAGCGCGCCGCTGCCCGAACGAAAGGCCGCGCCCAAGCCGTCCACCCAGCCGGCCTGATCCGGAAGGGTGGTTTTGGAAACCGTCTGTTAACCATGTCTGCGTATCCTGCGACTTTCCGTCCTTTTCCGTACGAGAATCGCCGCCATGCTGTCCGATACGTCCCTGCGGGTTGACGACCTGACGTCGGAGGAAGTCGCCACCATCGCGCACGCCTACCTCGCGGCGCTTGATGAGGGCGAGCACGAAACGGCGTTCGACGTGGCCCTGGACGCCCTGCGCGCCTGCCGGCCGCAGCTGCCGCTGAACGTGGCCGCCGCGGAGCTGGAAATGCTGCTCGCCGAACTGCCGCCGATCGCGGCGCAGGCGACGACCTTGCCGCGCGACTCCGTCGCCCTGGCGTAAGCCACCCAAAGGAAAAGGCCCTGTCCCCGAACCACGGGGCAGGGCCTTTTCCTTTTTTGAACAGCCGGTTCATGGTGTCCAGGTGCGCGCCTCGCGACACCGACGGGCCGGCGGTGACCGGCGTGTTGATCTCCGCCCGCGCGTCCAGGAGGACCCGCGCGCGATCATGGCCGTCGCGCAGGATCACTCCCATGCTGTGGCCGAGCAACGACCCGCCGAGCGCCGTCTTCAGCGCGTCCGGCCAGCCGTCGGTCACCCCGCTCCCTACAGCCCCGTCCGCGGCTTGGCCCGGTCGGTCGCCGTGTCGGTGGTCTTGTCAGCCGTCTTGGTCACGCCCGGATCGATCAGCGGCTGGAGCGCCGGGGCGATGCTCTTCAGCAGCTGGGCGGGCAGGGCGCTGGTGAAGTGGTAGTTGTCGGCCTCCGGCCCGTGCACGAAGGCGGTCATGGTGCCGAAGAAGCGGTCGCCGATGTAAAAGGCGAAGGTCGCCGTGCGGTTCACCGCGCGCGATTCGATCAGGTGGCCGCCGGGGCCGTAGCGGTCGAGCCGGTGGTCGCCCGTGCCGGTCTTGCCGCCCATCGGGATGACCTGCCCCGACGCGTCCTTGAAGGAGCCCCAGACCCGCTTGGCCGTGCCGTTCTGCGCCACGTCCATCAGCGCCTTGCGCAGAGTCGCCGCCACCTCCGGCTTCATCACGCGCTGGCCGCGCATTTCGCCCAGCCCGACGATCGCCTCATACGGTGTGCCAGCGGCGAAATGCAGCTTCTTCACTCGCACGGTCGGCTGGCGGACGCCATCGTTCTGGATGATGCCCACCAGCTCCGCCAGCGCCGCCGGCCGGTCGGCGGAGCTGCCGATGGCGGTGGCGAAGGACGGCACCAGCGTTTCGAAGGGGTATCCCAGCTTGCGCCACTGCTCGGTGATGCGCTGGAACGCCTCTTCCTCCAGGCCGATGCGGATGCGCGTGTTCTGCGCGGCCTGGCCCTTCTTGAACAGCCACTTGTAGCTTTCCTGCCGCTGCTGGGCGCTGGCCTCCAGCACCTCCTGCCGCTTGGCCTCGGGGTGCTTTTGCAGGTAGGCGACCAGCCACAGCTCCAGCGGGTGGACGCGCGCGAGGTAGCCAAGGTCGTTCAGCGGGAACTTGTCCGGCCCGTACTTGGCATGGAGCGACGCGATGTCGCCGTCGTCCAGCTTGGCCTCGGGCAGGCGGGCGCGCAGGAAGGCGCCGAACTCCTTCACACTCGCCTGCGGCCGCACGAACCGGTGGATCACCGCCAGCCGGTGCGGCATGGGGCGGGACCGGCTGGCCAGCATGGTCAGCGCCTCGTCCGGCGTGCGCTTGCGGTAGCTGTTGTAGAAGCGGTTCAGGAAGTCGCTGCCCTCCTTGTCCGCGAAGCGGGCGAGGTAGGCCTGGCGGGCCGGATGGTCGGGGTTGTGCAGGATGTCGGTCGAATCGTCGCCGCCCTCCGCCATGTAGAACTGCACGATGTCGCGCATCAGGCGGATGAAGGGCAGGTTGACGGAGTTCCGCAGCGCCTCCGTCAGCGGCATGATGCTGCCGTTGTCCCTGGGGTTGAAGTTCACGAAGGTGTGGACGCCGCCGCCGGTGAAGAAGGCCTCCCCCGGGCTCGCCGAATAGCGGCGCTCCATGGCGGCGTCGAGCATGGCGCCGAGGCTGCGGCTGGGGCTGGCGGCCAGCCAGTTCGCCGCCCAGCGCGTCAGGTTGTCGGACGCCTCCTCCTCCACGTCGGCCAGGAAGTCCTTGGGCAGGTGGGCGTAGCGGGTGTGCAGCTCCGCGACGATCTCCAGGTAGGTGGACAGCGTGCGCAGCTTCGCGGTGGACCCCAGGTCGAGCTTGGCGCCCTCGTTGATGTCCAGCGGCTGGTCCAGGTTGTCGGCCTGGACGCGCAGATAGTTGGCGTCCGGCCCGCGCTCGTACAGCGTGACGGAGTAGATGATCTTCGACAGGTCGCTGTTCTTGACGTCCAGCAGCCGCTCGCCGGTCAGGCCCATCTGCGCGGCGAAGGCCGGCTCGTTCAGCTTGGCCAGCACCTCCACCACGCGCTGCTGGGTGGGGGCGTCCAGCGTGCTCTCCGCCGTCAGGTCGGTGCGGTCGAGCTGGTAGAGGCTGGGTACGCCCAGCATGGACAGCAGGCGCGCGCGGATGGCGTTGGTCGCCTTCTGCTCCACGAAGTTGGCGCTTTGCGGCTGCGGCGGCTCCTCCCGGAACTTCAGCGTCAGGCCAAGGGCGGCGTCGCGCAGCGCCTCGTCGATGACGCCGGCCTGCTGGAGCACGCGCAGGTGGCTGTTCGCCAGCCGCTCCAGCGCCTGCCGGTCCTGGATCAGGTAGTAGGAGGGGCGGCGCTGGGCCAGCAGCAGACTGAGCACCTGCTTGTAGGCCAAGGCCTTCAGCTGCAATGCGCGGGCGTCCGCCGGCTCCTCCGACAGCACCTTCTCGGCGATGGCGAGGTCGGTGCCGAACCAGGCCCACAGCCCGTCGCCCAGCCCGTTCACCTCGCCGAACCCGGCCCGCGCGGTCAGCGGCGTGGAGTTCAGGTAGTCCACCAGGATGCGGCGGCGGTGCGCGCCCGTCTCCTCCCCGTCGAGGTAGGAGCGCACGCTGGCCGACAGCATCTGGCGCAGCTTCTCCGTCACGCCGGTGGTCTGGCCGTCGGGGGAATGCCGGTACTTCTCGATCTGCGTGGCGAGCGTGGAGCCGCCGGGGGAGCGCGAGCCGGGCTTCAGCCACTGCACCGGCAGCATCAGCACGGCGCCGGCGAAGCGGTCCCACTCCACCGCCGGGTTGCGGCGCGGCTCGTCCTCGTTCAGCAGCTCGCGGTTTTCGATGAACAGCAGGGTCTTGGCGACCAGCGGCGGCACGTCCTCGAAGCTGGCGAAGGTCCGCTCCGGGTAGCGGGCGGAGAACATGGTGGCGCCGCTGCGGTCCAGCAGAGTGAAGCCGGCCCGAGTCTTCTCGTGGTAGATGGGGAAGCCGCCCGCGGCCATGAAGGAATCGAGCTTCGGCGAGATCTGCGCCTGCATCTCGATTGCGTACATGTCGTCGGTCAGCGACTTCAGGTAGCCCGGCAGGCCGATGTAGCCGAGCCGCTCGTTGTAGGGGCCCTGGGTGGGGGTGCGCGCGGCCGGGTTCGGCCCCTCGCGCAGGGTGTAGGTCATGTCGCGGGCGTAGGCGGAGAGCAGCCGGGCCTGCAACCGCGAGGAGTTCATCTCCTCCCGCGCGGCATAGCCGACGCCGGCCGCCGTCGCCGCGAAGGCTAAACCCCAGATTGCACGGCGCCACCACACCCGAGTCATGTCGGCTCCAGCCTGTCCTTCGCGGATTGCTACGAAAACCACCGCGAATTCGTTAAAATCCCGGCGAACTTCGCCAAGCGTTACGGCCGAAATGTAGGGGTCGGTTGGTTAACAACCTGTGTAACTCTTTCCCGTTAAGGCTGTCGATACCACCTCGAAATCGGCGTAACACCAATTTGTGGCGCGTCGTGGCGCCGATGCCACGGTTTCTCTTCTGGGTGGTGTTGTTAAGACTGCCGAACCCTTACGGTTTGCGTGCGCGGCACCGCTTCGTCGTTCGGGACAGTCGAACGGGGTTCGTCCGAGTTTCGCTCAAATTCCGAATGGCGACCTTGGCCGGACGGGTGTGACTCCGCATTCTCCGGAAGTCCTGCCCATTCGTGGATGCCCTGTTCGTCGCGGCGCTGGCCGCAGGCATCGCCGGCCCGATGCTGCTGGAAGCGCTGGCCTCGCAGAGGCCGATCACGAAGGCGGCGCTGGTGGGGAAGGTGTGAGGGGCGGGTGGTGAAGTGGTTGCGTTGGGCCCCCACCCAACCCTCCCCCACCTTCGGCGCTACGGTATGCACACGTTTCGCCATTGCGGTAAGTGCCTGATACAGTGGAGGAAAAGCCCCTCTCCCTTGAGGGGAGAGGGGTTTGGGGTGAGGGTGGCGCCGGCCACAGGCCGGCCGGAACCATCCACCGCGGCCGGGTCTGAGATTTTCTCCGGGCTGCCGCCCGTAACGACCCCTCACCCCAACCCCTCTCCCCCAAGGGGAGAGGGGCTTTTTCCTTGCTGCTCAATGCATTATCGCATCCGCGAGATGTGTGCATACCGTAGACCTTCGGCGGGGGAGGGCTTTAAGGGGTGTGCTGCGGAGTTCCCTCCCCCGCGAAGTGGGGGAGGGTTGGGTGGGGGCCCAACGCGACGACCTAAGCGATCACCGCCCCAACAGCTCCTTCGCCTTCTCCGCAATCTCCGCCAACGGCACTTCGACCTGCTCGCCCTTCACCAGATGCTTCAGCGTCGCCGTGCCGCGGGCCTTCTCGTCCGAGCCCATCAAGACCACGACCGGGATCCCTGCGCGGTCCGCGTACTTCATCTGCTTGGCGATCTTGCCGCCGTCCAGCTGGATTTCCGTGTTGATGCCGGCCGCGCGCAGTTCCGTTGCCAGACGGTAGTAATCGGCCGACAGCGCCGGGTCCATCTGGGTCACCAGCACCTCGGCCGTGGCGCCGCCGTCCTTGATGATGCCGGCTTCCATCAGCTGGTAGAACAGGCGGGTGGCGCCGATGGAGATGCCCACACCCGGCAGCTTCGACTTGGTGTAGTGGCTCGCCAGGTTGTCGTAGCGCCCGCCGGAGCAGACGCTGCCAATGCCCGGATGGTCGTTCAGGAAGGTCTCGTAGACCGTGCCGGTGTAGTAGTCGAGCCCGCGCGCGATGGCGAGGTTGATGCGCACCACGCCGTCCGGCACCTGGAAGGCCTTCAGCCCCTCGATGACCGTGGTCAGCTCCGACACGCCCTGGCGGAAGGTCTCGTTGTCGATGCCCAGCGCGTTCAGCGCGGCCAGCGTCTCCTCGTTCGTGTCCTTGGCGTCGATCAGCGACAGAATCTTCTCCGCCGCGTCCGGCGCCATGCCGAGGCCGGTCAGGCTGTCGCGCACCTTGTCGCGGCCGATCTTGTCCAGCTTGTCGATCTCGCGCAGGACCAGGACGCGCTTCTCCGCGTCGTCGACGCCGAGGCCGTCGAGCAGGCCCAGCAGCACCTTGCGGTTGTTCACGTTGATGGTGAAGCCGCCAAAGTCCAGCTCGCTGAAGACGTGGTAGATGACCGCCGGGATTTCCGCGTCGTAGTGCGGCGACAGGCTGTCCTTGCCGATCACGTCGATGTCGCACTGGTAGAATTCGCGGAACCGGCCGCGCTGCGCGCGCTCCCCGCGGTAGACGCGCTGGATCTGGTAGCGGCGGAAGGGGAAGGCGAGGTCGCGCTCATGCTCCGCCACATAGCGGGCGAGCGGCACGGTCAGGTCGAAGCGCAGCGCGATGTCCGGCTTGTGGCCCTGCTGGATCGCGCCGGTGGACTGCACGAAATAGACCTGCTTCTCCGTCTCGCCGCCGGACTTGGTCAGCAGCGTCTCCACCGTCTCGAAGACCGGAGTCTCGACCGGGACGAAGCCGAACCGCTCGTAGCCGCGGCGGATGGTGTCGAGCAGACGCTGGAAGGCCACCTGCTGGCGCGGCAGCAGCTCCATCGTTCCGGGCGGGGTGCGGGGGGTGATCAGGCTCATCGGCGCGGGTCCGGCTTCGAAGATCTCACGGAAGGGCACGGTTTTAGCGGCTTTCCGTGAAGGCCGGAAGGGGCTAGAACACCGGCAACCCCAGTTCTTGTCCGCGCCGGAGCCGCCATGCCCACCGATCGTCTCGTCCTTCGCCGTCCCGACGACTGGCACGTGCACCTGCGCGACGGCGCCATGCTGAAGGCCGTGCTGCCCTTCACCGCCCGCCAGTTCGGCCGCGCCATCATCATGCCGAACCTGAAGCCGCCGGTGACCCGCACCGCCGACGCCGTGGCCTATCGGGAGCGCATCCTGGCGGCCCTGCCGGACGGGATGGCCTTCACGCCGCTGATGACCGCCTACCTGACCGACGGCACCGACGCCGACGACCTGGCGCAGGGCTTCCAGGACGGCGTCTTCACCGCGGCGAAGCTCTACCCGGCCAACGCCACCACCAACAGCGCGCACGGCGTCACCGACCTCGGCAAGATCGCCGGGGTGCTGGAGCGCATGGCCGAGATCGGCATGCCGCTGCTGATCCACGGCGAGGTCACCGACGCCCACGTCGACATCTTCGACCGCGAGGCCGTGTTCATCGACAAGGTGCTTTCTCCGCTGCTGGAGCGGCACAAGACCCTGCGCGTGGTGCTGGAGCACTGCACCACGGCCGAGGCCGTGGCCTTCGTGCGCGACCACGCCGCCTCTCGCCGCGTCGGGGCGACCATCACGGCGCACCACCTGCTGATCAACCGCAGCCACATCTTCCAGGGTGGCATCCGCCCGCACCTCTACTGCCTGCCGATCGCCAAGCGTGAGACTCACCGCGTGGCGCTGCTGGAGGCCGCGACCTCCGGCGAAGGGCCGTTCTTCCTGGGCACCGACACCGCCCCGCACGCCGTCACCGCGAAGGAGAGCGCCTGCGGCTGCGCCGGCTGCTTCACCGCCGCCAACGCGCTGGAACTGTACGCCGAGGCCTTCGAGCAGGCCGGCGCGCTGGACAAGCTGGAGGCCTTCGCCAGCCTGAACGGCCCGCGTTTCTACGGCCTGCCGGTCGCCGAGGACAAGGTCGTGCTGGAGCGCCGGGAGTCCACCACGCCGGACATCGTGCTGACCGCCGACGGCGACGCCGTGCTGCCCTTCCGCAGCGGCGAGACCATGCGCTGGTCCTTCGCCGGGGCGGCCTGACCGGTGGCGGGCGGCCTCGACGCCCTCATCGCGAAGGCTTACGGCGCCGCCCTTGACACACTGGGCGAGCGGCCGACGCGAGAGGGCGTGCTGGCCGCCATCCGCGCCGGCCACGAGGCCGCGCAGGGACTGATCGACGAGACCGCGGCGGAGGTGGCCGCGTCCGGCCGGCGCGTCGGCTGCAAGTCCGGCTGTTCCTTCTGCTGCCACCAGCACATCGCGGCCAGCCCCGCGGAACTGCTGGGCGTTTTCGACGCCGTTTCGTCCTGGCCCGCCGACCGCCAAGCCGACCTGCGCCGCCGCCTGGACCAGGACGCCCCCCGCATTGCCCCCCTGAGCCACGCAGAGCGCCGCGCCGCCCGCATCCCCTGCGCGATGCTGGACCGCAAGTCAGGGCTGTGCACGGCCTACACGGCGCGGCCCATCCCCTGCCGCTCCCACCTGTCCCTGCTGCGCACCGCCTGCGAGCGGGAGTTCCGCAACAAGGGCACGCTCCGCCCCGGCGACAAGCCGGTGCCCGTGCTTCAGGAGCCGAAACCGCTGGCCGGCGCCGTCCTGGTCGCCGTCGAACTGGCGCTGGACCAACGCGGCCTGAGCGTGGAACCGACCGAGCTGTCCCTCGGCCTGCACGCCGCGCTGGCCGACCCGACCCTGTTCGACCGCTGGCTGGCCGGCGAGTCCCCCTTCCCGGTGCTGGCGCCCCCGCCGGAAAGCCGCCGCGCGAGGCTGGGCCTGACCTACACGGCGATGATCCGGGCGGAGCGGGAGCGGCTGTTTCAAAAGTGAGTCGTAGGTTGGGTGGAGCGTCAGCGCAACCCAACACAGCCCGCCTTGCTAGGTCTGTTGGGTTGCGCCTGCGGCTCCACCCAACCTACGATTGCTGTCATGGGGCATGGCGTGTCGCGTTGGGCCCCCACCCTAACCCTCCCCCACCTTCGGCGAGGGAGGGAACTGCCGCTGCGCGACCCTGAAAGCCCTCCCCCGCGAAGTGGGGGAGGGTTGGGTGGGGGCCCAACGCGACGATTTCCGCAGCCGCTAGAACAAACTGCCCTGCACCGGCGCCCGCGTGGGCTTTTTCGGCTCCGCCTTGGGCTTCTCGGCCCTAGGCTTCGGAGCCTCCTTCGGCGGCTCCACCCTCGGCGCGCCATCCACGGTCGCGGCGGCCTTGCCGTCGGCGAAGACCAGCGACACCGACAGGCCCGGCACGGCCTGCGCCGCGCTGGTCAGGGGCTTGCCGTCCGCCGCCTCCACCAGGGCGAATCCACGCGCCAGCACGCCCTTGTAGGAATAGCTTTCCAGCAGCTGCCCGACCCCGCCCAGCTTGGCCGCCCGGTCCTCCACGGCCTTGCCGTAGCTGCGCTCCAGCCGGGGTTTCAGATCCTCCAGCCGACGGCCGCCCTCGCTGACGCGGATGCGCACGGGGCCGAGCGTCAGCCGGGCGCCCACCCGCTCGTACCGGCCGCGCGCGGCCATGACCGCCTGCCGCAGCGCACCGTCCAGCGCGCGGCTTTCCGACGCGAGCCGCTCGCCCGCCTGCATCAGCTTCTCCCGCGGGTGGCGGAGCTTCGCGCCCAACTCACCCACACGGGTGCGGCGGCGCTCCAGCAGGCTGGCGGCGGCGAGCGCCAGCCGCTCCGCACGGTCGTCCAGCCGCTGCGCGTGGCCCTCCAGCAGGGCGCGCGGGTCGCCCAGGCCGCGGGCAAGCCCTTCGACGCGCGTGCGCCGTTCCGCGATCAGCCGGTTGGCGCAGCCGAGCAGGCGGCGTTCGTCATCCAGCACCTGGGCCAGCAGCTCCGCCCGCACCGGCACGGCCATTTCCGCTGCCGCGGTCGGGGTCGGCGCGCGGCGGTCGGAGGCGAAGTCGATCAGCGTCGTGTCGGTCTCGTGCCCAACCGCGGAGATCAGCGGGATGCGGCTGGCCGCCGCCGCGCGGACCACATTTTCCTCGTTGAAGGCCATCAGGTCCTCCAGCGAGCCGCCGCCGCGCGCCACGATCAGCAAGTCGGGCCGCGGCACCCGGCCCCCCGGCTGGATGCGGTTGAAGCCCTCGATCGCCGCGGTCACCTCGGCCGCCGCCCGTTCCCCCTGCACGGCGACGGGCCACAGCAGCACCCGGCGCGGGAAGCGGTCGTGCAGCCGGTGCAGGATGTCGCGGATGACCGCCCCGGTGGGCGACGTGATCACGCCGATGACGTCGGGCAGGAAGGGGATGGGCTTCTTGCGCTCCGGGTCGAACAGCCCTTCCGCGGCGAGTCGCCGCTTGCGCTCCTCCAGCATCTTCAGCAGGGCGCCTTCGCCGGCCAGCTCCATCGACTCGATGACCAGCTGGTACTGCGAGCGGCCCGGGTAGGTGGTCATGCGCCCGGTGACGATGACCTCCAGCCCTTCCTCCGGCCGGATCGCCAGCTTCGACACAGTGCCGCGCCAGCAGACCGCCTCGATCACCGCCGTGTCGTCCTTGAGCCGCAGATAGCAGTGGCCGGAGCTGTGCTTCTTGGGCTGCGAGATCTCCCCGCGCACCCGGACGAAGCCGAACTCGTCCTCGATCGTGCGCTTCAGGCGCCGGGCGAGGTCGCCGACCGAATATTCCGGCAGGTTGGAGCCGGGGCGCGGCTCGGCCGCGATCAGCGGCGTATGATCAAGGTCTTGAGTCATGGCGGCACCATGATACAAGGCGCGGTGTCGGCAACAAGCGTGGAAGGACGGGGTGCCATGAAAGTCCTGGTCGTCGGGTCGGGTGGGCGCGAGCACGCGCTGTGCTGGGCCATTCAGAACTCGCCGCTCTGCGACAAGCTGTACTGCGCCCCCGGCAACGCCGGAATCGCGGACGTCGCGGACTGCGTCGCCATCGGTTCCGAGGATGTGGACTCGCTGGTCCGCTTTGCCAGTGACAACGCGATCGATTTCGTCGTCGTCGGGCCGGAGGGGCCGCTGGTCCTCGGCCTCGTGGACAAGCTGACCGCCATCGGCATCAAGGCCTTCGGCCCCAGCGCCGCGGCGGCGGAGCTTGAGGGCTCCAAGGGCTTCATGAAGGACATCCTGGCCAAGTACGGCGTGCCGACCGCCGCCTATGGCCGCTTCAAGGAGGTGGAGGCCGCCAAGGACTTCGTCCGCAAGAACGGCGCCCCCATCGTGGTGAAGGCCGACGGGCTGGCCGCCGGCAAGGGCGTGACCGTCGCCCGCACGGAGGAGGAGGCCTTCGCCGCCATCGACGAGGCCCTGGTCCAGGGCCGCTTCGGCGCCGCCGGGGCGGAAGTGGTGGTGGAGGAGTTCCTGGAAGGGGAGGAGGTCAGCTTCTTCGCGCTGTGCGACGGCGAATCGGCCCTGCCGCTGGTCTCCGCCCAGGACCACAAGGCGGTCGGCGACGGCGACACCGGCCCGAACACCGGCGGCATGGGCGCCTACTCCCCGGCCCCGGCCCTGACGCCCGACCTCCAGGCCCGCGTGATGCGCGAGATCGTCGATCCGACCGTCCGCGGCATGGCCGCCGAGGGCCGCCCCTTCAAGGGCGTGCTGTTCGCCGGCCTGATGATCGTGAAGGACGCCGCCGGCAACCCGGTGCCGAAGACGCTGGAGTTCAACGTCCGCTTCGGCGACCCGGAATGCCAGACGCTGATGATGCGCCTGAAGTCCGACGCGCTCGCCGCCCTGGTTGCCGCTGCCGACGGACAGCTGAAGAACATCGACCTGCGCTGGCACGACCAGACCGCGCTCTGCGTCGTCATGGCCGCCAAGGGCTACCCCGGCGACTACGTCAAGAACACGGAGATCCGGGGCTTTGAGGCCGCCAACGCGGTGGAGGGCGTGACCGTCTTCCACGCCGGCACGAAGCGCGCCGACGATGGCCGGGTGTTGTCCACCGGCGGCCGCGTGCTGGGCGTGACGGCGCTGGCTCCGACCGTGGCCGAGGCGCAGAAGCGCGCCTACACGGCCGTGGACGCGCTGGACTGGCCGGACGGCTTCTGCCGCCGCGACATCGGCTGGCGGGCGGTGGGGCGCTGACGGGAGAGTCGGTGAGGGGATGACCTTGCGCCGAGCGGGAGTTGAATTTCGACTTTCCTTTTTCTCCTTTCTGGTTATACCCTTCTGTCGAAAGCATGGGCTTGTGCGAGTGAGTGGCATGCGTTTTTCCTATGAGCCAAAGCGTGATGCGCGTGACCGGAAAATCAAGCATGAATGGAATGAGGATCACGCCGGCTTCGTGACCGACAGGGCTGGCAACCCTGAGGGAAAATGTCCGGCGAACATCGATATTGAGCAGGCCGAGGCTCTCTTGAATGACGGTATCCCGGACAGCCCACCCGAATGGTTCAAAGAACATCCGAAATATTTTTACAACATTCACGACGGTGTGATTTACAAGGCTGTGGAAACCAACCCGGGCAAGTCGTACCATGCTTACCCATGTCGTGGGCCGCGGTCTCGGGATATGACGGCTCGGATGCAGCGCCGGCTGTTGGAAAAGGCGCAGCAGAAAAATTGCTTGAGTGCCATACAAACGTGGTTCGCGGATAACCCGTAATGACCCAGAACAACCCCGTATTCGATCTGAGCATCCGGTGGGACAATGAAGCGCCAGCCGGTACGGCTTTCACAGCGACCGCGGGCGAGGCGGTGTTGCGCGTCGGAACGCACGTCGTGTGGGGGAGAACCGACGATCTTGGCGTCCATTGGCACTGGATCGATCTTCTGGCATTCCTTTCCGAGAACTGGCTGGCGTTGACCCTGGAGCAGCATTACCCACTGCCCGTGAAGCCGTTTTTGCCGCATCTTCTCCGTGCGACTGCCGACCGCCGTTGGGAGATGGAGCGGCGGGCCGGGGCCATTTTGGAGGAGCGCTATCTCGACGAAGAAGAGAAGGTGTTCTGGTTTGAGAACCGCCACAACATCGCCCGGGCGGTTGAGGGACTTGTGGTGCCAGATGTCTTCGTTATGCGCCAGAATCACCTGATTGTCGTCAGTGGAAAAGATTTCTCGGAATATTTTGATTATAATCTGTTCGTTCAGATGTTGACCGGTATTGGAAATCAAATCGCAGATCGTCTTCGCGGAATTGACGATCCGATTGCCGTCGAGCGGGTACGTGAATGGGATGCAAGGCTCCCCGAATTTTCGGAAGCGGCCGCACGCCTCTATACCGGCGCGAGCGGTGAATTCCTGCGTAAGGTCGCGGCGAATGATAACCTGAGTTCTTTTTACAACGGTGAGTACCGCAAGGTTCGCGAGACTCCCATATTGGCGGCCGCCAGAATGGCCTGGAACGCGTCCATGTCCCCGGAAAGCGCCCGGACGGTTCTGACCACCCTTCGCAGGCAGCCGAAGGTGTCGTCTCCAGACTTGGAGAGATTGCGTGCGGCGAAGCCCGTGACCCCGCGTGATCGAAAGCCCGCTCAAGCTGGCCGCGAACTGGCTGAATGGCTGCATAAGCAGTTGTTTCCGTCGGGTTTGAGCGAGGCATCGCTGAAGGCCATTGACCCGGCGGCGATCCTGATGCGCTGGGACGTGCCCGTGATTCAGCTGGATTTTGCCGATGATGGGATCGACGCCGTCTCCTGCTGGGGGGAGGAATTAGGGCCTGTCGTTCTGCTGAACGCGGAGAGCAGCCGAAACCGTCGGGAAAGCGGCAAGCGTGCAACTCTAGCTCACGAGATATGCCATCTCATTTTTGACTACCACAACGGTCTGCCGTTTGCCGATGTGGTAGGGGGTGTCGATGACGATGATGTGGAGAAGCGGGCGCGGGCCTTTGCCGCCGAGTTCCTGCTGCCGTCCAATTTCCTGGCGAATCGCTTCTCCCGTGATATGGAATTGGGACGGTGGGTTGAATCCATCGCCCTGGCCTTTAATGTCAGCAACGAAATCGTCGTGTGGCAATTGAAGCGGTCGAAAATCGAAGGTCGTCTCAGCGACTCCGATAAGGCCATTCTGCGTCAGTACGTATCTTCTCCTCAAAACCTGTTTTAAAAAGTTTCACTTCAGGTTGTTCCGGTCGTGGGAGTGACGGTCAATCATTTTAAAGAATGACCCATTCGATAGGATCATTCTGTTGCCTGACCCGCGCACGCTTTATGTCGGCTCATCAGTTGTGAAGCAAAGCCCTCAGCCGGGCCGCCTCCCCCTGAAGAACTCCCGCAGCATATCCCCCGCCCGCGTCTCGTCGATGCCGCCGTAGACCTCCGGCGCATGATGGCAGGTGGGCTGGGTGTAGAAGCGCGGGCCGTGCTCCACGCCGCCGCCCTTGGGGTCGTAGGCGCCGAAATAGACGCGGCGCAGCCGGGCGAAGCTGATCGCGGCGGCGCAGAGCGCGCAGGGCTCCAGCGTGACGTAGAGGTCGAGGCCGGGCAAGCGCGGCTCCCCCAGCGCGGCGCAGGCCTGGCGGATGGCCAGAACCTCGGCGTGGGCGGTGGGGTCGTTCAGCTCCTCCGTCCGGTTGCCGGCGCGGCCGAGCACGGCGCCGGTCGCCGGATCGACCACGACGGCGCCGACCGGCACCTCGCCGCGGGCGGCGGCGGCCTCGGCTTCCGCGAAGGCGGCTTCCATGGGGGAGGGGTGTGCGCGCATCACCGCAAGATGGCGGGCGGCTTCCGCCGTCGTCAAGGAGCGGATCTCCATCCCGCGCTGTTGAGACCAAGGTCGGCGCCACGCCGGCCCAATCCAACGCAGGAGGCATCCCATGGACAACCACGTCTACAAGAAGGTCGAAATCGTCGGCACGGCGGACACCTCCATCGACGACGCGATCCGCAACGGGATCCAGCGCGCCGCCAAGACGCTGAAGAACGTCGACTGGTTCGAGGTGGGGGAGATCCGCGGCAACGTTCAGGGCGGGACAGTCGCGCAGTTCCAGGTCGTTCTGAAGGTCGGCTTCCGGCTGGAAGAATAACGGAACAAAGTGCTGTGCCATGGGTTGCGGCCGGAACGGTCAAGCCCTATGGTCCGTGCCCATGGACAGCCCCGATCTCGAACATTCCGAACAGACTGCCGCCGAGCCTGATGCCGGCGAGCGAATCGCCAAGCGGCTGGCGCGCGCGGGCCTGTGCTCGCGCCGCGACGCCGAGCGCTGGATCACCGAAGGCCGCGTCGCCGTCAACGGCACGACGCTCGACAGCCCGGCCTGCGTGGTGCGGCCGGGCGACATCGTGCAGGTGGACGGCAAGGTCATTCCGGAGCCGGAACCGGCCCGCCTGTGGCGCTATCACAAGCCGTCGGGCCTGGTCACCACCGCCCGCGACGAGAAGGGGCGCGCCACCGTCTTCGAGCGGCTGCCGCCGGACATGCCGCGCGTGATCTCCATCGGCCGCCTCGACCTGACGACCGAAGGGCTGCTGCTGCTGACCAACGACGGGGAACTGGCCCGCTTCCTGGAGCTGCCGGCCACGGGCTGGACGCGTCGGTACCGCGTGCGCGTCTTCGGCGAGGTCGACGAGAAGAAGCTGGCCGACCTGGAGAAGGGCCCGACCATCGAGGGCGTGAAGTACGGCCCGATCGAGGCGGCGCTTGACCGCATCCAGGGCCGCAACGCCTGGCTGACGGTCAGCCTGAAGGAAGGCAAGAACCGCGAGATCCGCAAGGTGATGGAGGCGCTGGGCCTCCAGGTGAACCGCCTGATCCGCGTCGCCTACGGCCCCTTCCAGCTGGGCAAGCTGGAGGAGGGCGCCGTCGAGGAGGTGCCGAAGCGCGTGGTGCGGGAGCAGGTCTCCCGCTTCTTCACCGGCGCCGACCCGGCGGAGGAGGCGAAGCCCAAGACCGGTGGTCGGAACGGCGGCAAGGCCGCGGCGAAGGCGGAAGGCGCGACAGCGTCGGCCAAGGCTCCGGTGAAGGCTCCGGCAAAGGCGGCCAAGCCGCGCGACGCCAAGGCCGGCTGGGCGAAGGCGGAGCCGAAGGCCGCGTCCAAGGTTGCCCCTGGGCGCCGTGGCCCGGCCAAGCCTGGCCCGGCGAAGCCTGCGGCGGGTGCTCCGTCGGGAGAAGGACGGGGCACGCTCAGCCTGAAGGGGGGAAAGCCGAAGCCCGGTGGCGGTCCCCAGGGCCCGAAGCCGCGCGGCCCCGGTGGGCGCGGCGGCCCCGGAAAGACCGACGGCGGCGGAAGAACAGAGGGCGGCGGACGGCCGGAGCGGGCCCGTGCGGATCGTCGGCGGTAGGCACCGCGGCCGGCGGCTGGCCGCCCCGGCCGGGCGCGACACGCGGCCGACCACCGACCGCACCCGCGAATCCATCTTCAACATCCTGGCCCACGCGGACTGGGGGCTGGACGGCGCCGACCCGGTCGAGGGCGCCGTCCTGGTGGACGCCTTCTGCGGCACCGGCGCCCTGGGGCTTGAGGCGCTGTCGCGGGGCGCCGCGCATGGCAGCTTCCTCGACATGGGCCGCGCCGCCCTGGACGCCGTCCGCGCCAACATCGCGGAACTGGGGGAGGGGGAGCGCGCCGCCGTGCTGCGCGCCGACGCCACCCGGCCGCCGGCCCCGCGTCGTCCCTGCACGCTTGCCTTCCTCGACCCCCCTTACGGCCAGGATCTGGCGCCGCAGGCGATGGAAGGGCTGGCAAAGGCCAGCTGGCTGGCGCCCGGCGCCGTGCTGGTCGTGGAGGTCGGGGACCGCGACCCGCTGCCCCCGCCGCCGGGCTTCACCATCCTGGACGAGCGCCGCTACGGCGACACCCGCGTCGTCTTCCTGCGTTATGAGCCCGCTCAGGAGTAGGTGAACAGGCCCGCGGTGACCTGGCTGCGCGCGAGGCCGGCCAGGGTCAGCTGGTCGCCGCCGCCGAAGTCGAGCACGGCGCTGCCGCTGCCGTCGGTGCCCAGGCTGTAGGTCATGCCCTTGGTCAGGTTGATGCGGTCGCCTTGCGCGCTGCTGAAGTCGGCGATGCGGTCGCGCCCGCCGCCGCGCGTGAAGACGAAGACGTCGGCCCCGGCGCCGCCCCACAGCGTGTCGTTGCCGGCGTCCCCCCACAGCGTGTCGTTGCCGAGGTCGCCCATCAGCAGGTCGGTCCCCGCGCCGCCGTGGAGCAGGTCGTCGCCCGCCCCGCCGTGCAGCGAATCTTTGCCGTCGCCGCCCCACAGCGTGTCGCGCCCGTCGGTGCCCCACAGCTCGTCATTCCCGCCCAGCCCGTACAGCGCGTCGTTCCCGGCGCCGCCGTAAAGGGTGTCGTTGGCCGCGCCGCCGTTCAGGGTCTGGTCCTTGGGCGCGTCGACGATGCTGTAGGTCCGGCCGGTGAACATCTCCGCGTAATAGTCGATGGAGTTCATGTAGTTGGGGCGCAGCGTGCCGGTGAGGTCCGACATGATCGTGCCGGGGGCCGCGAAGTTGCCGTAGGTGGCGCCGCCCGCATACTCGTCGAAGCAGCCGATCATGTGCCCGAACTCATGCGCCGCCAGCTCGTCCTGGTAATCCGGGCCCCAGTCGGTCTCGGTGTACCAGTTCAGCATGTCGCAGCGGCCGTTGGCGTTGATGACGTTCACGTCGTACTGCTGGGTCCCCGCGGCCACGAACTGCACATCGAAGCGGATGCCGTAGCTGTTGGTGCCGTCCGACAGGCTGAACTTGTTGTTCCAGAGGTTCTCGATCCCCTGTTCCCACACCTGCTGGAGGCTGCCGGCGGTGCCGCCCTGCAGGTGGATGCGCGTCTGCACCGTGAAGGCCGAACCGTCGAAGCCCAGGTCGTACTTCACGTCCCAGGAAAAGCCGCCATCGGCCCGGGTCTCGGTGTAGTTGACGGAGGCGGGCGCAAAGGCCGCCGGGGCGCCGGCGAGCGCTGCCGTCGGGGTCGCTAGCGGGGTGGCAGTCTGTGTGCCGGACGGCGACGAGACGGCGTTGCCGAGCGAGTAGCTGACGGCCTTCTTTTGGTTCTTCATGGCGCTGACCCCCAAATCCCCGATGTCATCCTGCGTCCGGCCCCCGGCCGACCTGGGGCATCATGCGGGCAGTTTGGGGGGCCTTCTTGTGACCTTAACTATACCTTAACCAAATGATGACCGGCGTAGGACGCCCTTGGTCGTAGGAGTTATGGCGTCCGGGCACCTTGGCCGGTCGGCGCTGTTGTCCGCCTAGGACGTCGCAGACCGGTTTGGGGGACGGGGGCATGATCAAGGACCTTTGGTACAAGAACGCGGTCATCTACAATCTGGCGGTCGGCACCTTCATGGACGCCGACGGCGACGGGATCGGCGATTTCCAGGGGCTTCAGCGGCGGCTGGACTATCTGCACGGGCTCGGCGTGACCTGCCTGTGGCTGGGGCCGTTCCAGCCATCGCCCATGAAAGACGACGGCTACGACATCGCCGACTACTACAACGTCGACCCGCGCTACGGCACGCTGGGCGACTTCGTGGAGTTCAGCCACGCCTGCAAGCAGCGCGGCATCCGGCTCATCATCGACCTCGTCATCAACCACACCTCCGACCAGCATCCCTGGTTCCAGGCGGCGCGTAGGGATCCGAACTCCAAGTACCGGAATTGGTACGTCTGGTCCGACAAGAAGCCGTCCAACGCCGACGAGGGCATGGTCTTCCCCGGAGTGCAGAAGACGACCTGGACCTGGGACAAGGAGGCGGAGGCCTATTACTTCCACCGCTTCTACGAGTTCCAGCCGGACCTCAACACCTCCAACCCGGAGGTGCAGGCGGAACTGCTGAAGGTCATGGGCTTCTGGATCGAGCTGGGCGTGTCGGGCTTCCGCATGGACGCCGTGCCCTTCATCATCTCCACCAAGGGGCCGGACGTGAAGAAGCCGAAGGAGCAGTTCGACATGCTCCGCATGTTCCGGGAATTCGTGCAGTGGCGCTGCGGCGACGCCATGATCCTGGCGGAGGCCAACGTGCTGCCGGACACCGACCTGGAGTATTTCGGCGACGACGGCGACCGCATGCACATGGTGTTCAACTTCCAGGTCAACCAGAACCTGTTCTACGCCATGGCCGCCGCCGACACGCGGCCTCTGGTAAAGGCGCTGAAGGCGACCAAGCCGCGCCCCGCCACTGCCCAGTGGGGCCAGTTCCTGCGCAACCATGACGAGCTGGACCTGGGACGGCTGGACGACGAGCAGCGCAAGCGCGTCTTCGAGGTCTTCGGGCCGGACAAGGACATGCAGCTCTACGACCGCGGCATCCGCCGCCGGCTGGCGCCCATGCTGCACGGCGACCGGCGGCGGTTGGAACTGGCCTACAGCCTGCTGTTCACCCTGCCGGGCACGCCGGTCATCCGCTACGGCGACGAGATCGGCATGGGCGATGACCTGTCCCTGCCGGAGCGCAATTGCGCCCGCACACCCATGCAGTGGTCGGACGAGCCCCACGGAGGCTTCACCAAGTCGGACAAGCCGATCCTGCCGGTGATCAGCGGCGGCGTCTTCGGCTACGAGCGCATCAACGCCGCCCGCCAGCGCCGCGACCCGGCGGCGCTGCTGAACTGGACCGAGCGCATGATCCGCATGCGCAAGGAATGCCCGGAGATCGGCTGGGGCGACTTCGAAATCCTGCCGACCGGCTCCCCGGCCGTGCTGGCCATGCGCTACGACTGGAAGAACAATTCGGTCGTGATCATCCACAACCTCGACGACAAGCCCAAGGAGATCGCGCTGGCCGTCGGCGGGGTGGGGGAGTCGGACCGTCTCGTCAACCTGCTGACGGAAGATCACAGCGACCCCGGCGACGACGGCAAGCACCATCTGGTGATCGAGGCCTACGGCTACCGCTGGTACCGGGAGGGCGGGCTGGACTACCTGCTGCGCCGGACGGAGAGCTGATGGCCCATCCCACGGGGTGGGGGCGGGGCGCGGGGATCGTGTCCCGTGGCGTGGTGTAGGATTGGGCGAGCCAATCATCATGGTTCCCCGCGATCTGGCCGGGGGATCAGGCGGCCACGGCTGGCAGGCTGATGGCCGCATCATCGCCGAGTGGAGCGATGGTTTCCAGGGTCATGTAGCGGGCGCGTTGCACGGCCCATTCGTCGTTCTGCTCCAAGAGAATGGCACCGATAAGCCGTGTAATCGCCTCTTCGTTCGGAAATATACCGACGACCTCGGTGCGGCGCTTGATCTCGCCGTTGAGACGTTCGATGGGGCTCGTTGAGTGGATTTTGGCCCGATGTTCCTTCGGGAACGTCATGTAGGTCAAAACGTCCTCTTCCGCTTCATCCATCAAGGCCGCCAGCTTGGGCAGCTTGGCGCGGACCTGATCGGCGACTTGGCACCATTGCGCGTGGGCCGCGGCGGCATCGTCCTGGGCGAAGGCGGTAGCGATGAAGGCGGCCACGACGCGGCGCCCGCTCTTGCCGGCGTGGGCGAGCGCGGTCCGGGAAAAATGCACGCGGCAGCGTTGCCAGGTCGCCTGGAAGACCCGCCGCACCGCCGCCTTGATGCCGCCGTGGGCGTCGGAGATGATCAGCTTGACGCCGTTCAGGCCACGGCGCTTGAGCTTGCGCAGGAACTCGATCCAGAAGGTCTCGGCTTCGGACGGGCCGATGTCCATGCCCAGCACCTCGCGCCGGCCATCGGTGTTCACCGCCACCGCGATGGTCACGGCGACCGAGACGATGCGGCCGTTCTGGCGCACCTTCACGTAGGTCGCGTCCAGCCACAGGTAGGGCCAGTCGCCTTCGATGGGGCGGCCCAGGAAGGTCTTCACCCGCTCGTCGATCTCCGCGCACAGCCGGCTGACCTGGCTCTTGGAGATGCCGCTCATGCCCATGGCCTGGACCAGATCGTCCACCGAGCGCGTCGAGATGCCCTGGACGTAGGCCTCCTGGATCACCGCGGTCAGCGCCTTCTCGGCCATGCGCCGGGGCTCCAGAAAACCGGGGAAATACGAACCCTGGCGCAGCTTGGGGATGCGCAGCTCGACGGTGCCGGCGCGGGTTTCCCAGTCGCGCTCGCGATAGCCGTTGCGCTGGACCAGCCGGCCGGGTGCCCGCTCGCCGTGGCCGGCGCCGGTCAGCGCCTGCACCTCCAGTTCCATCAGGCGCTCGGCGGCAAAGCCGATCATCTCGCGCAGCACGTCGGCATCCGTGCCCTTCTCAAGCATCGAACGAAGCGTCATCATCTCTTCGGTCATCGGGGTTACCCTTCGTGTGGGTTGAGGTGTGGTGACCAGACTCTACCGAAGAACCTCGATGACCGCTCCGCTGTGGACAACCAGCCCGCCTCCGCCAGCTTTGGGGGCGCTGCGGCGGGCCGGTTCCCCACAGCTCTTACACCACGCAATGGGACACGACCGGCGCGGGCGATTGCACTCGGAGAGAACGCTCCTTTCATAAGACACCCGTCATCCCCGCGAAGGCGGGGATCCAGAACGTTCCGTGAGGGGAACGTAGCGCGGAGGCCTGGATCCCCGCCTTCGCGCTACGGCATTCACACATCTCGCGGATGCGGTAGTGCATTGATCAGCAAAGAAAAAGCCCCTCTCCCCTTGGGGGAGAGCAACCGTGTTTTCGATGAAGGGGAGTGAACCGCGGGTGCTCCCGGTCAAGGCTCGCGCTGGCGCGCGCCCGCCCATTCGGGCGGCGTTGGCCTTGACCGGTGCGCGCCCGCGGTTCGAAGGGTTTGGCATGCGGTCGGCGACGCGCGCCGACCGTCGGCTTCTCAGCCGGCCTTTTCGACCCACTCCTGGCCGGTGGCGAGCATGGCGTTGAGGCGGACGATCAGCTTGCGCATGCAGGCGGTGAGCGCCACCTTGGGCGGCTTGCCCCGCTTGATCAGCTGCGCATAGAACTCGGCCAGCACGCCCGTGCGTGCGCGGGTCGCCGCCCCCAGCGCCGCCATGTACAGCGCTTGTCGGACATCGCCGCGGCCGCCGGCGATGCGGCGCGGGCCGTGGCGCCGCCCGCTGTCGTCGGGATAGGGCGCCACCCCCAGCAAGGCCGCCGCCTGCGCTCCGGACAGCCGCCCCAACTCCGGCATCCGCACGGCCACGGTGAGCGCGGTCAACGCACCGACGCCCGGAGCGCTGCGCAACGCCTTGACCGTCTTCGCCAAGGCCGCGGCCGCCCGGGTCCGCCGGGCCAGTTCCGCCTCCACGCGCTCCACCGCCTCGTCCAGCGCTTCCAACGCCGGAGCGGCCAAGGCTTGCAGGTCCTCCGCCAGCCGTCCCAGGCTCTTCCGGAGGTCGGCCCGCTTGTCCACCAGCAGACGGCGCATCCCCAACAGCCCGGCCAGTTGCTCGCGCTCTCGGTCCGCCGGTGTGGCGGGCGGCAGGAACCGGGCGGTGAACTCGGCGATCAGCGCGGCGTCGAGGCGGTCGGTCTTGGCCCGCTCGCCCTTGGCCTTGGCAAAGTGGCGCACCCGGGCGGGGTCGAGCACGGCAACCGCGATGGTGGCGGCCTCCAGCGCATCACGCACCGCGCGCTCGTAACCGCCGCTCGCCTCGATCCCGACCAGCGCCACCGCGTGGCCCGACAGCCAAGTGATCAGGGCGCGCCGGCCCGCCTCGGTGTTGTCCACGCGCCGGCATTGCCCCGTGGGATACAGCGCAACATCGAGGCAGTCCTTGCCACAATCGATGCCGACGAACACAGCGCTTTGTGTCATCCTTGTGTTCCTTCCTTGTGGTGCGGGCTCACGGCCCGTGCAACCGTTCGGACTTCAAGGAAGGCTGACCGCCCTCACGCTCTCATACGGCCTCGCGGCCCAGGGGTTTACAGGGTCAGTCAACCCGGACGGCGCGCGGCCAACGCGCCGTCCGGACCCTTTGTAGCACTCTCCAGAACACACAAGGGGTTGGGGTGAGGGGTCGCTTACGGGCGGTAGCCCGGAAACGAGTCTTTAAGGTTGAGCAACAACGAAGCTTCTGGCCGGCCGAGGCCGGCTGCCACCCTCACCCCAACCCCTCTCCCCTCAAGGGAGAGGGGCTACTCGCCTCTTGGCATACATATCCTGCTGCGAATGCGAAACGCGCCTGCGAGATATGTGAATGCCGTAGCGCCTTCGCGGGGATTGACGATGGTCCAATGGATGGACTCCTGTCGCCAACTGCGATGGTCCCGGAGAGGACCGCGCAGGCTTGACTTCCCCGTTCCGTCGTCCGACCCTGGGCCCGCCGTTTCCGATCGGGAGCGGCAACACAGACGCTTGTTCTCAGGGCAGGGTGAAAATCCCGACCGGCGGTAGTCCCTCGCGAGAGGGAGAGCCCGCGAGCGCCTAGGGCCCGAAAGGGCCTTGGGGTCAGCAGATCCGGTGAGACGCCGGAGCCGACGGTTACAGTCCGGATGGAAGAGGACGAGCCGGCCCCAGGCCGTGGCCCGCCGTAAAGGCGGGGCGCGACCGGTGGCCTGCGCCGGTGGTCGCCGGGGGGAAACCCTCGGCGCCGCCGGAAGACTCTTTGCGCCCTGATTCAGGCTCGCCCCAACCGGAGTGAGAACCATGAATCAGATCATTGCCAGCACCAACCTCCTCGACCGCTTCGGCACCGCGGAAGAGCGCGTGTCCCGCGCCGTCGAGGCCATCCGCCGGGGTGGCGGCGTGGTCGTCGTGGACGACGAGGACCGCGAGAACGAAGGCGACGTCATCTACGCCGCCGAGACCATCACCACCGACCAGATGGCCCTGCTGATCCGCGAAGGATCGGGGATCGTCTGCCTGATCCTGCCCGACGAGCATCTGCGGCGGCTCGACCTGCCGCCGATGGTGGGTTCCAACACGGCCCGCTTCGGCACGGCCTTCACCGTCTCCATCGAGGCGCGGGAGGGGGTAAGCACCGGCGTGTCGGCGGCCGACCGCGTCACCACCATCCGCACCGCCATCGCCGACGGCTGCACGCCGGACGACCTCGCGCGGCCGGGCCATGTCTTCCCGATCCGCGCGCACGCCGGCGGGCTTGCGGCGCGGCGCGGCCATACGGAGGCCACCATCGAGCTGACCACGCTGGCCGGCCTCAAGCCGGCGGGCGTGCTCTGCGAGGTGATGAACCCCGACGGCACCATGGCCCGCCTGCCGGAGCTGGTGGCCTTCGCGGAGCGTCACGGCATGCCGATGGTCAGCATCGCCGACCTGGTCGAGGTCCGGCAGCTGCGTTCGGTCGCGTAGCGCCGGAACGGGGGCTTCGCTTGCGCGGCGGAGCCCCCGTCCACCTTGTTTTCAGTTGCCCGCCAGGACGGCCAGGCAGGCGGCCGGCGGTGCGGGAATGGGCTTGGGCTGGCGGGGGACCGGCGTCTCTTTCGGCGGCTCGAACCAGCTCAGCAGTTCCTGCCCGCAGCCGTCGCCCGGCGGGATGGAATCTTGCGACAGGCAGGCCGTCGCGCCGGCCGGGCAGTCCAGCCGCACGTGGAAATGCGAGTCATGCCCGGCCCAGGGGCGGATCTTGCGGAGCCAGGAGCGGTCGCCGCGCTCCCCCGCGCAGAGGGCCAGCTTGATCGCCGGGTTCACGAAGACGCGCGCGACCTTCGGGCTGGTCGCCGCCAGTTCCAGAAGGCGCGCCTGCCGGGGGCCGAACCGGTCCGGGAAGACGCGCTGCGCCTTCAGGTTCACCATGGTCGGGAAATCCGTGCGCTCCCGATCCTGCCGCGCCAGGGGCGGCTCGTCGAGGTCGAACCACACGTCGACGTCGAGGCCGATCTGGTGGCTGGTGTGCCCCGTCTCCATCCGGCCGCCGAAGGTCTTCGACATGTCTCCGATGGCCAGCCGTCCGAGACGCTCGGCCGTGGCACGGCGGGCGAGGTCCTGGACGAAGGCGACGGTGTCCGGGTGCCCGTGGTTGCGGTTCCGCGACAGGTTGACCGCCTGATAGCCGGTCCCCTCCGGCGGCAAGGTCTCGGCGCCGCGGATGCAGCCGTTGGCGTAGCCGCCGATCGGCTGCGCCGCGGACGGACGCGCCAGCGATGGCAGAGCTGCCGGGGTAATCGCCGGATCCGCGGCGAGGGCGCCGGCGGACCACGCCCCGCACAGGACCGCCAGCAGGGCGATGGAACGGCATCGACGCATGACCACGGGCTCTTCCTCCTTGGACCGAACCCGACCGTAGCACGGAACCGGAGGACTGAGCGTTGCAAGCGTGGGACGAGGCGCGGAAGCTTGGTTATCCGCCCCGGCGGGCGGCGCGCTCCAGCTGCTCCGCCGTCTCGGCGGCCCCCATCGCCAGCGCGGCGTCATAGGCGGTGTTCCCGCCGGCGTCCCGGGTATCGGCGGAGGCGCCGCGCGCCAGCAGGAGGTCGACGATGGCGGTGCGGCCGAACATGGCCGCCGTCATCAGCGCCGTCCGCCCATCCGGCCCGCAGCCGTCCACGAGGGCGCCGGCGTCCAGCAGGCGCTGCACAACCTCCATCTCCCCTTTGAAGGCGGCCGCGGCGAGCGGCGTCTGGCCGCGATCGTTGCCGAGGTTCGGATCGCCCCCATGCTCCAGCAGGACGCGCACCGCCTCCCCATGGCCGTGATAGGCGGCCAGCATGAGCAGGCTGTCGCCGCGCTCGTTGCGCAGGTTGGCGGGCAGCCCCTGGTCGAGCAGCTCGCCCAGTTCCCGGGCGTGGCCGCCGCGGGCGAAGCCGAACACGCGCGCGACGAAGGCGAGCGTCTGGTCGTCCAAGGCCGGCAAGGGCTTGCCGGCTTCCTCGCTTGGGTTCGTGCCCATTCTCTCCCCCCTTCCCCGCTGCCCCGTGTCCGAAGGGAACACGGGAACGCGCGGGTCGGTTTCGTGGCTCCGTGACGGATCTCCGGGCCCCTTGTTGTTGCAACGCAGCAAGCAGGCAGGAGAACGCCATGGACCGGTCCTTTGCGGGAAGGGTCGTCGTCATCACGGGCGCGTCGAGCGGGATCGGCCGCGCCACGGCCCATGCCTTTGCCGGGCGGGGTGCCACCGTCCTGCTCGCCACGCTGGCGCTGGTCGGCGTTCCGCTCGGCCTGATGGCGTCGCGGCAGTGGCGTTCCGTGCCCGGCCACCGGGCGTGAGCCCGTCACCGCATCCTTCACTGTCGGATTGGAGCCATCACAATGGCGGAGCGGATCACGCTCGTGCTGTCGGGGGGAAGCGCGCTCGGCGCCTACCAGGGGGGTGTCCTTGAGGCGCTGGATCACCGGGGTTTGCAGCCGGAGCGGATCGTCGGGACCTCCACCGGCGCCGTCAACGCCGCCATCTTCTTCGGCAACCCTCCCGAAACGCGCGTGGACCGCCTGCGCCGCTTCTGGGACAGCGCGGCGCGGGACGGGGTTGCGTGGCGTTTTGGGGCCGGGCTCTGGACCGATGCGCGGGCGCGGGTCCTGCCATCACCGCTCTTGGGCAGCCCCACCGTCTTCCGACCGCGCTTTCCGGGCGGGCTGTCCCTGTTGCCGGGCATGCCCGGCGACACGAGCCTGTACGATCTGGCCCCCCCTGCGCGCCACGCTGGAGCGTGTGGTCGACTTCGAACGCCTGAACGGCGGGGATGTGCGCCTGACCATCGTGGCGGTGGACGTGACGACCGGCGAGGAGGTCCATTTCGACACCGACAAGGTGCGGCTCGGCCCGGACCACCTGCTGGCCTGCAGCGGCTTCATCCCCTTCTTCCCGCCGGTGGAGATGGACGGGCGCCTGCTCGGCGACGGCGGCATGGCCGCGAACCTGCCGCTGGAAGCCGCCCTTGAGGAGCCCTCAGACGAAGACCGGCTGTGCATCGCCATCGACCTGTTCCGCCGTTCGGGCGGCCGTCCGCGGACGGTGGGGCAGGCCATGGACCGGCAGCTCGACCTGCTGCTCAGCAGCCAATCCGCCCAGGCGGTCCGGTCCTTGCGGCGCGTCCACGAGCTGCGCCGCCACCTGCGGCGTCTGGGCGAGCGGCTTCCGGAAGGGCGGCGCGGCGACGCGGACGTCGCCTCCGCCCTGGCGGAGGGGGCGAAGGACGGCGACGGCGCGACCACGCTCCTGCTGCTGAGCCTTGCCCCGGTTTCGCGGGATGTCGAACTGCGGGCCTTCGACTATTCCCGGCCGGTCCTGGCGGAGCGCTGGGACGCCGGACGGGCGGCGATGGAGGCGGCTCTGCGCGGCCTGGACGGGCAGCGCGCGGCGCCGGGGGAGTTCGCCGTCCGGCTGGCCGGCGGCGAGGCGGCGGGCGTCCAATGAGAGGGCAGCGGCAGCCTTGTGCCGTCACGAAAGCGATATCGGCCTTTGTCCCCCGGCGTATGTCCAGCGGGTCGGAGTGCCGAACGGTGCGCGGTCTTGTTGAACGCGTGCCTCCCGCTCCTCGAGGCATGTCTCGGACCGATGCTGGGGAGGGGGCCGTGCCGCGTCCTGCACGGCTCCCTCGTCGGGCGGTCGCCGCTCGATGATCGTGGGGGTCGTTAGGCTCCCTTTCCGGACTTCGCCGCTCCCGCGGGGCTGCCCTCCGCAACGGGGTCAGCCGGCTCGCCCTGGGACTCGCTCCGGTCCGGACTCCGGGCGTTGCGGGCTTTTTCGCCTTGGGCGAACGAACGGGCCGATCGGCGGAGGAGGCGGGACTGCTCGATGGCCTCCTGCGCCCGCCGCATGAGGTCGTGATGCCGCCGCTTCAGAAACTCGTATTCCCGATCGTCCATGGTTGGGACACCCCCTGCTCCTGATCATCGACGATGCAGAATAGGGGGCGCTGCGGCGACGGTCGGTACGCTACCGCGCAGAGGGAGCCCCATGGAAAGCCGCAATTTCATCCTCAGCAGCCTTTCGGCATCGGAGGAGGCCTTGATCCGGCCCCACCTGGAGCCCATAGCCCTTCCGCACAAGCTGACGCTGTTCAGGCCTGACGAGGTCATCACGCACATCCACTTCATCGAGCAGGGGTGCGCGTCGCTGCTCAACACCCTTCCGGATGGCGACACGGTGGAGGTCGGCACCATCGGCAACGAGGGGATGGTCGGCACGCCCGTTCTGCTGGAAGCGGACCGGATGCCCTGCCAATGCGACATCCAGATCCCGGGCAACGGCTGGCGGATGCCGTCCGCCGCGTTCAAGGCGGCGGTCCGCCAGAGCGACACGCTTCGCGGCAAGCTCCTGCGGTTCACCCAGGCGCACTTCAACCAGGTTGCCCAATCGGCGGCCTGCAACCGCCTGCACACCATCGAGGAGCGCTGCGCGCGCTGGCTGCTGATGTGCCGTGATCGCGTCGGCGACGATTTTCCACTCACCCAGGAGTATCTGGCCATCATGCTCGGCGTGCGGCGGGCCGGCGTGACCGTCACGGCGAAGCTTCTGCAAAACGCGGGCTTGATCGCCTACACGCGGGGGCGCATCACCATCCTCGACCCGGACGGGCTGGAGGATGTCGCGTGCGATTGCTACCGGATCACCCGCGACGAATTCCGCCGCCTGATCCCGAAAGGGGAGGCCTATTCCGATCCCAGGGGGAAGCGGACGCCGTGACGAGGCCGTGGCGCTCAGGATGGCGGCGCGGCCGGCTTTTCGTCTACAATCCGGAACCGCCCACCCCTTCCAGAAGGCCAACCGGACCACCGACGATGCATGACGCCCTGCCTGCCGCCATCGTCGCGGCCCTTCGATGAGCGCCGCGATGTCCGCCGCCCAGCCGCCGGCGACCGAGCGGCACCGGCTTTACGAGGACGCGCTCGCCCTGCTGATGGGCACGCTGTTCGTGGCGCTGGGCACGGCGATCTACGGGAAGACGATGCTGCTGACCGGCGGAGTCGCGGGGGCGGCGCTGCTGCTCAGCTACGTGACGCCGTTCGGCTTCGGGGCGCTGTTCTTCCTGGTGAATCTGCCCTTCTACGCGCTGGCGTGGAAGCGCATGGGCTGGCAATTCACCCTGCGCACCTTCATCGCGGTGGGCATGGTGGCGGGATTCTCGCGGATGACGGACAGCTGGATCGGCTTCAGCCACCTCGACCCCGTCTACGCGACGGTGATGGGCGGCGCCCTGTGCGGCAGCGGCCTGCTGATGCTGTTCCGCCACCGCACCGGCCTCGGCGGCCTGAACATCCTGGCCATCTACCTGCAGGAGCGCTTCGGCGTCCGGGCCGGCTATTTCCAGCTGGCGGTCGACCTGGTGATCGTGGCCGCCGCCTTCTTCGTGCTGGAGACCGACCGGCTGCTGCTGTCGGTGCTGGGTGCTGCCATCGTCAACATGCTGCTGGCGATCAACCACAAGCCGGGCCGCTACCTCGGCGTCAGCTGACGGGGAGTTACCGGCGGCCGAACAGCCGCTCGATGTCGGCGAGCTTCAGCTCCACGTAGGTCGGGCGGCCGTGGTTGCACTGGCCGCTGTGCGGGGTGGCCTCCATCTGGCGCAGGAGCGCGTTCATCTCCTCCACGCTCAAGGACCGGCCGGCGCGGACGGAGCCGTGGCAGGCCATGGTGCCGCAGACGTCCTCCAGCTTCTCCTTCAGCGACAGCGCGTCGCCAAGCTCCGCCAGTTCCTCGGCGAGGTCGCGGACGAGGCTCTTCACATCGCTCTGGCCGAGCAGGGCGGGCACCTCGCGCACCAGGACGCAGCCGGGGCCGAAGCCCTCCACCACCAGCCCAAGCTCCGCCAGCTCTGCGGCGCGGCCGAGCAGGCGGTTGGCGGAGGGCTCGTCCAGCTCCACCAGTTCCGGGATCAGCAGGGCTTGGCGCTTCACGCCGCCCTCCAGCAGGGCGATCTTCATCCGCTCGTAGACCAACCGCTCGTGGGCGGCGTGCTGGTCCACGATGACGATGCCCTCGGCCGTCTGGGCGACGATGTAGGTGTTGTGGAGCTGCGCGCGGGCGGCGCCCAGCGGGTGAGTCTCCAGCGGCGGGGCGTGCGCGGCGGCCGGGGCGCCATATTCCGGTGGCCGCGCGGCGGGGGCCGCCTGCCAGCCGGCGAGCCGGCCCTGGAGCGGCGGCAGCGGCGCCGCATGGGGCGCCTGGAAGGCGGCGGCCCGGTCGGCGAGCCCGCGCGGCACGACGGAGCCGTAGCTGCCGCCCCAGCTCTGCACCGGGTTGCGGTAGGGCAGGGGGGACGGCGCGGGGCCGGCCGCACCGCCGATCGCACCGCCGATGTCCTCCGCCGCCTCCGGCCGCAGGGCGCCGAGCGTGGCGAGGCCCACGGTGGTGGAGGCGCGGTGCCCGGCCTCGGCCAGCGCGTGCTTCAGCGCGCCGACGATCAGACCGCGCACCAGCCCCTGGTCGCGGAACCGCACCTCCGCCTTGGCCGGATGGACGTTGACGTCCACCTCCTGCGGGTCGAGGTCGAGGAACAGGGCCAGCATCGGGTGGCGGTCGCGCGGCAGGAAGTCGGCGTAGGCCGCGCGCACGGCGCCGACCATCAGCTTGTCGCGCACCGGGCGGCCGTTGACGAACAGGTGCTGGTGCCGCGCGGTGGGGCGGTGCAGGGTGGGCAGACCGATCCAGCCGGCCAGAGTCACGCCCTCGCGCGCCGCCTGCACCGGCACGGCGTTGTCCTGGAAGTCGCGCCCCATCAGCGCGCCCAGCCGGGTCAGCCGGGCGTCGAGCAGGTCGCCCTGGGCGGCGGACAGGCGGAGCGCGGAGCGGTTGTCGCCGTCCAGCGTGAAGGCCACGTTGGGGTGGGCCATAGCCAGCCGCTCGATGCAGTCGGCGATGTGGTCGAACTCCGTCCGCGCCGCCTTCAGGAACTTCAGCCGCGCCGGCACGGCGGCGAACAGGTCACGCACCTCCACGCGGGTGCCCTGGGCGAGAGCCGCCGGCTGCGGCGCGCCCTTCAGCCCGGCGTCCACGGTCAGCGCCCAGGCGCTGTCCGCCCCGCGCGGCCGGCTGGTCAGCGTCAGCCGGCTGACCGCGCCGATGGAGGGCAGCGCCTCCCCCCGGAAGCCCAGGGAGCGGATGTCCAGCAGGTCGTCCGACGGCAGCTTGGAGGTGGCGTGGCGCTCCACCGCCAGGGCAAGCTCGTCGGGTCCCATGCCGCAGCCGTCGTCGGTGATGGTGATCAGCGTCTTGCCGCCGTCGCGCACGACCACGTCGATGCGGGTGGCCCCGGCATCGATGGCGTTTTCCACCAGTTCCTTGACGGCGGCGGCGGGCCGCTCGATCACCTCGCCGGCGGCGATGCGGTTGACGAGCGTATCGGGCAGCATGCGGATCGGCATGGCCCAAATATAGTAGGCTGGCGGATGGAATACCACCACGCGCAGAGGCCGGCGGGAGTGCCGTTGCCGACGAATGAAACACCGTGAAACGTTGTGCGACGTCGGACGCGTGATGTCGCATGCGGGCGCCGGGTGGGGAGCGGTCGGGGCGCGGGCATGCGGTGGCTGGCTCCTCGGTGGGATTGGTTAGGAATATAATTCTATATCAGCCGCGCGCGTTTTTCCAGCTTCCTCAGGAAGGGCAATCGATTGAACGCAACGCGCGGGAGCCGCGCGCCGCGGGGGAAGGATCGGCCGTCTGGCGAGCCTTCCCCGCTTGGCGGTTACGCGTTGGCGGTGGCGGGCGCTGCGGTGCGGTCTGCGGGGCGCGCCTCGTCCTCCGCCGTCGGTTCGGCGGGGGCGGCGGGGCAGCTGGCCTGGGACGGGCCGGTGACGACGTCGAAATCGAAATCAGACATGGTGTGACCTCCGGTTGATTAGGGAGGCCGCTTCGACCATCTGGCGGGACTGTGCGTGCACCGGGTGCTGAAAACACAAAAGCCGCCTCGGGTCGGGCGGCTTCGGGTGCATCGTATACGTACGCTGCCTAGGCCGCCGGTGTGTACCAGCGGTACCAAAATCGGCCCAGAAGGGCGGACGAGGCGGGGCGCACGAGGTTCATGGAGCGCACCATACGCCGCCCGCCGGTGTGGGGCAAGGGGCATCCGCGACCCCATCGTACGATTTCCCGGCGCGATTTCGCCGCCTCAAAGCTTTTTCAGAACGCTCGAGGGGACCTCGACGACGTTCATCCCCTTGGACTTCAGATAGCTGCGCACGGCATCCGCGCTCTGGTCGGCGGCCGCGCGGAAGGCCCGGCCTTCGTTGATCCTGGCCATCGCCTCCGTGTCCTGGGCGCCCGCGCCGGCGAAATGGGGGTCGAGCAGGCGCACGGACGCGTCGTCGATCGAGAACTCCCGGTCCTGCGCCACCCGGCCATAGCCGGAGAGCTTGGCCCGTTCGGCGACGATGGCCTGGGCGTCCTTCTCCCCAAGGCCGCGCAGACGGGAATCGAGCCCGGCGATGTCGAAGCCGGAGGCGCGAAGCTTCTCGAACGCGTTGACCTCCGTCTTCGTCTTCATCAGCCGGGACTCGCCGGTCTCGATCCCGTGGAACGGGCTGAGCATGGCGCGGTTGTCCGGCGGCTTGCGGTTCAGGAGCGGGTTCATGTCCGAGGCGGCAAGCTCCTTGGCAAGCGCGGCGTGCTCGTCCGTTCCCGCCTTCCCGTCCTGCTCCAGACTGGTCATGCGGTCGAACAGCGCGCTGCGCCGCTCCAGCGTGCTGCGCAGGGCGTCGCGCATGTCGTCGATGGACGGCGGCTGGTCGCCGAAGTAAAGCCCGGCGCTGTCGTTGGCGAACATGCGGAAGCCGGCCCCGAAGGCCTTCGTGCGCGCCTCCTTCAGCCGTTCCTTGAGCGCGTCGTGGACCTCCTCGCCGGTCATCTTGCCGCTGTCCACCAGCGCGGACAGTGCGCTGCGCTGTTCGGTGCTGAGCGCGTTGAACACCGTCAGGGACTCGTCGTGCAGCGACTTCGCCAGGGGGCTCAGCGAGACGCTGTCGGATTTGGCGGCGGACGCGGACCCGATGGCGCTCCCGCTGGCGCCGGCTCCGTCCGACGACGGCTGGCTTGGCGCCGTTGCGGCGGACGGCTGTGCGATGATCGTGTTCGCCGCCGCAGGACCCGAGACATTCATCGCCGTTCTCCCCAATACAGAGTTTCTGTTGGCCCTATCATCGTGCCAAAGCAGGTTACCAAGTCGTTAATGAGAAGTATGCACCAAAGATAACTTAGAAAACTAATCATTGGTTCTGCTATGGCTTCAACCTGAAGGAAGGTCATGTCAGCCAATGTTGTTTGCGAGTAGCAACGGCCTTTTCTTTCGGCGGGTGCCGGACCTGTCAGAAATGCCCATGAAATAATCGGTTTGTCCGGCGTCATAATCTTGCGCCCCAAGGCGGCCGGTGAAGACGGGATTGCCCGAATGGGACGGCGATGCCGGAAACGCAGTGGCGGTCGCCACGGCAACCTTTGCGAAAGGTAGATCGATTTTCCCCGGCATTAAAATTGCGCGATTCTCAATTGCTGGCTGCGCCACATTGCCGCATGGATTGTTTTTCCCGCTCAGCGTGCCGGTGGCGGGAGTGCAAGAGAACAGCAGAAGGAAGTCGCCGATCCATTTGCCGCCACAGCGGAATGTATTGTTCGTGGTCAGAGATTAGTTCTCTAACTAATTCAAAAGAGCTGTTCTCTGCGGCGCCGGTCGTTGACTGGAAAAATATTCGGGAACTAATGTTCGGCGGGGACGCGGCACGGATTATTCAATAAGAAGGATGACTTCAATGGCATGGCAGACCAGTCTGTCCAATGGAAACGACTCGGTGCAGGTTCCGACCTCCGGTCCGTATGTCGGTGATTGGATCGTCGAGCGGCGTCACCGTCATCGACGACCTCAGCGGCAACCAGGTCAACAACGCGGATGTCCTGCGCCTGATCAACGCGCCGGCGTCGCTGTCGGTGCAGTTCGGCACCGACCGGTCGACCCTCTATATTTTCCAGCAGGGGGAGATGGACGACGGCAGCTTCGACAACGGCATCATCATCCGGGGCATGCTGACCAACCTGGGCAACAACGGGGTCGGCACGATCGAGAACGTCTACGTCAACGGCAGCCAGTACACCACGTGGCTGGCCGACGTCCACAGCACCTGGACGGGCGCGTTCGGCTGATCGACGGACGGCGCGGCGATCCCTCCTCCCCGGAGCGGGGAGGAGGGTTCCGCCCGTTCTAACGGTTCCGGCGGTACCAGCCGATCAGGCCGTTGGTGGAGCTGTCGTGGGTCAGCGCCGCGGTCGGGCCGTCCTGGAGTTCGGGGAGGATCTTGCCGGCCAGCTGCTTGCCCAGCTCCACGCCCCACTGGTCGAAGCTGTTGATGTTCCAGACGATGCCCTGGACGAACACCTTGTGCTCGTACAGCGCGATCAGCGCGCCCAGCGTGTGGGGGTCGAGCTTCTTGAAGAGGATGCTGTTGGACGGCTTGTTGCCCTCGAACACGCGGTGCGGGACCAGCGCCTCGATGGCGTCGGGGGACTTGCCGGACTTGGCCATCTCCGCCCGCACCTCGTCGGCGGTCTTGCCGCGCATCAGCGCCTCCGGCTGGGCGAAGAAGTTCGACAGCAGGATGCGGTGGTGGTCGCCGATGGGGTTGTGCGTTTCCACCGGGGCCAGGAAGTCGGCGGGGACCACCGAGGTGCCCTGGTGGATCAGCTGGTAGAAGGCGTGCTGGCCGTTGGTGCCGGGCTCCCCGAAGACGATGGGGCCGGTGGCGTAGTGCACGCGGTTGCCGTTGCGGTCCACCGACTTGCCGTTGCTCTCCATGTCCAGCTGCTGGAGGTAGGCGGGGAAGCGGTGCATGTACTGGTCGTAGGGCAGCACGGCGTGCGCCTGCGCGCCCCAGAAATTCACGTACCAGACACCCAGCATGCCCATCAGCACGGGCATGTTGCGCTCCAACGGCGCCGTGCGGAAATGCTCGTCCATGGCGTGGGCGCCGGCCAACAGCTCCTGGAAGCGGTCCATGCCGATGCCGAGCGCGATGGGCAGGCCGATCGCCGACCATAGGGAATAGCGGCCGCCGACCCAGTCCCAGAAGCCGAACATGTTCGCCGGGTCGATGCCGAACTTCTTCACCTCCGCCTCGTTGGTGGAGACGGCGACGAAGTGCTTGGCGACGTGGGCGGGGTCGCCGGCGGTCTCCAGGAACCAGCGGCGGGCGGTGTGGGCGTTGGTCAGCGTTTCCTGCGTCGTGAAGGTCTTGGACGCGACGACGAACAGGGTCGTCTCCGGGTCCAGCCACTCCAGCGTCTCGCTGATGTGGGTGCCGTCCACGTTGGACACGAAATGCACGCCGATCTGCGGGTGCAGGTAGGGCTTCAGCGCCTCCGTCACCATCACCGGGCCGAGGTCGGAGCCGCCGATGCCGATGTTGACGATGTCGGTGATCGGGTGGCCGGTGTAGCCGGTCCAGGCGCCGTCGCGGACTTGGCGGACGAAGCGCTCCATGCGGTGGAGCACGCCGTTCACCTCCGGCATCACGTCCTGGCCGTCCACCGTCACGGGCCGGTTGGAGCGGTTGCGCAGCGCGGTGTGCAGGACCGCGCGGTCCTCCGTGATGTTGATCTTGTCGCCCGCGAACATGCGGTCGCGCCAGTCCTCCACCCGCTGCTGGCGGGCGAGGTCGAGCAGGAGGGTGCGCGTCTCCTCGGTGATCCGATTTTTCGAATAATCGAACAGCAAGCCGCAGGCTTCCAGCGAGAAGCGGGCGAAACGGTCCGGGTCCGCGGCGAACAGGTCGCGCATGTGGACCGACGCGGTCTCTTCGCGGTGACGGACCAGGGCTTCCCAGGCGGGCGAACGGGTGAGCGCTGACATTGGGCTTTTGCCTCCTTTACGCGTGCGCGGAGCCTAGCATCAAACGGCAAGGGCTGGGTACGCGCCAAAGCGCGCATTGACCGCCTACGAAGGGATAGGAAACCGGCATAGGCCCGGCTGTGTTCTTTTCAGGACAGGAGAGCATAGGAGGGAGGCCATGACTGAACCGAAAGAGCGCGTCGATGATCCGATCCCGCCCGGGCCGATCCCGCCCGAACCGACGGAGGAGGAGCGGCGGGAGGACGACCGGCCGGACCAGATCGGGATCATCCCCGGCAAGGTGCCCGGGCGGCCGGTGGAGCCGGGGGATCCCAGGTTTCCGGGGAGCCAGCCGGATTTGGCGTGAGGGTGGGGTGGGGGTGGGGAGTGGTTGCGTTGGGGGGGCCCCCCCCCCCCCCCCCCCCCCCCCCGGGGGGGGGGGGGGTGGGGGGGGGGGGGGGGGGGCCCCCCCCCCCCCCCGGGGGGGGGGGGGGGGGGGGGGGGGCGCGAGGGCCGCCCCCCCCAACCGCCCT
>NZ_JAGINP010000007.1 GCF_017876155.1 Azospirillum rugosum
GGGCGCCAGCTCGCGTGGAGCCATCCTTGAAATACCACCCTTGAGGTCTCTGGCATCTAACCGCGCTCCGTGATCCGGAGCCGGGACCCTGCATGGCGGGTAGTTTGACTGGGGCGGTCGCCTCCCAAAGCGTAACGGAGGCGCGCGATGGTTGGCTCAGAGCGGTCGGAAATCGCTCGACGAGTGCAATGGCATAAGCCAGCCTGACTGCGAGACGGACAGGTCGAGCAGAGACGAAAGTCGGCCATAGTGATCCGGTGGTCCCACGTGGACGGGCCATCGCTCAACGGATAAAAGGTACGCCGGGGATAACAGGCTGATGACTCCCAAGAGTCCATATCGACGGAGTCGTTTGGCACCTCGATGTCGGCTCATCACATCCTGGGGCTGGAGCAGGTCCCAAGGGTTCGGCTGTTCGCCGATTAAAGTGGTACGTGAGCTGGGTTTAGAACGTCGTGAGACAGTTCGGTCCCTATCTGCCGTGGGTGTCGGAGTTTTGCGAGGATCTGTCCCTAGTACGAGAGGACCGGGATGGACATACCTCTGGTGGACCGGTTGTGACGCCAGTCGCATCGCCGGGTGGCTAAGTATGGACGGGATAACCGCTGAAAGCATCTAAGCGGGAAACCCACCTCTAAACCAGAACTCCCTTGAGAGCCGTGACAGACCATCACGTCGATAGGAGGCATGTGGACGGGCGGCAACGCCTGAAGCTGAGCCTTACTAATCGCTCGATCGGCTTGATCCCACCGCGCAGCACCACGCGCAGCGGCCAGCCCACACAAGCAAGCACCCCAACTCCGCCGCAAGAACAAAACGTCCTCACTTACCAAAGCCCGTCCGGTTGGATGGCTCGCGTGTGCCTTGGTGACCTGGTGGTCATGGCGAGGCTCCCAACACCCGATCCCATTCCGAACTCGGCCGTGAAACGCCTCAGCGCCGATGGTACTGCGTCTCAAGACGTGGGAGAGTAGGTCGCCGCCAGGTCACCACGGCACACGCCAATCCCTTCCGGCTGGACGGCGATCGTCAGTCACTTACGCACGTCTTCACGAACACACGAAAAGCCGGCGCTCCCCTCAGGAGCGCCGGCTTTTCGTTGTTGGCGCGTTGGCTGGACCGGAAAGCGCCGGGCGTTGGGCCCCCACCCCGGCCCTCCCCCGCTGGGCGGGGGAGGGAGAGAAGCTCAGTCTTTGTAGGATTGCACCGTCTGCTGTTGTTCGCCGAGGCCCTCGATGCCGAGACGCATCGTTTGGCCGGGCTTCAGCCAGGGCTGTGGCTTTTGGCCCAGGGCGACGCCCTGCGGCGTGCCGGTGGCGATGATGTCGCCGGGAAGAAGGGTCATGAAGCGGCTGATGTAGGAGACGATATCGGCGACCGTGAAAATCATGTCGCCGGTCGTGCTGTCCTGCCAGCGCTTGCCGTCCACCTCAAGCCAGAGGCGGAGCGCCTGGGGATCCGGGACCTCGTCGCGCGTGACCATCCAGGGGCCGAGCGGGCAGAATGTGTCGGCGCTCTTGCCCTTCACCCACTGGCCCGTGCTCTCGATCTGGAAGGCGCGCTCCGACACGTCGTTGACGACGCAATAACCGGCGATGTGATCGAAGACGTCGGCCTTTTCGACATAGCGGGCGGTCTTGCCGATGACGATGCCGAGTTCGACCTCCCAGTCGAGCTTCGTGGAGCCTTTGGGGGCGATCACCGGGTCGTTGGGGCCGCTGATCGACGTGGTCGCCTTCATGAACAGCACCGGTTCTGCCGGTTCGGCCATGCCCGACTCGGCGGCGTGGGCGCGATAGTTCAGGCCGACGCAGACGACCTTCGACACGCCGGCGACGCAGGGACCGAGACGCGCGCCTTCCGGCACCGCGGCCAAGCGCTCCGGGTCGAGGGCGCGCAGCCGCGCCAGCCCTTCGTCGGTGAGGGTGGCCGGATCGATGTCGGCCACGACCCCCGACAGGTCGCGGACGACGCCGTTCCCGTCCAGAAGACCCGGCCGCTCGTGCCCCTGCGGACCGAAACGCAACAGCTTCATGACAGACCTCTTCCCTTCCCGGTTTGGTTGGACCGCGCCTTCGCCGCTGAACGCGTGCGGTTGGGGACGCCCGCAAAGGGGCTGTTCCGTCGCGGTTTGGTCTGGTGTACGCTTTTTTCAGGGATGGGGAAACCAGACGGGAGGCGGACATGCCGGTGTGGCGCCGTTACCTCGTGAAGGAAACGTCCGGGCGGTTGGTCGAACTGCCGAGCCGGCTGTACGACCGCGCCGACGACGGCACCGCGCCCATTCCCGACTTCGCCGGCCGTTGCGTAGAAATGGTGGCCGCCGTCATGGTCGGAGCGACCGGCCGGGACGTCCAGGTGACGGAAGTCAGCTTCACCAAGCTGTATTTCGACCAGTCCGGCTTCGTTGACCAAGCCAAGCGGGACCGCATGATCCGGTTGATGCTGGAGAGTTGCGCGGACCGGCGCTGCCCGGAGGACGCAAAATCCCCTGCGCGGCTGGTGGTCGACGGGGCGGGACGCTCGTCCGGTAAGAGGAGCTGTGCAAAGGACTGCGCGATGCTGGCCCGCCGCGCCGACGCTGCACGCCACGAACTGATGCGCGACTTCGGCTGGAAGCCCGCGCCTGCGGATATGGACGCAGTGCGTCACGTGCTCGACGTGCATGGGGTTGGCGACCGGACCACGACCCCGGCTATGACAAAGCCGGCTATGACAAAGAGTGAGCACGGCGCGCCGACGGTCCATTGACGGGAGCGGGGAGGGCGTCGGCCCCTGGTCCTGCGGCGATCCGGCCCCATATGGGACTGGGTAGCCAAGGAGAACCGCGCGCCCATGCATCGCCCCGACACCGCCCGCAGCCTGTCGCTCGCCCGCTTGCGGCAACTCGCCCTGATCGGCATGGGGTGGACGATCATCGGGCTGGGCGTGCTGCTCGCGCCCTTGCCGGGTCCGGGCGGTCTGCCCGTCATGCTGCTCGGTGGGGCCATCCTTCTGCGCAATTCCGCGGACGCGCGTCGGCTGTTCGTGCGCATGAAGCGCCGATACCCGCGCCTGTTCCACCCCGTCGAACGCATCCGCCTGCGGCTGCGCCGCCGCCGCTACGAGGCCCGCGCCGGGAGCATGGCGGACTGACAGGGCTGGACAGGCGTTCGCCGCTACGGCAATCCTGTGCTCCCCCGGAGAGAGGTCCGGCGGTGCACTGGAGGCTGTGGTGAAGTCCGGCAACGCGATCCTGTCGAGCTACGGAACGACGATTTTCGAGGTGATGTCCCGCCTGTCGGAGGAGCATGGGGCGATCAACCTCGGCCAGGGCTTTCCCGACGACCGTGGTCCCGCCGATGTGCTGGAGGCGGCGTCGAAAGCGTTGCTGGAGGGCTGGAACCAGTATCCCTCGATGATGGGCACGCCGGACCTGCGCCAGGCGCTCGCCGCGCACGGCAAACGTTTCTACGGGCTGGACGTCGATTGGAAGACCGAGGTGATGGTCACCTCCGGCGCCACCGAGGCGCTGACCGCCTGTCTGCTCGGCCTGATCAATCCGGGCGACGAGGTGGTGCTGTTCCAGCCGATGTACGACAGCTATCTGCCCATCGTCCGGCTGGCCGGCGGCGTTCCCCGCTTCGTCAGCCTGAAGGCGCCGGACTGGAGCTTCAGCCGGGCCGACCTGGAGGCGGTGTTCTCGCCGAAGACCAAGCTCGTCCTCATCAATGATCCGTTGAACCCCGCGGCCAAGGTCTTCTCCCGCGCGGAGTTGGAGTTGCTGGCGGAGTTCGTGCAGCGGTTCGACGCCTTCGCGGTCTGCGACGAGGTGTACGAGCACATCGTCTTCGACGGCCGCACCCACATCCCGCTGATGACCCTGCCGGGAATGCGCGACCGCTGCCTGAAGATCGGTTCGGCCGGGAAGACCTTCTCGCTGACCGGCTGGAAGGTCGGCTACGTCACCGCGGCGGCGCATCTGCTGCAACCGGTCGCCAAGGCGCACCAGTACATCACCTTCACCACGGCGCCCAACCTCCAGACCGCGGTGGCCTACGGGCTCGGCAAGGAGGACGCCTATTTCGGCGGGCTGGCCTCCGGGCTTCAAGGCAAGAGGGACCGCTTGGCCGAGGGGTTGCGCTCCGTCGGATTCGATGTGCTGCCGTCGGCCGGCACCTATTTCGTGGTCGCGGACGTGTCGCCCTTCGGCTTCGACGGCGACGACGAGGCCTTCTGCCGCCATCTGACGGCCGCGGCCGGCGTGACCGCCATCCCGGTCGGCGCCTTCTTCGTCCAGGATGCCCCCAAGACCTTCATTCGCTTCTGCTTTTCGAAGAAGGACACCATCCTCGACGAGGCGGTGGAGCGTCTGCGGCGGCATTTCGGGCGACGCTGATCCCCTGCGACAATTCGCCAGGGATGCAGTCCCTTTTCGGGAGGATTTTCGGCGTGCTTATGGTTTAGTGTCGATATCATCGCGACACGATCTTGCGCCGCGCGGCACGACCGCGCGTGGCGTCGGGGATGAACCAGATGCAGGCACCGGTGTCCTTCCGATGGGGCGTGGTTGTTGCCACCGCGGTCGCCCTGGTGGTCGTGTGGGGAGGCTACGCCCATGTCGCCCGCACGGTGCTGCACGACCACATCAAGGTGACGGTCGCCCAGGCCGAGACCATGGCCCGTGGGTTTGAGAACAGCACCCACCGCGCCGTCCGCGAGGTGGACATCAGCCTGCGGAACCTGGGGATGGAGCTGGAGGAGGGCGGGGTGGAGCACGCCCGCCGGATCGCCGACCAGGACCTCTACGACCGCAACCTCATCCGCCGCTTCACGGTTTTCGACATCGACGGACGCCCGGTGTTCCGCAGCGACGGCAACGCGGGGGCCCAGTCGCGCTGCGAGTCCGCGGCCTTCGCCCATTTCAAGGGCGGCGGGCCGGATGAGCTGCGCATCGGGCAGCCCTACGCGGACCCGAACTGCGGACCGGGCATCCCGTTCAGCCGGCGCGTGGCCGGGCCCGACGGCCGGTTCGACGGGATCGTCGTCGCCAACGTCGACCCGCAGGTGCTGGCCGACTTCTACCGCCAGGCGAACCTCGGGCCGCGGGGATCGGTGACCCTGGTCGGGCTCGACAAGGTCATCCGCGCCCGCGGGGCGTGGGGCGAGCAGGACGCGGTCGGGCTGGACATTTCCCACTCGCGCCTGTGGGAGGAACTGGACCGGGCGCGGGCCGGCGTCTACTGGCAGGAGACCAGAACCGATGGGCTGCTGCGCGCCTACGCCTACCGCGCGCTGGAGGGATACCCGCTCCTGGTCGCGGTGGGCGTGGCCATGGCCGACATGGAGGACGGCGTCGCCGACCTGCGGCGCACGCTGCTGATCATCGCCGCGCTGCTGACCAGCTCGACCGTGCTGGTGGCCGCTTTCCTTCTGGTGCAGCACCGGACGTCGGAGCGGCTGCGCGCCGCGCTGACCGTGAACCGCGATTTCCTGGCCCGCATCAGCCACGAGCTGCGCACCCCGCTCAACGCGATCCTCGGCTTCTCCGAGGTGATCCGCGACCAGCTTCTGGGGTCGTCGGCCGGACCGCGCTACGCCGGTTACGCCAAGGACATCCACGACTCCGGGCGGCACCTGCTGTCTCTGATCGACGACATCCTGGACCTTGCGCGGTTGCAGGCCGGCGATTTGCCGCTGGACCCGCGTCCCCTGGACATCGCCGCGACCGTCCAATGGGCGATCCGCATGATGGCGCCGCAGGCGCAGGCCAAGCACATCCGCCTGGACATGCACGTCGATCCCGCAACGCCGTCGGTCACCGCCGACGACCGCGCGATGAAGCAGATGCTGCTGAACCTGTTGAGCAACGCCGTCACCTTCACGCCGGAGGGTGGGCGCATCCTGGTCCGCGCGGCGGGCGCGCGGGGCTGCTGCCGGATCGAGGTGGTGGACAACGGCATCGGCATGACGCCGGAGCAGCTCAATCAGGCGGTGGTGCCGTTCGGGCAGCCGACGGCCATGGTGGTGCGGCCGGGGCAGGGCAGCGGGCTTGGCCTGTCCATCGTCAAGTCGCTGATGGAAGCGCACGGCGGGCGCCTGCGCATCGACAGCCGCCCCGGCGAGGGCAGCCGCTTCACGCTCGAATTCGGTGGCCGCGCCCTCTGCTGACGGCCCCTGTGTTGAACGTCGCCCCTTGTTGCACTTTTTGACGGCGTGTTGCGTTTTTCGGGGACGGACCGCAAAGCCATAGCGAAACCACAAACGCTTGGGCATACTCCGCGCCGATTTTTCTAAAGCGCCGTCCCGGCCGCCTGCGGGCGAGGATGGCTGGTCCAGGGAATCTCGTATGCTGCGTGCTTTGGCGCGTGTCTGTGCCGTTCTCGTCGCCTCATCCACCCCCGTCATCGCCGCCGACGCCCCGCCGCCGGAGCCCGCGCCCTTTGGCGTGTCCGGCGCCGAGGTGGTCGCCGAGCGCGACGTGCCGCAAGCCTGCTTCACCTTCACCGACCGGCTGGAGAAGTCGCGCGCGGTGAACTACCGCGACTATGTGGAGGTGGTGCCGCTGGGCGAGGGGGCGGCCCGGGCCGACGGCGCCCAGCCGCCGGCGCGCGACGTCGTCGCCCGCGACCGCACGCTGTGCGTGGACGGGCTGCAGCACGGGCAGAAGTACCGCATCACCCTGCGCGACGGCCTGCCGGGCAACGACAGCAAGCGCCTGCCGACCGCCGATGTCCGCGAGATCGAGGTGCCGAACCGCAAGCCGTCGCTGGCCTTCCGCGGCGCCGGCTACATCCTGCCGCGCATCGGGGCGGACGGGCTGCCGCTGCGCTCCATCAACCTGGACCGCGCCAAGCTCCAGGTGCTGCGGATCAACGACCGCTCGCTGGTCGAGAAGATCTATTTCGGCCGCATCAGCCAGCAGCTGTCCGACCACGAGGTGGGCGAGATCCTCGACCGCTCCGGCCAGGAGGTGTGGCGTGGCGAGATGGCGATCAGCAACAGCCGCAACCAGGCCGTGGTGACGCCGTTCCCGATCGACGCCGTGCTGGGCAAGCTGGAGGCCGGCGTCTACATCGCCGTCGCCAGCACCGAGGACATCAAGCCCGGCGGCTGGGACCACAAGGCGACGCAGTGGTTCGTGGTGTCCGACCTCGGCCTCAACACCATCATGGGGGACGACTCGCTGGTCGTCTTCGCCCGATCGGTCGCCACCGCGGCGCCGGCGGAGGGGGTGGAGCTGCGGCTGCTCGCCCGCAACAACACCGAACTCGGCAAGGCGCAGACCGGGCCGGACGGGCTCGCCCGCTTCGACCTCGCGGCGCTGCGCGCGGCCGGCACGGAGCCGGCGCAGGCGCTGTTCGCCTACCGCGGGGCGGGCGATTTCGGCTTCCTCGACCTCGCCACGCCGACGGTGTCGAACAGCACGCCGAACGCCGGGAGCCCCGGCGGGGCGCCGGCGGGTGCCGCGCCGGTCCGCGTCACCCTGCGGCCGGGCCAGCCCGACGCCTTTCTCTACACGGAACGCGGCATCTACCGGTCGGGCGAGACCGTGAACCTGGCGATGCTTCTGCGCGACGCCGACGCCAAGCCGGTCACCGGCCGCCCCGTCACGCTGGTCATCCAGCGCCCGGACGGATTCGAGGTGGAGCGGCGCCCGCTGGCGGAGTCCGGCGGCGGCAGCGCCTCCACCCGCATCGAGCTTCCGCCCAGCGCCTTCACCGGCACCTGGACGGTCACCGCCCATGGCGAGCCGGACCCGGCGGCCGGCAACAGCGGCCAGGGCAGCGGTCAGAATGGCGGCCAGGGCAGCGGAGTCGGGCCGGTGCTCGGCCGCACGGAGTTCCTGGTGGAGGACTTCGTTCCGCCGCGCCTCGACGTGGCGCTGAGCGCGGACGCGAAGGAGTTGCCGGCGGATGGTGCGACGACTCTGACGCTCGACGGCCATTTCCTCTACGGCGCCCCGGCGGCGGGCCTGCCCGGCGAATTGTCGGTGACCCTGCGCGCGGCGGCCAACCCCTACCCGAACCTGCCCGGCTACCGATTCGGCCTCGCCCAGGAAGAGGTGAAGCCGCAACGCGCCGACCGGCCCGGCTTCACCACCAACCGCAACGGCCAAGCCAAGCTCGACCTCAGCCTGCCCAAGGCGCCGGAGAGCACGAAGCCGTTGGAGGCGGTGGTCCGCGCCACCCTGCTGGACATCGGCGGCCGTTCGGTCAGCCGCGACCTCGTCCTGCCGGTGCGCCACCAGCCCTTCGCCATCGGCGTCCGCCCGCGCTTCGAGGGAGAGGGGGTGCCGGAAGGCGCCACCGCCGGATTCGACGTCGTGGCGGTCGGCCCGGACGGGCAGCCCATGGACAAGGATGACCTGTCCTACGAGCTGTTCGAGGAGGACTACGACTATGTCTGGTTCGAGGCGAACGGGCGCTGGGACTACAAGGTGACCGTGCGCGACCAGCGCGTCACCGGTGGAACGCTGGCCGCGCAGGCGGCCAAGCCGGCCTCGGTGGAGGCGCCGGTCGGCGCCGGCCGCTATCGGCTGGAAGTGTTCGATTCCAAGACGGGCGTCGCGACCAGCCTGCGGTTCGCCGCCGGCTGGTGGATGACGCCGACGGCCGGCGAGCGGCCGGACGAGGTCGACGTGACCGTCATGCTGCCGGCCTACAAGGGCGGCGAGACGGCGTGGGTCTATGTGAAGCCCCCCTACGACAGCCAAGTGATGATCGCGGTCGCCGACCGCCGAATCCGGCAGGCCACCACCCGTCGTATCGGGCCGGAGGGCGCCTTCCTGGAAATCCCGGTCGACCCCACCTGGACCGGGGGCGTCTATGTGCTGGCGACGGCCTTCGCCACGCCGGACGCCCAGAACGCGGCGGGGGGCACCGCTGGCAAGGGCGGCGGCCCGCGGCGCGCCGTCGGTTTGTCCTGGCTGGGCGTCGACGCGGGGCAGCGGGCGCTCGACGTGCGCGTCGCGGCCCCGGCGGAGACCGAGCCGCGGCGCCCGGTGACCGCCGAGGTGACGCTGAACGGCGTGCCGGAAGGCGCGCCGGCCTTCGTGACCGTCGCCGCGGTGGATGACGCGGTGCTGCAGCTGACCGACCAGCACACGCCGGATCCGAACGACCATTACCTGGGCAAGCGCCGCCTGGGTGTGGAACTGCGCGACGTGTTCGGGCGGCTGATCGACCCGGCGGTTCTGGACGCCACCCGCACGCGCCCCACCGCCGCGCCGCGCCTGCGGCAGGTCGGCGTGACCGTGCCGCAAAAGTCGGAACGCGTGGTCTCGCTGTTCTCCGGCGTCGTGCCGGTGGGGGCGGACGGCAAGGTGTCCGTGCCGCTCGACATTCCGGATTTCCAGGGGCGCCTGCGCCTGATGACGGTGGCCTGGGCCGGCGACAAGCTGGGCCACGACGAATCGTCGATGCTGGTCCGCGACCCGGTCCTGGCCGACCTGGGCGTGCCGCGTTTCCTTGCGCCTGGCGACAGGGCCGTGGTGCCGGTCACGCTGGACAACATCGGCGGCCCGGCCGGCGATTATCAGGTGAAGCTGATCGCCAGCGGCGCCGTCTCGCTGAGCGATCCGGAGGTCGCCGTGAAGAACCTCGGCCGCGGCAAGCGCGCGTCGGCCGGCCGGGTGCTGACCGCGACGGGCGTGGGCGCCGGCCATGTGGCGCTGGACGTCACCGGGCCGGATGGGCTGCGCATCACCCGCCAGTGGGAGGTCGCGGTGCGGCCCTCCACCCCGCTGGTCACCCGCCGCATGGCCATCATGGTGCCGCCGGAAAAGCCGGTGGAACTGCCGACCGACCTGTTCTACGGCATCCGGCGCGAAACGGCCGCGGTGTCGCTGTCCTTCGGCGCCCTGCCGGACATCGACGTGCCGGGGCTGCTGGCGTCGCTTGAGCGGGCCGGCGCCAACGGGCTGGAGGCGACGGTCAGCCGCGCGCTGCCGCTGCTGTCCATGGGCGACGTGGCGGTCGGGCTCCGCATGGCGTCCGACGAGCGGGTCAAGGCGCGCGTGCAGCGCGCCGTGGACCGCGCGCTGACCTTCCAGCGCCAGGACGGCTCCTTCGCCGCCTGGTCGCCGAAGGGCGACGCCGACTCCTGGCTCACCGCCTACGCGCTGGACTTCCTCAGCCGCGCCAAGGCCGCCGGCTATCGCGTGCCCGAGGTGCCGCACCGCCGGGGGCTGGACGGGCTGCGGGCGACGCTCGACAACGCCTGGGTGGAAGGCGACGAACTGCCGGGCCGCGCCTACGCGCTCCATGTGCTGGCGCGCGCCAAGATGATCGACGCCGGGGCGGTCCGCTATTTCCAGGAAAACTTCTGGGACAAGCTGCAGACCGACTTCGCCCGCGCCCAGGTCGCCACGGCCATCGCCGCGCTCGGCGACGGCAACCGCGCGGGCGAGGCCTTCGCGCGGCTGAGCGGCGCGCGGGTCGTGTCGGCCAGCCTGCGCGACTACGGCTCATCCCTGCGCGACGACGCCGGGGTGGTGGCGCTGATGGCGGAAAGCGGAGTCGTGGACCGCGACCGCCTGGCCCAGGCGGCGGAGCGCCTGTCCAAGACCTACGCCGCGTTGCGCGTCACCAGCGCGCAGGAGCAGGCCTGGACCCTGCTCGCCGCCAAGGCGCTGATCGACCGGGCGCCGCCGGCGAAGATCGCCCAGGGCGATCAGATCGTGGAGGCGGCCAAGCCCCTGTTCCAGCGCGTCGATCCGGCGGCGGTCCCGGCGGTCCGCAACGCCGGCGGCGAACCGCTGCGCCAGATCGTCTCGGTCGTGGGCATCGCCGAGCAGGCGCCCGCGGCGGAGGAGCAGGGCATGACCGTCACGCGCGGCCTGTTCGACATGACCGGCCATCCGGTGGACCCGGCCGGCGTGCGGCAGAACGACCGCTTGGTGGTGATCCTGGAGGGCTCCGCCACCGATCCGGTGGACCACCAGACCTTGGTCACCGACCTGCTGCCGGCCGGCTTCGAGATCGAGGCCGTGCGGCTGGCCGGCACCGGCGGGCCGCTCGGCGACCTGTCCTGGCTGGGCGAGCTGACGACTCCGCGCGCCGTGGACTACCGCGACGACCGCTTCGTCGCCGCCGTGGATCTGACCAAGCAGGCGCCGCGCTTCCGACTCGTCTACCTGGTGCGCGCGGTGACTCCGGGCGAGTTCACCATGCCCGGCGCCGTGGCGGAGGACATGTACCGCCCCTACCAGACCGGTCGCACGGCCGCTGTCCGGCTGCGCGTGCTGCCGGAGTGAGGGGAGCGATGTGATCTGTTGGGTTTCGCTTCGCTGCACCCAACCTACGGCTCAGCCCGACGGGACGGTCGTAGGTCGGGTGAAGCGAAGCGCAACCCGACAAATCCCTAGATCAAATCCCTAAATCAGTTTCCGGCGGTCGTCGTCGCGCTGCCGCGTGATCAGCATCATGATCACCACCACGACCGCGAAGAAGGCGGTCAAGGCCACGTAGAACAGCAGCGCGAACCCAACGGTCATGGTGCCGACCAGCACCATGGCGAGTATCCAGACCCCCAGCGATACGATGGCGCGTGACGACATCGGCTGCCCCAACCCGTGCTGGTCCGCCCTGGGCCGCGGCGTCTGGGCGGCGGTGACCGGCGGATCTTTGTTTGCGATTCGAAGGTGCCATAGTTTGGTGTCCAAACGATGTGGCATCCTGTCACAGCGCGCGTGCGCCGCACCCCGTTTGAAACAGCCAAGGGTAGAGGCCGTTGCGGTACCCCGCAGTCCGGCTTGACAGCGATTGGAGTCGGCCTTACCTTTACGTAAACGTCAACCAATGACGGACGCGGCCATCAAACGGGGCCGACAACGGGCATGGGAAGGGTGGGACGGCATGGCGCAGCCGGCGCGAAGCATGGGCTGGGACGCCCGCGACACCGAAGGCCAGGGCGCAGGCACGCCTGACGATGGGCGCAGCTACAGCATCGGTGCGCTCGCCGACGAGTTCGGCCTGACCCACCGCACCATCCGCCATTACGAGGACGAAGGGCTGCTGGCCCCGGCGCGCGAGGGCACGGCCCGAGTCTACAGCCGCCGCGACCGGGCGCGCCTCGCCCTGATTTGCCGCGGCAAGCGGCTGGGCTTCAGCCTCGCCGAGATCAAGGAATTCCTGACCCTCTACGACGCCGACGAGGCGCAGTTGGAGCAGATGCGCTTCATGCAGCGCATCGCCCGGCGGCGCATCGGCGACCTTGAACGCCAATTGCAGGATGTCCAGCAGACGCTGGCGGAACTGCGCACCATTGACACCCAGATCTCCGATCACTTCCGCCGCAGCGGAATCACGGAGACGCAGACCCCGGAGGAACCGCGCTCATGAAATCGGTCGTCATCGCCGGCTATGCCCGCTCTCCCTTCACCTTCGCCAGCAAGGGCGAACTGACCAAGGTCCGTCCGGACGACCTGCTGGCCCACGTGGTCAAGGCGCTGGTCGAGCGCACCGGCGTGAACCCGGCGGACATCGAGGACGTGGTCGTCGGCTGCGCCTTCCCCGAGGGCGAGCAGGGCATGAACGTCGCCCGCACCGTCTCCTTCCTGGCCGGCCTGCCGCAGAGCGCCGCCGCGACGACGATCAACCGCTACTGCGGATCGTCCATGCAGGCGATCCATCAGGCGGCGGGCGCCATCCAGATGGGCGCCGGCGAGGTCTTCGTCTGCGGCGGCATCGAGTCGATGACCCGCGTTCCGATCATGGGCTACAACCCGCTGCCCAACCCGACCCTGAAGCAAAGCTATCCGGAGTCCTACTGCTCCATGGGCATCACGGCGGAGAACGTCGCCCGCCGCTATGAGATCGCCCGTGCCGACCAGGAGGCCTTCGCCGTGGCTTCCCACGCCAAGGCCGCCGCCGCGCAGGCCGAAGGGCGTCTTTCGGAGGAGATCGTCGCCATCCCGACGACCGGCGGCGCCGCGGTGGAGCGCGACGGCTGCATCCGCCCGGGCACGACGGCGGAGGGGCTGGCCGGCCTGAAGCCCGCCTTCATGGCCGACGGATCGGTCACCGCCGCCACCTCCTCCCCCCTGACCGACGGCGGCGCCGCGGTGCTGGTGACGACGGAGGAGTACGCGAAGGCCAACGGCCTGCCGATTCTCGCCCGCATCCGTTCGGTCGCGGTCGCCGGCTGCGCTCCGGAGGTGATGGGTCTCGGCCCGGTTCCCGCCGCCCAAAAGGCCTTGCAGCGCGCCGGCTTGTCCGTCGGCGACATCGACATCATCGAGCTGAACGAGGCCTTCGCCTCCCAGGCCATCGCCTGCATGCGCGACCTGGACATCGACCCGGCCAAGGTGAACCTGGACGGCGGCGCCATCGCGCTCGGCCACCCGCTGGGCGCCACCGGCGCCCGCATCACCGGCAAGGCCGCGGCCCTGCTGAAGCGCGAGGGCAAGCAGTTCGCGCTGGCCACCCAGTGCATCGGCGGCGGCCAGGGCATCGCCACCATCCTGGAAGCGGTCTGACGGCGCGGCCGGGAAGGGAGGCAACGACCATGACCATCAAACGCGCCGCCGTGATCGGCTCCGGCGTCATGGGCAGCGGCATCGCCGCCCATTTCGCGAACGCCGGCATCCCGGTCGTCCTGCTGGACATTCCGGCAAAAGAGGGTGACGACCGCAGCGCCATCGCCAAGGGGGCTCTCCAGAAGCTGCTGAAGGCCGACCCCGCGCCCTTCATGCACCCCAAGAACGCCAAGCTGGTCACCCCGGGCAACCTGGAGGACGACCTGCACCTGCTGGCCGACGTGGACTGGATTGTCGAGGCGATCGTGGAGAACCCGGCCGTGAAGGCCGACCTCTACAAGCGCATCGACCCGGTGCGCAAGGACGGCTCCGTGGTGTCGTCCAACACCTCGACCATTCCGCTCGGCGTGCTGGTGGAGGGCCAGTCGGAGTCGTTCCAGCGCGACTTCATGATCACCCACTTCTTCAACCCGCCGCGCTACATGCGCCTGCTGGAGATCGTGGGCGGGGAGAAGACAAGGGGTCACGCGCTGGCCGCCGTGGCCGACGTCTGCGACCGGCAGCTCGGAAAAGGCGTGGTCCGCTGCAAGGACACGCCGGGCTTCATCGCCAACCGAATCGGCGTCTACTGGATCCAGACGGCCATCAACGCCGCCGTGGACCTGGGCCTGACGGTGGAGGAGGCGGACGCCGTCGTCGGCCGCCCCATGGGCATCCCGAAGACGGGCGTGTTCGGTCTGGTGGACCTCGTCGGGCTCGACCTGATGCCGCACATCGCCAAGAGCCTGCTCGCCACCCTGCCGGAAAACGACGCCTACCGCAGCGCCTTCCGGGAGCATCCGGTGATCACGCGGATGATCGCGGAAGGCTACACCGGCCGCAAGGGCAAGGGCGGCTTCTACCGCCTGAACCGCGCGGGCGGCGGCAAGGTCAAGGAAGCCATCGACTTGGTTACCGGCGAATACCGCCGCTCCGACAAGCCGAAGCTGGAGAGCGTCACCGCCGCCGGCCGCGACCTGCGGGCGCTGGCGGAATTCCCGGACAAGACCGGGCAGTACGCGCGCCGGGTGCTGGCCCACACGCTGGCCTACGCCGCCTCGCTGGTGCCGGAGATCGCCGACAGCATCGTCGCGGTCGATGAGGGCATGAAGCTCGGCTACGCCTGGAAGCAGGGCCCGTTCGAGTTGATCGACCGGCTGGGCACGGACTGGTTCGCGGAACTCTGCCGCAGCGAGGGCATCCCCGTGCCGCCGCTGGTCGAACAGGCCGCCGGTCGTCCCTTCTACCGGGTGGAGGATGGCAAGCTCCAGCACCTGACCACCGCCGGCGTCTACGACACGGTGGTGCGGCCGGACGGCGTGCTGCTGCTGGCCGACATCAAGCGGGCGTCGAAGCCGGTGTGGAAGAACGGCTCGGCCAGCCTGTGGGACATCGGCGACGGCGTGCTGTGCGTCGAATTCACCAGCAAGATGAACGCGCTGGACGGCGACGTGATGGCCGCCTATGGCAAGGCCATGGGGCTGATCGGCGACGGCAAGGGTGACTGGAAGGCGCTGGTCATCCACAACGAGGCCGACAACTTCTCCGTCGGCGCCAACCTGGGCCTCGCCCTCTTCGTGCTGAACATCGGCCTGTGGCCGCAGATCGAGGAGATGGTGGAGGCCGGCCAGCGCACCTACCGCGCGCTGAAATACGCGCCCTTCCCGGTGGTGGCGGCCCCCAGCGGGCTGGCGCTCGGCGGCGGGTGCGAGATCCTGCTGCATTCCGACCACGTCCAGGCCCACGCCGAAACCTACATGGGCCTCGTCGAAGTCGGCGTCGGGCTGATCCCGGCCTGGGGCGGCTGCACGGAGATGCTGGCCCGCGCCGCGGCGAACCCCAAGGTGCCGAAGGGGCCCATGCCCCCGATCGCTACGGCCTTCGAGACCATCAGCCTCGCCAAGGTCGCCAAGTCGGCGGCGGAGGCCAAGGACCTGATGTACCTGCGCCCCTCCGACGGCATCACCATGAACCGCGACCGGCTGCTGGCCGACGCCAAGGCAAAGGCGCTGGAACTGGCGGCCAACTACAGCCCGCCGGAAAAGACGACCTACACGCTGCCCGGCCCGACCGGCGCGGCCGCGCTGGAACTGTTCCTGGAAGGCTTCGCCCTGCAGGGCAAGGCCACGCCGCACGACGTGGTCGTCTGCGGCAAGCTGGCCGGCGTGCTGACCGGCGGCCCCAAGGCCGACGTTACCCAGCCGGTGACCGAGGAGCAGATGCTGAGCCTTGAGCGCAAGGCCTTCATGGAACTGGTGCGCACCGCCGGCACCATCGACCGGATCGAGCACATGCTCACCACCGGCAAGCCGCTGCGGAACTGATCGGGGAGGACGCAAGAATGCCGATTTACAAGGCTCCGCTCGAGGATGTGCGCTTCGTCCTCGACGAGATCGTGGGCGCCGGGAAGCTGGCCGAACTGCCGGGCTACCAGGACGCCACGCCGGACCTGATCGCCCAGGTGCTGGAGGAAGGCGCAAAGCTGTGCGAGGAGGTGCTGTTCCCGTTGAACCAGTCCGGCGACGCGGAAGGCTGTACGTTCGAGAATGGCGTGGTGCGTACGCCGAAGGGCTTCAAGGAAGCGTACGGCACGTACATCGAGGCGGGGTGGCAGGGCCTGTCCTGCGACCCGGCCTATGGCGGGCAGGGCCTGCCGAAGCTGGTCAACACGATGCTGGAGGAGTTCATCTGCTCCGCCAACCTCAGCTTCGGCATGTATCCGGGCCTGTCGCTGGGCGCCTACAACGCGCTGTCCACCTATGGCTCCGACCCACTGAAGCAACGCTTCCTCGGCCGGCTGGTGGACGGGACCTGGGCCGGCACCATGTGCCTGACGGAGCCGCATTGCGGCACCGACCTCGGCATGATCCGCACCAAGGCGGTCCCGCAGGAGGATGGCAGCCACAAAATCACCGGCACGAAGATCTTCATCTCCGCCGGCGAGCATGACCTGACCGAGAACATCCTGCACCTCGTCCTGGCGCGCCTTCCCGACGCGCCGGCCGGGACGCGTGGAATCAGCCTGTTTCTGGTGCCCAAGTTCCTGCCCAACGAGGACGGCACGGTTGGCCCGCGCAACGGCGTCGCCTGCGGTTCCATCGAGCACAAGATGGGCATCAAGGCGTCCTCGACCTGCGTCATGAACTTCGAGGAGGCCACCGGCTGGCTGGTCGGCGAGCCCCACAAGGGCATGCGCGCCATGTTCGTGATGATGAACGCGGCCCGCCTCGCCGTCGGCATCCAGGGGCTGGGGCTGGCCGAAGTCAGCTACCAGAACGCGGTCGCCTACGCGAAGGAGCGTCTGCAGGGCCGGTCGCTGAAGGGCGCACAGCACCCGGACAAGCCGGCCGACCCGATCATCGTCCATCCGGACGTGCGGCGGAACCTGATGACCGCCCGCGCCTTCACGGAGGGCGCTCGTGCGCTCGGCGCATTGGTCGGTTACCAGCTCGACGTGGCCGAACGCCACGCCGACGAGCGGACGCGGAAGGAGGCCGACGAGTTCGTCCAGCTGATGACGCCGATCGTCAAGGCCCTGTTCACCGACATCGGCTTCGACGCCGCGAACATCGCGGTCCAGGTGCATGGCGGCCACGGCTTCATCTGGGAAACCGGCGTGGAGCAGTATGTCCGCGACGCGCGCATCTGCCAGATCTACGAAGGCACCAACGGCATCCAGGCGCTCGACCTCGTCGGCCGCAAGATGCCGCAGGACATGGGGCGCCTGCTGCGCCGCTTCTTCCATCCCGTCGCCGCGGACATCGAGGCCGACATGGAAACGGAGGATCTGGCCGAGTTCGTCCTGCCGCTCGCCAAGGCCTTCGCCAAGCTGCAGCAAGCGACCGCGGTCATCGCCCAGAAGGGCCTGAAGGACCCGGAGGAGGCCGGTGCGGCCGCCAGCGACTACCTGCGTCTGTTCGGCTTGGTGGCGCTCGGCTGGATGTGGCTGCGGATGGTCAAGGCCGCCCGAATGAGGCTGGCGACCGAGGAGGGCAACGCGGCCTTTCTGGAGGCCAAGGTCAAGACCGCCCGGTTCTACATGGCCAAGCTGCTGCCGCAGACCAACGCTCTGTTCATCACCATCATGGCCGGCGCCAAGCCGCTGATGGAGTTGGAGGAGTCCGCCTTTTAAAACCTTTCCAGACGAGCTTCCCGCTGTCGGGCCGGGTCTGGTGTGAAAGCACCAGTTCCGGCCCATTTTCATAAAGAAGAGCGCATAAGGGGAATGCGGACTTGTCTCTTGCGACCTCTTCCTTTAGATGCCTTTTTGCTGTGCGAGCGGTTTCCACCCGCCGTCGAAGGCTATATGATGCCAATACCATATCCCCGGTCGCCGTGTGGCTTTCTATGCCGGTGTATGCCTATGAGTGTGACAAAGGTTAAATTCAGGTTGTCCGCGCACGCCGAAATGTGGTACATCTGAATAGACATTACACTAGGTATGGCCTTTTTATATCTTTTGGATTTGGGTCATATGATGGTTGAAAGTGGCCCGAATTTTTTCCGTAACCGTGTGACAGAGCATTGATAGCACTGCGTACAGGAGCATCGCTCATGAAGATCCTGATCGGAGACGACCACGTGCTGTTCCGGGAGGGATTGCGCAGGCTGCTGGAGCAGCTGAAGGAAGGCGCTTCTTTCCAGGAAGCCAGCAACTTCGATGAGCTGCTGGAGAAGGCCGGGGCGGGGGAGACCTACGACCTCGTCCTGACCGACTTGCGCATGCCGGGTTGGCCGGGCTTCAGCGGCATCCAGATGTTGCGCGAACGCCAACCGGACGCCAAGGTCGTGGTGGTGTCAGCGTCGGAAGCGCATCACGATGTGCGCGACGCGCTGGAGCATGGTGCTTCCGGCTACATTCCCAAGTCGTCCAGCGTGAAGATCATGCTGAGCGCCCTGGATCTGATCTTCTCCGGCGGCGTCTATGTGCCGCCCACCGTGCTGCGCGAAGGCACCGAGGCGGAGACGCGGATCGGTTCCGGTGCCGGCGCGATGCCGCCGACCGACCCGCAGCTGGAGCAGCTGCTGACGCAGCGCCAGCGCGAGGTGCTCGACCGCCTGCGCGAGGGCAAGTCCAACAAGCAGATCGCCCACGAACTTGGGCTGTCGGAAGGAACCGTGAAGATCCACATGACGGCGATCTTCAAATCGCTCGGCGTGCGCAACCGCACCCAGGCGGCGATGGCCTTCCCGCAATCCCATTCCGCCTGACCGGCCGGTCGCCAAGGCGGCTCGACATGCGAAGCGCCCGCGGCTCTCTCCGCGGGCGCTTCGCGTTTCAGGGTATTCCGTCCGTGACGCTGGTTCAGCCCATGCCGGCGACGTAGCCGCGCAGCGACTCGACCTCGAGTTCCGCGTCGTCGAGCCGAGCCTTGACCACGTCGCCGATGCTGACGAGGCCAACGAGCTGGTCGTTCTCCATGATGGGCAGATGGCGGATGCGGCGCTCGGTCATGACCGCCATGATGCGGGATACGGTGTCGCTTGGCCGGCCGGTCACCAGATCGCGCGTCATCAGGTCGGCGGTCGGCCGGTCCAGTGCCTGGGCGCCGTCCGCCGCAACGGCGCGGACAATGTCACGCTCCGACAGGATGCCGACGGGTACTCCGTCGTCCCCCATGACCAGGACGGCACCGATGCGGTGCTGGGCGAGCGTGCGGGCGACGGCGGAAACCGGGTCGTCAGGACGCGCCGCGATGATGGCGCTGCCCTTCCGCTTCAGTACGGCGGCGATGTGCATGTTGCTCGTTCCTCCCTTGCGGATGTCGCATGGCTGATGCTCCCGCAGCATCGGCTGTGGTGGAAGGCTCGAAAAAGAACAGGCCGGGCACCCCCAACGGAGTACCCGGCCTGTTTTCGACCACCGCGATGCGCGCCCGAGAGCGCGCCCCGGCCTGATGATTAGAAGCGGTAGCCGATGCCGACGCCGACCAGCCACGGGTCGAGGTGGACCTTCGACTTCACGACCGGGCCCAGGTTGGTCTGGGCGGTCACGTCGGTCTTCAGGAAGATCTTCTTGACGTCGAAGTTCAGCGACCACGGGCCGGAGATGGCCACGTCCACACCGGCCTGCAGGGCGAAGCCGAAGCGGTTCTCATAGTCGGTGTTGGTGATGGCGAGGCCGATGCCGTTCGGGGTCTTGGCGGCGTCCTCACGGTAGAACAGGGTGTAGTTGATGCCGGCGCCGATGTAGGGGCTGACGCGCTCCTTCGTGAAGAAGTGGTACTGCGCGGTCAGGGTCGGCGGCAGCAGCGACACCTTGCCGATGTCGACCGAGTTGCCGAGGCCGTTCAGCGAGCCCGACACCTTGTGGCGGCTGGTGCCGGCGATCAGCTCCAGCGCGATGTTGTCGGTGACGAAGTAGGAGAAGTCGAGTTCCGGGATGTAGTCGTTGCCGACGTTCGCCTCACCGATGTCGGTGGCGCCGTTCAGCTTCAGCTTGCCATCTTCCTGCGGCAGCACGGCCAGGCCACGCGCGCGGATCACGATGTCGCCCGCGGACTTGCCCTTGAAATCCTGGGCCAGCGACGGAGAGGAAACGGCGGCGAGAGCCGTGGTCGCCAGCAGGGCGGCGGCGGCGCGCTTCAGGAAAGTCATGGGATTTCGCTCCAGGGCAATATTGTGCTGATGTTCGTTCGTTGGCTTATGCCTGGAGATGTATTACCAGAGTTTTTCTAGGGTTGCTACACGAGTGCAACCAATCCGTCGCGCTGCGGCGGCTTTGCAACAGCGGCGAGATGTCGCATGGACAGGTTCTCCTACTGCGGCGGTCGGGTACCCGGCGGTGCTGTGTTCCGCGGGATCTGCGCCAGGCAGTTCTGCACGATGGCGTAGCACTGGCCGAGCCGGGACGACCCGTAGGACGCCCCGCCATAGACGATCCGTTCCACCACGCCGTTGCGCAGGGTGAAGGTGGCCTCGCAATCCACGCTGTAGACGTCGGCGGCGTAATAGCCGGGCCACCCGCCCCAGCCGTAGCCGTAGGGCGCGCCCCAATATCCGCCGTAGCCGCCCCAGGCCGGGTAGGACACCAGCTTGCTGCTGTTGTAGGTGAAGAATTCCCGGTCGCCGGCGGTGGCCTGCCGGTTGGGCACGCCGGCGCAGGACAGAAGCGTCTGCTTCGGGAGGCCGATCAGGGCGTCCTGGGCGAACATGGCGTTGTCCGCGGCGGGGTTGGCGCAGGCCGCGACCGCGCAGAGGCCCGAGAACGTTAACAACCGGAACGCAACGCGACTCGTCCTGCCTATCATGGTCGCTCCCTCCTCAGGCGCCCCGCAGGCGGGAGGGCGCCAAATCCTCCGCACGCACGCCCAGCGCCGCGACCTCCGCCGGCAGGGAACCGCCGGTCGCCAGCGCGGCGGCGGTGCGGCCCATGGCCGGCGCCGTCTGGATCCCATAGCCGCCCTGGCCGGCCAGCCAGAAGAAGCCGTCGGCCGTACCGTCGAAGCCGGCCACCGGCACCTTGTCGGCGACGAAGCTGCGCAGCCCCGCCCACTTGTGCGCGATTCTCCGAACAGTGAAGCGGGCCGCCTGTTCCAACCGGTCGATGGCGATGGCGACGTCCAACTCCTCCGGTTGAATGTCGCAGGGTTCCACTGGGGTTTCGTCGGCCGGGGAGAGCAGGAGGCGACCGGCGTCGGGCTTCACATAGAACTGTTCGTCCACGTCGATGACCATGGGCCAGCCGTCCAGCCCGGCGGAATCGGCCGGATCGGCGAAGACCGGATCAAAGGTCAGGGCGGTGCGCCGCTTCGGCATCAGCCCGAGCGGCCGGACCCCGGCCAGTTCGGCCACCACGTCGGCCCAGGCGCCCGCGGCGTTGACCAGCACGGGCGCGGCGAAGCTCCCCGCCGGAGTCTCCGCCACCCACAGACCGTCGCGGCGCGCCAGCGCCTGCACGCCCGCGTCGGTGATCAGCCGGCCGCCGCGCGCCTTCAGCCTGCGCAGGTAGCCGGTGTGGATGGCGTGGACGTCCATGTCCATGGCGTCGGGCTCCCAGACCGCGCCGGCTACATAGTCGGTACGGAGGAAGGGCGCGCGGGCCAGGGCCTGGGCGGCGTCCAGCCGTTCCACGCTGGGGGTGAGGCGCCGCCCCTCGGTGAAGTCCCGCTCCAGCGCGGCGGTCTGGTCGGCGCGGCCGATCAGCAGCACGCCGCGCGGGGTCAGCAGCGGGTGCTCGGAAAAGCCGTCGGGCGGGTTGGTGTAGAAGTCCCAGCTCGCCACCGTCAGGGCGCGGACCGTCGGATGCCCGTAGGTCTGGGTGTAGAGCGCCGCCGACCGGCCAGTGGAGTGGTAGCCCGGCTGGCTTTCCCGTTCCAGCACGATGACGGTGCCGTGCGCGGCCAGTTCATAGGCCGCCGATGCCCCGGCCATGCCGCCGCCGATGATCAGGAAATCCGCGCGCTCCACTGTGCTCTCCTTGCCGATCTGAAGTCCGGATTGTTCGGTTCCACGGTTCATCGTAAGCGCCGGGAGTGGCCGAATGAAACACTGTGAAACGCTGTGAGACATGAAATTCGGTGATGTCGCACGGCGGGGTTTCCGGTGTGGTCTGTGGGGAAAAAATCCTACAGTGAATGTGGCGCCGGAGCAAGGAGGTTCCGGGCCGTGCGGAAACCTTGGAAATCTTGAAGCACTCACCGAAGGGCGGGAGAGGGGATGGACGGACGTCGCGGTTCTTTGGTGGGTTCGGCATACGTGCATCCCCCTCACCCTAACCCTCTCCCCGGAGGGGAGAGGGGATTGACGTCGCGTAGCAAGGGTGTCGGCACACGTGACGCTTCACGGGCCGTTACGCCGCCCCCCTCAGCTCCTCTGCCCGCTTCAAATCGACGCTCACCAGTTGCGACACGCCGCGCTCTACCATGGTTACGCCGAACAGGCGGTCGACGCGGGCCATGGTCAGGCGGTGGTGGGTGATGATCAGGAAGCGGGTGTTGCCCTCGCGCGCGATGTCGTCGACGAGGTCGCAGAAGCGGCCGACGTTGGCCTCGTCCAGCGGGGCGTCCACCTCGTCTAGCACGCAGATGGGTGCCGGGTTGGAGCGGAAGACGGCGAAGAGGAGGGAGAGGGCGGTCAGGGCCTGCTCGCCGCCGGACAGGAGGGAGAGGACCTGGAGCTTCTTGCCCGGTGGGCTGGCGTAGATCTCCAGGCCGGCCTGCAAGGGATCCTCCGCGTTCACCAGCTCCAGGTGGGCCTTGCCGCCGCCGAACAGGCGGGTGAAGAGGTCCTGGAAGTTGCGGTTCACGCTGTCGAAGGAGGCGACCAGACGCTCCCGCGCCTCGCGGTTCAGGCTGGCGATGCCCTGGCGCAGGCGGGCGATGGCGCTGATCAGGTCCTCGCGCTCGGTCTGGAGGGCGGTGATCTGCGACTCCAGTTCGGCGACCTCGATCTCCGCGCGCAGGTTGACCGGGCCCATGTTCTCGCGCTCGCGGGTCAGCTTTTCCAGGCGCGATTCCAGGACCGTCACGTCCGGCATGGGCTCGTCGGGGTTCAACTCGGCGGCGGCGCGGGTCTGTTCCGGGCGGCAGTTCAGCCGTTCGGCGATGCGCTCGGTCAGCGACTGGCCGTTCTGGAGCGCGGCGGAGACGGCGGCCTCGGCGTGGGCGCGGGCCTCGCGGGCGTCGGCGAGGCCGGATTCGGCCTGTTTCAGAGCCTTTTCGGTCTCGGCAAGGCGGGTTTCCGCCTCCGCCAGCACGTCGGCGGCGCGCTTGCGGGCGCGCTCAGACTCGCTGATCTTGCCGAGAAGGGCTTGGCGGTCGGCTTCGATGGCGGCGGGGCGGCTTTGCAGCTGGGCCAGTTCGGATTCGGCGGCGTCGGCGCGCTGCCTCAGCTCGGCGACGCGCCCGCCGGCACCGGCGGAGCGGGTGCCCCAGGAGGCGACGTCCTGCTGGATGGCCGACAGGCGCTGGCGGCGCGCCTGGGCCTCGCGGGTCAGGCGGTCCAGCGCGTTCTGCTTCTCGGCCAGCACGGTGCGCCGCTCGGCCAGCGTGGCGCGGCGGTCGTTGACGGCGTCGCGGCCCTCGCGCGCGTCGGGCAGGGCGTCGAGAAGCTCGCGGGCTTCCGACAGCTTGGCGTCGGCGTCCTGTTGGTCGGCGGTCAAGCGCTCGATGCCGTCCACCAGGGCGGCGAGCTTCGAGGCGGCGGCGTCGGCCTCGCGGGCCAGCTTGGCGTGGCGGTCGCGCGCGGCGGTCACGCCGGCGAAGGCTTCGCGCACCGCGTCGCGGGCGCGGCGGTCGGCCTGGGCGGCCTCCTCCACCGTGCGGCGGGCGTCGTCGAGGGCGGCGCGGACCACCTCCAGCTGTTCGTCGGCGAGGTCCAGCTCGCCGCGCAGCTCGTTCAGGCGGTTGCGCTGCTTCAGGCGCACGGCGGCGGCGGTGGGGGCGCCGGCCTGGACGGTCAGCCCGTCCCAGCGCCACGCGCCGCCATCGCGGCTGACCAGGATCTGGCCAGGGGCGAGGGAGGGCGCAAGGGAGGTGCCGGTGACGGCGTCGGCGACCACGCCGATGTGGGACAGGGCGCGCGCGGCGGCCGCCGGTCCCTTGACGCGCTTGGCCAGCGGCTCGGCGCCGGCAGGCAGGGGGGCGGCGGAGTCGTAGGGCGGCAGGTCGCGCCAGTGGACGGGGGCGGCCTCGTCCAGCGGGGCGGTCAGGGCGTCGCCCAGTGCCGCAGCCAGCGCGCCCTCGTAGCCGGGGGCGACGGTGACGGCGTCCACCAGCGGCGGGAACAGGTCGCCGGAGCCGGCGGCCAGAAGCTCGGAGAGGGCCTTTTCCTCGGCCTTCAGCTTGGCGCGGGCGGATTCGGCGGCCTGCACGGCTTCGCGGGCGCGGGCCTGGGCGGGTTCGGCGTCGGATTTGGCACGCTCCGCCCGCTCGGCGGCGTCGCGGGCCTCCTCCAGGCGCTGCTCGGCCAACTCGACGGCCAGTTCGGCCTCCGCCACGTCGGCGCGGGCGGCGATGTCCTTTTCGAGGGAGTCGCGCTGCGCCTGCTGCTCGGCGAGGCGCTTGGCGAGGCCGGCGGCCCGCGTTTCAAACTCGGCGACCTGACGCTGGGTGGACGCGCGGCGGGCCTCGTCGGCGGCGACCTGCTCGGTCAGGCGGGTCAGCTCGCGGTCGAGTTGGTCGACGGCTTCGCGCGCTTCGGCCAGGGCCTCGCGGGCGGCCTCCTCCAGCATCTCCTCGTCGTCCTGGGCGGCCAGCAGGCGGTCGCGTTCCGCCTCCAGGCGGGCCAGGGCGTCGCCGGCGTCGGCGGCGAGCGCTTCCTCGCGGCCGAGGTCGCCAGCGATCTGCTGGAGGCGGGAGACGAGCGCGCGCTGCTGCTCGGCGACGCGCTTCTCCTCGGTGTCCAGCTGCTCCTTGGCGATGACGAGGCGCTGGAGGCCGGCCGCGGCGGCGGCCTCGGCCTGACGCTTTTCCGGCAGGCCGGCGGCGTGGTCCGTGCGGCGGGTGGTCAGCTGGGTGACGGCCAGCATCAGCTCCCGCACCGCGCCTTCGGCGGTGGCGTGGGCGGCGCGGGCGCGCGACAGCTCGGCCTCGTGCGCGATCCAGCGCAGGTGCCAGAGCACGGCCTCCGCCTTGCGGATCTGTTCGGAGAGGTTGCGGTAGCGGGCGGCCTGCCGCGCCTGCTTCTTCAGGCTTTGCAGCTGGGTGTCCATCGCCCCGATGACGTCGTCGAGGCGCATCAGGTTGGACTCGGCCGCCTTCAGCCGCAGTTCCGCCTCGTGCCGGCGGGAGTGCAGGCCGGTGATGCCCGCCGCCTCCTCCAGCAGCATGCGGCGGTCCTGCGGCTTGGCGTTGATGATCTGGCCGACCTTGCCCTGGCTGACCAGCGCCGGGGAATTGGCGCCGGACGCGTTGTCGGCGAACAGAAGCTGGACGTCGCGGGCGCGCACCAGCTTGCCGTTGATGCGGTAGTCGGAGCCGTTGCCGCGCTCGATCCGCCGCGTCACCTCCAGCTCGTCGTGCTCGTTGAAGCCGGCGGGGGCGGTGCGCGTGCGGTTGTCGATGAGAAGGGCGACCTCGCCCAGGTTGCGCGCCGGACGGTTGGCCGTGCCGCCGAAGATGACGTCGTCCATGTCGTCGCCGCGCATCTTCTTGGCGGAGGTTTCCCCCATCACCCAGCGCAGCGCCTCCACCAAATTCGACTTGCCGCAGCCGTTCGGGCCGACGATGCCGGTCATGCCGGGCTCGATCACAAGCTCGGTGGCGTCGACGAACGACTTGAAGCCGGACAGGCGGAGGCGCGTGAACAGCACGGTCTTACTTCAGCAGCTTGTCGATCGCCGCGGCGAAGGTCTCGAACGACTGCGCGCCGCCGATGGTCGCGGCCCCGTCGTTCAGGATGAAGGTCGGGGTCGACTCGACCTTGTGCTTGTCGGAGCCCGTCAGGCGGCTTTGCAGGATGCCGTCGGCCAGCTGCTGGTTCGTCAGGCAGGCGTCGATGGTCGCCTGGCTCATGCCCGCCAGCTTGCCGTACTGGGCCAGCGCCTTGGCCGGGTCGGAAGCGCGGCTCCACTGCCCCTGGCTCTTGAACAGGACGTCGATCAGCGGGTAGTAGCGCTCCGCCGGGGCGCAGCGCTGCAGCATGGAGGCGCGCAGCGCCGCCTGGTCGAGCGGGAAGTCGCGGAACACCAGCTTCACCTTGCCGGTGTCGATGTACTTCTCCTTGATCTTGGGCAGGGTTTCCGTGTGGAAGGTGGCGCAGTGCGGGCAGGTCATCGACGAATAGTCGAGGATCGTCACCGGCGCCTTCGGGTCGCCCAGCACGCGGTCCGCGAGCATGTCCGCCAGCGGCGGCAGGGTGGCCGTTTCGGCCACCTGCGTGGGGGCCACCGGCGCGGGCAGGGTCTGCCCGTTGGACGGCCGGGATCCGACGATGGCAAGCCCGACGATCAGAGTCATCCCGATGCCGAGCAGGGTTAGAATGCCCAAAAGGTTGCGGTTCACTTTGGCCTCATCCCTACCAGATGTTGATATTATACTGAAGACGACCGCTTTGCGGCAAGAGTATGGCCCAGCCTGTGCTGGCCGTTTGGAGGCTGTCCCGCGGGATCAGCGCTTCTGCGGAAGCTTCGGGACCGGCCTGGGGCCCGGTTTCGCGGCGGGACGCGCCAGGAGGGAGCGGCCGAAGCGCTCCAGCGTGGCGCGGAGATCCTCGTCCTCAATGGCGGCGGTGGTGGTCATCACCGACAACTCCTCGTCCATGGTCAGCGTGCGGGGGCGGACCACCGGCGTGGGCGAGGATATCGGGGCCGCGTGGATCAGCTTGATCTTCGCCACCGCGCGGTAGCCGAAGAAGCTGTTGATGCGCTCCACGATCTGCGGTTCCAGGTGTTGAAGCTCCAGCGCGATGGCGCCCATGGCGCGGATGTGCAGCACGGCGTCCTCCCGCTTGCCGCGCGGGAAGCTCAGCTTGTCGGGGGCGGTGCGCAGGCTCAGTTGGTGGCCGACGATGGACGGCCAGTCGTTGATCAGCGCCCCGAAGGCCAGCCCGCGCTTGCCCAGCGCCTTGCCGGCCACCTCCGGCACGGCCTGCCCGATGCGTCTTGGTCCGTTCATGGCGGTCCGTTCATGATGGCTGTCCTGTCTCGCCCGTGCCCGATGTCGCATGCCCTGTCACGCGTCAGCCGCACCCTAGCGCAGCCGTCCGGGGAGCGCCAGCACCCCACCGGAGGCTTTCTTGTGGCGGACAAGATGCCTATGTGTTGGGGCCATGATCAACGACTCCCGTATCGCCGCCGAGCGGCTTCTCACCTGGTACGACCATCACCGCCGCGACCTGCCCTGGCGATCCCGCCCCGGGGAGGAGGCCGACCCCTACCGGGTCTGGCTGTCGGAGATCATGCTCCAGCAGACCACAGTGCCGGCCGCCGCCCCGTACTTCCGCAACTTCACGGAACGCTGGCCGACAGTGCGCGACCTAGCATCGGCGCCGCTGGACGATGTGCTGGTCGCCTGGGCCGGGCTCGGCTACTACGCGCGGGCGCGCAATCTCTATAAGTGTGCGCAGGTCGTGGCGGGGGAACTGGGCGGGCGCTTCCCGGACACGGAGGCGGGGCTGCTGGAGCTGCCGGGGGTCGGCGCCTACACCGCCGCGGCGATCACCTCCATCGCCTTCGGGCGCAAGGCGACCGTGGTGGACGGCAACGTGGAGCGCGTGATCGCCCGCGTCTTCGCGGTGGAGGAGCCGCTGCCCAACGTCAAGCCGAAGCTGAAGGCGCTGGCCGCGACGCTGACCCCGGATGCCCGGCCCGGCGACTATGCCCAGGCCATGATGGACCTCGGCGCCACGGTCTGCACCCCGCGCAAGCCGAAATGCATGCTCTGCCCCTGGGCCGAGTGGTGCGCGGCGCGGGCGGCCGGCATCCAGGAGGAGCTTCCGCGCAAGGCCGCCAAGGCCGACAAGCCGACCCGGCGCGGCGTCGCCTACTGGCTGCTGAACCCGGAGGGCGCCGTCCTGCTGCGCCGGCGCGCGGAGGAAGGGCTGCTCGGCGGCATGACGGAGGTGCCCTCCACCGCCTGGACCCCAACGGCGCCGGATGAGGCCGCGGTGAGGGCCCAAGCGCCGCTGGAGGCCGGCTGGCGCCGGCTGCCCGGCACGGTCCGCCATACTTTCAGCCATTTTCACCTGGAACTTGAGGTCGTCGCCGCGAAGGCGGGCGACGGCTGGCGGCGTGCGGAGGGCCTGTGGGTCCCGGTCGACCGGCTGGGCGGGCAGGCGCTTCCCTCCGTCATGATGAAGGTGGTGCGCCACGCGCTTGCCCATGCGTGACGTGTGGCGAATGGGTGAAGCATGGTGCGGCGGGCGTTCCTGGTTGTCCTAACGGTGCTGGCGCTGGGCGGGTCGGTGTTGAGCGGGCCGGCGCTGGCGGCGGAACCGAAGGCGAAAGAGAAGGCGCCGGCGGCGCGGTCGGTGTCGCTGGAGCTGGTGCTGGCGGTGGACGGCTCCGCCTCCATCACCGACGGGGACCTGGATTTCCAGCTCCAGGGCCACGCCGCGGCCTTCCTCGACCCGGCGCTGGCCGACGCGGTGTCGGCGGGCGGGGTGGCGGCGACGCTGGTCGTCTTCTCCGGCCCGCACAGCCTGAAGGTGCTGGTGCCCTGGACGATCCTGACCAGCGGGGAGGACGCCAAGGCTTTCTCCCACAAGATCGCCGCGGCGCCGCGCGGGCTCCAGGCCGACAGCACCGCGCTGGGCAGCGCCATCGACGACTCGGCCCGCCTGTTCGACGGCAATGGGATCGAGGCGCCGCGCAAGGTCATCGACCTCGTCTCCAACGGATTCTCCAACAGCGGCCCGGACCCGCTGGAAGCGCGCGCTCGCGCGGAAAGGCGCGGGGTCACCATCAACGCGCTGGCGATCCTCGACGAATTTCCGTGGCTTGAAGAGTATTACCAGGAAAATGTGATCGCCGGTCCCAATTGCTTCGTCAAGACGGCCATGGACCGCGAGAGCTTTGTCGAAGCGTTGCGCCAGAAGCTGATCCAGGAGATCGCGTCGGCCATCCCGCAACAGCCGGCAATACGGCGCGCAACACTGGGGCAACCGCGGCCGGTTATCACAGCCGGCAACTATTGACCGCGCCGCGGCCTGCGGTGCTAAGCCGCTGGCCTTTGAGTTAAAATCGTCTGGTGACCGGGCGCGAGCGGCGTTAAGTTACCCAGGCGTGCAGTCGCCAGCTCATGAACATCCTCGGGTATGCAGTGCCCGGAGCCGGCGCCCACCTGCGCGAGCGTCTGGGAAACGGGCATGCAGGATCGGGTGTCGGCGGGGCTTGCGGACATTGCCGTGGCGGACATCGCCGCGGCGGCTGGTATCGATACCGGCGGCTTGGACGCCGGTGACGGCGTGCGCCCGATGGATGGGGCCCCCGCGGCCGCGCGGCCGGCCGTCGAGGACCGGCGCGATCATCAACATTCCGGCCAGCACTCCGGCCAGCATGCCGGGCGAGCCCGCAAGCCGCGCCTGCAGGGCGTCGCCATCGCCTTCATCGGCGCGGTCGCTCTGGTGCTCGCCACCCTGACCGCGGTGGTCGGGGCGGCTTTCCTCGGCATCGTCGGCATCGCGGAGGAGGCGCGCAACGCCACCGTTCCGCGCATCGGCGCCCAGCACCAGAACGCCATGACGGCGGCGCAGCTCAGCCGGCTGGCCGAGGTGATCCTGAACAGCCGCGACCGCGCCCGCCGTGCCGCCGCCCTGGAGGAGGCGGAGGCGCTGGCCAGCCAGTTCGCCCTGGTGGTGGACGTCTCCGTCCTGGACAAGCTCGACCGCGCGGTGAACGCCGTGCGGCGGAGCAACCACCGCGCCGACCTGATCGACGCCCTGTCGGCCAGCATCCGCGAGACCCTGGCGCAGGTGGACGACGCGCTGGCGGTCGCCACCTCGCTGCTGGCGGAACCGGACAAGGCCGTGCAGGACTATGCCTTCCTCAGCAACCTGTACCACCTGCGCCGGCTCTACGGCGAGGCGGTGGCGGCCGACACGGCGGAGGCGCTGGCCCAGACGGACGGCGACATCGTGGCGCTGCTGCGGACCCAGCGGGCCATGCTCGGCGGCCTGTCCGTCGCCAGCCGGCCTGCGGGGGAGGGCGACCAGCCGAGGCGACTCGCCGCCGTGCTGGACCGCTTCGCGGCGGCGCGCTCCCTGGCCGACCTGCACCGCGGCCGGCTGACCGTGCAGGCGCAGGTCCGGCAGGACAGCGACCTCGCCTACCGGCAGCTCCGGCAACTGGCGGAAAGCCTGTCCAGCGACGCCGCCGCCACCACGCTGGGCATGGCGGAGCGCATCGTCGAGTACGGCCGCCGCGGCCTGTGGAGCAGCGTCGCCGGCATCGCCGCCACCATCCTGCTGCTGGGCGCCGTGGCGGTCCTGCTGCGCCGGCACGTGGTGGCCCCGGTGCTGCGGGTCAGCGATTCGCTGAACGTGCTTCAGGAGGATCCGCAGCCGGTGGCGCTGCCGCCCGCCTCGCTGGAGGAGTTCGACCGCATCGGCCGCGCGGTGGAGCGCTTCGCCGACGTGATGGTCGCCCTGCACACGCAGACCGCCGCGCTGAAGGCCAGCGAGGGGCGGCTCAGCACCATCCTGCAAAGCTCGCCCTTCCCGATCGTCATCGCGCGCCGCGCCGACGGGCGCATCCTGTTCGCCAACGCGCCGACCACCGACCTGCTGGAACTGCCGTCCGCCGACGCGCTGGGCCGGGCGGTGCCGGACTTCGTGGAGGACGCCATCGGCTGGCGCTCCTTCGCCGACGACGTGTTCCGCCGCGGCCGGCTGACCGATTTCGAAACCCGGCTGCGGACGGCGGACGGGCGTCCCTTCTGGGGCGTCCTGTCGGCCATGGCGATGGATTACGAGGGCGATGCGGCGATGTTCCTGGCGCTCCACGACATCTCCGCCCGCAAATACGCGGAGAACGCGCTGGTCGCCGCCAAGGACCAGGCGGAGCGCGCGCTCCACGACCTGCAACGCACGCAGAAGAGCCTCGTTCAGGCGGAAAAGCTGGCGTCGCTGGGCGCGCTGGTGGCCGGCGTCGCGCACGAGATCAACACGCCCGTCGGCATCGGCGTCACCGCCGCCTCCTACCTCGGCGAGCTGACGCGCCAGTTCAAGCGCAACGTCGCCGACGGCGGCCTGCGCCGCCGCGACCTGGACGACTTCGTCGACCGGATCGAGGAGGCCGCCTCCATGATCCTCGCCAACCTGGAGCGCGCCTGCACGCTGGTGCAGAGCTTCAAGCAGGTGGCCGTCGACCAGACGTCGGAGGCGCGGCGCCCCTTCGACCTGCGCGGCTACCTGGAAGGCGTGCTGGGCAGCCTCGCCCCGCAGCTGAAGCGCACGCCCCACCGCGTGACGCTCGACTGCCCGGACGGCATCACCATGGACAGCTACCCGGGTGCCCTGTCGCAGGTGGTGTCGAACCTCGTCATCAACGCGCTGGTGCACGCCTTCCGCCCGGACACGCCGGGCCTGATCACCATCGCCGTCCACCGCGACGGGGCCGCGGGCGTGGTGATGGACTTCACCGACGACGGCCGGGGAATCCCGCCGGAGAACCTGGAGCGGATCTTCGAGCCCTTCTTCACGACCCGCCGCACCGAGGGCGGCAGCGGGCTGGGGCTGCACATTGTCTACAACATCGTGGTCGGCACGCTGGGCGGCCGCATCGCCGTGGCGTCACAGCCGGACTCCGGCTGCCGCTTCACCATCGGCCTGCCGCTGACCGCCGCCCCCATGGCCCAGCCGGCCGTGGCCGCGGGACGCGTGGAGGCACCGCAGACGGAGTTGGCGTGATTCCCACTCAGTGGGGCTATGCGCGCGCCCGTTCGATCTCGACGCCGACGCTGGCGGCGTCGGGGAAGACGTCCAGCTTTTCCACGCGCACCCGCGCGGCGCTGACGCGGTCGTCTTCCAGGCAGCGGTCGGCGATGCGCTCGGCCAGCGTCTCGATCAGGGTGACGTGACCCTGGCTGACCAGCCCCTTCACCACCGCGGCCATGTCCTCGCCGGTCACGCCGGGGGCGGCGAGGTCCAGTTCCAGGTTCAGGCGGATCCGCTGCGACTTGATCCGTTCATGGGCGTAAACGCCGATCAGGGCGTCCATGACGAGATCGCGCACGAAGCAACGGGTGGACGTCGTCGTCTGGGCCGGGCGGGGCGCCGGGGCGGTGGCCGAGGCGGTGGCCGAGGCGGTGATGGTGGCGAAGAGCTTGTTCATGGCGCACACGCGTATCACGCCGCCACGAGCCTGCCAAGGCGTCGCGGCGGCGTTTCCCGGTGGTCTCCCCTGCTGATAAGGAAGGGCGGCTCTTACGCCGAGGCTTCGGAGCGGATGCGCTCGCGCAGCACGTCGATGGGGCGCAGGTCGTCCCCGTCCTCGTAATGCCAGAAGGTCCAGCCGTTGCAGGCCGGCAGGCCGGCCATCGCCGCACCCACCTGGTGGATGGAACCGCGGTGGTCGCCGCGCGCGTTGGAGCCGATCAGCGTCCCGTCGGCGCGCACGAGCGCGCGGTTGAGGCGCCGCTGGTCGAACAGCGAGGTGCCCGGGCGCAGCAGGCCGCGCTCCACCACCCAGCCGAAGGGGATGCGCGGGGCGGAGCGCTTGGGCGGCGTGTCGAGCACCGACGGGTCCGGCGCCTCCTCCACCGCGTCGATGCGGGCCTGGGCGGCCTTCACGTAGGTGTCGTCGCGCTCCAGACCGATCCAATTGCGGCCCAGGCGCTTGGCCACGGCGCCGGTGGTGCCGGTGCCGAAGAAGGGGTCGAGCACCGTGTCGCCCGGCCGCGAGGAGGACAGCAGCACCCGGTACAGCAACGATTCCGGCTTCTGCGTCGGGTGGGTCTTCCGCCCGTCCTCGTCGCGCAGCCGCTCCCCGCCGCTGCAGATCGGCAGCAGCCAGTCGCTGCGCATCTGCAGGTCGTCGTTCAGCGCCTTCATGGCGTCGTAGTTGAAGCGGTAGCGCGCGTCCTTGTCGCGTGAGGCCCAGATCATGGTCTCATGCGCGTTGGCGAAGCGCGTGCCGCGGAAGTTCGGCATCGGGTTGGTCTTGCGCCAGATGATGTCGTTCAGAATCCAGAAGCCGAGATTCTGCAAGGTGGCGCCGACACGGAAGATGTTGTGGTAGCTGCCGATCACCCACAACGATCCCTCGGGTTTCAGGATGCGGCGCGCGGCGGCCAGCCAGTCGCGGGTGAAGTGGTCGTAGGTCTCGAAATCCTCGAACTTGTCCCAGTCCTCTTCCACTCCATCGACCTTGGAATGGTTCGGGCGCAAGAGTTCGCCCCCCAATTGGAGGTTATAAGGCGGATCTGCAAAGACAAGATCGACCGATTCGGCCGGCAATTCATTCATGAGGGCGATGCAATCGCCCACCAGAATTTTGTTCAGGGGGAGCATTGACGCAAACCAACAGCAGCGACTCACTCGCTTGGACAATGATTCGCCGCCGAGTCGCCGTCAACTGGTTTCTTACCCCGGAATCCCGGCGCTCAGTCCGCCAGCGCTTTTTGCGCGCGCACTGGTGCAAAACTGACTCGGTGGTGCGCCGTGCCGCCGTGCCGGCGCAGGGCCTCCAGATGCTCCGGCGTGGGATAGCCGGCGTTGCGCTCCCAGCCGTACTGGGGGTGCAGGGCGGCCAGCCGGGTCATCTCGCGGTCGCGCGCCACCTTGGCGACGATGGAGGCGGCGGCGATGGACTGGCTGCGCCCGTCGCCCTTGACGATGGCCTCCGCCAAGCAGGGCAGGGCGGGCTTGAACTTGCCGTCGATCAGCGCGACGGCCGGCGCCTCCCCCGGCAGCGCCGCGTAGGCGCGGGCCATGGCGAGCAGCGTGGCCTTGTGGATGTTGAGGTCGTCGATCTCCGCCGCACTGGCCTCGGCCAGCGCCACGGCCAGGGCGTGGGCGCGGATTTCCGGCTCAAGCTCCTCCCGGACGCGCTGGCTCAGCGCCTTGCTGTCGTTGATCGCGCGGGCGACGTGCGCCGGCAGCCCGTCCGGCGGCAGGACCACGGCGGCGGCGACCACGGGACCGGCCAGCGGACCGCGCCCGACCTCGTCGATGCCGCAGACGAGCTGCCCCTGGCCGAGCGAAAGCTCGAAGGACAGGTCGGGCTGCGGGCGCGGCGCCTTGCTGCCCTTGGTGGCGCGGGTGGGCTTGGTGCTGGTCGTCGTCATGGTCGCATCTCGGCAAGGGGCGCGCAGAATAGCCACGGGGGCGGCCGGCGCAAGGAATCCTATGGGGCGTTCCGGCCGTCTGCCAATGGTCCTTCCTGCGGCTGCCCGCCCGGCGTGCGCCCGCTCGCCAGCTGGTCGATGTAGATGCGGGTCAGCGAGCGGAGAATCGGTGGCATGGTGCCGACCGCCTTCACGAACTGGTCCTTGCGGATCACCTCGCAGACCGTCGCCTCCAGCGCCACGGCGGACGCCGCGCGCGGCCGGCTGGTGAGCAGGGCCAGTTCCCCGAAGATGCGGCCGGGGCCGAGCACGGCGATCTGCGTCCCGTCGCGCCGGATGCCGACCGCGCCCGACTGGATCAGGTAGGCGGCGGTGCCCTCGTCGCCCTGCTGGAAGAAGGCGTGCCCCACGCGGAACATCCGCCGGTCCATGACGGTGGTGTGGGAGGCCGAGGAGCGGATGCCGGCGCCGCCCTCCCGCCGTTCCGGCTGCGGCAACCCGTATGTGCGGCGAATGGCCGCGATCAGGCTTTCCAGCAGATAGGCGGCGAGCGGCGGGCATTTGCACAGCAGCGTCCGGAAGGTCTCGCGCGACAGCTCGACCGCGGTCACGTCGCTGGCCGCCCGGACGGTGGCGCTGCGCACGCCGTCGTCGATCAGCGCCATTTCGCCCACGACGGCGTTGGCGCCGACCGTGCCCAGGCAGCGCTGCCCCTCCGGCCCTTCCAGCAGGATGTCCAGCGTCCCGTCCTCGACCAGCCAGGCGCGGTCGCCCCGGTCGCCTTGGCGCATCAGCACGGTGCCGGCGGAAATCCGCCGGCGCGGCAAGGTGGCGTCGGTCATGCCCTGGCCTGTGCAGTTCGTCCGCTTTCCCGCGCATTCTAGCCGAATTGCCGCATTCGCAGGGTGGTTTTTGCCGGGACGTCTCGCGGCGGTCGGCTCCGGTTATCGGCGATTGGCAATGGTCTTGGCGGACGGCGGCTGCTGCGCTATGCATGGCGCCCTTGACGACGAGAGGCGACGACGAGAGGCCCGACCGATGACCGACAGCTCCACGAACGAATGCCCCTGCCGTTCCGGGAAGGCGCTGGACGCCTGCTGCGGCCCCTACCTCGACGGCACCGCCGCGGCGCCGACGGCCGAGGCGCTGATGCGCTCGCGCTACTCGGCCTTCGCCACCGGCAAGATCGACTATCTCCAGGAAACCCTGCTGCCGGAGACGCGCGAGGACTTCCACCGCACGGAGATCGAGTCCTGGGCCAAGAGCAGCCAGTGGACCGGGCTTGAGGTCCGCTCGACCGAGGCCGGCGGCGTGGACGACGAGGAGGGCGTGGTCGAGTTCGTCGCCAACTTCGTCACCGGCGGCAAGCCGCAGAAGCATCACGAGACCAGCCGCTTCACCAAGCGCGACGGGCGCTGGTACTACGTCGACGGCGTCCTGGGCGCCCGCCCGCGCAGCGGCCCCAAGGTCGGCCGCAACGAGCCGTGCCCCTGCGGCAGCGGCAAGAAGTACAAGAAGTGCTGCGGCGCGAACGCCTGATCTAAAGCCCAATCGGGGGCCTGAAACCGCGGGCATGCGCCGATTTTCGAGGCAATTGAGACATTTTGGGTCGCCCGGCGTCTCCGGGCGGCCCTGAACGCGCTTTTCGGCGGTCGTTTCATGCCCTTGGCGCGCAATCTCAATTGAAAAGCCGGGCGGAACCGATCATCTTCGAACCGCCGCGCCCCGTTCGCTGGGTTGCGGCCGATCACGACAGATGAGACCACGTATGTTCGACCGTCCGCAGCGCAACAGCTTCCGCGCTCCTGAGATTACCCAGCGCAACGTCCGCGCCACCGTCAAGTGGTTCAACGCGACCAAGGGCTTCGGCTTCGTCACGCCCGAGGATGGTTCGCCCGACGCCTTCCTGCATTCCACCGTCCTGCAACTCCTGGGTCACGACAGCCTGCCCGAGGGTGCCACCATCACGTGCGACCTGTCGCGCGGCCCGAAGGGCCCGCAGGTCGCCACGATCGCGGACGTCGACCTGTCGACGGCCAGCGCCTCCCCGGCCCGCTCCTCCTCCCGCCCGCCGCGCGGCGACAGCTATGGCGGCGGTTATGGCGGCGGCGGCAGCTATGGTGGTGGCGGTTTTGGTGGTGGCGCCGAGGAGACGGTCGACGGCACCGTGAAGTGGTTCAACACCTCCAAGGGCTTCGGCTTCATCGCCCCGGCCTCCGGCGGCAAGGACATCTTCGTTCACATCCGCGCCCTGGAGCGCTCGGGCCTGGACGTGCTCGCGGACGGCGAGCAGGTGCGGGTGACCGTCCGCCAGGGCGTCAAGGGTCCGGAAGCGCAGCGCGTCGAAGTGGTCTGACGTCGAACGGTCCCGTCGCGGCGGAAAGGGGCGGACCCTTCCCGCCGTGGCCGACCGAAGGTCTTCAAAAGAAAAGCCCTCCGCTCAGGTCGAGCGGAGGGCTTTTTTCTAAAGCGAATTTGCATTCGCTTTCGATTCATATGGCCTCATTCGCCGGCCGGGCTTCGGCCGCACGTGCGGCCGGGACCGCGGTCGCGGTCCAAAGCGGATCACAATCCGCTTTAGCGTGGCGCCGCGGACTTACGGCCGGCCGATCAGCGTGCCCATCAGGCGGGTGCGGATGGCGGCGACGGCGCATTCCAGCGGCCGGTCGGAGTCCGGCTTCGGCGGGACGGCGGCCACGTCCGGGCACAGCTCCTCCATCTTCCAGGCGCGCGGCGGGGACGGGGGCGTGGCGTTCGGGTCGCAGGTCGCCGGGTCGGGGTGCGTTTCCTCGCTGTTGTCGTTGGCCGGCTTGATCTCGAGGTTCGGCGTTACGCCGAAACAGTCCACCAGCCCGCCCGACGGGCGGAAATAGCGCGCGGTGGTCAGGCGGATGCCGATGTCGCCGGTCAGCGAGGAGATGGTCTGCACCGACCCCTTGCCGTAGCTGCGCGTGCCGAACAGCAGGGCGCGGCTGTGGTCCTGCAGGGCGCCGGCGACGATCTCCGACGCCGACGCCGATCCGCTGTTGACCAGAAGGACGATGGGCAGGCCGGCCATCAGGTCGCCGGGCGTGCCGGTGTAGCGGCGGTTCTCGTCCGGGTCGCGGCCGCGCACGGAGACGATGTCCACCGCCTCCAGGAAGCGGTCGGCGACGTTCACCGCCTGGTCGAGCAGGCCGCCGGGGTTGTTGCGCAGGTCCAGCACCGCACCGGCCAGGCGACCGTTGGCCTGCCGGCGCATGTCGTCCACCGCGTCGTCCAGCGCGTGGGAGGTCTGCTGGTTGAAGGCCGCGATGCGGATGTAGGCCACGTCGCCCTCCAGCCGGTAGCGCACGGGCTGGATCTTGACGACGGCGCGGGTCAGAGACACGCGGAACGGGGCGTCGCCGCCGTTGCTGCCTCCGTTGCCACCGCCGTTTCCGCCCCCATTTCCGCCCCCATTTCCACCATTTACCGCCGTCCCCCCATTGGCCGCCGCCGTCCCGCCGCCGCCGCTGCGGCGCATGGTCAGCGCCACGGAGGTGCCGACCGGACCGCGCATGCGGGCAACGGCGTCGCGCAGGTTCATGCCCTTCACCTGCGCGTCGTCGATCTTGGCGATCAGGTCGCCGGTGCGCAGGCCGGCGCGGGCGGCCGGGGAGCCGTCGATGGGCGACACGACGCGGATCAGCCCGCTGTCGTCGTCCATCGTCACCTCGATGCCCAGGCCGCCGAACTCGCCCTGCGTCTGCTCCCGCATGTAGCGGAAATGCTCGGAGTCGAGGAAGCTGGAATAGGGATCGAGCGAGGACAGCATGGAATCCAGCGCCGCCTCGGTCAGGACGCGGTCGCTCGCGGCCGGCTCCTCCTTCTTCTTCTTCTGGAGGCCGGCGACGGCCTTGTCGACCAGCGTCTGGGGGGCGGCCGGCTTCACATGCTCGGCCAGCACACGGCGCATCACGTCGGCGAACAGGATGTAGTTTCGGTCGGTCGTGGACGGCGCGGCGGCCGTGCCCTTGACCTTGGCGAACTCCTGCCGGTACCGCTCCAGCGCGACGCTCGTGTCGGCGCGGGATGACGGCGCCACCGCGCAAGCGGGTCCAACAGCCGCCACAAGCAGCAACAGCGCCACCAGCAGTTTCGCCATCCTGCGCCCCTCTCGACAGGCCGGCCCGGCCGGCGGATAAACTGACATCGAGCCTACTACACGCTTCATTATACCAGGGGTTTCACGCGCCGGAAGAACATGGGGCCATATCCTGAAGTTCGGGTTTCCCAAGGCAATGGACACGCCCTTCCGGTCCGCGAGGAACGGCCCATAAGGGCAGCCTCTTCGGGCTTCATGGTGCAACCGAGCACGGCGCCCAAGCAATCCCAAAAATTTGCCCGGCCGGATCGCCAGCCGGCCGCCGGTCCATCCGGCGCCGGCGACACCGCTTCCGCGAAAGCCTTTGTCCCGCAACAATTCGCATCGAAACGAATATGAGGATTCCGCGGTGTCGCGGCCATCCTCCGGGCGGGGGAGGGTGCGTGCGCCGAGACTCTAGCCCGGAATGGACACCCTTTCGCGCTGTCCCGCCGTCAACAGGCGCCCTTGCGTCAATAGGCGCCCTTGCCGCTGACCATCACGCCGACCGTGCGCAGAAGGATCCTGATGTCGCCCCAGAGCGTCCAGCCCAGCAGATAGGCGGTGTCGAGCTGGACGCGGCGTCCATAGTCGACGTCGTTGCGCCCGCTGACCTGCCACAGCCCGGTCAGGCCCGGGCGGCAGCGCATGTAGAAGGGGAAGCAGACGTGGTAGCGCGCGACCTCCTCGTCCACGATGGGGCGTGGGCCGACGAGGCTCATGTCGCCGGTCAGCACGTTGACCAGCTGCGGCAGCTCGTCCAGGCTGGTCCGCCGCAGGAAGCGGCCGACCCAGGTGATGCGCGGGTCGTTGCGCAGCTTGCGCGTCGCGGCCCATTCGGCGCGGGCCTCCGCGTTGCTGGCCATCAGCCGCTCGAACACGGCGGGCGCGTCCACGACCATGGAACGGAACTTCCAGCAGGTGAAGTCGCGACCGTCCGCACCGATCCGACGGTGCCCGAAGACCACCGGCCCGCCGTCCATGACGATCAGCAGCGCCACCACCAGCATCAGCGGCCCGAACAGGACGACGAGACCGAGGGCACCCACCACGTCGAAGGCGCGTTTCACCCGGTTGCGGTGCAGCGGTTCCGTGGCCGGAAGCCTGGCCACCAGCTCCGCGGCCGAGGCGGCCCCGGCAAGGTCGCCCGGCTCGAGCGGAGCGGCCCCCAACTGGATGGACTGCGGAATTCCCATTGACCCCCTCGTCGAATAAAACGTTCTGACAAACGCGTCACCCGGCGGAGGCAACGCGCGGCGACGCGTTCGGGGTCCCCCGGCTTGGCCGCCGCGGGGTGGATCCGTCGCGGTACACCCGGCAGCAGGGGATGGCGCGAGAAGGGGCAACCCTTATGGGAGGACTCAACAAATCCGGGGGAGTTGCTCGCCGGACAGCCAGTCGACGATGCGCTTGCCGCCGAAGCGGGTCTGCATCTGGACGAAGCGGTGCGCGTCCTCCACCACCGTTCCGATCGCCGCGGCTTCCGAGCCCAGGGGGTGGGCGCGCATGGCGGCGAGCAGGCGGTCGGCGTCCTCCGGGGCGCAGATGGCGATCAGCTTGCCCTCGTTGGCGACGTAGAGCGGGTCGAGTCCCAGCAGCTCGCAGGCGGCGGCGACCTCGTCCCGCACGGGAATGTCGGCCTCGCGCAGCAGCATGCCGACGCCGGACTGGTGGGCGATCTCGTTCAGCGTGGTGGCGAGCCCGCCGCGCGTCGGGTCACGCAGCACATGAACGCCCGGCACCGCCGCGACCATCGCGGCGACGAGCCCGTGCAGCGCCGCACTGTCGGACCGGATCGCCGTCTCGAAGCTCAGGTTCTCGCGCGTGGACATGATGGCGACGCCGTGGTCGCCCATGGTGCCGCTGACCAGCACCACGTCGCCCGGCCGCGCCCGGTCGCCGGACGGCGCCACGCCCGGCGGCACCACGCCGATCCCGGTGGTGGTGATGAAGACGCCGTCGCCCTTGCCGCGCTCCACAACCTTCGTGTCGCCGGTGACGATGGACACGCCGGCCTCGCGCGCGGCAGCGGCCATGCTGTCCACCAGCCGCTTCAGCTCGGACAGCGGAAAGCCCTCCTCCAGGATAAAGCCGGCGGTGAGATAGAGCGGCACCGCCCCGGCCATGGCGACGTCGTTGACCGTGCCATGCACCGCCAGCGAGCCGATGTCGCCGCCGGGGAAGAACAGCGGCGAGACGACGAAGCCGTCGGTCGTCACCACCATGCGCCCGGCCGGAGCGTCGAAGGCCGCCTGGTCATTGCCCTGGTCGAGCAGCGGGTTGGCGAAGGCGGCGGCGAACAGCTCCCGCACCAGCTGGGCCATGGCCTTGCCGCCCGACCCGTGGCTCATGTCCACGGCCCCGGCGGCGAGGTCGAGCTTGCGGGTGAACAGGCGGCGGTCGGTCATGGCAGGGGCTCGACGCGGTTGGAACGAAAGCGCGCGAGTGTATCACTCGGCCAGAACTTCGCCATCCTCGTGCGCGGGCTCCTCACGCTCCTGCGCGCCGTGCCAAATGCGGAGGATTTCGACGTCGTCCTGCCGGCCGGCCGACCAGCCGTCTTCTCCGCTGACGTGGTAAACAATGACGAACGGAAAAATGCTGGTCAGCTCGCGCGTTCCAGCCTCCTGCCCAAGGCGCCCGATTCGCGGGTGCTCCCGCAAAACACGGGTGGCGGCCCGCAATTTCGATACAATGGACGCTGCGGATTGCCGCCCCCAGGTCCGCATTGTGTAGTCGTGAATCCCCGCCAAGGTCTGGATGGCTTCCGGGGTCCAGCGAACGCGACCAGGCACGATCGGAGTCAGCGCGACTGTGGCCGGACCTTAGGTTCCGGCATGGGTAATTCGTGTTCTGTGCCCCAGCTGTCCACCCAGGCCCAAACCTCTTCATCGTCGACGAGAAGGCCGGCCTTGGCGGACTCCAGCGCCTCCTGCACCGCACGATGATAAGCCTCCACGTCGCCGTAGACGGGATCCCAGTTCCGCGGCTTGCGGTCGGGCGTCTCTTCGGGGGCGCAGGGCTGTGGCTTGGTCATGGTGGGAAGGCTATCACGCGGGCAGGGCACCGGCAACGGCATCCCCGGCCTCGGCGAGCAGGGCGAGCGTGCGTTCCGCCTCCGCCGGGTCGAGCTTGTTCAGCGCGTAGCCGACATGGACGATGACGTAGTCGCCGACCTCAACCCCCTCGACCAGCGCGAGGGAGCAGGCGACCTTCACCCCGCCCAGGCTGACCGTGGCGCGGTCGTCGTCCAGCAACTCCACGACGCGGGCGGGCACGGCAAGGCACATCGTTTCCCATCCTTTCCTAGAATCAAGGCCCTTACAGCAGCGCTTGCCCGGCGACCCACGCCTGGCCGAGGCTGAGGCCGCCGTCGTTGGCCGGCGCGCGGCGGGGCAGCAGGGGGGTGATGCCACGCTCCGCGAAGCCTGCCGCCAGCCCGTCCGACAGCACCGCGTTCATCAGGCAGCCGCCCGACAGCGCGATCCGGTCGAGCCCGCGCGCCGACAGCGCGGGCGTCGCCCAGTCCAGCAGGGCCGCCACCAGCGTGCCATGGAAACGGTCGGCGCCCTCCTGCGCATTGATCTGCAACAAGCTTTCCAGCAGAGGCGTGAGGTCGAGGACGCCGTCGGTGAGCCGCCAGCCGCCCGGAAGGACGGTGGGGCGGCGGACCAGCGATTCCAGGACCATGGGCGCTTCCCCCTCGAAGCCGGCAACCGCTCGCACGCCGAGCAGGCCGCAGGCCGCGTCGAACCAGCGCCCGCAGGAGCTGGTCGGCGGCGCGTGGACACCGGTTTCGATCAGCCGCCGGACGCCATCCGCCGGGCCGCAGTGCCGGAACCGCTCGGCGATCTCCGCGCCGCGCCCCATGCGGGCGAGCGCCGCCGCGCCCATGCGCCAGGGCTGGCGGGCGGCCACGTCGCCGCCCGGCTGGGCGAGCGGGGCGAGATGGCCGAGCCGTTCGAAGCGCGTCCCCCCGACCAGCAGCATCTCCCCGCCCCAGGAGCCACCGTCCGCCCCCAGCCCGAAGCCGTCGAGCGCCAAGCCGAGCGCCGGTCCTGTCACGCCGTGTTCGGCCAGAACCGCGGCGACGTGGGCGTGGTGGTGCTGCACCGGGATGGTGGGCAGGCCGAGGGACTCGGCGAAGCGCGTGGACTGGAAGTCGGGGTGCAGGTCGTGGGCGACGGCGACCGGCTCCACCTCCAGGATGGCGCGCAGGTGGGCGACGGTCTCCCCCAGGAAGGCCAGCGTGGCGGCGTTGTCCAGGTCGCCGACGTGCTGGCTGAGGAAGGCCTCCGTCCCGCGGGTCAGGCAGACGGTCGTTTTCAGATGCCCGCCGACCGCCAGCACCGGCGGTACGGCGCGCGGCAGGCGGATCGGCACCGGCACATGCCCGCGCCCGCGCCGCAGGAAGGCCGGCGCGCCGGCCACCACGCGCATCACGCTGTCGTCGGCGCGGACGAGGATGTCGCGGTCGTGGTCCACGATCAGGTCGGCGATGCCGGCGAGGCGTTCGTGCGCCTCGGCGTTGCCGATCACCAGCGGCTCCCCGCCGGGGTTGGCGGAGGTCATGACGAGCGTCAGGTCCTGGGGATCCTCCAGCCACGCCGTGCCCTCCGGGCGGCCGGCGGCCTCGTGGAACAACAGGTACTGGATCGGCGTGCAGGGCAGCATGACGCCGATCCAGGCTAGGTCGGGGGCGATGGAGGGGGGGAGTGCGTGCTCCGAGTGCCCCCACCCTAACCCTCCCCCGCTGGGCGGGGGAGGGAACTCCGCCGCTTCGCGAATAAGCCCTCCCCTGCGCAGCGGGGGAGGGGGGGACCCGCGAAGCGGGAGGGTGGGGGTAGCGCGCCGCCTAAGCAGCACGATGGGCCGGGCCACCTCCTCCAGCAGCGCGCGCTCCGCCGTGCCCACCTCGGCGAGGCGGGCGGCGGAGGCGGCGTTGGCGACCATCAGGGCGAAGGGCTTGCCGTTGCGCTGCTTGCGCTCGCGCAGCCGCGCCACGGCGTCCGCGTCGAAGGCGTCGCAGGCGAGGTGGAAGCCGCCAAGCCCCTTGATGGCGACGATCTTTCCGGCCTTCAGCGCCGCGAGGATGTCCTCGATGGTATGCGACAGGCGCGGGCCGCAGGCCGGGCAGGCGGTCGGCTGGGCGTGGAAGCGGCGGTCGGCAGGGTCGGCGTATTCGGCGGCGCAGGCGGGGCAGAGTGGGAAGCCGGCCATGGAGGTGTTCGGCCGGTCGTAGGGCAGGCGGCGCGTGATGGTGAAGCGCGGGCCGCAGTGGGTGCAGGTCAGGAACGGGTAGCGGTAGCGGCGGTCGCGTGGGTCGAACAGCTCGGCGAGGCAGGACGGGCAGACGGCGGCGTCGGCGGAGACGCCGGTGGTCACCGCCCCGCCGCGCGAGGGGAGGATGACGAAGCGGGACTCGCCCGGCTCGACCGGGACGTCCGCGACCTCCACCGCGTCGATGCGGGCGAGCGGCGGGGCCTCCGCCTCCAACGCCGCGAGGGCCGGTCCGGTGTCGTCGCCCTGCAACTCCGCCAGCACGCCCTCGCCGTCGTTCAGGACCCAGCCGGTCAGGCCGAAGCGATGGGCCAGCGCGTGGACGAAGGGGCGGAAGCCCACCCCCTGCACCTGCCCGCGGACCCGGACGCGGACCCGCTTCACCGCTTCGCGCCGGCCTTCGCCAGACCGTCCGCGATCCAGGCGTACCAGTCCTCCAGCCCCTGGCCGCCGGTGGCGGAGACCTCGATTACCCGCAGCCCGGGCTTCAGCCGGCGGGCGTAATCGATCATGCGCGCCACGTCGAAGGTCAGGTGCGGCAACAGGTCCACCTTGTTGACCAGCAGCAGGTCGGCCGCGGCGAACATGGCCGGGTATTTCAGCGGCTTGTCCTCCCCCTCCGTCACCGACAGGACAACGACCTTGTGCGCTTCCCCCAGGTCGAAGCCGGCCGGGCAGACGAGGTTGCCGACATTCTCGATGAACAGGACGCTGTCGTCCGCGACCCCCAGGCGGCCAACGGCCTGGGTCACCATCTGGGCGTCCAGGTGGCAGCCCTTGCCGGTATTGACCTGGATGGCCGGCGTGCCGGTGGCGCGGATGCGGTCGGCGTCGAAGCTGGTCTGCTGGTCGCCCTCGATCACCGCCATGGGGAAGCGGCCCTTCAGGTCGGTCAGGGTGCGGGTCAGCAGGGTCGTCTTGCCCGACCCGGGGCTGGACATCAGGTTCAGCACGAACACACCCTTGGCCGCGAACAGCTGGCGGTTCACCGCGGCGAAGCCGTCGTTCTTGGCGAGGATGTCCTGCTCGATGGTCACCAGCCGCGCCTGCGACAGGCCGGGCACCTCCGTCCCCGCCGGGCCGCGGCTGAGGTCGATGGTGCCGTGGTCGTGCCCGTGGTCATGATCGTGCCCGTGATCATGCCCGTGATCATGCCCGTGATCATGATGGTGATGGCCGTGGGTATGGCGGTAGACCTTGCCGTCCGGGCCGACATGCTCGTGCCCATGATCATGATGATGATCGTGGGCATGATCGTGATGGTGGTCATGATCATGGTGACCATGGTGATGGTGGTGATGGCCGTGGGCGTGGCCGGATTCGATTTTGGTTTCGCCTTCGGCGCAGCCGCAGACCGTGCACATCACTCCACCTCCAGTTCCTTGACGCGCAATTCCTCGCCGCCGGTGACGACGAGCTGGTGCCCCCCGCAATGCGGGCAGGGATCGGACCGCTCGGCGAGCGGGACGGGCTTTTCGCAGCCCAGGCAGAAGGCCTCGCCGGGCGGGCGTTCGATCTCCAGCGCCGCGCCTTCCGCGACCGTGCCGCGGCTGACGGCGTCGAAGCCGAAGGCGATCGCCTCCGGCTCGACGTGGGACAGGGCGCCGATGACCAGCCGGACGGTCTTCACCCGCGTGAAGCCCTGCGCGGCGGACTGGTCGCGGATCACGTCGATGATGCCCTGGCTGAGCGCCAGTTCGTGCATGGGGTCAGTCCTCCCGCTCAATGACGATGGCGCTGGCGACGCAGGGATCGAGTGCCGCCACCAACATCCCGGCGCGCTCCTCCAGTCCGGCGTCCGTCACCGCCCCGACCAGCCCTCGAGCCAGCGGCCCGTCGGCGGCGAAGTTCCATTCGGTGGGCGCCACGATGCGGCAGTCGGCGATCCGCCCGTCCTCCAGCCGCACCCAGTGCGCCAGCCGCCCCCGCGCCGTGTCCACCGCCCCGGCGCCGTTTCCGGGGCCGCCGTCGCCCCGGCCCGGATCGGCGGGCTCCAGCCCGGCGGCCAGCTCCGCCATCAGGGTTGGCAAGGCGGCGATCTCCACCAGCCGGGCGGCGAGGTGCGCGGCGACGCCGTCTCCATGGCGGGTCAACAGCGCGGCGACCAGAGAGTGTGCTTGCTGCCGGGCCAGGGGGCCGGTGTGGGCCGGCGCGCCGTCCTGGTGGGGCGCGGTCGCAAATCCGCGGGAGGCCGCCAGCCGCTCCCCGAACCAGGGGGCGGGGTGGGGGAGCAGCGGCGCGGCGCCCGCGGCGCCGAAGCCGGCGAGGTCCGGCGCCAGCGCGCGGCGCATCAGGCGCGCGGCGGGCGTCGCCCCCTCCGCGGCCCAGACGTCGAGGTCGGCCAAGTTGGTCAAGGTGGGGCTGGCCGGGGCGGGGCCGGCGAACACGGCGTCCGCCAGGGGCTTGGACAGGCGGGAGAGTGCGGCGTCCAGCAGGGCGCGGTCGGGGCGCAGGACGCCGCCGCCGAGCCGCCGCCCGTCGCGCGCCGGGTAGAGCGCCGCCGACATTGACGCGGTGGCGTGGCGCAGCGCCGCCAGGGCCTGCGGCTGCGGCCCTTCGCCCAGCCGGGCCGGCCAGCCCATCAGGACCTGCCAGGCGTGGTTGTCCAGCGTCTCCGCCGCGATCATCAGGGCGCGGGCGCCGCCGTGGGCGGAGGCGTCGATGCCCAGCGCCGTCTCCAACGCTTGCGCGGCGGCCAGCGCCTGGGCGGTGCCGCACAGGCTGAACAGCAGCGGCACCAGACCCAACGCCTCGTCCGGTGTGCGCCCGACCAGGGCGCGGGCGGCGGCGGGGCGGGCGATGGTCACCGTCGCGGCGCGCACCCGCCCGTCGGCCACGGCCAGGCGGACGGCGACGGACCCTTCGAGGCCTCCGGGCGCGGGGTTCACCGGCGCCCGCCGCGGAACAGGGAGCGGCGGGACAGGGCCGGCGTTTCCGGCTTCGCGGCGGGCGGTTCCGGCGCTGGCGTCGGGGCGGGCGCCCTCAGAAGCGTGTCGAGCGCGAGGAATGCTGCGGCGCGCGCCTCCTCCTGGCTGGACAGGACGTTCATGGCGGACACCAGCGGGATCACCAGCAGCGTGCCCAAACCGTCCATGCGCGCGGCGGTGAAACGGTAGGCGCCCGACGGCAGGGTGATCTCCGTCTTGTCGCCGTCCAGCAGCGCGGCCCAGGGTGCCGGGTCGCGCGGGATCAGCACGGCGTTGAGGAACCAGGGCGCGATCACGCAGCCGAGCCAGCCCGGCCCCTGTTCGCGGAAGCCCACGGCCTCCACCGACAGGCCGGCGTTGCAGATCGGCACGTCCGCCATGTCGCGCGCGCCGATCGCGCGGTAGGCGTCGACGAGGGCGGCGACGCGGGCGTCCATCAGGCCGGGGTCCCGGACGGGGTGGCGAGGTCGGCGAACAGGTGGTCGACGTTCTCGCCGCGCGCGGCCAGCAGGATGGCGTCCAGCGCGTCGTTCAGCGGCTTGACCTCCTCCTCCTCCTCCAGCGCGCGGACGGCGTTGTCCAGGTGCACGAGCAGCCAGCCGCCGGGCGGCACCTCCTCGATCAGCATGACGTTGACGCGCCGCTCCTCCCCCCGGCCGGCGCACAGCGCGGTGAAGCCGTCGGTCTCAAGGACCTGCATCGGGATGCCGAGACACATGCGCGCGCCCTTCCTGGATTCGCCGTGCATATTGACCGGGGGCATCTTGACCGGGGGCCGCACGCGCACATTGATGTGCATCAAAGATACGGTTCCCAAACGGTTTCCCTGCGGACGGATGTTTCCAAACGGTACCGGTCTGCTAGAGTGGCGGTCACAATGCGCGCGATGGAAAGGGGTCGGTCGCGCGCGGCTTAACGAACGTCAGGGGAATGCTCGGATGAAACGTCTCGCTCTCGCGTCGGCCGCCGCGGCCCTCGCCGCGCTGCCCAACGCGGCGCTCGCCCACACCTTCGGCGCCCACGACGCCGGGCTCGTCCATGGTTTCCTGCACCCCGTCGGCGGCTGGGACCACCTGCTGGCCATGGTCGCGGTCGGCCTGTGGGCCGCGCAGCGCGGCGGCAACGCCCTGTGGCTCCTGCCCACCGCCTTTGTCGGCGCCATGGTCGGCGGCGGCCTGATGGGCATGGCCGGGATCGACCTGCCGCAGGCGGAGCTGGGGATCCTGCTGTCGGTGGTGGCGCTGGGCGGGCTGGTCGCCCTGCAGTCGCGCCTGCCGCTGCTGGCCTCGGCCGGCGTGGTCGCCCTGTTCGCCGTCTTCCACGGCCACGCCCACGGGACGGAGATGCCGGAGGCGGCTCAGCCGCTGCTCTACGGCCTGGGCTTCGCGGTGTCCACGGCCCTGCTGCACGTGGCCGGCATTGGTGCTGCGCTGTCGCTGCGCCGTCTGGTCGAGGGCCGTCGCGGGACCCTGGCGGTGCGCGGCACCGGCGCGTTGGTCGGTCTGGCCGGCGTGGCGCTGATCGCGCTCGGCTGACGGTCCCCGATTCGGAGCGGAAAGGCCCGGCGGGGTGCTCCGCCGGGCCTTTTCCATGTCCGGATCCGCTGTCGATCGGCGCGATAAACCAATGGTTTGGCGTGCGGCGAAGCGCACGCTTTCCCGGCGGGGCGCGGGAGGCCATTCTGGCCGCCGTTTCGTCCACCGGGGAATTTCGTCCATGACCTTGTCCATTTCCGGCGCGCTGCGCGGCGCCCTGCTCGCCATGGCCGTCGCCGGCGCCGCCGTGACGGTCGCGGGTTCGGCCCAGGCCGCCCCGCCGGCCCAGCAGCGCACCCAGGCGCCGGGCTTCTACCGCATGGCGCTGGGCGACATCGAGGTCACCGCGCTGTACGACGGCTTCATCGACCTCGATCGCAAGATCCTGAGCGGGGCGAGCGCGGAGGACATTCAGGGCCTGCTCGCCCGCATGTTCCTGGCCGACACGCCGGGCGTGCAGACGGCGGTCAACGCCTTCCTCGTGCACACCGGGACCAACCTCGTCCTGGTGGACACCGGCACGGCCAAGGCCTTCGGCCCGGCCCTGGGGTTCATCGCCGACAACATCCGCGCGGCCGGCTACGACCCCGCGCAGGTCGACGCGGTGCTGCTGACCCACCTGCACCCCGACCACGCCAACGGCCTGCTGGCCGCCGGCGGTGCCATGGCCTTCCCCAACGCCGAGGTGCGCGTGGCGAAGGCGGAGGCCGATTTCTGGCTGAGCGAGGAGGTCGCCGCCAAGGCGCCGGCCGACGCGCAGCCCTTCTTCGCCATGGCGCGCGCCGCGGTGGCCCCCTACGCCGCCGCCGGCAAGCTGAAGCCCTACCAGCCGGGCGAGGCGCTTCTGCCGGGCGTGTCCAGCGTCGCGGCCCCGGGGCACACGCCGGGCCACAGCGGGTACCTGTTCAGCGCGAAGGGCACGAGCATCCTGATGTGGGGCGACATCGTCCACAGCCACTCGGTCCAGTTCGCCCGGCCGGAGGTCGCCATCGAGTTCGACGTGGACAAGGCGCAGGCCATCGAGACGCGCAAGCGCCTCTTCGCCGACGCCGCGGCGCAGAAGCTGTGGGTGGCCGGCGCCCATCTGCCCTTCCCCGGCATCGGCCACGTCCGGGCCGAGCCGACCGGCTACGCCTGGGTCCCGGTGGAGTACGGGCCGATCCGCACGGATCGGTGAAACCCGCTTACGACGCCGCGCGGGGGACGGCCGTCACGCCGTGGCGCTCCAGTTCCTCCGCGATCAGCGTCACCATCTCCGGGATTTGCGCCTCGATTTCCGGCGACAGCATCAGGCCGGTGCCAAGCGCCATCGGCACGCAGCCGATCACCGTCACGCTCTGCGGCGCTTCGTCCTGGAGCTTCAGCGAGGCCAGCAGGTCGCTGAGGCCGAGCTGGTGGGGCGACAGCTTGCCCTTGAAATAGGCCGGCACCTCGTCCCCGCGCAGCACGACCAGCGTGGCGGGCGGGGCGCCGGTCTTCACCGCGTCCACCGCGATCAGGTGGTCGTGGCTGGCGATCAGGTCCAGCATGTCCATGCCGCAGGTGCCGCCGTCCACGACGCTGACATGGTCGGGCACGGTCCAGGCGGCGTCGAACGCCTCCATGGCGCGCACGCCCACCCCTTCGTCCATCAGGAGGATGTTGCCGAGGCCGAGGACGAGGATGGACATGGGGTTTGGGCTCCGTGACGAGGGGTGGAGACGACGCCGATAGCCGGATTCGGCGGTGTGCGCCGTGAACTGGATCAATCACAAAGAAAATGCCCCTCTTCCGGGTGGAAGAGGGGCCAGGTCATGGGCGACTAGAGAAGGGACTCAGAGCACCTTCACCTGATAGTGCGACTTCGTCTCCGTGTCGGTCAGGTGCACGGCGCAGGCCAGGCACGGGTCGAAGCTGTGCAGCGTGCGGATGATCTCCAGCGGCTGGTCGGCGACCGCCACCGGGTTGTCGAGCAGTGCGGCCTCATAGGCGGAGATCTGGCCGGTCTCGTCGCGCGGGCCGGCGTTCCAGGTGGTCGGCACGACCGCCTGGTAGTTCTTGATCTTGCCGTTCTCGATGACGACCCAGTGGGACAGCATGCCGCGCGGCGCCTCGTGGAAGCCGAAGCCGCGGATCTCGCCCTTCGGGAACACCGGCTTGTTGAAGGTCGTGGTGTCGCCCTTCGCGATGTTCTCCATCAGCAGCTTCCACTGGTTCTGCAGCTCCTCGTACAGGACCACGCAGCGCACCGCGCGGGCGGCGTGGCGGCCGATGGTGGAGTGCAGCGCGTCCACGCCCACCTTGCTGCCCAGGTGCTTCGACACGGTGTCGAGCACCGCGTGCACCCAGTACTGCGTGCGCTGGTGGCCCGACGCGTACATGCCCAGCACGTTGGCCAGCGGGCCGACCTGGGCGCGCTTGTCGTAGAAGGTCGGCGACTTGATCCAGCTGTACTTGCCCTCGTCCTGCCAGTCGGTGAACTGCGGGATCGTCTCCCCGTCGTAGGGGTGCAGGGGGCCCTTGCCGCCCTGGTACCAGGAGTGCTTCACGCTCTCCTTCACGCCCTTCTCGAAGTAGGGATCGTTGAAGCCCTTGACGGGGGTGAAGCCCTTGGCGAGGTCGCCGTTCTCGATGAAGCCGGCGGGCAGGGCGAAGACGGTCCCCTTGGTGTCCAGCGGCATGTCGGGGATGGACAGGTAGTTCACCACGCCCCGGCCATACTGCGTCCAGTCGGCGTAGAAGGCGCCGATGGCCGCCACGTCCGGCAGGTAGACGGCGGTGATGAAGTCGCCCACCTCGTCGATCAGCTGCTTGATGTACATCAGCTTTTCGAGCGTCAGGGTGGACTGGCTGTTCATGTTGATCGGGTTGGTGACGCCGCCCACCGCCATGTTCTGGATGTGCGGGGTCTTGGACCCGAGGATCGCCACCACCTTGTTCATGCGCCGCTGGTAGTCCAGCGCCTGGAGGTAGTGCGCCGCCGCCATCAGGTTGGCTTCCGGCGTCAGCTTCATCGCCGGGTGGCCCCAGTAGCCCGAGCCGAAGATGCCGAGCTGGCCGGAGTTGATGAAGGCCTGCAGCTTCTTCTGCGCGGTGGCGAATTCCTGGACGCTGTTCTTCGGCCAGTCGGAGATGGACTGGGCGAGCTTCGCCGTGGCCGCCGGGTCGGCCTTCAGCGCCGAGGCGATGTCGACGAAGTCCAGCGCCGACAGGTGGTAGAAGTGCACGATGTGATCGTGGACGTTGTGGGCGCCCTGGATCATGTTGCGGATGTACTGCGCGTTGAGCGGCACCTCCAGCTTCAGCGCGTTCTCCACCGCGCGGACGGAGGTGATGGCGTGCACGGTGGTGCAGACGCCGCAGATGCGCTGAGCGAACACCCAGGCGTCGCGCGGGTCCTTGCCCTGAAGGATCAGTTCGATGCCGCGCCACATCTGGCCGGACGCCCAGGCCTTGGTGACCTTGCCGCCGTCCACTTCGCAATCGACCCGCAGGTGACCCTCGATGCGGGTGACCGGATCAACAACAACTCGCTGAGCCATAACAGAAATCTCCTAAACTCAGCCGTGCTTCGCTTGGACGGCGTTGGACGTGGGGGCGCCTGAATTGGCGGAATGATCTTCGATGGCGTGGAGGACCGGCAGCTTCTTCACGAAGACCAGGTACAGCGCGATCTCCAGCGCGAAGACGCCGACGGTGACCATGATTTCCTTGACCGACGGGAAGTAGTGCCAGGGGCCGACCGCCGGCGTGAAGCCTATGAGGTAGACGTTCAGGCGGTAGAGGATCCCGGCCGTCAGCAGCATGGAGGAGGACAGGAACAGCGCGCGCGACCGCCCGCGGTTCGCCTTCGGGATCAGCAGCGCGAGGCCGCCGACCATCAGCACCGACTCCACCCAGAACCAGCCGGCCTGCGGGCCGCCGAACATCTGGCCGAACTGGCCGCGCACCAGGAGGTCGACGACGCGGAGCGCCACGAAGACCGAGGCGACGACCAGCATCAGGCCGGCCAACTTCTTCAGCACCGGCGTTTCCATCGGGCGGCGGAAGTTCAGCGAGGCCATCACCGACTCCCACACCACGATGGCGAAGCCCATCAGCACCGCGGTCAGCAGGAAGAAGACCGGCAGAAGCTGCGTCTGCCACAGCGGCGACAGCTTGTGCCCGACGATCACCATCATGGTGCCGAGCGAGGACTGGTGCATGGTCGGCAGCAGCACGCCCAGCGCGATGAAGACCCACAGCACCTTGTTCAGCTTGCGCCGCAGCCCCTCGATGCCGAAGCGCTCCAGGAAGGCCGGGGCGAACTCCACCACCAGCACCAGCGTGTAGGTCGCCACGCACAGCCCGACCTCCAGCATCACGGAGTTCGGCTGGGCGTACCAGGGCAGCATCAGGTGGTAGAAGTGCCAGTAGCGGCCGAGGTCGATCAGCACCGCGGCACCGGCGAGGCCGTAGCCGAACAGGCTGGCCATCACCGCCGGGCGGACCATCGGGTGGTATTCGCCCTTGTTCAGGATGTAGCAGAGCATGGCCATGACGTAGCCGGCGCAGCCGAAGGCCGAGCCGATGACCACGTCGATGGCGACCCAGATGCCCCACGGGTAGCCGTCGGACAGGTTGGTGACCGCCCCCAACCCGTGGCCGTACCGCTGCGCCAGGATGAAGGCGGCGATGACCACGAGGACGGAGCAGACGAGGAAGGGCAGGGTCAGAAGACGCCCGCCGATGGGCTGATGCGCGTGAGCGTGTGAAGCCATGATCGCGCCCTCACTCTTCCGTGTGGTCTTTGGTGTTGCGGTGCGCCAGGTAGGCGAGGCCGCCGAACACCACCGCGGGGCCGATCATGCCGGCGTAGAGCGTGTGCTGGATGCCTTCCGACAGGGTCGGATAGCCGGTCTCCGGCACCTTCGTCGGCAGGTTCAGCTTGTCGAAGGGCACCGCCGACACGGCCAGGCACTGGGTGCCGCCCAGCTCCTTCTCGCCGTAGATGTGCGTCTGGTAGGCGGCCTCAACCAGCTTCTCGTGGCCCGACCGCGCGCCGCCGACCTTGCCGGCGATGTCGCCGCGCGGGAAGTGCGTGTACTCGCCCGGTTTCAGCGCGGTGCGGCGCTTGGCCTCCTTCAGCAGCTCGTCGGAGCGGCCGAACAGCGTGGCGCCGGTGGGGCAGACGTCGGCGCAGCCCGGCAGCTCGTTCTGGGCGAGCCGCTGCTTGCACAGCTGGCACTTCTTAATCTCGCCGAAGGCGTCGTTGTAGTCGTACTTCGGCACGCCGAACGGGCAGGACAGCACGCAGTAGCGGCAGCCGATGCAGGCGTCCGGGTTGTGGCTGACGATGCCGCTCTGCGGGTCCTTGGTCATGGCCGAAACCGGGCAGACCGACACGCAGGACGGATCGGCGCAGTGCAGGCACTGGCGCTTGATGAAGGCGAAGCCGTTCTCCGCCGCATCCTTGGTGGCGCCGGTGCCGTGGACGTAGGCCTTGATGACGTTCAGCGTCTTGGCCGACAGCTCCACCGGCGTGTCCCAGGTGGGGTTGCCGGGGGCGCCGTTCCACGCCTGCTGCTCCGGCCCCACCTCGGGCGGCATGTGGTTCACGTCCTTGCAGGCCGTGACGCAGGCCTTGCAGCCGATGCACAGCGTGCTGTCGTACAGCAGGCCGACGGCCTCCGGCGGCAGGGGCTTGGGCGGGCGTTGCAGCGCGTTGGCCTCAGGCGGGGCGGCCACCACGGTGGTGCAGGCGGCCGCCGTCGCGGCGGCGGTGCCCTTCACCGCGTTCCTGAGGAAGCCGCGCCGGGAAACCGATGTCTTTCTCTCAGACGTCTTTTTCTCAGACATGGCGCGACCTCACTCCGCCGGGGTGGAGGAGGACTCGGATTTCTCGTCCTGCTTGCCGAGGCGGCTGGAGATCACCGCACCCGCACCCACCGCGGCACCGGCGATGCCGGCGACGACCGCGGCGGCCCCCGCCGAGATGCCCTCGCCCTTGTCGGTGGCGACCGCCGGGTAGCTGTTCGGCGGGGACACCGATTTCAGCGACGCCAGCTCATGGATGCTCTTGGTGAAGCCCACGCCCTTCTCGGTGCAGCCGAAGCAGGGGTGGCCGGTGCCGACCGGCCAGGTGCCCTGGCCGACGTCGTTGAAGCCGATGGACGGGCAGTTCGCGTAGGTCTCCGGGCCCTTGCAGCCCAGCTTGTACAGGCAGTAGCCCTGGCGGTGGCCGGTGTCGCCGAACTCCAGCGCGAAGCGGCCGGCGTCGAAATGCGGGCGGCGCTCGCAGTTCTCGTGGATCAGGCGGCCGTAGGCGAACTTCGGGCGCATCTTGTCGTCCAGCTCCGGCAGCTTGCCGAAGGCGACGAAATGCAGGACCAGCGACAGGAAGTTGTAGGGGTTCGGCGGGCAGCCGGGGATGGTGACGACCGGCTTGTCCTTGATGATTTCGTTCAGGCCCACGGCGCCGGTCGGGTTGACGCCGGTGGACGGCCAGCCGCCCCACGACGCGCAGGACCCGATGGAGATCACCGCGGCCGCACCCTTGGCGCATTCCAGCACGGCCTCCTTGAAGGTCTTGCCGGCGACCTTGCAGTAGACGCCGCCGTCCTTAGTCGGCACGGCACCGTCGGTGACCATCAGGTACTTGCCCCAGTTGGCCTTCATGGCCTGCTGCTTCCAGTTCTCGGCCTGGTGGCCGGACCCGGTCATCAGCGTCTCGTTGTAGTCGAGCGAGATGGTGTCGAGGATCAGCGTCTCGAGCGTCGGGTGGTTGGTGCGCAGCAGCGTCTCGGTGCAGCCGGTGCAGGCCTGGCCGGACAGCCAGATCACCGTCGGGCGCGGGGCGGCGACGGCGGCGTTGGCGATCTTCACGCCGAAGGCGGGGGACAACCCGAGGGTCGCGGCCACGCCGGTGCAGTATGTCAGGAATTCCCGGCGCGACATGCCGGCGAGCGCACCTTCGTACTCGTCGAGATCGCCGATGTGCTCGGCGTCGAGATCCACATGACCATCGGGCATGACTTTCCCCCAAAGACCCTTCATTAGGACCGCAGGCCGCCCTTATGGACCGTTGTGGCCCGGGCGCCGCAAGCGCGACACGACGCAACGCGCCGCGGCAGGGCCACGGCACGGCATTTTCCCCATATTTTGTATGGGTATTTTGACGCGAAGCGCTCCGCGTCATTGCACCAGTTGTCTCAGGGGGCGGGCATTGATCTACATCAAACGAGCGATTTGATGCGTAAGCATCGTTCTTTTGCCGTGCAGCAATCGCAACGTTGCGTCGTTGGAGGGGAATCCCCGGTCCGAACGCCCTCGCCCCTCCGGGGAGAGGGAGGGGACCCACCGCGCAGCGGTGGGGAGGGTGAGGGGGCTGGCGCGCTCGCGCGCCGCCAAGGGGCATTCTGCCCCTTGGCAATCCCCTGGCACAGGCAAGCCTGTGCTGCCCCCTCACCCTAACCCTCTCCCCGGAGGGGAGAGGGAAAACGCGCTACGTCATGAAACTAGCATTGTTGCCCAGGTCCCCCCCAGGTCCCCACCCCAGGCCATCTCCCACCATCCCCGCGGCACGCTCCTTGCTTTAATTTGTACAACAAACAATACGGGGAGGAAACACGATGGCGATGTCGGTCGACCTGCGGCACAAGCTGCCCGCGATGATTGTGTCCGCGTCCTTTGTCTCCATTCTTGCGGCCGGTGTCCTCGGCTATGTCTCGGCCGCCGACAGCCTGAAGGCGGGGGAGCGCAACAAGCTGGAAGCGCTGGCCGCGGCCCGGCAGGCCACGCTGTCCGACTATCTGGACAGTCTGAAGGATGACGCGCTGGTGACGGCCAACGTGCGCATGCTGCGCGACGGCTTGCTGGGGATGGTCAACGGCTACCGGCTGGAGGCGGCGAACGGGGCGGCCGACGCCATCGTCCGGCGGAAGTACCTCGACGAGAATCCGAACCCGCCGGACCAGAGGTCGAAGCTCGACCAGGGCGGAAACAGCATCTACGACTCAAGCCACGGCAAGATTCACCCCTGGCTGCGCGAACTCGCCGCCGGGCGCGAGTACGACGACATCCAGCTGATCGCCCCGGACGGGACGGTCCTGTACAGCGTCGCCAAGCGCGACGACTTCGTGACGAACCTGAAGACCGGCCCCTGGAAGGACACGGCGCTGGCCGATGTCTTCGCGCGGATCAGCGCGGAGCCGAAGGCCGGGCGCGTCGCGATGAGCGACCTGACCGCCTACGCCCCGGCCGGCGGGCGCCCGACCGCCTTCATCGCCAGCCCGATCACACTCGCCACCCCGGCGGGGGAAGAGCAGCTCCTGGGTGTGCTGGTGCTCGTCCTGTCGGACGCCAAGCTCAACCGGATCATGCAGGCGGCCCAGGGGCTGGGCGCCACCGGGGAGACCTATGTGGTCGGGGCCGACCGGCTGCTGCGCAGCAACTCCCGGCTGTCCGCCGCTCCGACGGTGCTGTCCACCCGGGCAGACAGCGACACGGTCGCGGACGCGCTGGCCGGGCGCGGCGGCGTGGGCGAGACCCGCAACCACCGCAGGGCTGAGGTGATCTCCGCGTATCGCCCCATCGACCAGCTCGGCCTGCGCTGGGCGGTGATGGCGGAGGCGGAGCTGGACGAGGTGCTGGCCCCGGTCGCGGAACTGCGCAACCGGATGGTGCTGGGCGGGCTGCTCCTGCTGGCCGCGCTGTCGGCGGCCGGCCTGTGGTTCGCGCGCGGCGTCACCGGCCCCCTGTCGGCGATGACCGAGGCGATGCGGCGGCTGGCCGGCGGCGACCACGCGGCGGACGTCCCGGCGCGGGAGCGGCGCGACGAGATCGGGGCCATGGCCGCCGCGGTGCAGGTCTTCAAGGACGCGCTGATCCAGACCGACCGCCTGCGCGCGGAGGAGGAGGAGCGGCGTGCCCGCCAGGATCGGCGCACCCGGACCGTGGAGGGCCTGACCGCCCGCTTCGACGCGGAGGTCAGCGGCGTGGTCCGCACCGTCGCCGACGCCGCGGTGGAGTTGGAGGCGACGGCGCAGTCCATGCGCGCCATCGCCGACCGGACCAGCGGGCAGGCGGCGACGGTCGCCGCCTCCGCCGACCAGACGTCCGACGGCGTGAACACGGTCGCCGCGGCGACGGAGGAGCTGTCCGCCTCCATCCAGGAGATCGCCGGGCGGGTCGCGGACTCCGTCCGCATCACCCGCAACGCGGTGGAGGAGGCGCAGCGCACCAACAGGGTGGTGGAGGCGCTGGTCCAGGCCGCGGGCAAGATCAGCGCGGTGGTCGGCCTGATCGAGACCATCGCCAGCCAAACCAACCTGCTGGCGCTGAACGCCACCATCGAGGCGGCGCGGGCCGGTGACGCGGGCAAGGGCTTTGCGGTGGTCGCCAACGAGGTGAAGGGCCTTGCTGCCCAGACCGCCAAGGCGACCAGCGAGGTCAGCGGCCTGATCGGCGACATCCAGGCGGCCAGCGACACCGCCGTGTCGGCCATCGGCCGCATCGCCACGATCATCCGCGAGGTGGACGGCATCTCCGCCGTCATCGCCTCGGCGGTGGAGCAGCAGGGGGCGGCCACGGCGGAGATCGCTGAGACGGTCCAGCGCTCCGCGGCCGGGGCGCAGACGGTGTCCACCACCATCGTCGGCGTCAGCGAGGCCGCGGGCAAGACCGGGGCCGCCGCCTCCGACATGCTGGCCTCCGCGCAGGGGCTTGCCCGGCAGGCCGACGCGTTGCGCGGCGAGATCGACCGCTTCCTGGGCGCGATCCGCAACGTGGAGGCGGCGTGAGGCAACGAATTGTTGCAGGAACCCTTGATCCAGATCAGGGCAGGGAGGGCCGAGGACCAATACCTTTTGCTGAGAGTTGAGACCTTGGTATCGGTCGTGGGGTGATCCCGCGGCGCCCCGGGTCGGACAGCACGAGGTGCCCACCATGACCTTCTCCGTTGCCGCCACCGCCGAGAGCATCGCCGCCGTTCCGGTGTCCATCCCCGCACCGGCGGTGGTGTCGGGTTCCAGCGCGGCGACGGAGAAGGGCCGTTGCGCCGGCTGCTCGGTGCGGAGCAAGGGGCTGTGCGCCGCCCTGCCGGCGGAGGAGCTGCCGGAACTGTCCGCCGCGTCGCGCACCATCAACCTCCTGTCGTCGACCCCGGTCGTGCTGGAGGGGGCGGAGGCCGACAGCGTCTTTACCGTCGTGTCGGGCATGCTGAAGCTGTACAAGACCCTGCCCGACGGCCGGCAGCAGATCACCGGCTTCGCCACCGCCGGCGACGTGATCGGGCTGGCGGTGGGCGAGGCCTACGCCTACACGGCGGAGACGGTCACCGCCTCCACCGTCTGCCGCGCGCCGCGCTCGGCGCTGCACCGGCTGATGGAGCGCCGGCCGGCCGTGCAGGCGCGGCTGCTCGCCATGACCTCGGTGGAGCTGTCGGCGGCGCAGGACCAGATCCTGCTGCTCGGCTGCAAGACGGCGGTGGAACGGGTCGCCAGCTTCCTGCTGGCCCTGTCGCGCCGTTCCCGCCCGCTGCCGGACGGTTGCCCCAGCGTCTTCCTGCCCATGCCGAAGGTGGACATCGGCGCCTACCTGGGCCTGCGCCCGGAGACCCTGTCCCGTGTTCTGCGCAAGCTGGAGGACGCCGGCGCCATCACCCGCCTGACCAACGACCGCATCCGCCTGGACGACGCCGCCGCGCTGGAAGCCACGGCGACGCTCGCGGCGTGAAAACCCCTCTTCTTTCCCAAGATGTGCGCATATGCTGCTGTGAATTTGGTGGTGGTAAACGCAACAATAAGCCCCTCTCCCCTTGTGGGAGAGGGGTTGGGGTGAGGGGGCGTTACGGGCGCAAGCCCGGAGAAAATTTTACTTTACGTCGCTTTTGATTGTATCCGGCCGGCCTGTGGCCGGCGCCACCCTCACCCCAACCCCTCTCCCCTCAAGGGAGAGGGGCTTTTTCTTCGCCACAACATCACCGTCAGACTGCGCAGACCGTGTGCATACCGAAGCTCTCCCGCCCCCGGCGGGAGAGAGAGCGTTTACCCCACCGTTTCTGTCGGTGCCACCGCCGCATCCGGCGCGGTGAAGCGGGTGCCGGGCATGCGGAAGAGGGAGCGGTAGCCGCCGGCGCGGTTGATGTCCAGCTGCGCCTGGACCTGCTGCGCCAATGCCTCGATCAGGCGCTTGCCCAGGCCCTTGGCGCGCTCTCCGGTCTCGGAGCCGACGCCGTCGTCGCTCACCTCGAAGACGACGTCGTCGCCCTCGCGGAACAGGCGGATGCGGACGGTGCCGGAGCGGCCGTCGGGGAAGGCGTGTTTCAGGCTGTTGGTCACTAGCTCGTTGGCGATGAGGCCCAGCGGCATGGCCGTGTCCAGGTCGCAGACCAGCGGCTCCACCGCGGCCTCGATGCAAACCGGCTGGCCGACGTGCAGGGCGGCCAGCCCCTGGCCCAGCTCCGCGAAATAGCTGCCCAGGTCGATGCGCCGCAGGTCCTGCGCGCTGTACAGCTGCTCGTGCAGGCGGGCCATGGCCTGGATGCGCTGGCCGACGGCGGCGAAGCCCTCGCGCGCCTTTTCGTCCGCCACCTGCGCGGCCTCAAGCTGCAAAATGGCGGTGATGGCCTGCATGTTGTTCTTCACGCGGTGGTGCACCTCGCGCAGGAGCATCTCCTTCTCCTGGAGCGAGGCGCGCAGCCGCTCCTCCGCCAGCCGGCGGGCGGTGATGTCCAGGATGGTGCCGAGCAGGCGCACCGGGCGCCGTTCTCCGGTCGCGGAAGCGCCGGACTCGAAATGGGTCTGCCCCTGGGTGCTCAGCCAGCGGACCGCGCCGTCGGGCTGGAGCGCGCGGAACTCCGCCTCCAGGCGTCCGTCGCCCTCCGGCGCCAGGGCGGTGCGCACCGCCGCCTCGACCACCGCGCGGTCGTCCGGGTGGACCGCCTGCAGGAACCGCGTGTAATCGACCGCGCTGCCCGGGGCCAAGCCGAACAGCGCGTAGGTCCGCTCCGACCACAGGATGGCGTCGCGGGCCATGTCCCAGTCCCAGGTGCCCAGCCCGGTCGCCTGCACGGCGAGCCGCAGCCGCTCCTCGCTCTGCCGCAGCAGCGTTTCGCTGGACTGCCGCTCCTCGGCCAGAGTCGCCTCGACCTCCCGCGCCTTGCGCTCGGCGCTGCGCCGGGCCAGCGCGGAGGAGGTCAGCGCCAGCGCCAGCACGATGCCCGTCACGCCCGCGACCTGGAGCGCCAGCACCGGCGCCTCGACCGGCGACGCCTCGAACCAGCGCTGGGCTTTCCCCTCATGGAAGGTGAAGGTCGCCGCCGCCATGCCGACGAAATGCATGCCGATCACCGCAGCGCCCATGGTCACCGCGCCGATGGCGCGCTGCGCGCGCGTCCGGATCGCGCCGGCCAGCCGCAGGGCCGCGGTGGCCGCCGCGACGGCGATCAGCGCCGACAGGGCGACCAGCCCCGGATCGTAGGTGACGACGCCGTCCATGGTGATGGCCGCCATGCCGACGTAATGCATCAGCACGATGCCGCCGCCCATGACCAGCCCGCCGAGCGCCAGGCGACCCCAGGCCAGCCCGTCGCGCGCGGTGAGCGCCAGGGCGCCGCCGGTCACGACGATGGGCAGCGCCAGCGACACCAGCGTGATGGTCAGGTCGTAGGCGACGGGGACCGGCGTCACCAACGCCAGCATGGCGATGAAGTGCATCGACCAGATGCCGCCGCCCATCGCCACCGCGGCCGCCCCCAGCCACGCCCACCGCGCGGCGCCCGCGGTGGCCCGCTGCCGGCCCGCGAGGTCGAGCGCGACGTAGGCGGTGAAGACCGCCACCGCCACCGATAGGGCCACCAGCAGCGGCTGGTGGTGACTGCTCACATGCATCCGACGCCGTCTCCAACCCGGCCGCTCCGTCGATGACCGGTTGGGCCGGCCGCGGGGGCGGCGGGCCGTCCGGTTCGTTCGAGGATAGGGCGCCCGGACCCTTGTTCTCTTCCTGTTGCGCGGGGCAGGCCGACATACCGGAGCGACCGAGTCGGCTATTGCTTAAGGGCACCATCAGTTCTTATCGTTAAGGAGTAGTAAATTGTAAAATTACTCTAAAGTGTGCAGCCATGCGCTAAGGGCTGGTCAGCCAATACATATCAGAAACAATAATCGGAAGATGGAAGGCGTCGTTGGGGGCAGATGAAACCATTGGCAAAGATCGCCCTGTGGTTGCTAGGGCATCAGGCGCAGGCGTGGCTATTTTGGACTTCAATTCTCTTCTGGAATTTTCCAAGCGAACTCGGGGAAATGACGCGCTGAGGAGCGCATAAGTATTATCAAGGGCATTATGCGTTGCATCTCCCCTTCGCTGTGGCATGAACGTCCCACCAAGAACGAAGAACGCCAACGGAATGGCGGTGTCGTAATTGCTGCTCTTGAGACGGTATCGACCGCCCGGGTGCATTGGTTGCGGTCGCCGCCCAACAGTATTCGTGATGCCACACTACTCCCGCTTGTTTCTCTTTCTCGTGGCGGCCGTTATCCCGCTTGCGGCGCTGCAATTCATGATGCAATACAACGTGCGGCAGCATCGCGCGGTTGAGATCCAAAACGACGTGGTCCGGCTTCTCCACCTCGTTGACGCCGAACAGCAGCGCATCGCCGCCGACGCGCAGCATGTCCTGGCGGCGGTGCTCGAATCCGGAATTCCGCGCACCGCACCGGTGGATTGCCAGGCGACGCTCGCCCGGATGAAGGCGCGCTACCCCGCCTATCTGACGATCGAGGTCGCGGACCGTGAGGGCACCGTCTGGTGCTCCACCGACCCGCGGACGCTGGGGATCTCGGTCGGCGACTACGGCACCTTCCAGGAGGCCATGCGCTCCAACGGGATCGTGCTCGGCGAATACGCCGTCGCCCGCGGGATCGGGCGTCCGATCCTGCCCTTCCGGATGGGCTACCGGGGGCCCGACGGCGCCATGGCGGGGGTGGTGACCGTCCTGCTCGACGTCGGCTGGCTGGAGGACGACCTGACCCACCGCAACCTGCCGGCGGGCATGGCCATCCTGCTGACCGACCGGAACGGCATCGTCATGGCCCGGGTGCCGGCGCGGCCCGAGGCGGTCGGCCGCCCGCTGCCGTCCGACATGCTGCGCACCCTGCTGTCGGCGACGGACACGCAGACCATCGAGGTGGTGGGGCTGGACGGGGTCCGGCGGATCGTCGCGGTATCCCCGCCGCGGACGGGCTGGCGCGGCACGATGCTGGCCGTCGGCGTGGACCGCGACGCGGCGATGGCCCCGGTGAACGAGGCGATGATGCAGTCGCTGGCCTATTTCGGCGGGACGCTTCTGCTCTGCTGCCTGGGGGCCACCTGGGGCCTCCGCCAGTTCCTGCGCATGCGCGAGCGGATGCACGACACCGCGCTGGAGATGGCCTCCGTGCTGGAAAGCACGACCGACGCCGTGGCGGAGGTCGACCGCGACTGGAAGGTCGTCTTCCTCAACGACCGGGCGAAGGCGCTGCTTCCCTACTCCTCCTCCCTGTATGGCCGCAACGGGTGGGAGGCCTTCCCGGAACTGGTCGGCGGCACGGCCTGGGACCGCCTGAACCACGCGATGATGGAGCGCGAGCCGGTGGAGTTCGAGCTGCTGGGCCCGACCACCGGCCTGTGGTTCGCGGCGCGCGCCTTCCCGTCGCGCAAGGGGCTGGTGATCTATTTCCAGGACGTCAGCCAGCGCAAGCAGCACGAGGAGGAGCGCACGCGCCTCAACCGGCAGCTGGAGGAGGAGCGGACGCTCCTGCGCGCCGTGCTCGACCATATGCCCTCGGGCGTTCTGGTGGCGGAAGCGCCGTCCGGTCGCATCGTGAAGGTCAACGCCGCGGCCGAGCGGATGCTCGGCCAGCCGCTGCCCCGCGTGATCGGGGCGGAGCGCCTGTACGACGTGCCGATACCCCCCGGCTTCGGGCCGCATCGGCCGGACGGTACCCTCTACGGCGGGGGGGAGACCCCGCTGGCCCGCGCCCTGCTGGCCGGCGAGGTGGTGGAGCAGGAGGATCTCGACTACCACCGCGCCGACGGCGGCGTGGTCACCCTGTCGGTCAGCGCGGCGCCGGTCCGCGACGCCGACGGGCGGGTCGTGCTCGCCATCTGCACGCTGCGCGACGTCGGGGAGCGCAAGGCCATGGAGATGGCGCTCCATCAGGCGAAGGAGCAGGCCGACCAGGCCAACCGCGCCAAGTCGAAGTTCCTGGCGGCGGCCAGCCACGACCTGCGCCAGCCCATGCAGTCCATGTTCCTGTTCAGCGGCATCCTGCACCGCCACGTGACGGGGGAGCAGGGCCAGCGCAGCCTGGAGATGCTGGAGCGCGGGCTGGACACGCTGAAGGGCCTGCTGGACAGCCTGCTGGACGTCTCCCGCCTCGACGTCGGGGCCATCGAGCCGCGCATCGAAGCCGTGGCGCTGGCCGGGCTGGTCGACGAGATCGTCGCCTCCTACACGCCGATCCTGGAGAGCAAGGGGCTGTCCTTCCGCGTGGCCGGCGACCGGGCGGTGTCGGTGCGCAGCGACCGCGTCCTGCTTGGCCGCATGCTGCGCAACCTCGTCGAGAACGCCGTGAAATACACGGAGCGCGGCGGCGTGGAGATCGGTCTCCACTTGCTTGACGGCAAGGTGCGCGTCGAGGTGGCCGACACCGGCATCGGCATTCCGCCGGACCAGCTGGACCAAATCTTCGCGGAGTTTCACCAGGTCAACAACCCGGAACGCGACCGCGCCCGCGGCCTGGGGCTTGGGCTGGCCATCGTCCAGCGCCTGTCCGTCATCCTGGACCATCCGGTGGAGGTCCGCTCGCAGCCCGGCCGCGGATCGGTCTTCACCATCGACCTGCCGCTGGACCAAGCGGAGGCGGAGCCGCCGCCCAACGAGGCGCAGCCCCGCGGCGACGGCCGGGCGCCGCTCGCCCTCCTGGTGGACGACGACGCCATCGTTCTGCTGGGGCTTCGCGACATGTTCCGGGAATGGGGCTACGAGGTGCTGATCGCGGGCTCCACCGACCAGGCGGTCGAGCGCGTGCGGGAGGCCGGGCGCTTCCCCGACGCGATGCTGGTCGATTACCGCCTGCGCGAGGGACGGGTGGGGACGGAGGCGGTGGTGCGCATCCGCGCCATGGCCGGCGCCCCTGTGCCGGCGATGATCCTGACCGGCGAATCCGGCCCGGAGTGCGAGCAGGACGCGGCGCAGCACGGGTTGAAGGTCGTGCGCAAGCCGGTCACCCCGCGCCAGCTGCGCCGCGCCCTGGACCGCGCGCTGGAGGCCGGCCGGGCGAAGGACCTTCAGGGCACCCCGTCCTGACGGGCCGTCTGGACGGGGACTTCGCCCTGGCCGTATCCAGCGCGCGGGGCGGGCATGCTGCTGCTGGTGGGCGGGTGACTTGCGGAGAGGTCAGCGCTTGGCCAGCCCCGCCAGCACCTTGTCCGGGGTGATCGGCAGGCTGCGGAAGCGGATGCCCGTGGCGTGGTGGACAGCGTTGGCGATGGCGGGGGTCACGCCCACTGCGGCGATCTCGGCCAAGCCCTTGACGCCCAGCGGGTTCACGTGCGGGTCGTGCTCGTCCACGAAGGTGACGTCGAGGTGCGGGACGTCGGCGTTCACCGGGACGAGGTATTCCGCGAGGTTGGCGTTCATCACCTTGCCGAAACGGTCGTCCCACTCGCTCTGCTCGCTCAGCGCCATGCCCAGGCCCAGCACCATGCCGCCGACGCACTGGCTGCGCGCCGTCTTCGGATTGATGATCCGGCCGGAGCCATAGGCGCCGACCAGCCGCGGCACGCGGACGGTGCCGAGGTTCGGGTCCACGCGCACCTCCGCGAAGATGGCGCCGAAGGCGTACATGGAGAATCGCTTCTGCTCGATGCCGGGGGCGGCGTCGGCCTCCACATCCACCTGCGGCAGGCCGTGGCGGCGCAGGATGCCGGCGTAGTCCGCCCCGCGCACCGGGTCCACGGCGTTGGACAGCGCGCGCATGCGCGCGCGGGCGGCGACGCAGGCGGCCTGCACGGCGGAGCCGACGCTCGCCATGGTGATGGAGCCGCCGTGCACCGGCGCCTTGGGCAGGTCGGTGTCGCCCAGCTCGAACCGCACGCGCTCGACGGGCAGATCCAGAGCCTCGGCCGCGACCTGGGTCATGGCGGTGTAGGTGCCCGGCCCCATGTCGCTGGCCGCACTGCGCACCACCGCGGTACCGTCGTCGCGGATGACCACCGACGCGCTGGCCGCGGCGCGGTGGGTGGGGTAGACCGCGGTCGCCATGCCCCAGCCGACCAGCTCCCGCCCGTCGCGCATGCTGCCGGGGGCGGCGGAGCGGCCGCTCCAGCCGAAGCGCTCCGCCGCCGTGCGGTAGCAGTCGCGCAAGCCCTTACTGGACCAGGGCAGGTCCTTGTTCTCGTCGCGCTCCGCGTAATTGCGCAGGCGCAGCTCCAGCGGGTCGATACCCGCAGCCTCGGCCAGCTCGTCCATCGCCATCTCCAGCGCCAGCACGCCGGTGATCACCCCCGGCGCCCGCATGGGGCAGGGGGAGTTGATGTTCATCGGCGCCAGCCGGTAGGCGGTGCGCAGGTTCCGGCAGGAATAGAGCATGGCGGTCGGCTCGACCGTCGTCTCCGCGTAGTCCTCGTATTGGGAGGTGTGGCCGACCGCCTCGTGGATCACGGCGGTCAGGCGGCCGTCGGCCTCGGCGCCCAGGGCCACCCGCTGCACCGTGCGCGGGCGGAAGCCGATGGCGGAGAACAGCTGGCGCCGCGTCAGCTCCAGCTTCACCGGACGGCCGGCCATCTTGGCGGCCATGGCGGCCAGCGTGACGTGCGGCCAGGTGCGCAGGGCCGAGCCGAAGGCCCCGCCGACGAAGGGGGAGACGACGCGGATGTTCTCCTCCGGAATGCCGAAGACGTGGGCGATCTCCGCGCGGTCGTTGCCGACCCACTGTGTCTTGTCCCACAGCGTCAGCCGGTCGCCGTCCCAGGCGGCGATGGTCACGTGCGGCTCGATGGCGTTGTGGTGCTCCATCGGCTGGTCGTAGGTGGCGTCGACGCTGACCGGGGCGGCGGCCAGCGCCGCGTCCGCGTCGCCGCGCGCGAGGTCGGTCGGCTTGCCGGCGCCGGGCTTGCGGGGGCTCTTCGCCGCCTCCTCGAAGCGGGTGACGGCGGGGGTAGGGTCGTATTCGACGCGGACGAGGGCGGCGGCGTGGGTTGCCTGCTCCAGCGTTTCCGCCACCACGACGGCGATGGGCTGGCCGTTGAACTGGATCTCCGGCCCCTGGAGCACGCGCAGCTGGTCGCCCGCCTGCGGGTCCACCTGCGGGCGCTGGGCCATGCTGTTGTAGGGCAGGCGCGGCGCGTTGTGGTGGGTGGCGACCAGCACGACGCCGGGGGAGGCCTCCGCCGCGTCGGCGAACAGGGCGCGGATGCGGCCGGCGGGGATGCTGCTGGTCACCACCGCGGCGTGGGCGAGGCGGTCGGGCCGGAACTCCCCGGCGTAGGTGGCGGCACCCGTCACCTTGGCGCGGCCGTCGACGCGGCTGACGGGCTTGCCGATCACGGCGGAGGACTGGTCCGTCATGCGCAACCTCCCAACTCCATCAGGGCGCGGGTGACCGTGTGCTTCAGAAGCTCGACCTTGTAGGCGTTGTCGCCGCGCGGCTGGGCGCCGTCGGCGGCGCGGTCGGCCGCCGCCTTGAAGACCTGGGGGCCGGGCGCCTTGCCGATCAGCAGCGATTCGACGGCGCGCAGGCGCCAGGGCTTGGTGCCGACCCCGCCCACGGCGACGCGGGCGTCGCGGATGGTGCCGCCGTCCATGTCCAGCCCGACCGCGGCGGAGACCAGCGCCCATTCGAAGGTGGCGCGGTCGCGCACCTTCACGTAGTGGGACCGGCTCGCGCAGCCGGACGCCGGGATGTGGATCGCGGTGATCAGGTCGCCGGGCTGGAGCACCGTTTCCATGTGCGGGGTGTCGCCGGGCAGGCGGTGCAGGTTCTCCACGGCGACCTCGTCCTCGCCGTCCGGCCCCAGGATGGACACGCGCGCGTCCAGCGCCACCAGCGCCACCGCGAGATCCGACGGGTGGGCGGCGATGCAGCGGTCGCTGGTGCCGAGGATCGCGTGGATGCGGTTCAGCCCGTCCAGCGCGGAGCAGCCGGTCCCCGGATCCCGCCTGTTGCAGGGGGTGGTGACGTCGCGGAAATAGGGGCAGCGCGTGCGCTGGAGCAGGTTGCCGGCGATGGTCGCCATGTTGCGCACCTGCGCCGAGGCGCTCTCCAGCAGGGCCTTGGACACGACCGGCCAGTCGCGTTTCACCCGCGGATCCTCGGCCAGCTCGCTCATGCGGACCAGGGCGCCGACGCGCAGGCAGCCGTTCTTCTCCACGATGCCGCCGAGGTCGAGGCCGTTGATGTCGATGAGTTCGGCCGGCGTGCGCACCCGCTCCTTCAGCAGTTGCAGCAGGTCGGTGCCGCCGGCCAGGATGTCGGGGTGCGGCGGGTGGCTGCCCCGCGTGGTGACGTCCTGCGGCGTCTGGGCGGCGGTGTAGGCGAAGGGGTGCATCGGGCGTCAGCCTTTTTGGGCCGCGGCTGCGGCCTTCACCGCCTCCACGATGTTCACGTAGGCGCCGCAGCGGCACAGGTTGCCGCTCATGCGCTCGCGGATGGCCGCGTCGGTCGCCGGCACGCCCTCGTTGAGCAGGCCGACCGCCGCCATGATCTGGCCCGGCGTGCAGTAGCCGCACTGGAAGGCGTCGTGCTCGATGAAGGCCTCCTGCACCGGGTGCAGTTTCCCGTCGCGCTCCAGCCCCTCGATGGTGGTGATGGCGCGGCCCTGCTGGGTCGCCGCCAGCGTCAGGCAGGAGACGACGGGGCGCCCGTCGACCAGCACCGTGCAGGCCCCGCACTGGCCGAGGTCGCAGCCCTTCTTGGTCCCCGTCAGGTTCAGGTGGTCGCGCAGCGCGTCCAGCAGGGTCGTGCGCACGTCGAGGTGCAGCGTGTGCGGCGCGCCGTTGACGTCCAGCGTGACGTCGGCCGTCATGACGGCGGTCAGGGGGGTGTTCTTCGCCGGGTCGGCCATGGAGTCTCCTGTCGGGCAATTGCCTGTCGGGCAGCAGCCGCCCCTTCCGGAACAGGCGCGGTCCCGACCGGTTCCCCAGCCCGTCGCAGGCGACACCAAGCGGGACGTTCCGTGTTGTCCACGGGTTAACCGTTGCCCCAACCGGATACGCGGCATGGAAAATCTGCTGTTCCAGCTCCTTCCCCGGACACCGCGCTCGCTCTGGGTGCGCTACGGCGTCACCGTCGCGGTGATCGGCGTGGCGACGGCCTTGCGCTACAGCCTCGACCCGGTGCTGCGCGCCTACCCGTTCCTGCTGTACATCCCGGCCATCTTCCTGGTGTCGCTGCTGTTCGACCGCGCGTCGGGCTACCTGGCCGTGGTCCTGTCCTGCGTGGTGACGCTCTACCTGTTCATCGAGCCGAAGTACCAGTTCGCCATCGCCAGTCCCGGCGACCAGCTGGCCTTCATCATCTACACCGGCCTCGGCTTCGCCATCGCCGCGGTCACGGAGACGCTGCGCAAGACGCTGGACGCGCTGCACGACGCCTGGGAGAAGGTGGCCGCCGCGGACCGGGAGAAGGACCTGATGCTGCAGGAGATCCACCACCGCATCCGCAACGACCTGCAACTGATCGTGGCGCAGCTGTCGCTGGCCGCCATGCGGTCGGACAACACCCAGGACATCGTGGCGGGGACGATCGACCGCATCGGCGTGCTCGCCCGCGTCTACACCCGCCTGCGCCGGATCGAGGGCGCCAGCATCGTCAACGCCAAGGAGTTCCTGGAGAGCCTGGTGGAGGATTTGCAGGCCGGCATGGTGGGCGTGCGCCCCATCGCGCTGAGCGCGCGCGTCGACAGCCTGGACCTGGACATGGGTACCGCGGTTGCGGTGGGAACCATCGCCAACGAGCTGGTCACCAACGCGGTGAAGTACGCCTTCCCGGACGGCCGGGCCGGCTGGATCGACCTGACCTTCCGGATGGAGGACGGGGTTTGCATCCTCGACGTCCGCGACAACGGCGAGGGGCTGTCGTCGGCGGAGCCGAAGGGCACCGGCCTCGGCCGCCAGATCGTCCAGCAGCTGGCCCTGCAACTGCGCGGCACGCTGGAGATCCGGCCGAGGGAGGAGGGCCCGGGGGAAAGCGGTGGGGTGCAGGCGACCCTGCGCTTTCCCGCCGGGTCGTGAAACCCTCTTCACTGCGGGGACCGGGGCCGATTTTTAGGATTTCCGTCATCCCCGCGAAGGCGGGGATCCAGAAAACTCCGCACAATAGCGCCCGTGTGGTCTGGATCCCCGCCTTCGCGGGGATGACGGATTCTATGACCGAGATCCCTTGATGCGATAGCCGTGTTTGCGGGGAGAAAGAGTTTTCACCCCAGCGCCGCGGCGGCGTGGCGCAGGTGGTCGTCGATGAAGCTGGCGATGAAGAAATAGCTGTGGTCGTAGCCCGGCTGCATCCGCAGGGTCAGCGGGTGGCCGGCGGCGTCGGCCGCCTTCTTCAGGTTTTCGGGCTTCAGCTGCCGTTCCAGGAAGCCATCGGCGTCGCCCTGGTCCACGAGGATCGGCAAACGCTCCTTGGCGCGGCCGAGCAGGGCGCAACTGTCCCACTCCAGCCAGGTCGCGTAGTCGGTGCCGAAGAAGCGCTCGAAGGCCTTTTCGCCCCAGGGCACGCTTGCCGGGTTGCCGATCGGTGCGAAGGCCGACACGGAACGATAGCGGCCCGGATTGCGCAGCGCGCAGACGATCGCCCCGTGCCCGCCCATGGAATGGCCGGAGATGGAGCGGCGGTCGGTGACCGGCAGTTCGGCCTCCACCAGCGCCGGCAGTTCCTGCACCACATAGTCGTGCATGCGGTAGTGCTTCGCCCAGGGCTCCTGCGTCGCGTTGACGTAGAAACCGGCGCCGAGCCCGAAGTCCCAGGAGCCGTCCGGGTCGCCCGGCACGTCGGGGCCGCGCGGGCTGGTGTCCGGCGCCACGATGGCGATGCCGAGCTCCGCCGCCGTCCGCATGGCGCCGGCCTTCTGCATGAAGTTCTCGTCCGTGCAGGTCAGGCCGGACAGCCAGTAGAACACCGGCACCTTGCCGCTTTCGGCCTGCGGCGGCAGGTAGACGGCGAACACCATGTCGCAGTCCAGCACCGCGGAGCGGTGGCGGAAGCGCTTATGCCAGCCGCCGAAGCAGCGGTTCGCCGCGATTTGAGTCAGGGCCGTGTCCATCATCCCCCCTTGTTTTGGCTTTTTTGTAGGTTGGGTGGAGCGCCAGCGGAACCCAACATCCCCCGTGGTGGGGAGGATGTTGGGTTGCGCCTGCGGCTCCACCCAACCTACGGAGGTTCGTTACTGACCGTAGAGGATGACGGAGCGGATGCTCTTGCCCTCGTGCATCAGGTCGAAGGCCTCGTTGATGTCCTCAAGGCCCATGGTGTGGGTGATGAAGGTGTCCAGTTCGAACTCGCCCTTCAGGTAGCGCTCGACGTAGTCCGGCAGCTCCGACCGGCCACGCACGCCGCCGAAGGCGGAGCCGCGCCAGACGCGGCCGGTCACCAGCTGGAAGGGACGGGTGCTGATCTCCTGCCCGGCGCCGGCGACGCCGATGATCACCGACTCGCCCCAGCCCTTGTGGCAGCACTCCAGCGCCGCGCGCATCACCTGCACGTTGCCGATGCACTCGAAGCTGTAGTCCACGCCGCCGTCGGTCATCTCGACCAGGACTTCCTGGATCGGGCGGTCGTAGTCCTTGGGGTTGACGACGTCGGTGGCGCCCAGCTGCTTGGCGATCTCGAACTTGTCGGGGTTGATGTCGATGCCGATGATGCGCGAGGCCTTGGCCATCACCGCGCCGATGATCGCCGACAGGCCGATGCCGCCGAGCCCGAAGATGGCGACGGTGGAGCCCGGCTCCACCTTCGCGGTGTTGCGCACGGCGCCCATGCCCGTGGTGATGCCGCAGCCGAGCAGGCAGACCTTCTCCAGCGGGGCGGCCTTGTTGATCTTGGCGACCGCGATCTCCGGCAGGACCGTGTATTCGGAGAAGGTGGAGGTGCCCATGTAGTGGAAGACCTCGCGCCCCTTCGCGGAGAAGCGGGTGGTGCCGTCGGGCATCAGCCCCTTGCCCTGGGTGGCGCGGATCGCCTGGCACAGGTTGGTCTTGCCGGACAGGCAGAATTTGCACTTGCCGCATTCCGGTGTGTAGAGCGGGATGACGTGGTCGCCGACGGCGACGGTGGTGACGCCCGGCCCGACCTCCTCCACGACGCCGCCGCCCTCGTGGCCCAGGATCGAGGGAAAGATGCCTTCCGGATCGGCGCCGGACAGGGTGTAGGCGTCGGTGTGGCAGACGCCGGTGGCGACGATGCGCACCAGGACCTCGCCCTGCTTGGGCGCTGCGACCTCGACCTCTTCGATCTCCAGGGGACGCTTCGCTTCCCAGGCAACCGCCGCGCGTGACTTCACCATCCCACCGTCTCCGTATTCTGGTTGTTTGCTGCCAGGGAAGGTGGACCGGCGCGCGCTTTTTGGCAACGCCGCACCGGTGGAACATCCCAGCCCTTTGGGCATTGAAAAAGGTGTGCCAGGACTGTTGAGGGATTTTTGATGAACATTGATTTGTCCGCAGCCGCCGACCGCATTCAGTCGATGCTGCACGGCGCCATCGCGTTGCTGCCGAACCTGATGATCGCCGTTCTGGTCTTCATGATCTTCCTGGTCGTCGCCCGGATGGTGCGGTCGCTGGTGCTGCGCCTGATCGGCCGGCATGCCTCGGCGGGGCTGGAGCGGGTGCTGGGCCGGCTCGTGCAGGGGGCGGTGACCATCGTCGGCCTGTTCGTGGCCCTGACCATCATCATCCCGACCCTGACCGCCGGAAGCCTCGTGCAGCTGCTGGGCATCAGCAGCGTGGCCGTCGGCTTCGCCTTCAAGGACGTGCTGCAGAACTTCCTGGCCGGGATCCTGATCCTGGTCACGCGGCCCTTCCGCATCGGCGACGAGATCGTCTTCGGCGGGTTCGAGGGCACGGTGGAGGACATCCAGACCCGTGCGACGGAACTGCGCACCTACGACGGGCGCCGGGCGGTGATCCCCAATTCCAAGCTGTTCACCGACGCGGTGCTGGTCAACACCGCCTACAAGGGCCGCCGGTCGGAGGTGGACCTCGCCTTCGACATCAACGCCGACCTGGACCGCGCCCGCAACGCCATCCTGACGACGGTGCGCGGCGTGGACGGCGTGCTGACCGACCCGGCGCCGGAGGTGCTGACGACGTCCGTCTCCCCGGAGAAGGCGGTGCTGCACATCCGCTGGTGGAGCCCGCCGCACCGCGGCGACGTCGCCCGCGTCCAGGACCGCGTGATGGCCGCCATCGACCGCGCGCTGAAGGACAGCGGAATCGTGAAGCTGCCCTCGGCGGCGTGATGGCAGGACAACAATGAAAAGTATAAAATTGCGGCAATCCGCTCCTTATGTGACGCATTGCCGCACATTGCTCTCTCCTTGGGAGTGATGACCGTCACATGTCCCCTTTTTGCAAGGCTGTTACTTTCCGGCGCGACCTATTGGTGACGGGCGCGCAATGCTGATCAATCTGGGGACAATAATGTCGACGATTATGGGGACCGCGGACGCGGATTACCTGAAGGGAACGCGCAATGACGATGCCCTTTCCGGGCTGGATGGCAACGACACGCTGATCGGGGGGGCTGGCGCCGACACGCTGCTTGGTGGCGATGGAGATGACCGCCTCTACATCGACGCGGCGGATCAGATCGTCAGTGGCGGTGCGGGCTTCGACACCGCCGTCGTGCGCGGAACCGCCGGCGTTACGCTGGATCTCGCCGCGACGCAGATCGAACAGGTCTATGGCGGTGCGGGCGGCGACGTCCTGACGGCCGTCGGGGCGGCCAGCAGCGTGGTGATCAACGGCGGTGGCGGCAACGACACGACCAGCGGCAGCGATTTCAACGACACCTTGCGTGGCGGCGACGGCGACGACCTCCTGCAGGGAGGCGCCGGCAATGACTGGCTGGTCGGGGGGGCCGGTTTCGACACGCTGCTGGGCGGCGATGGGGACGACCGCATCTACATCAGTGGCTACGGCGATTGGGTCGACGCTGGCGCCGGCTATGACACGGTCGTCGTGCAGGGAACCGATCCCGTATACCTGGACCTTGAGGTCTCGCAGGTCGAACGCGTCTATGGCGGCGGGGGCGACGATTACTTCTATGCCGATTTCCGCTCGGTCGATGTCGAAATCAACGCGGGGGCCGGCAACGACTGGCTGATGGGAGGCAGCGGCAACGACACGCTCCGCGGCGGTGCCGGGAACGACTTTTTCGAAGGCGGCGAGGGTGCCGATGTGATCGCCGGCGGGGCCGGCATCGACACAGCCTATTTCAGCCGCTCCCAGGCGGGCGTCACGGTGAACCTCGCCACCGGCATCGGGAGCGGCGGTGTCGCGGATGGCGACCGGTTGAGCGGGATCGAGGACGTTTACGGGTCCTATTACGGCGACAGCCTGATCGGAAACGCCGCGGCCAACAAGCTGACGGGGTGGGAAGGCAACGATACCCTGTCGGGCGGGAAGGGCGACGACACCCTCATCGGGGGTTCGGGCAATGATGTCCTGATCGGTGGCGCAGGTGGCGATGCCTTCCGGTTCCTCCGCTATGATGCGGGAACCGACGTCATCAGCGACTTCCAGACTGGGGTGGACCGCATCGAACTGGAAGGTTGGTCGTTCGGCAATCTTCCCGATGGTCCGCTGGACGCGAGCCTTTTCGCGCTGAACGCGCCGGCCGATGCCGACGACCGCTTCATCTTCAACACCGCGACCGGCGTCCTGTCCTACGACTTTGATGGCAACGGCTCGGGTGCGGCGGTTGCGATCGTGGCGCTCAATGTCAGGACGCTGTCCGCCTCGGACATCGTGTCTGTGCCCTACGGTTCATAACGCCTTCCGGCCTGTGATGCGGCGAGCGGTGGCTCGCCGCATCATTCGGCTGGAGATCTCTGCCCCGTTCGCGGGCTGCTTCAAGAGCGCTCAGCAGGAGGTCTGGCGCGGAACGCGCTCCACCTCCAGGCCGAACAGCGGGCGCAGGCGGGTGCCCAGCACGTTGCCGGCCAGCGCCGCGACGATCCACACCCAGCCGTGCAGGCTGCCCGACGCGATGCCGCTGAAATACGCCCCGATGTTGCAGCCGTAGGCGAGGCGGGAGCCGTAGCCGAGCAGCACGCCGCCGACCACCGCCGCGACCAGGGAGCGCAGGGGCAGCTTCCACACCGGCGCGAACTTGCCGGCGAGGCCGGCGGCGAACAGCGCGCCGACGATGATGCCGAAGTCCATCACCGAGGTGACGTCGGCCAGCACGCTGTCCTGCAGCGACTTGGCCTGGGCCGGCGGCTGCCAGAAGGGCCAGGAGGCGACATCGACGCCGAGCGCGCCCAGGCCCTTGCTGCCCCACAGCGCGAAGGCCGACGTGATGCCCCAGGGGCGGCCGGCCAGCGCCAGGGTCGCGAAATTCAGCAATGCCAGCGCGACGGCACCCCAGACCAGCGGCCAGGGGCCGCGCATGAGGCGCTGCACGCCCTCCGTGCGGGCCGGCGCGCCTTCGACGAGGCGGCCGTGCGCGCGCTTCTCCAGCGCCACGGTCACGGCGTAGACGGCGGCGAAGACCGCGAGGTTGACGGCCAGCGCCAGCGGCCAGCCCCAGGCGGAGACCAGCGAGACGGGCGCGAAGGTCGGCTGCGTCTGCCACCAGGGCAGGTGGTAGGCGCCGAGCACGGATCCGACGACGAAGAAGAACAGCGTGACCAACATGCGCGTGCTGCCGCCGCCGACGGTGTAGAGCGTGCCGGACGCGCAGCCGCCGCCCAGCTGCATGCCGATGCCGAACAGGAAGGCACCGGCCACGACGGAGACGCCGACCGGCGACACCAGCCCCTTCACCGGCGTGCCGAACAGCGTCCCCGCCGCAAGCACCGGGAAGAACAGCGCGCAGGCCACCGCCAGCATGACCATCTGCGCCCGCAGGCCGGCCCCGCGCCGGTCCGCGATGAAGACGCGGAAGGCGGAGGTGAAGCCGAACAGCGCGTGGTAGAGGACGAGGCCCATGGCCCCGCCGATCAGGTACAGCGCCGCCTGCGTGCCGGAGACGGAATCCCCGATCCACAGGCCGCCGCCCGCCAGCGCCAGCAGCGCAGCCCCGGCCACGCGCCAGTCGATCCCGGGCACAAACGCGGCCGGGCCCGCCGCCCGGCCGAGTGTCACGTCAGCCATGCCGACTCTCCAATTCACACAAGAAAATGTGTTTGAAAGGTTTAAGAACGCTCAAGGAGCAGTAGATAATGGGACGGGCTTTCCGCGGAAGGCTTTCGTGTGCATCCCTGTCCTGCGTTCGCCGGGTGTGTGAAATTAACCGGCGTCGGGGAAGGCGCGCCGGGCCAAGCGGCCGAGCGTCAGGCTCTGCACCACGATGGTGAAGGCGACCACGGCGTAGCAGACGGTGAGCAGCGCGTCCCGGTGCGGGCTGTCGGGTAGGGACAGCACCAGGGCCACGGCGATGCCGCCGCGCACGCCGCCCCACACCAGCACCGCGGTGGCCGCCGCCTTGCGCTGGTAGCGGGCGTGGGCGAGGACCACCGGCACCACGCTGGCCAGCCGGGCCGCCAGCGCGACCGCCGGTGCCGCGAGCGCCGCGAGAAGGACCGCGCCGCTCCACGACGACAGGATCGCCGCTTCCAGCCCGACCAGCAGGAACAGCATCGCGTTCAGGATGGCGTCCACCATCTGCCAGAAGGTCTTCAGGATTCGGCCGGCCTTTTCGGAGGACACGTGCCGCTCCGCCGTGGTGCCGATCAGCAGGCCAGCCGCGACGACCGCGATCGGCCCCGACACCTCCAGCCGCAGCGCGAGGCTGTAGGTCGCGGCGGCCAGCGCCAGGGAGATCGACAGCTCAACCGACGCGTCGTCGGCCTGCTTCTTGGCCCAGAAGGCGAGGGAGCCGGTCGCCAGGCCGAGCAGGATCCCGCCGACGGCCTCCTTCACGAACTCCCAGGCGACCCCGCCGACGGTCACGTCGGCCCCCGTCCCCGTGGCGACGCCCAGCAGAACGGTGAAGAGGACGACGCCCACGCCGTCGTTGAACAGGCTTTCCCCGGCGATGGCGGCGCGCAGGCCGGCGGGAAGGGGGGAGCGCTCCAGCACCGCCAGCACGGCGACCGGATCGGTGGGGGCGAGCGCCGCGCCGAGCACGAGGCACCAGATGAACGGGACGGGATGCCCCAGCCAGCCGAACAGCAGCCACATCGCCGTGCCGAACACCGCCGTGGAAATGACCACCGACAGCGAGGCGAGCGCCACCACCGACCAGCGCCGGCTCCACAGCTCCTCGCTGTCCTGCTCGATCGCGCCGGCGAACAGCAGGAAGGCCAGAGCCCCCTGCAGCAGGGTCTCCGGCAGGTTGGCGGAGGTGATCAGCCTCTGTTCCCAGTCGCGGACGCCCTCGGTGCCGGGCACCAGGGAGGCGGCGAGGCTGGTCGCGAAGGCGACGCCGAACGCCAGCAGGAACACCCCGACCGTCCCCGGCAGACGAAGCCAGCGGTGGCTGGCGAAGCTGAACAGAGCCGCCAGGGTCAGCAGGATGGACACCAGTTCGAACAGGCCCATGGGCTCCATCGGGTGATAGGGGGATCAGCGGGAATGCACGGGCAGCCCAACAGGGCGGGGGGCGTTGTATTCCGGAGCCGGAACGACAGGCGTCATCGCAGCGTCACTTGACTTGGCCCGAGCCTTGCGCTGACTTGGCCCGCGCCTTAGGCGCCCTGCGTATCCCCGTTCGCCACCTCATTTACCGGTTTCCATGCCCGACCAGATGCCCGCCCTGTTGATCGACTCCGCCTCCCGCCACTACGCGGGCACCGCCGCGCCGGCGGTGGACGGGGTCACCCTCGACGTCGCCGCGGGGGAGTTCCTGGCGCTGCTCGGGCCCTCGGGCTGCGGGAAGAGCACGCTGCTGCGCATGGTCGCGGGGTTCGAGCGGCTGGACGCCGGGCGGATCGCCGTCGGCGGGCGCACGCTGTCCGGTCCCAGCACCCACGTCCCGCCGGAGGAGCGGCGGATCGGGCTGGTCTTCCAGTCCTACGCGCTGTGGCCGCACATGACGGTGGACGGCAACGTCGCCTACCCGCTGGAAACGGCGCGCGTGCCGAAGGCCGACCGCGAACGGCGCGTGCGCGCCGCGCTGGAGACGGTGGGCCTGACCGGCTATGAGGCGCGGCGGCCGGCGGAGCTGTCGGGCGGCCAGCGGCAGCGCGTCGCGCTGGCCCGCTGCCTGGTCATGAGCCCGGAGTTGGTGCTGCTGGACGAGCCGCTCGCCAACCTCGACGTGCACCTGCGCGCGGCGATGGAGGAGGAGTTCGCGGACTTCCACGCCAAGACCGGCGCCACCATGGTCTATGTGACGCATGACCAGGCGGAGGCGATGGCGCTGGCGACGCGCATCGCGGTGCTCGACCGCGGGCGCCTCGCCCAGGTGGCGCCGCCGCGCACCCTCTACCGGGAGCCGGCCACCCCCATGGTCGCGGGCTTCGTCGGGCAGGGCGCGGTGGTGGAGGGCGCGGTGCTGACGGCCGCAGCGGAAGGCCGCTGCCGCGTGCGGCTGTTCGGTGCGGAGGCGGTGGTCCGCTGCCGCTCCGGCCAAGGGGAGGGGCCGGCGCTGTTCTGCCTGCGCCCGGAGGATCTGGAGCCCGACCCGCAGGGGCCCATCACGGCGACCGTGGTGCGCGCCGCCTACAAGGGCGGCTTCGTGCTGGTCGAGGCGGAGCCGGCGGAAGCGCCCGGCGTCCGCCTGACGCTGCGGGTCGGCGGCGACGCCCACGTCGCGCCGGGGGAAGCGCTGCGGCTGGCGATCCGGGACGGGTGGGTGGTGCCGGAGGGTGACGGCGCGGCCGGGTGATTCGTCGCGCCGAACATTCGTGCCCAACTTTCGCTTGGTCACGGGCGGCCTTGGTGGTTTATAGCGGGGCGTTCCGCAACCAATCCGCTGCCGGTACCCCCATCATGAGCGACACCGCTGCCCCCCTGGCTGCCCCTCTGTTCGACCGCGTTGCCATCCTCGGCATCGGCCTGATCGGCTCCTCCCTGGCGCGGGCGCTGACGGAGTATGGGGTCGCGGCGCATGTGGTCTGCGCCGACCGCAGCGCGGAGGCCTGCGCCAAGGCGATGGAACTGGGAATCGTGGAGCGGGCGACGACCGACCTCGCCGAGGCGCTGGACGGCGCCGACCTCGTCGTGCTGGCGACCCCGGTCGGCAGCTTCGCGGAGGTGGGGGAGCGCATCGGGCCGCTGCTGCGCCCCGGCACCATCGTGACCGACGTCGGGTCGGTGAAGCAGGCGGTGCTGCGCGACGTCGGGCCGCACATGCCCGAGGGCGTGCACCTGATCCCCGGCCACCCGGTGGCCGGCACCGAGCATTCCGGCCCGGAGGCCGGCTTCGCCACCCTGTTCCAGGGCCGCTGGTGCATCGTGACCCCGCCGTCCGGGGCCAACCCGGAGGCGCTGGACAAGGTCGCGGAGATGTGGCGCCGCGTCGGCTCGACGGTGGAGATCATGGACGCGAACCACCACGACCGGGTGCTCGCCATCACCTCGCACCTGCCGCACCTGATCGCCTACACCATCGTCGGCACCGCGTCCTACCTGGAGGACGACACCAAGTCGGAGGTCATCAAGTTCTCGGCCGGCGGCTTCCGCGACTTCACCCGCATCGCGGCCAGCGACCCGGTGATGTGGCGCGACATTTTCATGAACAACCGCGAGGCGGTTCTGGATATCCTCCAGCGTTTCACGGAGGATCTGACCGCGCTCCAGCGCGCGATCCGCTGGGGCGAGGGCGAGGTGCTGCAGGACCACTTCACCAAGACGCGCGCCATCCGCCGCGGCATCATCGACGCCCGGCAGGCGTAAAGCGGGCTGGTCGGCCGCAGGCGCCGGTTTCCCGGCGCCTTAGCCGCCATAATCAGCGCGTAGCCCAATCAGCGCGGAGCAAGGACCATGATCATCATGCGGCCTTCCATCCGGGGCATCTGCTCGACCTTGGCGATGTCCTGGAGCTGGTCGCGCACGCGGATCAGCACGTTCATGCCCAGATCCTGGTGGGCCATCTCGCGCCCGCGGAAGCGCATGGTCATCTTGACCTTGTCGCCCTCTTCGAGGAACCGCTGCGCGGCGCGCATCTTGACGTCATAGTCGTGGTCATCAATGTTGGGGCGGAGCTTCAGCTCCTTCAACTCGATGATCTTCTGCTTCTTGCGCGCCTCGTTGGCCTTCTTCTGCTCCTCGAAGCGGTGCTTGCCGTAATCGAGGATCTTGCAGACCGGCGGGTCGGCCTGGGGCGCAATCTCGACCAGATCAAGTTCCGCATCCGCCGCCGCGTCGAACGCGTCGCGCAGGGAGACAATGCCGATCATCTCCCCGTTGGCGCCGACCAGACGGACGGTGCGGGCGGTGATTTCCCGATTGAGGCGCGGGCCTTCGCGGACCGGATCCGCGTCATAAAGCTTGGCTATTGTCGATCTCCTAGAAGTTTCACCATGCCAGTGGTGGCGTGGGACTCATGCGTTGGGGACGTGACCCCAATTATCCCATGATGTCCAGAATAATTTGGCGCACCTCGCGCCGAGTCAACCGGGGCCACTCCGGTCCCCGCGGCGTCAGCGGACGAATGTCCGGGGACACATGCGGCTGCGGCGCGGCGGTGGTGCCGTTCGTCGGGGTGATTGCGGTCGTCATAAAAAATCCTCCGGCCCGGTCGGGTGTTTCCCCGCCGGTTCTTGTCTCGGTTTGTGTGAAAGACCGCTCCGGTGCGCATGGATGCACCGCGGCGAACACTGCAACGCTTGGACCGCGCAGAGGTTCTCGGCAAAAACGCGAACGGCATCCCAATCTAAACGGGACAAGACCCGGACCCAGGGCGGGGGCCGGCGAACGCATCGCGCAGAGCGACTTCGGTTCGTTCTAAGTGGTGCCTCGGCCGCCGTATGCAAGCGCAAACATGGCAGCAGGCGGGCGCCGCCCCGCCTACCACACAAGTGGAGGCAGCGCGGCTACCTTCAGGGGCCCTAGGAACAGCGCCTGGTTCTGCACGGTGACCGGCGCGGTCAGCACCGGCTCGCCGCCGGGCTCGGCTGGGCGGGCAAGCATGGTCAGCATGGTGCGGGCGAAGGCCAGCTCCTTCGGGCGGAACACGCCCTGGAGGGCGTCCAGCACAGCCTGGAAGCCGCGCACCTCCGCGGTCAGGGCGGCCTGCGGCTGGAGGGCGGCGTCGAGCGCCAGCGTGCCGTTCATCGCCAGCTTCAGCGGCCCCCAGTCGAGCTTCAGGCTGTCCAGCTGGACCGTGCCGCCATCGCGGCTCCACGCCGACAGGCTGGCCGGCTCCGGCTTGGGCGGGCGGCCCATCACGCGGGCGGTGACCAGCGCCCGCTCCACCTGCCGTCCCAGCGAGCCCGGCGCCTCCTGCGGCAAAGTCACGCCGCTGGCGGTGGCCGAGACGGACAGGCCCGCGTCGCCGTGGCCGGCCGGCGGCTCGGCCGGCTGGGTGGCGGTCAGGTCGAGTGCTGCGACCGGCACGGGCAGGGCCTCCGGCTGGGCGACGAGGTCCTTGAGGCCAAGCTGGAGTTCCACCGGCTGCCCGCCGAAGGTCAGCAGGACGTGCCCCGCGCCGCCCCCCTTGGCCTGGAGGGCGAAGGGCGGCTGGTTGGCCTGGACCAGGGTCAGCCGCTGCTCCCCCGGCAGGTCCAGTGCGATGCGCGTGTGGTTCCAGGGCGGCGCCTCGGCCACCAGCCGGGTCCCCTGCCACTCCACCCCGCGGGTGGCGAGGTGCGGGGCCTCCAGGGCGGCGCGGATGGACAGGGGATAGCCGGTCACGGTCAGGCCGCGATGCTCCACCATCGTTCCGGCGGCGCGCTGCTCCTCGATCCAGGCGAGCACGCCGCGCTCCACCGCCGATGCCGCCTGCCACCACCAGACGGAATAGGCGGCGATGGCGACGGCCAAGGCCAGGATGACGGCCCCGATGACCTTATGTGTGCGCATGTGTGGCATTTCCGTTGTATGACACCCACGTTATAGCGGGCAGGCCGGGACCGTGCTAGCATTCACCCGGTCGGCGCAAGATCGCGCCAATTGAATACTTCTGGGACATGCTGCTCGATACGCAATCGCTTGTTGCCGAGCTTCCGGTTGTTGCGCCGAACCGCGCGACGCCACCCGCCACCCCCCGCCATCCCCCCCAGTGGACCATGGACATCACCGTCGACACCGGCGCGGATCTGTGGGTTTTCGGCTACGGATCCCTGATGTGGAACCCCGGCTTCCCGTTCCTGGAAAGCCAGCCCGCGGTCATCGGCGGTTACCACCGGCGCTTCTGCGTCTCCTCCCACCGCTACCGCGGCACGCCGGAACGGCCGGGGCTGGTGCTGGGGCTGGACCGCGGCGGCTCCTGCCGGGGCCTCGCCTTCCGCGTGGCGTCGGAGCATGTGCCCGCGACCCTGGATTACCTGTGGGAGCGGGAGATGATCAACCGCGTCTATCGGCCCAAGATGGTGCCGGTGCGGCTGGGCGGCGGCCGGGGGCCGGTGAGTGCCTGCACCTTCGTGGTGGACCGCCGGCATTGCCAGTATTGCGGCTGCCTCGACGAATCCACCATGGCCGACCGCATCGCCGGCTGCCGCGGCGAGCGCGGGCCGAACCTGGACTATCTCGCCAACACCGTCGCGCATCTGGAAGAACTGGGCATCCGGGACAAGAGCCTGTCCAGCCTGCTCGCCGCAGTGAAGCGCCGCATAAACCCTTAGATCCGTAGGTTGGGTGGAGCGCAGCGCAACCCAACACCCGTTGCATCGCCGGGGATGTTGGGTTGCGCTTGCGCTCCACCCAACCTACGCGGCCTGCTGGCGGTCACGCTGGCGGATCTTATATGGAAGGGCATGCGACCCCTTCCGATTGTCTTTTCCATCCTCATCGCCGCCTGTGCTCTGCCCGCCTGGGCGGCGGGGCTGCACCATGACCTGGACGTCACGCTCGACCCGAAGACGCGGCGGCTGGAGGTGGTGGACCGGCTCCATCTGCCGGCGGGGGACCGGACGCTGCATCTGGCGCCCGGCCTGACGGTCGGGGAGGCGACGGCAGGCGGGCGTCCGCTCGCCGTGAACCGGAGCGGGGCGACGTTGCGGCTGGCGGTGCCGGAGGGGGCGGGGGAGGTGGTCCTGCGCTACGCCGGGACCCTGGCGCCCCTGTCCGCGGAGGCGCGCGGCGACGGACCCATGGCCGGGGAGGAGGGGGCGTATTTGCCGGCCGGGAGCGGCTGGTTTCCCTCCGCCGGAGACGAGCCGCCGACCTGGAGGCTCGCCGTGCGCGTGCCCGCCCCCTTCGTGGCGGTGGCGACCGGCCGGCTGCTGGAGGAGGCGCGCGGCGGCGACCAATACCGCGCCGTCTTCGCCGAGGACCGCGCCGTCGAGGAGCCGTCGCTCTTCGCCGGACCCTGGCAGGTGAAGGAGCGGCAGGACGGTGACCTGCGCCTGCGCACCTATTTCCACCCCGAACAGGCCGGGCTGGCCGACGATTATCTGGACCTGTCCGCCCGCACCATCGACGAGCAGTCGCGGCGCATCGGCGCCTACCCCTTCGCCGGCTTCTCCATCCTGTCGGCGCCGCTTCCCGTGGGGCTGGGCTTTCCGGGGCTGACCTACATCGGGCGGCAGGTGCTGCCGCTGCCCTTCATCCGGGCGCAGTCGCTGCCGCACGAGATCCTGCACAACTGGTGGGGCAACGGCGTGCGGGTGGGGGAGGGCGGCAACTGGTGCGAGGGCCTGACCACCTTCATGGCCGACTACGCCGCCGCCGAATCGCGCGGGCCCGACGCGGCGCGGGCGATGCGGCTGGACTGGCTGCGCGACTACGCCGCCCTGCCGGCCGACCGCGATTCGGCGCTGACCGCCTTCCGGTCGAAGACCCACGACGCGTCGCAGATCGTCGGCTATGGCAAGGCGGCGATGCTGTTCCAGATGCTGCGCGCGGAGATCGGGGAGAGCGCCTTCTCCGACGGCATCCGCCGCTTCTGGACCGACCACCGCTTCAAGGACGCGGGATGGACCGACCTGCGCCGCGCCTTCGAAGGCGCGTCGGGCCGCGCCTTCGAAGGCGCGTCGGGCCGCGACCTCGGCCCCTTCTTCGAGCAGTGGCTGACCCGCGTCGGCGCGCCGACCCTGCGGCTGGCCGATGTGAAAGCGGACGGCAACGCGGTCACGCTGACCGTGCAGCAGGGCTCCCCCACCTACGCGCTGACCGTGCCGGTGGCGGTGGAGACGGCGAACGGCACGGTGTGGGACAGCGTCCGCCTCGACGGGCGGCAGGGCACCGCGACGATCCACACCGACGCTCCGCCCAAGGCGGTGTCGGTCGACCCGGCCTTCGACCTGTTCCGCCGGCTGGCCCCGGGCGAGGCGCCGCCGATCCTGCGCGACGTGACGCTCGACCACGCCGCCAACATGGTGATCGCGGCGGACGGGGACGCGGCCCAGGCGGCCCGCGCGCTGGCGGAGCGGCTGGCCGACGGCAAGCCGCGCGTCGTGGCACCCGACCGGACGGACCCGGTGGCCCCGCTTGCCCTGATCGGCACGACGGAGGGGGTGGACCGGCTGCTCGCCCTCTACCGGCTGCCGCCGGTGCCCGACAGCCTGGAAAAGCGCGGCACGGCGCGGGTCTGGGCCTTCCGCACGGCGCAAGGGCGCGCGGTGCTGGCCGTGGCCGGCGACGACGCGGCGGCCTTGCAGTCCCTGCTGCGCCCGCTGCCCCATTATGGCCGGCAGAGCTGGCTGGTGTTCGCCGGGACGAAGGCGGAGGACCGCGGAGTCTGGCCGGCGGGAGACAGCCCTTTGCGCCGGTCGCTCGACTGAAGACTCTGGCCTTTCGCACAGTACCCATGGAGCATACCCCCGCCTTCGCTTGTTGAAGGGGAAATCGCGCGTTTCGCGCGCACCCTGCGGGAGGATGCAATGTCTCGGACAGCGAAGCTTTTCCTGGGTTCCGTGATGGGGATCGGCATGGCGGCGGCGCTCGCCCTGCCGGCGGCTGCGGCGCCCGGCGACATCTATGCGGTGAGCGGCGAGAAGGTGAACCTGCGCGCCGCCCCGTCGGACAACGCCTCGATCCGCTCGACGGTCGGACGCGGCGACGAGGTGATCGAGCTGAAGCAGGAGGGCAACTGGCTCGGCGTGCGGTCGATGCGCACGGGCGAGGAGGGCTGGGTCTTCGCCGACCTCGTGAAGCGGCGCACGCCCAGCACGCTCAGCGGTGCGTCGGCGGCGGCGTCGGACGCCGGCTTCGGCCGGATCTCGTCGGGCTTCGACGGGCTGATGGCGAACATCAACAACCAGCTCGGCTACCGCATGGCGGAGCGGGTGGAGCAGACCAACGACGGCGGCCTGCGCGTCATCCCGACCCAGGAATGGCTCTACAACACCAGCCGCGAGGCCAAGATCTACGCGGCCCTGGCGCTGTACGAGATGTGGAAGAACCACAACAACGGGCGGCCGGTGAACGTGGCGCTGGGCTCCCCCGGCTCCTCCGCCATCGCCATCGAGGACGGCAACCGCGGTCCGGAGATGGCCCTGCCGATGATGGGTGCCTCGCGGTAACGGCCTGATGGCGTTTGCGGAAGCCCCTCTCCCTTGAGGGGAGAGGGGTTGGGGTGAGGGTGACGCCAGCGGAGCTGGCCGGAAATTCATGTCCGCCCTGCCGGGCGTAACGACCCCTCATCCCAACCCTTCTCCCCCAAGGGGAGAAGGGCTTCATTGTTCGTGTCCCTTCCCCAAGTGTGCCCCCCGCGCGGCATTCTTGATCCGCATCAACGCCCGTTCGCCCCGCGGTCGGCCAAATGCCGTCATGCGTGGGCGAACGGGCGGGGGCCATGAAGTACGTCGATGAATTCCGGGACGCCGGCCTTGCCCGCGGCCTCGCCGCCGCCATCGGGCGGGAGGCGGCGACCGGACGGTCCTATCACCTGATGGAGTTCTGCGGGGGGCACACCCACGCCATCTCCCGCTACGGCATCCCGGACATGTTGCCGGCGAACGTCCGGATGATCCACGGGCCGGGCTGCCCGGTCTGCGTGCTGCCGGTGGGGCGCATCGACGACGCGATCGCGATCGCGCGCCAGCCCGGCGTGATCCTCTGCACCTATGGCGACGTGCTGCGCGTGCCGGGCTCCGGCCGGGTCAGCCTGCTGAAGGCCAAGGCGGGCGGGGCCGACGTGCGCATGGTGCTGTCCACCATGGACGCACTGCGCATCGCGGAGGAGAATCCCGGCCGCGAGGTCGTCTTCTTCGCCATCGGCTTCGAGACCACCACGCCGCCCACGGCATTGGCCATCCAGGCGGCGCAGGCCAAGGGGCTGGCCAATTTCACCGTCTTCTGCAACCACGTGCTGACCCCCTCGGCGATCCAGAACATCCTGGAAAGCCCGGAGGTGCGGGAGCTTGGGACCCTGCCGCTGGACGGCTTCATCGGGCCGGCCCACGTCTCCGTCGTCATCGGCAGCCGCCCCTACGAGTATTTCGCGGAGGAATACCGCAAGCCGGTCGTCGTCGCCGGGTTCGAGCCGCTGGACGTGCTCCAGGCCATCCTGATGCTGGTGCGGCAGGTGAACGGGGGGCGGGCGGAGGTGGAGAACCAGTTCACCCGCGCCGTGACCCGCGACGGCAACCGCAAGGCCCAGCGCCTCGTCGCCGAGGTGTTCGAGATGCGGCGCAGCTTCGAATGGCGGGGCCTCGGCACCGTTCCCTACAGCGGCCTGCGCATCAAGGAGTCCTACGCCGCCTTCGACGCGGAGCGGCGCTTCGCCGTGCCCGGCCGCTCGGTGCCCGACCACAAGGGCTGCGAGTGCGGGGCGATCCTGCGCGGGGTGAAGCGGCCCAGCGACTGCAAGCTGTTCGGCACCGTCTGCACGCCGGAGAACCCTATGGGGTCCTGCATGGTGTCGGCGGAGGGGGGCTGCGCCGCCCACTACACCTACGGGCGCTTCCGCGACCACCAGAATGCAGGGGCGGCCTGATGCGCATCCTGATCCTCTGCCACGCCTTCAACAGCCTGACCCAGCGCCTGTATGTGGAACTGGCGGAGCGCGGGCATGCGCTGTCGCTGGAATTCGACGTCAACGACGCGGTGACGCGGGAAGCGGTCGGGCTGTTCGGACCGGACCTCGTCCTCGCCCCCTTCCTGAAGCGCGCGATCCCGGAGGACGTGTGGCGCCGCGTGCCCTGCCTCGTCGTCCATCCCGGCCCGCTCGGCGATCGCGGGCCGTCGGCGCTGGACTGGGCGGTGCTGGAGGGGGCGGAGCGCTGGGGCGTGACGCTGCTCCAGGCCAACGGAGAGATGGATGCGGGCGACGTCTGGGGTTCCGTCCCCTTCGCCATGCGCGAGGCGCCGAAGGCCAGCCTGTACCGGCACGAGGTGACGGAGGCGGCGGTCGCGGCGGTGCTCGACGCGCTGGAGCGCTTTGCGGCCGGGGGCAAGCCGACGCCCGTCGATCCTGCCGATCCTGCTGTGTTTGGCCGAGCCCGCCCGGCGATGCGGCAGGCCGACCGGGCCATTGACTGGAGCCGCGACGACACCGCCACCGTGCTGCGCAAGATCCGCAGCGGCGACGGCATGCCCGGCGTGCGCGACCGGATCGGCGACCGCGAGGTCAGCCTGTTCGACGCCCGGCCGGAGCACAGTTTACGTGGCACACCCGGCGCCCTGGTCGCTCGCTGCGAGGGGGCGCTGTGCCGCGCTACGGTCGACGGCGCGGTGTGGATCGGCCACCTGAAGCCGTGGGACTCGGAGATATCGCTGAAGCTGCCCGCCGCGCTGGTGCTGGGCGAGGAGGCCGCGCGCCTGCCCGAGGCACCAGGCTACCGCGACCTGTGGTACGAGGAGGCAGACGGCGTCGGCTGGCTGCATTTCCCCTTCACCAACGGCGCTATGAGCGTCCGGCAATGCGAGCGGCTGCTCGCCGCCTACCAAGCGGCCTGCCGGCGCGACGTGCGGGTGATCGTGCTGGCCGGCGGCGACGATTTCTGGAGCAATGGCATCCACCTGAACGTCATCGAGGCGGCGAACAGCCCGGCCGACGAGTCCTGGCGCACCATCAACGCCATCGACGACCTCGCCCGCGCCATCCTGACCACCGGGGACAAGCTGACCGTGGCGGCGCTGGCCGGCAACGCCGGGGCCGGCGGCGTCTTCCTGGCGCTGGCCGCCGACCGCGTGTGGGCGCGCGGGGGCGTGGTGCTGAACCCGCACTACAAGGGGATGGGCAACCTCTACGGCAGCGAATACTGGACCTACGTCCTGCCGCGCCGCGCCGGGGAAGAGCGCGCCCGCGCCGTGACCGAGGCCCGCCTGCCCATGGGCGCGCCGGAGGCGCGGCGGCTGGGTCTGCTGGACGAGGCGTTCGGGCGGGGCGTGGCCGATTTCCGGGCGGCGGTGCGGGACCGCGCCCGCGCGCTGGCCGCCGATCCGGCCTTGCCCGTGCTGCTGGAGGAGAAGCGCCGCCGCCGCGCGGAAGATGAGGCGGTGAAGCCGCTGGAGGCCTACCGGGCGGAGGAACTGGAGCGCATGCGCCTGAACTTCTACGGCTTCGACCCCAGCTACCACGTCGCGCGGTACAACTTCACCTTCAAGGTGCCGAAGTCACGCACGCCGTTGTACTTGGCGCGGCACAGGATTCTGGCCCCTTCCTGGCCCTCTCCCGCGCAGCGGGGGAGATAGGGAGCCACGCGTCCGCGTGGAAGGGTGGGGGGCTTGGCCTGGAGCCATGGCCGAGATCGACCGGCGGCTTGCCATCCCGGCAGCCCGCCAGACCCACAGAGCGCGCCCACGGCGCCACCTGTTGGCACGCCTTCGGCGCGACCGTCACGATCCTCGTGAATGATCCAGGTGAGGATGGATTCAAACCAGAAAGAGTGGCCTTCTTGCGAAGGCACACCCTCAAAGCAGCTACAGATCCAGTCACGCTGTTACGTTTTGTATATTGATCCAATCGCTAAGCCAGAAACTTGATCCGTTGACATTCAGATATTCGATACGGCCAGCGCCAAATCCGCCACCGCTATAGAAGTTCTCGATTTCAACGAACTCAGACAGTGACCCGTCTGCCGCATCAGAATCGGTGTAAATCAGCAAGTTATTAGCGCTGTGTCCAATGACTGTTGCCGATTTAATCGTCAGCTGATTGATAATGGTCACGCCATTAACGCGAAGTGTGTCGTAATCTCCTTGAGTGTCGTAAATTTTATCTTGACCATCTGAGTTGAAATTAAATCCGTAAAAATCGTCCTTCTGCCCACCTTGCAAATAATCATTGCCAGTCTGCCCCCAGAGGACATCATTTCCTCCATCATAAGAATAGTCGCCAAGCAAAAGATCAGCGCCTGCGCCACCATATAAAGTATCATTATTATCTTCGCCAATCAGTGTGTCGTTCCCATTTTCGCCGGCGAGTAAGTCGTAACCGTATGATCCCCAAAGTTGGTCGTCGCCAGCTCCGCCATAAAGAGAATCATTCCCAACATCACCATCAATGGTGTCATTGCCACCGTTTCCGTAAATGGCATCGGCGCTCTGCGTGCCAGTGATGTAATGTGCATTATCATCGTCTGAATAGGTCGCCATTTTATCCTCGCTTTACGTATGTAGGAGTCGAGGCTAGACCATATATCTCTAAATAAAGCATAAGTCAATACCATTTTACTAGCTAGTGACTTCCATTCTAGTGTATAAAAGTGTGTCATGCGAATGCATGATAAAGGACAGTTTCTGTAAGTACTGCCAATCCTTAGATATCGAACTATCCATCGGGGCGAATTCTCGGCGTGCGTAACAACACTTGTTAACAGGTTTTTTAATTTGTATGTTGCAATGTGAGTAACCATAAATCAGATGCAGTCTGAGGAATTCTCAAATAAGAGATGGGGGCAGAAATGGGAACTTTTCAGCCGATCACGAAGGCCGCGCAGCCAATGGCTCCGTCAACGTGGCAGCCTGTTGCATCTTCAGCAGGAAGCAGCGTGGCCGCGGCCGGCAAGCCCAAACTTGCAGCAGGAGACAGCGTGTCGGTTAGCAAGCTCGGTCAAGCTTTGAAAGGTGTGGCGGCTGAAGCTTTTAACCAACTTAGTGATAAGGCAAAAGGATTTCTTGAGAATCTCGTTAAATCCGGAGCGGTCAGTGCCAAGGAAGTAGCATTGGGCCTGCGATCAGCGGCCAGCGAGGCGACGTTCTCAAGGTATGTTGCTGAGCGACCTCAAGATGAGGAGGACAAGCAGCGTCTAGCTGCCGCGGATGCGGCATCGGAAAGGATGCGCAATTATGCGAGCGATCTTGGCTCTGCTCGCATTGCGTTCAGCGCCGCTCGCGACAAGCTGCGTAAGCAACAGGCTGGCGGTGAGCTTTCCGCCACGGAAGTGCAAGAAAAACTCGCCCCTCTCCAGGAGGATTTCGCAAAGTCGGTCACTGCCCTTGATAAAGATTATTCCCCAGAACAGAGGCAATCCGATTTATCGCAAGGCGATACAGGAGGTCTTGCCAAAAATATGAATGGATTCGTGGCGGCTATTTCCAATAATATGGGGGAAGACGGACTGATTAGTCCTTATTCATCAGAGGGAAAAGCCGCCGGAGAGAAGTTGTTCAAGCTGGGATTTCGGGAAGAAGTTTTTGGAAATGCATTCAAGTCATTTGCTAATGGCGTTGACTTGCCCGGCATCGGCCGGAAGGTCTCAACACGGTCTGGATCGTCAGCCCCGTCCACAAACGAAACATCTGCAGCGTCACAGCAGAAGAGTGCGGCTACGGCCAAGGGCAAGTTCCCGGTTACCGCGCCAGTGGATGGGGCGCAGGTGCCGAGTGCTCTCGACCCCGGCAATGCCAAGACGGCTATGTCGATTTTGAAGGCGGCATCGGGCGCTAATGCAAAGAGCAATACGCCTGCCACCGCTGTGCCCGCCGCCTCCGAAGAGGCCAACGCCAATTTGATGGCGCTGATGGATGCGCTGAAGAGCGGCGTTAGCCCCTCGTCGCCCTCTGTCAAGATCGATACCTAGCCCGGATCATTCATCAGAGCTGAATCCGGCGCGGTGGGCGCGAGGTTAAGCCGCTGAATTCCTGTGTAATTCTGGTGCTGAAGCAGTCTCCCCAGGGATCAACGGAGTTCACGCCCGCCATGGCCGGGAGCCCTGGGGTTCTGCCCGGCTTGCCATCCCGGCAGCCCGCCAGACCCTCGGAGCGCGCCCACGGCACCATCCTTCGGCGCGACCGTCACGATCCTCCTGAATGATCCGAGCCAACTCACCAGGGCAACAATGACGGCAGCAGGCTGCACGCGCTGAAGAACAGGGCGCCGGTCACGAATTTCCAGTAGGCGACGGTGCGGCAGCGGTCCAGTTCGTCGGCGGTGATCGCGCGGGCGCGCTGGACGGTGGTCACGGAACGGGCATCCAGGATCCTCATGACGCGATCTCCCCATAGGTCTGATCGCGAGCCTAGGCACGCACCCGCCGCACGGCATTGATCCGGAGCAATCCTCTTCACGGGCCAATGTGACAAAGCGGCGGCGGAACGTGCCGGAAACCAGGGAAATATCGGGGTAGCGTGCATCCCCCCGCGCCCCGGCACAGTTACCGGGTGGCGCAGTTGCAGGATGGCATTGTGGGAGACGCGCCATGCAGGAACAGATCGGGACGGCCGGCGCAGGCCCCCGCCCGCCGTCACCGGCTCACAAGCCGCTCTACACCAACCTGTATTTCCAGGTCCTGTGCGCCATCGCGATCGGGATCGCGCTCGGCTACTTCCAGCCGGCGCTGGCGGAGAAGATGAAGCCCTTCGGCGACGGCTTCGTGAAGCTGATCAAGATGCTGATCGCGCCGATCATCTTCTGCACGGTCGTGCACGGCATCGCCAGCATGGACGACATGAAGAAGGTCGGCCGCGTCGGCGTGAAGGCGATCCTGTATTTCGAGGCGCTGACCACCGTCGCCCTGGTCATCGGGCTGGTCATCGTCAACCTGTGGAAGCCCGGCGTGGGCATGAACGTCGATCCCTCCACGCTCGACACCAAGGCGATCCAGACCTACACGCAGGCGGCGGAGAAGACCGGGGCGGTCGATTACTTCCTGCACATCATCCCGGACACGGTCGTCGGCGCCTTCGCGGAGGGCGAGATCCTCCAGGTGCTTCTGTTCGCGATCCTGTTCGCCTTCGGCCTGCATTTCCTGGGCGAGCGCGGCAAGCCGCTGCTGTCGGTCATAGACCTGACGTCGGCCGCGCTGTTCAAGGTGGTGGGCATCATCATGCGCGTGGCGCCGCTGGGCGCCTTCGGCGCCATGGCCTTCACCATCGGCAAGTACGGGCTGGGCACGCTGCTGTCTCTGGGCAAGCTGATGGCCGGCTTCTACGCCACCTGCCTGCTGTTCGTCTTCGTCGTGCTGGGCACCGTCGCGTGGTTCGCCGGCTTCAACATCTTCCGCTTCATCCGCTACATCAAGGAGGAGCTGCTGATCGTGCTCGGCACCTCCTCCTCGGAATCGGTGCTGCCGCGCATGATGGCGAAGCTGGAGAATCTGGGCTGCGACAAGTCGGTGGTCGGGCTGGTGATCCCGACCGGCTATTCCTTCAACCTGGACGGCACCTGCATCTACCTGACCATGGCCGCGATCTTCCTGGCGCAGGCGACCAACACGCCGCTGACGCTGGCGCACGAGCTGGGGATCATCGGCGTGCTGCTGCTGACCTCCAAGGGGGCGGCGGGGGTGACGGGCAGCGGCTTCATCGTGCTGGCCGCGACGCTGGCGTCGGTCGGCACCATCCCGGTGGCGAGCATCGCGCTGATCCTCGGCGTTGACCGCTTCATGTCCGAGGCGCGCGCGCTGACCAACCTGGTCGGCAACGGCGTCGCCACCATCGTGGTCGCCAAGTGGGAAGGCGCCCTGGACGAGGAGCGCATGCACCGTCAGCTGGCCCATGAGACCGGTGCCGACGCCGACAACCCGGAGGACGCGATGGCCGGGCGGGAAGCCGCGCATCGCTAAATTTTCGTGGGTCGGCGTTTTTGTGGGGTATGCCATTCGATCATTGCAGGGCTAACGGTTTTGCCGCGACGGGAACGAGACTGCTAGGGTCCCCCGGATTGTTTGTGCTCAAGAAAGTAACCGGAGGGGATCTCAATGAAGCGTCGTTCGTTCCTGACCAGGGGCCTGACCACGGCCGGCGTCGGCGTGGCGGCCAGCACGCTGGCGGCCCCGGCGATCGCCCAGTCGACTCCGGAACTCCGCTGGCGCCTGGCGTCCAGCTTCCCGAAGAGCCTGGACACCATCTATGGCGGGGCCGACGTGATCGCCCGCCGCGTCGCCGCGATCACCGACAACAAGTTCCAGATCCGCCCCTTCGCCGCCGGCGAGATCGTGCCCGGCCTGCAGGTGCTGGACGCCGTGAAGGACGGCACGGTGGAATGCGGCCACTCCGCCAGCTACTACTACGTCGGCAAGGACCCGACCTTCACCTTCGACGCCACGGTGCCGTTCGGCCTGAACGCCCGCCAGCAGAACGCCTGGATCATGCAGGGCGGCGGCATGGAGCTGCTGCGCGACTTCTTCAAGGACTACAACATCGTCAACTTCCCGGCGGGCAACACCGGCGTCCAGATGGGCGGCTGGTTCCGCAAGGAGATCAAGACGGTCGATGACCTGAAGGGCCTGAAGTTCCGCATCGGCGGCTTTGCCGGCCAGGTCCTGCAAAAGCTCGGCGTCGTGCCGCAGCAGATCGCCGGCGGCGACATCTACCCGTCGCTGGAAAAGGGCACCATCGACGCCGCGGAGTGGATCGGCCCCTACGACGACGAGAAGCTGGGCTTCAACAAGGTCGCCAAGTACTACTACTACCCCGGCTGGTGGGAAGGCGGCCTGAACGTCTCCCTCTACGTCAACCAGCAGCAGTGGGACCAGCTGCCGAAGCCGTACCAGGCGGCGCTGGAGGCGGCCTGCTATGAGGCGACGCTGGTGATGAACGCCAAGTACGACGCCGACAACCCCGCCGCGCTGAAGCGCCTGGTGGCCGGCGGCGCCCAGCTGCGCCCCTTCTCGCGCGAGATCATGGAGGCGAGCTACAAGGCGGCCACCGAGCTGTACGACGAGACGGCCAAGGCCAACCCGAAGTTCGCCAAGATCTACGAGCCGTGGAAGAAGTTCCGCGACGAGGAATACCTGTGGTTCCGCGTCGCCGAGAGCAGCTTCGATAACTTCGCCTTCACGGCGGGCCAGCGCCGCTAAAGGGTCCGGTGCGGCGTTTCGGCGCCGCACCGTTTTCCGCGCAATCGTCAGGCGGCTTTCGCGTCCGCCGCCACCTTCTGGGACAGGCGCTTCAGGTCCTGCGCCGCGCGGTCGGCGATGCGCTGGGCGGCCACCAGGGCGTCCGTATAATTCCCCACGTCCGGCGCGATCTCGCCGGCCGCGTCCGACATCTCGTCGAGCGCCTTCACCGCGGTGTCGATCAACCGGATGACCAGCCCCGCGGGGCCGTCGGCGTTGTCGTAACCAGCCATTCCCAATTCTCCTCGGTTGCGCAAAGCGTTCCGAACGACACCCGGGGAGAGTTTCCGGCCCGCCCGGCAAAACCGCAAGAGCCTTGTTGCAGCGCACAGCAATCGCGCCCCTTCGTCGGCATAGGCGCCGGGCTTGCGCAAACGTGGCCGGGACTGGCCGTTTGGGCGATTGGAACAGGGCAGGGGGGATGTCACGTTCTTAGGACGGTGGCGATGGAGATGCTCATGTCCGACGCGCAGGATGAAGTCTTTGCCATGCAGGGGCGGGAGGTGCGCAAGCCGCTGCCCGTGCCGGAAATCGCCAACTCGGCGCTCTCCTCCGCGGCGGCGCTGTTCCGCCGGATCGAGGCGCAGCCCCAGGACGAGTGGATCGTCGGCGACGCCGGCCCCTACGGAGCCTTCACGCCCCCGCCGTCCGCGCCGGTCACCGAACGGGTGCCGTCCGAACTGCTGGCCCGGCGGGAACTCGCCGCGAGGCTGGACGGCGGCATCGCCATGGACGACGGTGCCTGACAGGGGCCTTTGCCTGGGTCAGTTGTTCTTGCGGAACAGCTCGACCAGCTTCGCCAGCACGCCAGGGTCGTCGTAGCGGCCGAGGAACAGGTCGCCGATGGCCCGGCGCAGCAGGATGCTGATCCGCGCCCGCGCCCGGCCATGGACGGCGCCCTCCAGCCGGCGGCAGCGGTTGCACAGCAGCCGCACGCGCTCCACCGGCGCGTTGGTGATGCGCAGAGCCTCCACGCTGACCAGCGTGTCGGTGGTGGCGGCGTATTCCACCGGCGCCGGCCAATCCACCCGCCGTCCCCGAGCGTCGCGCCACGTCTCGTCCGCGCCGTCGTACCACCGTCCATCCGGCAACCCGCGCACCACGACCCCGTCCGGCCGCCCACAGCAGCGGCACCGCAGATTCCCCGACGACTCGCCCACCCGCACGGGGTCGAGATAGGGCGCCCGAATCTGCGCCCGCGTCTGCCGTCCCCGCATTCCACACTCCACGCCAGCCCAAACGAAGGGGCGGGACAGTGTCACAGATCGGCGGCCGAGGCACGTGACCTTTGGCCGTTCGGGTGCGTTGGCTTGTGAGCCGTGTAAGAGTCCGCATTGCGCGAATTGCGGGCTTTCCGTCGGCAGCTGTTAGCCTCCAACAGCGGATGTTTGCTGATTCATTGCGTCAGCTTTCATGGCCCGGTCGCTTCCGTCGCGCCATCAGACGAGAAAAGCCGTTTGGCTATGTACGAATCCAGATATCTTCTGTTTCGGATACCGCTCTTCAGGTTGTCTGGAAACCTATCCTTTTCCTTCCATGGCTGTGTTGCTAAGATGGTGAAAACAGTCGAAGCCGGCCATGCTCATCGGAATCAGAGGCAAGCCTGAGGATGTCCTTCCTTTCCTCCCATATGTGAAGGCAGGAGCGGACAGCGCGAAGGAAGAATTGGGGTTTCTGCCCAGCAAGGTCTATGACGACCTTGCTATCTCGGGGAAACTGCTGGTGGCGACCGTCACCGCCGCCGGCAAAGAAATTTACGCTGGACATCTCATGTTCGGGGGCATTTACCCCCATGCCAAGGTGTTCCAGCTTTTCGTTGATTCGGCCTGTCGTGGGAACGGGATTGCGGGTCGTTTGATTGGCTACCTGAAGGAACGACTGACCGCAAGCCAGTGGCTCAGTATCAAAGCCAGCGTGGCCGACGATCTGGCGGCGAATGATGTCTGGGCGCATATGGGTTTCCGTATCGTCAGGACTAGGGCTGGCGGCAGCGCCCGAAAGCGGCGGATCAATATACGAGTTCTGGAACTGGATACTCCATCACTTTTTATTCTCATGCGTAATGCTACGCAGAACGAAGGTTTGTGTTTGGTGGAGCGCCTTTCTCAGCGCCCAATTTATTTGATCGACCTGAATGTCCTATTTGACGTTATTCGTAAGAGGCCTCGTTCATCGTCGGCAGCTAAGGTCATACGGGCAGGCTTGATCAACAGCATTCGTCTCATGGTCGCGGCCGAGTTCACGGCGGAACTGCTTCGTACCTCGGCGGACACGAGCAATGATCCAGTTCTTGCGTTTGCCAGCCAGTTGGATGTCCTGAGCAGGCCGCCTGAAAAAACAGTCCGCTCCCTGGTTAGCAAACTGGCTCCCGTGGTCTTTCCTGAACGGGCGGCCCGCGGAACCCTCACAGAGCGCGACAAGTCCGACCTGATCCACGTTGCCACCGCGATCCACCACGGCGCAGCGGGGTTCGTCACCAGCGAAAACGCCATTCTACGCGCAAGCGGATATCTAAACGAAATCCACAAAATAGATGTCATCGGTGTGGAGGAATTTGCACGGATTGTTGATGTGGGCATCCGCGTACCTAGGGTATCCATCACAGACGCAGCCAGCGGTCCCCTCCGTTCCCACCGCAATCATGAAAATGACCTTGTTCAAGCCCGCGCATTCTTGGAAGCGATGCGCGCGAAAGCGTCATTCATCCATGAAGCTTTGGATTGCCAGGGAAGCCCTGCCCAATGGTTGCTGGTCACGGGCGAGAGCGGCGCTTTAGGCTTTGCTAAGTGGGAGGTGCATGGGGGGATAAAGCGTGTTGCCGACGTGTATTTGTGCGTTGATGAGGGACACCATGCGGCGGAAACCATCATCGACTACTTGGTTGATGTCATCCCTCGCGAACTGAGCGACGTTGCCCCAACCCTTGTTCGATTGCATATTCCATCGGGTCAGATGATGACACGCCAAGTCAGTCTGTCGATGGGATTTCTGCCTCCCGATAAGACGCCCGCTGGTGCATCCACGCTGCAGCGCCTTGCGGTTGGGCGAGTAGTCTCAGCCGAAAATTGGAACCCTGTTCGCAAGTCCCTCGTCTCGGTTGCTACGCTATCATTGCCGGTGCAAATTCCGACCTTTACAACTGCTAACCCCTCCTTGCTCGTAAACACGGGGCAGCGGGACATAGAGATGTCCCTGGCCGAAATCGAACGGAGCTTGTCGCCTGTTCTCTTCTTGTTCCAAGGGCGAGATGGTGTTATCGTTCCGATCCAGGAGCAGTATGCTCGTGAACTACTCGGCTCTAGTCCTCAGCTTTCGATGTTAGCTCCACCAGAGGCAATTTTGCGGCGAGAGCGCGTGTATATCAGCGCACCAATCACGCACCGGCGTATGGCGCCAGGGACACCCATGATTTTTTACGAATCACTGGATGGCAATGGACGAGGATGTGCAATCGCACTTGCTCGGATCACCAACAGCAGGGTAGTGAGCAAGGCGGAAGCACTGGGAAAGGTGAAGCGGCGGGGAGTGCTTGATGATCGCACGCTGGAGCAGCGGAGCGTGGGAAAGGAAGTGACTGAAACGTCCTTCGACAATATTTTTCTTTTTAAATCTCCTGTGCCTCTGGAACGCTTACGCCAGTTGGGTTGCATTGATGGCTCGAATCTTGTCAGTGCAAGAACCATATCGTTTGATAAGCTGACACAAGTGGTACGGGAAGGGCGCATTGATGGCTGAGACCGAGGACATCCTTATTTCGGTCCATCCCCGCCATGTCGACAGCATGGTGCGGGGGCAGAAGACCGTTGAGCTTCGGCGCCGCCCCCTGAAGGTGGCCAACGGCTGTCGTGTCTGGATTTACTGTACGCTCCCTCGTGGGTCCGTTGAGGTTCTGGGGATCGTCCATACGGTCGTTGCTGCCCCCCCGTCTAAAATCTGGCGCGATTACGGGCGGCAGAGCGGAATCACCAAAGCAGAGTTTGATGCGTATTACGAAGGCGTTGATACTGCATATGCAATCGTGTTCTCGTCGGTGGAGAAACTAAATTTGACCTTTGCTCTGGCAGAGATCAGGCGACACCTTAGCAGCTTCCATCCTCCGCAATTTTTTAAGCGCCTTGCCACGGGCGGACCCGAACTCAATCTATTTGCTGCCGCCCTCCCTTCCTCATCAGGCGTCTGTGCGTGAGCATTGTTCAGGCATTCGGAAATCCACCAATCCTTGCCGGAACAACAACCCCTATCCATCCTCGCGAACAACCACCTCTGCCGACGCAAGCCGAAGCAGCAGGTTCCGGCGCCGGTGTTGGCGTGAGGGAAGCAGCTCGTAGAGAAACGTCTCGATGGGTTTCCAGACCGAGACCCAGCCCAGGATGACGAAGCTTTCCTGCAGGATCCGGGTCATGGCGCGGGCGGTGAGATGGTGGGAGATCTGCCAGGCGAGGAAGAGGCAGGCGGACAGGGTCGCGAATCCGATCAACGCCTGTTGGCGCCATATCTGGACGGCCTCGCGGAGGCGCTTTTTCTCGGCGGCGGCGCAGGCGGCGAAATGGCCGGTCAGGGCGGACGCGATGTCGAAATTGGGGTGTCGCGCCAGGGTTCCGGCCGGCAGGTGGAGGGTGATGCGCAGCGGCTGGCCGTCCGGCTGCTCCTTCGCCCGGTTCAGGAGATAGGCCTCCGCGTCCTCCGTCAGGGTGCCCGCGCGGAAGGGTGACGGGTCGAGGCAGCGGAACAGCTGCGACAGGTCGCACAGCCGGATGTCGATGCCGCCATCATTATCGTCTCTGCGGCTCTCCGCCCGCATCGTCGTCCTTGTGTCCATGGTTGTGGGCTCCGGGCCGGTCATGCGGTCGATGGGGGGAAGGGCGGTGGGATCGGCGAGCGTTCCGGCGCCATCTCCCGGCGGCCGAACCACGCCACGTAGAGGGTCGGCAGGAAGATCAGCGTCAGCAGCGACGCGACGAGCAGGCCGCCCATGATCGCGAAGGCCATCGCGCCCCAGAAAACCGTGAAGGCGATGGGGATCAGGCCGAGCACGGTGGAGGCGGCGGTCAGCATGATCGGGCGGAAGCGGGACCCGCTCGCCGCGATCACGGCGTCATTGATGCCGCGGCCGGCGCTGCGCTCCGCCTCGATCTGCTCGATCAGGATGACCGCGTTCTTCGCGATCATGCCGACCAGCGCCAGCACGCCGAGGATGGCGACGAAGCCCAGCGGTTGGCCGGAGGCCAGCAGCGCCAGCACGACGCCGATCAGGCCGAGCGGCACCACGCTCAGCACCAGGAACAGGCGCTGGAAGCTGCGGAGCTGGATCATCAGCACGGTCAGGACGAGCAGAAGCATCAGCGGGACGACGGCGAAGACCGACTCGCGGCTCTTGGCGCTCTCCTCGGCGATGCCGCCGACCTCGATGCGGTAGCCGCGGGGGAGGGAGGCGGAGAGATCCGCGATCTGCGGCGCCAGGGCGTCGATGGCGGTTTCCGGCAGGACACCCGGCGCCACGTCCGCTTGCAGCGTCAGGGTCGGCACCCGGCCGCGCCGCCACACCAGCGGCAGGTCCTGGCCGTAGTCGAAGGAGGCCAGCTGGCTCAGCGGGACGCTCCGGCCATTGGGAAGGGGCACCGGCAGGCTGCGCAGCGTCTCGATGGACAGGGTCTGGCCGCGGGCGTCACGGGCCAGGACGTCGATCAGGTAGATGCCGTCACGGATGGGCGTGACGGCGGTGCCGGAGACGGTGGCGTCCAGCATGGCGGCGACGGCGGCCGAACTCAGGCCCAGGCGCCGCGCCTCGTCCTGGTCGATGCGCACCCGCAGCGTGCGCGCGGTTTCCATCCAGTCGAAGTTGATCCGCCGTGCCTCTGGCGAGGTGCCGACGACCTGCGCGAGCCTCAGCGCGATCTCCCGCACCTGGTTCGGGTCGGGACCCAGGACGCGGTACTGGAGCGGCCATCCCACCGGGGGCCCGAGTTCCAGCGGGTAGACGCGGGCGACGGCGTTCGGGAATTCGTCGGCCAGCAGGGTCTCCAGGCGGGCTTGCAGCCGCTCCCGCGCCGCCACGTCGGTGGTCACGACCACGGACTGGCCCATGAAGGGGTTGGCGAGCTGCACGTTCAGCGGCAGGTAGAAGCGGATCGCGCCGCGCCCGACGTAGCTGCTCCAGCGCTCCACGCCCGGCTCCTTGGCGAGCAGCGCGTCGAACCGCTCGACCGCCTCGCGGGTGGCGTGGATCGACGCGTTCTGCGGCAGGCGCAGGTCGACCATCAGCTCGACGCGGTCCGACGGCGGGAAGAACTGCCGCGGGACGAGGCCCAGCGCCGAGATCGCCAGGACGAACAGGCCGAGCGTCGTCGCGATGGTCAGCCAGCGCGCCCGGATCGCCGCCTCCAGCGCGCGGCGGTACAGGCGCATCACGGCGCCGGGCTCCTCGGCCTTTCCGGGCTTGGGCGGCTTCAGCAGCATGGTGCCCAGGACAGGCGCGAAGACGGTGGCGACGAGCCAGGACGCGATCAGCGCGATGCCCACCACCGCGAAGATGGAGAAGGTGTACTCCCCGGCCGAGCTTTGCGCGAAGCCGATGGGCACGAAGCCGGCGATGGTCACCAGCGTGCCGGACAGCATGGCGAAGGCCAGCGTCTTGTAGGCGTAGACGGCCGCGACCTCCATCCGGTCGCCGGCGGCGAGCCGCCGCGTCATCGCGTCCACCGTGGTCAGCGCGTCGTCCACCAGCAGGGCGAGCGCGATGATGAGCGCACCCAGCGACACGCGCTGGAGGTCGATGCCGGCCAGATCCATCACGGAAAAGACCATCGCCAGCGTCAACGGGATGGTGATCGCCACGACGGTGCCGGCGCGCAGGCCGAGTGCGATAAAGCTGACCACCAGCACGATGACGATGGCCTGCCACAGCGAGGTGATGAAGTCGGAGATCGCCTCGTCCACCGTGCGCGCCTGGTCGGCCACCGGGTGCGCCTCGATCCCCACCGGCAGGTCGGCGTTGACCCGCGCCATCTCCGCCGTGATGTTCCGGCCCAGCGCCAGGATGTCGCCGCCCGGCCGCATGGCGATGGCGAGCCCGATGGCCGGCTTGCCGTCCACCCGGAACAGGGGCTGCGGCGGGTCGGCGAAGTCGCGGCGCACCTCCGCCACGTCGCGCAGGCGCAGCATACGGCCCCCGGCCACGAAATTGACGTCCAGGATGTCCTGCTCCGACGCGAAGGCGCCGGACACTTGCAGGGACAGCGCCTCCTTCCCCGTGCGCAGCACGCCGGCCGGGCGCACCGCGTTCTGCGCCTGGAGCGCCGCGATCAGCGCGCCGGGCTCGACGCCCAGGCCGGCCAGCGTCTCCAGCGAAAAATCGACGTGGATGCGCTCGTCCTGCTCCCCCAGCAGCTCGATCTTCGCGACGTCGGGGACGAGCAGCAGGCGGGAGCGCACGTCCTCCACCGCGTCGCGCAGCTCCCGGTGCGTGAAGCCGTCGGCGGTGAAGCCGTAGATGATGCCGAACGTGTCGCCGAAGTCGTCGTTGAAGCCGGGGCCGAGCACCCCCTGCGGCAGGGTGTGGCGCATGTCGCCGACCCGCTTGCGCACCTCGTACCAGGTGTCGGACACCGTGCGGCCATGGGCGCTGCCCACCAGGTCGACGAAGATCACGGTCGTGCCGGGGACGGTGTAGCTGCGCAGCGTGTCGAGGTTCGGCACCTCCTGCAGGGTGCGCTCGATCCGCTCCGTCACCTGCTGGAGCGTCTCGTCCAGCGTGGCGCCCGGCCAGTGCGCCTGCACCACCATGGTGCGGATGGTGAAGACCGGATCCTCCGCCCGGCCGAGCTTCAGGAACGCGACGGTCCCGGCCACCACCACCCCGATCATCAGGAACAGGACCAGGGAGCGGTTGCGGATCGCCCATGCGGAGAGGTTGAAGGTGCTCATGAGCCCTCTCCCAAAATGCGGACCTTCTGGCCGGGGCGGAGCGCCTGCACGCCGGCGGTCACCACGATCTCGTCGGCCTCCAGGCCGCGCGCGACCATGACCCGGGCGAGGTCGTAGCGGTCGAGGTCGATGTTGCGCAACGCCACGGTGTTGGTCGCCCGGTCGACGATCCAGACCGCCGGCTGCTGGTTCGCCTGGGTCAGGGCGGTGGCCGGAATCTCGATCCCGCCGACGCCGCCGACCTGCATCGACCCGTTGACGGTGGAGCCGAGCCGCAGGGCCTCGGGCGGGTCCTGCAGGCCGACGCGGACCTTGAAGGTGCGGGTGACCGGATCGGCCTGGGGCGCCACCTCGCGCACCCGGCCGATGGCGCGCACGGTGGGGTCGGACACCAGGGAGACCGTAACGACGGGGTTGGCGGGCGCGTCCCGGATGGCCGAGGCCGGCACGTCGAACACCGCGTCGCGCCCGCCCTGACGGGCCAGATGCACGATCATGCGGCCGGCCGCCACCACCTCCCCGGGCTCGGCCCCGCGGGCGGTGACCGTGCCGGGGCCGTCGGCCACCAGCTCCGTGTAGCCCAGCCGGTCCTGCGCAGTGTCGAACTGCGCCTGCGCCGCGTCGACCTGCGCCTGGGCGGCCTTCAGCGCCTGCGCCGCGGCGTCGTAGCGGGCGCGGGTGGTCCAGCCCTGGCGCAGCAGGGTTTCCTGCCGCTCGTAGTCGTTGCGCGCCAGGGTCTGCTGCCCCATGGCCGCGGTCAGGTTCGCCCGCGCCGCGCGCAGGGCGTTGCGGGTCGGCTCCGGGTCCAGGCGGGCGACCACCTGGCCCGCCTGGACCGTGTCGCCGACGTTCACCAGCCGCTCGACCATCCGGCCGTCGACGCGGAAGGACAGGCTGACCTCGTCCTGCGCCTGGATCTGGCCGGGAAGCGTCAGCGTCTCGCCGGCGTCTCGCCGCTCGACCGCCGCCACCCGCACCGGGCGCACCGGATCCGCGACGGGCGCTTCGTCGGCGTCGCAGGCCGCGAGCAGGAGCAGCGACAGGAGGGCGAGCGACGCACGACCGTGATGCAGACTGTTGTTCATCGGAGCCTCCATTCATGCCGTGCCGGGCTAGAGCCCGAAGCTCCGGAACAGGCCGGCCAGGACGATCAGGACGACCAGCGCGATCATCGGGATGGCGGCCGCGACGACGAACACGTCGCCGTAGGCGTCCCGGTGGCTGAGCCGGCAGACGGTGAGGAGCGTGATGACCGCGCCGTTGTGCGGCAGCGCGTCCAGCGCGCCCGAGGCGACCGCCGTCACCCGGTGCATCACCTCGAGCGACACGCCCGTCGTGCGCGCCATGTCCACGAAGGTCGGGCCGAGCGCGTCCAGCGCGATGCTCATGCCGCCGGACGCCGATCCGGTCATCGCGGACAGCACCGACACCGACGCCGCGACCGACACCAGAGGATTGCCGCCGCCGAGCGCCAGGACGGCCTGGCTGATGACGTCGAAGATGGGCAGGGCGGCGATCACCGCGCCGAAGCCGACGAGGCTCGCCGTGTTGAAGATCGGCAGGACCGAGGCATCGGCCCCCTGGTCCAGGCTGGTGCGCAAATCGTCCAGGCGGTGCCAGTTGCCGGCGATCAGCAGAAGGATGGCGACCGACAGCGACACGATGACCGCCCAAACGCCGCGCACGGTCTCGATGGTCGTCGCACCGAACTTCGGTTCGGCAAGGAAGGCCGTGTCCATCCGCGGAACGACGACCTGGATGAACAGGAAGTTGGTGACGATGACCACGACGATCGGCAGCACCGCCAGCGCCGCCGGGGGCAGGCGTTCGGCGTCGGGGTCCATGGCCGAGGCGGGCTTGGCGGAGATCTCCACGATGTCGAAGCCTTCGGCCTGCGCTCGCTCCCGCGTCGTGCGGTCCAGCGCCGGGGCGCAGTCGACATGGTCGCCGTAGCCCTCGCCGGCCGCCTGCGCGCGGGCGGCGCGGCCGTTCAGCCACAGCACGCCCAGCGCGAACATCACCAGCCCCGACACGATCCCCAGCGCCGGCGCGGCGAAGGCCGTGGTGCCGAGGAAGGGCATGGGGATCGCGTTCTGGATCGCCGGCGATCCCGGCAGGGCCGACATGGTGAAGGTGAAGGCACCGAGCGCCAGCGCGCCGGGGATCAGCCGCTTCGGGATGTCGGCGTTGCGGAACAGGGCGGCGGCGACCGGGTAGATTGCGAAGGCGACGACGAAGGCCGAGACGCCGCCGTAGGTCAGCACGGCGCAGCACAGCACCACCGCGACCACCGCGCGCTCCGGCCCCAGACGGGCGCTGACCAGCCGGGCGAGCGACCGCGCCGAGCCCGTGTCGTCCATCAGCTTCCCGAAGATCGCGCCGAGCATGAACAGCGGAAAGAAGGAGACGATGAAGGACCCGGTGTTGCTCATGAAGATCTGGGTGTAGGCGCCGAGGATCGGCAGGCCGCCGGTCAGCAACGCCGCGAGCAGCGCCGTGGCGGGGGCCGCGATCAGCAGGGTCACGCCCCGGTAGGCCAGACCCATGAGCAGCCCGAGCGCGACGAGGACGGCGGCGAGATCGGTCATGCTGTTCGCTCCATGTGGCGCTTCATGTGCCGCTTCATCTCAGGCCGGCTCGGGGTAGCGCGCGTCGTAGGGGTAGCGGGGGAAGTCCGCGCCGAGCCGCCGCCAGTCCGCCAGCCAGCGCTCCGTCACCGTCCGCCCTTCTTCGCGAAGCGACGCGAAATAATCCGGGCTGCGGTTGAACTTCGAGGTGTGCTTCAGGCCCCAGGCGGTGTCGCGGGTCATCTTGATGGTGCGGACCGCGACGATCTTGCGGCTGTCCAGCGGGGGGTGGCCGTCCCCGTAGCGCTCGATCCAATGGTTGATCGTCATGATGCCGTCCAGCTCCTGGTTCAGCGACAGGTTGCCGGCCAGGTCGTTTTCCCGGTCGCGGATGTCCTCCAGGCCGATGTTTGGGGAGGCGGGCTGGAATTCCTGCGGGTTGATGCGGACGATCCAGATCTCGTCGGGCTTCTCGTCCTTGGTTTGCCCGTCCAGAAGGTCGCGCACCGGCGGGTTGCGCGAATAGAGCCCGTCCCAGTAGAAGCCGTTGCGGGTGACGGTCCGGCCCGGCGTGCAGGTGGGGAACACCATGTCGGGGATCACCTGCGCCGGCAGCACCTCCGGCAGCGTCCCCGACGCCGCCACGCCGTCCAGCGAGATCGCCCGGCGCATGCGCCAGCGCGTGATGTCGTACTGGCTGATCGCCCGCCCGTCGGGACGCAGGCCCATCTGTTCCAGCGTCTTGTCGGAATCGAACACCTCGAAGTTGCCGCTGAGGACCTCGATGGCGCCGGCCAGGATCCGGATGTCGGCCTTGGCCAGCGCCGGCCAGTCGATGGCGTCGAAGTTCGGGCAGAGGTCCCGCAGCAGCTCCGCAAAGCCCAGATACTGCGGGCGCGCCCCCATCATGGCGAGGCTGCTCAGCGCGAGCTTGCCGCAGGCAGCATACGGATTGGCTTCCGGCAGCGGCATGCCCTGCGATTTCCAGCCCAGCAGGGTGCCGACCAGCTGGTTGTGCGCGGCCTCCACCGGGTTGGCCGCGGCGAAGGTCGTCCAGAGGAAGTCCAGCCGCTCGATGGCCTTCTCGACGGTGCCGCAGGCCGGGTCGGCCGTGTTCGGGACCAGCCCGTACCAGGTCGCGAGCGCACACAGCGCGCCGGCCGAGGTGCCGCTGACCGCGACGATGTCGAAGGTCTCGCCGCCTTGCGGGTCGGCGTCCCACCGCGTCTTCGTCGTCAGGATGGTCCGCAGCACGCCCCAGGTGAACGCGGCGTGCGTTCCCCCGCCCTGACAGGCGATCGCGACCTTTTTTGTGGCCATATCTTCACCGCCTTCCAGTGTCGGCTACATCGTGGCGAAGCGCCTGCCGGGAGGACGCCTGGGTCAGCGGCTCCTCGATGCGGCGCAGCAGGTAGGGGAAGAAGGGGTTGGACGACATGCGGAGCAGGCTGTCCATGCTGACGATCAGTGCCCCGCGCTCCCCACGGGCGGCCACGGCGCCCAGGTGGATGCCGAAATCCTCCGCCGGGTCGGGCTGCAGGCCGTAGAGGGAGTCGCTCGTCGGAAAGGGAAGGGCGACGTGCGACAGCGAAAAGACGTCGAAGGGATAGGACAGGCCCAGCGCGTTCACCTGCTCCGTCACCGCGCCGGCCTCCGTGACGCGCTCGACCACATCGGGGCGGTCCGGATCGGCGTTGGTGATGATCGCGGTCCGGAAACGCCGGGGCGGATCGGGCAGGACGCGCGCCAGCATGCTGTCCGACGCCGAACTGAGGAGCGGGCCGAACTTGGTGTTGCGGTTCACGTCGAACAGCACCAGCTCGCTGCCGTTGTCGGGCAGGTGGGCGTACAGGCCGGAGAGGATCGCGCGCGTGCTGACGGTGAAGTCCATCACCGACTGGAAGGTCAGGATCGGCGGCAGTTCGGCCAGCCGGCCATCGGCGGCGCGGCTCGCGACCGTGCTCTGCAGGGCGTTGGTCAGCAGGTACGACTGCCGCGCGCCGTTGACCGGAAAGGAGTTGTACTTGAACGGGTTGAACTCCGGCACGACGGCGAGCCACGCGGCCTTGGCGAAGGCGGGGAACAGGGCGGGCAGGCCGGCCAGACCGGCGAAGCGCGCGAAGGCGGTGATCCCGATCATCGGCGAGATCAGCGTGATGCGGTCGGGCCGCCGCAGCCCGGTGTCGTCGAGGGATTCCAGCGCGTACATCATCGCGAGCGCGCCGCCGTTGGAAAACCCGACCATGTGGAACGGCTGCGTTGGACCAATGCGCCGCTGCGCCTCCCGCGCCGCCAGCCGGGTCGCCGCCAGCCAGTCCTCCCACGCGATGTCGGTCAGGCCCGCGGGAACCGTGCCGTGGCCGGGCAGCCGGATGGCGATCGCGACATAGCCGTGCGCCCGGTAGAGGCGGGCGATGTGGCGGAGGCTGTAGGGGGAATCGGTCAGGCCATGAAGGAAGACGACCGCCCCGCGGACGGGGCCGTCGGGTTCGAGCAGGTAGGAACGGTTCCAGTCCTGGGCGAACCGGCCGGGGTAGATCGGGCTTCCGTCGAAGTATCGGTTGACGGGAACGCGCTCCCCCTCCGGCAGCTTCTGCGTCACCTCGGCGCGCACGCTGTCGAAAAGGGCGTCCTCGGCGGCCAGATATTCGGCCCAACCGCTGCGGTCCAAGTCCTTCTTGTGGAGTTCCTCGGGCACGAAGGTGTGCCAAACCTCAAGCGGCGGGCCACGCTGCGAGTCGTAGATGCGCACGAGGAATAAAACCAGGACGCCCAGGACGAGCAGTGTCGTGATCCGCTTTGCCAATCTCCATGGCCATCGTCGCATGACATCCCGCTTCCTGGCTTCGACCAGCGGACCGGGAGCGCGCGGCGTTCGTCCATGACGCCGTCTGCACCGATCCGGTCACGCAGCGCCATCGAGCCGAAAAACCAGGGCGGGCCGAAAGTAACAAGGATGCGGACAAGGCCGAGTTACGGTATCCCGGAACCGGCGCGTCCGGCGGTTCCGCGGCCGGTTCGGAACTGGGCGTACGGGGCCTCGTACGCCCGCGGCGGGCGCCTCAGGCGGCGTGCGGCGGGATCACCCGCTGCATTTCGAATAACCGCAATTCAGGCAGGTGTCGCAGCCTTCCTGGCGGATCAGTCCGGGCTGGCCGCATTTCGGGCACTGGCGGGTGGGCACCGGCTGCGGCTCCACACTTTGCTCCATGGTTGGCTGCTCCACGGCTGGCGGTTCCATGGCTGGCCGGGTGACCTCCGGGTCGCCCATGGCCTTGCGCGCCGCCTCGGCCAGCAGCGTGTCGGGTTCGGGCAGCATGCCGATGGCCTTCAGGTGGCGCTCGATGACGTCGCCGATGGCCGCCAGCAGCGACGGCACGTAGCGCCCCTGCATCCAGGCGCCGCCGCGCGGGTCGAAGACCGCCTTCAGCTCCTCCACCACGAAGCTGACGTCGCCGCCGCGCCGGAACACCGCGGAGATCATCCGCGTCAGCGCCACGGTCCAGGCGTAATGCTCCATGTTCTTGGAGTTGATGAACACCTCGAACGGGCGCCGCCGGCCGCCTTCGATGATGTCGTTGATGGTGATGTACATGGCGTGGTCGCTGTCCGGCCAGCGCACCTTGTAGGTCTCGCCCGGCAACGCCTCCGGCCGGTCGAGCGGCTTGGTCATGTAGACGACCGAGCCGACCTCGCCCCGATGGCCGCCAGCGTCGGCCGGTGCCGCAGGGGGCGCCGAGGTGGGCGGCGAATCGGCCTTTGGCTCCTCCTTCTTCACGGTGAGGACGGATCCGGTGACGGCGTTCGGCCGGTAGGTCGTGCAGCCCTTGCAGCCCAGCTCGTAGGCTTGCCGGTAGACGTCCTTGAAGGCGTCGAAGGGCAGGTCCTCCGGGCAATTGATGGTCTTGGAAATGGAGCTGTCGATGTGCCGCTGCGCCGCCGCCTGCATGACCACATGCTCCGCCGGGGTCAGCACCTGGGCGTCGACGAAATAGTCGGGCAGGGGGCGGTCCGGGCCGAAGGCCGCCCGGAACAGGCGGTAGGCGTGGTCGCTCACCTCCTCCGTCCGGCGGGCGCCGTCGGGCAGCAGGACCGTGCGCTCGTAGCTGTAGGAGAAGACCGGCTCGATGCCCGACGACACGTTGTCGGCGAACAGCGAGATCGTCCCGGTCGGCGCGATCGAGGTCAGCAGCGCGTTGCGCACGCCGTGCCGCTCGATCAGCGCGCGCACGTCGGCGTCCAGCGAGCGCACCATGGGGGCGGCAAGGTAGGCGTCGCGGTCGAAGAGCGGAAAGGCACCCTTCTCCGCCGCCAGCCGCGCGGAGGTGCGGTACGCCTCGTTCTTGATGGTCCGCAGCCATTGGTCGGTGAGGGCGACCGCGCGCTCCGTCCCGTAGCGGGTCCGGCAGAGGATCAGCGCGTCGGCCAGCCCGGTGACGCCCAGCCCGATGCGCCGCTTGGCCTCCGCCTCCCGCGCCTGCTCCGGCAGCGGAAAGCGCGAGGCGTCCACGACGTTGTCCATCATCCGCACGGCGAGCGCCGTCAGCTCCCGCAGCCGGTCCATGTCGAGCCGCGCGGTATCCCCGAAGGGATCGCGCACCAGCGCCGCGAGGTTGATGGACCCCAGCAGGCAGGCGCCATAGGGGGGCAGCGGCTGCTCGCCGCAGTTGTGCACCAGGACGCCGTTGGCGTCAAAGGCGTTGGCGCCGAGGATCTGGACGTCGTAGACATCCTCGACGCCATCGTCCTCCACCGTTGCGATTTCGGCGACAAAGCGCTCCCGGTTGGGGGTGCGGCGATAGCCGGCGATGGCTGCGCGCAGCCGCGCCTGCTTTTCGGTGTCGGCAAAGCCGATCCGATCGGCGAAGCGGCCGACGTTGTCCTTCGCGATGATCAACTCATGGTCGGCGGCGCACTGGTACTCCTTGCGCGCCCCCTTGCCGTCCGGCAGCAGACTCGCTCCGGCCGGCCGCCGGTCGGCGTAGAGGCGCCCGACGATGCCGAGGCGGAGCAGCATGCGCTGCACCGCGCGCAGGCGGTCCAGGTCGCTCTGCGCCAGCCGGATGCTGATCCCCTTCACATGGTCGCCGAGCACGGCCCCGTCGGCGTCGAACAGGCCGCGCAGGAAACCCCGGTGGAACGCGCTGGACGTCTGCTCGATGGCCGGCGTGATGGCCTTGTTGCCGGGCGCCATGCCCAGCTCGGTGACGATCCGCTTGACCGACCCGAGCGCCAGTCGCCGTTCCCCACGGCCGGGCACCGTGACCCAGCCGCTGAAATCGGATCGGTGGGGCAGGCTGTGCGCGGCGGCCAGCGCCGCGTCCATGACCCCGGCAACGCCGGGGCGCTGGAGGCCGCCGTTCACCGTCGCCTCGCCGGGCCAAACCGAGAGGACGGCCTTGTCCTCCTTCAGCGTGCCGTCACCGACCAGCAGCCCGACGAGGTAGCCCTCGGCCTCGCCATAGGTGCCCTCCCATTGCAGGTCCGTCCCGTGGTCGTTCAGCACGATCCGGTCGCCCGGCGCGAGAGCCCCGGCCTTCGTCCACGCCGATTCGATCCCGTAGCGCGACATCGAGACGACGGAACGCACGGGGTGATCCGCCGTGACGCGGAGGGCGAAGCCGTCCTTCGTCGTGATGCGCAGAAGGGGCTTCGTTCCAGTCTTGAAGAAGCCTTCCGGGCTGGATGGGAAGGTCACTCCATTAACCACCGCCATGAAGGGACGCCCGACCAGATCGCCCACGCGGCGCGGCCCTTCGGCGGTCTGCACCCAGCTGTCGACCGAAACGCACGGATTGGTCGCGGAAATCCGCTCCGCATAGCGCAGGTTGTTCGACTCGTTGATGCGGTCGATGAAGATGACGCCGGGTTCCGCGTAGGCGTAGGTCGCCTGCATGATGCGGTCCCACAGGGCGCGGGCCTGCACCACGCGGTAGACGCGGTCGCCGAAGACGAGCGGCCAGGGCTTGTCGGCTTTCACCGCGTCCATGAAGGCGTCGGTGACCAGCACCGACAGGTTGAACATGCGCAGGCGGCCGGGCTCGCGCTTGGCGTCGATGAAGTCCTCGATGTCCGGGTGGTCGCAGCGCAGCGTCGCCATCATGGCGCCGCGCCGGGCGCCGGCGGACATGATGGTGCGGCACATGCTGTCCCACACGTCCATGAAGGACAGCGGCCCGGACGCGTCGGCACCGACGCCGCGCACCGGGGCACCCTTGGGACGCAGGGTGGAGAAGTCGTAGCCGATGCCGCCGCCCTGCTGCATGGTCAGCGCGGCTTCGCGCAGGTGGGCGAAGATGGAGCCGAGGTCGTCCTCGATCGTCCCCATGACGAAGCAGTTGAACAGCGTCACCGACCGGCCGGTGCCGGCCCCGGCCAGGATGCGCCCGGCCGGCAGGAACTCGAATCGGGACAGCGCCTCCTCGAAGCGGGGTGCCCAGGCCGCCGGGTCGGATTCGGGCGCGGCCAGCGCCGTGGCGACGCGGCGCCAGGTGTCCGCGACGTCCTGGTCGATGGGCTCGCCCTCGGCCGTTTTGAAGCGGTACTTCATGTCCCAGATCCGCTGGGAAATGGCGGCGATGCCCGGCATGCGTCCTCCCTCGCGCGGCCGGCCGATCCGGGGCCAGCCCGCTTACAACACCCGCGAAAGGGTACGTGTCACCCTTCGAAGGGTCAATCCGGATGTTCTTCTTGCGTTCCGCGCAAGCGCCTAGGACGTCGCGCTGGCGGCCTTTTCCGGTGAGACGGACGAGTCGACCGCCGGCTTCGGCCGCACGGTCGCCGGGCCGCCGGCCGCGACGACGATGCGGTCGGTGGCGGCCTCCAGCTGTTCCTCCAGCAACTGCATGGCCTTGGCGCGGCCGAGGCCGGGCTGGATCGGGGGCAGGAACTCGACCACCACGGTGCCCGGCCGCTTGATGAAGCTGTGGCGCGCCCAGTAGAGGCCGGCGTTCAGCGCCATCGGCACGATGGGGATGTCCAGGCTCTCGTACAGGACGCCCACGCCGATCCGGTAGGGGCGATACGCACCGGCGGCCACCCGCGTGCCCTGCGGGAAGATCACGATGGGCCGCCCCTCGTCGCGCACCGGCTTGGAATTCTTGATCAGCGACGTGATGGCCCGGCCGCGGGCGCCGCGGTCCACCGGGATCATGCGCGCCTTCGCCGCGTACCAGCCCCAGATCGGGATCCACAGAAGCTCCCGCTTCAGGATGATCGCCGGGTCGTCGACCAGGAAATGGAGCTTCATCGTCTCCCACGCCGACTGGTGCTTGGCGGCCAGCAGGAAGGAGCCGGAGGCCGGCAGGTGCTCCCGCCCGCGCACCTCGTACCGGATGCCGACGAGCGTGCGCTCCAGCCAGCCGACGGTGCCCAGGTACCATTTGACGACGTGGATCATCGCCGGCCGGGGCAGCAGCAGCATCCACAGCAGGCCGAAGCAGCAGATCGCGGTCCACACGTGGAACGCGACATTGAAGGCGAGGGAGCGGAGGTAGATCATCGGCGGAACTTGTCAGGATTCGAGGAGCATCTCAAGCTCGTAGCGCAGCAGCGTCAAAAGGTACTTGTTGTACTCCGTCACCAGCAGGCTGGCGGTGCCGGGCCATTTCCACCAGTCCTCCAGATGGACGTTGGGCGAGGCGACGGGGTGCGGCACCACCTCCACGTCCGGGATGACCATCCGGAACTCCAGCAGGCTGCGCTTCATGTGGTAGTTGGCGGTGACCAGCCGCATCGACCGGAAGCCCTGCTCGCGCAGCCAGTCCGCCGTCTCGTAGGCGTTGCCGATGGTGCTGTCGGCGGAGTAGCCGAGCGTGATGCAGCATTCGATGTCGCTCGGCGACTGGCGGGACTTGCGCAGCAGCTCCTGGACGTCCAGCCCTTCATAGACCCCGGACACGAACAGCTTGCGGGCCCGCCCGGCGGTGAGCAGATCCAGCCCGGTGCCGAGCCGCCCGCTGCCGCCGGTCAGCACCACGATGGCGTCGGTGGGGCGGGTCGCGTCCGCGCTCTCCTCCGCCGGCGGGCGCGGAATCGCGTTGGCGAACCAGACCAGCCCACCGGCCCAGGCGAGCCCAGCCACCAGTCCCACCGCCAGCAGGCGGCCCAGCGACCGGGCGAGCCGGACGCGCCGGGAACCGACCCGCGCCATCACGCGCTCCATGGCGGAGGGGGCGGCGGGCAGGCCGGCGTCACGGCAGCGACTCCAGCGTGCGCAGCACCGTCCAGCGCGCCGTGACCATGGCCAGCAGGCAGGCCACGACCGGCACGACCGCCAGCAGCGCGAGATGCCAGACATTGATGGTGACGGTCGGCAGCAAGCTGGCCTTCAGCCCGGCGGCCGCGTGGCCGATGCCGGCCAGCGTCGCCACCGCCAGCACGAGCCCGCCCAGGCCGCCGCGCAGGGTCAGGGACAGGACGTGCGATTCGAACTGCCGGGCGACGTATCGGTCGGTGGCGCCCATCAGGTGCAGCAGCTCCACCACATGCTTGTGGATCGCCAGACCGGCGCGCACGGCGAAGACCACCGCCATCACGCCCGCCCCGCCGATCAGCGCCATGACGGCGAGTGCGGCCAGATGCAGCGCCCCGGCGAAGCGCCGCAGGTCGGCCAGCCAGACCGCGTGGTCGTCCATGGTGGCGCCGGGGGCCGCGGACTTCAGCCGGGCCGTCAAGGCCGTGGTGTCCACCGGCCCGTCGGTGACCACGTCGATCAGCCGCGGCATGGGCAGCAGCGGGTCGGCCGCCTCCTTGCCCAGCCAGGGTTCCAGCAGGCGGCCGATGTCGTCGGTGGTCAACGCCGTGGCGGACTTCACGCCGGGGGTGGAGCGCAGCACCGTCAGCGCCGCCTCCGTCCGCTCGTTCAGCGTGGCGGATCCGGCCGGCAGGGGTACGATCTGCACGGTCAGGCCGCCGGCCAGGCCGGTGTCCCAGCGTCGCGCCATGTCGGACACGAACAGCGCGCCGGCCAGCGACAGCGCGGCCAGATAGACCATCAGCGCGGTCAGCCAGGTCAGGAAGCGCGAGGTCGGGTCCTTCGCCAGCGGCAGGTCGAAGCGCTTTCGCCGCAAGGGGGGCAGGGCCATGGCGATCCGTTCCCTCTCTCAGGCCCAGTGCGCCGACTGCGCGGGCATGACGTGCAGGCGCCCGTTCTCCAGATGGAGGCGCGGGTGGTTGAAGCGGCGGATCAGCGCCTCGTTGTGGGTGGCGATGACCACGGTCGCGCCCAGCTTGTGCATCTCCTCGAACAGATAGAGCAGGCGCATGCCGATGCCGTCGTCCACGTTGCCGGTCGGCTCGTCGGCCAGCAGCAGGCGCGGCCGGTTGATGACGGACCGGGCGATGGCGACGCGCTGCTGCTGGCCGCCCGACAGGGTGGAGGGCAGGGCGTTCAGGTGGTTGCCGAGCCCCACCCAGCGCAGGATCTCCGTGCAGTGCTCCACCACTTCGGCCTCGCCGGCGCCGCTCATGCGCAGCGGCAGCGCCACGTTGTCGAGCGCCGACAGGTGGTCGAGCAGGGAGAAGTCCTGGAACACGACGCCGATCTGGCGGCGCAGTTCCGGCAGGTCGGCCCGGGTCAGCCGCGCCATGTCGCGCCCGAACAGCGTTATCAGCCCGCGCGAGGGGCGGAGCGCCAGGTACATCAGCTTCAGCAGCGACGATTTGCCCGCCCCGCTCGCCCCCGTCATGAAATGGAAGGAGCCGGGGGGCAGGGTGAAGCTGACGTCGCGCAGCACCTCGGGACCGGTGCCATAGCGCAAACCCACGTTCTCGAAACGAATCACAATCTCACCAAGGCCGCGACGACGCCCCCGGGCGGTACCCCGCCTGGGGTGCGACAAGACAATGCACCGGTGCCGCCGACGCGTCCACCATCGTTGGGACGGCTCGTCGGAACGGCCGGACAAAAGGCCGCTCCCGCCGCTCCGGACGGCAACTGCTTGGGCGTTCCTTGCTTCATACCTCATGACTACCTATAACGGCATTCTGCAATTTCGGTGACCTCGATCGGCCTCCATGATCATCGCCTGTCCGACCTGCGCCACGCGCTACACACTGGCCGATTCGGCGGTCGGACCGCAGGGACGGAAAGTCCGCTGCGCGAAGTGCGGCCACACCTGGTGGCAGTCGCCGGACGAGGACGATCCGGAATTCTCGCTGAACGATGTGACCGAAATCCGGCCGACCTCGGCCCCCACGGTGGAAAAACCGCCGCGCGACCGGGCGGCGTTGCGCCGGGCGCTGGCCGGCTGGGGCCTGTTCGTGGCGGTGGTGCTGGCGCTCGCCGGGGGCGGATACGCGGCGCGCGACCAGATCGTGCGGCTGTGGCCGCCGGCCGCCCTGCTGTACGAGACGGTGGGCCTGCGCGTGGAGCCGCCGGGAACCGGCCTTCAGCTGCAGAACCTGCGGTCGGAGCAGAAGGTGGAGGGCGGGGCCCCGGTGCTGGTCGTCGACGGGCAGATCGTCAACGTGTCCGACACAGTCCGGCCGGTTCCGGTGGTGCGCGTCACGTCACTGGGCGAAGACCGCAAGCCGGTCCGGAGCTGGACGGTCGAGGCGTCGCCGGCGCAACTCCTCCCCGGCGAGATCGCCGTCTTCCGCGACGCGCAGCGCGATCCGGGCGCGGTGCTGGAGGTGATGGTCACGTTTGACGGCGGGTGAGGTTTTGCCCCCACCCTAACCCTCCCCCGCTTCGCGGGAGAGGGGACTGCCGTCGTCTTTCCCTAAAGTCCCCTCCACCGCGAAGCGGGGGAGGGTTAGGGAGGGGGCAACGCGTCCCGCTCAGAACTGCTTCAGCAGCCGGTCGATGTATTCGCGTTCCATCTGCGGGCGGTTGTACTGGCCGGAGCGTTTGCGGAGTTCGTCGAGGATTTCGCGGGCGCGCTGGAGTTCGGCCTCCTCCGGGATCTTCACGTCGTTGCCGTCGTAATTGCCGTTGTAGCCGGGTGGCCGGCGGCCGAGCGGGTCACGGTTGCGGCCCTGGCGCTGCTGGCCCGGCTGCTGGCCCATCATGGCCGTGCCGCCCTGCTGGCCCATCATCTGCTGCATCAACTGCTCGGCGTAGGCCTGCATGCCCTGCTGAAGCTCGTCCATGGCCTGGGTCTGGGAGGGCACGGCGGAGCCCGGCTGACCTTGCTGGAGCGACTGGCCGGCGTCGCGCATGGCGCGCTCGGCGCGGCCCAGCGGGCGGGGGATGTCGCCCTGCTGCTCGCCCATGCGGCGCATCAGCTCGCCCAGCTGGCGGCGCAGGGCCTCCTGCCGCTCGGCCTGCTGCTGCGACAGGGGGCTGCCGTTCCCTTGCTGGTTCTGGCCCTGCTGCCCCTGCTGGCCGGGCTGCTGGCGCTGCTGGCGGCCGCGCGGGCCCTGCTGGCCCATCTGGGGCTGGCCCTGCTGCTGCCCCATCTGGTCCTGCGACTGGCGGAAGGTCTGGTCGAGCAGTTGCTGCTGCTGCTGGGCCAGGTCCTGAAGCTCTTTCATCATCTGCCAGGCTTCGTTCTGGCCGTTTTGCTGCTGCTGCATCTGGGCCATGGCGCCGGAGCGCATGTTCTCCAGCATCTGCTGAAGCTGCGACAGCATCTGGCGCGCGGCGTCGCGCGACCCGGTCTCCGCCATCTGCCGCATCTGGTCCATCATCTGCTGAAGGTCCTGGCGGTCCATCATGCGGTCGGCCATCTCCGGCGGCACCATGGGGATTTGCTCGCCGCGGGCCAGCGCCTCGCGCATCTGCTGCTCCATGGCCTCCATGAACTTGTCCATGGCCTGCTGAAGCTCGTCCATCAGCTGCTTCAGCTCCTGGTCGGTGGCGCCCTTCTCCAGCGCCTCGGCCAGCTTGCGCTCGGCGTCGCGCAGGTCGCGCTCGGCCAGCGACAGGCCGCCGTCCTCGATGCGCAGCGCGGTCTCCCACAAGACCTGCTGGACCGCCTGGACTTGGCCTCCCTCCTCGTCCAGCAGCAGCCGGCCGACCGAGGTGCGCAGCGCCAGGAAGGCGACGATGTCGCCGCTGAACTGGCCGGGGCGCGACGACAGCTCCGCCAGGGCGCGGGCAACCTCCACGCGCGACTCCTTGGGGCGCAGGGTCAGCTTCTTGCGCTGTTCGATGATCGCGCGGGCGACGGGGTGGTTGAACACCCGCTCCGGCAGGACCATCGCCACGTCTTCCGTGCTGCCGGTCTGGCCGGCGCCGTCCACGGCGGTCATCCGGACGGTGACGTTCAGGCCCGCCCAGGGGTGCGCCGTCAGGTCGTGGAAGCCGGCGTTGTGCGCGTCCTTCGGCCGGACGCCGGGCAGGGCCAGCGGCAGCTCGATGGGCGTGCGGTCGAGGGTCGGGGCTTCGCCCTCCTGCAAGGCCAGCTTGATGATGCCCTTGACCTCGGCGAGGCCATAGTCGTCGTGCGCGGTGTAGTCGAGGCGCAGCGCGCCGCGCTCGCCCTTCGTCGGCGGGCTGTTGTAGGCGATGATCGGCGGCTGGTCCGGGATGACCTGCACCGCCCAGGAGCCCAGCGTGCGGGAGCCCTGGCTGACGGCGATCTTCGTGCCGGCCTGGATCGGCTGCTGGATTTGGAAGGTCGAGGAGTCCACCGTCTCGAAGCTGGCGGACTTGTCGCCGGCCTCCAGCGTCGGGGCGCCGCTGCCGCCGGTGACGCGGGCGAGCACGAGGCTGCCCTTCGGCACCGGGACGGGGTTGGGCAGGGTCGGGGTGTGGGCCGCGTTGGCCGATTTCAGGAAGATCGGCGGCAGGCCCGTGTATTCCGGCGGCGTCACCCAGAGGTCCAACGCCGCGGTGGCCGTCCCGGACTCGCCCGTCAGGCGCGGGCTGACGGCGGCGACCAGCCGCGGGGTCCAGTCGCCCCAGGTGGCGCCCCCCGCCACGATCAGCACCAGGACCACCAGGGCGCGCAGCGCGTAGCGGTCGTGGGAGGCGATGTCGGACATCGGCCAGGCGACGCGCAGCCGCCGCATGGCGGCGCGCACCCGCTCCTGGTGCAGGCGCCACAGCTCCGCCGCGACGGGGTCGTTGCCGGCGGGCTGGTCGCGCAGGGTCTGAAGGGGGCGGTGGGGCAGGCCGCTGTCACGCTCCAGCCGCCGCCGCGCCGCCGGTTCGTCGGGCGCGCGGAAGCGGCGCAGGCCGCGCCACAGGCTCCAGCCGAAGGCGGCGGCGAACAGCAGCAGCGCCAGCAGGTGCAGCCAGCCCGGCAGCAGCGGGAGGAGGTTCAGGAGGGCCAGCGCCAGGAAGGTCCCGGCGATGGCCGCGGGGATCCAGACGGCCGGCCAGAGGGATTCCCACAGCAGGGCCGCTCGCGCCTGCCACAGGCGGAAACGCGGTTCCGGCCCACTGGAATCCGGCGGCTGCGGCTTCCGCAGGGGGAACCGGAAACCCTCGTTATGGGGCCGCTCTTCGCTGTCGCTCATCCCGCACTCCCGTTCCGCCGCCGTCCCGTGGCCCTTGCACCGGCCGTAAGGGAGAGCGGCGGCCGGGGCGTCGTCAGGATATAGGCTCGGCCGCGGCGTTTTTCCCGGCCCGACCGTCAAGCCATTCACCGAACCACTTGTCCATGACCAAAATATGGCCGCACAGCCACATCTCGACATAGTTCTGGAGGAATTGCACCTCCTCCAGGTCGTGGTCTCCGGTGGTGGACTGCTTGCGCACGAAGGAAGCGAAGCCGGCGTGCATGGAGGCGTGCCGGGCCGCGTCGGGATAGCCCGTCGCGCGCATCAGGCCTTCCTCGCGGCGGAAATGGTATTCGGAGTAGTCGGCGAGTTCGCGCAGGAAGCGGTTCGCCGACTCCCGGGTTTCCCCGGCGGCGATCGCCGCGGTGAACTGGTTGAAGAGTTGGAACAGCCGCTGGTGGTCGGCGTCGATCGCCTCCGGGCCGATGGCGTAGGCCGGGTTCCAGTCCATGGCAGTCCCCGTTCGGGTTGTGAACGGGGCATTATACGCCGGAATTCCGGGAAAAGGCAGATGCCAATGCGCGTCACGGTGCCATCCCCCGTCCTCCGCCGCGGGGCGGAAGACGGGGGTTTCGCTTACGCCTTCAGCCAGTCCGGCACGCGCTCGGCGGCCAGCATTTCCTCGACCGTCGGGCGGGGGCGGATGACGGCGAAGTCGCTGCCGTTCACCAGAACCTCCGGGATTAGCGGCCGGGTGTTGTAGGTGGAGGACATCACCGCGCCGTAGGCGCCAGCCGACAGGAAGGCGACGAGATCGTCCGCGCCCAGCGGCGGCAGCAGGCGCTGGAGCGCGAAGGTGTCGCCGCTCTCGCAGACCGGCCCGACCACGTCGAAGGGCTCCTTCAGGGCGGCCGGGTCCGGCTCCGTCACCGGGACGATGCCGTGGTAGGCCTCGTAGAGGGCCGGGCGGATCAGGTCGTTCATCGCCGCGTCGACGATGACGAAGCGGCGGTGCAGGCCGGGCTTCACGAAGATGACGCTCGACACCAGGATGCCGGCGTTGCCGACCAGCGAGCGGCCGGGCTCCAGCGTGATGCGGCAGCCGAGGTTGCCGGTGATCGACCGCACCATGGCGGCGTAGTCGGCCAGATCCGGCGGAGTCTCGTTCTTGTAGGTGATGCCCAGCCCGCCGCCGAGGTCGAGGCGCTGGATGTCGTGCCCGTCCTCGCGCAGGACGTGGAGCAGAGCCGCCACCCGCTCGTAGGCGGCGCGGAAGGGGGCGAGGTCGGTCAGCTGCGACCCGATGTGCACGGCGATGGCCACCGGCTTGATGCCCGGCAGCTTGGCGGCCTGGGCGTAGACCTCCCGCGCGTGGTCGTAGTCGATGCCGAACTTGTTCTCCTTCTTGCCGGTCGCGATCTTGGCGTGGGTCTTGGCGTCCACGTCCGGGTTGACGCGGAAGGCGATGGGGGCGACCACGCCCAGGCTGCTCGCCACCTCCGACAGGGCCTCCACCTCGGGGATGGACTCCACGTTGATCTGGTGGATGCCGGCCTGGAGTGCCGCGCGCATCTCCTCGCGCGTCTTGCCGACGCCGGAGAAGACGATGCGGTCGGCCGGGATGCCGCCGGCCAGCGCGCGCTGCATCTCGCCGCCCGACACCACGTCGGCCCCGGCGCCCAGCCGCGCGAAGGTGCGGATGACCGCCAGGTTGGAGTTGGCCTTCACCGCGTAGCAGACGCCGGCGTCCTGGCCCGCGAAGGCTCCGGCGTAGGCGCTGTAGTGCGCCTCCAGCGCCGCGGTGGAGTAGCAGTAGAAGGGCGTGCCGACGGCCGCCGCGATCGCCGGCAGCGGCACGGATTCGGCGTGCAGCACACCGTTGCGGTAGGCGAAGGCGCTCATGGGAAACGGACTCCGGGGGACGGCTGGCCAGGTTTCGGATCGGTCTTCGGATTCGGGTAGGTCTGCGGGAAGCGGTCGTTCTCGCGGCCCTGGGGCGCGTCGACGAAGCCCGGCTTCTTGCCGCAGCCGGCGAGCGTCAGCGCGACCGCGGCGGTGGCGAGCACCAGCAGGGCGCGCCTCACAGGAAACGCTCCCGCGCGGCCTTCACGGCCTCCCGCACGCGGACGGGGGAGGCGCCGCCGAAGCTGCGCCGGCTGTCCAGCGAGGCCTCGATGCTCAGCGCCGGGAAGACGGCCTCGGTGATGCGCGGCTCGACGGACCGAAGCTCCTCCAACGTCAGGCCGGTCAGGCCGACGCGCTTGTCCTCCGCCAGCTTGACGGCCCGGCCGGTGACGTGATGCGCCTCGCGGAAGGGCATGTCCAGCTCCCGCACCAGCCAGTCGGCGAGGTCGGTGGCGTTCAGGAAGCCGCGGTCGGTCGCCTCCTTCAGGGCCGGCACGTTGGGCTCCATGTCGCGGACCATGCCTTCCATGGCGGCGATGCAGAGCGCCAGCGTGTCGTCGGCCTCGAACACCGGCTCCTTGTCCTCCTGCATGTCCTTGGAATAGGCCAGCGGCAGGCCCTTCATGGCCACCAGAAGGCTGTTCAGGCTGCCGATCACCCGGCCGGCCTTGGCGCGCACCAGCTCCGCCGCGTCCGGGTTCTTCTTCTGCGGCATGATGGAGGAGCCGGTGGTGAAGGCGTCCGTCAGCCGGATGAAGCGGAACTGGGCGGAGCACCACAGCACGATCTCCTCCGCGAAGCGGGAGAGGTGCATGCCGCAGATGCTGGCGGCGGCCAGATACTCCAGCGCGAAGTCGCGGTCCGACACGGCGTCCAGCGAGTTCGCCGTCGGCCGGTCGAAGCCGAGCGCCTCCGCCGTCATGAAGCGGTCGATGGGGTAGGGCGTGCCGGCCAGCGCGGCGGAGCCCAGCGGGCATTCGTTCAGCCGGGCGCGGGCGTCGCGCAGCCGGCCGCGGTCGCGCCCGAACATCTCCACATAGGCCAGCAGATGGTGGCCGAAGCTGACCGGCTGCGCGGCCTGCAGGTGGGTGAAGCCGGGCATCACCGTGTCGGTGTGCTTCTCCGCAAGGTCGATCAGCGCGGCCTGGAGCGCCTTCAGCCCCTGGTCGGCGCGGTCGAGCGCGTCGCGGACCCACAGCTTGAAGTCGGTCGCCACCTGGTCGTTGCGCGAGCGGCCGGTGTGCAGGCGCTTGGCCGGCTCGCCGATCAGCTCGGCCAGCCGCGCCTCCACATTCATGTGGATGTCCTCCAGCTCCACCTTGAAGGTGAAGGCCCCGGAGTCGATCTCTTCCTTCACGCGGTCGAGCCCGGCGCGGATCGCGTCGGCGTCGGCCTGGGTGATGATGCCCTGCTTCGCCAGCATGGCGGCGTGCGCCTTGGAGCCGGCGATGTCCTGGTCGGCAAGACGCTTGTCGAAACCGATGGAGGCGTTGATCTTCTCCATGATGGCGGCGGGGCCGCGCGCGAAGCGGCCACCCCACATCTGGCTGGCGGCAGGGTGCGCGGCAGTGGCTGCGGAATGGGCTGGCGGCTTTGGCTGTTCGGCGCTCATGATGGACAAGATCACGGTGGGAGGGCTTGGAGCGTGAGTATGCGGACTTTGGCGGCCACCGCAATCCTTTGTGTGAGTCTGGCGGGCGGCGGCCTGTGGGCAGCACTTGCCGGACCCTCGGCGCCGCCGGTCACGGTGCTCGGCAAGCCCGGCGGTGCGGAGCCTGGGGTCGCCATGGTCGGGCTGGACAAGTACCGCTCCGCCGAAGCGCCGAAGCCGATGCCGCCGCTGTCCTTCCTGGACGGGGAGGGGCGCCGGGTGGATGTGTCGGAGTTCAAGGACAAGCTGGTCCTGCTGAACCTGTGGGCGACCTGGTGCGCGCCCTGCGTCAAGGAAATGCCGGCACTCGACCGCCTCCAGGCGCAATTGGGCGGCGAGGGCTTCCAGGTGGTCGCCCTGTCGGTGGACCGCGGCGGCAAGGACCAGGTGCAGCCCTTCTACCAGAAGATCGGCGTGAGCAACCTGGGGCTCTACCTCGACCCGTCGAGCAGCAGCATGCAGGCGCTGTCCCTGCGCGGCCTGCCGACCACCCTGCTGGTCGATCAGGAGGGCCGCGAACTCGGCCGCATCGAAGGCGCGGTGGAATGGGACTCGCCGGAGGTCGTCGCCTTCCTGCGCAAGCACATGGGCCGCGGCAGTGGTCCGGCGCGGGACACGCGGGGCGGAGTGCTGAAGACGGGGGGATGAGGATTCACCACCAAGACACCAAGGCACCAAGAGTCCACGCCGTGCCGGGTGCGAGGATCCTTGGTGCCTTGGTGTCTTGGTGGTGAAAATTCATGGATCACTCCGACGACCCCGACACCCCCGGCGGTGCTTGGCTCTGCGGTGGGGCCGGGCGGCGGGACAGGTCGCGGGCGATGGCGCGGGCGTCCTCGAAATGGGCGTGCAGCATGGGCAGGGTCTCGCGGGCGAAGGCGGCGGTTTCGCCGTCGCGCTCGGCCTGGGCTTCGAACAGCTTGATGGCGCGGGCGTGGGTTTCCTCCTCCGCGGCGATGTAGCGGCGGTCGAAGGACTCCTCGGGCGTGTCGCGCAGGCTCGCCAGATGGGCGCGGGCGGCCGGGTTCAGTTCCCGCGGGATCGGGATGTCGTGGCGCTGGGCCATGTCGACGAGACGGTCGGCCACCGGGCCATGCTCATCGACCACGCGGCGGGCGAAGCGGCGGACGGATTCGGTTTCCGCACGGTCCTGCGCCAGCTTGCCGAGCGCCCGCTCCGCCATGCTGTCGGCCAGCGCCTCGCTGATGAAGTTCCGTTCCTGGCGGGAGAGCGGCAGCGGTTGCTGGGCCAGCGCCACAGGACCCAGGGACATCAGAAGCACCGCCGAGATGAGGGCACGCCGCATCGTCCATTCCCCCGCCTGAAGAAAGGTCTTGTCGGGACGAACAGAGCGGGGGCTCGGCGGTTCCGCAAAGAAAAACCCGCCGCGGTGTCCCGGGGCGGGTTTTTCGTTTTCAGCCCTCGCGGACCGACCGTTAGCGGGTCGGAACCGGCGGGTTCTTGGAGTAGTCGTAGAAGCCGCGGCCGACCTTGCGGCCGACCCAGCCGGCCTCGACGTACTTCACCAGCAGCGGGCAGGGGCGGTACTTGCTGTCGGCCAGACCCTCGTAGAGGACCTGCATGACCGCCAGGCAGGTGTCCAGGCCGATGAAGTCGGCCAGCTCCAGCGGGCCCATCGGGTGGTTGGCGCCCAGCTTCAGCGCGGTGTCGATGGCCGACACGCCGCCCACGCCCTCATAAAGGGTGTAGACCGCCTCGTTGATCATCGGCAGCAGGATGCGGTTGACGATGAAGGCCGGGAAGTCCTCGGCCACCGCCGCGGTCTTGCCGATGTTGGCGGTCAGCTCGGCGACGGCGGCGAAGGTCGCCTCGTCGGTCGCGATGCCGCGGATCAGCTCGACCAGCTGCATCACCGGCACCGGGTTCATGAAGTGCATGCCCATGAACTTCGACGGCCGGTCGGTCGAGGCCGCGAGGCGAGTGATCGAGATCGACGAGGTGTTCGTCGCGATCAGCGCCTCGGGCTTCAGGTTGGGGACCAGCTTCTTGAAGATCTCGCGCTTCAGCGCCTCGTTCTCCGTCGCCGCCTCGACGACGAGGTCGGCGTCGCCGAAGACCGACAGGTCGGAGCCGGTGGAAATGCGGGCCAGCGCGGCATCCTTGTCGGCCTCCGTCAGCTTCCCCTTCTGGACCTGACGGTCCATGTTCTTGGAGATGCCGGCGACCGACTTCTGCAGGATCTCCGGGCTGATGTCGGAGATGATGACCTCGTAACCCGCCTGGGCGCAGACGTGGGCAATGCCACTGCCCATCTGGCCGGCACCGATCACGCCAATCTTCTTGATCGTGGACATGTGAGCTTCCCCGCGCGTGGTTGGTGGGACGTGGGACCGACTTACGCCTTGCCGAGCGCGTCGGTCAGCTCCGGCACCGCCTTGAAGAGGTCGGCGACCAGACCGTAGTCCGCCACTTGGAAGATGGGCGCTTCCTCATCCTTGTTGATCGCGACGATGACCTTGCTGTCCTTCATGCCGGCGAGGTGCTGGATGGCACCCGAGATGCCGACGGCGATGTACAGCTCCGGCGCCACGATCTTGCCGGTTTGCCCGACCTGGTAGTCGTTGGGAACGAAGCCCGCGTCGACCGCCGCGCGGCTGGCGCCGACCGCGGCGCCGAGCTTGTCGGCCAGCGCTTCCAGAAGCTTGAAGTTCTCACCCGACTGCATGCCGCGGCCGCCGGACACGACGATCTTGGCCTGGGTCAGCTCCGGACGCTCCGACTTCGTCAGCTCCTGGCCGACGAACTTGGCGCTGCCCGCGTCGCCCGTGCCGGCGACGTTCTCAACCGCCGCGGAGCCGCCGGTGGCGGCGGCCTCAAAGGCGGTGGTGCGCACGGTGATCACCTTGATGGCGTCCGAGGACTGCACCGTGGCGATGGCGTTGCCGGCGTAGATCGGCCGCTCGAAGGTGTCGGCGGAAACGACGCCGGTGATGTCGGAGATCGCCGCGACGTCCAGCAGGGCGGCCACGCGCGGCAGCAGGTTCTTGCCCTCCGACGTCGCCGCGGCCAGCACGTGGCCGTAGCTCTTGGCGAGGCCGACGACCAGCGGGGCGAGGTTCTCCGGCAGGGCGTGGGCATAGGCCGCGTCGTCGGCCAGCAGCACCTTGGACACGCCGGCCACCTTGGACGCGGCGTCGGCGACGGCCTGGGCCCCCTGGCCGGCGACCAGCAGGTGGATGTCGCCCCCGATCTTGGCGGCGGCGGTGACCGCGTTCAGCGTGGCGGGCTTCAGCGCGGCGTTGTCGTGTTCGGCAATGACGAGAATGGCCATGTCAGATCACCCGCGCATCGTTTTTCAGCTTGTCGACCAGGGCGGCGACGTCGGCCACCTTCACGCCGGCCTTGCGCTTGGCCGGCTCGGCGACCTTCAGCGTCTTCAGCCGCGGCGCCACGTCGACGCCCAGGCTGTCGGGCGTGACGGTGTCGATCGGCTTCTTCTTGGCCTTCATGATGTTGGGCAGCGAGGCGTAGCGCGGCTCGTTCAGGCGGAGATCCGCGGTGACCACGGCCGGCAGCTTCAGCTCCACCGTCTCCAGGCCGCCGTCGATCTCGCGGGTGACGGTCACCGCACCCTCGCCGGGCACGACCTTGGAGGCGAAGGTGCCCTGCGGCCAGCCCAGCAGTGCTGCGAGCATCTGGCCGGTCTGGTTGCAGTCGTCGTCGATCGCCTGCTTGCCGAGGATGACCAGCGTCGGGCCTTCCTTCTCGACCAGCGCCTTCAGCACCTTGGCGACGGCCAGCGGCTGGGTCTCCGCGTCGGTCTGCACCAGGATGCCGCGGTCGGCGCCCATGGCGAGCGCGGTGCGCAGCGTCTCCTGCGCGGCGGTCGGGCCGACGGAGACCACGATGACCTCGGTCGCCTTGCCGGCTTCCTTCAGGCGTACCGCCTCTTCGACGGCGATCTCGTCGAAGGGGTTCATGCTCATCTTCACGTTGGCGGTCTCAACGCCCGAGCCGTCCGCCTTGACGCGGATCTTGACGTTGTAATCGACCACCCGCTTGACCGGGACGAGGACCTTCATATCCCACCCTTTTCTTCAATTTTCCTGGCGCGCCTTCAGGCCGAGCGCCGAATCGGGCAGCTGTGACAGCGCTGCGACCATAGGATTTGTGCTATTGGCTGTCAACGCCGCCCGTGCCGCAGGTGCGAAGGCCCCAGGGTAACGCCACCATTTAGGATCAACGGTTTGCGCCCGGCACCCACAGCACGTCGCCGGCCCCGTTGCCGTTGACCGCACGGCTCAGCACGAACAGGTGGTCGGACAGGCGGTTGACGTATTTCACCGCGGCCGGGTTCACCGGCTCCAGCCCCGCCAGCTCCGTGATGTGCCGTTCGGCGCGGCGCACGACCGTGCGGGCCAGATGCAGGTGCGCCGCCGCCGGCGAGCCGCCGGGCAGGATGAAGGAGGTGAGGGGGCTGAGATCTGCGTTCAGCGCGTCGATCTCCGCCTCCAGCCGGTCCACCTGCGACTCCAGGACGCGGAGCGGCGGGTATTTTGGGTCCGGCTCCTCCGGCGTGCAGAGGTCGGCGCCCAGGTCGAACAGGTCGTTCTGGATGCGCGCCAGCATGGCGTCGACGTCCGGCAGATCGGCCGTGTGCAGCCGGGCCAGCCCGACCGCCGCGTTGGCCTCGTCCACCGTGCCGTAGGCGGCGACGCGCAGGTCGTGCTTGGGCACGCGGGAACCGTCGCCCAGCGACGTCTCCCCCTTGTCGCCGCCGCGGGTGTAGATTCGGGTCAGTTTCACCATGGAGCGGTCCGGCGGAATCCCTAGGCTTGGGTCAGGATGGCGATCAGGAACAGGACCAGCGCCACGCCCTGGAGCGCGACGCGAAGCCGCATCGCCTTGTTCGACTTGCGCGAATCGCCCTGGCCGCCCCGCGCCATGAAGAACAGCCCGACGAACAGGGAGGCGACGACGGCGCCGAGCGCGAGGATCAGGAGGATGGCGACGATTCCGTTCATCCCACCAATATAGCGCGGCGGGGGGCTGCCGCCTATCCCGGCAACGCGAGCCCCGGCGACACGAGCGCCTCCATCACATGGTTGCGTCTTCCCGCGTCCTCCTTACATTGACGCGGATTGGGTGACGCCGGCAGGCGTGAGCGAGGAAGGAATCGGCGGATGCGGCGGCGGAGTTTCCTGAAGGCGGCAGCGGCGGCCGGACTGGCGTCCGTCGCCGGCGCGCGGCCGGTGCCGGCGCTGGCCCAGGCGGGGACGGTGACGGAATTCCCGAAGGGGTTCCTGTGGGGCTGCTCCACCTCCTCCTACCAGATCGAGGGGGCGGTGACCGCTGATGGACGCGGCCCCAGCGTGTGGGACACATTCAGCCACGCCTACGGCAAGGTGGCGAACGGCGACACCGGGGACGTCGCCTGCGACCATTACAACCGCTACGCCGAGGATGTGGATCTGATGGCCCGCGCGGGCATGCGGGCCTACCGATTCTCCGTCGCGTGGCCGCGCGTCCAGCCGGCGGGCGCGGGGGCGCCGAACGACAAGGGGCTGGACTTCTACGACCGGCTGACCGACGCGTTGCTGGCCAAGGGGATCGAGCCCTGGCCCTGCCTGTTCCATTGGGACCTGCCGCAGGCGCTCCAGGACAAGGGGGGCTGGACCAACCGCGACATCGCGGGATGGTTCGCCGACTACGCGCAGATCGTCGCCGGGCGCATCGGCGACCGCGCCAAGCACTGGTGCATGCTGAACGAGCCCTCCGTCGTCGCGATCTTCGGGCACGGGCTGGGCGTGCACGCGCCGGGGATGACCGGCAAGGCCAACTACTTCAAGGCGATCCACCACCAGAACCTGGCGCAGGGCACGGCGCTGAAAGCGCTGCGTGCCATGGGTGGCGGTAAGGGCTGGCAACTGGGCACGGTGCTGTCGCTCCAGCCGGTCTGGCCGGTCGGCGGGCTGGACGCCAACTATGAGTCCTCGCTGATGTGGGACGCGGCGTGGAACCGCGCCTGCCTCGACCCGCTGATGCGGGGCGAATACCCGGAACTGCTGCGCGACGGCTTCGCCCCGCTGGTCAAGGCCGGCGATCTGGAGACGATCCACCAGCCCATCGACTTCCTGGGACTCAACTACTACAGCCGCATGCACCAGCAGCCCGATCCCGGCGGGCTGTTCGGCACCGGCTACGGCTCCGCGCCCGAGGGCACCCGCCGCACCGGCATGGAATGGCCGGTGGAGCCCGACGGGCTGGCCGAGATCCTGAGCGAGCTTCAGCAAGAATACGGCAACCCGCCCGTCTATGTGGCGGAAAACGGCGCCGACTATCCCGACAGCGTCGGGCCGCAGGGCAAGGTGGAGGACGGCGACCGCATCCGCTTCATCCGCGACCACCTGCTGTTCGCCCGCAAGGCCATCGACGAGGGGGCGAACCTGAAGGGCTGGTTCGTCTGGACCCTGCTCGACAACTTCGAATGGGCGGAGGGCTACCGGCGGCACTTCGGCCTCGTCCAGGTGGACCGCCAGACCATGACGCGCACGCCCAAGGCCAGCTATCACTGGTACGCCGACGTGATCCGCAAGAACGGCGTGCCGTCGGTGTAGAGGCCGGATGGCGCCGCACCCGCACCCTCAACCCACCCGTTTCGCCATCCAGAAGGCGCGCGGCAGGGGCTGGAAGACGCTGGAAGTTGGCGAGGATCTGGACCACGCCCGCGCCCGCTTCGAGCTGATGGTGCGGGTCAACCCGCGGGCCTATTTCCGCCTGATCCAGCTCGACCACAACGCCGGGGCGGATTTCGAAGGGCTGGAGTTCAACTGGACGCTCATCGAACTGTACGACCCCACCCGGAAAGGCGGGCAAGGCGGCCGGGTCAAGCCGGCGCCGAAGCCGGCGCGCAGCACGGCGAAGCGGGCGGGGGAGAAAGTGCCACTGCCGCTGCGATTCTACGTCACGGTGATCCTGATCGGGTCGCTGATCGGGGTGCTGCTGTACCTGCGCTTCGGGGCACCGGCCCACTGAGCGGTCAATCGTCGGCGGAATAGCCCTTGCGGCGCATGCATTGGGCGAAGATTTCCTTGCGGTACTTGAACTGCGGCGTTTCCGGCAGGGGGCGGTAGGGATAGCCGCGCAGCCGCATGGTGGTGTCCACCTGGTCGGTGCATTCGTCGAAGGCGACGGTCGCCGTGCCCTCCGTCGCCGTCCATTCCCGGTAGGTCGGGGTGCTCCCGCAGGCGGTCAGCGTCAGGGCGCCGCCCAGCAGAACTGCAAACCTCAGCGTCGCCATGGCCCGGCCTCCTGTCCCAACGGCACCAAATTACCACGATTTTGTCCGCGCGAAGGTTAACGGAAGAGGAATATGCGCAATCCCACGGGATGATTCGGATGCGGTATTCTGGAGCGGACGCAACGCAGGCGCACAAAAATCGCGCCCGGAAATCCGCCGCAATCTGGTAACACTAATTCGCATCGGCGATTTGGTTCGGTCTGTCGGACGGAGGAAGGCATGTCGGGTGGTTCGCATCGCGCGCGCCGCGCGTTCTGGAGTCGCGCGCGTCGCGCGGCCGCGCTGGCGGTTGTGGTGCCGGTTCTCGCGGGTGGGGTGCTGGGAGTGGCGCCGGCGCTGGCGCAGTCGGCCGCCGACATCCAGTGGGCGCAGACCATCCTGAAGGAGAAGGGCTACGACATCGGCGGCCGCGCCAACGGCACGATGCACCCGCAGACCAAAGCGGCGCTGTCCAAGTACCAGGCCGCCCACGGGCTGCCGGCGACCGGCCAGCTCGACAAGGCGACCATCGACAAGATGATGGGCGAACGGCAGAACAAGGCGGCGCCGACCGTCGGCAACCTCGCCCAGCAGAAGATCGGCGGCGGCGGGCCGGGCCAAGCCCCGCGGGAGCCGCAGCGCGAGGTCGTGCCGCGCGCCGCCCCGACGCAGCGAATCGACAGCGGCAACGGCGAGTTCGCCGGCGGCGCCCAGTTCAGCGCCGGCCCGCCCGCCACCAGCAGCCATTCCAGCGGCGCCGCGTCCTCCGGCACCCCGTCCAGCGCCACGGCGTCCAACAGCGCGCCGTCCAGCAGCGCATCGTCCGGCAGTGCCTCGCAGGGGCCGGTGCCGCAGGCAGCGCCGCGGGCCAGCGTGTCGGCCACGACTCCGTCCGGCCAGCCGGTCCCGGTGGTCGAGCCGCCGGCCGACAGCGGATCGCTGCTGCCGGCCTGGGCGACCAACAGCCTGCGCTACATCGTGATGGGCGTGCTCGCCCTGACCGTGGGCGGCATCGGCTTCGGCTGGTGGCGCAGCGGCCGGGCCTCCTCGGCCCCGAGGAACGCCCCACGCGACGAGGCGCCGCGGGACGTCCGCCGCGAGCCGAGCTTCGGCGGCAAGCGCCGCGAGGAGCTGACCACCGGATCCCTGCCGCCCCTGACCAGCGGCGGGCGCGGGCGGCGTTAGGCCGCCCCTCTCACGCCATCTGCGACATCGGGCACATGGCGTTGCCGCAGCCGGCCGGGTTGCAGGCCGGCATCGGGGCGGGCACCGACGGGGCCTTGCCGACTCGTGGGGCCATGATGGCCTTCGACACCTCGGCCCCGCCGCAGGACGGGCAGGCGAGGCCGGAGGCCTTCTTGGCGTCATAGTCGGCCATGTTCTCGAACCACTGGTCGAACTCGTGGCCGCAGGAGCAACGCAGGGCGTAGACGATCATCGCGAAGGTTTCCTGACCGGTGAGGACCGTCGGATAAAGACCGCGCCGCGGCCCCCGTTGCGATGATTTGAGTCAAATCACCGGTGCGCCATCATCGGTGTGTGGTCACGCCGACCTGCCGGCACATGGACAGCAGGACGCAGGTCGAGCAGCGCGGGCGTTCGCCCGTGCAGATCCACTTGCCGAAGGGCACCAGCCGCTCGTTGATTTCCACCCAATAGGGATGGGGCAGTGCCTCCATCAGCGCCACCATGGTGCGCTCCGGCGTCGGGGCCGCGACATAGCCCCAGCGGTTGGTGATCCGGTGCACGTGCACGTCCACCGCCACAGCCGGGATGCCGAACCCGACGGCCAGGGTCAGGGCGGCGATCTTCGGGCCGACTCCGCGGAAGGCCATCAGGCGGTCCGGCGTGTCGGGCACCTCCCCGCCATGCTCCACGACGATGCGGCGGGACAGCGCCAGGATGTCGCGCGCCTTCGGCTCCGGAAAGGTGGCGCCGTTCAGCAGGCGCACCAGTTCCGCCTCGCTCAGCACAGCCATATCCTGCGGCGTCCGGGCGACGGCGAACAGGCGTTCGCACACGACGATCGTCGTCTCGTCCCGCGTGCGGGCGGAGATCAGGCTTCCCACCAGCTGCTCGAACGGGCTGCCGTAGCCGCGGTCGCGCAGGGCGAACATCGCCGCCTTCGGCAGGTCGGCGACGGCGAGGCGCAGGCGGCGGAACGCCTCGTCGATGTCGAATGGCTCCTTGTCGGTAGTCACCTTGTCGGCGGTGACGATGATCGGGCGCGGAGGCACGGGGCGCGGGGGCATGGTCGGGCCGGACTGCAATGAAATCCTGACCTTCGAAACACCGCGGCGGGGCTCGTTGCTCCAAGCCTCTTTCCAACGGGCAGCGGGTGCTGTATATTAGAGAAGACTAATTAAGAGGCGGAGGAGTCTATGGTCCAGGATTGGCCGCAGATGACGGTCGACATGTCGGCCGCGGTGCGCACCCTGCGTGGCGGGGCGCCGGACGTGATGAAGGGGTTTTCGGCCATCGCCAAGGCGGCGCTGGAGGCGAAGGCGCTCGACACCAAGACGAAGGAGCTGATCGCGCTCGCCATCGGCGTGGCCGCCCGCTGCGACGCCTGCGTCGCCTTCCACGCCCAGGCGGCGGTGCAGAACGGCGCCACCCGGGAGGAGGTGATGGAGACGCTGGGCATGGCGATCTACATGGGCGCCGGCCCGTCGGTGATGTACGCCGCCATGGCGGCGGAGGCGTTTGACCAGTTCGCCGAGCAGAAGGTGGGGTAGGGGCTACCCGGCGCTGGAGAACAGCGGGCGGCGCAGGCGCCCGGCGGCGATGTCGGCGCGCAGGCTGTCCGCGTCCAGCGCGCGGATGCGCTCCAGCTCCGCCTTGTTGGCCGCGATGAAGGGGTTCTGGTCGGTGGAGTTCTCCGGCCGGGCATGTTCCAGGTGGTAGAGCGGGCCGGGCACCCGCTCCACCCCCAGGCCGAGGCGGCGCAGCCGCTCCACGATCTCGTCGTCTTCAAACCCCCAGGACACGAAATTCTCGTTGTAGCCGCCGGATTCCAGCAGGGTCGCGCGGTCGAAGAAGGCTCCGCCGCCCGGGGAGTTGCGGTGCATCAGGGGAAAGCGCGGGCACAGCGCGTTCAGCGGGGCCGCCGACAGCGTGTGGCCGAAGCGGTGCACCTCCCGCCCCAGCACCCAGAAGAACAGGCCGTTGTAGGGGAAGGCCATGGCGGCCCCGCCCCTCACCGCGTCGCGGGCCAGCGCGTACTGCACCGGGTCGACGACGATGTCCGTGTCGTGCAGGGCGACGATGGGCGTCTGCGCCGCCTCCGCCATGCGGTTGACCAGGTGGGCCTTGTGGGTGAAGGGGGTGTCGTTGCCGGTCAGATGCAGGTGGCGCACGCGCGCGGCGAGGTCCGGCCCCAGCGCGTCGCCCAGGTCGCTCGGCCCCGCCTTGTCCTCGCCCACCAGGATGGTGGTGTCGGCGTGCTTCCGGATGAAGGAGACGATCCAGCGCAGGTTGCGCTTGCGGTCCTCGCTGTCGGCGCGGAAGGGGATCAGGAAGGTCACGTCGCGCAGGTCCAGGCGGCCGTCCATCCCGCGCCCGTCGAGGACTCCGCGGCGCGCGGCGAAGGCCGCGGCCTGCGCGACCTGCCGGTCCCGCGCGGCGCGGTCGTCCGGATCGAGCGCCAGGGCCATCTCGTAGAAATCCACCGCGGCGCCGGGGCGCCCGAGGTCGGCCTCAATGTCGCCCTTTTGCCGCCAGCCGGGGGCGAAATGCGGGTGGCGGGCCAGCAGGGGGCCCAGCACGTCCAGCGCCTCCCCGATGCGGCCGATGGCCTGGAGCGCCTCGCTGAGGTGGTATTCGGCGTCGGGAAAGTCCGCTCTACGCTCCAGCGCGCGGCGGTAGCTGGCGATCGCCTCCTCCGTCCGCAGCTCGACATGCAGCAGCGCGCCGAGGTTGAAGTGTGCGTCGGCGTCGGTGTCGTCCAGGGCGACGGAGCGGGCGATCAGCTCCAGCCCCGTGGCCGCGTCGCCCTCCAGCGCGGTCAGCAGGCCCAGCCGGTGCAGAGCCTCCGCGTTGTCGGGGTCGGCATCCCGGATGCGGCCGTAGAGGATGCGCGCCTCGACCCGCCGGCCGGCCTTGAGATGATCGAGCGCGGCGTCGAGCGCTTCCTGGATGGTCGCCATGCGGTCCGGTCCGTACGCGGGTATGCCCTGAAGGGAGGCAAGAGGGGTGATTCCACTTTGACACGACACCCCCGGAGGGGAAATCATCCGCTCCACGATAACGCCCTAGGGAAACGTCCGACAATGAACGACGACATCAACAGCAAGAATGGTTCCACGGGAGGACTCACCCGCCGCCAGTTCGGCACCGCCGCTGCGGCTGTCGGCGCGCTGGCCGCTTTCGGCCGGGCGCCTGCCTTTGCGCAGGGCACGACTCTGAAGGTCGGCGTTCTGCTGCCGCGCTCCGGCCTGCTGGCGCAAGCCGGCCAAGCCTGCCAGCGCGGCGCGGAGATCGCGCCGGCCATCCTGGGCGAGCTGGGCTACAAGGTCGAGATCCTGTCGGCCGACACCGAATCGAACGTGGACGTCGCCCGCTCCCGCGCGGAGAAGCTGATCAACGACGGGGCCAACGTCATCATCGGCGCCTTCGACAGCGGCCAGACCGCCGCCGCCGCCCAGGTGTGCGAGCAGCGCGGCATCCCGCTGGTGATGAACATCGCCGCCGCCGACCGTCTGACGGAGCAGGGCTACAAGACCGTCTTCCGCAATTTCCCGACCTCCACCATGCTCATCACCAATGGGCTGGCGCTGATGAAGGACCTGTTCGCGGCCACCGGCACCACGCCGAAGACGGCGGTGTTCCTGCACGCCAACGACACCTTCGGCATGGCGAACCGCCAGGCGATGGACGCCTTCTTCCCGAAGCTGGACATGCCCTTCACCATCGTCGATTCGATCTCCTACGACCCGAAGGCGCAGGATCTGTCGGTGGAGGTCGCCAAGGCCAAGGGCACCGGCGCCGAGCTTGCCATCGTCACCACCCGCGCCAACGACGCCATCATGATGGTGCGCGAGATGGTCAAGCAGCGGTGGGAGCCCAAGGGCATCGTCTCCCCCGGCTCGCCCGGCCTGTATGACGAGCAGTTCTACAAGGTGCTGGGCAAGTACGCCGACTACGCCATCACCAACCTGCCCTGGTACGACCCCAAGGCCGAGCTGACCAAGCGCGTCGAGGCGGCCTTCAAGAAGCAGTACCCGAACGACCGCTTCGAGGGCTACGCCTTCAACGTCGCCTTCACGCTGGAGGCCATCCTGGTCGCCGCCGACGCCTTCAAGCGCGCCGGGACGGCGGAGCCGGCCGCCATGCTGGCCGCGCTGCGCCAGACCAACCTGAAGGACAAGATGATGGTCGGCCCGGCGATCACCTTCGACGAGAAGGGCCAGAACACGCAGCTGATCTCCGCCTGCGTGCAAAACCGCAACCTGCGCCCGACCGTCGTGCTTCCGAAGGAGTCGGCCGAGATGGAGCCGGTCTTCCCGGCGCCGGGCTGGGGCAAGCGGGGGTAAGCACGCTCCAGATTCCCTCTCCCCTCTGGGGCTCGAAGCCGGCGGCCGAAGGCCGGTTGAGCGCCTTCGGCGCTCATCCCGCTTCGCGGTCGGCGGCGAGCACCAGGGGGGAAGGGCTTTACGCCGTCTGCGCCTCCAGCGCGTAGGCGAGCAACCTCTCCACCGACGCGCGGCGGTCGCCGACGGCGGCGAAGCGGGCGCGGGCCTCGGCCGCTTGGCTCGCGCGCAGCGCTTCGTCGGTGGCGAGCGCCGCGGCGCGGTCCAGGAACGCCGCGTCGTCGGCCAGCTGGAAGGCGGTGCCGGCCACCTTGGCCACGTCGCCGGCCGGGTGGGTGACCACCGGAAGCCCCTCGGCCAGGGCGAAGGCCGCGCTGCCGCCGCCGCCCTGGCGGCGCGGGTTCAGGTAGGCGGTGGCGAGGCGGTACAGCGCCCGCACGTCGGCCACGTCGCCGAGCGACCGGGCGCGGTCGGCGTTGCGCAGGGCGGAGAGGCGGCCCGGCAGCGAATCGACCTTTCCGGCGAAGGCGACCTGCGCGTCGGGCAGGCGGTCGAGCAGCGCGTCGACCAGGGCCAGGAAATCGTCCCCGACCTCCTGGTCCAGGCGGTTGCCGACGGCGACGAACAGCGGCCCACCCTCGACAAGTCCGAAATCGGCCCGGGTCAGGGCGGCGGCGCCCGGCGGCAGGGTCCAGCCGAAGGAGTAGGGGCGGAAGCGCGCCGCAAGGTCGGCGGGCCAGCCGTCCGTACCGTCGCCCTCGTCATAGCCGAGGATCAGGCGGCCGAGCGTCAGGGGCAGGCCGGAGGAGGTCGGCAGGCAGACCACCGGCCGCGAGACCGCAAACAGGTCGGCGATCACGTTGGAACCGCCGAAGGCGACGATCACGTCCGGATCCCAGGCGTCGACGCGGTCGATGATGGCCTGCAGCTTCTCCTCGTCGAAGCGCTTCTGCGGGAAGGAGATCATCGGGACCCGCGCGCCGAAGGCGGCGATGGTCTGCTCCCCCTGGTAATCCTCGGTGACGTTGTAGGAATATTCGGGGACGAAGCCATTCTCGCCGGTGATCGCCATGGCGTTGGGGTTGATGATGACGACCTCGCGCCCGAACTCGTCCTGCAGGCGGCGGGCGTAGTCGAAGGCGTCCGCGGTCGGCTGGTGCCCTTCGCCCAGCATCTGGTTGGTGATCAGCGCGACTCGCTTGATCTCGCCGCGCGGCTGCGCGCGCCGCATACGGCCGGCGAGGCGGAAGCGGCGGATCGTCTCCTCCACCATCAGGCGGTAGAATCGCCTCAGGTCGCCGGCGTTGAAGCGGCCGACGTCACCCGTGCGCACCGCGCCCTGGAAGATCTGCATCGCCATGCCCCAGAACGCGTAGTGGATCGAGGGGATGGAGAAGTGCATCGGCTCCGCCAGCACGGCGCGGGTCAGCGCTTCGTAATGGGCCAGGTCGCCGGACAGCAGGAACAGCAGGGACTGGCGCCGCATCACGTCGCCCATGGCGTAGCCGGCGTCCACCTCCGCCGCGGCGGCGCGGCGGGTCTCGTCGTCGTAGCGGCGGATCAGGCCGGCCAGCGAGTTGACGTTGCTCCAGCCCTCGCCCTGGTTGGTCAGCAGGGTCAGCGCGCGGGCGAAGCTCAGCGCCGCCTCGCGGGTGCGGCCGGCGGCGTGCAGCGCATGGCCCAGGTTGGCGTGCAGCAGGGGGGACGTCTGGTCGCCGGCCACGGCCTGCCCGATCAAATCCGCCGCCTCCGCCGGGCGCCCGCCCTGAAGCGCGATCACGCCCAGCAGGTGCAGCGCGTCCGGATGGCCGGGCGACGACGCCAGCACCTCGCGGTAGAGGCGCTCCGCCTCCGCGGTGCGGCCGGCGCGGTGGTGTTCGGTCGCGACGGTCAGCGTCTGTTCGATGGTGTCCATAGCTGGGCGTTCCTGCTTCTTATCCCTGACGTCATATTTACGCGGTTTTAGGAGAGTTGCGCTCAACTTTTCCCATGCGGCGCATCGCGACATTCTTGAGGCATCCGGCGCGGACGGCAACCCTGGCGATTGCGCTCGCGATTCTTTTGCCCTGCCGGCTTTCGGCGCAGCTGTTGGACCGGACGGACGCGGAGGGCTCGGGCGCGGCGAAGCACCGCATCGTCATCAGCCTGAAGGAGCGGCGCCTGCATCTGCTGGAGGACGGACGGGAGGCGCGCTCCTTTCCCGTCGCCATCGGCCGCCCGGGCGTGGCGATCCCGCTGGGCGACACCGTCGTGATGCGCAAGCGGCGCAACCCGACCTGGCACCCCACCGCCAACCAGCGCCGCGCCAAGCCGTCCCTGCCGCCGGCGGTGCCGCCGGGGCCGGCCAACCCGCTGGGCCGCCACGCGCTCGACCTCGGCTGGACCGCCATCGCCATCCACGGCACGAACGAGCCGGGCTCCATCGGCCGGCGGGTCAGCAGCGGCTGCTTCCGGATGCTGCCGGCCGACGTGGAGGCGCTGTTCGCCGCGGTGGAGGTGGGCACGCCGGTCCGAGTCGTGGCCGGGGAGGCCCCTGCGCCCGTCGCTGTGGCGAAGCGGACGGAGCCGCCGCCAACGCCAGTGAGGCCGGCGGTGGCCGCCGTGCCGGCATCGGTGCCAGTGGTGGTGCCAGTGGTGGTGCCAGTGGTGGTGCCTGTGTCGATGCCCGCCCCGGCACCGGTGCCCATCATCCCCGACCCGCGCTGCGGCACGGCGACCGCGCCGTTGCGCCGGATGATCTGCACCGTGCCGGAACTGACGGCGTTGGACGGGCGGGCGCGCGGCCTCCAGGAGCGATTCCTGGCCGGCCTGCCGGCGGAGCGCCGCGACGCGGCCTCCTACGCGCTGGTCCAGGAAGAGCGCCGCTTCGACGACCGCATCACCGCGCTCTGCTGGGTCCGCAAGGGAACGGAGGACGACCCGGCGGTCGCCGCCGCCGCGCGCAACTGCCTGCGCAATGCGCTGGACGGCCGCGTGGAGGATGTGACGAGGCGGGTGGCGGAGTTGGGCGGCGTCACGGCCGTGACCTCACGGCGGTGATTCGCACACGGAACTTGCCACGAATACGAAGGGCTGCTACGCCGCTCAGGCTCAGCCACCGGTCGTACCCCGCATGCCGTTCGATTATTACCTGAACATCGCCGTGTCCGGCGTCCTGACCGGCCTGGTCTACGGGCTGGCGGCGCTTGGGCTGTCGGTCATCTTCGGCGTCGTGCGCGTCGTCAATTTCGCGCATGGCGAGATGATGGTGGCGGGCATGTACGGCGCGGTGCTGCTGTCCGGTTTCATCGGGCTCGACCCCATCCTGGCCGCGCCCATCGTCGCGGCGGTGCTGTTCGGTTTCGGCTGGCTGCTCCAGCGCGGGCTGGTCAACCGCTTCGTCGAAAGGCCGGAGCACATGCAGTTCATCCTGCTGCTGGGCATCGCCACGATTATCCTGAACGCCATGCTGATGCTGTTCGGGCCGGATTCGCGCAACGTCCAGGTGCCCTACGGCTTCGACACGGTGGAGCTTGGGCCGCTGCTGCTGGACGCCGTGCGGCTGCGCGCCGGGGCCGGGGCGATCGTGGTGGCCGCGGCGCTGTTCGCCTTCTTCCGCTTCAGCCGCACCGGCAAGGCCATCCGCGCCTGCGCCGACAACCCGCTGGGCGCCCGCGTCGTCGGGCTGAACATCGACGGGCTCTACGCGCTGACCTTCGGCATCGGGGCGGGGGTGGTCGGCATCGCCGGGGCGCTGATGACCCTGCTGGTCGACGCCCGGCCGCAGCTGGCGCCGGAATACACGCTGCTGAGCTTCATCATCGTCATCGTCGGCGGCCTCGGCAGCCTGCCGGGCGCGCTGCTGGGCGGCGTGCTGATCGGCCTGTCGGAGGCGATGGCCGGCTTCCTGCTGGCGCCGTCGCTCAAGTCCCTCTTCAGCTATGTGGTGCTGATCGTGGTGTTGCTGCTGCGCCCGCAGGGCCTGTTGGGGAAGCGGTCGTGACGCGCCGCGGGATGGTCCTGCTGGCGTTGCTGGCCGTGGTGCTGCTGGCCGCACCGCTGTTCGCCGACCGCTACGTGGTGTCGGTGCTGACCACGGTGCTGTGGTTCGCCTATGTCGGGCAGGCCTGGAACGTCATGATGGGCTTCTCCGGCCTGCTGTCGCTGGGCCATGCGCTCTATGTGGGCTTGGGCGCCTACGCGAGCGCGGCGCTGTTCGTGCATTTCGGCATCGGGCCGTGGCTTGGGATCTGGGTCGCCATGCTGGCGGCGACGCTGGCCGGGTGCTTCATCGGGTTCCTCGGCTTCCGCTTCGGCGTGCGCGGCGTGCATTTCGCGCTGCTGACCATCGCCTTCGCCGAGGTGGCGCGCATCGGCTTCGACCATCTGCAATGGTTCGGCGGGTCGGGCGGTTTCTTCATCCCGGTGGCGGGTGACGCGGGCAACGACCTGTTGAACCTGCGCGGCTCGCCGACGCTGTTCTACTACGTCATCCTGGCGCTGGTCGTGGGCGCGCTGGCCCTGTCGCGGCGGCTTCTGCACAGCCGGCTCGGCTACCAGTGGCTGGCCGTGCGCGAGGAGCCGGAGGCGGCGGAGGCCGTGGGCGTGGACCTGTTCCGCGCGCGCATCACGGCGGTGGCCGTGTCGTCGGCCCTGACGGCGCTGGGCGGCGTGTTCCAGGCCTTCTACTTCAACAACCTGTTCCCGGAGCAGGTCTTCTCCATGGGCCGCTCCATAGAGATCATCCTGCCGGCCATCGTCGGCGGCATCGGCACGCTGATCGGCCCGATCCTGGGCGCCTTCATCCTGACGCCGCTGGGCGAGCTGCTGACCTTCCTGATCGAGGTGTCGGGCCTGGACCTGCCGGGGCTGAAGCAGCTGTTCTACGGCGTGGCGCTGGTGGTCATCGTGGTGTACCGGCCGGACGGCGTCTGGCCGTGGCTGGCCCGCCGCCTCGGCCTCGTGCGCCAGCCGGGGGAGGACGCGTGATGGCGGCTCTTCTCGAGGTCGACAACCTCTCCAAGCGCTTCCGGGGCCTGAAGGCCGTCTCCAACGTCAGCTTCGCCGTGCCGGAGGGGAAGATCGTCGCGCTGATCGGGCCGAACGGCGCCGGCAAGACGACCACCTTCAACCTGATCGCCGGCGTCTTCCCGCCCGACGAGGGGCGGGTGCGGCTGAAGGGGGAGGCGATCACCGGCTTGAAGCCCAACCGCGTCTGCGCCGCCGGCATCGGCCGCACCTTCCAGATCGTCAAGCCCTTCGGCCAGCTGTCGGTGGAGGAGAACGTCATCGTCGGCGCGCTCGCCCGCGACCCCTCGGTCGAGGCCGCCCGGCGGCACGCGCGGGCGGTGCTGGAGCGGCTGGGCCTTGCCGACCAGGCGGCCCGCCCGGCGCGCAGCCTGACCCTGCCCGACCGCAAGCGGCTGGAGGTCGCGCGCGCGCTGGCCACCCGGCCGACGCTGCTTCTGCTGGACGAGGTGCTGGCCGGCCTCCGCCCGACGGAGGTGGACCGCATGGTGGAGGTGCTGCGCGACCTGAACCGGCGCGAGGGCCTGACCATCCTGATGATCGAGCATGTGATGCGCGCGGTCATGGCGCTGTCCGATCAGGTCGTTGTGCTTGATCATGGCGAGAAGATCGCCGACGGCTCGCCCGCGGAAGTCGTGGCGGACCCGCGCGTGGTCGAGTCCTACCTGGGTGCCGAAGATTTGTAGGCCCATTATCCCCCGGGGCAACGCTCCATTAATGTTTGCTGGGCCATCATTCATTCCTACATACGAATAGCGTCCGGCACTTCAACGCCCGGGCGAACAAGGGGCCGGAAAGGCTCCGTTCGTGGAGGAACGCATGAAGGCACTCTCGGGGTTCTTCGGCCGTCTCAGGATCGGGCAGAGACTGACCATCGGCTTCGCCGCGGTGATCGCTGTTCTGGTGGTCACCGTCGGCATCGGGCTGACGATGACCAGCAACGGCAAGACGATCAGCCGCTTCGTCGCCGACGTGCGCATGCCGACGGCGCTGGCCGGGCAGGGGATCGTCGCGGCGGTCACCGCGACCAACGGCGCCATGCAGGGCTACCTGCTGACCAACCGCGAGGATCTGAAGCAGGAACGCAACCAAGCCTGGGACCGCATCGACGCCCTGCGGCAGGAGCTTGACGCGCTGTCCACCCACTGGACCGACGCGCTGGTGATCAAGGCCTGGGCCGAGGTGAAGCCCCTGCTCGACGCCCTGCGCCGCGACCAGGACATGGCCGAATCGCTGGGCACCATCGGCGACCAGATGGGCGCGCTGAACTCGCTCAACGACGACGCCATCCCGCGCGCCAACCAGGTGATGCGGCTGCTGGTCGGCGACGCGAAAGCCGGTGCCGCGGCGATGGACGCCATGATCCCGCGCCAGCGCGCCCTGCTTCAGGCCGACACGGACGGCATGATCGAGGCGGCGAACCGGCTGGTCGTCGTCCAGGGGGTGCTGCTGACGTTCGGGCTGCTGATCGCCGTCGCGGCGGTGCTGCTGACCTCCCGCTCCATCGTGCGGCCGCTGTCCGCCATGACGGAGGCGATGCGCCGGCTCGCTGGGGGCGACGACGGGGTGACGATTCCGGCGACCGGGCGCGGCGACGAGCTGGGGTCGATGGCCAAGGCCGTGCTGGTCTTCCGGGACAACATGATCGCCGCCCGCGAAGCCGCGGCGCGCGAGGAGGCGGAGCGGGAAACCCGCGCCCGCCGCGCCCGGACCATCGAGGAACTGACCGGCCGCTTCGACCGCGAGGCCGGGGCGGCGCTGGGCTCCGTCTCCTCCGCGGCGGTGCAGATGCGGGCGACGGCCAGCCAGCTCGCCGCGACGGCGGAGCAGACCTCCCGCCAGTCGGTCACCGTCGCCAGCGCGTCGGAACAGGCCAGTGCCAACGTGCAGACCGTCGCCACCGCCACCGACGAGTTGGCCGCCTCCGTCCAGGAGATCGGGCGCCAGGTCGCCACCAGCACCGCCATCGCCGGGGAGGCGGTGGAGAAGGCCGAGCGCGCCGACCACGCCATGCGTGGCCTTGCCAACGCCTCGACGGAGATCGTCGCGGTCATCGACCTGATCACCCAGGTGGCCTCGCAAACCCGCCTGCTGGCGCTCAACGCGACCATCGAGGCAGCGAGAGCGGGCGAGATGGGCAAGGGTTTCGCCGTGGTGGCCGCGGAGGTGAAGGCGCTGGCCGACCAGACGACCCGCGCCACCGACGAGATTGCCGCCAAGATCGCCTCGGTCCGGTCCGAGACGGACGGGGCCGTCGCCTGCATCGGCGACGTCATGGGCACCATCGACCGCATCAACGAGGTGGCCGGCGCCATCGCCGCGGCGGTGGAGCAGCAGCAGGCCGCAACGCGGGAGATCGCCCGCAACATCCAGCAGGCCGCGACCGGAACGCAGGAGGTCTCCGACACCATCGCCGACGTCAACCGTGCGGCCAGCGAGACGGGCACGGCGGCGCGCGACGTGCTGGGCGCCGCCGGCACCCTGTCCGATCAGGCGGACGCCCTGCGCAGCAAGGTGGAGGTGTTCCTGTCGGCCGTGCGCGCGGCGTAGGGTCGCTTCGCCACGGGATGCCGCTTGCGGTTCCCAGACCTCATTCGCCGGTCTCTCGCGGGAACGGTGTTCCCGCGAGTCTGCGAAAACATTCGCGCACGAATTCTAAATGGGATGTTGGTGATATTGCCTAGAGAAAAGGCGAAGGCCCGATTTGCCTATGACGGAATCGCGGCCTGGCCTTTCCAAGCGCAAGGACTAGTAAGACCGGGTGGTTCCTTGAATTTGAAGGAGGATCCGTAAGCGCAATTCGCCACAGGCCGTCGTCCCGATAAATTTGACTCGATCGATTGTTTTGAAGGAATGGGCTATGGTTGATTTTCCTGCTGGGATTGCTCTCGATGGCTGCAAGAACGCGTATTTCTGTTTTCGTCTTGCGCGGGTGACCAGCGACAGCTGCGAAAGCCGGATGGAAAGACTGACGCTCTTTGCCGTAATGGCGAGGGATTACGACCGGATGGTCAGGCGCCGTGGGAACCTGCTCCAGAAATGGCGATCCCGGATCATCGTGTGGAAGATGATGCGCGCCTGCCGGGACGAGGGCGTGGAGATCCTCTGGTCGGACGAGAGCGTGACGCCTGCGGGCGGTGGCGTGCGCTATGGACTGGCCGGCAAGGCGACCGTGTCATATTGAGCGCAGCCTGACCGCCCGCTTCTCGCGCCGATACGCTCAGCTCACCACGCGCCAGCTGCCGTCGGCCTGCCGGCAAGCCGTGCCGAAGCCCTGCTGCAGTTGGCCACCGACGGAGATGGTGGTCTGGAACTCCCGGCACAGCTCGCCGTAGGGGCCGGTGCCGTCGCGGGTCGGGGTGTAGCTGCCCCAGTTGCCGTTCTGCGGGTTGTTCCAGCGGATCGTGCTGCCGGTCGGCGCCGTGTAGGCCTGGCCCGCCGCCTGCTGGGCGTAGGCCGCGTCGGCGCGGTCGAGCGACTGGCCGGCGGCGTTGCCGATGGCGGCCCCCAGCAGCGTGCCGACGCCGACCGCCACCAGCTTGCCGGTGCCGCCGCCGAAGCGGGAGCCGGCGAGGCCGCCGACCACGCCGCCCAGCAGCGTCCCGGCGGTCGCCTTGCCGCCGCCGAAGGTGCTCTCGCCACCATAGCCGGCCCCATAACCGGCGTTGCCGTAACCGGAGGGGCTGGCGCAGCCGGCCAGCAGGCCCATGGACAACACCACCGCAACCAACGGCTTCGCTTTCATGACTGGTTTCTCCGGCAGGGTGGCGGCGTCACACCGCCCAGGTTTCGCTTCGTGTGGATGAACATGGCTGCCCCGCGAACTATTCCGTCCGCGTGACGGGTTGGGGCGTTACCCCTTATCATGGAAGAAATGGCCGCGCCGAAGGCGGCTGACAAGAACATGTTGGGAGGAGTGCCATGCTGCCGAAGGCGGACAGCTACGACGCGTTGCGCGACCGTTTCGTATGGGCGGTTCCGGACCGTTACAACATCGGCGTCGACGTGTGCGACAAGTGGGCGCACCGCGATCCGGACCGCCTCGCCCTGATCCACAAGCGCCGCGACGGCGGGGTGGAGAATTACAGCTTCGCCGACCTGCGCCGCCTGTCGAATCGGCTCGCCAACGCGCTGGCCGCACAAGGGGTGGTGCGCGGCGACCGGGTGGGCATCCTGCTGCCCCAGGCGCCGGAAACGGCGGTCACCCACATCGCCGCCTACAAGATGGGCTGCATCGCGGTGCCGCTGTTCTCCCTGTTCGGGGTGGAGGCGCTGGAATACCGGCTCGGCAACTGCGGGGCGAAGGTGGTCGTGACCGACGCGGTCGGGGCGGCCAAGATCGCCCAGATCCGCGACCGGCTGCCGGAGTTGCAACTCGTCCTGCGCATTGATGTTGCGGCCGGGGGCGCGGGCGATGGTGAGCAAGACTGGCACAGGCTGGTCGACGCGGCGCCGGAGGACTTCACGCCGGTCGACACGGCGGCGGACGCCCCGGCGGTGATCATCTACACCTCCGGCACCACCGGGCAGCCGAAGGGGGCTCTGCACGCGCACCGCGTGCTGCTCGGCCACCTGCCGGGGGTGGAGATCTCCCACGACCTGTTCCCGCAGGACGGCGACCGCATCTGGACGCCGGCCGACTGGGCCTGGATCGGCGGGCTGCTCGACGTGCTGCTGCCGGCGCTCCACCATGGCGTGACCGTGGTGTCCCACCGCTTTGAGAAGTTCGACGGGGAGGAGGCCTTCCGCCTGATCGCCGAGTTCGGCGTGCGCAACGCCTTCCTGCCGCCGACCGCGCTGAAGATGATGCGCGCGGTGAAGGACCCGCAGGCGCGCTGGAGCTACAGCATGCGCTCCGTCGCCAGCGGCGGCGAGACGCTGGGGGCGGAACTGCTGGACTGGGGCCGCCAGACCTTCGGCGTGACCATCAACGAGTTCTACGGCCAGACCGAGTGCAACATGATCGTGTCGTCCTGCGCCGCGGTCATGCCGCCCAAGCCCGGCATCATGGGCCGCCCGGTGCCCGGTCACGACGTCGCGGTGATCGACGAGTCCGGAAAGCGGCTCGGCCCCGGGCAGCTCGGCCTGATCGCCGTCCACCGGCCGGACCCGGTGATGTTCCTGCAATATTGGAACAACCCGCAGGCGACGGCCGCCAAGTTCATCGCCGACTGGCTGGTCACCGGCGACCAGGGCGAACTGGACGCGGACGGCTACATCCGCTTCGTCGGGCGGGACGACGACGTCATCACCTCGGCCGGCTACCGCATCGGCCCCGGCGAGATCGAGGACTGTCTGATCGGCCATCCCGCCGTCCGCATGGCCGCCGTGGTCGGCGTGCCCGACCCGCTGCGCACGGAGATCGTGAAGGCCTTCATCGTGCTCCAGGACGGCGTGCGGCCGAGCGACGAACTGGCCGCGGAGATCCAGGCGCATGTGAAGACCCGTCTCGCCGCCCACGAATACCCGCGCGCCGTGGAGTTCGTGGACAGCCTGCCCATGACCACGACCGGCAAGATCATCCGCCGCGAGCTGCGGTCACGCGGCTGATCAAAACCCGTTCGGTTCCGGCGGCGCCTGCGCTAAGGTGCCGCTCCTTTCCACCGGCCGCCGTGCGTTCCCATGCTGACTGTCACCGACCTCGACCTCTTCTACGGCGACGCCCAGGCGCTCGACGGCGTGTCCATCACGGTGGCGGCGGGCACGACCACCGCCATCGTCGGCGCCAACGGGGCCGGCAAGACCTCGCTGATCCGCACCATCTCCGGCATCCTGAAGCCGGCGCGGGGGCGCATCACCTTCAAGGGCAAGGACATCGCCGGCCTGCCCAGCCACGTGGTCTGCGACCTGGGGCTGGGGCAGGTGGCGGAGGGGCGGCAGATCTTCCCGACGCTGAGCATCCGGGAGAATCTGGAGATGGGCGCCGTCATCCCGCGCGCCCGCGCCGGGGCGAAGGACACGTTCGAGCGCGTGCTGGCCCTGTTCCCGCGCCTGAAGGAACGGCTGGAGCAGGCGGCGGGCACCCTGTCGGGCGGCGAGCAGCAGATGCTGGCCATCGGCCGCTGCCTGATGGGCAAGCCCGAGCTGATCATGTTCGACGAACCGTCGCTCGGCCTCTCCCCCGCCATGGTGCACGAGCTGTTCCGCACCATCCGCAACCTGGCGGCCGACGGCATGACGATCATCCTGGTCGAGCAGAACGTGGCCGCGTCCCTGAAGCTCGCCCAGCAGGCCTACGTGCTGGAGAACGGCCGCGTCGTGCTGTCCGGCACGGGCGAGCAGCTGCTGGCCGATCCCGCAGTGAAGCAGGCGTATCTGGGGCTGTAGTGTCGGGGATTGTCGGGTTGCGCTTCGCTTCACCCGACCTACGGTGTTTCCGGGTTGGAACCGTAGGTTGGGTGGAGCACAGCGCAACCCAACATCCCCACTACCGCCCGAGCAAATCGTGGTGCTCGCGGTGGCGGTGGACCCAGTTGGCGGCGTAGCTGCAAATCGGGACCACGGTCAGCCCCTCCGCGCGGGCGATCGCCATGACGCCTTCCATCAGGCGCCCGGCGGCGCCCGTGCCGCGCAGCGACGGCGGCGCCTCGACGTAGGGGATGTAGAGGGTCGACCCGTTGCGCCGGTAGTTGGCGAACACGGTCAGGCCATTCACATCCAGCTCAAAGCGGCTCTTGGCCGGATTGTCCTTCACGGGTGTGCTCATGGTCTTTCCAACAGGCGAGGGGCGCGGAAGGTTCACGAGCCGGGCGCCCGCGGCGCGCTCCAGCCGCGCCAAACGCTGACGACCCGCAGCAGGAAGCCGGCCAGCGCTGCGGCGATGGCGACCGGCGTGCGCGGCAGGCCCAGCTCCGCGCCGGCGATGACGATCACGGCGGCGAGCAGGGCGGCCATGGCGTAGATCTCCTCCCGCAGGACGCGCGGCACCTCCGCCACCAGCACGTCGCGCACCACGCCGCCGCCGCAGGCGGTCAGCACCCCCAGCAGGACCGCCGGCACCGGCGTCAGCCCATAGGTCAGCGCCTTGCCGCAGCCAGCCACGGCGAAGAGGCCCAGCCCCGCCGCGTCCAGCACCATCACCGGTTTGACCAGGCGGTTGATCTGCGGGTGGAAGAAGAAGGCGACCAAGCCCGACAGCAGCGCCGCGATCAGGTAGCGGTCGTCACGCAGCGACGCCGGCGGGACGGCGCCGATCATCAGGTCGCGCAGCAGGCCGCCGGCCAGCGCGGTCACGATGGACAGGACGATCACGCCGAAAATGTCCAGCTGGCGCCGCACCGCCACCGTTCCCCCCGTCAGGCCGAAGATGAAGACGCCCGTCAGGTCCATGGCGAGCAGGAGGGGGGAGATGTCGGTCATGATCCGGGGCGGAATGGCGGGTGGCGTCGGAGCGCCATCATAGGCATTTGTTGCGGAAATTGGAACAGACATGCCGCGCCAGCGGTGATTGTTGTTTGGTCCCGACAGGAGCACATTGGACTTCAGAAACGAGGGCGCAGTGCCCTGCACGGTTACCAAGGAGGACGGACATGATCACGGTTCGCAATCGCGACGAACGGGGTGCGGTCAACATCGGCTGGCTGAACAGCAAGCACACCTTCTCGTTCGGGCATTACTTCGACCCGGCGAACATGGGGTTCCGTGCGCTGCGGGTCATCAACGAGGACCGCGTGATCCCCGGCGCCGGCTTCCCGACGCACGGCCACGCCGACATGGAGATCATCTCCTACGTCCTGGACGGCGCGCTGGAGCATAAGGACACGCTGGGCACCAGCTCGGTCATCCGGCCGGGCGAAGTGCAGCGGATGAGCGCCGGCTCCGGCATCCGCCACAGCGAGTACAACGCCTCCAAGAAGGACCCGGTGCACTTCCTGCAGATCTGGATCCTGCCGGGCGAGGAGGGCATGAAGCCCGGCTATGAGCAGAAGGCCTTCCCGGCCGAGGAGAAGCAGGGCCGCCTGCGCCTCGTCGGCTCCCAGGATGGGCGCGACGGCAGCGTGACGATCCACCAGGACGTGGACCTCTACGCCACGCTGCTGAAGGACGGCGACGAGGTGACGCATGAGCTGCGCGCCGGCCGCTACGCCTGGGTCCAGGTCGCCCGCGGTCAGGTGAGCCTGAACGGCCAGCTGCTGAAGGAAGGCGACGGCGCCGCGGTCCGCGACGAGAGCGCGCTGACCCTGGTGGGCCAGACCGACGCCGAGGTGCTGGTGTTCGATCTCGCCTAGCACCTGTTGGGTTCCGCTTCGCTGCACCCAACCTACAATGGAACCGTAGGTTGGGTGCAGGCGCAGCCGGAACCCAACACCCGGCGCCTCACTCCGCCGCCAGCCGGATCCCCATGCGCCGGGCCTCCAGCATGAAGGCGCGGGTCATCTGCACGAGGTCCGTGCGCCAGTAGAGCTGCTCCAGCGGGTTGTCGAGGAAATCCTCCGGCAGCATGGCGTAGCAGTAGGTCTCGACCGTCCGGCGGTCGGCCTGCCACGGGTCGGTGCCGTCACGCCAGCCGATCATCCAGCCGGCGTGGCCGGCGCCGATGGACCAGCGTTCGAAATGCGGGGCGATGGTGCTGCTGCCCACGGGGTCCGCCACCGGCACCTGGTAGATCGCGACGAAGCGCCGCACGTTCAGCTGCAGGCGCATTAGCAGCGATTCGTTGTAGGCGTCCACGCGGTAGATGCAGTCGGACGCCCCTTCCACATGGCTGAAGCTGACCGCCGCCCGCCGGGCGCGCTCCATGGTCAGGCCGCTCGGCGTGTCGGCGAGCGGCGGCGCCTCGTAATCCACCGCGCGCAAGGCCTCCACCATATCCTGGGTGAGGAACAGGCGGACGCGCTGTTGGGCTTCCTCAATGGTCAGGCGGGTCATCGCTGGGGCAAGTCCTGCTGTGCGTTGGATCGGCTGTGCCCCAGCACAACAGCGCGGGTGCCGGTTTGTTCAGGCGGCGAAAAAACCCCTTGACCTTCCAATCGCTGGAAGGCGCAGGTTGTCCCCATCATCATCGATGGAGGATCACGGTCATGCTGTCGTTCAAGGTTCCGGACATGAGCTGCGGCGGTTGCGCCGCGTCGGTGCGCAAGGCGCTGGGCACGGTCGAGGGCGTGCAGGAAGTCGAGGTGGACCTCGCCACCAAGGACGTCCGCGTCGCCGGGTCGGCCAAGCCGGACGCGGTGCGCGCGGCCATCCAGAAGGCGGGGTTTGAGGTCGAGGGGCTTCCCGCCACCTGATCCCGCCTCCCGACCGATCCATTCGCCTTTCAGGAAGGACGATCATGTCCACCGCCGCTGTTCACACCGACTCCACCCACGACGGTACAACCCATGATGGGGCCACGCTGGACATCGGCGTGGCGGGGTTGACCTGCGCCTCCTGTGTCGGGCGGGTGGAGAAGGCGCTGAAGCGCGTGCCCGGAGTCGCGGACGTCGCGGTGAACCTGGCGACGGAGCGGGCGCGGGTCACCTTCGCCGACCAGCCTGACGTGAAGGCCGTGGCCGAGGCCATCGAAGCCGCCGGCTACGAGCCGCAGAAGGCGGAGTTCGACCTGACGGTCGGCGGCATGACCTGCGCCTCCTGCGTCGGGCGGGTGGAAAAGGCGCTGAAGCGCGTACCGGGCGTGGAGAGCGCGTCGGTCAACCTCGCCACCGAGCGCGCCCACGTCACGGCCTACGCCGGGACGGTGGACGCCGCACGGCTGGCCGAAGCGGTCGAGGCGACCGGCTTCACCGCCGCCCCGGTAACCGAGGAGGCCGCGGCGACGGAGGAGGACCAGGCCCAGGACCGCAGCCGGCGGGAGCTTCACCACCTGCTGATCGCGGCGGCCCTGTCGGCGCCGCTGGTCGTCGGCATGGTGGGGGACCTGCTCGGGTTCAACTTGATGCTGCCCGCCTGGGCGCAGGCGCTGCTGGCCACGCCGGTTCAGTTCTGGTTGGGAGGACGCTTCTACCGCGCCGGCTGGAAGGCGGTGCGCGCCGGTGCCGGCAACATGGACCTGCTGGTGGCGCTGGGCACCTCGGCCGCCTGGGGCCTCAGCGTCTATCTGATGCTCACCGCGCACGCGGGGCACCAGCCGCATCTGTATTTCGAAGGCTCGGCGGTGCTGATCACCTTCGTGCTGCTGGGCAAGTGGCTGGAGTCGCGGGCCAAGGGGCAGACGGCGGCGGCCATCCGCGCGCTGATGAAGCTGCGCCCCGACACCGCGCGGGTGCGCCGCGGCGGCACTGAGACGGAACTGCCGATCGGGCAGGTGCGCGTCGGCGACGTCGTCGTGGTCCGCCCCGGCGAGCGCATCCCGGTGGACGGCCGGGTTGCGGAGGGCACGGGCAGCGTCGACGAATCCATGCTGACCGGCGAGAGCCTGCCGGTGGAGAAGGGTCCGGAGGCGCGCGTCACCGGCGGGTCGATCAACCTGGACGGCCTGCTGGTCGTGGAGACGGTGGCCGTCGGCGCGGAGACGATGCTCGCCAAGATCGTCCGCATGGTAGAGGGCGCGCAGGCGTCCAAGGCGCCGATCCAGCGGCTGGTCGACAAGGTCAGCGCCGTCTTCGTGCCCGTCGTTCTGGTCATCGCGGCGGTGACCCTGGTCGCCTGGTGGGCGACCACCGGCGATGCGGAGGCCGCCATCGTCACGGCCGTGTCGGTCCTGGTCATCGCCTGCCCCTGCGCGCTTGGCCTCGCCACGCCGACCGCCATCATGGTGGGAACGGGGGCCGCCGCCCGGCACGGCATCCTCATCAAAGACGCGGAGGCGCTGGAACACGCCCACGCCATAACCGCGGTCGCCTTCGACAAGACCGGCACCCTGACGGAGGGCAAGCCGCGCGTCACCGACCTCGTCCCCGCGGCCGGGCTGGCGGAGGCGGAGCTGCTGCGGCTGGCCGCGGCGCTCCAGGCCGGCAGCGAGCATCCGCTGGCCCGCGCCGTCCGCGACCGTGCGGCGGGGCAGGGCGCAACGACCAGCGTTACGGCCAGCGCGGCGGACGGTTTCAAGGCGCTGGCCGGGCGCGGGGTGTCGGGAACGGTGGACGGGCGCGCGGTGCTGCTGGGCAGCCGGCGCCTGATGGCGGAGAGCGGGCTGGCCGACCCGGCACTGGAGGCGCGTGCCGCGGAACTGGAGTCCACCGGCCATACCCTGTCCTGGCTGGCGGAGACGGCGCCGGGGCGCCGCGTGCTGGGGCTCGTCGCCTTCGGCGACACGGTGAAGGAAAGCGCGCGGGCCGCCGTCCGGTCGCTGAAGGCGCAGGGCGTGGAGCCGGTGATGGTCACCGGCGACGGCAAGGGAGCGGCCCAGGCGGTCGCCCGCGACCTGGGCATCGACCGGGTGTTCGCCGAGGTCCTGCCCGCCGACAAGGCGGGGGTCGTGGCGACCCTGAAGCGCGAGGGGAAGGTGGTCGGCATGGTCGGGGACGGCATCAACGACGCCCCGGCGCTGGCGGCGGCCGACGTCGGCATCGCCATGGCGACCGGCACGGACGTCGCCATGCACACCGCCGGCGTGACGCTGATGCGCGGCGACCCGGCGCTGGTCGCCGGGGCCATCGATGTGTCGCGGCGCACCTACGCCAAGATCCGCCAGGGCCTGTTCTGGGCCTTCGCCTACAACGTGGTGGGCATCCCGCTGGCAGCACTCGGCTACCTCAGCCCGGTGCTGGCCGGGGCGGCGATGGCGCTGAGTTCGGTCAGCGTGGTGACCAACGCCCTCACCCTGCGGAGCTGGAAGCCATGAACATTGGTGAAGCGTCCAAGGCGTCCGGAGTCGGGGCCAAGCTGATCCGCTACTACGAGTCGATCGGCCTGATTCCGGAGGCGGGACGCACCGCCGCCGGCTATCGGGTGTACAGCGGCAACGACGTGAACGTCCTGCGATTCATCAAGCGGGCGCGTACGCTGGGCTTCAGCATCGAGCGGATCCAGCGGCTGGTCGGACTGTGGCAGGATCGCAACCGTCCCAGTGCCGAAGTGAAACGGGTGGCGCTGGACCACGTGGCGGAGCTGGAGGCGAAGATCGCCGAATTGCGCGCAATGAGCGATACGCTGAAGGAGCTGGCGAACGCCTGCCATGGCGACGACCGGCCGGATTGTCCGATTCTCCGGGATCTTGCACATGAGGACGGTGGCGCGCACGCCCACCACAATGGCTGCCACAAGGCAACCCAAGGTCCATGAACCCGTACGTCTTCGATTAGTGCAATTCAGCCACACGTATGGTTGATTGGCGCGCGTACGCAACGGTATGTTACTTCCAACCTTCACGCGACGCGCGGCACCACGGTACCTCGGTGCTTTCGCAAACCGGGAACTTGGATGTTCAACGACAACGCAAGCATAACCTTGCGGGTTCGGCCATCGGGGCCGTCCGCCCGGACTGTCGATGACGCGGTGGCGGACGCCACGGACGCCCTGATCGGCCTGCAGAACCCCGACGGCCATTGGGTCTTCGAGCTGGAAGCCGACGCGACCATCCCCTCCGAATACCTGCTGCTGATGCACATCCTGGACGAGATCGATCCCGATCTCGAAGCGGAGATCGCCGCCTTCCTGCGCGCCGGGCAGGGACGGGACGGCGGCTGGCCGCTGTTCCAGGGCGGCGCCATGGACATCAGCTGCACCGTCAAGGCCTATTTCGCCCTGAAGGCGGCGGGCGATTCTCTTGACGCACCGCACATGGTCCGCGCGCGGGAGGCCATCCTGGCGCAGGGCGGGGCCGCCCGCGTCAACGTCTTCACCCGCATCCTGCTGGCGCAGTTCGGCGAGGTGCCCTGGCGGGCCGTGCCGGCCATGCCGGTGGAGATCATGAACCTGCCGGACTGGTCGCCCTTCCACATCGGGCGGATTTCCTACTGGTCGCGCACGGTGGTCGTGCCGCTGCTGGTGGTGATGGCGCACCGGCTGCGCGCCCGCAACCCGCGGGGCGTGACCATCCGCGAGCTGTTCCTGGTCCCGCCGGAGCAGGTGCGCGATTGGAACAGCAACCTGTCGCGCAGCGCCTGGGGCACCTTCTTCCGCGCCATGGACACGGCCCTGCACGCGGTCCAGTCGCGCTTTCCCGCCAAGGCGCGCCGGCAGGCGATCGAGCGCGCCGTCGCCTTCGTGACGGAGCGGCTGAACGGTGAGGACGGGCTGGGCGCCATCTTCCCGGCGATGGTCAACGCCACGCTGATGTACCATTGCCTGGGCTATTCCCCCGATCACCCCGCGGCGGTCACGGCGCGCGAGTCCCTGAAGAAGCTGCTGGTGCGCAAGCCCGGCCGCACCTACGCCCAGCCCTGCCTGTCGCCGGTGTGGGACACCGCGATCATCTGCAACGCCCTGCTGGAGGCCGGCGGCCCGGCCGCCATCGACGCGGCGCGGCGCGGGGCCGACTGGCTGGTCGACCGGCAGATCCTGGACGTCGAGGGCGACTGGATCTGGAAGCGCCCGGGGCTGGAACCCGGCGGCTGGGCCTTCCAGTACAACAACGCCCATTACCCGGACACCGACGACACCGCGATGGTCGTCATCGCGATGCAGCGGCTGGACGCGGTCCGCTACGCGGAGCCGATCCGCCGCGCCCGCAACTGGATCGTCGGGATGCAGAGCCGCAACGGCGGCTGGGGCGCCTTCGACGTCGACAACCAGCACGAGTTCCTGAACCACATCCCCTTCGCCGACCACGGCGCTCTGCTCGATCCGCCGACCTCCGACGTCACGGCGCGCTGCGTGTGGATGCTGACCCGGCTGGGCGAGGGGCGCGACACCGTGCCGACCCGCCGTGGCCTGACCTTCCTGGAGCGCGAGCAGGAGAAGGACGGCTCCTGGTTCGGGCGCTGGGGCACCAACTACATCTACGGCAGCTGGTCGGTGCTGGAGGCGTTGAGCGCCGCCGGCTATTCCCGCTCCGCGCCGGAAATGGCGCGCGCCGCCAACTGGCTGCTCGCCCACCAGCGCGCCGACGGCGGCTGGGGCGAGGACGGCGCCTCCTACTGGCCCGGACAGCCGCACGGCGAGGGGCCGGTCTCCACGGCCTCGCAGACCGCCTGGGCGCTTCTGGGGCTGATGGCGGCCGGGCGCGTCGACGACCCGGCGGTCGAGCGCGGCATCGAGTTCCTGATCGGGAACCGCAACTCCGACGGCCTGTGGACCGAGGAGCCCTTCACCGCCGTGGGCTTCCCGCGCGTGTTCTATCTGAAGTACCATGGCTACGCCGCCAGCTTCCCCCTGTGGGCGCTCGCCCGGTACCGGTCGCTGAAGGGGTGAGGCCCGATAGGGTGTGAGAGTGCGGGAGTTGGGCCCCCACCCTAACCCTCCCCCACTTCGCGGGGGAGGGAACTGACTCCTCCCCCCGTCGAAGATGGGGGGAGGCCGGGAGGGGGGCCCAACGCGGGAACTTTGCACACCCCACCCACGCCGGAGACACACGCTGACCCCCGCCATCCTCACCGGCATGACCACCGAAGCGCGGATCGCCCGCCGCACCGGGCTTCCCGTCGCCTGTTCGGGAGCGGACCCCTATGCGGTGGCGCAGCGGCTTCTGGACGAGGGGGCGGCGGGGCTGATCAGCTTCGGCATCGCCGGGGGGCTCGCCCCGCTGGCCCCGCCGGGAACGCTGGTGGTGGCGACGGCGGTCGCCGGCGACGACATGACCATCCTGGCAAGCGCCGCTTGGCGCCGGGCGCTGCTGAACGCCCTCCCGCAGGCGCGCGCGGGCGCGATCGCGGGCGCTTCGCGGCCCGCGGTCACCATCGAGGACAAGGCCGACCTGTACGCCCGCACAGGCGCCCTGGCGGTCGATCTGGAAAGCTACGCCGTGGCCCGCGCCTGCCGGGAGCGGGGGCGGCCCTTCGCCGTCCTGCGCGCGGTGGCGGACCCCGCCGGGCGCGCGCTGCCTCCGGCGGCCCTGACGGGGCTGGATGGTGATGGGAAGATGGCGCCCGGGGCGGTTCTGGCGCAGGTGCTGCGCGACCCCGGGCAACTCATCGGGCTGTGCCGGCTCGGGCTTGACCTCGCCCGGGCCATGTCCGCCTTAAACGCGGCTGCCCGCGCGTTTCCGCGGGGGTTCCTCGGCCTCGATCCGCTCCAAAGCGTCGGCGACGTGGCGTGAGAAGACGTCCTGCGCCGGGCGCTGGCGGTCGAGATTGATCTCCGGCGCCATCGGCCCTGTGGTCCGCGGGCCGCGCAGGCTGGTGACCAGGGCCTTCAACGGGTTGCTGATGGTGTCTTCCACGGCGGTCGGCTCATAGCCGCTGTGCACCATGCAGTCGGCGCACTTCTCGTAATTGCCGGTGCCGTAGGCGTCCCAGTCCGTCTCCTCCATCAGCGCCTTGAAGGACGGGGCGTAGCCCTCGCCCAGCAGGTAGCAGGGGCGCTGCCAGCCGAAGACGTTGCGCGTCGGGTTGCCCCAGGGCGAGCAGCGGTAGGTCTGGTTCCCGGCCAGGAAGTCGAGGAACAGGGAGGACTGCGAGAAGCGCCACTTCTTCCCCTTGCCGCGCTGGAAGACGGCGCGGAACAGCTCCTTCGTCTTGCGGCGGTTCAGGAAATGCGCCTGGTCCGGCGCGCGCTCGTAGGCGTAGCCGGGCGAAACGGTCATGGCATCGACGCCGATCGCCATCACCTCGTCGAAGAAGGCGGCGACGCGGTCCGGGTCGGCGCCGTCGAACAGCGTGGTGTTGATGTTGACGCGGAAGCCGCGCTCCTTCGCCTTGCGGATCGCCGCGACGGCGCGGTCGTACACGCCGTCCTGGCAGACCGCGTGGTCATGCTCCTCCCGGCTGCCGTCCAGGTGGACCGACCAGGTGAAGAAGGGGCTGGGCTTGAAGCGGTCGAGCCGCTTTTCCAGCAGCAGGGCGTTGGTGCAGAGGTAGACGAACTTGCGCCGCGCGATGATGCCCTCGGTGATCTTGTCGATCTCCGGGTGCAGCAGCGGCTCGCCGCCGGCGATGGACACCACCGGGGCGCCGCACTCGTCCACGGACTGCAGGGCCTCTTCGACGGAGAGGCGCTTGCGCAGGATGGGCTCGGGATAGTCGATCTTGCCGCAGCCGGCGCAGGCAAGATTGCAGCGGAACAACGGTTCCATCATCAGCACCAGCGGAAACCGCCGGTTGCCGCTCAGGCGCTGGCGCACGACATAGGCGCCGACCAGTGCCGCCTGGATCAAAGGGACCGACATTCGTTCAAGCTCCCACCGGTGCCGGGGTGTCTGTCTGTTCGGCGGAGGATCCGCCGTGCGCCACTTCGGGCGGCAACCGGAAATGCACGTCTTCCTCGACGCCGTCAAGGATCGAAAGGTTTATCTTGAAAAGCGACCCGATGCGGTCCACCAGCCCCTGGACGAGGTCGTCGGGCGCCGACGCGCCGGCCGTGATGCCGACGGCGGAGGCCCCTTCCAGCCAAGCCGGGTCCATCCCGTCGGCGTCGTCGATGCGGTAGGCCTTCGTCCCGGCCGCCTGGGCGATCTCCCACAGCCGGTTGGAGTTGGAGCTGTTGGCCGAGCCCACCACCAGCAGCACGTCCACCTGGGCCGCAAGGTCGCGCACGGCGCGCTGGCGGTTCTGGGTGGCGTAGCAGATGTCCTTGGTGTCCGGGCCCTTGATGGCCGGGAAGCGCGCCGTCAGCGCGTCGATGATGGCGCGGGTGTCGTCCACGCTCAGCGTCGTCTGGGTGACGTAGGCGACCTTCTCCGGGTCCGACACGGACAGCGTCGCCACATCCTCCACCCCCGACACCAGATGCGCCCGCCCGCCTTCCAGGCGGCCAAGGGTGCCTTCCACCTCCGCGTGGCCGGCGTGGCCGATCAGCACCACCTCGTGCCCGGCGCGGGCGTAGCGGATCGCTTCAAGATGGACCCGGTTGACAAGCGGGCAGGTCGCGTCGATGACGCGCAGGCCGAGGTCCTTGGCGTCGCGCTCCACGGCCGAGGAGACGCCGTGCGCGCTGAAGATGGTCACGCTGCCGGTCGGGACGTCCGACAGGTCGTCGACGAAGTGTACGCCTTTGGCGCGAAGCCGGCCGACCACATGTGCGTTATGGACGATTTCGTGCCGAACATAAATCGGTGGGCCGAAAAGGGCCAAGGCACGTTCCACAATGTCCACGGCGCGTTGCACTCCGGCGCAGAAGCCGCGAGGTTGGGCAAGGATCACCTTCATGCGCGTGTCCCGGAAATGACGTCGCACGCCAATTTGGTGTGAGGCGGGGCGACCCACAGGTAGATTACTGTATGCTACTTGCCGGAAACTGGAACCCCCCATTTTCGGAGGTCCTGCAAGGCAATACGCCGTCGCAAGGGCTTCGCGCGGGGCGTGTGTGGGACGGGCGTGCACGCCCGCGGTCATGGGCGGGGCGCTTGGGGCGCACTGGGCGTACGCCTCGTATAACCGTCAGCTGGAGCGCATTGGCAAGACGTACGAGGTGTACGTACGGCCGCTTCGTCCGTCCTGCGTTGATCCGGCCGCGAGGCTGTTGCGTTTTCAGCCGATCGAGCGTGCCGCAAGAGTGATGTTGTAATGAGGTCTGAGAACGAGAGCGCCCCCGCACCGGGCCCCCACCCTAACCCTCCCCCATCTTCGACGGGGGAGGGGACTGCCGCCACCCAACCCTCAAAGCCCTCCCCCGCCGAAGGTGGGGGAGGGTTGGGTGGGGGCCCAGTGCAACCACTCCCCGGACCCTCTCCCGGCCCCCGCCATGGGCTGTTCCGCCTCTACGCCGCCCTGTGGCGCTTCGCGGAAGGCAGCCGGCACCTTGTCGTGCTGTTCGTGGCGCTGCTGGTCGGGGCGCAGCTGGCGCGGCTGGCGGTGCCCTATTTCTTCGGGCAGGCGGTCAACGCCTTGCAGGACACCCGCGCCCAGGACATCCGCGCGGCCGGGCTGGCGCTGCTGCTGATGCTGGCGGCGGGGGTGGCCGGCTGGCTGCTGCACGGGCCGGGCCGCGTGGTGGAGCGCTTCACCGCCCTGAAGATCCGCGAGCGCTTCTCCGACGCCGTCTACGCCAAGCTGATGCGCCTGCCCATGGGCTGGCACGAGACGCACCATTCCGGGGAGACCATCCAGCGTGTCGGCAAGGCGAACCTCGCCCTGTTCGGCTTCGCGCAGAACCAGTGGACCTACCTGCGCAACGCGGTCGGGCTGTTCGGCCCGCTGGTGGCGGTGTTCGCCATCTCGCCCCCGGTCGGGGCGGTCGCGGTCGCCGCCTACGCGCTGCTGGGCGCCGTGGTCCTGCGGCTCGACCGCACCATGGCGAAGCTGATCGACGACGAGAACGTGGCGGAGCGGCGCTACACAGCGGAGATGGTGGACAGCCTGGGCAACGTCGGCACCGTGCTGACCCTGCGGCTGGAGGAGGCGACGCGCAGCGCCATGATGGGGCGCCTGCGCGCGGTCTTCGCCCCCTTGCGCCGCAACATCGTGGTCAACGAGGCCAAGTGGCTGACCATCGAGCTGTTCGGGCAGATCCTGCGCGTCGGGCTGGTCGCGCTCTACGCCTGGCTGGAATGGCGGTCGGCCGGGGTGGTCATGGTCGGCACCGCGGTCATGGTGTACCAGTATTCCGAGCAGATCGGCGACGTCGTCGGCTCCTTCGCGACGCAGTGGCAGGACGTGGTGCGCAGCGCCACGGACCTGTCCGGCGCCGACGAAATCTTCGGAGCGCCGGAGCGGCGCGGCTTCGGCGGCCATGTGCCGGATGGCTGGCGGGAAATCGACGTGGAGGGCCTGCGCTTCCACCACCCGAACCGGCGCAGCGCCGCCCCGACGCTGGACGACCTGTCCATCACCCTGCGCCGCGGCGACCGCATCGCGCTGGTGGGGGAGAGCGGGTCGGGCAAAAGCTCCCTCATGCGGGTGCTGAGCGGGCTGTACGAGGCCGGGGCGGTGCGCTTCTGCATCGACGGCACGCACCATCCGGAGCTGGTGGATCTGCGCTCCGCCGCCACGCTGATCCCGCAGGACCCGGAGATTTTCGAGAACACCGTGCACCACAACGTCACCATGGGGGTGGAGCACAGCGACGAGGAGGTCCGCCGCGCCTGCGACCTCGCCCGGCTGACGCCCATTGTGGAGGCCATGCCACAGGGGTTGGAGACGCGCATCGTGGAGCGCGGCGGCAACCTGTCCGGCGGGCAGAAGCAGCGGCTGGCGCTCGCGCGCGGCATCCTCGCCGCCCGGTCAAGTTCCATCATCATGCTGGACGAGCCGACGAGCAGCCTCGACCCGGCGACGGAGGCGCAGGTCTACGGCAATCTGATGCGGGAGTTTCCGGACTCCTGCATCATCTCCTCCATCCACCGGCTGCATTTGCTGCCGCGCTTCGGGACGGTGGTCTTCATGATGGACGGCCGGATTCTGGACAGCGGGCCGTTGCCCGACCTGATCCGCCGCCAGCCGCGTTTCCGCCAACTGTGGGAGCAGGCGACCGCGGAGCGGGACGGAAAACAGGTGGATCAGCGCCCGGCCGGCGCCGCATCGGCTTGACGGCATGGATTGGGGCGTTGTTCATGCGGGCCCGGCATCCCACGTTTTGCTTTCGAACGATATCCGCGCCAATCAGGCCCGCGCCAATCAGGAGAGCCTTTGTGACGATCCAGTTGACCACCCTCGGCAACGGCTTCCGCGTTCTGACCGACCATCTGCCCCATCTCGGCACGATCACCAGCGGCGTCTGGGTCGGGGTGGGCGCGCGCAACGAGCGCCCGGAGGTGAACGGCATCGCGCACTTCCTGGAGCACATGATCTTCAAGGGCACGGAGAGCCGCGACGCGCTGGCCATCGCGCTGGAGATCGAGAACCGCGGCGGAGAGTTCAACGCCTACACCGACTACGACGTCACCGCCTACTACACGCAGATGGCGGCCAAGCACGTGGACGTCTCCTGCGACATCATCGGCGACATCGTGCTGAACTCCGTCTTCCCGCAGGAGGAGGTGGAGAAGGAGCGCGGCGTCGTCATCCAGGAGATCGGCCGCTACGCCGACGAGCCGGAGGACGTGGTCTATGAGGCGCTGCGCCGCACCGCCTTCGAGGGGCAGGCGCTCGGCCGCCCGATCCTCGGCCCGCGCGAGAACGTCGCCGGCTTCGGGCGGGAGCATCTGCTGGACTACGTCGCCCACTACGACCCGCGGCGCATGGTCTACGTCGTCTCCGGCAACGTCGACCACGACACGGTGGTGCGCCGGGCGGAGGCGCTGTTCGGCCACCTGACGCCGAAGGACACGCCCTTCCATGAGGCGGTCGCCAACAAGGGCGGCGCCGCCCTGCTGCCGCGCGACGCGGAGCAGGTGCATTTCATGGCCGCCTTCCCCGGCGTCGGGTCGGAGGACAAGTCGAGCTACGCGTTGCGCCACCTCGCCAACATCCTGGGCGGCGGCATGACCTCCCGCCTGTTCCAGGAGATTCGGGAGAAGCGCGGGCTGGTCTATTCCGTCTACGCCACGCCGATCCAGTACGCGGACGGCGGCGCGCTGGGCTTCTACGCCGGCACGGGCGTGGAGGAGGTGGCAGAGCTGGTCCCCGTCTTCTACGAGGAACTGCGCAAGGTTCAGGACGGCGTCACCGCGGTGGAGCTGGAGCGGTCGAAGGAGCAGATGCGTTTCTCCGTCGGCAAGTCGCTGGAATCGACCATGCGCCGCGCCGACCGCTTCGCCCGCACCCTGCTGCGCACCGGGGAGATCCGGACCATCGAGCAGATCTTCGAGAGGATCGACGCGGTCACGGTGGAGGACGTCGTCAAGGAAGCCGCCCGCAGCTTCGCCGGCCCGATGGCCGTGTCGGCCGTCGGCGTGCTCGACAAGCTGCCGTCCTTCGACGACATGCAGGGCATGCTGAAGGCGGCGTGAGGCGCGGCAAAGCCCTTCTCCCCTTGTGGGAGAAGGGTTGGGATGAGGGGTGGTTACGCCCGGCAGGGCGGAATAATCACAGTTCTAACGCCAATATCCGCCGGCGTTTCACCCTCACCCCAACCCCTCTCCCATCAAGGGAGAGGGGCTTCTTTAATTAGTGATTACCTCACCCGCCGCAGCGTCATCAGGCCGCCGGTCAGCGGGTCCTTCAGGCGGGCGGAGCTGGCATCGATCATTTCGATTTCCAGCGTCGGGCCGAAGCTTTCCGGGATCACGGTGACCTCGTTGCCGGACACCGAATACTGCACCGGCGTGTCGATGCCCAGGCCGCGCATGCTGGAGCGGCGGAACTCGTAGGTCCCCAGCGCCATGCCGAGGCCGATGGGCGCGGTCAGGGTCCAGCGCCCGATCAGCGGATTGCCGGGGTCATAGGACTCGCAGCCGGCGGCGAGCAACAGCAGCCCGGCTGCCAGGGCGGCGCGGATGGGGCGTGTCGTCATGCGGGGAAAACGCATGGCGGGGCGTTCCGGGTCCCGGCGCTCCATCGCGGCATCCGACGTAAGTGATTGCCCCATCGGGGCTTTGAAAAACTTCGGCACGACCTTTCCTCCCGTGCGTTGAGGCTCTTGCATTCACGCCGTCGCATTCACGCCGTCAGCGGGGTCGGGAAGGGAGCATGCCGGCCGTCTTCGGTCCAACCGCCAACCTTGTGACAAAGCTGGTCCTGTGCACCGCCGTCGCCGGGCTGGTGGTGCTGGTGGGCGCCGGCTGGCTGGTCCCGATGACGGGATACGCCACGGAACAGGGCATTGTTCAGGAACAGCCGGTTCCCTTCAGCCACGAGCACCACGTCGGCGGCCTGGGGCTGGACTGCCGCTACTGCCACACGTCGGTGGAGGTGTCCGCCAACGCCGGCCTGCCGCCGACGCACGTCTGCATGACCTGCCATTCGCAGATCTGGACCAACGCCAAGGTGCTGGAGCCGGTGCGCCAAAGCCTCGCCGAAGGGCAGCCGATCCGCTGGAACCGGATCAACGCCCTGCCGGACTACGTCTTCTTCAATCACAGCATCCACGTCGCCAAGGGGGTGGGCTGCACCACCTGCCACGGGCCGATCGACTCCATGCCGCTGACTTGGAAGGGGGCGAGCTTGCGCATGAGCTGGTGCCTGGACTGCCACCGCGACCCCGCTCCGAACCTGCGCCCGCGCGAGGAGGTCTTCAACCCGGACTGGAAGCGCACGGCCGACACGCCGTCGGGCCAGCAGCTTCTCGCCCAGTACCACATCCACCCGGAAACCCTGTCCGACTGCTCGGTGTGCCATCGATGAGCGAGAAAGCGATCAACGACCGCGCGTCGATCGCCCGCCGGCTTGTGGGCAAGCGCGGGCGCTCCCTGTGGCGCAGCCTGGGTGAGCTGTCGCGCGATCCGGAGGTGATGGCCCTGCTCCAGCGGGAATTCCCCGGGCTGCCGTCGCTGACGGAGGCCAAGCTCGGCCGACGGCGCCTGATTGAACTGATGGGGGCGTCCTTCGCGCTGGGCGGCCTTGCCGCCTGCGGGCCGGCCACCGTGCCGGACGTGGCGATCCCCTACGTCGCGCTGCCGCCGGGCGTGATTCCCGGCGTGGCGCGGAACTACGCGACGGCGGTCACGCGCGGCGGCTACGCCGACGGCGTGCTGGTCGTCCACCAGATGGGCCGGCCGGTGCGGGTGGAGGGCAACCCGGAGCATTCCGCGAGCCTCGGCGCGCTCGACCCCGTCATCCAGGCGAGCATCCTCGACCTCTACGACCCGGACCGGTCGCAGACCGTGCTGAAGGCGGGGCGGATCGCCGGGGCGGATGCTTTCGTAACGGCGCTCACCGCGCGCGCGGACGCCCTGGCGGCCAAGCACGGGCGGGGGCTGCGCATCCTCAGCGGTGCCGTCACCTCCCCGACGCTGGCGGCGCAGATGGAAGCGTTGCGGCGGCGCTTTCCGGAGATGCGCTGGCATCGGTGGGAGGCGGACGGGCGGGACAACGTCCGGGCCGGTGCGGCGCTCGCCTTCGGGCGGCCGGTCGACACCGTCCTGCATGTGGACCGGGCGGATGTGATCCTTGCCATCGAGAGCGACTTTCTGGACGCGGCACCCGGCCACCTGCGCTACGCCCGCGACTTCGCCCGGCGGCGGCGCGCGCCGGAAGAGGGGCGGCCGGAGGCGATGAGCCGGCTCTATGCCGTCGAGAGCATGCCGACCCTGGCCGGCGGGCGTGCCGACCACCGCTTCGTCGCGCGGCCGGAGGAGATCGAGCGGGCGGTGCGCGCGCTGGCGGCCGAACTCGGCGCCGGGCCGCCAGACTGGAAAGCAGACTGGAAAGGGCAGGGGCCGGGCTGGGTCGCCGCGGTTGCCCGCGACCTGGGCGCGCATCTCGGGGCGGCGCTGGTCCATGCTGGCCCGGCCCAGCCGCCGGCCGTGCAGGCGTTGGTCCACGTCATCAACGACGCGCTCGGCGCGCCGGGGCGGACCGTCGAGTACATTGATCCGGTGGAGGTCGACCCGGTGGACCATGCGGATTCGCTGGCGGCCCTGGTGCGGGACATGCGCGGCGGGGTGGTGGACACGCTGCTGGTCCTGGACGCCAACCCGGCCTTCACCGCGCCGGCCGACCTGGGCTTCGCGGAGGCGCTGGGGCGGGTGCCGCTGTCGGTGCATCTGGGCACCCATGTGGACGAAACCGCCATGCTGTGCGGCTGGCACGTGCCGGAAGCGCACGTCTTCGAGCGGTGGAGCGACGCGCGCGCCTTCGACGGCACGGTGACGATCATCCAGCCGCAGTTGCAGCCGCTCTGGGCCGGTTGGTCCCCTCACGAGTTGCTGGCGGTGCTGGGCGGGGAGCCGCGGCCGAACGGCTACGGCATCGTCCGGGACCATTGGTTGCGGGCGGCGCGGGAGCGCGGGGAGGCGGACGCCGAGGCGTTCTGGATCGAGTCCGTCCGGGCCGGCGTCGTGGCGGACAGCGCGGCGCCACCGGTGACCGTGGCGGTGTCCGGCGACCTCGTGGCCGGCCTGCCGACACCGGCGGAAGCGCCGCGCGGCGACGCGCTGACCGCGCTGTTCCGGCCCGATCCGTGGCTGGGCGACGGGCGGCACGCCAACAACGGCTGGCTCCAGGAACTGCCGCGGCCCTTCACGACCCTGACCTGGGACAACGCCGCCCTGCTGGCCCCAGCGACGGCGGAGCGGCTGGACGTGAAGAACGGCGACGTAGTCGCACTGACCGTGGCCGGGGAGACGGTGCGGGCGCCGGTGTGGGTGTTGCCGGGGCACGCCGCGGACTGCGTTACGATCCCTTTCGGCTTCGGGCGGACGGTGGCGGGCCGGATCGGCAAGGGGGTGGGCTTCGACGCCTACCGGTTGCGCCGCGGGGATGGGCTTTGGCAGGCGGCGGTGCGGCTTAGCAAGACCGGCGGGACGTACCCGCTCGCCGCCACGCAGCACCACCAGATGATCGAATCTCCGGACCTCGTGCGCGCCGGGACGCTGGACGAGTTCCGGGAGAACCCGCGCTTCGCGCAGCGGCCGGTGTCGGATCAGTCGCTCTACCCGGCCTGGGAGTATCCGCGCAACGCCTGGGCCATGGCGATCAACCTCAACGCCTGCATCGGCTGCAACGCCTGCACCGCCGCCTGCCAGGCGGAGAACAACATCGCCATCGTCGGCAAGGAGGAGGTGCTGCGGAACCGGCAGATGCACTGGATCCGCGTCGACACCTGGTACGAGGGCGGGGCGGAGGCGCCGAACGAGACGCTGTTCCAGCCCATGACCTGCATGCATTGCGAGAAGGCGCCTTGCGAGGTGGTCTGCCCGGTCGGGGCGACGGTGCACGACACCGACGGGCTGAACGTGATGGTCTACAACCGCTGCGTCGGCACGCGCTTCTGCTCCAACAACTGCCCGTACAAGGTCCGGCGCTTCAACTACTTCAACTACGCCGAGGACGACCCGCGGCTGGCGATGTCCTGGAACCCCGACGTGTCGGTGCGGGCGCGCGGGGTGATGGAGAAGTGCACCTACTGCATCCAGCGCATTCGCGAGGCCCGCATAGCCGCCGACCGGGAGGGGCGGCCGATCCGCGATGGGGAGGTGAAGACCGCCTGCCAGCAAGCCTGCCCGGCGGAGGCCATCGTCTTCGGCGACGCCAAGGACCCGGACAGCGTGGTGTCGCGCCGTAGGGGCAGCCCGCTCGACTACGGAGTGCTGGAGGAACTGGGCACGCGCCCGCGCACCACCTACCAGGCCCGGCTGCGCAACCCGAACCCCGACATCCAGGAGGCGTGAGAGCCGTGACGATCGCCGCCGAACGGACGCAGGACGACACCAAACGAGTCGTGGAGCCGGGCGTGACGCCGATGGGCGTCACCGCCCATGTCAGCGACCTCGTGCTGGAGGCGCCGACGCCGCTCTGGTGGTGGGTCGGCTTCGGAATGTCGGCGGGGTTGCTGGGGCTGTTCGTCGTGGCGATCGGCTGGCTGTTCATCCGGGGGGTGGGCATCTGGGGGATCGACTGGCCGGTCGCCTGGGGCTTTGCGATTGCCAACTACGTCTGGTGGGTCGGCATGGCGAGCGGCGGGACGCTGATCTCCGCCCTGTTCTTCCTGACCCGGTCGGAATGGCGCAGCGCCACCAGCCGCATCGCGGAGTCCATGACGGTCTTCTGCGTCGCCTGCGCCGGGATCATGCCGATCATCCACCTGGGACGCTGGTGGTATTTCTACTGGCTGTTCCCGTACCCCAACACCATGGCGCTGTGGCCGCAGTTCCGCAGCCCGCTGCATTGGGACTTCGTCGCCATCCTGGTCTATGTGATCGGGTCGCTGGTCTTCTGGTACGTCGGGCTGATCCCCGATCTGGCGACGCTGCGCGACCGGGCGACGCGGCGCTGGCAGCGCGTGCTGTACGGCATCCTGGCGCTGGGCTGGCAGGGCTCGTCCCGGCACTGGCGGGAGTTCAAGACTCTTTATCTGGTCCTGGCGGCGCTGATGGCGCCGCTGGTCGTGTCCATCCACAGCGTCGTCGGGCTGGACTTCGCCGGCGGCCTGACGCCGGGCTGGCACGAGACGCAGTTCCCGCCCTATTTCGTCTTCGGCGCGGCGCTGTCCGGCTTCGCGGTCGTGCTGATGCTGGTCATCCCGCTGCGGCGCGCGCTGGAGCTTTCCGGCGTCATCACGCTGCGCCATGTGGACGTGCTGGCGCGGCTTCTGCTGACCGCAAGCCTGCTGCTGACCTACTGCTACCTGCTGGAGGTCTTCATGCCCTTTTACCGGGGGGAACGGCACGAGATCACGGTGGTGCTGGCGAACTTCACCGGCACCTATGCCCCCTGGTACTGGGCCAAGATCGTCCTGAACAGCGTGGTGCCGCAGCTGCTGTGGTTTCGCGCCGTGCGGCTGAACCGGCCGCTGCTGTTCGTGATCGCGGCCGGCGTGGTGGTCGGCATGTGGATCGAACGCTACGTCATCGTCGCTTCCAGCCTGCACCGCAACTACAGCGAATCGAGCTGGTTTCCCTTCCACCCGACCGTCTGGGACTGGGCGACGCTGGCCGGTTCGGTGGGGTTGTTCCTGACGGGATTCTTCCTGCTGCTGCGCGTCATCCCCATGGTCTCGATGTTCGAGATGCGGGAGCTGCTGCACAAGAAACGGGGGCCGGGATGAGCCGAGTCCTCGTCGTCTTCGACAGCCCCGACCGGATGCTCGACGCGCTGCGCCGGCTGCGCGAGGCCGGCTTCGCCCGGCTGGAGGTCTACAGTCCACAGGCGGTGGAAGGGGTGGATGAACTGCTGGGCCGGCGCAGCCGTGCGCTGCCGCTGGTCATCATCGCGGCCGGTGTCGCGGGGGCGGTTGGTGGTTTCCTGCTGCAATACATTGGGATGGCGGTCCATTACCCGCTGAACATCGGCGGGCGTCCGCTGAACAGTTGGCCGGCCTTCAGCACCTCCACGTTCGAACTGGCGGCCCTGGCGATGCTGCTGGTCGGGACGCTGGCCTTCTTCGCGCTGTGCCGTCTGCCGCGCCTTTACGACCCAGTGTTCGAGGTTCCGGGGATGGAGCGCGCCACGCAGGACCGCTTCCTGATCGGAGTGGACCTGCGCGAGGCGAGCATCGACCGGGAGCGGCTGGAGCGTGTCCTCGCCCGCTTCGACGGCGTCCGGATCGAGGAGGTGCCGGAATGACCGCGAGGATCCTGGCTGTGGCGGCCCTGGCGCTCCTGGCGCTTGGGGCGTGCGACAACATGGCGAGCCAGCCGCGCGACAAGACCTGGCGGCCGGCGAACGCGCTGCCCGACCGGAAGGTCTGGCCGCCGGTGCCGCCCGCCGAGGCCATCGCGCGGGAGGACGTGGCCCGGCCGGCGCCACCCCTCACGCCCGCGCTGCTGGCGCGCGGGCAGGAGCGGTTCGCGATCTATTGCACACCCTGCCACGGCTATCTGGGCGAGGGCGACGGGATGATCGTGCAACGCGGCTTCCCGGCGCCGCCATCCTTCCACATCGACCGGCTGAGGCAGGCGCCGACGCAGCATTTCTACGACGTCGTCACCCGGGGCTACGGCGCCATGTACAGCTACGCCGACCGCGTGGCGTCCGATGACCGCTGGGCCATCGCCGCCTATATCCGCGCGCTTCAGGACAGCCAGCGGGTCGCCGCGGCGTCGCTTCCGGACGAGGTCCGGCGGGGGCTGAAATGAGCGGGCGGGCGGCATCGCTCCTTGTGGGCGCCACGGGTTTGGTCCTGTGCGCGGTCGGGCTGGTGTTCGATCCCGGCGCGGTGCTGCGAGGCTGGCTCGCGGCCTTCGCCTTCTGGATCGGGCTGCCGCTCGGCGCGCTGATGCTGCTGCTGGCCCACGACCTGACGGGCGGGCGCTGGGGCCGCGCGGCGCGGGAGCCCCTGCGGGCCACCGCCGCGACGATGCCGCTGCTGGCGGTTTGCCTGCTGCCGATCCTGTTCGCCCTGCCGCAGCTCTATCCCTGGGCGCGGCCGGAGGAGGCGGCCAATCTCAAGAACCTGTTCTACCTGAACGCACCCTTCTTCGTCGGGCGAGCGCTGGTCTTCGTTGGGCTGTGGAGTCTGCTGTCGCTGGTCGCGGCGTGGCGGGCGGCGGCGGTGCCGGCACCGGTCGCGGTAACGGGGCTGATCCTGCTGGCGCTGACGGCGACGCTGGCGGCCTTCGACTGGACCATGTCGCTGGAGCCCGATTGGGGATCCAGCATTTACGGCATGATGGTCATCAGCGGACATTTGCTGGCCGCGCTCGCGTTGGCGACCTTGGTCGCGGTCGTTGCCGGGCCGGCGGGGGAGGGGGAGCGGATGGACCTCGGCAGCCTGCTGATCGCCGGGCTCCTGCTGTGGTTCTACCTGTCCTTCATGCAGTTCCTGATCATCTGGGAGGAGGACCTGCCAAAGGAAATCACCTGGTACGTGGCGCGGTTGGCCGGCGGGTGGGGCTGGGTGGCGGTGCTGGGGGCGCTGGGGCAGGGGGCTCTTCCGTTTTTCGCGCTGATCTGGTGGCCGGTGAAGCGCAGCCGGGTTGGGCTCGGCACCGTCTGCGCCCTGCTGCTGGCGTCGCATCTGCTGGAGTGCTGGTGGCTCGTGCTGCCGGGCACGCCGGGCGGCTGGACGTGGTTCGCCCCGGCGGCGACGCTGGCCATCGGCGGGTTTTGGGCCGCGCTGTTCCTGGGGCGGTTGGAGGTGGCCCGGCGGCAAAGCGCCGTGGAGGCAGCGGACGCTGCCGGACTGTTGGGGGAGGCGCGTCATGGATGACATGGCGCGCGTGGCGGGAGCGCTTCTGTTCGGCTTGTCGAACCGGATGACGCGCCGCCGCCGGTTGCGGCCCCAGGACGAGGAGCCTCGCAACGCCGACACGCGGGTCGAAACGCGGGATGCGCCGTTGTGGCTGATCGGGTGCCTCGCCGGGATCGCCGTCTCGCTGATCGTCGTGGTCGTCGTGGCGCTGAGGCTGATCTTCCCGCACGCGGTGCAGGACCAGCCGAAGCAACTCGCCGCGCCGATGCCGGAGCCGCGGCTCCAGACCTCCCCCGTCATGGACATGCGGGCCTACCGGGCGGAGGCGGAACGAAAGCTTCACAGCTACGGCTGGGTGGACCGTGACCGGGGGATCGCCCGCGAGCCCATCGACGAAGCGATGAGGCGCCTTGCCGAGCGCGGCATTCCCGATTGGCCGGGGGCGAAACCATGACCGCGCTCCTTGCGATGTTCGCTGTTTTTGCAACGCTGCTGGCGGGGGTGGCCCAGGCGGCCGCCTCCACGCTGCCGCCGACTGCCTTCGCCGATCTGGCCTTCGCGCAGCATCCCGGCGCGCAACTGCCCAGGGACGTGACCCTGACGGACGAGCAGGGGCGGGCGGTGCGGACCGGCGACCTGTTCGCCGATGCCAAGCCGCTGGTGCTGGTGTTCGATTATTTCCGCTGCACGACGCTGTGCGGGGTGGTGCTGGGCGATCTGGCTGCGGCGCTCGCCAAGGTGCCACTGACGCCGGGCCGCGACTATGGCGTGCTGGCCGTCAGCATCGACCCGGCAGAGACGCCCGCCGACGCGGCGGCGCTGAAGGCCAGGCACTTCGACCGCGACCCGGCCTTTGCCGGGGCCGTGCGGTTCATGACGGGGGAGGAAGCGCCGGTGCGCCGCCTTGCCGACGCCGTGGGCTTCTCCTACCGGCCCGACCCGGCCATCGGGCAGTTCGCCCATCCGGCGGGGCTGGTGCTGTTGGCGCCGGGCGGGGTGGTGTCGCGCTACATCCTCGGCATCGGCTACGACCCCATGGACCTGCGGCTGGGGATCGTGGAGGCGTCGACGGGGACCGTGGCGTCGGTTGCCGACCATCTGCTGCTGCTCTGCTACGCCTACGACCCGGCGGCGGGGAAATACAGCCTGACCGTCGCGTACCTGTTGAAGGGCGTCGGAGTTCTATCGATCGCGGGACTCGGTCTCGTGATCGCGCGCGCGGCGCGCCCGTCGGGGAGGGCGTGACCGGCCATGGAGGGAAAAGTCTCGTTCCTGCCCGCCACCGCCTCGGCCTACGCCGGGGAGATGAACTGGCTCTTCGCCGGGCTGATCGCGACCAGCGTCTTCATCCTGCTTCTGGTCTTCGGGCTGATGATCGTCTTCTGCGTCCGCTACCGGAAGGGCAGCGGGGCCGACCGTGGCGACCGCATGAAAAAGACCTGGAGGGTGGAGGTCGCCTGGACGGCGGCGACCTTCGTGCTGTTCATGGGGCTCTACGCCTGGGGCGCCAACCTCTACATCGAGCTGCACCGCCCGCCGCTTGATGCCACGGACATCCACGTCGTCGGCAAGCAGTGGATGTGGAAGGTGGAGCATCCCGGCGGCCAGAAGGAGATCGACGCCCTGCACGTCCCGGTCGGGCGCCCGGTGCGGCTGGTCCTGTCGTCGGAGGATGTGATCCACGACTTCGCCATCCCCGCCTTCCGCATCCGCCAGGACGCCGTGCCCGGCCGGTACGAGACGCTGTGGTTCACCCCGACCGAGGTCGGGGACTACCGCCTGTTCTGCGCGGAGTTCTGCGGCACCGACCACGCGCGCATGGGCGGCACCGTCACGGTGATGGAGCCGGGGGATTTCCAGCGCTGGCTTGACGAGCAAGGCAGCACGGAATCGCTGGCGCAGGAAGGTGCGGCGCTGTTCCGCCAGTTCGGGTGCAGCGGCTGCCATGGCGCCGCGAGCACCGTGCACGCGCCACCGCTGGAAGGCCTGTTCGGCCGGCCGGTGCCGCTGGCGAGCGGCGAGACGGCGATGGCCGACGACCGCTACATCCGCGATTCCATCCTGATGCCCAGGGCGCAGGTGGCGGCGGGCTATCCGCCCATCATGCCGTCCTTCGCCGGCCAGATCGGGGAGGATGAGCTGCTGAAGATCGTCGCCTACATAAAATCGTTGGGAACCAAGGAAAGGCCTGCCCGATGACCACCGCGACCTTCACGGGCAAGGCGGAGCAGCCAACCCGCGGCGCCCAGGCCAGCTATTTGACGGCGGAGGGATTCACGCTGCGCTCCTGGCTGCTGACCAAGGACCACAAGCGGATCGCCATCCTCTACACCATTTCCATCACGCTGTTCTTCTTCGTGGGCGGGGCGGCGGCGACGCTGATCCGCTTCAACCTCGTGACTCCACCGGGGCTGTTCCAGCCGGACACCTACAACCGGCTGTTCACCATGCACGGCATCGTCATGGTGTGGTTCTTCCTGATTCCGTCCATCCCGACGACGATGGGCAACTTCCTGATCCCGCTGATGATCGGGGCCAAGGACCTGGCCTTCCCGCGCCTGAACCTGCTGAGCTGGTACCTGTTCGTGATCGCCGGCGTTCTGGGGCTGGTCGCCATCTTCGCCGGCGGGGTGGACACGGGCTGGACCTTCTACACGCCCTTTTCGACCATGTATTCCAACGGCTACGTCGTGCTGGCGCTGGCCGCGGTGTTCGTGTCGGGGTTCTCCTCCATCCTCACGGGGCTGAACTTCATCGTCAGCATTCACCGGCTGCGGGCGCCGGGGCTGACCTGGTACCGGCTGCCGGTCTTCTGCTGGTCGAACTACGCCACCGCGCTGATCCTGGTGCTGGCGACGCCGATCCTGGCGATCACGCTGGCGCTGGTGGCGGTGGAGCGGCTGCTGAAGGTCGGCATCTTCGACCCCGCGCTCGGCGGCGACCCGCTGCTGTTCCAGCACCTGTTCTGGTTCTACAGCCACCCGGCGGTCTACATCATGATCCTGCCGGGCTTCGGCGTGATCAGCGAGATCGTGCCCTGCTTCGCCCGCAAGCCGCTGTTCGGCTACAAGTTCGTGGTGTGGTCCAGCATCGCCATCGCCGGCATCGGCTTCTTCGTCTGGGCGCACCACATGTTCGTGGCGGGCATCTCGCTCTACGCCGGGCTGGTCTTCTCGCTGCTCAGCTACATCATCGCGGTGCCGTCGGCGATCAAGGTGTTCAACTGGACGGCCACGCTGCACAAGGGCTGGATCAGCTTCGACGCGCCGATGCTCTACGCGCTGGGCTTCATCGGGCTGTTCACGATCGGGGGTCTGACCGGGCTGTTCGTCGCCAACCTCGCCTTCGACGTGCACGCCACCGACACCTACTTCGTGGTGGCGCATTTCCACTACATCATGGTCGGCGGCATGGTCAGCGCCTATTTCGGCGGGCTGCATTACTGGTGGCCGAAGATCACCGGGCGCCTGTACCCGGAATGGTGGGCGCGCATCGCCGCCATCCTGATCTTCTTCGGCTTCAACCTGACCTTCTTCCCGCAGTTCATCCTGGGCTATCTCGGCATGCAGCGGCGCTACGCCAGCTACCCGCCGGAGTTCCAGATCTGGAACGTGCTGTCGTCGGCCGGCGCGTCGATCCTGGCGGTCGGCTACGCGCTGCCGCTGTTCTATCTCGGCTGGTCGCTGTGGCGGGGGAAGAAGGCGGGGCCGAACCCCTGGGCGGCGACCGGGCTAGAGTGGCGCACGCCGTCCCCGCCGCCGCCGCACAACTTCGACGTCACGCCGACCGTCACCCGCCCGCCCTACCAGTACCGCCCCGACCCGGAGCCGCAGGATGTCTGAGGCGCCGCTCGATCAGGTCCATCTGGAACCGCAATACGCCACCGCCCGGCAGCAGGCGGAGACGGCGGCCCTGGGCATGTGGGTCTTCCTGGCGACGGAGGTGCTGTTCTTCGGCGGCATGCTGTTCGCCTACACCTACCTCCGCGCCACCTTCCCCGAGGGCTTCGCCGAGGCGGCGCGCGAGACTCACGTCGTCATCGGCACCATCAACACGGTGGTGCTCCTGACCAGCAGCTTCACCATGGCCTGGGCTGTTCATGCGGCGGAGCACGACAGGCGGCGCGCGACCGCCCTGCTGCTCGCCGCCACGGCGCTGCTCGGCCTGCTGTTCCTCGGGCTGAAGGGGCTGGAATATTACAAGGAGTGGCAGGAGGGCGTGGTCCCCGGCCTGAACTTCCACAAGGACGGCCCCAACGCCCACGTCGCGGCGATGTTCTACTATCTCTACTTCATGCTGACGGGCGTGCACGGTGTGCACGTGACCATCGGGATCGGCCTCGTCGCGCTGATGGCGGTGCGGGCTTGGCGCGGCGGATTCTCGGCCCGCTATTTCACCCCGGTGGAGGTCACCGGGCTGTACTGGCACTTCGTGGATCTGGTGTGGATTTTCCTCTACCCGCTGATTTACCTCGCGGGGAGGAGCGGGCCATGAGGGGGGCGGACGCCGGGTTAGGACGGCCGCCGCGGGCGCTGGTTCTGACGTGGCTCGCCTTGCTCGGGCTGGTCGCGCTCACGCTCGGCTTGGCTTACGTGCCGTTGGGGCGGATGGGCATCGTCGTGGCGCTGGCGATCGCCGCGGTCAAGGCCGGGCTGGTCGTCACGCTGTTCATGAAGCTGTTCCGCGGGCCGGTGCTGGCCCGCGTCGCCGCGGGTGCCGGCCTGTTCTGGCTGGCCATCCTGTTCTCGCTGGCTGCGACCGATTACCTGGCCCGCAACGACGCCGCGACCGGCAACTTTTCCCTGCCCACGGGGCGCGAGGGGAGTCGCTGACCGTGCAACCGTGTGTGCACGAAGGATCTTGAAAACTTCACAAATCCATCATCGTACCGTTCTGCATCGACTTTAGAAGCTTCAGCCATGCAATCCGTCGCGCTGCGGCGGAGCGTACCTCCACTGCATTGGCTGACGACATGGCGATGGACAACAGCGCTGCCGCGGACCCGTCCCGGCGCTTCGGCATCAAGGCGAAGATGCTGGTGGCCTTCGGCGCGGTCGGCGCCCTGCCGTGCGCGGCCGCCGTCATCGGCTGGCTGTCCTATGGTGCTGTGAAGGACCATGTGGCGGACATCACCGGGGTGCAGGTGCCGCTGCTGGGCGCCGCCCACGGGCTGGCGACCACCACCGCGCGGGTGATGGCGCTCGGCCCCCTGATCGACGCCGCCGCGTCGCCCGACGTCCTGGCCCGCCTGCGCGCGGAGGCGGACGAGCAGCGCGCCTCGCTGAAGCGCCAGACGGCGACGCTGACGGCCATCGATGGGAATGGCGAGGGCATCGCCGGCATGGGCATCACCGCCCAATCGCTGCTGGCGAACATCGACGCGCTGGCCGTCGCGACCGGCCGCCGGCTGGAACTGCGGGAACGCCGCGCCGCCCGGCTGGTGGAGCTGAGCGACGCGCACGCGCGCCTGCTCGCCGCGCTGGAGCCGCGGATGCAGCGCTCCCGGCAGAACCTGGAGCACTCCATCGAATCCATGGTGGACGTCGCCGCGCAGCAGACCACGATCATCGGGGAGGAACTGGGCCAGACGGTCCTGCCGCTGTTCCAGCTGCGCGGCGCCGCCGCGGCCTTGACCAAGTCGCTGCTGATCGGCGCCTACGAGACCGACCGGTCCAAGGTCATGTCGCTGTCCACCGACTTCGACTCCGCGGTCTCCGACCTGCAGGGTGCGCTGCGGCCGCTGGCGGCCAATGAAGACGCCGCCCCGGTGGTGCAGGCCATCCGCGCGCTGACCGCCTACGGCGACGGCGAGCGGAGCGTCTACACCCGGCGCGTCCGCCAGCTCGACCCCGGCGTCCCGGCGGCGGAGGCCCGCAGCCTCGCCGAGGGGCTGGCGCGGAGCGTGGACGACATCGTGCAGTTGGACGGCACCGCCAACACGCGGATGCTGCCGCTGATGCTGAACTCCCGCACCCGCATCGCCGACACCAGCGGGGCCATCGAGCAGCGCGTGCAGGAGCTGTCGACCACCGTCGTTCCCGCCGCGCAGCAGAGCTACATCACGCTGAGCGGCCTGCTCGCCAAGGCGAACCTGCTGGCCGGCAAGCTGGCGGAGGCCGGCGACGCCGACAGCCCGCGGCGACTGGCCGAGGCCCGCCGCGCCCTGGACGCTGTCGCCGCGGCGATCCGCGACGGGGTCGGCGCCCTGGCGGAGGAGGAGGCCGCGGCGGTCCGCCCGCTGGCCGACCGGCTGCTGGCGCTGGGATTCGGGCCGGACGGCATCCTGGCGCTCCGCCAGGGGGAGCTGGAGGCCTACGCCGAGAACGCGCGCCTGAACGAACGCAACCAGACCGCCGCCGGCGCCCTGGCCGCGACGGTGGACGGGCTGGTCCAGCGCGCGGAGCAGGCGTCGGCCCGCGGGGCCGCGGACACGCAGGCGGCGCTGGAGCGGACCAACGACCTCCAGATGCTGCTCGCCACCGTCGGCGTGCTGCTGTCGGCGCTGATCGTCTGGCTCTATGTCGGGCGCCGCATCGTCGGGCGGCTGGAAAGCCTGGCCGCGGCCATGCGCCGGGTCGCCCGCGGCGACCTTTCGGTCGACGTGCCGAAGTCGGGTAAGGACGAGATCACCGACATGGCGGAGGCGCTGGACGTCTTCATCGCCAACGCCCGCGCCATGAACGACGCCCGCCGTCGCGTGGAGGAGGAGCGCCGCAGCGCCGCGCAGCAACGCCGCGCCGGCATGCTGGAGATCGCCGACCAGTTCGAGAGCAACGTTCTGGCGAGCGTCGAGACTCTGGCCGGCGCCGCCCGGGCCATGGCCGAACGCGCCCGCTCGCTCACCGCCATCGCCACCAGCGCCAGCGACCGCGCCACCGCCGCCATGGAGGTGTCGGCGGAGATGTCCGCCGGCATCCAGCAGGTGGCGGTCGCGGCGGCCGAGATTTCCAACTCCATCGCCGAGATCAGCAAGCGCACCGGCGAGTCCGCCCGCATCATCGGCGACACCGCCGCGGGGGCGGAGCGGGTCAAGGGCACGGTCGGCGACCTGTCGCAGGCCGCCAGCGCCATCGGCGCCGTGGTCGACCTGATCGAGAGCATCGCCGGCCAGACGAACCTGCTGGCCTTGAACGCCACCATCGAGGCGGCCCGCGCCGGTGAGGCGGGGAAGGGCTTCGCCGTCGTCGCGGGGGAGGTGAAGCACCTCGCCTCCCAGACGGCCAGCGCCACCGCCGACATCGCCCGCCAGATCGCCGCCACGCAGGACGCCAGCCGCCAGACCGCCGACGAGGTGGAGGGGATGGCCGACAGCGTCCAGCGCATCGAAGGCAACGCATCGGCCATCGCCGCGGCGGTGGAGCAGCAGGCGGCCATCACGTCCGGCATCGTCGAGGTGTCGCACAAGGTGGCAGCAGGCACCCAGGCGGCGTCGGAGCATGTCGCCGGCCTGTCGGAATCGGCGGCCGTCGTGCGGGCGCAGGCCGGCGACGTGCTGGAGGTGGCCGAAAGCCTGTCGCGCGAGGCGACCACGCTCGGCTCGTCCGTGCACCTCTTCCTGCAGGAGATCCGCGCGGCGCGCTGACCCGGCGGAGGATTCACAAAACTGACACGCAACCGCAACAGACGAGTCACGGCCCTTCGTTATCGTCGCACGCGTTCGAAATGGACGGCGAAACGGACGGCCCGGCCGGTCTCGGCATCAGCCGATCTCACCACCAGCCGATCTCACCAAACGTCCAAATCAATCGGGAGCTTTGTCGTGAACATCAAGACCTCGGCGTATCTGCGCTCGGCCGCGTTCGGCGTGCTGGCTGTGATCACCGCGTCCACCGCCGCCGTCGCCACGGCGCAGGCCGCCGACATCTCCGGCGCCGGCGCCACCTTCCCGTACCCGATCTACGCGAAGTGGGCGGACGCCTACAAGAAGGAGACGGGCGTCGGTCTGAACTACCAGTCCATCGGCTCGGGTGGCGGCATCAAGCAGATCAAGGCCAAGACCGTCACCTTCGGCGCGTCCGACATGCCGCTGAAGCCGGAGGAGCTGGACGAGGCCGGCCTGGTGCAGTTCCCGATGATCATGGGCGGCGTCGTCCCGGTCGTGAACCTGAAGGGCGTCACCGCCGGCGCCATCAAGCTGAGCGGCACCGTGCTCGCCAACATCTACATGGGCGAGGTCAAGAAGTGGAACGATGAGCAGATCAAGGCGCTGAACCCCGGCGTCACCCTGCCGAACACCGCCATCGCCCCGGTCTACCGCTCCGACGGGTCGGGCACGAACTTCCTGTTCACCGACTACCTGTCGAAGACCAGCCCGAAGTTCCAGACCCAGATCGGCGCCAACACCTCCGTCCAGTGGCCGGCCGGCATCGGCGCCAAGGGCAACGAGGGCGTGGCCAACATGGTCAAGCAGACCGAGGGTGCGGTCGGCTACGTCGAGTACGCCTACGCCAAGCAGAACAACATCCCCTTCATCGCCCTGCAGAACAAGGACGGCAAGATCGTCGAGCCGAAGATCGAGGCCTTCCAGGCCGCGGCGGCCAACGCCGACTGGGCCAACGCCAAGGGCTACTACGTCATCCTGACGAACGAGCCGGGTGCCGGCAGCTGGCCGATCACCGGCGCCAGCTTCATCCTGCTGCACAAGCAGCCGCAGGACGCAGCATCCACCGAGGCCGCGCTGAAGTTCTTCAGCTGGGCCTACAAGAGCGGCGCCCAGGCGGCCACCGCGCTCGACTACGTCCCGATGCCGGACAACGTCGTGGCGATGGTCCAGAAGACCTGGGCCGAGCAGATCAAGGCCGACGGCAAGGCGGTCTGGACCGCCGCGGCCAAGTAAGCGCGCGGACGGTGTGAGGACATGGGGGAGGACGGCGCGCCGCCGTCCTCCCCGCTTGCCTGTTGTGGAGCCGCTATGACCGAGATTGCCTTGGACCTGTCCGAAGACGTGACCGTCCTGCGCCGCGCCCGACGCCAGCGCCTGCAGGACGTGGCGTTCCGCACGGCCACCCTTTTCTTCGCCGTGCTGGTGTTGCTCATTCTTGGCGGCGTCGCCGTTGCGCTGATCGACGGCGCCATGCCGGCCATCCGCGCCTTCGGCGTCGGCTTCGTCACGACCGAGGTCTGGAACCCGGTGACCGACCAGTTCGGCGCGCTGGCCCCGATCTACGGCACGCTGGTCACCGCGGCCATCGCCATGCTGGTGGGCATCCCCGTCAGCTTCGGCATCGCCCTGTTCATCACCGAGATGTGCCCGACCTGGCTGAAGCGCCCGCTCGGCATCGCCATCGAGCTTCTGGCCGGCATTCCCAGCATTATTTATGGCATTTGGGGCCTGTTCGTCTTCGCCCCCTTCATGCAATCGACGGTGCAGCCCTTCCTGATCGACACGGTGGGGCAGCTGCCGGTCCTTGAGAACATTTTCATGGGCCCGCCCTACGGCATCGGCGTCCTGACCGCCGGGCTGATCCTGGGCATCATGGTTCTGCCCTTCATCACCTCCATCACCCGCGACGTGTTCGAAACGGTGCCGCCGATGGTGCGCGAGAGCGCCTATGGCCTGGGTGCCACGACGTGGGAGGTGGTGTGGAACGTGGTGCTGCCCTACACCCGCACGGGCGTGGTCGGCGGCGTCATGCTGGGCCTCGGCCGCGCGCTGGGCGAGACCATGGCCGTCACCTTCGTGATCGGCAACGCGCACCGCATCAGCTCCTCCATCCTGGCGCCGGGCACGACCATCTCCGCCTCCATCGCCAACGAGTTCACCGAGGCGGTGGGCGACGTCTACACCTCGGCGCTGATCGCCATGGGGCTGATCCTCTTCCTGATCACCTTCGTCGTGCTGTCGGCGGCCAAGATCATGCTGATCCGCCTGCAGCGCAAGGCGGGAGCCTGAGCCCATGAACGCCATCTATCTGCGCCGCAAGGCGGTCAACCGCGTCGCCCTGTCGCTGGCCCTGGGTGCGGCCGGCTTCGGGCTGTTCTGGCTCGTCGCCATCCTGTGGACGCTGCTGTTCAACGGGCTGTCGTCCATCAACCTCGCCCTGTTCACCGAGAACACCCCGCCGCCGGGCGGCGAGGGCGGCCTGCTGAACGCGATCTTCGGCAGCGTGGTGATGACCACCGTGGCGACCCTGGTCGGCACGCCGGTCGGCATCATGGCCGGCACCTACCTGGCGGAATTCGGCCGCGGGGCGAAGCTGGCCGAGGTCGTGCGCTTCATCAACGACATCCTGCTGAGCGCGCCGTCGATCATGGTCGGCCTGTTCATCTACGAGGTGGTCGTCGTCCGCATGGGCCATTTCTCGGCCTGGGCGGGCGCGCTGGCGCTGGCGGTGATCGTCATCCCGGTCGTCGTCCGCACGACCGAGGACATGCTGAAGCTGGTGCCGAACAGCTTGCGCGAGGCCGCGGCGGCGCTGGGCGCCCCGCAATGGAAGGTGATCACGCTGGTCGCCTACCGCGCGGCGCGCAACGGCATCATCACCGGCGTCCTGCTGGCCATCGCCCGCATCAGCGGCGAGACGGCGCCGCTGCTGTTCACCGCGCTGAACAACCAGTTCTGGAGCGCAGACATGAACGCGCCGATGGCCAACCTGCCGGTGGTCATCTTCCAGTACGCGATGTCGCCGTACGAGGACTGGCGCCAGCTGGCCTGGGGCGGGGCGCTCCTGATCACGGTGACCATCCTCCTTCTCAACATCGGCGCGCGGGTGCTCGCCGGGCTCGGAACGACGAGAAAGTAACCATGACCACGACCAACTTCGATCCGACCTCGGGCCGCAACCCCGCTATGAATCCTGCCATCGCCATGTCGCCGACCGCCGGCCTTTCTGAGGGGCGCACGGGCAACCGCAGCCGCGCCGGCCTGGCGGAGAAGATCAGCGTCCGCAACCTGGACTTCTACTACGACGGCTACCGGGCGCTGAAGGACATCTCGCTGCCGCTGTACGACCGGCAGGTCACCGCCTTCATCGGCCCGTCGGGCTGCGGCAAGTCCACGCTGCTGCGCATCCTGAACCGCATGTACGACCTCTACCCCAAGCAGAAGGCGACGGGCGAGGTGCTGCTGGACGGCAACAACATCCTGTCGCCCAAGCAGGACCTGAACCTGCTGCGCGCCCGCGTCGGCATGGTGTTCCAGAAGCCGACTCCCTTCCCGATGTCGATCTACGACAACATCGCCTTCGGCGTGCGGCTCTACGAGAAGCTGTCGAAGTCGGAGATGAACGACCGCATCGAATACAGCCTGCGCCGCGCCGCCCTGTGGGACGAGGTGAAGGACAAGCTGCGGCAGAACGGCATGAGCCTGTCGGGCGGCCAGCAGCAGCGGCTGTGCATCGCCCGCGCCATCGCGGTGAAGCCGTCGGTCCTGCTGCTCGACGAGCCGACCTCGGCGCTCGACCCCATCTCCACCGCCAAGTGCGAGGAGCTGGTGGACGAGCTGCGCTCCGACTACTGCATCGCCATCGTCACGCACAACATGCAGCAGGCCGCGCGCGTCTCCAACTTCACCGCCTTCATGTACCTCGGCGAGCTGATCGAGTTCGGCGACACCGAGAGCATCTTCACCAACCCGGCCAAGGAAAAGACGTCGGAGTACATCACCGGCCGCTTCGGCTGAGGGGGGTTTTTAAGCGCCTGCGCTGGGCCCCCCTCCCAACCTCCCCCCACTTCGCGGGGGGAGGGGCCTAGGGGACGCGGGGCGGAGTTCCCTCCCCCGTCGAAGATGGGGGAGGGTTAGGGTGGGGGCCCGATGCAACGGCCTTGTGGGAATCCAGCGCAAAGTCCCCCCACTACGCCGCCTCGACCGTCTCCTCTGCGATGGCTTCCTTCAGTGCGGCGGCGAGCTGCCGGAAGGTTTCCTTGCGGCCGGAGGTCCGGCGCCAGACCAGGCCGATCCGGCGGAACGGGCGGTCGGCGTCGAGCGGCCGGACCGTCAGGTCGAGCCCCCGCAGGATGCCGGAGTCGAGCGCCATCTGCGGCAGCAGCGTGACCCCCAGACCGTTGGCGACCATCTGGACCAGCGTGTGCAGGCTCGTCCCCTGGAACGCGGCGCTTTGCCGCGTGCCCTCCAGCGCACAGGCGGCTAGCGCGTGGTCGCGCAGGCAGTGCCCGTCCTCCAGCAGCAGCAGATCCTCCGGCGCCACGTCGGACGGCCGCGCCGACGGCATGCGGGACAGCCGGTGGCCCGGCGGGCAGACGACCGAGAATCGATCCTCCGCGATGTCGATCGACTCGACGTCGCCGGACGGGTAGGGCAGGGCCAGCAGGGCGGCGTCCAGCTCCCCCGACTCGAGCCGGTCCAGCAGCCGCGCGGTCTGGTCCTCCCGCAGGTAGAGCTTCAGCTTCGGGAAGGCGTCGCGCAGCGCCGGCATGACGCGCGGGATCAGGAACGGCCCGATGGTCGGGATGACGCCCAGGTGCAGCGGCCCGGCCATGGCGTTGTCCACCGACCGCGCGATGTCCACCAGGTCTTCCGCCCCCTTCAGCAGGCTGCGGGCGCGCTCCGCGATCTCCCGCCCAAGCGGGGTGGGCAGGACGGAGCGCTTCGTGCGCTCCAGCAGCGGCGCGCCGAGCAGGCTTTCCAGTTCCTGGATGCCGGCGCTGAGGGTGGATTGGCTGACGAGGCAGGCCTCCGCCGCCTTGCCGAAATGGCAGCGGTCGACGACGGCGACGAGGTAGTGCAGCTGGCGCAGGGTGGGAAGCGGCTTCATGCACCGCACTATAATCGATTTTTTCGATCACTACGATCAGTATTTTTCGTTTCCCTCGTTGGCCGAGAGACCCTAATTTCCGCAGCGTCAAACGACCAACGAGGGGGGAGCCGACGCACGGCGGGCCGATCCGGGGACGCTGTGCTGATGGTTGCTCCAATCAATACGACTGATGGAGAACACATGTCTTTGATCAACACCGAAATTAAGCCGTTCAAGGCCACCGCCTTCAAGAACGGCAAGTTCATCGACGTTTCCGACGCCGACCTGAAGGGCAAGTGGTCGGTGGTGTTCTTCTACCCGGCCGATTTCACCTTCGTCTGCCCGACCGAGCTTGAGGACCTGGCCGACAACTACGGCGAGTTCCAGAAGCTGGGCGTCGAGATCTACAGCGTCTCGACCGACACGCATTTCTCGCACAAGGCCTGGCACGACAGCTCGCCGGCCATCAAGAAGATCCAGTACACGATGGTCGGTGACCCGACCGGCACCATCACCCGCAACTTCGAGGTCATGATCGAGGAAGCCGGCCTGGCCGACCGCGGCACCTTCGTCGTCGACCCGAACGGCAAGATCCAGATCGTCGAGATCACCGCCGGCGGCATCGGTCGCGACGCCCGCGAGCTGCTCCGCAAGGTCAAGGCCGCCCAGTACGTCGCCTCCCACCCGGGCGAGGTCTGCCCGGCCAAGTGGGAAGAGGGTGAGAAGACGCTCGCCCCGTCGCTGGACCTGGTCGGCAAGATCTAAAGTCCGCGATCGGTCCGCATCCACGCTGTTGGATACCCTCCGGGCCCGGCGACCGCCGGGTCCGGGGGTGGACCCCACCTGACCGCGCAACACCGTTTCGGGAGCCATCGCCGTGTTGGACAACAACGTCAAGGGCCAGCTCAAGGCCTATTTCGAACGCATCACGCAGCCCGTCGAACTGGTGGCATCCCTGGACGACGGCGCCAAGTCCCAGGAAATGCTCGAACTCCTCCAGGAGATCGAGGCCCTGTCGGACAAGATCACCCTGCGTCGTGGCGACGACGCCCGCAAGCCGTCCTTCGCGATCAACCGCGCCGGCACCGACATCGGCGTGCGCTTCGCGGGCCTGCCCATGGGGCACGAGTTCAATTCGCTCATCCTCGCGCTGCTGCAGGTCGGCGGCCATCCGTCCAAGGAATCGGCCGACGTCATCGAGCAGGTGAAGTCGCTTGAGGGTGAGTACGTCTTTGAAACCTATTTCTCGCTCACCTGCCAGAACTGCCCGGACGTGGTGCAGGCGCTGAACCTGATGAGCGTGCTCAACCCGCGGATCAAGCATGTCGCCATCGATGGCGCGCTGTTCCAGGGCGAGGTCGAGCAGCGCAAGATCATGGCCGTGCCCTCCATCTTCCTGAACGGCGAGCCGTTCGGCCAGGGCCGCATGGGGCTGGAGCAGATCCTCGCCAAGATCGACACCGGCGCCTCGGCGCGCGACGCGGAGAAGATCAAGGCCAAGGACGCCTTCGACGTTCTGGTGATCGGCGGCGGCCCGGCCGGCGCGTCTGCTGCGATCTACGCCGCTCGCAAGGGCATCCGCACCGGCATCGCGGCGGAGCGCTTCGGCGGCCAGGTGCTGGACACCATGGGCATCGAGAACTTCATCTCGGTCTCGCACACCGAGGGTCCGAAGCTCGCCGCCGCGCTGGAGCAGCACGTCAAGGACTATGACGTGGACATCATGAACCTGCAGCGCGCTGAAGCCCTGATCCCGGCCGCGCAGCCCGGCGGGCTGACCGAGGTGCGGCTGGCCAACGGCGCCTCGCTGAAGGCCCGGACGGTGATCCTGTCCACCGGCGCCCGCTGGCGCCAGATGAACGTGCCGGGCGAGGACGAGTACCGCAACAAGGGCGTGGCCTACTGCCCGCACTGCGACGGCCCGCTGTTCAAGGGCAAGCGCGTGGCGGTGATCGGCGGCGGCAACTCCGGCGTCGAGGCGGCCATCGACTTGGCGGGCATCGTCGCGCATGTGACGCTGATCGAGTTCGACAGCCAGCTGCGCGCCGACGAGGTGCTCCAGCGCAAGCTGCGCAGCCTGCCGAACGTCACCATCGTCACCTCCGGCCTGACGACCGAGGTGCTGGGCGACGGCAACAAGGTGACCGGCCTCGTCTACAAGGACCGCAACGGCGGCGCCCTGCACACGGTCGAGCTGGAAGGCATCTTCGTCCAGATCGGCCTCGTTCCCAACACCGAGTGGCTGAAGGGCACCATCGCCCTGACCCCGCGCGGCGAGATCGAGGTCGACGCCCGCGGCCAGACCTCCGTCCCCGGCGTCTTCGCGGCGGGCGATGCGACCACGGTGCCCTACAAGCAGATCGTCATCGCCATGGGCGAGGGATCGAAGGCGGCCCTGTCGGCCTTCGACTTCCTGATCCGGTCCGTGCCGGTCGAGGCTGCCGCGGCGGCGTGAGGTTTGGGGAGGGGAGTGGTCGTATTGGGCCCCCCTCCCGACCTCCCCCCACTTCGCGGGGGGAGGGGTTGAGCGCGGGAGCGGCGGAGTTCCCTCCCCCGTCGAAGATGGGGGAGGGTTAGGGTGGGGGCCCAGCGCAACCACTCCCCACCCACCCACTACCCCCGCGCCAGCACCCGCCGCAGCGCCTGCATGCACGCCGGGTCGAAGGCCCGGCCCTCCTCCTTCTCCATGATCTCCAGCGCCTTTTCCGACGGCATGGGGCCGCGGTAAGGGCGGGCGGCGGTCAGGGCGTCGACGATGTCGGCGAAGGCCTCCGCGATGTCGTCCAGGTAGACTTCGTCGGCCACCGTGTCGCGGCGCGCCGGCTCCAGCCTGAAGATCGCCCGCTCGACTTCGTCGGAGGCCAGGGTGGCCCAGAAGGCGGGGTCGGCGGCGACCCGCTCCAGCGCCGCCACGACCTGCGGGTCGAACCATGTGCCGGACCGCCCGCGCACCTCCTTCAGCGCGGCCTCCGGACCGCCGCTGGTGTGGAAGACGTCCACCACCTGCGACAGCAGCGCGATGCGGGCGAAGAGGGGGATCGCCTCGCCCTTCAGGCCCGCCGGTTGCCCGTTCCCGTCCCAATGCTCGTCCAGCGCCTGGATGGCATGCGCCACCTCCTCCGAGAAGCGCAGCCGGCGTGCGATGTCGGCCCCGCGCTGGCAACGCGTCTCGATCAGCTCCTGCGCGATCTCGCCGCCGTTGCGGACGATGTTCAGCACCGCGCGGAAGCGCTCCGCCAAGCTCGATTGCAGGCCGGTGTGCGACAGCACGAAGCCCAGCACCTGGGGCAGGCCGCTGCCGACGGTCTTGAAGTCGCGTTTGAAGCCGATGTCGTCGCTGAGGTAAAGCTGGCAGATGCGCGCCGCGTTGCTGCTGCAGCCGAGATCCTTCAGCAGGATCGCGTAGTAGAGGTCGCCCATCGCCGCGTCGTCGAGGCCGAGCGCGCGCCCGACATGCACCCCGATCCAGCAGCAGCGCACGCAGTGCCCCGGCGGCTGTCCCTCCGTCAGGTCGATCGCGTGGCTGAGCGCGCCCAGGACCTCCGACAGTGGAACGGCCCCGGGGCACGGCCGCGATGGTGTCCAGCGCTTGGGTCGACGCATTAACCACGATATTCCTGCGGGCTCATGTTGACTTCGACTGCTCACCACCAAGATAGCCTTTTGAGAAAGATTGGAATAAGTCCAAAATTCAAGGTGGGCGCAAACACTCGCGGGGGTATCACGGGATCGTGTTCACGACGTGATTCGCCGCAGATGCGCCGCCGGGGTAGCTTTCCCATCGTGGACATTTGCCCATGATGGTTTGGGGGGAGTTGGTCGCATGTTGTTGAAGGTCCGCGCCGCATCGGAAGCCCGCGAGGACGAGGTCACGCCCCGCGCGCTGTTCCTGTCCCGCCGTTCGGTCATCGCGGGGGGCGCCGCCGCGCTGGCGGTCGGCGGCATGGCCCCGCTGCTGTCCGGCCCGGCCTTTGCCGCCCTCGACGCAAAGACGACGGTGCAGCCGCCGGACGCCAAGATGGACCCGGTCACGCCGCAGAAGTCGGCGACCACCTACAACAATTTCTACGAGTTCGGCACCGGCAAGACCGACCCGTCCGAATACGCCGGCACGCTGAAGACCCGCCCGTGGGAGGTCGTGGTCGACGGCGAGGTCGGCAAGCCCATGACCTTCGGCATCGAGGATCTGCTGAAATTCCCGCTGGAGGAGCGCATCTACCGCCTGCGCTGCGTCGAGGCCTGGTCGATGGTGATCCCCTGGGTCGGCTTCCCGCTGGCGGAGGTCCTGAAGCGTGTGGAGCCGACAGGGGCCGCCAAATACGTCGCCTTCCGGACGCTGCACGACCCGGCGCAGATGCCCGGCCAGCGGTTGGGCGTGCTGAACTGGCCCTACACCGAGGGTCTGCGGCTGGACGAGGCCATGCACCCGCTCGCCATCCTGGCCGTGGGCATGTACGGCGACGTGCTGCCGAACCAGAACGGCGCGCCGATCCGGCTGGTGGTGCCGTGGAAGTACGGCTTCAAGTCGATCAAGTCCGTCGTGCGGATCACGCTGACGAAGGACCAGCCGCCGACCGCCTGGAACCGCTCCCAGCCCTTCGAATACGGCTTCTACGCCAACGTGAACCCGGACGTGGACCACCCGCGCTGGAGCCAGGCGAACGAGCGCCGCGTCGGCGACTTCTTCCGGCGCAAGACCTTGGCCTTCAACGGGTATGGCGAGGAGGTCGCCTCGCTCTACTCCGGCATGGACCTGCGGAAGTATTTCTGAGATGGCGACCGGGATCAGGCAGACCGTCTCCGCGGCGCTGATGTCGCGCTGGGCGAAGCCGGCGGTGTTCGTGGCGGCCCTGCTGCCGATGGCCTGGACCTTCTGGCTCGCCGGAACCGGCGGGCTGGGGGCGGAGCCGATCGCGGAGGGCGTGCGGCAGACCGGCCTGTGGGCGCTGAGATTCCTGCTCATCGCGCTGGCGGTGACGCCGTTGCGGCAGCTGACCCGCGTGCCGGCGCTGGCGCGCTTCCGGCGCATGATCGGGCTATTCGCCTTCGCCTACGCGCTGCTGCACGTGCTGACCTACGTCGGCATCGACCAGTTCTTCGACTGGGCCGCGGTGTGGAAGGACATCGTCAAGCGCCCCTACATCACCGTCGGCATGGGCGCCTTCGTGATCCTGACCGCGCTGGCGGCGACCTCCACCAACGGCATGGTCAAGCGGCTGGGCGGGCGGCGCTGGCGTGCGCTGCACAAGACGGTGTTCGCCGCCGGGCTGGCCGGCTGCTTCCATTATGTGATGCTGGTGAAGGGCTGGCAGATCCCGCCCTTCGTCTATCTCGCGGTCTTCGCCGGGCTGGTCGCGCTGCGGCTGGCCTGGGCCTCCCCCTGGAGGATAGCGGTTCGGGCCGGCCGGCAGCCTATCTTCAGTCGCTCCGGAGGCGACTGAAACGGGGAACGATGCGGGTACGCGTGATCGTCAACAAGGGCGGCGGAACGGTCAAGGGATCGGATGCCGACGACTTCGCCGGGACGCTGGCGGAGCTTTTCCGGAAGAAGGGCGTCGAGGCCTCCATCATCATGGCCGCGGGCGACGATCTGCGGCAAGCGATGGAGGAGGCCCGGCGGGAGGCGGAACAGGCGCGGCTGGACGCCGTCGTGGTGGGCGGCGGCGACGGCACGATCAGCGCCGCCGCGGGCGTGCTCGCCGGCGGCGCGGTGCCGCTCGGCGTGCTGCCGCTCGGGACGCTCAACCATTTCGCCAAGGATCTGGGGCTGCCGCTCGACCTGGAGGGGGCGGTCGGCGTCATCGCCGACGGGGCGGTGCGCGCCGTGGACGTGGCGGAGGTCAACGGCCGCGTCTTCGTGAACAACTCCTCCATCGGTCTTTACGCCGACATGGTGGCCGACCGGGAGCGGCAGCAGGACGACACCGGGCGCGGCAAGTGGCCGGCGCTGGCCGTCGCGGGCCTGCGCGTGCTGCGGCGTTTCCCCTTGCGGCGGCTGTCCATCTGTGGGGAGGGCTGGGCACGGCCCTGCAAGACGCCCTTCGTCTTCGTCGGCAACAACAGCTACGACCTGAGCCTGTTCAACCCCGGCGGACGCGCGGCGCTGGACCGGGGCGAGCTGTGCCTCTACGTGCTGGATCATCGCAGCCCGTGGGGGCTGCTCTGGCTCGGTATGCGGGCCGCCGTGGGGCGGCTGGACCAGGAACGGGATTTCGACCGGATGGCGGTGAAGGACGTCGAGATCCGCTCCGACGCCCACCGCTTGCGAGTCTCCTTGGACGGCGAGGTGGAGAAACTCAGCCCGCCCTTGCGCTACCGCACCCGGCCGAAGGCGCTCCGCGTCCTCGCGGCCGGGGATTGAGGAGGCATCAGACGGCGGCGATGGAGGAAGCGGCGACCGAGGTGGTGGCGGGCGCGGCGAACAGGCTGTAGCCCTCGCGCTGATCCCGCAGGTTGGCCAGCAGGTCGACCAGGCTGTCGCGGACGAAAGGATTGACCGTCTCGTCCATCTTCTTCTGCACGGTGGCGATGAATTCGTCCAGGATGTTCAGGTGGACGGAAGCAGCGGCGACGACGTCGTTCGAGAAGATCGGAGACTTCATAATGACTAACTCCCGATGTTTGTTTGGTTGAGTGTTCGTCCTTGCTGAAGCCATTGAGCCATTTTTCGGGTTAACGAGGTGTTAAGATCGCCATTTGGGCATAGGTAGAATGGTGATTACCTCGATAGTGTAGTCGTGACTGCGGCGGGGGTGCGCCGGCCGGCTGGTCGTTTGGACAAGCCCCTCTCCCGCCCCGGGAGAGGGAAGGGGCCCACGCAAAGCGTGGGAAGGGTGAGGGTCGTGCGCGGAGAGCGCGCTGATTCTTGGCGGTACCCTCACCCGGCCCTCCGGGCCACCCTCTCCCGGGACGGGAGAGGGATTTGGCGCCAACTGCGATCCCCATTGGACGTACACCAAAGGCCTATTGGCCGGCGCGCGGCGTCCAGCTATAACGGGCGCCCTGTTTTTCACGGCTAGGTTGGGAGGGATCCGCATGCGTTCGACGTGCCTGCCGATGCTGCCCCTTCCGCCCTCTTAAAAAATCCCGGCCGCTTTTCTTAAAGCCGCCGAGCTTTCCGGACACCGCTGTTTCGATTGGACGGCGCCCCCTGGCGCCGGATTAGGGATCATGCCGCTTTTCAAACGCAACGGCCGGGCGGACGCCATCCGCACCGTCCTCGCCTTCACGTTCCGTCATTGGCGCCGGCAGCGGCTGCGGGTGGCCGGCATCGCCGGGGCCATCGCGCTCTCCACGCTGGCCGACGTGTTCATGCCCTTCTTCGCCGGGCGGCTGGTGGACGCGCTGACGATGCTCACGGGCGAGCGGGAGGCGGCGCGCGACGCCGCGCTGACCGCTTTCGCCGCCATGGTGGCGCTGGGGGCCGCGATGGTCGTGATGCGCCATGTCGCGTGGAGCGGCGTGATTCCGCTGTCGCTGCGGATCATGGGCGACGTCGGGCGGGACGCCTTCCACCGCGTCCAGCGCTTTTCCACCGACTGGCACGCCAACAGCTTCGCGGGCTCCGTCGTACGCAAGATCACGCGCGGCATGTGGGCGCTCGACACGCTGGACGACACGCTTCTGCTTGCGCTCTGGCCGTCGCTCGTCGTGCTGGTCGGCACCATGGTGATGCTGGCGCTGCATTGGCCGGTGATGGGGCTGGTGATCGCGCTCGGCACGCTGGTCTACGTGTCGATGACCGTCTTCTTCTCCACCGCCTACATCGCGCCGGCCGCGCGCCTGTCCAACGCCTGGGACACGCGGCTGGGCGGCACGCTGGCCGACGCCGTCAGCTGCAACGCCGTGGTCAAGGCCTTCGGCGCGGAACCGCGCGAGGACGAGCGGCTGGCCGCCGTGGTGGAGAAGTGGAGCCGCCGCACGCGCCGCACCTGGACCCGCCATACCCGGCACAGCACGGCGCAGCTGACGGTCCTGCTGCTCATCCGCAGCGGCGTGGTCGCGACGGCGCTCTGGCTGTGGTGGGTGGGGCAGGCGACGCCGGGCGACGTGGCCTATGTGCTGACGACCTATTTCGTCGTGCACGGCTACCTGCGCGACATCGGCATGCACATCAACCACCTCCAGCGCGCGGTCAACGAGATGGAGGAGCTGGTCGACCTCCACGACGAGCCGCTGGGGGTGGAGGACCGTCCGGACGCGCGGCCGATCCGTATCGGGGCTGGCGAAGTGCGGTTCGACGACGTCACCTTCCTCTACGGCGGGCACACGACGCCGCTCTACCGCGACCTGTCGGTCACCATCCGGGCCGGCGAGCGGGTGGGGCTGGTCGGCCCTTCGGGGTCGGGCAAGACGACCTTCGTGAAGCTGATCCAGCGCCTCTACGACGTGACGGAGGGCCGGGTGCTGATCGACGGGCAGGACGTGGCGACGGCGACGCAATCCTCCCTGCGCGGCCAGATCGCCATCGTCTCGCAGGAGCCGATCCTGTTCCACCGCTCGCTGGCGGAGAACATCGCCTATGGCCGGCCCGGTGCCTCCATGGCGGAGATCGAGCGGGCGGCCCGGCTCGCCAACGCGCACGACTTCATCGCGCGGCTGCCCAAGGGCTACGCCACGCTGGTGGGGGAGCGCGGGGTGAAGCTGTCGGGCGGGGAGCGTCAGCGGGTGGCGCTGGCCCGCGCCTTCCTGGCCGACGCGCCGATCCTGATCCTGGACGAGGCGACCTCCAGCCTCGATTCGGAATCGGAGGCGCTGATCCAGGAGGCGATGGAGCGGCTGATGGAAGGGCGCACGGCGATCATCATCGCCCACCGCCTGTCCACCGTCCGCACGCTGGACCGCATTCTGGTCTTCAACCACGGCCGCGTCGTGGAGGAAGGCACGCACGCCGCCCTGCTGTACCGCCCCAACGGCCTCTACCGCCGCCTGTTCGAACAGCAGGCCGGGGCGGGCGGGGACCGGAAGGTGGGAAATCTCAACGGGTGAGCAGTTTGCCCTTTCACCGTCATTCCCGCGAAAGCGGGAATCCAGGCCGTTCCTTGCGCTCGGCCGGGAAAAGTTCTGGATGCCAGCCTTCGCTGGCATGACGGTGAATGAGGTGGTTGCGGTTTGTTAGGCGGGGCGTTACTGCCGTCCCCCCAGCGAGGTCATGGATCCCTCGGTGTGGAAGGGCGGGAGTGTGTGCGCTTCCGCCACGGTGATGTCCTTCAGCACCAAGCGGTTGTCGTCGGTGACGGTCCGGATGCGGGTGATGGGGATGGCCACCTTGCGGTCCGGCGAGCCCTCTTCCGTCACGACGATGTCCTGCGGGGCGCGGCAGCGGTCGAGCGTCACGTCCCACACGGTGCCGACGGGCCGGCCGTCGCTGCCCGTCACGACGCGGTCGATCAGGTCGTCCAGGTCGGACAATTCCTCACCGCCGACGACCGGCAGTTGGTCCGGGCTGGGGCAGGCCGCCGCGGCGGTCGCCCAGGGGGTTGAGAGGCTGACCAGGGTCGCCAGGATCCCGGCGGCGATTGCGCGCATGTCCGTCTCCTCTCGATGTCCTTACACACCTACAACGCGATTCGGCGCCGTGGGTTGCCTGGGAGCTGTCACAATTTGGAGACGGGTTCGAAGATTTTTCGCCGCACGGCCGATTACCGATGGACATTGCGCAAAATAAGTGCAAGCGGCACGGCCGCTGCGGAGATCAGCATCAGCACGAAGAAGACGTCGATGTAGGCCCAGAATCCGGCCTGCGTCTGCACCTGCTGGCCGATGTAGGCGATGGCCTGCCCCGGCGCGTCGGCCGCGTTGCCGGCCGTCGCGAAATAGTTCGTCACGGTCTGCAGGGTGGTCTGATAGGCCGGGTTGGACGGCACAACATGCTCGACCAGCCGGCTCTGGTGGAACTGTTCGCGGTAGGCCAGGACGTTGGCGGCGACCGACACGCCGATGGAGCCGCCGACGTTGCGCGCGACGTTGATCATGGCGGAGGCCTGATCGGTCTTGTCCGGCGGGATGCCGTTGTAGGAGGCCGTGGTGATCGGAATGAAGATCAGCGGCAGGCCGAGCCCGATGAAGATGCGCGACCAGGCGAAGAACCAGAAGGTCGCGTCGGCGTAGAGGTTGGTGAGGTCCCACATCGCCAGCGCGACGATCCCCGCACCCACGGCGATCAGGTATTTCGGCTCCACGATGCCGGTCAGGCGGCCGACCACGAACATCATCATCATGGTGACCAGCCCGCCCGGCGACAGGGCCATGCCCGCCCAGGTCGCCGTGTAGCCGTAATATTGCTGGAGCAGCTCCGGCAGGAACTGCGTCGTCGCGATCAGGATGGCGCCGGTCGCCATCATCACCAGGAAGCAGGAGCCGAACTGCCGCGTGGCGATCATGCGGAGGTCCATCACCGGGTTCTTCCGCGTCAGCTCCCACGGGATCATCAGGCAGAAACAGGCCACGCAGATGATCGTGAAGACGATGATGAAGCTGGAGCCGAACCAGTCCTCCGTTTGGCCGCGGTCGAGCACCATCTCCAGCGAGCCCAGGAAACCGGCGACCAGCAGGAAGCCGACGAGGTCCAGCCGGATGCCCTGGCGCTTCAGCGTCTCCCGCTCCTCGATGGCCGATTTCGGCTCCTGCACCAGCATCGCCACCAGCGCGAAGGCGAGGACGCCGACCGGGCCGTTGATCAGGAAGCACCAATGCCAGGAGTAATTGTCCGACAGCCAGCCGCCCAGCGTCGGCCCGACCACGGGTGCCACCACGACGGCCACGCCGAAGATGGCGAAGGCCTGCCCGCGCTTGGCCGGCGGGAAGGAATCGGCGAGGATCGACTGCGAGATCGGCACCATGCCGCCCCCGGCGAAGCCCTGGAACACGCGGAAGACCAGCAGCGATTCCAGGTTCCAGGCGAAGCCGCAGAGGATGGAGCTGACGGTGAACAGCCCCAGGCAGCCGAGATAGAAGCGCTTGCGCCCGTAACGCTTCGCGATGAAGCTGCTGGCCGTCAGCACGATGGCGTTGGCGACGAGGTAGGTCGTCACCACCCAGGACGCCTGGTCGGTGCTGATCGCCAGCGTGCCGGAGATGTAGCGCAGCGCCACGTTGGCGATGGTGGTGTCCAGCACCTCCATGAAGGTGGCGATGGAGACGACGACGGCGATCAGCCACGGGTTGTGCGCCCCGGCCGCGCCCGCAGGACTGTCGCTCATCGCACGGTGACCGTGGGCACGACGGACATGCCGGGACCGATGGCGACGTCGGTGGGCCAGCCGTCCACCGTGATCTTCACGGGCACGCGCTGCACGACCTTGATGTAGTTGCCGGTCGCGTTCTCCGCCGGCAGAAGCGAGAAGGCGGTGCCGGAGCCGGGCTGCACGCTGTCCACGTGCCCGGTGATCGTGTGGTCGGGGTAGGCGTCGATGCGGACCTCCACCGGCTGGCCGGGGCGCATGTCGGTGATCTGCGTTTCCTTGAAGTTCGCGGTCACCCAGGTCTCGTCGGGGACGAACATCGACAGGCTCTGGCCCGCCTGGGCGTACTGTCCCTTGGCCGCACCCAGCCGGACGATGCGGCCGGCCTGCGCGGCCGTGACGGTGGTGTAGGACAGGTTCAGCTCCGCCTGGTCCACCTGGGCCTTGGCCTGGGCCAGTTCGGCCACCGCGCTCACCCGCTGCGCCTCCAGGCTGCCGACCTGCCGCTGCGCCGCCGTCTGGCCGGCCTTGGCGCGGGCGAGGTTGGCCTGCTGCTGCCTCAGGTTGGACGCGGACTGCTGGTACTGCTGCACCGTGCCGCTGCCGCGGGACTTCAGATCCTCGTAGCGGGCGGCGTCCTCCTCGGCGAAGCGCAGGGCGGCCTGGGTTTGCTCGACCTCCGCGGCGGCCTCCTCGATCTGCGCGCGCTGGGCGGCGATCTGGGCGTCCACGTTGTCGATGGCCGCCTGGGCCGCGCTCACCTTCGCCTTCGCCTGCTCCAGCGCGGTCTGGTAGTCGCGCGGGTCGATGGTGAAGAGCGTGGCGCCGGCCTCCACATGCTGGTTGTCGGTGACTGCCACGGCGGTGACGTAGCCGGAGACCTTGGGCGCCACGGCGAACTGCCGCGCGTCCACGAAGGCGTCGTCCGTGGTCTCATAGGGCCGGATGTTGGTGCGCCAGTAGAGATAGCCGCCGACGATGGCGAGCGCCATGACCACCAGCCCGATGCCGATGGCCAGCGGGTGGCGCTTCAGGAATCCGGGCTTCTTCTGGTCGTCGGAGGAATGTTTTTCGGCTGGCTTGGTGTCGGACGCGTGGGCGTGTTCGGGGCCGGGGGCGGTGCGCGCGTCCCCGCGCTGCAAGTCATCGGGCATGTTGGGGTCTTCCGCCGGATCGGGGCTTGTCGACCAAAACAACGAACGTCGTAGGACATTGTTTCCATACCCCGTTGCAATCGCTTTGATGGCAGAAGCCCCTATGCCGATGCGCGGCGCCGGAGGTAGTGTGCGCCACCCTTCGGAGCCCGCGATGACCCCGCCGCCAGACACGCTGAAGCCCTCCAGCTCGGACACCCCCACGGACGAGCAGCACCGCGCCATCCAGGCCATCGACGCCTGGTACGCGGACCCGAACGCGCAGCAAGTCTTCTGGCTGGCGGGGGAGGCCGGGACCGGCAAGACCAAGACCACCGTCTTCGCGCTGGAGCATCTGCAGGACCGCCGGCGCCTGCGCGACTTCGTGGTCGGCGCGCCGACGGGCAAGGCGGCCCAGGTGCTGCGCCGCAAGGGGCTCGACCAGGCCTCGACGCTGCATTCCCTGATCTACGCGCCGCGGGTGGACGAGGACACGGGGGATCTGCTGTTCGCCCGCCGTTCGGAAGGGTCCTTCGTGGACGCCGACCTGATCGTCTGCGACGAGGGCTCCATGGTCGGCGACGACGTGGCCGGCGACCTGATCCGCTCGGGCAAGAAAATCCTGATGATCGCGGACGACTACCAGCTGCCGCCGGTGTCGGGCCAGGGCACGCTGACCAGCGGCCAGCCCGACTTCCGGCTGGTGGAGCCACACCGCACCGCGCGGGAAAGCCCGGTGATCCGGCTGGCCCACCTGCTGCGCCGGCAGGAGCTGCCGCGCCGCTTCGGCTCGGTGGGGAAGGTCCATGTCCTGCCGATGACCCGCCAGACGGAGGTGCTGGCGACCCGCGTGGACACCCAGACCATCTGCGGCACCCACCGCGTCCGCACCGCCTTTACCAAGCGCATCCGCTCCGGCCACGGCTTCGAGATGGTCATGCCGCAGGCGGGGGAGCGGGTGATCTGCCGGCGCAACCACAAGGACGAGGGGCTGTTCAACGGCATGATCGGCACGCTGACCCGCCCGGCGACGGAGGCGCGCGGCAAGAACGACGGGTTGTGGTCGCTGGGCGTCCATATGGAGGACGAGGTGCGCTCGCGCAGCAAGGTCATCGTCCATCCCGGCCTGTTCGAAGCGCATTACACGGGGGAGCCGGCGCCGACGCGGGTGGACAAGAACGTCCAGCTGTTCGATTGGGCGTGGCTGATCACCTGCCACTCCGCCCAGGGATCCGAGTTCCCGTCGGTCACCGTGCTGGACGATTCCAACGCCTTCCGGGAGCACAAGTGGCGCTGGCTCTACACCGCCGTGACCCGGTCGCGGGAGGAGCTGGTGCTGCTGCTGCGCAACGCCGACCTCGGCGGCCCCTGGTCCATGCCGCAGTTCGACGCGGCGTAGGGAGCCTGGGGCGCGCTCCCGCGTTTCCCTTGGGTGTTGCGGGAGGATCCCATGCCCAAGGCGAAAGCCGCCCCCAAGGACGACGCCGTCACGGTCGCCGGCATCGCCGTCACGCACCCCGACCGGCTGCTGTGGCCGGCGGCGGGGGTGACCAAGCGCGATTTGGCCGACTATTGCGTCGCGGTCGCCGACCGGCTTCTGCCGCAGGTCGCCAACCGTCCGCTGACCCTGCTGCGCTGCCCGGGCGGCAGCGAGGGGGAGTGCTTCGTGCAGAAGCATCCCTGGCCCGGCCTGTCCAAGGCGGTGCGGCGCCTGCGCGATGGAGACGACGAGTGGCTGGTCGTGGACGACGCGGCCGGCCTTGTGGCGCTGGTGCAGATGGGCGTGCTGGAGTTCCACCCCTGGGGCGCCACGGCGGACGACCTGGAGCACCCGGACCGCGTCGTCTTCGACTTCGACCCGGATGAGGGCGTGCCCTGGGCGCGGGTGGTGGAGGGGGCGAAGGCCGTCCGCGCCCGGCTGGACGGGATGGGGCTGCAAAGCTTCCTGAAATCCACGGGCGGGAAGGGGCTGCACGTTGTCATCCCCATCGAGCCACACGCGGGGTGGGAGGCGGTGAAGGCCTTCGCGCACGGGATCGCGGAGCGGCTGGTGGACGACGCGCCCGACCGCTACACGACCAACCCGCTGAAGGAGGCGCGGCACGGGCGCGTGTTCCTGGACCACCTGCGCAACAGCCGCGGGGCCACGGCGGTGGCGGCCTTTTCACCGCGGGCGCGGGCCGGCGCGCCCATCGCCGTTCCGCTGGCGTGGGAGGCGCTGGGCGATGATCCGGCGACCGTCCGGCGCGTTCTGACGGACCCGCCGGCCGACACCCCCTGGCCGGACTTTTCCAAGCTGCATCAACGGCTTCCGGGCTGAGGAAACGGCGCACCGCCACTTATGCGCACTGGTGCGCCGGGGCTAGTCGGGTAGAATAATGTTCCTGTTTTGTTCATAACTGCAGGACGCCGATCCGGCGTTTCCGACTGTTTTCCTCGCGACCAACCCGACCGGAATGACCCGACATCTGCGAACCCATCAGCGGGCGCTCGACAGCGTCGTCCGCGCCATCGCCGCCGGTGACTCCCCGGTGCGCGACATCCTGGCCGCCGTGACGCCCGGCGGCGGCAAGAGCCTGCTTCCCGTCATCGCGGCGGCCCGCCTGATCGCCGCGGGCATCGTGGACCGCGTGTGCTGGATCGTGCCGCGCGACAGCCTGCGCCTCCAGGCTGAGGAGGCCTTCGCCGACCCGACATGGCGCACGGCCATCGGCCACGCCGTCACGCTCCGCGCCGCCGACAACGGCCCGGACCTGTGCCGCGGCCTGGACGGCTACGTCACCACCTACCAGGCCGTCGCGGCGGCCCCCGACCTGCACCTGTCCGAGATCCGCCGCCACCGCTACCTCGTCGTCGTGGACGAGTTGCACCATCTGCCGGCCCTGTCCGACCTCGACCCCCTGACCGCGGAGGAGGCGGAGACGGCCTGGAGCCGCGCGGTGGCCCCGATGCTGGAAAGCGCCACGGCCCGCCTGCTGATGTCCGGAACGCTCCAGCGGGCCGACGGGCGGGCGATCCTGCGGCTCCCCTACCGCCGGCCGCGCGGATTCAGGCGTGTGCGGGAGATCGACTTCGAGGCGCCGGGCTGGGCGGTGGTCGGCTACAGCCGCCGGCAGGCGCTGGCCGAACGCGCGCTGATCCCCGTGACCTTCGGCGCGGTGGATGGGGAGGCGGAGTGGATCGGCGGCGCGCGCACCCGGCGCGTCGCCTCGCTCGCCAACGCCCGGCGGATGGCGCGGGACGCGCTGTTCACCGCGCTGCGCACCGAATACGCCGACGCGATGCTGCGCATGGCGTTTGATGCCTGCCGCAAGCGGCGCGCGGAGCGGCGGATCGACCTCGGCCTCGGGCCTACGGACTCCGCCCCGGGGCTCGGCAAGCTGCTGGTCGTGGCGCCGGACCAGACGGCGGCGTGGCGCTACGCGGCCACGCTCCAGGCCTGGGCCGGCGGTCAAGACATCGTGCGCGTCGCGGTCAGCAGCGCGCCCGACCCGCACGGCACCATCGCGGAGTTCCGGCTGCGCCCCGACCCGTCGGTGCTGGTCACCGTCGGCATGGCCTATGAGGGCATGGACTGCCCGGAGATCAGCCACGTCGCCTGCCTGACCCACATCCGCTCCCGCGGCTGGCTGGAGCAGATGGTGGCGCGGGCCACCCGCTTCGACCCGCTGGGCGGCGCCTACGAACGGCAGCAGGCGGTCGTCTACCACCCCGACGACCCGATGTTCCGCTCCTTCCGCACGGCCATCGAGACGGAGCAAGGCGTGCGCGCCGACCTGCCGGCCGGGATGCCGGGGGAAGGTGGGGAGGCCGTGCCGGAGGGTGACCTTGCGGCGGTGGCGGCCGAAACCGGCGAGGAAGCGCCGGGCGAGGCCGCGCTCGCCTCCTGCGACGCCCCGCCGGAGGAGGTGGCGGAACGGCCCGGCCGCGTGATCGTGCCGCTGCGCTCCAGCGCGACGGAGGTGCGCTTCGACACGCTGGCGCCCGGCCCGGACCTTGGGCCGGTGGTTGGGCGCGGGGGCGGACCGACGCCCTCCATGCTGGAACGCAGCTTGCGCGACCGCATCGGCCAGATGGTCGCCGCCCAGGTGGTGGAGGACGAGGACGCGGGGATCGGAGCCGCGCGCCGGGGCCTCGGCTACCACGCCTACAACGCGGCGCTGCGCCGGGTGCTGGGCAAGAGCCGGGCGACCATGACTCTGGACGAGCTGGAGGCGGCGGTCGGCTGGCTGGAGCGCAACCGGATCAGTGACCACCTGCACCGCATCGCCGGCGACCCGCAGTTCCGCTGGTCGAGCCGGCGCCGCCGGGCGTGATTGATCACCCTCTGAGAGGGCGGTTGCGTCCGGCCTCCGGCGGCTTGCGGGGCGGCAGCGGGGGCGGGCCGGCGACCTCTTTTCCCTCCCCGAAATAGCCCTGCGCCGCAGCGACGACCGAGCGCCAGGGGCGCTCGAAGGGCAGGGGCGGCCAGCCGCCCTGGAACAGGCCGGAGATCATCCAGCCGGCCAGCAGGGTCACGGCAAGCTGCTCCGAAAAGCCGCCCGTCTTCAGGATCGGCAGGGCGAAGTTGCGCCGCCGCTTGATCGGCCACAGCAGCGGCAGCCCGGCCGGCGTCAGCAGGTCCCCCGCGAGATGCGTCAGGTAGCCGACCAGGAAGGGGATGATGATGTGAGAATAGGCCGCGTGCTCATGCAGGAACCACAGGCAGGCGGCGATGGCGAGCGTGGAATGCGTGATGCCGCGGTGCCCGAAGATGGCGGAGACCAGCAGCGACAGCGGCTTCACCCACTGGCCCAGCGTCGATTTCGGGTGGTCGATGTCCGGGGCCAGGGAACCTAGGATCGCCACCCCGAAGGCCGCCGCGTCGAACGGCATGCCGAGCCGCGTCGACACGTAGAACCACGTCGCTCCACCGACGATGATGTGGGACGAGGCCATCACGGGCGGTCACCCCGCGGCACGCGGTGGGGCACACGCCGAAACGGCGCGCAATGCCTGTGCCCATGTGATCACGTCGATGCCGTCCGCCCATGAAAGTCCCGGATCCTGACATTAGGACAAAAGTCTGCGCCACACAATTGTTGCGCGAGAAGGAGGGATTCCCGGGAAGCATAGCGTCCATGCGCCGGCAGAAATTGGATGTTTCATAAAAAGCCGTCATTCCCGCGAAGGCGGGAATCCAGGGCACATCAGCCGCTTCACCGCAACGCTTCCTGGATCCCAGCCTTCGCTGGGATGACGGGGAGAGTGAGTGGGCGCACGTTGCTTGAGGTCACTCGTGGTAAGGGCCGATGTTCCTACGGCAGCGTCCCCTGCGGAAGGTTTTCCCGGAAGACGATGTCGATGCGCGGGGCCTCGATGCCGTGGGTCGCTTCGCGGCCGGCGCGCAGGTTGGCGAAGACGGTGGCGCAGCTCAGCATGGCGCCGCGCGGGTCCTGGGTCAGCACCGCGTCCATGGTGCCGTCGATCAGCATCCCCCGCGTCTCCGGCGTCAGGCCGTGGCCGACGAACACCACGTCGCGCTCCCGCCGCGCCTCGCGCAGGGCGCGGGCGACGCCGCCGGGGGCGCCGCCGATGTTGTAGATGGCCGCGAGGTCGGGGTGGTGGCTCAGCAGCGTGCGGGCTTGGCGGTAGCTTTCCCCCTCGTCGTCGTGCGCCTCGCGCAGGCCCAGCACCTCCATGTCGGGGGCGGCCTCGCCGAGGTAGGCGAGGAAGCCGAACTCACGCTCCTCGTGCGCGCGGTAGCTCAGGCTGCCGGCGATCATCGCGACCTTGGCCGGGGCGACCTTGGCCGGACGGCGGCCGACGAAGCGCGCGATCAGGTGCCCGGCGGTGCGGCCGGCCGCACGGTTGTCCAGCCCGATGTAGGCGACCCGGCGGCAGTTCAGCACGTCGGAGATCAGCGTCACGGTCGGCACGTTGCGCTCCGCCAGTTCGTTCACCGCCTCGCGCACCGCGGGGTGCTCCAGCGCCATGAAGGCGATGCCGTCCACCTTGCGCCAGTGCTGGAGCAGGCTGCGCGCCAGCAGTTCCGGGTTGAAGCTGTTGATGAACTCCACCTGCGCCTTCAGCCCATAGGGGGCCAGCGCCGCCTCCGACGCGCGGATCAGCTGGCCGAGCCCGGTCAGGAAGCGGTTGGTGCCGGCGGGCAGCAGGAACACGGTCCGCATCGGCTTCGGCGCCATGGCCGCGCGCAGGTCCGATTCCGGGATGTAGTCCAACTCCGCCGCGGCCTTCATCACGCGCTGCACGGTGGCGGCGCGCACGCCGGGCCGGTTGTTCAGGACGCGGTCCACCGTCGCCGTGGACACGCCCGACAGCCGCGCGATGTCGGCGATCCTCGGCAGGCCGCGCTGGCCCTCAATCGGATTTTCTCCGGTCGCATCCACATCATCACGCATCATTGATGCACCATCAAAAAACATCAAAAAACGCATTTGACCCAGAATGTTCGAAGACTTACCGTCCAGCGAACAATCACGCTAGGGCATCAAAGTACATCAGTGATGCCGGGGAGGAAAGCATGAACCACCTGTCGCGCCGCTCCATGCTCAAGGCACTGGCATCCGCCCCGGCGGCGGGCGCGCTGGCCGCCGGCACCGGTGCTCTCATCGGCATGCCGGGCATCGCCCGCGCTGCGGAGTATGAGCTGAAGTACGGCAACAACCTGCCGCTGACCCACCCGCTGAACGTCCGCGCGCAGGAAGCGGCCGACCGCATCGCCAAGGAGACGAACGGGCGGGTCAGCATCCAGATTTTCCCGAACAACCAGCTTGGCGGCGACACCGACATGCTGTCCCAGGTGCGCAACGGCGGCATCACCTTCTTCACGCCGTCGGCGCTGGTGATCGCGACGCTGGTGCCGGTGGCGGCGATCAACGCGGTGGGCTTCGCCTTCTCCGACTACAGCCAGGTCTGGGCGGCGATGGACGGCAAGCTGGGCGGCCACGTCCGCAACGCCATCTCCAAGGTCGGGCTCTACGCCTTCGAGAAGATGTGGGACAACGGCTTCCGCCAGATGACCAGCGGCGCCAAGCCCATCGAGACCGCGGCCGACATGAACGGCCTGAAGATCCGCGTGCCGGTCAGCCCGCTCAGCATCGCGATGTTCAAGGCCCTGTCGGCGGCCCCGGCCAGCCTGCAGTTCAGCGAGGTCTATTCGTCGCTCCAGACCCGCATCGTCGACGCGCAGGAAAACCCGCTGCCGATCATCCAGGTCGCCAAGCTGTACGAGGTGCAGAAATACTGCGCCCTGTCCAACCACATCTGGGACGGCTTCTGGTTCATCGCCAACGGCCGCGCCTGGAACGGCCTGCCGCCGGACCTCCAGAAGATCGTGGCGGGCGCCATCAACGACGCCGGCATGAAGCAGCGTGAGGACATCAAGGCGCTGAACCAGTCTGTGCAGGCCGACCTTCAGTCGAAGGGCCTGACCTTCAACCAGCCGTCGCCCGACAGCTTCCGCGCCAAGCTGCGCGACAGCGGCTTCTATTCGGAATGGAAGGGCCGGTTCGGCGACGAGGCCTGGGGCCTGCTGGAAAGCGCCGTTGGCAAGCTCGCCTGACGCCCCCCCTGATGCTGCCAAGGTGAAGCACACTCCAGCGGAGGAGCGCGCGACCATGCGTGAAGCGACCCTGAATGACGTGACCAGCGCCCCCGCCGGGTCGGTGGCGTACTTTGCCGAGCGGTTCGACCGCGGGCTGGCGGCATTGATCGAGGCGGTGGCGGCGCTGCTGGTGCTCGTCGAGATCGGCGTGCTGCTGACCGGCGTGGTGGCGCGCTACGTCTTCCATGCGCCGATCGTCTGGTCGGACGAGCTGGCCTCCATCCTGTTCCTCTGGCTGTCCATGCTGGGGGCGGTGGTGGCGCTGCGGCGCGGCGAGCACATGCGGATGACCGGCATGCTCGGCTTTGCCGGCCCGCGCACCCGCGCGCTGCTGGAGACGCTGGCGATCACCGTGCCCGTCGCCTTCCTGGGCATGATCCTGCACCCCGCCACCGACTATGCGATGGAGGAGCAGTTCATCGTCACGCCGGCGCTGGAGATCTCCAACGCCTGGCGGGCGGCGGCGCTGCCCACCGGCATCGCGCTGATGCTGGTGGCGGCGCTGACGCGGCTGATGCGGCTGCGCTCGCCGAAGCTGGTCGGGGCGGCGGTGGCGCTGACCGCGGCGGTGGCCGGGCTGTTCTGGCTGGCCGGCCCCGTGTTCAAGCCGTTGGGCCAGCTGAACCTGATCATCTTCTTCGTCGGCGTGGTGGCGGCCAACGTCTTCGCCGGCGTGCCCATCGCCTTCTCCTTCGCGCTGGCCACCTTCGGCTATCTGGGGCTGACCACCACGACGCCGATGCTGGTGATGGTCGGCCGGCTGGACGAGGGCATGTCGCACCTGATCCTGCTGGCGGTGCCGCTGTTCATCTTCCTGGGCCTGCTGATCGAGATGACCGGCATGGCGCGGGCGATGATCCAGTTCCTTGCCAGCCTTCTCGGCCATGTGCGCGGCGGTCTGTCCTACGTGCTGATCGGGGCGATGTACCTCGTCTCCGGCATCTCCGGCTCGAAGATCGCCGACATGGCGGCCATTGCGCCGGTGCTGTTCCCGGAGATGAAGAAGCGCGGCGCCGCCCCCGGCGACCTCGTGGCCCTGCTGTCGGCGACGGGCGCGCAGACGGAAACCATCCCGCCCTCCATCGTGCTGATCACCATCGGCTCGGTGACGGGCGTGTCCATTGCGGCGCTGTTCGCGGGCGGCCTGCTGCCGGCCGTGGTGCTGGGCGCCGCACTCTGCGCCGTCGTCTGGTGGCGCTACCGGCACGAGGATCTGAGCCATGTCGAGCGGACCCCGAAGAAGGAGATCGCCCGGCTGGCCGTGGTGGCCCTGCCCGCCATCCTGCTGCCCTTCGTCATCCGCGCCGCGGTGGTCGAGGGTGTCGCGACGGCGACGGAGGTGTCCACCATCGGCATCGCCTACGCGACGCTGATGGGGCTGCTGGTCTACCGCCAGTTCGACTGGCGGCGCATCACGCCGATGCTGGTCGAGACCGCGTCCCTGACCGGTGCGATCATCTTCATCGTCGGCTGCGCCACCGCCATGGCCTGGGGCCTGACGCAGTCCGGCTTCTCGCGCGATCTGGCGCGCTGGATGGCTGGCATCCCCGGCGGCGGCTACGGTTTCCTCGCCATCTCCATCGTCGCCTTCATCATCCTGGGCAGCGTGTTGGAGGGCATCCCCGCCATCGTGCTGTTCGGCCCGCTGCTGTTCCCCATCGCCCGCGAGGCCGGCGTGCACGAGGTGCACTACGCCATGGTGGTGATCTTCGCCATGGGCATCGGCCTGTTCGCCCCGCCCTTCGGCGTCGGCTACTACGGCGCCTGCGCCATCAGCAAGGTGCACCCGGACGAGGGCCTGAAGCACATCTGGGGCTATGTCGCCGCCTTGTTGATCGGGCTGGTCGTCGTGGCCGCCGTTCCCTGGATTTCCACCGGCTTCCTGCCCTTCTGACGGACCCGAAGCCGGTCCCCTTTTTCCTTCGAGGAGCATCGCATGAGCCGATTTTTCGGCGAGATCCGGCAGGCCGGCTATGTCGTGGACGACATCGAGGCCGCCATGGATTACTGGAGCAGCACGCTCGGCATCGGCCCGTGGTTCTACAACGAGCGCGTTCCGATCAAGAACTACACCTACCGCGGCGAGTCCTACGAGCCGCACAACTCCGTCGCGCTGGCCAACTCCGGCCCCTTGCAGATGGAGCTGATCCAAACCCGCAACGACGCGCCCTCCATGTACCGCGACTTCCGCCGGGCCGGGCGCACCGGACTCCAGCACGTCGCCTACTGGACGCAGGACTACGACGCCGACCTGGCGCGCCTGACCGCGCAGGGCTTCAAGGCGGTGATGAGCGGCGAGGTGGGCGAGCGCGGCCGCTTCGTCTATTTCGACACCGAATACCACCCCGGCACGGTCATCGAGCTGTCGGAGGTCGCCGGCCCCAAGGGCAAGATGTTCGACCTGATCCGCGAGGCCTCCATCGGTTGGGACGGCAAGGACCCGGTCCGTCCCTTCCCCGACCTCAGCCGGCTGTGAGCGGCGCCATGACTCCGGATCGGTTGGAGGCCGACTACCTGATCGAGACCCCGCTCGATCCCGCCAAGGTGGCCGAGGTGATGGCCGGGGAGCAGTCCTGCGGCACCTTCACCCGCGTGCATGGGGAGACGGACGACCTGCGCGCCCGCGCCCGCGCGGTGGTGGAACGGATCGAGGAACTGCCCGCGGCCGATACGCCCAGCCTGCCCAATTCCTGGCTGGAGCGGAAGAAGCAGCCCGGCCCCTGGCGGCGGGCCAAGGTCACCATCTCCTTCCCCACGGCCAACATCGGCGCCAACCTGCCGACCCTGGCGGCGACGGTGGCCGGCAACCTGTACGACCTGGGCGAGGTCACCGGCCTGCGGCTGGAATCCGTCCGCGTTCCCGCCGCCTACCGCGCCGGATTCGACATGCCGCGGCACGGCGTGGCCGGGACACGGCGGCTGACCGGCGTGGCGGAGGGGGCGCTCGTCGGCTCCATCATCAAGCCGAACGTCGGGTTGTCGGCGGAGGAGACGGGGGAGCTGGTCGGGCAGCTCTGTGCCGCCGGCCTGGACTTCATCAAGGACGACGAGATCTCCGCCGATCCCGTCCACGCGCCGCTGGCCGAGCGGATCCCCGCGGTGATGGCGCGGGTGCGCCGCCACCAGGACCGCACGGGCAAGCACGTGATGGTCGCCTTCAACATCACCGACGAGACCGACGCCATGCGCCGCCACGCCGATCTGGTGGAGCGGGAGGGCGGCAGCTGCGTGATGGTCAGCCTGAACTGGTGCGGCTTCTCCGCCGTGCAGACCCTGCGGCGGAGCACGGGGCTGGCGCTGCACGGCCACCGCAACGGCTTCGGGGCGTTTTCGCGCCACCCCATGCTCGGCATCGGCTTCGACGCCTATCAGGTGCTGTGGCGGCTGGCCGGCGTGGACCACATGCACGTCCACGGCCTCCAGGGCAAGTTCGCCCAGCCGGACGCGGAGGTGATCGACGGCGCGCGGGCCTGCCTGACGCCGTTGACCGACGGTGGCGACGACCGCGTGATGCCGGCCTTCTCCTCCGGCCAGTGGGCTGGCACGGTGCCGGTGACCTGGGACGCCGCGGGCACCGACGACCTGCTGTTCATGGCCGGCGGCGGCATCATGGCCCACCCGGACGGCCCGGCTGCGGGCGTCGCCTCCATCCGGCAGGCCTGGGCAGCCGTCCGGGCGGGCACCAGCCTGCCGGACGCCGCGCAAAGCCAGCCGGAGCTGAAGCGCGCGTTGGACTTCTTCGGGGCGAAGCCGTGACCTTGCGCTATGGCCCCCGGTTCGCTTGGTACGGGGATGATTTCACCGGCGCCACCGACACGCTGGCGACGCTGGCGAAGGCGGGGCAGCGCGCGCTGCTCCTCCTCGGCATCCCCGACGCGGCGCGGCTGGCGTCGCTCGGCGATCTCGACGCGCTGGGCATCGCCGGGGCCGCGCGCACCATGAACCCCGAGGCCATGCGGGCCGAACTGGAGCCGGTCGGGCGCTTCTTCGCCGGGCTCGGCGTGCCGGTGATGCATTACAAGTGCTGCTCCACTTTCGACAGCGCGCCGCATGTGGGCAGCATCGGCGCGGCTGTGGCGGCGCTGCGGCCCTTTTTCCCCAACCGCTTCCTGCCCATCGTCGGCGGGCAGCCGAACATCGGCCGCTACTGCCTGTTCAGCAATTTGTTTGCTGCGGCGGGTACCGGCGGAACCGTGCACCGCATCGACCGCCATCCGACGATGAGCCGGCACCCGGTCACCCCGATGGCGGAGGCTGACCTGCGCCGGCACCTCGCCGCGCAGGGGCTGGACGGGCTGGGGGCGCTCCATTATCCGGATTACGACTTGGCCCCGCCGGCGCTCGACGCGCGGCTGGACGGGCTGGTGGAGAGCGGGGAGGGCGGCGTGCTTCTGGATGTCGGCAGCCCGGCGCATTTGGAGCCGGTCGGCCGCCTGATTCACGAGCGCGCGCAACGCGCCACGCTCCTCGCCGTCGGGCCGAGCAGTGTCGCGCAGGCGCTGGCGACGCAGTGGCGGGCGGGCGCCGTTTCGGATGGCGGGCTGGCGCCGGCCTCCGGGCCGGTCTTCGTAATGGCGGGCAGCCTGTCGCCGGTCACGCGGCGGCAGGTGGAGGCCGCCGCTTCCTTCGAGCGTATCCCGGCCGACGCCGGCCGGCTGTGCGGAGACCCCACCTATGCGGCGGCCTTGCTGGAGCAGGTCGCCGGCCTCCTGCGGGCCGGGCGCCATGCGCTGGTCTGGACGGCGCCGCCGGACGGAAACGCGGACACGACGCAGGCCGCGGCCGTGGCCGACGCGACGGCGGCCTTCATCGCGGCGGTGGTGCGTGCCGTGCCGCTGCGCCGCATCGGCATCCTGGGCGGCGACACGTCGAGCAAGGCGGTGGCGGCGCTCGGCTGCTGGGGATTGTCCTACGTGACGACGCTCTCGCCCGGCGTGACGGTCAGCCGCAGCCACAGCGCGGACGCAGCCGCGGACGGGCTGGAGCTGATGCTGAAGGGCGGGCAGATGGGCAGCGAGGATTTGTTGGAGCGGTTGGTTCGGGGGTGAGTTGAGTGGTCGCGTCGGGCCCCCACCCTAACCCTCCCCCACCTTCGGCGAGGGAGGGGACTGCCGCCGCGCGTCCCTGAAAGCCCTCCCCCGCGAAGTGGGGGAGGGTTGGGTGGGGGCCCGACGCGACCACTCCCCCCTCCACCCACTACCCCCATCACACCCGGTAATACTGCACCAGTCCCACCAACCCCTCACCAAGGTCGTTCAGGTTGGCGGCGGCGCCTTCCAGCTGGCGGGTGCCGGCGGCGGTCTGGGTGCCGGCGTCGCGGATGTTCTGCATGGCGCGGGTGACCTGCTCCAGGCCGATCTGCTGCTGGTTGGTGCCGGCGACGATCTGCTGGAAGGCGAGCAGGCTTTCCTGGACGCTCTCGGCGAGATCGCGGATGGTCGCCTGGGTGGCGTCGGTCTGCCGCTTGCCCGCACCCACGCGCTTGACCGCCTCCTCGGTCAGCATCACGGACGCGTTGATGCCGTGCTGGATCTCGCTGAGGTTGGAGCGGACCTGCGCGGTGGCTTCCTTGGCCTGGTCGGCCAGGCTCTTGATCTCGCTGGCCACCACGGCGAAGGTGCGGCCGTGCTCGCCGGCCGCCGCGGCCTCGATGGCGGCGTTGAGCGCCAGCAGGTGGGAACGCTCGGCGATGTCGTTGACGGTCAGGATGATCTCGCCGATCGCCTGCGTGCGCTCCGACAGCAGGACGATGTTTTCCGCCACCGCCTCGGCCTGCTCGCGGATCGCGTCCATGGCCTGGTTGGTGTCCTCCACCGCCTTCAGCCCGGTCTCGCTGGTCGCCGCCGCGGCCTGCGCGTTCTCCGCCACGCCCTGGGCGCGGCGGTTGATCTGAGCGCCGGACTCGGTGATCTCGCTCAGCGTCGCCGTGGTCTCCTCCACCGCGGCCAGCTGCTGCGCCACGCTCGCCGCCTGCTGCTGCGTGGAGGCGCGGATCTGCGCCGTTGCCGCGTGCATGCTCTCCGCCGTCGCGCGGGTGGAAGACGCGACGGTGCGCAGCTTCGCCGCCATGTCGTTGAGATAGCGGCCGAGCGTCGCCAACTCGTCGGAACCCTCCGCGGCGACCTGCTGCGTCAGGTCACCGTCCCGCACCTGCCCGGTCAGCCGGACGGCCCGGCGCAGGCGCGCGGTGATCGAGCGGCTGGTCAGGAAGGCGATGGCGATGGCGACCACGATCGCCACGATGCCGGCGATCACGGCGGATTCGATCAGTTCCCGCCGGAGCTGCCGGATGCGGTCCTGGCCGGCTTGCGCCAGCCCCTCGCTGATCTGGCTGCCGTCGGTGATGTTGGTGTCGATGACCGCGCGCATCGCGGTCAATTGCGGCTGCACGGCGCGCGCGTCGTCCACACGCCCCTGGAGGAGCTTGTCGAACATCGGGATGGCGTCCTTCTGGACCCGCTGGAAGGCGTCGCGCAGGCGGCTGGAGCGGTCGATCATCTCCTTCCACAGCCGCTCCCGCGCGCTGGAGATCGGAGCGCCCGCGCTGGTGACGGCCAGCGTGTGGAGACGGTCCACCAGCCCGTTCACCTTCTCGCTTTCGGCGATGTAGCCCTGCTGGAGCAAGATCACGTCCGGGAGCCGGTTTTCAGCCCTGGCGATCACCGCTTCGGCGACGGCGCTCTCCCGCTGGCTGCGCAGGTCCGACTGGAGCACGGCGATTTCCTTCAGCAAAGCCGCCGCTTCGATGTCGTGGTTGGAAACATCCTCGACGACGCCCAGAACCCGGTCCACCCGGTTCGCTTCGTAGAGCAGGGGCAGGACAACGAGGCAACACATGACACCAAAGCCGATGCTCAGCTTTTGCGCGATCTTCACAGCGGGTCCTCATTCAGCAGCTTCGGCAGTCTTAGCACCGATTGGGACTGCCCACTATGGCCGGGGAACGGCTTTTACTTTTGGATGGGCATAGATCGTCTGTCCGAGTCTGCCGGCGCCTGCCCAGAAAAAAAGCCACGCGCAGCGATGCGCGTGGCCGGAGTCTAGGGAGGAAACGCCCTATGAGAGCGTGCTGCGCAGGGCAGCGGGGTCACCATAACCGGGTGTGTCCCGACCGTCCACGGTTTCGTGTAATCGTTTTCAGGACCCTGTTATGCGGCGGCCTTGACGGCGACCACGGCCGGGCGCTTCAGCAGGCGCAGCGCGACGGCGGTGGTCACCGTGCCGACGAGGATGGCCACGACGTAGCCGGCAAGGTGGGTGACCGCGTTGGGGATGGGCAGCACGAAGACGCCGCCGTGCGGCACCTTCAGCTCCGCCCCGATGCCCATGGAGATGGCGCCGGTCAGGGCGGCGCCCAGCACCAGCGCGGGGATGACGCGCAGCGGGTCGCGGGCGGCGAAGGGGATGGCGCCCTCCGTGATGAAGGCGACGCCCAGCACGGCGGCGGCGTTGCCGGCCTCCCGCTCCTCGGCGGTGAAGCGGTCGGCGAACAGCTTGGTGGCGAGCGCGAGGCCCAGCGGCGGCACCATCCCCGCGGCCATGGCGGCGGCCATGGGGGTGTAGACCTGGCTGGCGATCAGGCCGGTGGAGAAGGCGTAGGCCGCCTTGTTGACCGGGCCGCCCATGTCGAAGGCCATCATCGCGCCGATCAGCAGGCCGAGCAGGATGGCGCTGCTGCCCTGCATGCCCTTCAGCCAGGCGCTGAGCACGGCCAGCGCCTCGGCCACCGGGGTGCCGACCACGTAGATCATGGCGAGGCCGGTGATCAGCGACCCCAGCAGCGGCAGGATCAGCACCGGCTTCAGCCCTTCCAGATTGCGGTGCAACCGGATGTGCCGGTTCAGCCAGGACGTTACATAGCCGGCAATGAAACCCGCGGCGATGCCGCCCAGGAAGCCGGCGCCGAGGTTGGCGGCCAGCAGGCCCCCGACCATGCCCGGCGTGATGCCCGGCCGGTCGGCGATGGAAAAGGCGATGTAGCCGGCCAGCGCCGGCACCATCAGCGCGAAGGCGCCCTTGGCCCCGATCTGGAACAGGGCGTGGCCCAGCGTGCCCTGCTGGCTGTCCTCGAACACGTAGATGCCGCCGAGCGCGAAGGCGATGGCGATCAGCAGGCCGCCGGTCACCACGAAGGGCAGCATGAAGGACACGCCGGTCATCAGGTGCTTGTAGGGACCGCTGCGCTGGGCCGCGCGCTCCGCCTTGCCGGCGGCGACCGCCTCCGTCAGGTGGGGCGAGGTCCCGGCCGTCGCGGTGCCGTAGGGGCTGGCCTCCGCCAGGGCGCGCTCGATCAGGGCGCGGCCATCGTTGATGGCGGGCTTGGTCCCGCTGCGGAACAGGCGCTTGCCGGCGAAGCGGCTGAGGTCGACCTGCGTGTCGGCAGCGATCAGCACGAGGTCGGCGTCGCGGATCTCGTCGTCGGTCAGCGTGTCGCGGGCGCCGACCGACCCCTGCGTCTCCACCCGCACCTGATGGCCCAGCGCCGCCGCCGCCTGCTGGATTCCCTCCGCCGCCATGAAGGTGTGGGCGATGCCCGTCGGGCAGGAGGTGATGGCGACGATGCGGCGTGCGCCGGTCGCGGCCGGCGCCGCTGCGGGGGCTGTTGCCGACGTGGAAGCTGCGGAGAGCGCCTGCTCCAGCACCGCGCGCGCGTTGCCCAGCACGGCGTCGAGCGCCGCCGCCGTGCGCTTCAGCCCGGCGAAGCGTTCCTCGCCCAGGTCGCCGGAGCCGACCAGGATGACTCCCTGCGCGCGCTCCGCCGCGTTGGCGGGCAGGCCGTTGCGGATGCCGAGGCTGGTGCGCACCTCCACCTCGATGCTGTGGCCGAGCGCGGCGGCGGCCTTGCGCAGGGCCTCGGCGGCCAGGACGGCCTGGGTGCTGAGGTCGCCCGCGGCGACCACGGCCAGCATATTCGCCATCTTTTCCTCCCGGGCGGAGACCCGCCCCGTCTTTGTTAGAGCGTGGTGACCTGGACTTGCGCGGCCAGCGACCGCACCGCGTCGGCACCGGGCAGGTTCGGACCGAAGCAGCCGAGCTTGGCCGTGGCGAAGGCCACCGACCGGCGGGCGACGCCCTCCGGCGGAAGGCCGTCGCGGAAGGCGGCGATCAGGCCCGCCACCATGGCGTCCCCGGCGCCGACGGTGCTGAGCGCGTTCACCGCCGGCAGGCGGGCGTGCAGCGCCGGCCCGTCCGACACGAACAGGGCGCCGTCGGCCCCCAGCGAGACCACCACCATGCCGACCCCGCGGCCATGCAGGTCGCGCGCCGCGGCCAGGAGGTCGGCGGTCGTCGGCAGGGGCGTGCCGGCCCAGGCCTCCAGCTCGTGCCGGTTCGGCTTGATGCAGAAGGGCAGGGGACCGGCCCCCGCCGCCAGCGCCGCCGCCAGAGGGGCGCCGCTGCTGTCCAGCACGACGCGGGCCCCCAGTGCGTGCAGGTCGGCGGTCAGCGCCGCGTAGCGGTCGTCGGCCAGCCCGTCCGGCAGGCTTCCGGCCAGCAGCACCAGCGAGTCCGGCACGACCAGACGCCGGAGCGTGTCGCGGACCTGAGCCAGCGCATCGGTGGTGGCGGTCAGGCCCGGCAGGTTGATGTCGGTCGTGTCGCCGCTGCCGAGGTCGGCGATCTTGATGTTGACGCGGGTCTCTCCGGGCAGCCGGACGAACAGGTCGGTGATGCCCTTGGCGGCGAACAGCGCCTCGAACGGTGCGGCGTTGTCGGTGCCGAGCAGACCGGTGGCGGTCACCGGCGCGCCCCAGTCAGCAAGGCAGGAGGCGACGTTGACGCCCTTGCCCCCGGCGTTCCGGCGAACCGCCGTGGCCCGGTGGACCGTGCCGGGGCGCAGCGCCTGGACCGTGATGGTCTGGTCGATGGCCGGGTTCAGCGTGACGGTGATGATAGGCGCGGTCATGCCTCGCCTCCTTCCAGCGTTCCTTCCAGGGCGCGCACCGCGTCGGCGGTCTCGCAGTCCAGCGCGCGAAGTGCTGCCTCGCGCAGGGCGGAAAGGTCGCTGGCGCGCAGCCGGTCCTTCACCGCCGGGATGTCGCGCGGGGTCATGGACAACTCCCGCACGCCCAGGCCGGCCAGCAGCGCCGCACCGAACGGGTCGCCGGCGATGCCGCCGCAGACGCCGACCCAGCGCCCGTGCCGCTCCGCCCCCTCCACCGTCAGGCGGATCAGGCGCAACACGGCCGGGTGCAGGCTGTCGGCCTCCGCCGCCAGTTCCGGGTGCTGGCGGTCGATGGCCAGGGCGTATTGCGTCAGGTCGTTGGTGCCGATGGAGAAGAAGTCCACGTGGCGGGCCAGCACGTCGGCCTGGATGGCGGCGGCCGGCACCTCCACCATGATGCCGAGCGGCACGGGCGGTGCGTCCAGCTCGGCGCGCACGCGGTCGCAGGCGGCGCGCAGGGCCTGCACCTCCGGCAGGGCGGTGATCATCGGGAACATGATGGACAGCGCGTGCCCGGAGGTCGCCCGCGCCTTGGCGGCGCGGTAGAGCGCGCGCAGCTGGATGTCCAGCAGGTCCGGCCGGCGCAGCAGCAGCCGGGCGCCGCGCACGCCGAGGAACGGGTTTTCCTCATGCGGCAAGTGCAGGTGCGGCACCTGCTTGTCGCCGCCGATATCCAGCGCGCGGACGATCAGGGGGCGGCCGTCCAGAGCCTCCAGCATGGCGCGGTAGGTCTCGAACTGCTCGTCCTCGCCGGGGGCGTCGGCGCGTTCCAGGAACAGGAACTCCGTGCGCATCAGGCCGACGCTCTCGGCACCCTGCGACAGGGCCATGGCGACTTGGTCGGGGCGGTTGACGTTGGCGCCGATCTCCACCTCGTGCCCGTCGCGGGTGCGGGCGGGAAGGCCGCGCCGGGCCTCCTCCTCCGCCTTGCGCGCCTGTTCGCGGTCGATCCAGGCTCGTGCCGAGGCGACGTCGGCGTCCGACGGCGTCAGGTGCAGGCGCCCGGCCTGGCCGTCCAGAACGGCGGGGGTGCCGTTCGCCAGCTCCAGCAGGGCGCCGCCGCCCGCCACCATGGCCGGCAGCCCGAGCGTGCGCGCCAGGATGGCGGTGTGGGAAGTCGGGCCGCCCTGCGCGGTGGCGAGGCCGATCACCCGGCCCATGTCCAGCGCCGCGGTGTCCGACGGCGACAGGTCGTCGGCGACGAGGATGCAGGGCGTGTCGGGAAGGTCGCGCATGGAGCCGATCCGCAACGCCGGGTCGATGCGCGCCAGCACGCGCTGGCCCACGTCGCGCAGGTCGGCGGCGCGACCGGCGAGCACGGGGTTGTCCAGCGCCGACAGGCTGGCCGCGGTCCGCTCCACCGCCTGATGCCACGACCAGGCCACCCCGTGCCCCTCCACCATCAGCTGGCAGGCCAGGGTGACGAGATCGGTGTCGTTCAGCAGCTCCGCCTGGGCGGTGAAGATCCCCGCCTCCGAGGGGCCGAGCCGGCGGGCGGTGTCGTCGGCCAGCGCCTTCAAATGCTGGCGGGTCAGGGTCAGCGCCTCGTGCAGCCGGTTGCCGCCCTCGATCAGGGAGACGGGCTGGTCCGGCACGGTCAGTTCGGCGGACTGAAGAACGTGGATCGGGCCGATGGCCAGGCCCGGGCTGGCGGGGATGCCGGCGACGGCGGGCAGGGCGCCCGGTGGCGTCCAGCCGCGCGCGGGCGCGCGGGCCTTCTGCGCCGCGGCGGCGGCGTCCGCCTTCTCCCGCGCGGTCAGGCGGGTGATGGCCGTCTTCATGCGGGCCAGCGCCGCCACGGCGTCCTCCCCCTCGGCCGAGACAACCACGGAATCGCCCGCGCGCAATCCCAGTTGCAGGATCGCCACGAGCGCCTTGGCGTCGGCCACTTGGTCACCGTGGCGGATCTGCAAGCGGGCGGCGGACTGGCGGGCGGCCTCCACCCAGGCGGTGGCGGGGCGGGCGTGCAGGCCGGCGGGGTAGTCGACCACCCACTCGAACCGCTCCGCCAAGTCGCTGCCGGGGGCGGACGGGGCCGCGCTCGGCTGGTCCTCGTTCAGCGCGGCGAGCAGGGCGGAGGGGTCGTCCACCGTGAACAGGCCGGTCAGGCGCGCCTCGTCCTGCATCAGGCGGGTCAGGCGCCGCAGCACCGCCAGGTGCGAATCCGATTGCGCGGCGATGGCGACCACGAGGTGGGCGGTCTGGCCCGGATTCCACTCCACGCCCTGCGGCACCTGCAGGATGGCGATGCCGTTGCGGCGGACGAGGTTGCGGTCCTCGACCATGCCGTGGGGGATGGCGACGCCGTGGCCGAGGAACGTGTTCGCCACCGCCTCGCGCCGCAGCATGCTGTCGGCGTAGGCCGGATCGATGCAACCCGCGGCGATGAGCAGCTGGGCAGCCTCCCCGATGGCGTCCGCCTTGCCGGCGGGGCGGGCGTTCAGCCGGACGAGGTCCGGGGGCAGCGTCGCGGTCAGCGTTTCGGGTGCCATGGCGGGTCCGTCTCCTCCAACTGACTTTTGTGGCTTGTTGCAGCGCTGTTATTGAAAACGATTACAGTGGCCTTGTCAACGTGTCGAACATCACATGCAGCTTGCGCATTCGGGTGAAATGGGCAAATCTGGAGCGTCTGCTGTGGAAACGATTACAAAGACGACCGCACAATGACCGTCAGCATCAAGGACGTGGCGCTCAAGGCCGGGGTTTCCGTCGCCACCGTGTCGCGGGTGCTGGGCAGCGGCCCGGTCAGCGACGCGCTCCGCGCGCGGGTGGAGGAGGCGGTTGCCGCCACCGGCTACCGCCCGAACCTGTCCGCCCGGCGGCTGCGGTCACAGCACAGCCAGACCATCGGCCTGATCGTGTCGGACATCCGCAACCCCTTCTTCACGGCGGTCAGCCGCGCGGTGGAGGACGCCGCCTTCCAGGCCGGCATGCGGGTGATCCTGTGCAACACCGACGAGAACCCGGACCGTGAGGCCATGTACCTGCGCCTGATGCAGGAGGAGCGGGTCACCGGCCTGATCTTCGCGCCGACGCGCACGACGCTTGGCCGGCTGGACCGCGCCGGGCTGGATTTCCCGGTGGTGCTGATCGACCGCAGCGGGCCGTCCGGCCTGTATGATTCGGTGGTGCTGGACAACCAGCAGGCCGCCGCCGCGCTGGTCGGCCATCTGCACGCCCAGGGCTACCGGCGGATCGCCGGCCTGTTCGGCAACACCAGCACCACCGCCGTGGAGCGGCACGGCGGCTATCACGCCGCGATGATCGAGCATGGGCTGACGCCCGACGCCCGCTTCGTCCCGCCCTACGCCGAGGCCGCGGAGGCGGAGGTGGCGGGCTGGCTTGCCGACGGATCGAGTGTTGTGCGGCCTGACGCGGTGATGGTCAGCAACAGCCTGCTGCTGATGGGCGTGGTGAAGGCTGCGCGGAAACACGGCCTGTCGATTCCCGGTGATCTGGCCCTGGCCGGCTTCGACAACGAAGCGTGGACGGAACTGGTGGGGCCGGGGCTGACGGTCATCGAGCAGCCCGTCCACGAGATCGGCTGCGCCGCCATGAACCTTCTGTTCGAACGGTTGGACGTTCCGGACCGCCCCACCCGCAAGGTGGTGCTGAGCGGGACCTGCGTCGTCCGGGGCTCGACGGCGCCGTGGGAGGCATCCCGGGTTTGAGGAACAAGGGCCCGGCCGCCAGCGGGAGGCCCGCGACCGGGCCGCGTCAGTGGCCGGAGTTTAAGCGGAGCCCTTCAGCAGCCGGGGCCGGCTCCACACCGCAAGATGGCCGGGCCGCAGGGCGCGGAACAGCGCGATGGCCGGCTTCTCCGCCACGCGGTGGAAGGCGAGCCCGACCGCGACCGGAACGACCACCAGCGCGGCGAACAGGGCCCAGTCCGGAACCATGCCGCCGACCGCGGTGCGGAAGGTGGCGTTCAGGATGAGCGACTGCACCACCGCGTGCACCAGATAGATGCCGTAGGAGGCCGCTCCCCCCAGCACCAGCCAGGACGGCACCCGAAGGCGGCCGGACCGTTCCAACTCCGCCATGCCCAGAATGATCAGCACCGAGCTGGCGCCGAACAGGAACCGCTGGGCGTCCCACCGAACCTGCATCGACAGCTCCAGCACCCAACTGGTGACCACGACCGCCAAGCCGAGCGCGAGCACCAAGCCAGCCCGCGGAACCGTCACGCGCCGCAGCAGCCACGCGCAGCCGATGCCGAGGATGAACAGGACGTTGTAGAGGCTGAGCAGGAAGCTACCCGGAAACGGCAGGTTCCAGACATACTGGTTGACCAGGATCAGGGAAATCCAGACCCCCATCATGATGGGAAGCAGCCGGCGGCTGAGGATGCAGAGCGCGAAGATGGCGTAGAACAGAACCTCGTGCGTCAGCGTCCAGGCCACGCCCAGCACCGGCTGGGACGTCTGCGGCACGAGGAAGGCCGACATGGCGATGTAGCTCCAGTCGCGCTTGTCCGCCGTGCCCATGCCGGTCAGCAGGTACATCGGGACAAGGACCGCCAGCACGATCCAGTAGGGAACGAAAATGCGCGAAATGCGCCGCCACAAATAGCCGCCCAGGCGCTCGGGACGACCGAGATCGTCCGCGTGGGCGTGCATGATGATGAAGCCGCTCAACACGAAGAAGAACTCGACCCCCATATGCCCGGGGAAGAAAAAGCTGTGCAGCGGCTGGTACCCGAGAAATCGCGCTTCCTGCGGAATGAGCGTCGCGTGATGCAAAACGACCAGGATCGCGGCCACGAAACGACCAAACTCCAATGACCTGATTTTCTGAGGCGTTTTGTTGATGTCCACAATCAAAGCCCTCGCGGTGTGTCGCGTCGAGCCTGGAACATACGCATACTTAGAAATTTTAATACGGGCGCATTATTGTAGGTTACGCGCATCGATGGGGGTAAGGCCGAAGGCCTGGCTCTCTTCCTTCTGAACGGAGGAATGAACAAGAATGCGTTTGTCCGTCAATCGCGCCCACGCATGGCAAGCGAACGCAATGCAGGGGCGGCTTCAATGACACGTCGAGCTGAAAAAACACGCTAGAAAGGCTTGGTCGATGGCTTGATGCCGATTGTTTTAGCTGCTTCTAAGAAGACAGCCGGGCAATTGCCTGTTTAAACTGTTCATACGACCAGTCTGGGAGGAAGCCGCCGCTTAGGCGCATCTGCTGATATTTGCCAAAAGCATCAATTGCTTCGATCAAGTCGAGATGGACACCCTGGATCAGAAGGCCGAGGGTGCCGATCACCCTCTTAGAGCCGATTTCCTTGGCAATCATCGTGCGTGCGGCCCGATCATCGCAACACACTGCCTGGTCCCCAATTTTTGCAAATGCCAGACATTCGGTCTCGCCCGCACCCAGCCCGTAGGTTTCGCGTAGCCGGAAGAAGAGGGACGCAGGCAGATCCTCATCATCAAGCATTACAATGCTACCAGCCCCAATCATCGTCTCCAACAAAGGGGCGATGCTCGCGCATTCTTCCTTAACCTGGGGGCCGATCTGCGCCTGCAAGCCCGGGATGGACAGAATCATCTCCAGCAGCGATCCATTCGCCAAATTAATCAACGAGCTGCTGTCGAAAATGCGGTTCAATGTGAAGTCGGAGCGTTAGCAGTGATCAGATCAGCAATCGAAAGGCCAATAATCTCAGCGGCGCGGCCAATAGATAGCTCCCCGGCACGGACCTTCTCAACGGCAGACTTCAAGAGCGGTCGCGGTACCGAAGGAAAGTCTATCTCCGGCCGAGGCGGAAGGCCAGCCTCTTCAGCCCGCTTTTCTGCGCTTCCATATTTCTTTTTTACGTAATCGTTAAGTGAAACAGCGCCTCCACGGGGAATTATCCCCAGATCTTCACAGCGTTTCGCTGCTGCCCAAAAGCTTACGCCATAAATTCTGGCCAAATAGTTAAGCTCAAGGTCACCAACTTCGTCAGAAGAAACTTTCGCAATGTCGCGAATTTTCTTCAGCGCGATTCCAATGCTTGGGCTTGGCATTAGGAGAGCTGAGGCAAAAGCGTCTGCATAGCGTTCTGCATCTGGTTGGCTTGGGTTTGCCCCCTCAACATCAATAAGCTCGTCAATGATCGCAAAGCTTTGAGCAGGATCATGATGCGCAACGAGATGGCCTATCTCGTGTGCCAAGGTGAACAGCATACGTCCACGGAAACGCGCTGAAACAAATATAAATGGAAGGCCATCAAAGTAAGCTGATGCGCCATCTAGATCCGAGTTCCGAATAACAAAAACCATAGCCCCCATGTGTTCCGCCGCAATTCTCGGCAAAGACAATAATGGGCTGAGTTGATCGCCGCCACAGAATATACTTCTGAATATAAAAGCATTTTCTTCCGCAGATGCGACGGAGTTATCGTGATGCTTAAACTCAGAAAACCATTGAGGTGCTCGAGAACTTTCTTTTTTCAATAGATCGAGAGAAGAAGCCATTTTCTTTGACATTCCGAGAATCGCGGTGCTCGGAACTTCGTCTCCGGTCACTGGTGCGCGTCGGAAGAGAAGGTTCACGTCTCGTTCAGTCTTGTTTGGTGGCGCGAAATCGTTAATAGAAAGACGAAGCGCAGCCGAGAGTTTGCGCAGTTCGCCCAAGCTGGGTTCAGCTCCAGAAGCAAGCGCGCTAAGGCGCTCGACCGAGATGCCGGTCGAGGCGCTAAGTTTTGGCACGTCAACGTTTGGTGCCTGTAGCAGTTCCTGTAGCTGATCCATTAATCATTCACTGTTTTAGAGACTCGAGCCAACCATGGAGTTCATTGACTTGGTGGGTGTCCATTTTCCGACCGCGCCCTATGATGTCAAAAACCCGGTTCCCTTGACGACCGAAAATTTGGCTGAGCACCGTAAGCGTCTGCGCTCGTCCTCTATCGATCTCGTCAGGCGTCTCTAGCACGATCGGCTGCCCGCCGACGATGTAGTTTTCGAGCCGCCGCTCAAAATTGGAGTGCGTATCCTCTGGATGCTGCGTGCCATCCGCATTCACAATCACATTACCCATCATCTGCCCGGTCGGCCCCCGATGGAGCCGGTTCTCAGGAAACCGATGGAACGCGGCGAGTTGATCAATCTTTTCGTTCACCCTGAAACCGCCGACAACGAACTGTCGTTCGCCGGGGATCCTACCACTGATGGCAAAAATCCAATCACCGATGCTTACAGCACGTCGAATGTTCGGTACGCATGCGCCGAGAGTTGGAGTTTTTACAAAAATGGGGTCGTTCATTGCCCAGCCTCGTCCCGGGTCGGCTCCAGCATATAAGGTATATATGTAACCGTTCACGATTGTGCTCCATCCCAGTAAATGGCTTTTCCAACAGCTGCTTGCAGCATGCCGTCATAGTGGAGGCTCGTTGCTACAAACGCGTCTCGCACACTGGACTCAACGGTTCTCCATCCATGTAGTGAAATAGCCTCATCCAGTATTGAGAATGCTCGCTCTGCATGTTCGCGATCCATTGGGCCATGAATGCGATAGGTTTCAGCCTGTTCATCTGTCATTCCATATCCATTGGTATATGCTTCGTAAATTTTTGGGGATAGCTGGCTGTAGTAAAATTCGACTGCTCCTGCTCCCAGCATGTGGCAGCCTGCTCCTCGAGCGCTGATGTCTTTGTATAGTGCAATTGCAGCTGAATTTCCGGGAGTTGCCTCGGCTTTTTCCAGGTATTCTGGCGTCGCGCCCCCCATTTTGACTAGTCGCTCAATAAGCTCCAAGTGGCTTGGTCCAGAATCGTCGTGCGTGCATTCTTCTAAGTAGGTTTGGAGAAGCATCTCAAAGATGCGGGGGCTAATCTTTTCAGCAATGTCCAACGCGCCCCGTCGCAGTGTCCTACTAGAGCTGGTTCGAATCCAATGTTGGACCTCAGCTTGTATCACCTGCTGATAAGACAGCTCTTTGCGTTGAATCGCAATCCAGAGCGGGTGCGCATGGAAAGGGAATAGGTCATACAAGCTAAGGAGCTTTTGGCGATAATTGATCATGACAGCCAATACCGATCCGACTCGTTAAAGCCTACCTTCTTCGTTGAAAGCCATCAACAACTATCGAGGGAACAGCCCTTGGTGCGTGAAGCGAGCAAGGCTGTATCCTAGCCATGGCAGAGTTCGGTATTGGATATGAGTGTGAGCAATGGCGCCGTCAAGCGGTTGTCGCAGCGGCTATGCCGTTCACTGTGGGATGTGCCCAGTGGCATTGGGCGTTGATCTCTCTTCGCTACATAGTGAGAGGTGCTACATGCACTCTTCGACGAGCGCGGCTGTTATCAGGGGAGAAGTGGAGATTCCGGGAAACCATGCTGAACAACTCGTCCGATCGTGCGGCCAGCGCCCGCGCCTTCACGCGGGCAGCTTGCGGGCCAAGGTCGCCGAGCGAGATTGCCAGTTCCGACCGGCCGAAATGAGGGATAAGGCTCTGAGGGATACGGCGCCGGAACAACAGCCGGTCGCCCTTGCGCTTGAGATAGGAAGACATAGCGCCTCGGTGGCGAATGTGGCCCTTCGTGTGGCCCCATTTGTGGGCCACACGGGTTTCGCCGACAGCAAAGCCCGGAAAACGCTAAGCGATTGAAATACTTAGGAGGAGGTTGGCTGGGGCGCCAGGATTCGAACCTGGGAATGGCGGTACCAAAAACCGCTGCCTTACCGCTTGGCGACGCCCCAACCGATCGGCGCCTGAGCGCCGGAAGGGGCCGCACCATAATCGGAAAGACGGCCCCTTTGCAACAGTCTCGTTGACCCTTTTTGCGGGATCTATCGACCTTCCCGCCGCCACGCCAGGAGGAGGGCGCCGAGCGCCAGGGCGAGCACCGCGCCGATCGGCAGCAGGGGCACGTCTGACACGCCGGTCACGACGAAGTCGCCGTTGGCGCGCAGGCCGATCCAGCCGTCTCCTGTCTGGGGGCGGTCCGGGCGGGTGCGGCGGATGTCGATGCCGGGGCGGGCGCCGCCCTCGGTGTCGGAAATCCAGTGGATGCCGCCGCCCGTGTCCTTGGCGACCGGAGCCAGCTTGTCGCCGGTGGAGCGGACGTCGGCCAGTTCCGGCGGGTTCACGGCGCCCACCACCGCCAGCGCCGTGCGGTCGCCATCGCTCACGCGGTAGATGCCGGGCTCGGCCGCGATCACCGTGGCGACGGCGCGGCCGGTCTTGTCGTCGGTCATCTCCAGCGTGCGGGTCTCGTCCGACGGGGTGGTCAGGGTAACGCTGCGCGGGTCGGGCTCCAGCGAGCGGCGCTCCACGGTGATCTTGTTGCCGTCCACGCGGGCGCGGAGGTCGTTCTCCTCCAGCTCCGGCTCCTTCATCAGCCAGTGGGCGAGGCGGCGCAGCAGTTCGGCCTGGGGGCCGCCGCCCTCGAAGCCGCGGCTCCACAGCCACATCTGGTCCGACGCAAGCTGCGCCACACGGCCCTTGCCGACGCGGTCCAGGATCAGCAGGGGCCGGTTGTCGGCGCCGTTCATGACGACGGAACCGTTGGTCGGCGTGACGTCGACCTGGTGGAACCAGCGGCCCCAAGTCGGGTCGCCGTTGGGGTTGTCGCCGGGAAGGCCGGATGTGACCGGATGACGGCGGCCGACCTCGGTCACCGTGGGCTTGAAGGGGCGGTCGATGGTCTGCCCGGTGGGCTCCGCCGGCATTACCTGGCCCAGCGGAGTGCGGAACAGCGACAGCGGCGTCGAATAGCCCTGGCCCGACGCCTCCAGCAGGGCGCCGCCCTTCTGCACGTACTCGGCGATGTTCTCCAGATACATCTGCGGCAGCACGCCGCGCCGACGGTAGCGGTCGAAGATGATCAGGTCGAACTCGTCGAGCTTGATCTCGAACAGCTCGCGGATCGGGAAGGCGATCAGCGACAGCTCGCGGATCGGCGTGCCGTCCTGCTTTTCCGGCGGGCGCAGGATGGTGAAGTGGACGAGGTCCACCGACGGGTCGGCCTTCAGCAGGTTGCGCCAGGTCCGCTCGCCGGCGTGCGGCTCCCCGGAGACGAGCAGGACGCGCAGCCGGTCGCGCACGCCGTTCACCACCACCGCCGTGCGGTTGTTGGCGAGCGTCAACTCCTGTTTCGCGGCTTCGACCTCCATCTCCAGCACGTTCTGGCCGCCGTGGGTGACGGGGAAGTCCATGTGGAAGTCGCGGCCCACCGGCACGCGGATGGTGCGCGGGGCGCCGCCGTCCTGGCGCAGCGTCACCGCCGCGTCCTGCGACTGCCGGCCCGGCATGTCGTCGATGCGGATGGTCAGCTCAACCGGCTTGCCGACGAGGCCGTAGGTCGGCGCCTGCACGATGGCGAGCCGCCGGTCGCCCTCGTCCCGGTTGCCGGTCAGCAGCGTGTGAATCGGGCCGATCTCGGCCAGCTTGGCAACGTTCTCCGGGATGTCGTGGACCTGCCCGTCGGTGATCAGCACGGCCCCGGCCATGCGCCGGCGCGGCACGTCCGCCATGGCGCGGTTCAGCGCGTCGAACAGGTGCGTCTCGTTGATCGCCGCGGCGCCGGACGCGCCGTCGCCGGCGCGCACCACGCGGACCTCCAGGTCGTCGAAGGCCTTCAGCCGCTCGGTCAGGTTCTGCAGCTCGCGCTCGGCGCGCGCCTTGCGGTCGCCGATGTTCTGGCTGGGCGAGGTGTCGAGCACCACCACCGCCACGTCCTTGATCGGCTCCCGGTTCTCGTGGACCAGCGACGGGTTGATGAGCGCCAGGGCCAGCACGAGCACCGCCAGCGCGCGCAGCCACGCGCCGCGGGCGCGCCGGAACACGGCCAGAAGCACCACGGCGACCGCCACCACGAACAGCGGCGCCAGCACCGCCCAGGGCAGCAGCGGGGCCAGCGCGATGGTGGTTCCGTCGAGAAGGTTCACTGGCCGAGCCTTTCAAGGATGGCGGGCACATGCACCTGGTCGGCCTTGTAGTTGCCGGTCAGGGCGTACATGACGAGATTGACGCCGAAGCGGAAGGCCATCTCCCGCTGCCGCTCGCCGCCGGGCACCACGGCGTACATGGGCTGGCCGTTGCGGTTCACCGCCCAGGCGGCGGCCCAGTCGTTGCCGCCGATCAGGATGGGCGACACGCCGTCGTTGGTGCGGCCCTCGCGCGCCTCGATCCACAGCTCCCCGCCGTTGTAGCGGCCGGGGAAATCGTTCAGCAGGTAGAAGGACTTGGTCAGCACATGGTCGGGCGGCACCGGCGTCAGCGGCGGGACGTCCAGCCCGGCCACGATCGTCTGGAGCGACGCGTTGCCGCCGAGCGCGCCGGCCGACTGGTCGCGCGTGTCGAACAGGATGGTGCCGCCGCTGCGCAGATACTCGTTGATCCGGGTGCGGGCCTGGTCGGACAGGCCGCGCTGGGCGGGTGACACCGGCCAGTAGAGCAGGGGGAAGAAGGCCAGCTCGTCCGTCTCCGGATCGACGCCCACGGCGCCTGCGGTCTCCACCGCAGTGCGCCGGTTCAGCACGTCCACCAGCCCTTCCAGCCCGGCGCGGGAGGTGTCGTCCACCGTGCCGTCGCCGGTGCGGACATAGGCGAGGTAGGTCTCCGCCGTCACCTTGGTCGCCTGCATGTCGTCGGCGGCATGCGCCGGCCCCAAGGGAACGAGAGTCGCGGGGACCGAGGCAAGGGCCAGCAGAAGGGCGGCCGCGGCGGCCCCGGCGCGGCGACGCGTCGTCCAGCGGCCGAGCAGGCCGCGCAGCGCCAGCGCGATCAGCAGGTCGACCATGGCCAGAGCCAGGGCGATTCCGAGCAGGCCCGGCTTCAACGGCACCTCGCCCCGCTCGCCATACCCGGCGCGGGCGATGCCGTTGGGGAGCGCACCCAGCGGTTCGATCTTCGTCAGGCCGGCGGTCAGGTTCAGCGCCCGGCGGGCATCGTCGGTGCCGTAGAAGCCCGGCGGGTGGCGCGGGCCGATCACGTCGGCCCCGGCGTCGCCGGCGATCGGGAAGGAGGTGGCGGGCGGCGGCACCAGCCGGCCGTAGCCGTCCAGCACCTCCAGCGGTTCCAGCGTGCCGCCGTGCGCCCCGCCGGCGACGCCGCCGCTGAGCGTGACGAGGCGGCGCAGCATGTTCACGAACAGGCCGGACATGGGCAGGTTGGACCAGTCGGGGCTGGCGGTGGTGTGGACGAGCACGATGTAGCCGTCTCCGCGCTTTTCCGACGTGACCAGCGGCGTGCCGTCCTGCAGCCGCGCCCAGGTGCGGTCGGCGAGGTCCAGCGCCGGCTCCGCCAGCACCTGGCGGGAGACGGTGACGTCCTCGGGGATGGTCAGGCCGACGAAGGGGCTCTTGCCGTCGAAGGGCTGGAGCTTCGCCGGTTCCGACCAGGACAGCGCGCCGCCCAGCGCGCGGTCGCCGGCGCGCAGGCGGGCGGGGACGAGGCCGTCCGGATTCTGCGCCAGCCGCGGGCCGGCGAAGCGCAGCAGGACGCCACCCTTCTTGACCCAGTCCTCGATGGCCTGCGCCTCGTGCCCGGTCAGCGCGCCAATGTCGGACAGCACGAGCACGGCGAGGTCGCGCTTCATCAGCTCGGTCGGCTCGCCCTTGCGCACCTCGTTGTAGGGGGCGAGCGCCCGTTCCAGATAGTGCAGGTCGGACAGCAGCGGCTGGTTCTCGCCCTCCGGCCGTCCGGAGGCCAACCCGACCGGGCGGCGGCGCCAGCGTTCATCCAGCAGGACGGTGGCGCCGGCGGTCGTGTCGTTCTCCACGCGCAGGCTCGCGGCGTCGTTGCGCAGCTCGGTCGGCACGTCCAACCGCACGTCGCGGGTCAACTGGCCGGGCTCGAAGGCGATGGACTGGCGGGTCAGCAGGCGCCCGTCGGCGCCGGACAGGCGCACGGTCACCGGCTCCGGCCGGCTGGCGTCGGCGCGGACCACGCGGGCCGTCAGGCCCGTGCCCTCCGGCGAGGGGGGCAGCAGCAGGTGCGGCGGCTTGCCGGCGCTGTCGTCCAGCACCTCGACCGAGCCCATGCGTTGCAAGGTTTCGGCCAGGGCGCGGGCGGACCTGTCGCCAATGCCGTCGCTCAGCCAGACCGTGTGCGCGGCCCCCTTGGCGGCCAGCCCGCGCACGACCTCCAGCGCCGCGGCGCGGTCGGTCGGCCAGGGCAGCGGCTCCAGCGCCTGGATGAGGCGGCGCGCCTCCGCTGCGGGCAGGGGCGGGGAGGCCTGGATCTTCTCGCCGCTGGCGGGCGCGGCGGTGGCCAGCACGATGACCTGGCGGTTCTGCCGGCTCGCCTGGCCGACCAGCTCCTCCATGGCGCGGCGGCGGTTCGGCCAGTCGCGGCCAGACGCCCAGCCGTTGTCCACCAGCAGAAGCAGCGGCCCGCCGCCGGGCAGGGCGGCGCGCGGGTTCAGCAGCGGCCCGGCCAGCGCCAGGATGACCAGCGCCGCCACGACGAGCCGCAGGATCAGCAGCCACAGCGGCGTGCGCGCGGGCGTCTCCTCCCGCGCCGTCAGGTCGCGCAGCAACCGGATGGCCGGGAAGCGCACCACCCGCGGGGCGGGCGGCGTCACCCGCAGGAGCCACCACAGGACCGGCAGTACGGCCAGTGCGGCAAGCACCCACGGGGCGGCGAAGGCGATCGGTCCCAAACCCAGCATCGGCGTCTACGGTGTTTGTGGAAGGTGATGGGGGAGAGGACTTGCGGCCCCCTCCCTAACCCTCCCCCGCTTCGCGGGAGAGGGGATTTCGGGCGGAGCGGCGGCAGTCCCCTCCACCTCGAAGAGGGGGAGGGTTAGGGAGGGGGCGCCATGCTCCCGCACCTACACCGCCTCCCGCGCCAAAGCACCCCACAGCCCAAGCAGGGCGGACTGCGGCGGGCGGTCGGTGCGGTGCACGGCGAAGGTCCAGCCGGCGGCGCGGGCGAGTGCGGCGAGGCCGTCCTGCTGGGTGCGCAGGCGCTCCAGATAGGTCTGGCGGATCGCCTCGACGCGCGGGACGAGCAACTCCTCCTCGCCCTCGAAGCCTTCGAACTCGACCCGGCCGTCGTAGGGCAGGGTTTCCTCGGCCGGGTCCAGGACCTGGAGCATGTGGCCACGCACGCCGCGCCCGGTCAGGGCGGACACGGTGGCGTGGATATCCGGCAGCGGCGACAGTAGGTCGCCGATCAGGACGACCTGGGCGTGGCGGGGCAGCGGCTCCGGCTTCGGCAGGCCGTCCGGGTCGTGAGCGGCGCGCGGGTCGGTCATCAGGCCGGCCATGCGGTTCAGCGCGAACTTGCCGTGGTCCGGCCGGACGCCGGAGTTCAGCAGGCCGATCCGCTCGCCGCCGCGCACCAGCAGGACGGCGGCGGCGAGGGTCAGCAGGTCCGCGCGCTCGCGCTTGGTCGGCAGTTCCTTGTCGGAGCGGTAGTCCATGGAGGGGGAGCGGTCGCGCCACAGCCAGACGGTCTGGGCGGCCTCCCACTCGTTCTCGCGGACGAAGACCGGCTGCGTCTTGCCGGACTGCCGCCAGTCGATCATCTGCGGGGAATCGCCGGGCTGGTAGCGGCGGAACTGCCAGAAGGTCTCGCCCAACCCGACGCGCCGCCGACCGTGCACGCCCTGGGCGACGGTGGCGGCCACGCGCTCCGCCGCGACCAGAAGCGGCGGCAGGGTCGCGGCCAGCCCCTCCGCCCGCTGCTGCGCGCGGAGCGTGTTGGCGCCGAGGGTGGGGGCGGCCATCAGCGAATCCTCATGAGAGCGGTGCGCACAGGCGGTTGATGACGTCGTCCAGCGTGATGCCGTCCGCCCGCGCGGCGAAGTTCAGCGCCATGCGGTGGCGCAGCACCGGCTTGGCCAGCGCGATGACGTCGTCCAGCGACGGCGACAGACGGCCGTCCAGCACCGCGCGGGCGCGGGCGGCCAGCATCAGCGCTTGGCTGGCGCGCGGGCCGGGGCCCCAGGCGACGTGGCGCTGCACCTCCGGCACATCGGTGGTTTCCGGACGGCCGCGGCGGACAAGGTCGAGGATGCCCTCCACCACGCCCTCGCCGACCGGAACGCGGCGGACCAGACGCTGGGCGGCCTGGAGGTCGGCGGGGCTGAGCACCGTCACGGCCTTCTCGTCGAGCGAACCGGTGGTGGCGATCATCATCCGCCGCTCCGCGTCGCGGTCCGGGTAGACCACGTCGATCTGCATCAGGAAGCGGTCGAGCTGGGCTTCCGGCAGCGGGTAGGTGCCCTCCTGCTCCAGCGGGTTCTGGGTGGCGAGCACGTGGAACGGCTCAGGCAGGGGGTGGTACTGGCCGGCGACCGACACGCGGTGCTCCTGCATCGCCTGGAGCAGGGCGGACTGCGTGCGCGGGCTGGCGCGGTTGATCTCGTCCGCCATCAGCAGCTGGCTGAACACCGGACCGGGAAGGAAGCGGAAGGAGCGGCGGCCGTGCTCGTTCTCCTCCAGCACCTCGGACCCCAGGATGTCGGCCGGCATCAGGTCGGGCGTGCACTGGATGCGCTTCTCGGCAAGACCGAGCACGGTGCCCAGCGTTTCCACAAGGCGGGTCTTGGCAAGGCCCGGCACGCCGATCAGCAGCACGTGGCCGCCGGCGAGCAAGGTGATCAGCGTCAGGTCGATGACGTCCTGCTGGCCGAAGATGATGCGGCCGATGCGGTCGCGCACATGCGCCAGCCGGCCGCCGAGCGCTTCGATCTCCGCCATCAACTGGTGCGGGTTCTCGGATACGGGAATCGGCGCATGGTTGGCGGCGTCGGTGGCGCTCACGTCTCTGCTCCCATTTTATTCCGGAGAACCGGACCTATGTGACGAGTATGGCGAAATTAGGTTGCGTGGCGAAATCCAGAGGCCGATCCCTTCGGCCTCCACCATGGACAGGCATTCGATGAAGGTCGGTAACGACAGCGCGATTGACAAGCGCGCGGATGAAGAGAAGAGCGGAAAGCTTCCCATCACCCCGAAGGATCAGCGCTTCGACATCCGCATCGCGCGGGACGGGACGTGGTTCCACGAGGGCGACCCGATCCGCCGGATCGAACTGGCGAAGCTGTTCGCCACGGTTCTGCGGCGGGATGACGCGGGAGACTTTTGGCTTGTCACACCTGTTGAGCGCGGGCGCATAGTTGTGGACGACGCGCCCTTCGTCGCGGTGGAAATGTCCACAAGCGGAGAAGGAGAACAGCAGGTCCTGTCGTTCCGTACAAATTTAGACGAATGGGTGGATGCGGGGCCGGATCATCCGATCAGGGTTGTCCATCATCCTGAAAGCGGGGAGCCCGCGCCCTACATTGCGATAAGAAACGGACTGGAAGCGCGGATTTCGCGTTCGGTCTACTACGAAATGGTGGACCATGCCGTCGTCAGCAGCCAGGATGATGGCGAGGCCGAGGTGGGAGTATGGAGCAATCAAGTCTTCTTCGCGCTGGGCAAGCTGCCTGGCGATTGACGCTGGACGATCTGCGCGGGCGTTTTCCGGGCAGTTCGGGGCCGGGCGGCCCGGCGCCAGGTAGCCCGGTGGAGGGACCGCGCCCGGCGAAGGTGCGCGGCGACCATGACCTGAATCCGGGCTACGGCCCCTTGCCCGACAGCAAGCTGCGGGAGGCGGCGGTGCTCGTGCCGTTGGTCGACCGCGCCGACGGCGTGACGCTCATCTTCACCCAGCGCACGGCGCACCTGACGGCCCACGCCGGCCAGATCAGCTTCCCCGGCGGCCGCATGGAGCCTTTCGACGCGACGCTGGAGGAAACCGCGCTGCGCGAGACGGAGGAGGAGATCGGGCTCGGCCGCGACCGGATCGAGATCATCGGACGGCTCGACACCTACGTGACGCGCACCGGCTTCCGCGTGACGCCGGTGGTCGGGCTGGTGCAGCCGCCCTTCCAGTTGACCCCCGACCCGACCGAGGTCGCGGAGGTGTTCGAGGTGCCGCTGGACTTCATCCTCGACCCGTCCAACCCGCAGCGCCACAGCCGGGAGTTCCAGGGAGCGCAACGGCACTTCTACGTGTTTCCCTATCAGCAGCGCTTCATCTGGGGGGCGACCGCGGGCATGCTGGTGAACCTGTGCGACGTCCTGCGCGACGACACGCTGGGGGAGGAGCCGCCGGCCGACGGGGTGAGCGGTGCATTGGCCGGCGATGACGCCGTGACCGGAGAGACCTGACAGGCGGTGATCGGTGCTGCGCATGTTCCTGACGGTCGTGGTGCCGCTGCTGCTGCCGACGGCTGGATACATCCTCTACATCATCGTGATCGAGCGCCGCCGCGCCCGAGCAGAGGAGACGCACACCCGCGCGCCCTGGTGGGTGACGGCCCCCTGGCCCTGGCTTCTCCTGGCCGGGGCCGGGCTGATGGGGCTGACGCTGGGTGTCATCGCCGTCACCAGCGGCGCGCCGCCGCACAGCGTCTACACGCCCGCCCATCTGGAGAACGGCCGGGTGGTGGAGGGCACGCAAGGCGAGCCGGCCGGGGGCGAGCCGGCCGGGGGCGAGCCGGTCGGGGGCGAGCCGGCCGGGAGCGCGCCCGCTGGAAAATAGCCGTGCGGCGGGCTAGCTTCCGGCCATGACCGTCGTCGCCCGCCTCGCCCCCCAGCCCTGGATGACCGCCCATGAGACGCGCGCCGTGTTCGCCGCGCTGGACGCCGGTGGTGCCGACGCGCGCTTCGTCGGCGGCTGCGTGCGCGACGCGTGGCTCGGCCGCAAGGTCAAGGACATCGACATCGCCACCCACGCCCCGCCGCAGCGGGTGATGGAGCTGCTGAAGGCCGCCGGCATCCTGGCCATTCCCACGGGCATCGAGCACGGCACCATCACCGCGGTGGTCGGCAAGGCGCATTACGAGATCACCACGCTGCGCCGCGACGTGGAGACCGACGGCCGGCACGCCCGCGTCGAGTTCACCGACGACTGGCGGGAGGACGCGGCCCGGCGCGACCTGACCATGAACGCGCTGAGCTGCACCTTGGAAGGCTGCATCCACGACCCGTTCGGCGGGCTGGCCGACATGGCCGCGGGGAGGGTGCGCTTCGTCGGCGACCCGCGCCAGCGCATCGAGGAGGACGTGCTGCGCCTGCTGCGCTTCTTCCGCTTCCACGCCCATTACGGCCGCGGCGCGCCCGACGCGGACGCGCTGGCCGCCTGCACGGAGATGGCGCCGCGCCTGCCGACCCTGTCCGGCGAGCGGGTGAGGGGCGAGCTGTCGCGCCTCCTGGCCGCGCCCGACCCCGGTTCGGCGTGGCGGCTGATGATCGAGCACGGAATCATGGCGCACCTGCTGCCGGAGGCGACGGAGACCGCGCGGCTGGACCGCCTCGTCCGGCTGGAGCATGACCTTGGCGAACCACTGGACGCCGTCCGCCGCTTCGCCGCCGTTCTGGCGATCGACCACGCGGGCGCTCTGCGGGTGTCGGAAGCGCTGCGCCTGTCCAACGCCGACCGCGACCGCCTCGCCGCCCTGGTCGAACCGCCCATGCCCGTCTCGCCGTCCGACGACCGGGTGAAGCACCGGCAAGCGCTCTACCGCGTGGGCGACGCGGAGCTTTACCGGGATCTGGTGCTGCTGGCGGCGGTGGACGCGCCCGGCCCGATGGCGCTGGGCGCCGTCAGGGACGCCCTCGCCACCGCCGACGACCTGCCGTCCCTGAAGCTCCCCATCGCCGGCCGTGACCTGCTGGAGATGGGCCTGCAGCGCGGCCCCGCCGTTGGCAAGCTGCTGAAGGAGGTGGAAGCCTGGTGGATCGCCGAGGACTTCCGGCCAGGACGGGAGGAGTGTTTGCGGGAGGCCACGCGTAGGTTGGGTGCAGCGTAAGCGAAACCCAACATCGCCCCATCACGGCCACTTCACCTCGGGCGGCATGCTCATCAGGATGGCTTCGGTGTTGCCGCCGGTCTTCAGGCCGAAGGTCGTTCCGCGGTCGTACAGAAGGTTGAATTCCACATAGCGCCCACGGCGGATCAGCTGGTGTTCGCGCTGCTCGGGCGTCCAGGGGTCGTTCATGCGGCGGCGGACCAGCGCCGGGTAGACCTCCAGGAAGGCCAGCCCGACGTCGCGGGTGAAGGCGAAGTCGGCCTCCCAGTCGCCCGAATCGAGGTTGTCGAAGAAAATGCCGCCGACTCCCCGCGCCTCGCCCCGGTGCGGCAGGAAGAAGTAGCGGTCGCACCATTCCTTGTAGCGCGCGTAGTAGGCCGGGTCGTGCCGGTCGCAGGCGTCGCGGAGTGCCGTGTGGAAGTCGGCGGTCTCCCGCTCGTCCGGGATCATCGGGGTCAGGTCGGCGCCGCCGCCGAACCAGCCGATGCTGGTGACGATGTGCCGCGTGTTCATGTGCGTGGCCGGCACCAGGGGGGAGCGCATATGGGCGACGAGGCTGATGCCGGAGGCCCAGAACCGGCCGTCGCCGGCGGCGCCGGGGATGTTGTTGCGGAACTCCGGGCTGAAGGTGCCGTGCACGGTGGAGACGTTGACGCCCACCTTCTCGAACACCCGCCCCTTCATCACCGACATGACGCCGCCGCCGCCCTCGCCGCCGCCCCCCTGTTCAGAATAAGGATCAGGTCGGGTCCAGGGCTTGCGCTCGAACCGGCCGGGGGGAAGGTCGGCGTGGGTGCCGGTCAGCTCGTCCTCGATCCGCTCGAACTCGGCGCAGATGCGGTCGCGCAACTCGGCGAACCACGCGGTGGCGCGGGTCCTCTGGTCCTCGGTGGGCACCGTGTGCGGAGCGGGGGCGGTCATCGGGCGCTGTCTCCAACCTTCATCGAACAAGTGTGGCGGTCTGTCGCAGGGCCTCACCCAACACCATGGCCGCGCTGAGCGCAACGTTCAGCGAGCGTGCGGGCGGCTTCAATGGTATGACGAGGCGGGCGTCCGCCGCCTCGTGCACCTCGTCCGGCACACCGGCGCTCTCGCGCCCGACCATGATCCGGTCGTCCGGGGCGAAGGCGAAGTCGGTGTAGGGCATGGCGCCGCGGGTGGTCAGCAGGACCAGCCGGCCGTTCTGCGTCCCGGATCGATAGGAAGACCAGGAGTTGTGCCGTGTCCAGTCGAGATGGTCGATGTAGTCCATGCCGGCGCGCCGCAGCTTGCGGTCGTCCAGGAGGAACCCGCAGGGCTCGATGAGATCGAGGGAGACGCCCAGCCCGGCCGCGAGTCGCATCAACGTACCCGTGTTCTGCGGGATGTCGGGTTCGAAGAGGACGAGACGCATGGCGAAGCCTTTTGAGGTTCAGAGGATTCTAATCTTGCGCCCGGGGGCGCGACAAGTTGTCCAACGACTAAGCCTTTTCAAGGCTATGCCGCGACTGTATACCGCACCCCATGCAACCGGGGCCACCCACCCCGGCAGACGTGGCGCGCCTACGCTCACCCAACGGGCGGACACGCCCGTTCAGTCGTGCTAATGATTGTTTGACGTCTCAACGGGCGCTTCGGCGCGCCGGGTATGCCTTGAGGAGAAACACGCTTATGGCTCAGACCACGCATCCGCCCGGGACGGGTGCCCACGCGGCCCCCGGCGGCGAGGGGACTTCCCGCCGTGACTTCCTCTACCTCGCCACCGGAGCCGTGGGTGCCGTCGGTGTCGCCGCCGCCGCGTGGCCGTTCATCGACAGCATGAACCCGGCCGCCGACACTCTGGCGCTCGCCTCGATCGACGTGGATTTGGCCCCGGTCGCCGAAGGTCAGGCGATCACCGTGACCTGGCGCGGCAAGCCGGTCTTCGTGCGCCACCGCACGGCCAAGGAGATCGACGAGGCCAAGAAGGTCAACCTGGGCGAGCTGCGTGACCCGGCCGCCGACGACGCCCGCGTGAAGAAGCCGGAATGGCTGATCGTCATCGGCATCTGCACGCACCTCGGCTGCGTGCCGCTGGGGCAGAAGCCGACCGACCCGCGCGGCGACTACGACGGCTGGTTCTGCCCCTGCCACGGCTCGCACTACGACACCGCTGGGCGCATCCGCAAGGGTCCGGCCCCGGCCAACCTCGTCGTTCCGCAGTACGCTTTCACGAGCGATACCGCGATCCGGCTCGGCTAAGCGGCCCTAAAGGTTCGGGAGACCCCAAGATGGCTCAGGCTCACGCCCCGCAGTTCAAGAACCCCGTCGTGAAGTGGATCGACAGCCGCCTGCCGATCTTCTCCATGCTGGATCATGAGTACAACCAGTACCCGATGCCCCGGAACGTCAACTACCTGTGGGCGTTCGGTGCGATTGCCGGCATCATGCTGGTGATCATGATCGCGACCGGCCTCGTGCTGGCCATGCAGTACGCCGCCAACACGAACATCGCCTTCGACTCGGTCGAGCGCATCATGCGCGACGTCAACTACGGCTGGCTGTTGCGCTACGTCCACGCCAACGGCGCGTCGATGTTCTTCATCGCCGTCTACATCCACATGTTCCGCGGCCTCTACTACGGCTCCTACAAGGCCCCGCGCGAAATCCTGTGGATCCTCGGCGTCCTCATCATGCTGGCGATGATGGCCACGGCCTTCATGGGCTACGTGCTGCCGTGGGGCCAGATGAGCTTCTGGGGCGCCACCGTCATCACGAACCTCTTCTCGGCCTTCCCGATCGTCGGCGACCCGATCGTCACCTGGCTGTGGGGCGGCTTCTCGGTCGACAACCCGACGCTGAACCGCTTCTTCGCGCTGCACTTCCTGCTGCCGTTCGTGCTGTTCGCGCTGGTCATCCTGCACACCGCCGCGCTGCACGTCTCCGGCTCCAACAACCCGCTGGGCATCGACCCGAAGGGCCCGCAGGACACCGTGCCGTTCAACCCGTACGTCACGATCAAGGACGGCTTCGCGGTCGTCGTGTTCCTGATCTTCTACGCGGCCTTCGTGTTCTTCGCGCCGAACTACCTCGGCCACCCGGACAACTACATCCCGGCCAACCCGCTGGTCACCCCGGCGCACATCGTGCCGGAATGGTACTTCCTGCCCTTCTATGCGATCCTGCGCGCGATCCCGGACAAGCTGGGCGGCGTGCTGGCCATGTTCGGCGCCATCGCGGTGCTGGCGGTCCTGCCGTGGCTCGACACCTCCAAGGTCCGCAGCTGCAAGTTCCGTCCGATCTACCGCCAGTTCTTCTGGATCCTGGCCATCGACGCCCTGGTGCTCGGCTACGCCGGCGCCATGCCGGCCGAAGGTGTCTGGCTGATGATTGCCCGCATCGGCACCGCCTACTACTTCTTCCACTTCCTGATCCTGCTGCCGCTGCTGGGCAAGCTGGAGCGTCCGCTGCCGCTGCCGGCCAGCATCTGCGAACCCGTTCTGAAGGGCGGCGGCCGCGTTGCCGCCGGCGCCCACGCCAAGCCGATGGAGAAGGCCTAATGCGCGCTCTGAAGTCTGCCATTCTCTCCGCGGCTCTCGCCCTGGGCCTGGCCGGCACCGCGCAGGCGTCGGAAGGGGTGCACATCCCCGAGCAGAGCTGGCCGCACAGCGGCGTCTTCGGCACCATCGACAAGGCGTCGGCGCAGCGCGGCTTCCAGGTCTACAAGGAAGTCTGCTCGGCCTGCCACTCCATGCGCCTGGTCCCGATCCGTACGCTGGGCGGCATCGGCTTCAAGGACGACGAGCTGAAGGCGCTGGCCGCCGGCTATGAGGTCCAGGCCGGCCCGAACGACGCGGGCGAGATGTTCATGCGTCCGGGCACCCCGGCCGACCGCTTCCCGTCGCCGTTCCCCAACGACAACGCCGCGCGTGCCGCCAACAACGGCGCCCTGCCGCCGGACCTGTCGCTGATCGCCAAGGCCCGCAAGGGCGGCGAGGACTACCTCTACGCCTTCCTCACGGGCTTCGAGGACACCCCGCCGGAAGGCGTGACCCTGATGCCGGGCATGAACTACAACAAGGTCTTCCCGGGCCATCAGGTGGGCATGCCCAACATCCTGCAGCCGGACGGCGTCTCCTACGCCGACGGCACCAAGGCCACGGTCGACCAGCAAGCGCGGGACGTCTCCACCTTCCTGACCTTCGCCGCGGAGCCGCACCTGGACGCGCGCAAGCAGATGGGCGTGAAGGTGATCCTGTTCCTGATCGTTCTGGCCGGCCTGATGTACGCCACCAAGCGCAAGCTCTGGAGCACGGTGCACTGAGCCCTCGCGGGTTTCGGTTGAGCATTTAGAGCTGGACAGGGCGCCCCCGGGCGCCCTGTTCTTTTTCGGGGCTGTACTTTCGGAGGGTCGGACATGGTGGACAAGCTGATCGACGAGATCGTCGATTTCTGGTTCGACGAGGCGATGAAGCCTTACTGGTTCAAGCCGTCGGCCAGCTTCGACCGCGCGGTGAGCGACACGCTGCTGCCCCATCACGAGGCCGCGGCGGCGGGCAAGCTCGACCATTGGATGGACGACGTGGACGGTTGCCTGGCGCTCTGCGTCCTGCTGGACCAGGTGCCGCGCAACGCCTTCCGCGGGTCGCCGCGCGCCTTCGCCACCGACGCCAAGGCGCTGGCGGTGGCGCGCCACGCCGTGGAGAACGGCTTCGACCTGGAGTGCAACGGGGACGAGCGGATCTTCCTCTACCTGCCCTTCGAGCACCAGGAGGATCCGGACTGCCAGCGCCTGTCCTGCGCCCTGTTCCGCGAGCGGGTCGGCGAGGCGGAGGTGGTGGATTACGCCGAACGGCACCGCGCGATCATCGAACGCTTCGGGCGCTTCCCGCACCGGAACGCCATCCTCGGCCGCGCCAGCACGGCGGAGGAGACGGAGTTCCTGAAGGAGCCGGGCTCGGCCTTCTGACGGCGCGCCCGAATGCGCTCGTCCAACCCGATGCGCTCGGCTATGGTCCGGTCCTCGTGACAGGCGCGGAGGAATGGCTCATGGGTGTGGTGGAGCGGATCTGGGTGGCGTTCGCGGCCCTGAACGGCGCCATGGCGGTGGGAACCGGCGCCTACGCCAGCCACGGCCTCGCCGGCGACCCGCGCGCCCAGGAGCTGTTCCGGCTGGCCGGCCAGTACCAGATGTGGCACGCGCTGGCCCTGGTCGGGCTGGTCGTCCTGGCACGCCGTGCCGGTGGCCCCGCCCGCTTTGCCCTGATGGCGGCCGGCTGGCTGTTCGTCGCGGGAATCCTGCTGTTCAGCGGAACGCTCTACGCGATCGCCCTGTCCGGGCCGCTTGCCATCGCCATGACGGCGCCGCTCGGCGGCACCGCCTTCATGCTGGGGTGGGTCGTGGTGGCCCTGGCGGCCCTGTTGTTCGGCCGCCGTTTCTTCGAGGAAGGCTGACCAAGCGTCAGGAGGCGGGCGCCGATTCCTCGGCGGTGGGCTCCGCCGGCGTGGCCTCGTCCTGGTTGCGGGCCGACGGGGCGCAGTACAGGCCGTGCAGCGTCGCCATGACGGTCTGCGCCTCGTGCCCGTTCAGCGAATAGTAGATGTTCTGGGCGGAACGCCGGGTGCGCACCAGCTTGTCGCGCCGCAGCCGGGCGAGGTGCTGCGACAGCGCGGACTGGCTGAGGTCGACCAAATCCTCCAACTCGCCCACCGACTTCTCCCCCTCCGCCAGATAGCAGAGGATGAGCAGCCGGCGCTCGTTGCTCATGGCCTTCAGCAGCGTGCTGGCGCGGCGCGCGTTGCTCAGAAGATCGACCGTGTTCATGAAGCTACCGTCGCTGTCGGAGTCCAGGCCTGCGTTCAACCGGAATGCGCAGGTCATCCCATGCATGAATGCGCATCGGCGTCCGCCGGCGCGTGTTCATTGCGCCCAACAGCCGGCCCGAATCATTCGTGTTCAATCATATTGAACGGTGGGCCGCGCTGTCTACCCGTGGATGTCCCGTAGGCGCAACTCTGTTCCCGGCGCGCGGAATGTTCTGTCGGCCCGGACTGCGGCGCCTTGTGCGCCTTGCCGATTGAGCCCGCCGCCATGCCGTCATAGAATCGCCGCAGACAGGGTAAGGAGACAGTGACCGATGACCGACCAGGGCGGCTCCCACCAGTTGGATGCCAAGGGTCTTCAGTGCCCGCTGCCGGTGCTCCGCGCGCGCAAGGCGCTCAAGGCCGTTCCGGCGGGCGGAACCCTCACCGTCGAAGCCACCGACCCGAGCGCGCCCAAGGATTTCGCCGCCTTCTGCGAAGCGACGGGCAACCGGCTGGTCGCCAGCACGGAGGAGGGCGGGGTCTACCGCTTCGTGATCGAGCGAGCCGCCTGATCCGTCAATCCCGTCGGGCGCGCAGAGGTGGTGCTCAGCACCCAAGGGGGGATGTGACGATAAGCCCCGGAATCAGCCTGTACTTTCATTAGCGAAGCGGGAACAATAGAGGCAGGAAATGCCTCGAACACGAACGAAAAAGACAGAAAAAGCATGTTCACCACCCTGTTCACCCACGCCGCCTGCCTGGAACACGACACAGGGCTGGGCCATCCGGAATGCGCCGACCGTCTGCGCGCCGTGCTGGCCGCGCTCGAAACCGAAGAGTTCTACATGCTCGACCGGCAGGACGCGCCGCGCGCCACCATCGAGCAGATCGCCCGCGCGCACCCGAAGGAGCATGTGGAGAGCGTCCTGGCCATGGTGCCGGAGCACGACCACGCGGGCGTCGACGCCGACACGGTCCTGTCGCCGGGGTCGGGGGAGGCCGCGCTCCGCGCCGCGGGGGCGGTGATCGCGGCGGTGGACGTGGTGGCCACCGGCCACTCGCGCAACGCCTTCTGCGCCGTTCGGCCGCCGGGGCACCACGCCGAATACGAGAAGGCGATGGGCTTCTGCCTGTTCAACAACGTCGCGGTCGGCGCCTACCACGCCCGCGCGGCGCACGGGCTGCAACGGGTGGCGGTGGTGGATTTCGACGTCCACCACGGCAACGGCACGCAGGACATCTTCCAGCGCGACCCGGACATGCTCTACTGCTCCACCCACCAGTCGCCACTCTACCCGGGCACCGGCGACGCGGCGGAGCGCGGGGAATACGGCAACTGCGTCAACGCCCCGCTGCCGGCGATGGCCGGCTCGCCGGAATTCCGGCACGCGATGACGCACATCATCCTGCCGGCCATCGACCATTTCAAACCGGACCTGCTGATGATTTCGGCCGGATTCGACGCCCATTCGCGCGATCCGCTGGCCAGCCTGCACCTGACCGACGACGACTTCACCTGGGCCACGCGCAAGCTGGGCGACATGGCGCGCACGCACTGCGGTGCCCGAATCGTGTCGGTGCTGGAAGGCGGGTACAATCTCCGTGCGCTGGCGTCGGCCTGCGCGGCCCATGTGCGCGAACTGATGTATTGTTGAAATCGCCTGTATTGTTGAAAACGGTGCGAGCTTGGCATTTCCATCCGGCTAGGCCCGTCTGTGAGCGTTCTACGCCCGCGGCGGGCCTTGCGCATTTGGGGAACGGGTCATAACTTCGGGTTTCGGCCCTCCGCGGGACCCCTTTCGGATTGACCATGGCTGACCACGCAAACATTCCCCCCGACATCGCCGCCCTCAGCTTCGAGGACGCGCTCGCCGAGTTGGAACGCATCGTGCGGCAGCTCGAGGAAGGGCGCGGCAAGCTGGACGACGCCATCTCCTCCTACGAGCGCGGCACGGCGCTGAAGCGCCATTGCGAAGCGAAGCTGCGGGAAGCGCAGGCGAAAGTCGATCGAATCACCGTCGCCGCCGACGGCTCCCTCGCCACCGAACCCGCCAGGATCGACTGACGTGCAGACCGACTTGAAAACCGCCATGGCCACCATGGCCGAGGATGTGGAACGGGCCATTTCCCACCTGATTCCCACCACCGACCTTCCCGAATCGCGGGTTCTGGAAGCGATGCGCTACGGCTGCCTGAACGGCGGCAAGCGGCTGCGCCCCTTCCTGGTCTGCCAGTCGGCGGCGCTGTTCGGGGTCAACCCGGACTGCGCGCTGCGCGTCGCCGCAGCGGTGGAGTTCGTCCATTCCTACTCGCTGGTCCACGACGACCTGCCGGCCATGGACGATTCCGACCTGCGCCGCGGCCGCCCGACCGCCCACCGCCAGTTCGACGAGGCGACGGCGATCCTGGCCGGCGACGGGCTGCTGACCTACGCCTTCGAGGTGCTGGCCGACCCGGCCACCCACGAGGATCCGAACGTGCGCTGCCAGCTCGTCTCCGCGCTCGCCAAGGCCGCGGGGCCGCACGGCATGGTCGGCGGGCAGATGCTCGACCTGATCGCCGAGCATGAGACCTTCGACCTCGGCACGACCACGCGCCTGCAGCGGATGAAGACCGGCGACATGATCGCCTTCTCCTGCGAGGCCGGCGGCATCCTGGGCAAGGCCCCGCCGCCGCAGCGCCAAGCCCTGCGCGCCTACGCCCACGACCTCGGGCTGGCCTTCCAGATCGTCGACGACCTGCTGGACGTCGAAGGGACGGAGGCCGAGACGGGCAAGTCCGTCGGCCGCGACGCGCAAGCCGGCAAGGCGACCTTCGTGTCCATCCTCGGGCGCGACCGCGCCCGCTCGCAGGCCGCGATGCTGGCCGCCCAAGCCGTGGCACACCTGGAGATCTTCGAGGGGCGTGCCGATATTCTGAAGGCGGTCGCCGACTTCGTCGTCGCGCGCCGGTCCTGAACGGAGGACGTGCAGAACGTGACCCCGACCACCAAGACGCCGCTACTCGACCTCGTCCACACCCCCGCAGACCTGCGCGCCCTTCAGCCCGAACAGCTTCGCCAGTTCGCCGACGAACTGCGCACGGAAACCATCAGCGCGGTTTCGGTGACCGGCGGGCATCTCGGGGCCGGGCTCGGCGTCGTGGAACTGACCGTGGCGCTCCATTACGTGTTCAACACGCCGGACGACCGCCTGATCTGGGACGTGGGGCACCAGTGCTACCCGCACAAGATCGTCACCGGGCGCCGCGACCGCATCCGCACCCTTCGCATGGGCGAGGGGCTGTCGGGCTTCACGAAACGGTCGGAAAGCGAATATGACCCGTTCGGCGCCGGCCACAGCTCCACCTCCATCTCGGCGGGGCTGGGCATGGCGGTGGCCCGCGACCAGCTCGGCCACAAGAACCACGTGGTCGCCGTGATCGGCGACGGCGCGATGAGCGCCGGCATGGCCTATGAAGCCATGAACAACGCGGGCTCGGCGAACACGAAGCTGATCGTCATCCTGAACGACAACGACATGTCCATCGCGCCGCCGGTCGGCGCGATGAGCGCGTACCTGTCGCGCCTGATCTCGTCGAAGCCGTACCTGTCGCTCCGCCATCTGGCCAAGGACATCGCCGACCAGCTGCCGCGCCCCCTGCGCACCGCCGCCCGCCGGGCGGAGGAGTACGCCCGCGGCATGGTGACCGGCGGCACGCTGTTCGAGGAGATGGGCTTCTACTACATCGGCCCGATCGACGGACACAACCTGGACCACCTGCTGCCCGTCTTGCAGAACGTGCGCGACGCGGAGGACGACAAGCCGGTCCTCATCCACGTCGTCACCAAGAAGGGCAAGGGCTACGGCCCGGCGGAGGCCTCCGCCGACAAGCTGCACGCCGTCGCCAAGTTCGACGTCATCACCGGGACCCAGTCCAAGCCCAAGTCCAACGCCCCCAGCTACACCCGCGTCTTCGCCAACGCCCTGATCAAGGAGGCGGAGGTCGATCCGGCGGTGCTGGCCATCACGGCCGCGATGCCGTCGGGCACCGGGCTGGACCTGTTCGGCCAGCGCTTCCCCAGCCGCTGCTTCGACGTCGGCATCGCCGAGCAGCACGCGGTCACCTTTGCCGCTGGCCTAGCGGCGGAGGGCTTCAAGCCGTTCTGCGCCATCTACTCCACCTTCCTGCAACGCGCCTACGACCAGGTGGTCCACGACGTGGTGCTGCAACACCTGCCGGTGCGCTTCGCGCTCGACCGCGCCGGGCTGGTCGGGGCGGACGGGGCGACCCACGCCGGGGCCTTCGACGTGGCCTATCTCGGCTGCCTGCCGGACATCGTCATGATGGCGGCGGCGGACGAGCTGGAACTGATGCACATGGTCGCGACCGCCGCGACCATCGAGGACCGTGCCTCCGCGTTGCGCTACCCGCGCGGCGAGGGCGTCGGGCTGGAACTGCCGGAGCGCGGCACGGTCCTGCCGATCGGCAAGGGCCGCGTGCTTCAGGAGGGCACCAAGGTGGCCATCCTGAGCTACGGTACGCGTCTGGCCGAGGCCATGAAGGCGGCGGCGGAACTGGGCGCGCGGGGGCTGTCGACGACGGTGGCCGACGCCCGCTTCGCCAAGCCGCTGGACGAGGATCTGGTGCGCCGGCTGGCGCTGGAGCACGAGGTGCTGATCACCATCGAGGAGGGCTCGGTCGGCGGATTCGGCAGCTTCGTGCTGCAATTCCTGGCGACCAAGGGGCTGCTCGACAACGGCCTGAAGATCCGTCCGATGGTGCTGCCGGACCGCTTCCAGGACCACGACAGCCCGGCCAAGCAGTACGAGGAGGCCGGCCTCAACGCCCGCCACATCGTCGCCACCGCGCTTCAGGCGCTGGGCATCGAGGCCACCGCCGCTCGGGCGTGAGCGGCGTTCCATCTGGCAGAGGATCGGTAGGAAGTGAACCGGGCGCCCGTCACCCGAGCGGTGGCGGGCGTCGGTGCCCTGTACGAAGGGCCTACCCCCATTTGAATAGCGCGCGGGGGGGTTCTTTCACTGGTGCGGCCGTTTCCTCTGTCTTACAATTCGAAAACAATAGAAAATTAACGAATTTCGCGGGGTCTGGTGTTGCGTAAGATGCCTCAAGTGTTCGCTGCGGGCGCGGGTCGCGTTCCCGAGGAGAACGGGGTGCGTCCGGCGAACGGGCTGTCGCAGGGCGGCCTGGACGGCAATCCGGATCTGCTGCGGGACATCATCGAGAATTCTCCCGCCCCCACCGCGGTGTTCGAGGGGGACGGCCTCCGGTGCGCCGTCGCCAACGCCGCGATGAGGGCCTTGGGCGCCAACGCGGGCCAGACCGAGGACGAACTTCTGGCAGGCCTGTTCCCCAGCGCCGATCCGGAAGCGGTGCGCGACGTCGCCCGGACCGGCCAGTCCCGCCACCTGCGCGTGACCGGCGTGGACCGCCGTTCCTGGGACATGGACGTCACGCCCCTGCGCGCTGACGGTGCAGGGGGCGGCGCGGGAACCGGCCGCGCCGTCATGATGGCGCTGCGCCCCGTCGTGATCGATTCGCCGGACTCGGTCGACCAGCAGGTGCGCGAGGTCAGCCACCGGGTCAAGAACACCCTTCAGCTCGTGTCCAGCCTGCTGACGCTGCAAACCCTGTCGGCCAAGGAACCGGAGATGCGCCGGGCCTTCCAGGAGGCGTGCGCGCGGATCGGCACGGTGACCCAGGCGCACCAGCGCATCCACGGCGCCACCCGCGGCAGCCTCGTCGACTTCGGCTCCTACCTGCGCGACACCGCGTCGGAGATGGAGGCCAACTTTGCGGCCGGTGGTGCCAACCGGCATGTGGTGGTCGCCGTGGAAAACGCGATGCTGCCGGTCGATTCGGTGATTCCGCTGGCGCTGATCGTCAACGAACTCGTCGGCAACGCGATCAAGTACGCCTATGCGCCGGGTGGACCAGGCATCGTGGAGATCAGCCTCCTACCGCTGCCGGAAGGCGGGCGGCGGCTGGTCATCGGCGACCACGGGCGCGGGTTGCCCCCCGGTTTCGAGGTGGCACGCGCCGACACGCTCGGCATGAAGGTGGCGCGGGCCTTCGCCGGCCAGCTGAAGGGCAAGCTGCGCGCCGAATCGAACGACCCCGGCACCCGCTTCATCATCGACCTGCCGTTCTAAGTCCTTCGCCTCTTGCCGAACGGCGCGTCCTGCGCCATGGATCATCCCGTTGATAATCGGGAGGGATCGCCATGGCGCGGGTGCGGGTGGATGTGGCGCTGGTGGAGCGCGGGCTGGCCGAAAGCCGGGCCAAGGCGCAGGCGCTGATCCTCGCCGGGCTGGTCTATTCCGACACCCGGCGCATCGACAAGGCCGGCGACCAGATCGCCGAGGACGCGCCGCTGTCCGTGAAGGGCCAGGACCATCCCTGGGTGTCGCGCGGCGGGCTGAAGCTGGTGAAGGGGCTCGACACGTTCGGCATCGACCCGACCGGCCTGACCGCCGTCGACGTCGGCGCCTCGACCGGTGGCTTCACCGATGTGCTGCTGACGCGCGGCGCTGCGAAGGTTTACGCGGTCGACGTCGGGCATGGGCAGCTGGCCTGGAAGCTGCGCAACGACCCGCGCGTCGTCGTCCTGGAAAAGACCAACGCCCGCCACCTGACCACGGCCGAAATTCCCGACCCCATCGACCTCGTGGTCTGCGACGCCAGCTTCATCGGGCTGGAGGTGGTGCTGCCCGCCGCCCTCGACCTGACGGTTCCGGGCGGGCGCCTCGTCGCGCTCATCAAGCCCCAGTTCGAGGTCGGCAAGGGCCGCGTCGGCAAGGGCGGCGTGGTGCGCGAGCCCGAACTGCACCAGGAGGTCTGCGACCGCATCCGCGCCTGGCTCGACGGGCTGCCGGGCTGGCGCGTTCTGGACATCACCGAAAGCCCGATCACCGGCCCGGAAGGAAACAAGGAGTTTCTGATCGGGGCGGTGAAGGACATCTGGATGGAACCATAAACTGTTACGAGAGCACCCATAGACCGCACTCCCGGATGAAAATTGGCCCTGCTTGCCGCCGGGGTCGCGAGCGGCATGGTGCTCGCTCTCGGGACCGCCTCCGCCGATCAGAAGTCGCCAGGGCGGCCGAGAACACACGCCGGGGCGGCGACAAGGATGACAACTGAACCGCCAGCCGGACGGAGCGCCGTATGGAAACGCGCTCCGTCCGGCCATCATCGGGGAACAGTGGCCTCCGGCGAAGAGCGTGATCCTCTCCGGAGTCGGCGGAACCTCGGGCGATGCCTCTCGTTCATTAGGGAAAGGCGATGTTCGGCGTGGGCCGTGAACGCACGCCGGATCCATTCAATGGGCGGCTCCATGGGTGGCCGGGGCGTCTCCCGGTCACCGCCCCAGCCGGAGGGAGGACCATCGTGACCTACCATGTCTCCAAAGTCGTCGATATGCCGTTCGATGACGCCGTCTCGGCTACCACCGACGCGCTCAAGGAGCACGGGTTCGGTGTGTTGACGGACATCGACGTGAGGGCGACGCTGAAGAAGAAGCTGGACGTCGACTACCGTCCCTACCGCATCCTCGGCGCCTGCAACCCGACGATGGCCTACCAGGCGCTTCAGGCGGAGGACAAGATCGGCACCATGCTGCCGTGCAACGTCATCGTCCAGCAGCGCGAGGACGGCAAGGTCGAGGTGTCCGCGGTCGATCCGGTCGCCTCCATGCAGGCCATCGACAACCCGACCCTGGCCGACGTCGCCCGTCAGGTTCAGGGCATGCTCCGGCAGGTCGTCGACGACCTCGGCAGCCGGGCATAGCCATCCAGACCCAAGAGGAGAAACGTCGTGATGGCTCATCGAGTTCGCAGCATCGTCGTCCCGCTGGCCGTGGCGACGGCCCTTATCGCCGGACCCGCGGCGGCCCAGCAGCCCCAGGCCCAACCGGCGCCGCAAGGCCAGACCACGGCGCCGATGGGCGGCCCGGGGATGGGCGGCCCCGGCATGGGCGCGAACCAGGGCATGATGCAGGGCCAGGGCATGCACCAGGGCCAGCGGGCGCAGGCCATGCCCAAGGATCCGGCCTCACGCGCGTACATGGAAAGCATGCGCAAGATGAACCGGGACATGCACCGCCCCATGACCGGCGACGCCGATCAGGACTTCGCGCGGATGATGGCGGCCCATCACCAGGGCGCCATCGACATGGCCCGTGTCCAACTCCGGTACGGCAAGGATCCAGACCTCAAGGCCATGGCCCAGAAGGTGGTCGAGGACCAGACCAAGGAGGTTCAACAGCTTCAGGATTGGATGAAACAGCATCCGGCCAAGCAGGCCAGCAGCAAGTAACGGCAGGGTTTTTCCGCGATGATGGGCGGCATGGACGGCTCGCGTTGGGCCATGGGCGGGATGGCGTCCTCTGGAGCCTGCTGCTCGTCCTCGTCGTCCTGGGGATCGCCACCCTCATCAAGTGCCTGAGACGCTGATGCCCGCGCCGCGGCATGAGCGCCGTCCCGAGCCCTCCCCGCCCGGCCTGGTCAGCCCCGGTGCGCTTTCCGGCCGACGGCGGCCAGCACCCAGGCGAGGACCAGGAATAGGACAGCCCCGCCGCCCCAGACCCGGACGTAGCCGGGCATGCCCAAACTGGGGACGAAGGCGTAGACGGCCGCAAGGACCGCCCACACGGCGGCGATGGCGACGACCAGCCAGAGTTCTTCGTTCATCTTCATGGTGGTTCTCCGGCGCTCAGTGCCCATGCCCGCCGCCGATGGCGATGATCGGCAGCGACTGGATCAGCTGGAACGCGACGATGGTGAAGACGTACATGGCGGCGACCAGCGCCGCGACCGACGCCGGACCGGTCCACGCGGGCGCAGCGCCGACGCCGCGCGCTCCGGCCCGCCAGTCGACGACCGGAGCCTCGACCGCGACCGGCGCGCAACGCGACAACAAGCTGCGCACGACGCCGTAGACGGTGACCGAAATGGCGACGGCGAAGACCGTCGCGCCGACGCCGACCAGCGCCATCAGCACCGGCCACGCCGCCGGGGCCATGCCGCCGTAGCTCACGTCGAACACCCGCCGCGGCACGCCCATGAACCCGGCGGCGATGCCCGCGGCGCCGAACACCAGCAGGCCCACGGTCACCAGCACCGGCATCCGCCGCAGCACCGTCGGACGCCAGAGCGTGCCGCCGCCGAGCGCGGGGAGGATCACCATCAGCGCCGCCAGAAAGGTCTGGGTCAGCACGCCGACCGCGAAGAAGTGGAAATAGCCGGGCACAAAGAAGGTGTCCGACAGCATCGGCGCCAGCTTCTCCTGGATCAGCACGAAGGCGAAGGTGATGCCGACCATCATGTTCACGACCGCCCAACCCATGTTCGCCATGGCCGGGTTGTCCCACGGCAGCCCGCGCATCCAGCCGAACAGGCCGGTGGCGCCGCGCGCCCGGGCGCTGGCTTCCAGCGAGGAGACGATGATGGCGAAGGCCGCCAGCGTCGGCACCGAGACGAACAGCGACAGCAGCGAGCCGACCACCCGCACGCCCTCGGACAGGTTCGGCTCCAGGAACATGTGGTACAAGGACGTCGGGGGCACGAAGACCAGGTAGGCGGCGAAGACGATCTTCGACATCCGCGCGCCGTGGATGGACGTCACGCCGGTCAGATGCTCGGTCAGCACGTACCACACCAGCACGGTGGCCATCAGCGGCAGGTAGTGCAGGTTGTGGAACAGGATGTGCCATTCCGTCCCGTGGTCGGCCGGGAACGGCCCGGCGCCGAGCGCCCACAGCACGCCCGGCAGGAAGGCGTTGGTGGCGGCGATGGCGCTGACCACCAGGAACCCCGCCCAGGCGAACAGCGCGAAACCGATCGAGGTGAACGCGTCGGCCTCGCCGCGCAGCCGGGGCTGGAGCACCGTGGCGATGCCGCTCGCCGCCGAGGCGACCAGGCCGCCGGAGAGCAGCAGGTAACCCAGCGCGAAGAACCCGACCGAACGCGGGTCGTCCGCGGCGAGTTCGGGGCTGCCGTCGTAGAGCAGCGGCGTGCCGGTGGTGGAGACCCACTCGCTGAACCCGAAGCCCGCCAGCATCAGGGCCGCGCCGAGCCACGCCAACGGGCGCAAGGCGAGGCCGCGCCCGTTCTCGGCGGCGGCGAGCACGAGCAGGAGGGCCGCCTGGATGAGGTAGAGCCAGTAGAAGAACACGGAGACGCCGTGCAGCGTCAGGATTCGGTAGGCGTCGTCGGGGAAAAGGCTGAGCGCGCGAGCGCGGGCGAGCGCGGTCACGAAGCCCCCGGCCAAGCCCAGCACCAGCGCCAGCAGGGCGGCGCCGAACAGCAGCTTGAGCAGGGCCTTGTCAGGCGTCGGCAGGGCCGTGACGCGCGCGGTCAGGCGCGAGGGAGCGCCGACGGGAGTGACGTTCGTCGAGATGGTGTCCATGATCGGTCCTCCCCGGGTCAGCCGACGACGATGCGGCCCTGCATGGCGTCGTGCGCCTGGCCGCAGTAGACGGTGCAGTACACGAGGTACTCGCCCGGCTTGGTGAAGGTGATCGTCTGCTCGGTGACGGTGTTGGGGCGCAGGCGGATGATGCGGCTGGCGGAGCCCAACTGGATCGAGGCGCCGTGCGTGATGTCGTCCGCCATCATGCGGAACCGGTACGCCTGTCCGACCTTGAGGCGCAGCACGTCGGGGCTGTAGGCGAACTTCTGCGCCATCAGGTACACGTCCACCGGCCGGCCGCCGGGTTCGTGGCTGTGGTCGTGCCCCCCGGCAGCGTGGCTGTGCGTGTCCTCGCTCCCGTGCGGGTTCACGCTGCCGTCGGGCTGCGCGTAGCGCTCGACGAAGTAGTCGTGCTCGAAGCGGAACTCCTCGGGCGCCATGCCCGCCGATCCTCCGTGGGCGCCATGACCTCCGGCCTCCGGGGGCGCCTCGGCGGTGCCATGGCCGCTGTGTCCGCCATGGGCGTCGGGTTCCGGCGTGGCGGCCTCCTTGTGGCCGCCGAAGGGGAGGGGGGCGGCGCCATAGGCCGCCCAGGCGCCGTACAGGGAGACGGCGCCGAAGCCCAGCGCGGCGACGAAGCCGCGACGGGTCGTGAAATGCCTCTCGGACATGGTGAGAGTCCTCTGATCGCGTGGTCGGAATCGCTCACGAACGCCGCCGGTCTGGCGGCGCTTGGCCGGACGTCCGACGCAGGCGTCGGGACGCTTGGCCGATCAGAGGCGGGTCTTCGGAGGGCGCGGTTCCGGCGCGATGTCCCGGGCGTTCGGGATGTATGCGGCCCACGGATGCCAGGACGTCTCGACCAACGTCATCGGGACGGCGACCGCATGGTCCGCCTGGGATTCGGCGGCCGGGCAGCATGTGGCGGCGACCGCCAGGGCGGCCTTGTGATGGTCGCCTGGAGACGGCGCCGACGGCGACGGAGCGTGATGGGAGCCGTGGTGCTCCGCCGAGCCGACCGGGGAGTCCACATGCGCCACGGCTCCGCCCGCCGCGCCCGTCAGGAGCGCGAAGGCGAACGCCAGGATGGCGAGGATGTGGCCCAACCGCTTCATGGTTTCCATCATGCCGAAGACCCGGGACCTTCCGGGCCGGCCCACTCTTAACCCACACCGTAGGTCCGGGCATTGACCCGCGTCAACCGGCTTTGCCCCTATCACACGCCCATATTACACGCCCATATCAGACGCAGGCGCCGACAGTTTCCGAACGGTCGATTTCCCCCTTGACCTTCCGGTGGCTGGAAGGTGGATCGTGAGGGGAGGCCTTCGGGCGAGGAGCGGGGCAGGGCGACATTCCGCCACACCCTCCCATCGCCCCCGGGCACGGGCGGCATCTTGTGGACCATGCCGTTGCGGACGCCGCGAAAAGCGCCTAGGTTTTCAGGAGAGGCTGGCGGGCACGGCGTGCCGCGTGGGTCTCGATCAAGGGTGAGGCAATCGCCATGTGGCGCGGAACGTGGTCGACGGCGAGGAGGGTGGTGGTGAGCCTGCTGATGCTGGCCACGCTGCTCGTCTATGCCGTGCCGAGCCACGCCTCCCTGGCGCAGCACCAGCCCCCGGCGCCCCACGAGCACGCCTTGGCCGCGGCCCACGACGATGCCGCCATCGATATGGCCGCCGATGTGGCCGGACCTGATGTGGCCGACCACGAGCACGACCCCTGCAAGGGTCGCGGCCTGCCCGACGACGGCGCCTGCTGCAGCGTGGCCCAATGCGCCACCATGCACGGCGGCCTGCCCGCGGTGTCGTTCGAACCGTTCGTCCCACACGCGGACAAGGCCAGCCATCGCGCCGCCTTCGCGACGCCGAAGGGAATCGACGTCGATCCCGCCCTGCGTCCCCCTCTCTGATCCTCTGACGCCACGAGTCCGTCCGCGCCCAACCTGAGCCTCGGCTCGGCGAAGGACGCCGGTTCCGGATTTCGTGCGCGTGGCCTTCGCGTCCCCGGCGCTCCCGCGCGGAGTCCGGCCGGGGTCGGCTCGACCCAGATGATCAGGAGGACGCCATGTCGTCTCTCACCCGCAAGATGCTTCCGGCCTTTGCGCTCGCCGCCATGATATCGGTCGCCCAGGCCCAGACCGCCCCCCAGACCGCCCCCCAAACCGCCGCCAGCCCGGACCAGGGCCAGGACCATCAGGCCCACCACCCCGGCGGCGCCACCACCACCCAGGCCCAGCCCGCTCCCGCTCCGACGCCTGCCCAGCCGCCTCAAGGCCCCCAACCCGGGATGCCCGGCAATGCGCCCATGATGGGCCATGGCATGGGCCATGGCATGGGCGGCGGCATGATGGGCCAGCCGGGCACGCAGGCGCAGGGCGGCCAGCCCGGCATGATGATGAACATGGACCAGATGCGCTCGATGATGGGGGGCATGATGGGCCAGCAGAGCGGGCAGTCTGGCATGATGGGGCCAGCCATGACGGGCACGATGATGCCCATGATGCGTCCGATGATGGGCCAGCCGGGCGGCATGGGGGCCATGGGGCTGCCGTTCGAGCACGTCGAGGGCCGCATCGCCTTCCTCAAGGCGGAGCTTGGGATCACCGACGCCCAGGCGCAGCCGTGGAACGCCTTCGCCGACGCCCTGCGGGCCAACGCCAAAGCCCACCAGGCTCAGCACGAGCGGATGGTCAAGGGGGGCATGCCCTCCTCGTGGCCGGACCGTCTGGCGCTCCAGCAGACGGCGCTGTCCGCCCATCTCGACGCCTTGAAGGCTCTCGACGCCGCCGCCAAGCCGCTCTACGCGGTGCTGACCGACGACCAGAAGAAGGCCGCCGACCGGCTTCTCTCCGGCCCCATGGGCATGATGTGAGGAGGCGGCCATGACGCACGACCACGCCCATCACAGAACGGACTCCCACACGCCGGAACCGCAGGCACGTCTGCCCTGGTACCGGACCTGGACCGGACTCGGCGCCGATCGCCCCCGAGTGGGAGGGGCGTCCGGTGCGTGAGTTCGGCTCCAGGCGCATGTGGCGGGCGGCGGCAACCGTGGTTGCCGTCTGCCTGCTGGCACTTCCGGCCGGGGCACAGACCCTGCGCGACGCGGTGGAGGGGGCGTGGCGGCTCAACCCCGAGATCCGGACTCTGGAGGCGAGGCGAGGGCAGGCGGTCGCCCAGCGTGGCGCCGGGGAGTCGCTGGTCCCGGCCGCTCCGGCCGTCACGCTGCGGAACATCACCGACGTCCTGGGCCGGAACGTCGGGCGGCGCGAGTACGAGGCCGAACTCGGCGTCCCGCTGTGGCTGCCCGGCCAGGGCACGGCGACCGTCCGCGCCGCCGACGCGCTGCTGGCGCGCACCGACGCGGAGATCGCGGCGCGCCAGTTGGCGGTGGCCGGGGAGGTCCGCGCCGCGCTGTGGCAGATCGCGCTCCTTGATCGGCGCGTCGAGCTCGCGCGCCAACGCCTCGCTGTGGCGCGCCGCCTGGAGGCCGACACGCAACGGACCTCCAGGGCCGGGGAAACCTCCGAGGCCGACCACCAGCTGGCCCGTGGCGAGGCCCTCGCCGTCGCGGCGGACGTCCGTGACGAGGAACTAACCCTGGAGGAAGCCCGACAGGCGTTCCGCGCCCTGACCGGCACCACGGTGCCGAAGGCCACGCCGGAGCCCCTGATCGGCGAGCAGCCGCTTGACCGGCACCCGACGCTCCAGGCCGCCCGCCTGGGGGTGCGGTCGGCGCAGGCGCAGAAGCAGTTGGTCGACCTCTCCACCCGCGACTACCCGGAGGTCGGCGTGCTGGCCCGCAAGGAGCGGGATGTCCGCGACGAGCGCTTCGGCACCATCGTCGGCCTGTCGCTGCGCATCCCGTTCGCGGTGGAGGCCGTGAACGCGCCGAAGCGGGCCGAGGCGGCCACCGAACTCGTCCGTTCCGAGGCCGAGCAGGCCAACGCGGAGCGCACCGTCGAGACGGAGATCCGCCAGGCCCGCCTGGCCCATCAGGCGGCCAGCGAGCGCCTGTCCATCGCCCGTGACCGCGCGGCCGCCCTGAGGGGGCGCCTGACCAACGTCGAACGCGCCCGAAAGGCGGGCGAGATCAGCCTGATCGAGTTCGTGCGCGCCCAGGAAGCGGCCTTCGCGGCCGACCTCGCCCGCACCACCGCCGAAGTCCAGGTCGGCGCCGCCCGCGCCCGTCTGAACCAGTCCCTTGGAGTTCTGCCATGATCCCCCGACGCCGTCTCGCCGCGATCGCCGTCGCCGCGAGCCTTGCCGCGCCGGTCGCGTTTCCGGCCCTCGCCCCGGCCCTCGCTCACGAGGGGCATGACCATGGCGACGCCCCAACGCCGGTTATCGCCACCATGGCCCCGACCATGGAGACGTCCTCGTCGGACTTCGAACTGGTGGCGGTCGTCCAAGGCAAGACGCTGCTCGTCCACCTGGACCGCTTCGCCACCAACGAACCCGTGTCCGGCGCGACCGTCGAGGTCAGCGCCGATGGGGAAGCCGTGACCGCCGCCCCCGTCTCCGGCGAGGAGGGCGTCTACCGCCTCGACGCCGCGTGGCTGTCGAAGCCGGGGCCGCACGAGTTGACCGTGTCGGTGACGACGGCCGACGCCGCCGACCTGCTGATCGGCACGTTGGAGGTGCCGGCGTCCGCGGTCGACGCACAGCCCGGCGGTGCCCGCGGCGTCTCCGGCGTCCTCGGTCAGGTCCGGTACGATCCCGGCCTGCTGCTGGGGGCCGTGATGGTCTTCCTGCTCGGGGTGCTGACCACCGTCGCCCTGACCCAGCGGGGCCGGGCGCGCACGGTCGCCGGGGCGGCCCTGATCGGTCTCGGCCTGCTGCTGGCCAGCGGCGCCGCCTTCGCCCACGGCGGCGAGGACCACAGCCACGGCGATGAGGCGAAGGACAAGACTCCGGGAGCAGCGGCCGCGCCGACGGCGCTGACCGGCGCCCCGGACAGCCCGCGCCGCCTGCCCGACGGCAGCCTGTACGTGCCCAAGCCGTCGCAGCGCCTGCTGTCCGTGCGCACCGCGGTCGCCAAGCCGCAGGAGGCCGCGCAGACGGTCCAGCTGATCGGCCAGATCGTCGCCGACCCGAACGGCGGCGGCAATGTTCAGGCCACCCAAAGCGGCCGCATCGAGCCGGGCGAGAGGGGGCTGCCCTATGTCGGCCAGCGGGTCGAGGCGGGCCAGGTCCTGGCCTATATCGCGCCCGCCGTGAACGTGGTCGACCGCAGCGGCATCCAGCAGCAGATCGCCACGGTCGAGCAGGAGCTTGTCATCGCCGAGTCCCGCGTCCAGCGCCTGCGGCAGCTTCAGGGCAGCGTGCCGCAGCGCGACATCGACGAGGCGGAGGCCAACCTGAACGGTCTGCGCAAGCGCCGCGCCGCGCTGTCGCCGACCCTGACCACCAAGGAAGCCCTGCGCGCGCCCATCGCCGGGGTCGTCACGGCGAACAACGTCAAGGCCGGTCAGGTCATCGAGGCGCGCGACCAGGTCCTGTTCGAGATCGTCGACCCGTCGCGCCTGATGGTCGAGGCGGTCGCCTTCGACCCGCGCGTGGCCAATGCCATCAAGGCCGCCACCGCGACCACGGCGGATGGCGTCAACCTGTCCCTGGAACTCCTCGGCTCCAGCCTGGCTCTGCGCCAACAAGCCATCCCGCTGCTGTTCCGGATCAGCAATTCGCCCCAGGGGCTCGGTGTCGGCCAGCCGGTGCGGCTCGTCGCCCAGGTGCAGGGCAAGGCGTCGGGCATCGTCCTGCCGCGGCAGAGCGTGGTGCGCAGCGCCAGCGGCCAGCCCATCGTCTGGCAGCACGAAGCGCCGCAGCGCTTCGTCGCCCGTCCGGTGCGCACGCAGGCACTGGACGGCAACACGGTGCTCGTGCTGGCGGGCGTCGAGCCGGAGGCGCGCATCGTGACCGACGGCGCCGGTCTCCTCAACCAGATCCGGTAAGGAGGCCTCCTGATGTTCAATGTTCTCGTCAACACGAGCTTGCGCAACCGGCTGCTCGTCCTGGCCGCGGCGACGCTCCTGGTGGTCTACGGGTCGTTCGTGCTGCGCGACCTGCCCATCGACGTCTTTCCGGACCTGAACAAGCCCACCGTCACCTTGATGACCGAGGCCGAGGGGCTGGCGCCGGAGGAGGTCGAGCAGCTGGTCACCTACCCGCTGGAAACCTCGATGAACGGCATGCCGGGCATCACCCGCGTGCGCTCGGTCTCCGGGGTCGGCCTGTCCATCGTCTTCGTCGAGTTCGACTGGGGCACGGACATCTACCGCAACCGCCAGCAGGTGGCCGAACGCCTCGCCATCGTCCAGGGGCAGCTGCCGCCCAACGTCCGGCCGCAGATGGGGCCGATCTCGTCCATCATGGGCGAGATCATGCTGATCGCCATGAGCGGCGACGGCGTCGGCCCGATGGAGGTCCGCGAGCTTGCCGACTGGGTGGTGCGGCCCCGGCTGCTCGCCATCCCCGGCGTCAGCCAGGTCATCCCGATCGGCGGCGAGATCCGGCAGTACCGCATAGCACCCGACCCGGCGCGCCTGCACGACCTGGAGATCGGCACGGACGTGCTGGTGGCGGTGCTGCGGCAATTCTCGGCGAACACCGGCGGCGGCTTCATCGACCAGCACAGCCAGGAGTACCTGATCCGCAACATCGGCCGGACCACCCGGCTGGAGGACCTGCGCAACCTCGTCGTCGCCTACAAGGCCGGGCAGCCGATCCTGCTGCGGCAGATCGCCGACGTGGACTTCGCCGCGCGCGTGAAGCGCGGCGACGCCGGGGTCGACGGCAAGCCAGCGGTCATCCTCTCCGTCCAGAAGCAGCCCGGCGCCGACACGACGACGCTGACGGCCGAGGTCGAGAAGGCCCTGGCCGACCTGACGCAGTTCCTGCCGAAGGGGGTGAGGGCGAACGAAATCCTGTTCAAGCAGGCCAACTTCATCGACACGTCGATCCACAACGTCACGAAGGTGCTCCAGGAGGCGGTCGTCGTTGTCGCCGTCATCCTGTTCCTGTTCCTGCTGAACGTCCGCACCACGCTCATCTCGCTGACCGCCATCCCGATCTCGATCCTGATCACCGTGCTGGTGTTCAAGGCGTTCGGCATGTCGATCAACACCATGACGCTGGGCGGCCTTGCCATCGCCATCGGCGAACTGGTGGACGATGCGGTGGTGGACGTGGAGAACATCTTCCGGCGGCTGGGCGAGAACCGCCGGGCCGCCAACCCGCGGCCGGTGCTGGAGGTGGTGGCGGGCGCCTCGCAGGAGGTCCGGTCGGGCATCGTCTACGCGACGGTCATCATCATCCTGGTGTTCGTGCCGCTGTTCGCGCTGTCCGGCATCGAAGGGCGGCTGTTCGCGCCGCTGGGCGTGGCCTACATCGTCTCCATCCTGGCGAGCCTCGTCACCGCGATCACCGTCACGCCGGTGTTGTCCTACTATCTGCTCCCGAAGCTGAAGCGGCTGGATGAGCACGACAGCTGGCTGGTGCGGCGCCTGAAGGCCGGGAACGCGCGCCTGCTGGGCTGGGCCTTCGGCAACCCGCGCACGCTGTTCGCCACCGTCGGCGTCGCCGTGGTGATCGCCGCGGCCACGGTGCCGAGCCTGCCGCGCGCCTTCCTGCCGCCCTTCAACGAGGGCACGCTGACCATCTCCATGGTCCTCAACCCCGGCATCTCCCTGGCGGAGTCCAACCGGGTCGGGCTGGCCGCGGAGAAGCTCATCATGCAGGTGCCGGAGGTGAAGTCGGTCGGGCGCCGCACCGGCCGCGCCGAGCTTGACGAGCACGCGGAAGGCGTCCACTCCAGCGAGATCGACGTCGACCTCGTGCCCTCCGCCCGCAGTCGCGCCGAAGTGCTGGCCGACGTGCGGACGCGGCTGGCGGCCCTGCCGGTGTCGGTGAACATTGGCCAGCCGATCTCGCACCGGCTCGATCACATGCTGTCCGGCGTCCGCGCCGAGATCGCTCTGAAGATCTACGGCGAAGACCTGGACACCCTGCGCAGCCTGGCCGGGCAACTCCAGCAACGGCTGGAGGGCATCCCCGGGCTCGTCGACCTCCAGATCGAGAAGCAGGTCCGCATCCCGCAGGTGCAGGTCGTCGTCGACTACGAGCGCGCCGCGCTCTACGGCGTCACCCCGGCCATGGCGACGGAGGCGCTGGAGAGCCTGTCCAACGGTCGCGTGGTGTCGGAGATCGTGGACGGCACGCGGCGCTTCGACGTCGTTCTGCGCCTGTCGGACGAAGACCGCACCACCAGCGGCCTGGCGAACCTGCTGGTCGAGACCCCGGCGGGCCGGGTGCCGCTCAGCCTTTTCGCCTCGGTCGAGGAGACCGACGGCCCGAACCAGATCCTGCGTGAGAACGGCAAGCGGCGCATCGTCATCCTCGGCAACTCCGACGGCAAGACCGACATGGCGGCGATCGTCGCCGGCATCCGCGACGTGGTCGCCCGCTCGTCGCTGCCGCCGGGCACCTTCACCAGCCTGGAGGGCACCTTCCAGGCGCAGGAGGAGGCGTCCAAGACCATCGCGGCGCTGTCGATGGTGTCGCTGGCGATGATCTTCCTGGTGCTGTACAGCCGCTACCGCTCGGCGGTTCTGGCGCTCATCATCATGGGGAACGTCCCGCTGGCGCTGATCGGCAGCGTGACGGCGCTGTGGATATCCTCTCAGCCGCTGTCGGTCGCCTCGATGATCGGCTTCATCACGCTGACCGGCATTTCGACCCGCAACGGCATCCTGAAGATCAGCCACTACATCAACCTCGTCCTGCACGAGGGCGAGAGCTTCGGCAAGGCGATGGTGGTGCGCGGCAGCCAGGAGCGGCTGACCCCGGTGCTGATGACCGCCCTGTCGGCGGGCGTGGCGCTGGTGCCGCTGATGATCGGCGCCGACGCGCCGGGCAAGGAGATCCTGCACCCGGTCGCCGTCACCATCTTTGGCGGCCTGGTCAGCGCCACCTTGCTCGACACAGTCCTGACCCCGGTCCTCTTCCTCAAGCTCGGCCGCAAGCCGCTCGACCGTCTCGTCGAGGCGCGCGACGGCTCGCTGCGCCCGGCCGAGGCGTACTGACCCACCTGTCGCCGATCCAACAAAGGAACCCGCATCGTGAAGTTGTCGACTTTTCTCCTCGCCGCCGCCCTGTTCGCCGCACCGGCCACGGCCTTCGCGCACGGGCCGAGCGTCGGCCCGCACGGCGGCCCGATGACCGACGCCGGGGCGTACCACACCGAGCTCGTGCTCAAGGGCAACGATGTCGTTCTGTACGTGACCGACGGCTCGGACCAGCCGGTAGACGTGACCGGCGCCAAGGCCGAGGCGACCATCCTGGCCAACAAGCAGACCCAGAAAGTTCCGCTTCAGCCCGCGGGCGCCAACGCCCTCAAGGGACAGGCGGCCCTGGGCGGGTCCCACGACAGCGTGAAGGTGGTCACCGCGCTGACCATGCCCGGCCAGAAGACCGTCCAGGCCCGGTTCGAAGTGGGCCACGCGGGCCACTGACCGGCACACCGCCGCTGAATCCTTGAAGAAAGGAACCGTTCCATGAAACCGAAATCCAAGAAGCCCCTGATCGTCGCCATGGGCGCTGCCCTCGTTGGGGGCGCGCTGCTCGGTGCCCCCGCCTTGCTGGGCAGCGCACCGGCGGCCGCCCAGGAGGTCGAGGTCTGGAAGTCGCCGTACTGCGGCTGCTGCGAAGGCTGGGTGAAGCACATGCAGTCGGCGGGCTTCTCCATGAAGGTCCACACCGTCGAGGATGTCGATGCGGTAAAGGTCGCCAAGGGTGTGCCGGACAACCTCGTTTCCTGCCACACCGCGGTCGTGGATGGCTACGCGATCGAGGGGCACGTGCCCGCCGGCGATGTCCGGCGCTTGCTCACCGAACGGCCCAAGGTCAAGGGATTGTCCGCTCCGGGCATGCCGCAGTCCGCGCCCGGCATGGACATGCCCGGCCAAGCCTACGACGTCATCGCCTTCGGCGCGCCGGACGGCAACAGGGTCTACGCGCACCACTGAACCGGGAGTGTGAGCCCGATCCCCTGATGAGACGACTATGCAGGCTTCCACAAAGCTGAAGGTCGGCGTCGGCGTGGCCATGGCAGCGGCGATCGCCGTGGCTGGCGTCGTCATGTTCGCCGGTCCGAAGGCGGGCGCCGACCCGACCGACGCCGCGCAGGTCGCCCGCGGCAGGGCGGTCTACGCCGAACGGTGCGCGTCGTGCCATGGGCCTCGGCTGGAGGGCCAGCCGAACTGGCAGAGCCGCAAGCCGGACGGCCGCCTGCCCGCGCCGCCCCACGACGCCTCCGGACACACGTGGCATCACCCGGACGAGGACCTCTTCAAGATCACCAAGGACGGCGTTGCGGCGTTCGCCCCGCCTGGCTACGTGAGCGACATGCCCGCATTCAGCGGCGTGTTGAGCGACGCCGACATCTGGGCCGTCCTGGCCTTCATCAAGAGCTCCTGGCCGGAAGAAACCCGGCGCCGTCACGCCGCCATGAGCGCGCGGGCGGGTAAGTGAGGAGAGGAAGGGATCGGCCTGCACCACGGACTTGACCTTCCAATCGCTGGAAGGCGGAGCATGGGTTCCACAGTCGCCGCCACACCGTGATGCCGGGTGGCGCCACGCAACACCGGGGCACCGACGCCGGGCATGCGAAGGGAGAAGCGAACATGAACGACCTGCACCACCGCCATGAGCACCCGCATCATCATGCCGGTCCCGACGACCGGGCCAAGGTGAAGGATCCCGTGTGCGGCATGATGGTCGACCCGGAGCGGACCGCGCACCACGCAGAGCATAATGGGCACACATTCCACTTCTGCTCGGCGCGCTGTCACGACACGTTCGTCGCTGCCCCGGAGCGATACCTGAAGCCGGAGGCCAGGCCCGCGGCCCCGGAGCAGGCCGGGCGGGCCTCGCCCCAGAAGGGCGTCATCTACACCTGCCCGATGCACCCGGAAATCCGCCAGGAGGGTCCGGGCAACTGCCCCATCTGCGGCATGGCCCTGGAGCCCGTCGGCGCGAGCGTCGAGGAGGGCCCCAACCCCGAACTCGTCGACATGACGCGGCGGTTCTGGATCGGCTTGGCGCTCAGCGTGCCGCTGCTGGTCCTGGAGATGGGCAGCCACATTCCGGCCCTTGGACTCCATGACCTGGTGCCGCCGCGAATCTCCGTCTGGATTCAGTTCCTCCTCGCGACGCCGGTCGTGCTGTGGGCGGGCTGGCCGCTGCTGGAGCGCGGCTGGCGGTCGGTGGTCAACCGCAGCCTGAACATGTTCTCGCTGATCGCGCTGGGCGTCGGCGTCGCCTACGTCTTCAGCCTGGTCGCCACCGTCCTGCCGGGCCTCTTCCCGCCGTCGTTCCGCGGCATGGGCGGGGTGGTGGCCGTCTACTACGAGGCGGCGGCCGTCATTACGGTGCTGGTGCTGCTGGGGCAGGTGCTCGAGCTCCGCGCCCGCGAGCAGACCGGCGGCGCCATCCGCGCCCTGCTGAACCTGGCGCCCAAGACCGCGCGCCGCGTCCGGGAAAACGGCGAGGACGAGGAGGTCCCGCTCGACCAGGTGCATGTGGGCGACCGGCTGCGCGTCCGCCCGGGCGACGGCGTTCCGGTCGACGGCGAGGTGCTGGAGGGTCGCAGCGCCGTGGACGAATCGATGGTCACCGGCGAGAGCATGCCGGTCGGGAAGGAGCCCGGCGCCAAGGTGATCGGCGGCACCGTCAACCAGACGGGTGCGCTGGTGATGCGGGCGGACAAGGTCGGCTCCGACACCATGCTGTCGCGCATCGTGACCATGGTCGCCGAGGCCCAGCGCTCGCGGGCGCCGATCCAACGCATGGCCGATGTGGTCTCCGGCTATTTTGTGCCGACGGTCATCCTGGTCGCCATTCTGGCCTTCATCGGCTGGATGATGTGGGGGCCGGAGCCCGCCTTCGCCTACGCACTGATCGCGGCGGTGTCGGTGCTCATCATCGCGTGCCCCTGCGCGCTCGGGCTGGCGACGCCGATGTCGATCATGGTCGGGGTCGGCAAGGGCGCGACCGCGGGCGTGCTCATCAAGGACGCGGCGTCCCTGGAGCGGTTCGAGAAGGTCGACACGCTGGTCGTCGACAAGACCGGCACGCTGACCGAGGGCAAGCCCCGGGTGACGGCGGTGGTCCCGGTGCCGGACGTCGACGAGGCGACGCTGCTGTCGCTGGCGGCCAGCCTGGAGCGGTCGAGCGAGCACCCGCTGGCCGCCGCCATCGTCGCGGCGGCCAAGGAGCGAGGGCTACCCATGCATGAGGTCGCCGGCTTCGGATCCGTGACCGGCAAGGGTGTGCATGGCAGCGTCGGCAGCCATCTCGTCTTCCTGGGCAACGCCGCGATGATGCGGGACCAGGGCATCGCGCTGGGCGACCTGGAGGCGCGCGCCGATGACCTCCGGCGCGAAGGCGCCACGGCGCTGTTCGCCGCCATCGATGGCCGCCCCGGCGGCGTCATCGCGGTGGCCGACCCGATCAAGGCGAGCACGCCACAGGCCCTGGAGACGCTGCGGGCCGACGGCGTGCGGATCGTGATGCTGACCGGCGACAACCGGACCACGGCGGAGGCCGTGGCGCGCCGCCTGGGCATTGACGAGGTCGAGGCCGAGGTGCTGCCGGACCAGAAGCACCGTGTCGTCCGCAAGCTGAAGTCGGAGGGCCGCGTGGTGGCGATGGCCGGCGACGGCGTGAACGATGCCCCGGCGCTCGCCGAGGCCGATGTCGGCGTGGCCATGGGCACCGGGACGGAGGTGGCGATCCAGAGCGCCGGGGTCACGCTGGTGAAGGGCGACTTGGCGGGGATCGCGCGGGCGCGGGTCCTGAGCCGGGCGACCATGGGGAACATCCGGCAGAACCTCTTCCTGGCCTTCGTCTACAACGCCCTCGGCGTGCCGGTTGCGGCGGGCGTCTTCTACCCGCTGTTCGGCTGGACGTTGAACCCGATCATCGCCGCCGCGGCGATGGCCTTGAGTTCCGTCTCGGTGATCGGAAACGCCCTCCGGTTGCGCGGGCAGACGCTGTGATCGTACGTGTGCCTGCGCCATGCAGCGCCGTCACCCCTGGGTCTCGGAAGGCGGGGCCCTGGCGGGCCCTCGACGCGCTAGACTCGCAACGTGGAAGAAACTTGGGGCGATTCCGGTTGCCGCCGGGGGCGACCCGATCTGTCAGCTTGTCTATGATTGGAAAGCTTGAAATTCGTAGGTTGGGTGGAGCGCAGCGCAACCCAACAGCGTTGCCATGTGGCGTGTGTTGGGTTGCGCTGACGCTCCACCCAACCTACGGATCCGTTTAAGCTTTCTCCTCAACCCGCCCAGCTTGCGTGAAGAGGTACGGCACGAAGCTGCGGTGCGATTCGTCCACCGAGAGTTGGCTGCCGATGGGCGGGAAGGCGCGTTGCTGGCAGTCGGTGCGCTCGCAGATGCGGCAGTTCACGCCGATCGGAACAGCGGCGGCCTCGTTCGAGGTGTCGATGCCCGCGGCGTAGACGATCTCGTTGGCGTAGGTCGCCTCGCAGCCGAGCCCGACGGCGAACTGCCGTGACGGCTTCAGGTAGGCGCCGCCGCGCTTGGTCACCGTGCGGGCGATGCCGATGTAGGTGGTGCGGTCGGGCATGGTGGCGAACTGCACCAGGATCTTGCCGGGCTGGGCGAAGGCCTCGTGCACGTTCCACAGGGGGCAGGCGCCGCCGAAGCGGGCGAAGTGGAAGCGGGTGGCCGAGTGCCGCTTGGTGATGTTGCCGGCCATGTCCACCCGCACGAAGTAGAAGGGCAGGCCGCGCGCCCCCGGCCGCTGCATGGTGGACAGGCGGTGGCAGACCTGCTCGAAGCTGGCGCCGAAGCGGCTTTGCAGCTGCTCCACGTCGTGGCGGAGCGCGCGGGCCTGGGCGGCGAAGGCGCGGTAGGGCATGACCAGCGCGCCTGCGAAGTAGTTCGCAAGCCCGACCCGGCAGATTGACTTGGCGTCCTCGCTGGAGAATTTCGCCTGGGCGACCAGCTCCTCGATGGCGTCGCCGAAGCCCAGCAGAGCGATCTGGTGGGCCATGTGGAAGGCGCGGCTGGGGCCGTTCAGCAGGGCGGACAGGCGCAGCGTGCCGGTCGTCTCGTCATAGCTGCGCATCGCCGTGTCGCCGTCGTCGGCGACGATCTTCACGCGCACGTCGTGGCGGCGCTTCAGCAGGGCGGCCAGCTCGTTCAGCAGGGCGCCGTTGTGGATCTTCTCCCGGTCCCACAGCTGCTCCGCCGCCTCGTCCAGCGGGCCGATGTAGTTGTTGCAGTAGTGGAAATAGTCGCGGACCTCCTCATAGGGAAACTGGGGACCGGCGAAGGCGTCGCCCCGTTCCTGGTTCGACAGGCTGTCGGCCAGCGACTGCACCCGCTCGTGCAGCTTCTGGTACGCCTGATGGAGGCTGAGCACCCGGCGCGCCAGTTCCGGGCTGGATCCCACGGCGCTGCGAAGTTCCGCGTTGGTCAGGGGTGCGCCCGCGAACAGCGGGTCGGCCAGGGCCTCGCGCAGGTCGGCGACGAGCCGGCTGTCCTCGTCCTCCACGAAGTTGGACAGGTCCACCTCGAACACGGCGGAGATCTTCAGCAGCACCGGCAGGGTCAGCGGGCGCTGGTTGTTTTCCAGCTGATTCAGGTAGCTGGGCGAAAGGTCCAGCGTCTTGGCGAGCGCCGCCTGGGTCAGGCCGCGCTGCTCGCGCAGGCGGCGCAGCTTGTAGCCGAGATAGAGCTTCTGCATCGAACCGTTCTACCACCCGCGGGTTAGGCTGAAGTGCATATTCGCAACCTTGGCAAACTATGCCCTGTGTTTGCAAAGATGTTCGCAACTTCGCACATTTTTCCCCGACGGCCAATTGCCCTCTTGCGAATCTTGTGAATAATCCACGCATTCCGGCGCGGGGACGCCTCGCAAACTCCGCATCCCCGCCGCACGCCAAAGTGGGAAACGCCTGATGCAAGAAATTCTGGCCAAGTTGGAGTCCATGCGCGCTGGCGCGCGGCTGGGCGGCGGTGAAAAGCGCATCGCGTCCCAGCACGCCAAGGGCAAGCTGACCGCACGCGAACGTATCGAACTGTTCCTCGACGAAGGCTCGTTCGAGGAATTCGACATGTTCGTCCAGCATCGCTGCAACGACTTCGGCATGGAAGACCAGAAGGTGCCGGGCGACGGCGTGGTGACCGGCCACGGCACCGTCAACGGCCGGCTCGTCTTCGTCTTCAGCCAGGATTTCACCGTGTTCGGCGGCTCCCTGTCGGAAGCGCACGCGGAAAAGATCTGCAAGATCATGGACCAAGCCATGAAGGTCGGGGCGCCCGTGATCGGCCTGAACGATTCGGGCGGCGCCCGCATCCAGGAGGGCGTGGCCTCGCTCGGCGGCTACGCCGAGGTGTTCCAGCGCAACGTCAACGCCTCGGGCGTCATCCCGCAGATCTCCCTGATCATGGGGCCGTGCGCGGGCGGTGCGGTGTACTCCCCGGCCATGACCGACTTCATCTTCATGGTGAAGGACAGCTCCTACATGTTCGTGACCGGTCCGGACGTCGTGAAGACCGTCACGCACGAGGTCGTCACGGCGGAGGAACTGGGCGGTGCGGTCACGCATTCCAGCAAGTCCGGCGTCGCCGACATGGCCTTCGAGAACGACGTGGAGGCGCTGCTCCAACTGCGCCGCTTCATCGACTTCCTGCCGGCCTCCAACCGCGAGAAGGCGCCGGAGCGCCCCTGCGCCGACCCGATCGACCGCGACGACCTGTCGCTCGACACGCTGGTGCCGGAGAACCCGAACAAGCCCTACGACATGAAGGAGCTGATCCTCAAGACGGTCGACGAGGGCGACTTCTTCGAGCTTCAGCCCGACTACGCCAAGAACATCATCATCGGCTTCGGCCGCATGAACGGTTCCACCGTCGGCATCGTCGCCAACCAGCCGATGGTGCTGGCCGGCTGCCTGGACATCGACAGCTCCAAGAAGGCCGCGCGCTTCGTGCGCTTCTGCGACGCCTTCGAGATCCCGATCCTGACCCTGGTGGACGTCCCCGGCTTCATGCCCGGCACCAGCCAGGAATACAACGGCATCATCAAGCACGGCGCCAAGCTGCTGTTCGCCTACGCCGAGGCGACCGTGCCGAAGATCACCGTCATCACCCGCAAGGCCTACGGCGGCGCCTACGACGTGATGTCGTCCAAGCACCTGCGCGGCGACATCAACTACGCCTGGCCCACGGCGGAAATCGCGGTGATGGGGCCGAAGGGTGCCGTGGAGATCATCTTCCGCGGCGACATCGGCGACACCGCCAAGATCGAGGCGCGCACCGAGGAGTACCGGCAGAAGTTCGCGAACCCGTTCGTGGCGGCGTCGCGCGGCTACATCGACGACGTCATCATGCCGCACGGCACGCGCCGGCGCGTCATCAAGGCGCTGTCCATGCTGAAGAACAAGCAGCTCCAGAATCCCTGGCGCAAGCACGACAACATCCCGCTCTGAGGGCGCCGCGCCATGACGACCATGTTCTCCAAGATCCTGATCGCGAACCGCGGCGAGATCGCCTGCCGCGTCATCCGCACCGCGCGCCGCATGGGCATCAAGACGGTCGCCGTCTATTCGGACGCCGACAAGAACGCCCTGCATGTGGAGATGGCCGACGAGGCCGTCCACATCGGTGCCGCCCCGTCGGCGCAGAGCTACCTGCTGATCGACCGCATCGTCGACGCTTGCCGGAAGACCGGCGCCCAGGCCGTCCACCCCGGCTACGGCTTCCTGTCGGAAAAGCGTGAGTTCCAGGAGGCGCTGGCCGCCGCCGGCATCGCCTTCATCGGCCCGGACGCCCACGCCATCCAGGCCATGGGCGACAAAATCGAGTCGAAGAAGCTCGCCAAGGCCGCCGGCGTCAGCACGGTGCCGGGCTATCTGGGCGTGATCGCCGACGACAGCGAGGCGGTCTCCATCGCCCGCGACATCGGCTATCCGGTGATGATCAAGGCCTCGGCCGGCGGCGGCGGCAAGGGCATGCGCGTGGCCTGGAACGACGAGGAGGCCCGCGAAGGCTTCCGCTCCGCCCAGAACGAGGCGCGCTCCTCCTTCGCCGACGACCGCGTCTTCGTCGAGAAGTACATCCAGCAGCCGCGCCACATCGAGATCCAGGTGCTGGCCGACGGGCAGGGCACGGCCCTGTATCTGGGCGAGCGCGAATGCTCGATCCAGCGCCGCCACCAGAAGGTCATCGAGGAGGCCCCGTCGCCGTTCCTTGACGCCGCCACCCGCAAGGCGATGGGCGAGCAGGCCGTGGCCCTGGCGCGCGCCGTGGACTACAAGTCCGCCGGCACGGTCGAGTTCATCGTGGACGCGGAGCGCAACTTCTACTTCCTGGAGATGAACACCCGCCTCCAGGTGGAGCATCCGGTCACCGAGCTGATCACCGGCTTCGACCTCGTGGAGCTGATGATCCGCGTCGCCGCCGGCGAGAAGCTCACCATCAAGCAGGAAGACGTCCGCCTGCACGGCTGGGCCATCGAGGCGCGCGTCTACGCCGAGGATCCGTTCCGCAACTTCCTGCCCTCCACCGGCCGCCTGACGCACTACCGTCCGCCGTCGGAGGACCCGCACGTCCGCGTCGACACCGGCGTGTACGAGGGCGGCGAGATCTCCATGTTCTACGACCCCATGATCGCCAAGCTGTGCAGCTGGGGTTCGACGCGCGACGCGGCCATCGCCCGCATGCGCGAGGCGCTGGACCAGTATTACATCCGCGGCGTCAGCCACAACATCCCGTTCCTGGCCTCGCTGATGGCGAACCAGCGCTTCGTGGACGGCCGGCTGACCACGAACTTCATCGCCGAGGAATACCCGAACGGCTTCCACGCCTCCGACCTGCCGCCGGAGGATCCGGCGGTCCTGATCGCCGTGGCCGCCGTCATCCACCGCAGCCTGAACGACCGCGACATCCTGATCAGCGGCAAGATGCCGGGCAACAAGGTCAAGGTGCGCGACGACTGGGTCGTGGTCATCGACGGCACCCAGCACCCGGTGCACCTGCACCCGTGCGACGGCAGCCCGCAGCGCATCGGCTACACCGTCGACATCGCCGGCAAGCACCACACGGTGTGGAGCGACTGGACGCTGGGCGAGCCGCTGTTCCGCGGCACGGTCAACGGCGAGCATGTCTGCCTCCAGGTCGACCGCGTCGGCGTCGGCTATCGCCTGTTCCACGCCGGGTCGCAGGCGGTCGTCAAGGTGCTGACGCCGAAGGCGGCGCAGTACGACGCGCTGATGCCGGTGAAGGCGCCGCCGGACATGTCCAAGTTCCTGCTGTCGCCGATGCCCGGCCTGCTCGTCTCGGTCGCCGTGTCCGAAGGGCAGGAGGTCAAGGCCGGCGAGGTGCTGGCCGTGGTCGAGGCCATGAAGATGGAAAACATCCTGCGCGCGGCGCAGGATGGCGTGGTGTCCAAGGTGCACGCGACGGCGGGATCCAGCCTGGCCGTTGACCAGAAGATCCTGGAGTTCGCGTAAGCAACGCGGGCTCCGGACCAAGAACGAGACACATAGGGAAAAGGGAACGCAGGATGGCTTACGGAACCACGCTTACGCAGCGCGCCACCTCGTTGCTGGACACGGTCGCCCCGAAGGGCGGCTTGGTCACGGCAACGGCGGCGGCGGTGCTCGGCAGCGCGCTGCTGGCCGTCTCGGCCAAGGTGCAGGTGCCCTTCTGGCCGGTGCCGATGACGATGCAGAGCATGGTCGTCATCCTGCTCGGCATGGCCTACGGCAGCCGCCTCGCCATGGCGACGGTGCTGCTGTACCTGCTGGAAGGCCTCGCCGGCCTGCCGGTCTTCGCCGGTGCGGGCGCCGGTCCGGCTTACATGGCGGGGCCGACGGCCGGCTACCTGCTGGGCTTCGTCCTGGCCGCCGGCGCCACCGGCTGGCTGGCCGAGCGCGGCTGGGACCGCAGCCCGCTGAAGGCGGTCGCCGCCCTGGCGCTTGGGCACGCGCTGCTGTTCGTGCCGGGCGTGGCGTGGCTGGCGGTGCTGTTCGGGGGTGAGAAGGCGGTCGCCGTCGGCCTGACCCCGTTCCTGGCCGCGACGGTGCTGAAGACCGCGCTGGGGGCCGCGATCATGCAGGCCGCCTGGACGGTCGTCGCGCGCCGGTCGCGGGTGTAAGAGCGCAAGAGTATTGCCCCCACCCTAACCCTCCCCCGCTTCGCGGTGGAGGGGACCAAACTCCCTCTCCCGCGCAGCGGGGGAGGGCCGGGGAGGGGGCAAAACGTCTTTCCACATTGATCATTCCAAGAATTTCCATACCAAAGCCGTGTCGAGGAGGCGTCCCATGAGCGATTTCCCGAAGAAGACCCTGGCCGACTGGCAGGCGCTGGCGGGCAAGGACATCGGTGCCGGCGGGAAACTGGACGACCTGGTCTGGCAGACGCCGGAAGGTCTCGACGTCAAGGCGCTCTACACGGCCGCGGACCTGGAGGGGCTGGAACTCGACAGCCTGCCGGGCTTCCCGCCCTTCACGCGCGGGCCCCGCGCGACGATGTACGCGGTGAAGCCCTGGACCATCCGCCAGTACGCCGGCTTCTCCACCGCCGAGGAGTCGAACGCCTTCTACAAGGCGAACCTGAAGGCCGGCCAGATGGGCCTGTCGGTCGCCTTCGACCTCGCCACCCACCGCGGCTATGACAGCGACCACCCGCGCGTCGTCGGCGACGTCGGCAAGGCCGGCGTGGCGATCGACAGCGTCGAGGACATGAAGATCCTCTTCGACGGCATCCCGCTCGACAAGATGTCGGTGTCGATGACCATGAACGGCGCCGTGCTGCCGATCCTCGCCGGCTACATCGTCGCGGCGGAGGAGCAGGGCGTCTCCCAGGACAAGCTCAGCGGCACCATCCAGAACGACATCCTCAAGGAGTTCATGGTCCGCAACACCTACATCTATCCGCCCGAACCCTCGATGCGAATCATCGCCGACATCATCGAGTACACGGCGCACAACATGCCGAAGTTCAACTCGATCTCCATCTCCGGCTACCACATGCAGGAGGCCGGCGCGACCGCGGTGCAGGAGCTGGCCTTCACCATCGCCGACGGCCTGGAATACGTCCGCGCCGCCATGTCGAAGGGCCTGCCGGTCGACAAGTTCGCGCCGCGCCTGTCCTTCTTCTTCTCCATCGGCATGAACTTCTTCATGGAGATCGCCAAGCTGCGCGCCGCGCGCCTGCTGTGGTCGACCCTGATGAAGCAGAAGTTCGACCCGAAGGACGCGCGCTCGCTCGCCCTGCGCACCCACTGCCAGACCTCGGGCGTCTCCCTGACGGAGCAGGACCCCTACAACAACGTCATCCGCACCACCATCGAGGCGATGGCCGCGGTTCTGGGCGGCACGCAGTCGCTGCACACCAACGCCTTCGACGAGGCGCTGGGCCTGCCGACCAAGTTCTCCGCCCGCATCGCCCGCAACACGCAGCTGATCATCGCCGAGGAGTCGGGGGTGACCAACGTGGTCGATCCGCTCGGCGGCTCCTTCTACATCGAGCATCTGACCCACAGCCTCGCCAACGCCGCCCTTGAGCTGATCAACAAGGTCGAGGACATGGGCGGCATGACCAAGGCGGTGGAGGGCGGCATGCCCAAGCTGCTGATCGAGGAGGCCGCGGCCCGCCGCCAAGCCGCCGTCGACCGCGGCGAGGAGGTGATCGTCGGCGTCAACAAGTACCGTCCGGAGAACCCGGAGATGGTCGACGTGCTGGACATCGACAACACCGCCGTCCGCGAGTCGCAGATCGCCCGCCTGAACCAGGTCCGCGCCAGCCGCGACGAGGCCAAGTGCCGCGCGGCGCTGGAGGCCCTGACCAAGGCCGCGGCCGAGAAGACCGGCAACCTGCTGGCGCTGTCGGTCGAGGCGACCCGCGCCCGCGCCACGGTCGGCGAGATCTCCGACGCACTGGAGAAGGCCTTCACCCGCCACGTGGCGGTCATCCGCTCCGTCTCCGGCGTCTACGGCGCGGCCTATGAGGGCGACGAGGGATTCCGGAAGATCCAGGAGGAGGTGTCGGCCTTCGCCGCCGAGGAAGGCCGCCGGCCGCGCATCCTCGTGGTGAAGATGGGCCAGGACGGCCACGACCGCGGTGCCAAGGTCATCGCGACCAGCTTCGCCGACATCGGTTTCGACGTGGACATCGGGCCGCTGTTCCAGACCCCGGAGGAGGCCGCCCGTCAGGCGGTGGAGAACGACGTGCACGTCATCGGCGTGTCGTCCCAGGCCGCCGGCCACAAGACGCTGGTGCCGCAGCTGGTCAACGAGCTGCGCAAGCAGGGCGCCGGCGACATCCTGGTGGTGTGCGGCGGCGTGATCCCGCCGCAGGACTACGATTACCTGTATCAGGCGGGTGCGGCCGCCATCTACGGCCCCGGCACCAACATCCCAAAGGCTGCCTCGGACATCCTGGCCATCCTGCGCAAGCAGAAGGCCGCGGCGTAAGCATGGGCGAGGGGGCGCCGCCCCCTCGCGCTCTCCCTCGCGCTCTCCCTCGCGCTCTCCACCGGGGGGCCGAACGGTCCCTGGACACCGATCGGTCTTATACGCATATTGCGTGCGCATGAATGCTGTGGGGGAGACGACGGATGTCCCGTGGAGCGGCGCACAGGAAACCGACCAACGTCTCCGCAAAGCCTGTTGAGCAATCCGTCGCCGAAGCCAAAAGGCAAGGATGGATCGAGGAAAATCGCCCCGCTTTCGATGCCTACGACGCCTTTGTTGAAAGGCATGGCGTCTTCAGCGATGGAAAGCGCCTGTTCTGATGCGGTTTCTCAATTTTTGCCGCAATCCTCAACGCCGCCTTCCGTGTTGATATCCGCCGAAACCGACCTCTACGCCCCCGTCAAAGCCTTCCTGGAAGTCCAGGGCTATGACGTCAAAGCCGAGATCCACGGTTGCGACCTCGTCGCCGTGCGCGGCGGGGAGCCGCCGCTGATCGTTGAGCTGAAAAAGCGCTTCACCCTGGACCTGCTGCTCCAGGGCGTCGATCGGCTGAGCCTCACCGACACCGTCTACCTCGCCGTGCCCCAGCCCGGCCGCAAGGCCACCGGGGCGTCGCCCTACGACAACGGCGTGCGCAAGCTGTGCCGGCGGCTGGGCGTCGGCCTGCTGGTCGTGGACACCGGGCGGGCCGAGGGGCATCAGGTGGAGGTGCTGCTCGATCCCGTCCCCTACAGCCCGCGCAAGGACAAGAAGCGCACGGTCCGGCTGCTCGGCGAGCACGCACGGCGCAAGGGGGATCCCAACCGCGGCGGTTCGACGCGTGTGCCCATCGTCACCGCCTACCGCCAGGACGCGCTGCGTTGCGCGCGTCTGCTCCAGGACGGGCCGATGACGCTGAAGGCGCTGCGGGCTGCCGGAGCGCCGAAGGACGTGTCAGCCATCCTTCAGCGCAATGTCTATGGGTGGTTCGAGCGGGTGGTGAAGGGCACCTATGGGCTGACCGATGCCGGCCGGACCGGGTTGGAAGCGTTCGCCCATGGTCTCGCCGCCGAGTGATTCCGGCCAAATCCTGAAAATGATAAGTACACGATACAATTTTATCGCGTGATCCAACTCAATATTTTCCAGCGTCAGGCAAAAGGATTTCCGTCTCAGTTGCAGCACTGATAAAACAGGGCACCCGGATACTCCCAAACAGGATGCCTGCCGCAGTGAAAGCCGCATCGGAACCGTTAAGCTCTGGCTTATTGTCGCACTCGCGCCGTGTTCGGACTTGGCTTGTTCTGCTCGCAGCAGCCTGCGCTCTACCCCTCGTTCTGCTGTCCACCGCGTTGTTGCTGTGGAATGGCACTGTGGAAACGGAACAGACCGCACGACAGGTCAGCGACCGCGCCCGTCTTCTCGCGGACGACGTGGATCGTGAAGTGTCCCGGATTGTCGCATCCGCAGAGGTTCTGGCCACGAGCGAGAGTCTGACGAACGGCGATTTCGCCAATTTCTATCGGCGCGCGGCCCAGGTGCGGGATCTGCTCGGCACCAATGTCCTCGTGCGCGACCTGTCGAGCCAGCAGCTGCTCAACACGCGCGTTCCCTGGGGGACGGCCCTTCCCAGGAATCCGCTGTTCGACGTCGACCGCCGGGTGCTCGAGACACGGGAGGTGCAGGTCTCCGGGTTGCTGGCCGGCGCCGTGGCGCGGACGCCCCTGCTGATCGTCGTAGTGCCGGTCATCCGTGCCGGCGACATCGTCTATCTCCTGAGCCTGACGATTTCGCTGGAGCGGTTGCAGAACATCCTGTCTCCGGACCGCATGCCGCCCGGTTGGCTCGCGGGAATCGTCGATCGTGACGGCATAATCGTTGCCCGGTCGCGAAGTCCTGCGCAGTTCGTCGGCACCCGCGTGGACGCGGATCGCTGGAACGCGATCAAGGACGCGCCGGACGGAGTTCATCACACGACGGACCTGGAAGGGCTGGCCTCGGTTCAAGCCTACAGCCGGTCACCAATCTCCGGATGGCTGGTCGGCGTAAGCGTGCCGGAGTCGCTGCTGGCCGCCCCATCCCACCGGTCGCTGCAACTCTTCGCCGGCGGCGGCTTGGTGCTGGTCCTGTGCGGTGTGGCGGTGGCAATCCTGCTTGGGCGCCGCCTGACGCGATCGATCATGCAATTGTCCGCACTGGCCCAGGCGCTCGGCGACGGGCAAGCCATGCCGGTCCGGCCGATGGGCGTGGCCGAGATGGACGCCGTGGCCGGCGCCCTGCGCGACGCTGCGGACCTGATCCGGACGCGCACGGCGGCCCTGGCGGAGAGCGAGGCGCGGCTGAGGCGCGTGGTGGACGGCGCGCCGTTCCCCGTCATCGTGCACGCGGACGACGGCGAAATCGTGCACATCAGCCGGTCGCTGGTGGACATGACGGGCTATGGCCGGCAGGAAGTCGCCACCATGGACCAATGGCTGGAGCGCGCGGTCGAAAGCGGGCAGGAGGCGTCGGCCTTCGACATCGATCGGCTCTACGCGCTCGACCGCCCGATCGACGAGGGGGAGTTCGCCATCCTCACCGCCGACGGCCAACGGCGCCTCTGGTCGTTCCGCTCCGCCCCCATCGGCCGGGACGAGCGCGGGCGCCGGCTGGCCGTCAGCATGGCCGCCGACCAGACCGACCGGCAGGAGGCGGAAAAGCGGATGCGCCTGCTGATGCGGGAAGTCGATCATCGGGCGAAGAACGCGCTGGCCGTCGTCCAATCCATCGTGCAGCTGAGCCGCGCCGAGGATCCCGCCACCTTCGCCGGGGCCGTGCAAGGGCGGGTGTCGGCCATCGCGCGCGCCCACACATTGCTTTCCGAAACGCGCTGGTCCGGCGCCGATCTCGCCACCATGGTGCGGTTCGAGCTGGAGGCCTTCTCGGCGGGCCACCGGACGGCCATGTCGGGGCCACCCGTGTCCATCGTGGCGGAAGCGGCGCAGGCCGTGTCGATCGTGCTGCATGAACTGTCCACCAACGCCGCGAAGCACGGCGCCCTGTCGGTTCCGGACGGGCGCGTCGCGGTGTCCTGGTCGGTGAACCGGGCGACCGGCCAGCTGGTCCTGCGCTGGGACGAGAGCTGCGGGCCGCCGGTCAGCCCGCCGACGCGCTTCGGCTTCGGCAGCTTCATCATCGAGCAGACGGTGACGGGCCAGCTGCACGGCGACCTGAGCCACGACTGGGACGAGTCCGGCCTGCGCTGGCGCATGACGATCGCCTCCGAATGTTACGTGACCAGCGGCGTCCGCGATCCGGGCGCCGCGGCTCTGACGCCGGCGAACGACGAGCCGCGACGGGCGGCCGCGGGCGCCCGCGTGCTGGTGGTGGAGGACGAGGCGCTGACCGCGATCGCTCTGTCGCACCTGCTCCAGGACCGGGGGTTCCAGGTGATCGGTCCGGTCGGCCGCGTGCAGGACGCCATCGACCTGGCGCGCTCCGACCGCCCGGACGTCGCTGTCCTGGACGTCAACCTGTTCGGCCAGCTGTCCTTCCCCGTGGCGGAAGTGCTGGACGGCATGGGCGTCCCTTTCCTGTTCTGCACCGGCTACAGCAACCTGGACGTGCCGAACGAGCGCCTGCGCCACGCGCCTGTGCTGCGCAAGCCGGTCGGCGCGGAACAGGTGACGCGCACGCTCTACGATCTGCTGGAACAGCGGCCGGGCACCGCGACGGCGTAAAAGGCAACTGCGTAGGGGGCTGCCCGGCCTACTCCACGAAGTCCTCGCGGCTCAGGCCGTACCGCTTCAGCTTGTCGTAGAAGGTCTTCCGCGGGACGTTCAGCGCCTCGATGGTGGCCTTCACGCTGCCCTTGTGGCGGGCCAGTTCGCTTTCGATCAGGCTTTTCTCGAACAGGTCCACCTGCTCCGCCAGCGACAGGCCGCCGGAACCGGCGGGGGCGCCCGACGCGGCCAGCGCGTCGTCGAGGCCCAGCACGAAGCGGTCGGCGGCGTTGCGCAGCTCGCGGACGTTGCCGGGCCAGTCGTGGGCCATCAGGCGCTGGGTCTGCGCCGGGGTCGGCGCGCGCGGGTCGCGGTTGTAGCGGGCGGCCGCCTGAAGGACGAAGTGCTGGAACAGCAGCGGGATGTCGTCCCGGCGCTCGCGCAGCGGCGGGATCGTCACAACGACCACGTTCAGGCGGTAATAGAGGTCCTCGCGGAAGCTGCCCGCGCTGGACGCCTGCCGCAGGTCCACCTTCGTCGCGGCGACGACGCGCAGGTCCACCGGGGTCTGGTCGTTGGAGCCCAGCGGCTCGACGATCCGCTCCTGGATCACGCGCAGCAGCTTGACCTGGAGCGACAGCGGCATGCTCTCGATCTCGTCCAGGAACAGGGTGCCGCCGCTGGCGTGCTCGATGCGGCCGACGCGGCGCTTGGCGGCACCGGTGAAGGCGCCGGCCTCGTGGCCGAACAGCTCGCTCTCAATGATGGATTCGGGCATGGCGCCGCAGTTCAGCGCCACGAAGGGGTGCTTGCGGCGCGCGCTGCCGGCGTGGAGCGCGCGGGCGACCAGCTCCTTGCCCGTCCCGGTTTCGCCCAGCACCAGCACGTCGGCGTCGGTGTCCGCCACCGCGGCGATGGTCGCGCGCAGCCGCTCAATGCCCGGCGTGCGGCCGATGATGGGGTAGCCGTCGCCGCCATGGGCGCCGGCCAGCTGGTCGCGCAAGCGCCGGTTCTCCAGCACCAGCCGCCGCTTCTCCACCGCGCGCCGCGCCACCTCCACCAGCCGGTCGGACGGGAAGGGCTTTTCCAGGAAGTCGTAGGCGCCGCGCCGCATGGCCTCCACCGCCATGGGCACGTCGCCGTGGCCGGTGATGAGGATGACCGGAAGCTCCGGGTCCAGCGCCAGGGCGCGCTCCATCAGCTCCAGCCCGTCGATCTGCGGCATGCGCACGTCGGTGACGAGGCAGCCGGGCCAGTCGCGGCCGAGCAGGCGCAGCGCGCGCTCCGCCCCGTCGCAGGCGGTGACCTCGAAATCGGCCAGTTCCAGCGCCTGTTGGCCGGCCAGACGGACGGCGCGCTCGTCGTCCACGAAGAGGACGCTGCCGGCGCTGGTCATGCGGGGGACTCCGTTCGCTTGAGGCGGATGGTGAAGACGGCGCCGCCGTCCGGGTGGTTGGCCGCGGTCAGGCTGCCGCCGAAATCCTCCACGATGCCGTGGCTGATCGACAGGCCGAGCCCCAGACCGTCCCCGGCCTCCTTCGTGGTGAAGAAGGGCACGAACAGGCGGGGCAGGTCGGCCTCGGCGATGCCGGTGCCGACGTCGCGGACGCTCAATACCGCCTCGCCGCCCTCCGGCGCCAGCGTGACGGTGATCGCGCGGTTGGGGACGGTGCGCATGGCGTCCGCGGCGTTGCCGATGAGGTTGACCAGCACCTGCTGGAGCCGCACGTCCTCGCCCGTCACCCAGACGGTGGCGTCCGGCAGATCGGTCTCGACCTCGACGGAGTCGCGGCGCAGGCGCGATTCCAGCAAGGCCAGGGCCTGCCCGACCGCCGCCTGCGCCGAGACGGGGCCGAGCGTGCCGGAGGCACGCCGGGCGAAGCCCTTCAGCTGCCGCGTGATGGCGGCCATGCGGTCGGTCAGGTCGGCGATTTCCGCGAGGTTGTCGCGCACGGCCTCCCGCCGGTCGCGGTCCAGCAGCACCACGGCGTTGTCGGCGAAGCTGCGGATGGCGGCGAGCGGCTGGTTGATCTCGTGCGCGATGCCCGCCGACATCTGGCCCAGCGCCGCGAGCTTGGCCGCCTGCGTCAGCTCGTTCTCCGCGGCGCGCAGCTCGGCGGTGGCGTCGGCGACGCGCCGCTCCAGTTCGGTGCGGGTTTCCTCCTGGAAGGACAGGCGCTCCATCAGCACGACGCGCCGCTGGGCCAGGGCGTAGCCGGCGAGTGCGGCCAGCGCCACCACCGTGGCCGCCAGAAGCCCGGCCTGCTGGGCGCGGGTGCTGGCCGGCTCCAGGCTGGTCAGCGCGTGGATGGTCCAGTCGCCGCCGGGCACGGCCTCCGACAGGTGAAGATACCGCATCTCGACCCCGTTCTCCCGCAACGCGATGCGGTCCGCCCCGCCGCCGAAGCCCCAGGGCAGGGTGGGCACGCCCTCCGTCGGTGGATCGGGTGTGGTCGGCAGGGTGACCGGCAGGCGCTGGGGCAGGGCGTTGTAGCGCCAGCCCGGCACGTTGGTGATGAAGACGATCCCGTCGCGGTCGGTGACCAGCACCTTCTCCCCACCGTGCGACCAGGCTTCCTCCAGCGTCTGGAAACCGACCTTCAGGACGACGACGCCGAGCGGCGTTTCCTCTGTGCGGTTTTCCGCACTCACCCTCTGGGCCGTGTAGTAGCCCGGCACGAAGGAGGTGGTGCCGAGCGCGAAATGGTGTCCTTCGCCCCGTTCTATCGCCGAGCGGAAATAGGGACGGTAGGCGAAGTTCTGCCCGACGAAGCTGGCCGTGCTGTTCCAGTTGCTGGCCGCGATGGTCGTGCCCGATGGGTTCATGATGTAGAGGGCCAGCGCGCCCAGCGCCCGCGCGAAGCCCTCCAGCTTGCGGTTCATGCGCTCCACGCGCTCGGGCGTCGGCGCCGCCAGCAGGGCCGCGACCTCCGCGTCGCGGGCGATCACCATGGGCACGGCGGCGTGCCGCTCCAACTCCGCCCGCAGGTTGGCCTCGTAGAGGGCCAGACGGGCCCGCCCCTGCTCCTGCAAGGCTTCGTGGGCCACCGACGCGGTCCAGCCGGCCGCCAGCGCGGCGGCGAGCGGCATCCCAACGATGAAGGCCAGCAGCAGAAGCCGACGGGGACGCGCGGCGAGCGCCGCGATCAGCCCCGCGAAGGGGCGGCCCGGGAAACGACGGGAGTCCGGCGGCGGGGTTTGCGCGCGCTCCGCAGCGTTCGAAAATGTCCGTTCGATGGGACGTATCCTAAGCAACGGTCAGGTTACTCGTGTTGCGCCGCAACATACGGTCGCCCAAGGGCGTGTCGTGTGTGGATTTTCGCACATCCATTTCCGCCCTGTCGTGCGGTTTTTCGCTCATGCCGGGCGTAAGAGCGCTGCGAATCCTCGGGTCATACGTTGGCACACGTCTTGCTGATAGGGGGCTCATGACGGGGCCGACCGCCGAACTCGCACAAGAGCGGACGCCCATTCCAGGAAAACGCCACGAGGAGACGACAATGCCTGCTCACGGGCAAGCGACGAAGAAGCCTTTCTACACGAACCTGACGGTCCAGGTGCTGACGGCCATCACCATCGGCATCCTGCTCGGCCACTTCTACCCGGCCATCGCCGTGGAGATGAAGCCGCTGGGCGACGTCTTCATCAAGATGATCAAGATGGTCATCGGCCCGATCGTCTTCTTGACGGTCGTCACCGGCATCTCCTCGATCGGCGACATGAAGAAGGTCGGCAAGGTCGGCGGCAAGGCGATCCTGTATTTCGAGATCGTCACCACCTTCGCGCTGGGTCTCGGGCTGCTGGTCGTCAACCTGCTGAAGCCCGGCGCCGGCATGAACATCCAGGTCGGTTCGCTGAAGGCTGACGCGGTCGCCAAGTACGCGACCGAGGCGCAGCACCACACCACGGTGGACTTCCTGGTCAACATCGTCCCGGACAACGTCGTCGGCGCCTTCGTCAAGGGCGACATGCTGCAGATCCTGTTCTTCGCGGTGATCTTCGGCGTCGCGCTGTCGGCCATGGGCCAGAAGGGCAAGCTGGTCGAGGACGTGTTCGAGAAGGTGTCGCACGCGCTCTTCGGCGTGATCGGCATCCTGATGCGCGTCGCCCCGCTGGGTGCCTTCGGCGCCATGTCCTTCACCATCGGCAAGTACGGCGTCTCCTCGCTGACCGCGCTCGGCCAGCTGATGGCCGGCGTCTACGTCACGATGGCGCTGTTCGTCTTCGTCGTGCTGGGCGGCATCGCCCGCATGTACAACTTCAACCTGCTGACCTTCCTGCGCTACATCAAGGACGAGCTGCTGATCGTGCTCGGCACCTCCTCGTCGGAGTCCGTGCTGCCGCGCATGATGGAGAAGATGCAGAAGTTCGGCTGCTCCAAGCACGTCGTCGGCCTGGTCATCCCGACCGGTTACTCCTTCAACCTGGACGGCACCTCCATCTACCTGTCGATGGCCGCGATCTTCATCGCCCAGGCCTTCAACATCGACCTGACGATCTGGCAGCAGCTGACCATCCTCGGCCTGCTGATGCTGACCTCCAAGGGTGCGGCGGCGGTGACCGGCGGCGGCTTCGTGACGCTGGCCGCCACCCTGTCGGCGACCGGCCACCTGCCCATCGAAGGTCTGGCCCTGCTGCTGGGCGTCGACCGCTTCATGTCGGAAGCGCGCGCCATCACCAACCTGATCGGCAACGGTGTGGCCACCGTGGTTGTTGCCAAGATGGAAGGCGAGTTCGACGAGTCCAAGGCGGTCGCGGAGTACCAGCAGCACTTCAAGGAGCCGGCGCTGGCCCGCATCTGATGCGGACGATGATCCTGTCCTGACAGGACAGCGACAGGATCTTGCGGAAAAGAAGGGGGCGACTCACCATGAGTTGCCCCTTTCCCCATTCCGGTGCCCGGACAATTCGGGTATAAGCCGGAGGGCAGGTTAGGGTAATCGAACAAATTAACTGGAATCAGGTTAAAGGGGAGAGGACGTATGTCCGGCGACTTCGACGCCATGGCGCTTGAGTACCACCGGAACCCGAAGCCCGGTAAGCTGGCGATCGTTGCCACGAAGCCCATGGCGAACCAGCGTGACTTGGCGCTCGCCTATTCACCGGGCGTGGCCGCGGCCTCCAGCGCCATCGCCGCCGACCCGAGCCTGGCGGCGGAGCTGACGTCCCGCGCCAACCTCGTGGCGGTGGTCACCAACGGCACCGCGGTGCTGGGTCTGGGCGACATCGGCCCGATGGCCGCCAAGCCGGTCATGGAGGGCAAGGCCGTCCTCTTCAAGAAGTTCGCCGGCATCGACTGTTTCGACCTTGAGTTGAACGAGAAGGACGTCGACGCGCTGGTCGACACCATCGTCCGGCTGGAGCCGACCTTCGGCGCCATCAACCTGGAAGACATCGCCGCCCCCGCCTGCTTCGAGGTGGAGCGCCGCTGCCGCGAGCGGATGAAGATCCCGGTCTTCCACGACGACCAGCACGGCACCGCCATCGTGGTGGGCGCGGCCGTCCTGAACGGCCTGAAGCTGGTCGGCAAGGACATCTCCACGGTCAAGGTCGTCTCCACGGGCGGCGGTGCCGCCGGCATCGCCTGCCTCGACCTGATGGTCAGCCTGGGCGTCAAGCGCGAGAACGTCTGGCTGGTGGACCGCATCGGCGTCGTCCACAAGGGCCGCAACGAGGAGATGAACCCCTACAAGGACGCCTACGCGCAGGAAACCGACGCGCGCGTCCTGGCCGACGTCATCGACGGGGCGGACATCTTCCTGGGCTTGTCCGGCGCCAAGGTGCTGAAGTCGGAGATGCTGGCCCGCATGGGCGACAAGCCGCTGATCCTGGCGCTCGCCAACCCGGAGCCGGAGATCATGCCGGACCTTGCGCGCCAAGCGCGCCCGGACGCGATCATCGCCACCGGGCGGTCGGATTTCCCCAACCAGGTCAACAACGTCCTCTGCTTCCCCTTCATCTTCCGCGGCGCGCTGGACGTGGGCGCCACGACGGTGAACGAGGAGATGAAGATTGCCGCCACCCATGCGATGGCGAACCTGGCGCAGGCGGAGCCGTCGGACGTGGTGGCCGCGGCCTATGTGGGTGAGAACCTGCGCTTCGGCCCGGACTACATCCTCCCCAAACCCTTCGACCCGCGCCTTGTGATCGAGGTGTCGTCGGCGGTGGCCAAGGCGGCCATGGACAGCGGCGTGGCGACGCGCCCGATCGCCGACTTCCGCGCCTACCGCGACCAGTTGGGCCAGTACGTGTTCCGCTCCGGCCTCGTCATGAAGCCGGTCATCAGCAAGGCGAAGGCCGCGCCCAAGCGCGTGGTGTACGCCGAGGGCGAGGATCCGCGCGTCCTGCGTTGCGCCCAGGTGGTGGTGGACGACGGCATCGCCCAGCCGGTCCTGCTCGGCCGGCTCGATGTCATCGAGCGGACGATCGCCGACATGGGCCTGCGCATCCGCCCGGGCAAGGACGTGGAGGTGATCGAGGTCATCCGCGACCTGCGCTATCACAACTACGCCGAAGTCTACCGGCAGCTGATGGGCCGCCGCGGCGTGTCCCCGGCGAACGCGCTGAACATCGTGCGCACCCAGCCGACCGTCTTCGGCGCGCTGATGGTCCGCCGGGGCGAGGCCGACGCGATGGTCTGCGGCACGTCCGGCCGCTACGGCGACCACTACGCGCACGTCCTGGGCGTGATCGGCCTGCGCAAGGGCGTGAAGGTCGCGGCGGCCATGAACGGCCTGATCTCGCAGAAGGGCACGCACTTCATCTGCGACACCTACGTCAACAGCGACCCCACCGCCGAGCAGGTGGCCGAGATCGCGCGGCTGGCGGCGGAGGAGGTGAAGCGCTTCGGCATCGAGCCGAAGGTGGCCCTGCTCTCCCACTCCAACTTCGGCACCGCCGACACGCCGTCGGCGCGCAAGATGCGGACCGCCTACGAGCTGGTTTCCGCCGAGATGCCGGATCTGGAGGTCGACGGCGAGATGCACGCCGACGCCGCCCTGTCGGAGGTCCTGCGCAAGGGGCTTCTGCCGGACAGCAAGCTGAAGGGGGAGGCGAACCTGCTGGTGATGCCGACGCTGGACGCAGCCAACATCGCCTTCAACATGCTGAAGATCCTGGCCGACGCGCAGAATGTCGGGCCGATGCTGCTGGGCGTCGCCCGCCCCGTGCACATCGCGACCCCGTCGGTGACCACGCGCGGCCTGGTCAACCTGACGGCCGTGGCCGTGGTGGACGCCCAACTCGCCGCCCCGGTCAACGCCGCCCCGAGCCCGGCCCCGGCCCAGGCCGGGGAGGGCTGACCGAGGAGCCTGCCGTAGGTCGGGTGGAGCGCAGCGAAACCCGACGCTCCTCGCGGGGGAGAGGATGTCCATGGCTCACGACGACCTCCTCTCCGCCGCCCTGCGGCACCATCGGGCCGGCGACCTCGATGCGGCGGAGGCGCTTTACCGCCGCATCCTCCTGGCCGACCCCAGGCGCCACGCCGCACGCCACCTTCTGGGCGTGCTGGCGCACCAGCGCGGACGATCCGGCGAGGCCGCGTCACTGATCGCGGAGGCCATCCGCGCCAACGGCACCATCGCCGAATACCACGGCAACCTGGGCCTCGCGCTGGCCGCCCTCGGCCGCCACGTGGAGGCGGAGGCTTGCCAGCGCCGCGCGCTCGCCCTGCGCGCCGACTATCCGGAGGCGCACCACAACCTTGGCCTCGTCCTCGCGGCGCTCGGGCGGCACGGCGAGGCGATCGGTCACTTTGCGGACGCCCTCCGGCTGCGGCCCGGCTTCGCTCCCGCCGTCCGGGCGCTGGCCGGCGCGCTGCACAGCGACGGACGCCTCGCCGATGCGGCGGAGGCCTACGCGGAAGCCCTGCGGCTCGATCCGCGGAACCCGGTCCTGCTCAACGATTTCGGGCTGGCGCTGCGGGATTTGGGCCGCGACGGCGACGCGGCCCGCTGCTTCGACGCAGCCCTCGCGCTACATCCGGACTTCGCCGAGGCCTGGGACAATCTCGGCGCGCTCAAGGCGGCGCAGGGCCACATGGAGGAGGCCGCGGCCTGCCATCGCGCGGCGCTGGCCCGGCGCTGGGACTCCGCCGCGGCCTGGAACAACCTGGGCATCGCGCTGAACGCTCTTGGGCGCGGGGACGAAGCCATCGCGGCGTGGCGGCAGGCGGTGATCCTGGAGCCCGGCCAGACGGAGGCCTGGTCCAACCTCGGCAATGGGCTGCGCGACCGGGACGGATTCGACGACGCCATCGCCTGCCACCACCGCGCCTTGCGGGTGGTGCCGGCGCAGCCGGCGGCGAACAACAATCATGGGCACGCCTTGCAAGGCATGGGCCGCCATGGGGAGGCGGCGCGCTGGTTCCGCCGCGCGCTCGCGCTCGATCCCGCCTATGCGGAGGCGCTGAGCAACCTGGGTCTTGCCGTGCAACGGTCGGGGCGCACGGCCGACGCCGAACGGCTCTACAACCGCGCCCTGGCGTTGCAGCCCGGCCTGGCGCTGGCACGCTTCGACCGGTCGCTTTTGCGGCTGGAGCGCGGCGATCTGGCCGGGGGATGGGCGGATTACGGCGCGCGCTTCGCCTCCGGACGAATTGGGGCCGGGCAGTCGCCGCCCCTCCCGCCGTGGCGCGGGGAAGATCTCGCCGGCAAGCGCCTGCTGGTCTGGGGGGAGCAAGGGGTGGGCGACACCATCCTTTTCGCCTCGCTGATCCCGGAGGTCGTCGGCTGGGCCACGGCCGTGGTGGTCGAGGTCGACCCGCGGATGGTCCCCTTGTTCGCCCGCTCCTTCCCCATGGCGACCGTGCGCGCCCCGGCGGACGACGCGGGCGGCTGCGATGTCCAGGCACCCGTCGGGTCCCTGGCGGGCTGGTTCCGCACCACGCTGGCCGACTTTCCCGGCCGGCCGGCCTGGCTCACGCCCGACCCCGCCCTGGTGGAGCGGTGGAGGGACCGGCTGGCGGCGCTCGGGCCCGGCCTTCGGGTGGGCATCGGCTGGCGCAGCCAGGTCATGACGGAAGAACGGCGCGCCGCCTACACGGCGCTGGAGGCGTGGGAGCCCGTGTTCGCGCTGCCTGGCCTGCACCTCGTGAACCTGCAATACGGCGACTGCGCGACCGAACTGGCGGAGGCGGAGTCCCGTTTCGGTCGGGCAATCCATCGCTGGGACGATCTGGACCTGAAGGACGACTTCGACGGCATGGCGGCGTTGGTCGCCAACCTGGACCTCGTCCTGTCGCCCGCCATGTCGGTGGGTGAACTGGCGGGGGCGCTCGGCGTGCCGGTGTGGCGGGTCGGGCGGCGCGACTGGACCCAGCTGGGCACGGGGGTGCGTCCCTGGTTCCCGGCGCAGCGGCTGTTCCAGCCCGCACCAGAGGAGACGCTCGGCGACGTTCCCGCCCGTGTGGCGCGGGCGCTGGCCGCAATGGCCCGTTCCCGCAATTTCGGGTAAGAAATTAATCGCCAGTTAACGCAGGAAGGGGTAGGGTACCTGCGTATAACTCTCCGAATGCCGGTTGAGGGAGTGGGTGCCATGTCGGACGCAATGAGCGGCGTCAACCAGATGGTGTCGGACCTTAACAAGTCCATCACCGCCGCTGTTGATCGCGTGAAGGCCCAGCAGGAGGCGCAGGCCGCCGCGTCCGCCAACGTGCAGGAATTCCGCAAGGACGTCCGCAAGTCCGCCTCCAACACCATCGGCGCAGCCACCGACATGGGCGTGCTGGCGAAGAACGTCACGCGGCTGAACGTCGTCGGGGCGCTTGGCGCCAACGATCCGGTCGATTTCTACAAGTTTCGCGTCACCACGAAGGGTGAAGTCACGCTCGGCCAGATCGGCGACGAGGGAACCCGCGTCCAGGTGATGTCGAAGCTCGGCACCGTCATCGCCGACAGCAGCAAGGACGCCGGCAAGCAATACGACAATTTCAAAGGCATGATGCAGGGCGACTTCTCGCTCGACAAGGGCGACTACACGCTGCGCATCACGCGCGACAAGGGACAGTCGCCCAAGGACACCAAGAACTACGCCATCCAGCTCAGCATGGGCTCCTACACCCAGGATTACGACACGGTGGCGAAGGCCCCGCTGAAGGGGCAGAGCGCCTACAGCCTGTCCACCGGCCAGCAGGCGATGCTGGACGGGCTGAATTCCGCCATGTCCAGCCTGAACTCGATCCCGACGGGACAGTCCGGCACCCAGAAGCTGATGGGCAGCTTCAACCTGTTCGTCTAAGGAGCCCCCGCCCGGGGCAAACGGGCGAACGCAGTTTCGAAGGTTCGACTCATCCCAAAGATGCGCCCCGTCCGGGCGCGCCGCGGGGGCGAACCTTTCCGGTCGGAAAACGTTAAGTCAACGCTATGACCGTTTCCGACCACCCACTCATCCTGTGCCCGGACTGCGGGGCCGCCCATGCGTTGCCGCCGCCCAGCCCCGGCCATCGGGCGGAATGCACCCGCTGCGGCAGCGTTCTCCGGCAGTTCCGCTCCGGCAGCCTGGAGCATGCGGCGGCGCTGACCATCGCCGCGCTGATCCTGTTCGTCGTCGCCAACCTGTTCCCCGTCCTGACCTTCGAGCTGGAAGGCCGGGCGCAGTCGGCGACCCTGCTCAGCGGGTCCGCGGCCTTGTGGATGGGGGGGTATGAGGGGCTGGCGGCGCTGGTCTTCTTCGTGCTGTTCGTGGCGCCGGCGGCGGAGTTGCTGGGAACGCTCTACGTCGTGCTGCCGCTTGCCGCCGGGCGGAGGCCGTTTCGCCACGCGGCCTGGGCCTACCGCATGGTGACGCGCCTGCGGCGCTGGGCGATGGCCGAGGTGTTCCTGCTCGGGCTGATCGTCGCCTATGTGAAGCTGTCGGACCTCGCGACGCTGGAGCCCGGGGCGTCGCTGGCGGCGCTGGTCGGTTTCATCCTGGTCCAGGTGTGGGGCGAAGCGTCGCTCAGCGCCTTCCAGGTGTGGGAGCGGGTGGCGCCGCAGACCCGCGTGTCCCAGGCGGCTCAGTCTCCACGGGAGGAGCTGACCGCCTGCCACGACTGCCGGCAGGTGGTGGCGGGAAGCGAGGGGGACTGCCCCCGCTGCGGCGCCGGCCTGCACCGGCGCAAGCCCGGCAGCGTGCGGCGCAGCTGGGCGCTGGTCGTCTCCGCGGCCGTGCTCTATGTGCCGGCCAACCTGTTGCCCATCATGACGGTCATCTATTTCGGGGCGGGCCAGCCGGACACCATCCTGTCTGGCGTCGAGGCGCTGATCAAGGCGGAGATGTGGCCGGTCGCTCTGCTCGTCTTCTTCGCCAGCATCACGGTGCCGGTGCTGAAGCTCGTCGGCCTCGTCTACCTTCTCGTGTCGGTCCAGCGCGGCTCCCCGCACCGGCAACGGGATCGGACGCGGCTCTACCGCCTGATCGAGGGTGTCGGGCGCTGGTCAATGGTGGACATCTTCATGATCTCGCTGCTCGCCGCGCTCGTCCAGCTCGGCGCCATCGCCACCGTCGAGGCGGAATTGGGCTCGATCGCCTTCGCCTCCGTCGTCGTCATCACCATGCTGGCGTCGGAGTCCTTCGACCCCCGCCTGATCTGGGACGCGCCCCACCTGGGTGCAAAAGGCCGGGAGGCGTCGCATGGATGACCCTCGCCCGATGCCGGAGCCGCAAAGGCCGTCCCCGGCGGAGCCGCCCACCCCGGTGATCCGCAAGCGGCGCGGCCTGCCGCTGGTCTGGCTGGTGCCGCTGGTCGCCGCGCTGATCGGCGGCTGGCTGGCCTGGAGGACGCTCAGCGAGCGCGGCCCGTCCATCACCATCACCTTCGACACGGCGGAAGGGCTGGATCCCGGCAAGACCAAGGTGCGCTACCGCGACGTGGACGTCGGGACGGTACAGGGGGTGGAGGTGTCCGAGGACCTGAGCAGCGTCGTCGTCACCGTGCGCATGGTGAAGGGGGCGACGGGATACCTGAACCAGGGCACGCGCTTCTGGGTGGTCCGGCCGCGGCTGGGCTTCGGCGGCGTGTCGGGCTTGGGGACGCTGGTCTCCGGCGCCTACATCGGCATCGATCCGGGGCAGGGCGACCGCGTGTCGGAGTTCCGCGGGCTGGAAGAGCCGCCGCTGATCCGCTCCAGCTCCCCCGGACGGCGCTTTTCCCTGAACGCCGACCGGTTGGGCGGCCTCGGGCCGGGGTCGCCGATCTACTACCGCGGCATCCAGGTCGGCGAGGTGGTCGGCTACGAGTTCACCCGGGATTGGCAGGCCTTGACGCTGCCGGTCTTCATCCACGCGCCTTACGACAGCATCGTGCGGCCGAACACGCGCTTCTGGAACGCCAGCGGCGTGTCGGTGTCGGTCGGGGCCAGCGGGCCGACGGTGTCGGTCGAATCCCTCCAGGCGCTGGCGACCGGCGGCGTGTCCTTCGAGACGCCGGGCCTCGGCGGCCCTCAGGACGCCGGCAAGGCGGCGGAGGAGGGCACGAACTTCCCGCTCTACGAGAACCGCAACGCCGCCAACGAGGCGCGCTACACCCGGCGCATCCCGTTCCTGGTGCATTTCGACGGCTCGGTGCGGGGCCTGCACCCAGGCTCCTCGGTCGAGTTCCGCGGCATCAAGATCGGCGAGGTGACCGATATCCGCCTGGACGTCGATCCGCAGACCGGGGCCGCGCGCATCCCCGTGACGATGAACCTGGAACCGGAACGGCTCGACACCGGGCAGGGGGCCCCAACCGACGCGGACACGTCCTACGCGGCCATGCGGGTGATGGTCGAGCAGGGGCTGCGCGCGCAGCTGAGCACCGGCAACCTGCTGACCGGGGAGCTGATCGTGACGCTCGACTTCTTCCCCGACGCGCCGAAGGCGACGCTGGAGTCCGGCGGCCCCTATCCGGAGCTGCCGTCGCGGCGCAACGTGCTCGACACCGCGACGAAGACGGCCACCGACCTGATGGAGGAGCTGGCCCGCGCCCCCATCGCGGAAACGGTGAGCGACCTGCGCGCCACCATCCAGAAGGCTGGCGCGCTGCTCGGGTCGCCGGAGGTTGCGCAGTCGCTGGTGTCGCTCAGCCGCTCGCTGGGCGAGTTGGAGAAGACCACCCAGGCGCTCGGTTCTGAAGGGGCCCCGACCATCCGCGCGCTGCGCGACGTGGCGGAGAACACCAGCAAGCTGGTCGAGCAGGCTCAGAAGACGCTGAGCACGACGGGCGAGGTGGTCGCCTCGACCAAGCCGGTCGCCTACGACCTGCAAGGCCTCGTCCGCGAACTGACCGCCACGGCCCGCTCGATCCGCGGCCTGACCGACTATCTCGAACGCCACCCCGAAGCCCTGATCCGAGGCAAACGCGGATGATACGCCTGATTCCCCTCGCCATCCTGGCCGGTCTTCTGGCCGCCTGCAGCACCGAGCCCAGCCGCTTCTACCATCTCAGCGCGGCGCCGATGGCGACGGCGCCCGCGCCCGCCGCACCGTCCGCGCAGACGCGGCGCGTGGTGGGCATCGACACCGTCGACGTCCCCGGCTACCTCGACCGGCCGGAAATCGTGCTGCGCGCGGCCGGCAGCCGGCTGGTGGTCAAGGAGTTCGACCGCTGGGGCGGCCCGCTCGACGAGATGGTGACCCGCGCCCTGGAGAAGGACCTGGAGGCGGCGTTGCCGGAGATGGAGGTCGTCTCCCTGCCGCTGACCCGCGACGTGCCGCTGACCCAGGCGGTGGAGGTGGCGCTGGATCGCTTCGACGCGTCGGAGGATGGACCGGCCGTGCTGGAGGCGCGCTGGCGCATCTTCGACCGGGGCGGCGAACGTCTGAAGCGCATGGGCCGCACGGCGGTGCAGGAGGCCGTCGCAACCCCGGGCGATCCCGGCGCCATTGCCGACGCGCTCAGCCGAACGCTCACCCGACTCGCTGCGGACATCGCGGCGGCGCTGCGCTAGGCAGGTCTTTTGTACATCCTAATACGCGAAACATGCAATTTTCGGTCAATTGAGTGTGATGCGGTGAAATGCTGCACCGCGTCACACTTGTGTCTCCATTCGACGAGATGCCCGCAATGATTTGAACGGTGCGTTGCGTGTTTCGCGCAACTCGCTTGATCGGAATCAATGTGGCTGCGGGGTGATTTCGCGCTTACTGGACGGGCAAGCTCGATGCTTGGTTTGGCATCGGGCGCCGTGGCCGGCCCGTTTGGGGGAACGGGCCGGCTGCCGACCGAAAAAGAGGCGCGTCATGGACACCCTGATGATCGACCAGAAATCCCTTGCGACCGAAGCGGCGGCCTTGGAGCCCTGGCGGGGCTTTGCGCCCGGCGTCTGGCGGACCGAGGTGAATGTGCGCGACTTCCTGGTGAAGAACGTGGCCTCTTACGAAGGCGACAGCGCCTTCCTGGCTCCGGTCAGCGCGCGCACGGCGGCCCTCTGGGACAAGGTCCGCGATCTGCTGGCCTCTGAGCGTGCTGCGAAGGGCGGCGTGCTCGACGCCGACACGGAGCTGGTGTCCTCCATCACCAGCCACGCCCCCGGCTACATCGACCAGAGCCTTGAGGTCATCGTCGGCTTGCAGACCGACAAGCCGCTGAAGCGCGCCATCATGCCCTTCGGTGGGCACCGCATGGTCAAGACTGGGCTGGAAGCCTACGGCTTCACGCCGTCGCCGAAGCTGGACGAGGTCTTCCCGAACCTGCGCAAGACGCACAACGACGGCGTCTTCGACGTCTACACCGACGAGGTCCTGCGCTGCCGCAAGTCCGGCGTCATCACCGGCCTGCCGGACGCCTATGGGCGCGGCCGCATCATCGGCGACTACCGCCGGCTGGCGCTCTACGGCGCGTCCACGCTCATCGACGACAAGAAAGCGCAGCTGAAGAGCCTGGAACTCGACCAGCTCGACGAGAACACGCTGCGCCTGCGCGAGGAGATCTCGGAGCAGATCAAGGCGCTGAAGGAATTGGTCGCGATGGCGAAGTCCTACGGCTTCGACGTCACCCGCCCGGCGGCGAACGCCCAGGAAGCCGTGCAGTGGACCTACCTCGCCTATCTGGCGGCCGTTAAGGAGGCCAACGGGGCGGCGATGTCGCTGGGGCGCACCTCCAGCTTCCTCGACGTCTACATCGAGCGCGACCTGCGCGAGGGGCGGCTGGATGAGGCCGGCGCGCAGGAGCTGATCGACCAGTTGGTCATGAAACTGCGTCTGGTGCGCTTCCTGCGCACGCCGGAATACGACCAGCTCTTCTCCGGGGACCCGACTTGGGTGACGGAGTGCGTCGGCGGCATGGCGCTGGACGGCCGCACGCTGGTCACCAAGAACAGCTTCCGCATCCTCAACACGCTGAACAACCTCGGCCCGGCGCCGGAGCCCAACCTGACCGTCCTGTGGTCGGAGGCGCTGCCCGATGGCTTCAAGGCCTTCTGCGCCGAGACCTCCATCAAGACCTGCTCCGTCCAGTACGAGAGCGACGACCTGATGCGCCCTTACTGGGGTGACGACTACGGCATCGCCTGCTGCGTGTCGGCCATGCGCATCGGCAAGCAGATGCAGTTCTTCGGCGCCCGCGCCAACCTCGCCAAGACCCTGCTCTACGCCATCAACGGCGGCCGCGACGAGCTGTCGGGCGAGCAGGTCGGCCCGGCCACCGCGCCGATCACCGGCGACGTGCTGGATTACGACGAGGTGATGGCCCGCTTCCAGCCGATGATGGAGTGGCTGGCGCGGGTCTACATGAACGCGCTGAACGCCATCCACTACATGCACGACAAGTACATGTACGAGCGGCTGGAGATGGCGCTGCACGACCGCGACATCCTGCGCACCATGGCCTGCGGCATCGCCGGGCTGAGCGTGGTCGCGGACAGCCTGTCGGCGATCAAGCACGCGACCGTGAAGGTGGTGCGTGACGAGCGCGGGCTGGCGACCGACTTCGTGATCGAGGGCGAGTACCCGGCCTTCGGCAACAATGACGAGCGGGTGGACGCCATCGCGCGCTGGGCGGTGGAGGCGTTCATGGGCATGCTGCGCAAGCAGAAGGCCTACCGCGACGCCACGCCGACGCAGTCGGTGCTGACGATCACCAGCAACGTGGTCTATGGCAAGAAGACGGGCAACACGCCGGACGGCCGCAAGGCGGGCGAGCCCTTCGCGCCCGGCGCCAACCCGATGCACGGGCGGGACAAGAAGGGAGCCATGGCCTCCATGGCCTCGGTGGCGAAGCTGCCCTACGCGCACGCCCAGGACGGCATCAGCTACACCTTCACCATCGTGCCGGGTGCCTTGGGCCGGACGGAGGGCGAGCGGGTGGACAACCTCGTCGGTCTGCTCGACGGCTACTTCGGGCAGGGCGGGCACCACATCAACGTCAACGTGTTCGACCGCGAGACGCTGCTGCACGCCATGGACCATCCGGAGCTGTACCCGCAGCTGACCATCCGCGTGTCCGGCTACGCCGTGAACTTCATCAAGCTGACCCGCGAGCAGCAGCTCGACGTCATCAGCCGCACCTTCCACAAGGCAAACTGACCGGTACGGAAGGAGCGCTCCCATGAGCGGCGCTTTCGCCCAATCTCCGGCCCCGGCCCGCCTTCTGGAGCGGACCGGCCCGCGGGTGGACAACGTCCGGCTCGGCATCCTGTCGATGCTCGCGGGCATCGCTCTGATGGCCGTCATGAACGCCCTGTCCAAGGTCCTGGCGGACGGCTACCCGCTGGCCGAGGTCACCTTCTTCCGCAACCTGTTCGGCCTGTTGCCGGCTGTGGCGATGGTCGCCGCGGCCGGTGGCCGGCGGACCCTGCGCACCGGCAAGGTCCGTGGGCACGTCGGGCGGGCGGTGGTCGGCCTGATCTCCATGGTGCTGCTGTTCTGGTCCTATCGGCTGATGCCGCTGGCCGACGCGGTGGCGATCTCCTACTCCGCGCCGCTGTTCCTGACCGCCCTGTCAGTGCCGCTGCTGGGCGAGCGGGTCGGCCCCTACCGCTGGGGCGCCGTCGCGGTCGGCTTCGTCGGCGTGCTGGTCATCGTGCAGCCGGGCGAGGGCACCTTCGGCCACGGCGCGCCGGTCGCCATCGCCGCCGCGGTTGCCTACGCGCTCGCCCAGATCACGCTGCGCCAGCTCGGCCGCACCGAGGCGCCGGTGACCACGGTCTTCTACTTCACCGCCTTCGCGACGGCGCTGTGCGCGGTGGCGTTGCCTTTCGCCTGGGTGACGCCGAGCCTCAAGGATTTCGGGCTGATGGCCCTGATGGGGTTGGCCGGCGGCGGGTCGCAGTACTTCATCACGCGGGCCTACGCGCTGGCGCCGGGCGCGGTGGTCAGCCCCTTCAGCTACTCCGGCATCCTGTGGGCGACGCTGTTCGGTTGGATGCTGTGGGGCGACACGCCGGCCTCCCATGTGGTCGTCGGAGCCCTGGTCCTTATCGCCAGCGGCCTGCTGATCCTGGTCCGCGAGACGCGCCGCCGCGGCTAACCCGCGGGGGTGCGACAAACTGTAACGCCCCCACCCCGGCTGCCGGTTCGCGCTTGCCCCCGCAACTGATATATTAATATACTTCTGCAACGGCAGCCGATCGGGCGCCCTCCTGAAAGCGAATGTGATGACGGACTTCAACACCATCGACGACCTGGGCGTGAATGGCGATGTGAGCGGCAAGACGGTGCTGGTGCGCGCCGACCTGAACGTTCCGATGCAGGATGGCAAGGTCTCGGACACGACCCGCATCGACCGCTTGGCGCCGACCCTGACCGAGCTGGCCAAGAAGGGCGCCAAGGTCGTCGTGCTGTCGCACTTCGGCCGCCCGAAGAACGGCCCGGACGCCAAGAACTCGCTGCGCAACGTGCTGGACGCGCTCAGCGCCGCCGTCGGCCAGACCGTCGCCTTCGGTGAGGACTGCGTCGGCGACAAGGCGAAGGCGGCCATCGCCGGCGTGCAGCCGGGCGGCATCGTGCTGCTGGAAAACACCCGCTTCCACGCCGAGGAAGAGAAGAACGACCCGGCCTTCGCCAAGCAGATCGCCGAGCTGGGCGACCTCTACGTCAACGATGCCTTCTCCGCCGCCCACCGCGCCCACGCTTCCACCGAGGGGGTGGCGCAGTATCTCCCGGCCGCCGCCGGCCGGCTGATGCAGGCGGAACTGGAGGCGCTGACCAAGGCGCTGGAGAAGCCGGAGCGGCCGGTCGCCGCGGTGGTCGGCGGGGCCAAGATCTCGACCAAGCTGGACCTGCTGGGCAACCTGGTGCGCAAGGTCGACATGCTGGCGCTGGGCGGCGGCATGGCCAACACCTTCCTCTACGCCCAGGGCGTCGATGTCGGCGCCTCGCTGTGCGAGAAGGACATGGCCGACCAGGCGCGCGCCATCATGGAGACGGCCAAGGCGGCCAACTGCGAACTGCTGCTGCCGGTGGACTTCATCGTCGCCAAGGAGTTCAAGGCCGGGGCGGCCAACCGCGCGGTCGCCGCCAACGCCATCGGCGCCGACGGGATGGCGCTGGACGTCGGGCCGAAGACGGTGGAGTTCCTGGACCTGAAGCTCCAGGGCGCCAAGACCATCGTGTGGAACGGCCCGCTCGGCGCCTTCGAGATCCAGCCGTTCGACGCCGGCACCAACGCGGTGGCCGGTCTGGTGGCCGAGCGCACGGCGGAAGGCGGGCTGCTGTCGGTGGCCGGCGGCGGTGACACGGTGGCCGCGCTGGCCCACGCCGGCGTCGAGGAGAAGTTCACCTACATCTCCGCCGCCGGCGGCGCCTTCCTGGAATGGCTGGAAGGCAAGGACCTGCCCGGCGTCGCCGCGCTGAAGAAGAAATAAGCGCGATCACGGATCAACAGGGACGCGCCTTCGCCGCGTCATTCCCTATCAAGCATTGGAGTTTCGGTTATGACTGTTCGGGTTGCGATCAACGGGTTTGGCCGCATCGGCCGTCTGGTCCTGCGGGCCATTTACGAGAGCGGCCGCAAGGACGTCGAGGTCGTGGCGATCAACGACCTCGCCGACCTCAAGGCCAACGCCCACCTGCTGAAGTACGACAGCGTCCACGGCCGCTTCCCCGGCACGGTGGAAACGCGCGACGGCGAACTGGTCGTCAACGGCCACTCGATCAAGGTCGTGCAGGAGCGTGATCCGGCCAAGCTGCCGTGGAAGGAATTGGGTGTCCAGGTCGCCATGGAATGCTCGGGCATCTTCACCAAGCGCGCTGACGCCGCCAAGCACCTGGAGGCGGGTGCGGAGAAGGTGCTGATCTCCGCCCCGGCGACCGACGAGGACATCACCGTCGTCTATGGCGTCAACCACGACCAGCTGAAGGCCGAGCACCGCATCGTGTCGAACGCGTCGTGCACCACGAACTGCCTGGCCCCGGTCGCCTTCGTGCTGCACAACCTGATCGGCATCGAGAAGGGCTTCATGACCACGATCCACTCCTACACGGGTGACCAGCGGGTCGTCGACACCAACCACAAGGACCTGCATCGCGCCCGCGCGGCGGCCCTGAACATGATCCCGACCTCCACCGGCGCCGCCAAGGCCGTCGGCAAGGTGCTGCCGGAGCTGAAGGGCAAGCTGGACGGCACCGCCATCCGCGTGCCGACCCCGAACGTCTCGGTCGTGGACTTCAAGTTCACCGCCAAGCGCGCGACCTCCGTCGAGGAGATCACCAAGGCCATCACCGAGGCCTCCAACGGTCCGCTGAAGGGCATCCTCGGCACCTACACCGACGAGCTGGTGTCGGGCGACTTCAACCACGACCCGCACAGCTCGACCTTCGCGCTGAACGAGGTCAAGGTCATCGACGGGACCTTCGTCCGCATCATGGCCTGGTACGACAACGAGTGGGGCTTCTCCAGCCGCATGAGCGACACCGCCGTCGCTATGGCGAACGCCAAATAACCGCACACCGAACGCTGCGCGACATCCAGACGAGGATAAGGTGCCATGAGCAAGACCATGATGTGGGACGAGACCGACGCCAAGGGGTTCGAGTCCGAGTGCCTGTTCAACGAGGATTCGCGCAGCTTCGAGGTGATGGTCTGCACCTCCGGCCAGGCGCTGTGCCGGTCGGTGTCCTTCCCGGCCTCCATCGACCCGGCGCAGGGCATGGGCGAGGAGGATCGGCTGCGGTCGATGATGATCGCCGAACGCCTCGTCGCCGACATCGAACGCGACCTCGGCGACCATTGAAGGAGTGGAGCCGGATCGTCCGGGCCTGCCCGAATTCCCGCGAAGGCGCATAATCCCCTCTCCCCTCTGGGGAGAGGGTTAGGGTGAGGGGGCCCCGGCAGATGCAGAGCTGTCCGGTCCCCCCTCAAGGGGCCGCCCCCCCCCCCCCCCCCCCCCGGGGGGGGGGGGGGAAAGTGGGGAAAAAAACGCCCACAACCCAACCCGGGGTGGAGGAACA